>NZ_JBDVGW010000007.1:0-80511 GCF_039940335.1 Marinomonas sp. | reverse complement strand
TGGGGGATCCCATGTGAGAGTAGGTCGTCGTCAAGCTTAATTATACGAGAACCCCACATAGCCAACGCTGTGTGGGGTTTTTTATTGCAGACACGCATGCGAGAGTAGGTTGTCGTCAAGCTTTAAATTAAGAGAAACCCTGATAGCTTAGTTGCTATCAGGGTTTTTTCGTTTCAGTCATACCAAAGTAGGTACCGCTTTAGCGGGACGCGGAAAACCTCTTGAGTGCTTTTTCTAGTGAATTTTCGCTCTGAGCCATGGTACAACGCAGGTTGTGGTCTTCCATTTACTTGCGCCTGTCTCGTGCCTCGACGCGTCAGCGTAAATGCAAATCCACAACCCTCCCAAATTCAAAGCAAAACATCCAATAAATGCTGATAACTAATCGTAGGTTCGCATTTATGCGGAAATGGTTCCACAGGAACCACGCTTACCGATGATGTTTGAGTTAATCTTTGAATTGCATGATTACACTGGACTACCATCAACTCCGCCTTCGGCTAAAGCCGAACCTACAAGATAAGCTTCACATATACTGATGATCAACCGTAGGTCCGCCTTCAGGCTGACGCGGAAATCATTTTGAAAATAAAGCATATTTTTCATTAGCCACGCTTACCGATGATGTTTGGGTTAATCTTTGAATTGCATGATTGCGCTTGATTGTCATCAATTCCGCCTTCGGCTAAAGCCGAACCTACAAAACCAGCCTGACTTATACTGATAACAAACCGTAGGTCCGCCTTCAGGCTGACGCGGAAAACCTTTTGAAGATAACGTAAGTTTTTCAGCGAGTTTTCGTTCTGATCGCCATTGATCAATTCTGTTTTTGGCTGTTTTATGATTTCCCTCGAACCGCGTGGTAATATTTCTAATTCATCATACAAATATATGTAACGGATTATGTCATCTCAGTCTTTCCTCAGAAAAAATATTTTAATTGCTTGGCCGTTGGCTTTAAACGGTTTGCTTATGCAGTCGATGCTAATGATCGATACCTTCTTGGTGTCGCCTTTAGGTGAGGCACCTTTGGCGGCGATGGGTATTTCTGCGGCGGTCTTGGTGTTTATGTTGGGTGTTCATATGGCTCTAGCCAATGGTACTCAGTTGATTTTAAGCCGTGCCGTGGGGTCAGGTTCTAGTTCCTCTGTTGCCATAGGCTTTTGGGCTGGTTTGGCGATTAATTGTACTGTGTCTGTATTTTTTTGGCTGTTGTTGTGTTTGTTTGATGAGGCGCTTGTTGCTCGTTTAGTTCAGGGGGATGAGCTGCTAACGCAAACTCTCAGCTATCTCGCATGGGCCAAGTATCTTGTGCCTTTTACCGCGCTAACGCAGGTCATGACGGCGCTATTGAATAGCCAAGGTCAGAGTAAGGTGCCGTTACATGGCTATTTACTTGAGATGCCGCTTAATACGCTATTTTCGTATTGCTTAATCTCCGGGGTGCTTTCTTTTCAGGGTATGGGGGTTGCAGGGGCGGCATTAGGAAGTGTTTTGGCGATTGTGCTGCGCACTTTGTACTTGGCTTGGTATGTGCGCTTTAAAGGCACTATGAAGCTGTCCTTGAAGACAAATCTTCGAGCTTTTTTCATGAATATGAAACAGCATAGTTTTGAGATCTTTCCGGTTGCCGCAAATATTACGATTCTTCAGATTGGTATCAGTGTTTATCAGCTACTGTATTCACAATTGAGCCTTAACGCTTATGCGGCGATTATTATCATCATGCCTTGGTTGCGTGGGGGTAGTCAGTTTATTACCGCTTGGGCTCATGCGACGGCGATTAGCATCAGTCAGCTGATAGGTTCAAGAAACCTTAAGGATTTGCCCCAGTGCGTGAACAAGAGCATTGATGTCGCGGTGGCGGTATCGATCGCCTGTGGAGGCTTATTTGCGGTGCTGAGTTTCTGTTTACCCTACTTTTACTCTAGTTTAGAGGCCGACACTTATATCGCTCTTGCGGCTATTGCGCCCTTGTATATATTTTTACCTATGGTGCGTGGCTATAACACGGTGCATGGTCATGTTCTGAGGGCGTTAGGTAAAACGACGGCGGTGTTTAAAATCAATTTCACTGGTCAGTGGTTGGTGTCCATTCCTTTGTGTGCCGCCTTGATACTCTATTGGGATGTGTCGATTTTTTGGGCGTTTGCCGTACAGCCTTTTGAAGAGATTGTGAAAGCACTACCCTTCAGGCATCTGGCCCGAAAATCTTTAAAAGAGTTTGATGAAGATAAGATGAAGTCTTTGCTTTACTAACTCCCCATACACTCTAGCGTTTGGTGATGGCGTTGATCCAACGACTGCCAAAGGTGTTCAGTATTAAGCCTAGTAAAACCAAAGCTATCCCGGCCCATTGGGCTTGGCTAATTTGCTCATCGAGCAACAAAGCAGAAGAGCTGATGCCCACTACGGGTACACCAAGGGTTAAAGGGGCGACGGTGCCAGCAGGGTAGCGAGCCATTAAGAAGCTCCATAGGCCATAGCCTCCTAGGGTGGCAAACAAGGACAGGTATGCCAAGGTGGCAAGTGTCTTCCAATCAATGCCAATTAAGTTTTCCCACATGACATGGCTACCATCGATGAAGTAAGCGCAGATGAAGAAGAGAATAGGAGGTATCCAGCAAGACCATATAATGAGGTTGATGTTCGCATCGTAGCCTTTTTGGATAATGGCTTTGGTGATGATATTGCCCAGAGCCCAGCTTGATGCAGCAGCCAATGTTAAGGCAAAACCCAGTATGGTAAGCGTTGTGTTGCTATCTGCAAAGCCAATTACTGACAAACCACTTGCGGCGATGCCGATGGCTAGAATCTGGTAAGGCCTAACGATTTCTTTAAGAAGAAAGACGGCGAAAATCAGTGTAAAGATCACTTGTGATTGCAGTACAAGTGAGGCCAATCCAGCAGGCATACCGAACATCATGCCAGTAAACAAAAATGCAAATTGACCAAAATTTAAGGCAAGGGCGTAGGCAATGATCCACTTTAAGGGGGTCTTTGGCCTTGAGAAAAAGAGCGAGCCGATAACGGCGATGACTAGGAACCGTAAACCGCCTAGCATCATAGGCGTTAAATCATCTAACCCCCACTTTATCACTACGAAATTAAAGCCCCAGACAAAAATAATGGCTAAGCCGAGAAGCATATGTTTAGGGGTCATGAGAGAGGCCTTGTCTAATCCTTGATGGGCGTACTTTACGCCCTTTGCAGATGTTTTCCTATGCTCTAACTGTGGTAAAAATATGGCCTTTAGATGAGATCACCAAAGGCCATAAAAGTGAATAAACCTTATTATACAGACAGCCTATTATTTAGCTGTGTAATAAGGCTTAGTTATCTTGATCAATTTGCGTTTTGTCGACGATATGGTTATCACCAATATCCTGGGGCAAGATCAAGTTCAATAGAATAGCGACAATACCGCAAAGGCTAATTCCTTGTAGACTGAATTCGCCAATACCAAAAGCCATACCACCAATACCAAACACGAGGGTGACACCGACAATGATCAGATTACGTGATTTGTGTAGGTCTACTTGATGCTTAATAAGTGTGTTTAAGCCCACCGCAGCGATAGAGCCAAACAACAAAATCATAATGCCGCCCATCACCGGTAATGGAATGGTTTGTAGTAGGGCACCCAGTTTACCCACCCAAGCTAGTACGATGGCCGCAACTGCCGCCCAAGTCATGATCACTGGATTAAAGGCTTTGGTCAGCATCACGGCGCCAGTCACTTCGCTGTAGGTGGTATTAGGTGGCGCACCAAACATTGCCGCCCCCATGGTAGCAATACCGTCACCTGCAATGGTGCGATGTAGGCCGGGCTTTTTCAGGTAGTTTTTCCCAGTGACGTTGGAGATAGAGAGAATGTCACCTACGTGCTCTACCGCGGGCGCAATCGCCACAGGAATCATAAAGAGAATGGCGCTGATATTAAATTCAGGCGCAGTAAAGTTGGGAACGGCAAACCATGCCGCTTGATAAACCGCATCGAAGCTAACAATCCCTGCGAATAGGCTGAGTACGTAGCCCACGACTATGCCGCCAAATACAGGTAGCAACTTCATAATGCCTTTGGCGAAAACACTGATTAGGGCGGTTGTTAACAGAGAGGCAAGACCAATCCAAATCGCGATATCGGCATCAAATAGCTGGACAGAGCCATCACCAGTTTTACCCAGCGCCATGTTTACGGCTACGGGGGCTAATCCTAGGCCGATGACCATAATGATAGGACCGATCACGACAGGAGGTAGCAAGGTTTGAATAAAGTTAGCGCCTTTGATCTTAATGAAAGCACCGAGCAAAACATACACTAAACCTGCGACCATCAAGCCGCCCATGGTGGCGGGAATCCCCCAAGTTTGTACGCCGTAAATGATTGGCGCAATAAAGGCGAAAGAGGAAGCAAGGAAAATAGGAACGGTACGTCGGGTAATGATTTGAAAAAGTAAGGTCCCCATTCCTGCACCGAAGAGGGCGACGTTAGGGTCAAGACCAGTAAGGAGCGGAACAAGTACAAGTGCACCAAATGCAACAAATAGCATTTGTACACCTAACACGGCATTTTTCATTGTATTTCCTTTGCAAGGGATTGAATTTAGGTAATTTTATCCAGTTAACGCTTGAGGCGCTATGCTTGCTAGAAAATAAAAGGAAAGGGGTCTGATTAAGTAAAACCAACTCAATACAGGAACTCTGTACCGAGTTGGTTTACTAAGGGTTTTAACGCTCGCTGAGGAAGGTTTGGTAAGCGTAGCCACTGCGTTTTATGGTTCTTTGTTGGGTTTCATAGTCCACATAAACTAAGCCAAAGCGCTTGTTGTAGCCTTCTGCCCATTCAAAGTTATCCATTAAACTCCAAGCAAAATAGCCACGAATGTCTACACCTGCTTCTATGGCGTTGTTGACCGCATTAATATGGCTGTTTAGATAGCGCACGCGTTGATCATCATCTACTTGCCCTGATACTAGGTGATCGTCACAGGCAGCACCATTTTCGGTAATAAAGATAGGTGGCAAATCGTATTGTTTGTTTAAATTAATCAGCAGCTCTTCAAAGGCGTGAGGTGCGATTTCCCAGCCGATATCAGTGTATTCGACCGGCAGGCTATTTTTCACATCTTTAAATAAATTTTCTGCATCATAAGCATTATGGTTACAGGTGTAGAAATTCATGCCAAGAAAGTCGATAGGTTGGCTGATGATCTCCATATCTCCTGGTAAGACTTGTGGCAGATATTGTGGGGCAACATTGGCCAGCAGTTTAGGGTATTGACCCTTCATAAGTGGCTCGATGAAAAACTGGTTGTCCAAGGTTTCTCGGATCAAGCAAGCAAACTCATCTTCTGACTTAGCACTCGCTGCGTAGGAACGGTTCATATTGATAACAATGCCCACTTGCGCCTTAGGAGCATTTTGGCGAATTACAGGTAACGCCAAGCCATGGGCAAGCAAAATGTGGTGAGCGGCTTGGCGTCCGTACTCAGGCTTGCTTAAGCCTGGTGCATGGATGCCGAGTTCGTAGCCTAGAATGGCGGCACAGAAAGGTTCGTTAAAGGTTGCCCAGCTGTCTACCCATTCCGCTAATTCACGAGTCACAAGGTCTGCATACTCTTTGAATAGGTAAGCTGTCTCACGGTTTAACCAGCCGCCCTTATCCTCTAGGTGTTGAGGTAGATCCCAGTGGTAAAGCGTGACAAAAACTTTAATGCCTTCTTCTTTGAGTTTGGTGAGTAGGTTGCGGTAGAAGTCGAGACCGGCTTGGTTAGCTTCACCTTGCTCATTCATCACACGAGGCCAAGCAATAGAAAGGCGATAAGCATCCACGCCTAACTCTTTGATGAGTTCTATGTCTTGTTGCCAAAGGTGGTAGTGGTCACAGGCCATGGAGCCGTCATCGCCATTAATGACTTTGCCTGGGGTGGCACAAAAGATATCCCAAATACAGGGTAGGCGATTGTCAGCAGTGTTGGCGCCTTCAATCTGGAAGGCCGCTGTAGCGACGCCAAAAGTAAAGTCTGGCGCGAGCATTTTTGAATTGGCAGGTAGCTTGATTGACATCTTAGGCCCCATTTCTATTTATTCTGTTTGTGTGTTGGAAAACTAGCTGAGGCTAAAGGTAATGGAGGACACAGAAAGAGGTCAATGACGCTTAGGTAAATTCAGAGAGTTAAGAGAATTTAAGTGATTTTTAAGAGCTTTTATATCGCATAGGTGTGATTTTCCTACCTTGGCGGCGATAAGTGAGGAAGCGTTCCTGTAAAGTGTCGGGCAGTTCTTCCGGGAGGATTTCAGTAAATTGATTGCGTTCATAAAAGGCAACAAGGTGGGTAAATGCGAAACAATAGGTAGGTGTTTGTGTTAGTTGTTGTTGTATGCCTTGTAGAAGGTGAGTACCAAGGCCTTGTTGGCGTTGTTCCGGTGCTGTCACCATGGCTGTGAGTAGCTGGTTTTCAGGAAAGGGCTTTAAGCGCACGGCACAAAGTATCTTTCCTTGCTGACGAATCACCCAGATGGGCTCAGCTTTATTGGGCTTGCCGCTTGGGTAATGTGCTTGGTAGAACTTTTTAACTAATGGGAACCAAAGTGAGGCAACAGGCTCCGGGCAAGGGTATGTCATGATGGTGCATTTGCTCATAGATGAATGGATGAGATACCGAATCATAGCATAGCGCGCTACTATAGTAGGTATCGAAAGCGCGGAGCGGGAAATCCCCAAGGTGAATGTATGAAACTGAATCGGAAAGGTGTTTGTTGGAGTGCTTTACTGCTCGTTATAAGTGGTTCGTCTTGGGCGGGTGTTCTTGTTGGGGAAAGCTTTGAGGATTATATCGCGCGAACTCAAGCAGACCTTAAAGCAAATAAAATGTGGCTTGATGGCTCCCAATGGCAGCGAGAACTTGCCGCTGTCTCGCCATTTGAGCTAATGCCCAACGAACAATTGTGTGCAGGGCGCCCTAAAATTGGTGTACTACTCTCCCATGGTCTGTCCGACTCCCCTTTTTCTATGCGCGACTCGGCCCAAGCCTTACAAGCGGCCTGTTATCAAGTACGAGTTATATTATTGGATGGTCACGGTACCCGCGCGGAAGACTTACTTGATGTCTCTAGAGAGCAATGGCGAGAAAGCTTTTATAACGCCGCTGAGCAGTTTTCGACACAGCTCGATGCACTATATGTAGGCGGCTTTTCTACCGGTGGCGCTTTGGCAACCGACTATGCTTGGAATCATCCAAAGAATGTTAATGGCGTGATCCTGTTTGCCCCTGCTTTTAAGATAAACAGCGCAATCGATTGGTTGTCTCCTTGGTTAGCGCCGTTCATAGATTGGCTTGATCAATACACTGATGACGATTTCGCTAAGTATGCCTCTATTCCTGTGCCTGCCATTGCTCAAGTTTATAAATTAGCCAAGGAAGTGAGGGCGCAGGTGCTTGAGCAACCAAGCACACTACCCGTATTTATTGTTTTATCTGAAGAGGATCAAACCGTGGATTCTGAGGTTACTCAGCAGGTGTTTAAGAATGGTATGATTGGTCAAAATAGTCAGATGCTGTTGTACAGCGTGATGCAAATGAATGCCAACACAGATCGGGTTAAAGTTTATAATAGTGATTGGTCAGAACAACATATTTTAGGTCTCTCTCACATGGGAGTGCTTGGCAATCCAAATAACGATTATTACGGCGAGCAGGGTAGTTACCGAGTGTGTTCTTGGCACATGGCAGACGAAGACTTGTATCAGGCATGTCGTACGCAAGAGGATCACTGGTTTGGTGAACGCTCAGAGGCTTTATTAGCAAAAAGCCCTCATGCGGCCAGAGTCTCATGGAATCCACATTTTGATGCCTTGATGCAACAAATTAGCTTTTTTGTACAGGAAAATGCCGACCTAGCAGTACAGCCAGTAAATGAGGAATAAGGCGATGACAACAGACACTTTGCGAATGCCATCTATACAGCTCACAACAGATCAGATCGAGCAATATCATCAGCAAGGCTATTTGGTTATTGAATCTTTGCTGCCGGCGAAAACATGTGACGCTCTTAAGTCTCATATGGGAGATTTATTAGAAAGCTTTGACCCTGCCACAGTGCGATCTGTCTTTACCACCAATGAACAGGTGCGACATACAGATCAATACTTTATGGACTCAGCGGATAAGGTGTCGTTCTTTTTTGAAGAAGAAGCGTTTGATGCTCAAGGTGAGCTGCGTCAGTCTCTAGAGTTATCTATCAACAAAGTAGGTCATGGTTTACACAGCCAAGATGCACTATTTAAAGCTTTTTCATTAGATACGGTCTGGTCTGGGATTTTGCAGCAGTTAGGCATGGCGCAACCGGCTGCAGTGCAATCTATGTATATTTTTAAGCAACCAAGTATTGGTGGCGAAGTGAATTGTCATCAGGACAGTACCTTCCTTTATACTCAACCTATGAGTGTGATTGGTTTATGGTTTGCGATCGAAGATGCCACATTAGAGAATGGGTGTTTGTGGGGCATACCGGGCGGTCATAAAATTGGTTTGCTGAAACGTTTTGAGCGTTGTGCGCCAGATGCCATTGAAACCAAGATGGTGACGATAAAAGAGTATCAGTGGGATAATAATGAGCTGGTGGCTTTGCCTGTGCCCAAAGGGTCTTTGGTAATATTGAATGGTGAGTTTCCTCATTTGAGTTATGCTAATCGATCTTCACAATCTCGTCATGCTTATGCCGTTCATGCCGTCGATCAAGCCTGCCATTATCCTCAGGAAAATTGGCTGCAGTTAAGTGATAAACAACATCTTGTGCCCTTTGCGGCGCCTACAAATATCTAACAATGGAGTGCGTTAATGCAGGCTATTTTAGCTTTGCTGAGTGATAGTAAATTTCACTCTGGGGAAGAATTAGGCGAAGCCCTAGGTATCACTCGTGCGGCAGTTTGGAAACAACTGAAGAAATTAGAAACCATGGGTTTGGCCGTTCATTCTGTGAAAGGCCGAGGTTACCGTTTGCCGGCACCACTTGAGCTACTGTCTAACTCGACGCTAGCGGAATATGGTGTGCCTGAGGCCGTAGCGCTTCAGCTGAAATTTGACACCGAATCCACCAACAAGGATGCGAAGCAATACATTGCGATGAATCGCCCTTTGCCCGTACTCTTGGCCACCGAACGCCAGACACAAGGCAAAGGTCGACGTGGCCGTCAATGGGAAGGCGGTCTGGCGAAAAATCTCATGATGTCATTTGTCTGGCGCTTTGAAAGTGGTCCTAGCGTGATAGAGGGGTTGAGTCTGGCGGTTGGGGTCGCGGTTGCCCGCGTGCTCAAAAAAATCGGCGTACCTAATCCTGGGTTAAAGTGGCCGAACGATGTACAGGTAGACGGAAAAAAGCTGTGTGGCATTCTGCTCGAAATGGTTGCTGATCAAGATGTTTGTCATGTCATTATTGGCATTGGCATGAATGTGGAAATGGACGATAAAACCATGGCGCAAGTGGATCAGCCTTGGACGGATTTAACATCGCGCTTACCCCAGCGTCCAAGTCGCAATCACATTTTGGCGGAATTGGCCCAAGAGTTAGTGGTGGTTTGTCAGGCGTTCGAAACAGGTCACGGGATGAAGTTGTATCAAAACCAGTGGCAAGCCCATGATGTCTTGTATAACCAAAATATTACTGTGACATCTGTTCATCAAACTCGTCATGGTGTTGCTCGGGGCATTGATGAAAAAGGTGCTTTGCTAATGGAGGAAAACGGTGAGATTGTGGCGCTTCATGGTGGGGAGATAAGTGTTCGTCGTGGATAGAATTTTAGTTGTAGACGCTGGTAATACCTCGATTAAATATACGCTCTTTTATGATTCTAAAGTAGTTTGGCAATATAGAGACGAAGAGGCTCTGAAAATCTTCTATAGCACACAACGACCGGCCGCGATTTATGTCGCCAGCGTGCGCTCGGAATCTGCAACGAACGATATCGTGAACACACTGCAAGCGTGTTTTCCAGCGACAGCCTTACAGTTGTTATACAGCCAAGCTCAAGCATGTGGTGTAAAAAATGCCTACGATGAACCGGCCCGTTTAGGAGTGGACCGCTGGTTAACGGTTATTGCAGCTCATCATCACATAGGCGGTAATCTTGTCGTTGTGGATGCGGGAACGGCAATTAAAGTGGATGTAGTGAGCACTGCTGGTGAACACCTTGGCGGCTACATTACACCTGGTTTGGCCCTGATGGAACAATCCTTGTTAACGCAAACTGCAAAAGTGCGCTATGTGGCAGAAGAGGTGGTGACGGGCAACGGCTTACCTAACTCGACGGCACGAGCGGTCGCTGAGGGTTGTTATGAAATGGTGTTAGGTTTCTTAGGCCGTATACATAACGACTACGCAGATTATCAGTGGGTAGTGACCGGCGGTGACGGAGAAGTGCTGATGGCAAAACTGGGAATATCTGTAATCAAACAACCATATTTAGTGGCGTTAGGGGCTAAGCTGGTGGGTGACGAGCAAATAAGAGGTCAAAAATGAAATGGTTATTTGTGGCGATTGTATTGTTGAATGCCGCCTTTTTCAGTTGGGATAGCTTCACACAAGACGTTGTGGTGAGCAAAGAGCAACCCATGTATGAGCCGCCAGTAGGGGAAACCATCCGTTTAATTTCGGAACAAGTTCCTGTCGTCAGTAACATCCAAGCCTCGGCTGGTAATGGTGAAACACCTGTTGAGTCGGTACAGCAAGCGTTGGACACAGTGTTAGCAAATGATACCCGGCCTACGGAAAATCTGCTTTGCCCTCGTATTGAAGTAGAAAGAGCGGCTGAGCGTGATCAGGTCGTTGCGCAACTAAAAGAGGTAGGCTGGAATTATCAGATTCAAGAGGTGACAGGCAAGCGGGCTAAATATTGGTTGTATATTGCTGCCCCAGAAACGCCTGCCATGGCAACGAATATTGTCAAGACTTTGGCGGCTAAATCTATAGACAGTTTTATTATTAATCGTGAGGAAATGAAAAATCGTATTTCATTGGGCTTATATTCATCGCAAGAGCGGGCCAATCAAGCGCGCGATCGCATTCAAAAAGCTTCCGGTTATAGCGTGGATATTTTTGAACATATGCGTACGGTTGCCTTGTCAAACATCGATGTGGAGGCGCCTGTTACGGAAAGCCAATGGCAAGAACTCATATCTCGGTTAGATCTTGCCAAGATGATGATAAAATTAGAAAAAAACCCTTGCTAGTACTTGCAATTAAAAAAACGATTCATATAATGTCTCCCACCTTTTGGGGTGTTGCGAATAAGCAATGAGTATTGTGGAGGGGTTCCCGAGTGGCCAAAGGGAGCAGATTGTAAATCTGCCACGAAAGTTTCGGTGGTTCGAATCCACCTCCCTCCACCATTTGCGGGTATGGTATAGTGGCTATTACCTCAGCCTTCCAAGCTGAAGAGGCGGGTTCGATTCCCGCTACCCGCTCCAGTTGCTCATGTAGCTCAGTTGGTAGAGCACACCCTTGGTAAGGGTGAGGTCGGCAGTTCAAATCTGCTCATGAGCTCCAGTAATTTCATTGCAAAAGATAGGTGGATTGTCCGCCTTTTTTATTGTCTGTTTTTTGGGCAGATACCCTTGCTAAACTTAGCGTCTTTGGGTATCATCCTCCGCCCATACGAATGTAGGCCAATAGTTCAATTGGTAGAGCACCGGTTTCCAAAACCGGCTGTTGGGGGTTCGAGTCCCTCTTGGCCTGCCATCTTTCGTATCCTATTTCTTAGTTAGGGATCACCTGAAGTATGAGTTCGAATACTGAAGCTCAAGCGTCTCGCGGGGACGTATTTAAGTGGGCGATTGTTGTATTATTAGTTGCAGTAGGTGTGATTGGTAACAACTATTATTCTACTGAGTCACTATTGTATCGTTTGATTGCAGTTTTGGTGTTGGCTGGTGTTGCTGGTTTTGTTGCGTTACAGACTGCGAAAGGGAAGGCTTTTTTTACTTTAGCAAAAGAAGCAAAAACTGAAATTCGCAGAGTAGTGTGGCCAACTAGGCAAGAGACAGTGCAAACAACCTTGATTGTATTAGCGGTTGTTCTTTTTATGTCTCTAGTACTGTGGGGAGTGGATTCGTTCCTTGGTTGGGTCGTTTCCTCGGTAATTAGTTAGGAGTTGCTCGTGACCAAACGATGGTATGTAGTACAGGCGTACTCAGGGTACGAAAAGCACGTAATGCGTTCGCTTATAGAGCGAGTGCAGGTTATGGGGCAGGAAGATAATTTTGGTGACATCTTGGTTCCAACGGAAGAAATCGTTGAAATTCGAGATGGCAAGAAGCGCAAGAGCGAAAGAAAGTTCTATCCAGGTTATGTATTGGTTCAAATGGATATGAATGATGACTCTTGGCATTTGGTTAAAGGTACGTCTCGTGTGCTTGGTTTTATAGGTGGTACGGCTGATAAGCCTTCCCCAATTACCAGTCGTGAGGCTGATGCCATTCTACAGCGTGTTAATGATGGTGTAGATAAACCGCGTCCGAAAACATTGTTTGAGGTGGGTGAGGTTGTTCGTGTTAACGAAGGGCCGTTTGCTGACTTTAATGGTGTGGTTGAGGAAGTGGATTACGATAAAAGCCGAATCAAGGTGGCGGTGCTTATATTTGGGCGCTCTACACCGGTTGATTTGGAATTTAGTCAGGTTGAAAAAGCCTGATATTGTTGAACGGGTAGCCTTCGGGCAGTGACCCATCTGGAGTTAAAAAAATGGCTAAGAAAGTCCAAGCTTATATCAAGCTACAAGTTAAAGCGGGTCAAGCGAACCCAAGTCCACCAGTAGGTCCAGCATTGGGTCAACATGGTGTGAACATCATGGAATTCTGTAAAGCATTCAACGCCAAAACTCAAGGTGTTGAGCCAGGTCTTCCTACACCGGTTATCATCACTGTTTACAGTGACCGTAGCTTTACATTCGAAACGAAATCTACTCCTGCGTCTGTTCTGCTGAAAAAAGCAGCTGGCCTTAAGAGTGGTTCTCCTCGTCCAAACACTCAGAAAGTTGGTACGGTTACTCGTGCACAGCTAGAAGAGATTGTTGAAGCTAAGAAAGCTGACTTAACAGCAGCTGATATGGATGCAGCGGTTCGTACAATCGCTGGTAGCGCACGCGCTATGGGTCTTGAAGTTGAGGGTGTGAACTAATGGCTAAGCTAACTAAACGCGCTCGCTTGATCGCAGAAAAAGTAGAAGCAACTAAGTTGTACTCTGTTGAAGAGGCTGTTGCTCTTTTGTCTGAGCTTTCTACTGTTAAGTTTAAAGAATCTATCGATGTATCTGTTAACCTAGGCGTTGACCCTCGTAAGTCTGATCAGGCTGTTCGTGGTTCTACTGTTTTGCCTAATGGTGCTGGTAAAGATGTTCGCGTTGCTGTATTTGCACAAGGTGCTAATGCTGAAGCGGCGAAAGAAGCTGGCGCAGATGTTGTTGGTTTTGAAGATTTGGCTGAACAAGTTAAAGCTGGCAACCTAGATTTCGACGTTGTTATCGCTTCTCCAGACGCGATGCGCATCGTTGGTCAACTAGGTCAGGTGCTTGGTCCTCGTGGCCTAATGCCTAACCCTAAAGTTGGCACAGTAACGCCTGATGTTGCAACAGCGGTTAAGAACGCTAAAGCAGGTCAAGCTCGTTACCGTACAGATAAAAATGGTATTATTCATGCTGGTGTAGGTTCTATTGAATTTACGGCTGAATCTATCAAAGGCAACCTTGAAGCGCTATTGGCTGACTTGCGTCGTGCTAAGCCTGCTTCATCAAAAGGTGTCTACATGAAAAAAGTGACCTTGTCTTCTACAATGGGACCTGGTCTACAAATTGATTTAGGTGCGTTAAGCTTCTAAATCAAGAGCTTTGGGGTCTGCGTTCATTTTTTAAGTGATTAGCAGGCCGTCAAAGACCGCAGGAATCTAACGGTTTAATTAAACGTTGATAAATGTTTGTCCTGCGCAGATGGTGTGGCCCGATTCAGATTACTGGATCTAACTCACCAGCAAGTACTTCGAGTAATCGGAGAGTTGGTAAAAAATAGGGGAATTTATTCCCTGCTAATCCAGGAGAAAACCAGTGGCATTAGGTCTAGAAGACAAAAAAGCCATTGTCGCCGAAGTTAGCGAAGCTGCCAAAACTGCGTTGTCTGCAGTAGTAGCTGATTCCCGCGGTGTTACCGTGGGCAGCATGACTGCACTTCGTAAAGAAGCGCGTGAAGCAGGTGTTTATGTACGTGTAGTACGTAATACATTGGCTCGCCGTGCAGTTGAAGGCACTGACTTCGAATGCTTACAAGATAGCTTTGTTGGCCCTACGCTAATCGCTTTCTCAAACGAACACCCAGGTGCGGCGGCTCGTTTGTTGAAATCTTTTGCGAAAGAGAACGACAAGTTTGAAGTAAAAGCGTTGGCGTTCAACGGTGAGTTGATCCCAGCAGGCGACATTGATCGTTTGGCAACACTGCCTACATACGA
Organism: Marinomonas sp.; assembly: GCF_039940335.1. Classification (GTDB taxonomy): domain Bacteria; phylum Pseudomonadota; class Gammaproteobacteria; order Pseudomonadales; family Marinomonadaceae; genus Marinomonas. The sequence continues at coordinate 66,019 of NZ_JBDVGW010000007.1, read as the reverse complement.
AGAAGCTATTGCGAAACTGATGAGTGTTATTCAGGGCGCAACAAGCAAGTTTGTACGTACTCTTGCAGCGGTTCGCGATCAAAAAGAGCAAGAAGCGGCGTAATTTTAATTACTCCCTTTTTGATGAAAAATATTTATTTTATTGCCCTCGGGCAATTTGAAAATGCTAGGAATCTGAGTCATGGCTCTAACTAAAGAAGATATCATCAATGCAGTAGCAGAAATGTCTGTGATGGACGTTGTTGAACTAATTTCAGCAATGGAAGAAAAATTTGGCGTATCTGCAGCAGCAGCTGTAGCAGCTGGTCCTGCTGGCGACGCTGGCGCAGCCGCTGAAGAACAAACAGAATTTGACGTTGTTCTTACTGCTGCAGGCGATAAGAAAGTTAACGCAATCAAAGCTGTACGTGCAGCAACTGGCCTAGGCTTGAAAGAAGCTAAAGCAATGGTTGACGGCGCTCCAGCGACTGTTAAAGAAGGCGTTTCTAAAGAAGACGCTGAAGCACTTAAAGCGGCTCTTGAAGAAGCTGGTGCATCTGTCGAAATCAAGTAATGATACTTGTATTTCCAGATTTCGGCCTATAGTCGAAATGGCTGGTGACAATATTGTCACCGGCCTTTTTGGGTTTCTGAAACTCAGATAAAAAAGATTTTTTCAAATGGGAGATTATGCTCCCATAATGGTAAGGCCTGATTTGGGCCTTTTGCGTCAATGTGCACAAGCTGGGGAATGTTGATGGCTTACTCATACACTGAGAAAAAACGTATCCGTAAGGATTTCGGTAAACTGCCGCCCGTTTTGGATGTGCCATACTTACTGGCAATTCAGCTTGAATCCTACCGTAATTTCTTGCAAGAAGGTAAATCTCTTGCAGAGCGTGGGGAATTAGGTCTGCATGGGGCCTTTAAATCTGTCTTTCCAATGGTTAGCTTTTCTGGCAACGCGGCGCTTGAATATGTCGATTACCGTTTAGGTAAGCCAGTATTTGATGTAAAAGAGTGTCAATTGCGTGGTGTAACCTACGCGGCACCTTTGCGTGTTCGAGTTCGACTAATTATCTATGATAAAGAGTCTTCGAATAAGGCCATCAAAGACATCCGTGAGCAAGAAGTTTACATGGGTGAAATTCCACTCATGACCGAAAACGGTACCTTTGTAATTAACGGAACAGAGCGTGTAATCGTTTCTCAGTTACACCGTTCTCCTGGTGTGTTTTTTGACCATGACCGTGGTAAAACTCACTCTTCAGGTAAATTGCTCCATTCTGCTCGCGTAATTCCTTACCGTGGTTCATGGTTGGACTTCGAGTTTGATCCAAAAGATTGCGTCTTTGTTCGTATTGACCGTCGTCGTAAGCTGCCTGCGACAATTTTGTTGCGCGCCTTGGGTTATGGAACTGAAGAAATTCTAGAAACTTTCTTCGATACAACACGTTTCTACATGAGTCGTGATGGTTTCGAAATGGACTTGATCGCTAACCGTCTCCGTGGCGAGACTGCATTGTTTGATATTGCCGATGCAAATGGTGAGCTGATCGTCGAGGAAGGTCGTCGTATTACAGCTAAGCACATTCGTGTTATGGAAAAGGCGGGTCTTGAGCGCTTATCCGTACCACTAGAGTACATGCTTGGCAAAGTGACAGCGAAAAACTTGACTCACCCTGCGACGGGCGAGTTGATTGCTGAAGCGAATACTGAACTGTCTGTTGACCTTCTAGAAGCCTTGGTTTCTTCAGGTATCACAGAAGTAGATACGCTATACACTAATGATTTAGATAATGGTCCATTCATTTCTGACACATTGCGCATCGATCCAACGAACAACCAGTTGGAAGCATTGGTAGAAATTTACCGCATGATGCGTCCTGGTGAGCCACCAACCAAAGAATCTGCGGAAGGCTTATTCCAAGGCTTGTTCTTCTCTGAAGATCGTTACGATCTTTCTGGCGTAGGTCGAATGAAATTCAACCGTCGTCTAGGTCGTGAAGAAGATACCGGTAGCGGCATCCTGGATAACGATGACATCGTAGCTGTACTGAAAACATTACTGGATATTCGTAATGGTAACGGCATGGTAGATGACATCGATCACTTGGGTAACCGTCGTGTTCGTTCTGTTGGTGAAATGGCTGAAAACCAATTCCGCGTTGGCCTAGTACGTGTTGAGCGTGCGGTGAAAGAACGTCTGTCTATGGCAGAAGCGGATGGCCTAATGCCACAAGATCTATTGAATGCTAAGCCGGTAGCGGCAGCAATCAAAGAATTCTTTGGTTCTAGCCAATTGTCTCAGTTCATGGACCAAAACAACCCGTTGTCAGAAGTTACGCACAAACGTCGTGTTTCTGCATTGGGGCCTGGTGGTTTGACTCGTGAGCGTGCTGGCTTTGAGGTGCGTGACGTACACGCGACTCACTATGGTCGTGTATGTCCGATCGAGACACCGGAAGGACCAAACATCGGTTTGATCAACTCTTTGTCTACTTACGCACGCACTAACAGCTACGGTTTCTTAGAAACGCCATACCGTAAAATTGTTGATGGCAAGATGACCGACGAAACGGTTTACATCTCTGCGATTGACGAAGCGAAATACGTTATTGCACAAGCGTCAGCAAATGTTGATGCAGAAGGTCGCTTGGTAGACGAATTGGTTCAGGTGCGTCATATGCACGAAACCACTTTGATCCCGAAAGAAAAAGTAAACCTAATGGATGTGTCGCCTCGTCAGGTTGTGTCGGTAGCGGCTTCTTTGATTCCGTTCCTAGAACACGATGACGCCAACCGTGCCTTGATGGGTTCGAACATGCAACGTCAAGCAGTACCAACGCTTAAGGCTGATAAGCCAGTAGTAGGTACGGGTATGGAGCGCAATGTCGCAAAAGACTCTGGTGTTTGTATCGTTGCGAAACGTGGCGGTGTAATTGAGTCTGTTGACGCAAGCCGTATCGTTGTTCGTGTGAACTCTGAAGAAACTATGGCTGGTGAAGCGGGTGTAGATATCTACAGCCTGACAAAATACGTTCGTTCTAACCAAAATACCTGTATCAATCAGCGTACTTTGGTGATGAAGGGTGAAAAAGTTGCTTCAGGTGACATCATGGCTGACGGTCCTTCTGTCGACATGGGTGACTTGGCTCTTGGTCAAAACATGCGTATTGCTTTCATGCCTTGGAATGGTTTCAACTTCGAAGACTCGATCCTAGTATCTGAGCGTGTTGTTGAGGAAGACCGTTTCACGTCTATCCACATTCAAGAACTTACTTGTGTGGCGCGTGATACTAAGCTTGGGCCAGAAGAAATTACTGCGGATATCCCGAACGTGGGCGAAGGCGCACTTTCTAAGCTTGATCAATCCGGTATCGTTTATATCGGTGCGGAAGTTGAGCCTGGTGATATTCTAGTAGGTAAAGTAACCCCTAAAGGTGAAACACAACTTACGCCTGAAGAGAAGCTTTTGCGAGCTATCTTTGGTGAGAAAGCATCTGATGTGAAAGATACATCACAACGCGTTAAAACGGGTACTCGTGGTACTGTTATTGACGTACAGGTGTTTACTCGTGACGGTATTGAGAAAGATGAGCGTGCTAAGCACATCGAAAAAACGCAGCTTGATCAAGTTCGTAAAGACTTGAACGAAGAGTTCCGTATTGTTGAGAAAGCTACCTTCGAGCGCCTTGCTGAAGCGTTAGTGGGTCAACAAGCAGAAGGCGGACCAAGTTTGGCTCGCAATGCGATCATTACCGAAGAATACCTAGGGAACTTGGATCACCCTGAGTGGTTTAAGATTCGTGTTGCCAATGAAGAAGCGAGTGAGCAGCTTGAAAAAGCTCAAGCCGCTTTGGTTGAGCGCCGTAAAGAGCTTGATGCGAAATTCGAAGATAAGAAACGTAAACTGCAAACTGGCGATGATCTAGCACCTGGTGTGTTGAAAATCGTTAAGGTTTATGTGGCGATCAAGCGTCGTATCCAGCCTGGTGATAAAATGGCCGGCCGTCATGGTAACAAGGGTGTAATCTCTAAGATTATGCCTGTAGAAGATATGCCGTACGATGAAAACGGTGACCCAGTTGATATCGTGTTGAACCCGCTTGGTGTTCCATCGCGTATGAACGTAGGTCAGGTACTAGAAACTCACTTGGGTGCTGCCTCTAAAGGGTTGGGACGCAAGATCAATGAGATGCTAGCCGTTGAACGCGAAAAAGCTGAAGCCGTTGCTGAGCTACGTAGTTTCCTAGATGAAATCTACAATGGCTACGAAGGCGAGCTACAGTGTGCGCGTACGGAAGATCTAGCTAGCTTCACAGACGAAGAAATTCTGACATTGGCTGCCAACCTTAAAGGTGGTGTACCAATGGCATCTGGTGCCTTTGATGGTGCGAAAGAGTCTGAGATCAAACGCATGTTGCGTCTGGCTGGATTGAATGCAAGTGGTCAGGTTCGTTTGTTTAACGGCCGAACTGGTGAAGCCTTTGAGCGTCCTGTAACGGTAGGTTACATGTACATGCTTAAGTTGAACCACTTGGTTGACGACAAAATGCACGCACGTTCTACAGGTTCATACAGCTTGGTTACTCAACAGCCGTTGGGTGGTAAAGCGCAATTCGGTGGTCAGCGTTTCGGTGAGATGGAGGTATGGGCACTAGAAGCATACGGTGCCGCTTACACGCTACAAGAAATGTTGACTGTTAAGTCCGATGACGTGAATGGCCGTACGAAGATGTATAAAAACATCGTCGATGGCGATCACCGTATGGAACCGGGCATGCCTGAGTCCTTCAACGTATTGGTTAAAGAGATCCGATCTCTTGGTATCGATATCGAGTTGGAAAACGAATAAGCACGAATCACATTTGACCTGCTGGGGAGCAAAGCTCCCCAGCCTTATGAGTGGGGCGAATATCCATGAAAGACTTATTAGGTCTTCTAAAATCACAGGGACAATCTGACGAGTTTGATGCGATCCGCATTGGCTTGGCATCACCAGATATGATTCGTTCATGGTCTTACGGTGAAGTTAAAAAGCCTGAGACCATCAACTACCGTACGTTCAAACCAGAACGTGACGGTTTGTTCTGTGCAAAAATCTTTGGTCCTATTAAGGACTACGAATGTTTGTGTGGTAAATACAAACGTTTGAAACACCGCGGTGTTATTTGTGAGAAGTGTGGCGTTGAAGTGGCTCTGTCTAAAGTGCGTCGTGAACGCATGGGACACATTGAGCTTGCATCGCCAGTGGCTCACATTTGGTTCTTAAAATCTCTTCCATCTCGTATCGGTCTTATCCTAGATATGACACTACGTGATATTGAGCGTGTACTGTACTTTGAATCTTTCATCGTGATCGATCCAGGCATGACAACGCTTGATAAAGGCCAGTTGCTAAATGACGAGCAATACTTTGAAGCGCTAGAAGAATTCGGTGACGAATTTGACGCCCGCATGGGTGCAGAAGCGGTACAAATGTTGTTGCGCGATTTAGACATGCCTGAAGAAATCAACAGAATGCGTGAAGAGCTAAACAGCACGAATTCTGAAACTCGCATTAAGAAGCTTTCTAAGCGTCTTAAGCTTGTTGAAGCTTTCTACCATTCTGGTAACAACCCTGAGTGGATGGTACTTGAAGTACTGCCGGTTCTACCGCCAGATCTTCGTCCATTAGTACCTCTAGAAGGTGGCCGTTTTGCAACGTCTGATTTGAACGACCTTTACCGTCGTGTGATCAACCGTAACAACCGTCTAAAGCGCCTACTTGAGCTTTCTGCTCCAGACATCATCGTGCGTAACGAAAAGCGTATGTTGCAAGAGTCTGTTGATGCGTTGCTTGATAATGGACGTCGTGGTCGTGCAATTACCGGTTCTAACAAACGTCCTTTGAAATCTTTGGCAGATATGATCAAAGGTAAGCAAGGTCGTTTCCGTCAGAACTTGCTAGGTAAGCGTGTAGACTACTCTGGTCGTTCTGTTATCACGGTAGGTCCTTCACTGCGTTTGCACCAGTGTGGTCTTCCTAAGAAAATGGCACTTGAGCTGTTCAAGCCATTCATTTTCTCTAAGCTAGAACTTCGTGGCATGGCGACGACGATCAAAGCAGCGAAGAAAATGGTTGAGCGTGAAACACCTGAAGTGTGGGATATCCTTGATGAGGTTATCCGCGAACATCCAGTGATGTTGAACCGTGCACCAACACTTCACCGTTTGGGTATCCAAGCGTTTGAACCTATGCTGATCGAAGGTAAAGCGATCCAGTTGCACCCACTAGTGTGTGCGGCTTATAACGCTGACTTCGATGGTGACCAAATGGCGGTTCACGTTCCATTGACTCTTGAGGCGCAGCTAGAAGCGCGCACCTTGATGATGTCTACGAACAACATCTTATCACCTGCTAACGGTGAGCCAATTATCGTTCCTTCTCAGGACGTTGTATTGGGTCTGTACTACATGACTCGTGAGAAAATCAATGCCAAAGGTGAAGGCATGGCGTTTTCTGACATCAAAGAAGTACACCGTGCATATGGTGCAAAACAAGTTGAATTGCATGCCAAAGTAAAAGTTCGTATTAACCAAGTTGATACAACGCTAGAAGGCGAAAAAGTACCTTCTACTTTCATTGCTGATACCACTGTTGGTCGCGCATTATTGTTTGATATTGTTCCTGATGGCCTACCGTTTGCGGTGGTAAACCAGCCTATGAAGAAGAAGGCAATCTCGAACTTGATCAATGAGTGTTACCGTAAAGTTGGCTTGAAAGAGAGCTGTATCTTTGCAGATCAGTTGATGTACACAGGTTTCCAATACGCGACAGCGTCTGGTACGTCTGTTGGTGTAGATGACTTTGTTATTCCACCAGAGAAAGCTGGCATCATCGCGCAAGCCGAAGCAGAAGTTAAAGAGATCGAATACCAATACGCTGATGGTCTTGTGACGCAAGGCGAGAAGTACAACAAGGTAATCGATTTATGGTCTCGTACGAACGAAACCGTAACAGAAGCTATGATGCAAAACTTGGCAAAAGAAACCACTGTAAACAAAGCAGGTGAGACGGTTGATCAACAATCGTTTAACTCAGTTTACATGATGGCTGACTCTGGTGCCCGTGGTAGTGTTGCTCAGATGCGTCAGTTGGGTGGTATGCGTGGTTTGATGGCGAAACCAGACGGTTCCATCATCGAAACACCGATCACTGCGAACTTCCGTGAAGGTTTGTCTGTATTGCAGTACTTTACCTCGACTCACGGTGCGCGTAAGGGTCTTGCTGATACCGCATTGAAAACGGCGAACTCTGGTTACTTGACTCGTCGTCTTGTAGACGTAGCACAAGATTTGGTTATTACTGAAATCGATTGTGGCTCCACAAGCGGCATCACAGTTAATGCCATGATTGAAGGTGGCGACGTAGTTGTACCTCTCGGTCATCGTGTATTGGGTCGTGTAATCGCTCAAGACGTAGTTGATGCGAAAGGCAACGACGTATTGCCAGCTGGTACTTTGATTGACGAGCAAGACGTTCGTACTATTGAAGCAGCGGGTATTGACGAAATGATTATCCGCTCTGTTATTACTTGTGACACGCGCCATGGTGTGTGTGCTAAGTGTTACGGACGTGATCTGGCTCGTGGCCATCAAGTTAACATCGGTGAAGCGATTGGTGTTGTTGCCGCTCAGTCTATCGGTGAGCCTGGTACACAGTTAACCATGCGTACCTTCCACATTGGTGGTGCAGCGTCTCGAGCGTCTGCAGTAGACAGTGTGCAAGTTAAGAGTGCCGGTACTGTACGTTTCCACAAAATGAAGAGTATCGAACGTGATACGGGTCATTTGGTTGTGGCATCTCGTTCTTCTGAATTGGCAATTGCTGATGAGGCGGGTCGTGAGAAAGAGCGTTACAAGCTACCTTACGGTGCTGTGTTAAGTGTTCGTGATGGTGATGAAGTGGCTGCAGGTCAAGTCGTTGCTAACTGGGATCCACATACACACCCAATCGTATCTGAAATGGAAGGTCGCCTAGAATTTAGCGGCATGGAAGAAAATGTTACTATTCGTCGTCAATCTGACGAAATGACAGGCTTGACCACCATCGAAGTACTTGAAATTAAAGACCGTCCGTCTGCGGGTAAAGATTTACGCCCAATGATTGCCGTAGTTGATGCAGAGGGTAACCCTGTCTTGATTCCTGGTACGGATTCACCGGTTCAATACATGCTGCCAGAAAAAGCATTGTTGAGCTTGGATCACGGTGCAACGGTTAAATCTGGTGAAGTCTTGGCTCGTATTCCTCAGGAATCTCAGGGTAACAAGGATATCACCGGTGGTCTGCCACGAGTGGCCGACCTATTTGAAGCGCGCCGTCCAAAAGATCCTGCTGTTATGGCAGAGGCAACAGGTGTGGTTAGCTTTGGTAAAGAAACAAAAGGTAAGATCCGTTTGGTTATCTCTCCACAAGATGGCAGCGATCCAATCGAGACTTTGATTCCGAAATGGCGTCAAATCAACATCTTTGATGGTGAAGAAGTGGAAAAAGGTGAGATCATCGCCGACGGCCCGCTAAGCCCTCATGATATCTTGCGTCTAAAAGGTGTAGAGGCTTTAGCTGACTACATCACTAACGAAGTGCAGGAAGTTTACCGTCTACAGGGTGTTGTGATTAACGATAAGCACATTGAAGTTATTGTTAACCAAATGCTACGTAAGGTAGATGTTGGTGAGTCTGGTGATACAGATCTTATCCAAGGTGACCAAGTAGAGCTTACGCAAGTACTGGATGCGAATGAAAAAGCAGAAGCAGAGGGTAAATTCACTGCTAAGTATGAGCGTGTTCTTCTAGGTATCACGAAAGCTTCTTTGGCAACAGAGTCTTTCATCTCTGCTGCGTCCTTCCAAGAGACAACTCGAGTCTTAACAGAAGGTGCGGTAACAGGTAAGAAAGATCATCTACGTGGCCTAAAAGAAAACGTTGTAGTCGGTCGCTTGATACCAGCTGGTACAGGTTTGGCTTACCACAGCGAGCGCAAGAAGAAGAAAGAACTTGCGCAAGCAGCAAAGGATGGAATTTCAACAGTCAGTGCTTCAGAAGTAGAAGAAGCACTAAGTGCTGCACTGAAAGACTAATTATTTGCTGTTAAATGACTAGGGAGGTGATTTTTTGGTCACCTCCCTATTGACTGTTTTATAGGCGCAAATTAAACTTGCGCCTCCTAAATTTTGGCGATTTCCGCCATGAGAATTGGATCTGTGGAGTTTGTCTAATGGCAACCGTTAACCAGTTGGTTCGTAAACCACGTAAACGTAAAGTGGTAAAGAGTGACGTTCCTGCGTTACAAGCTTGTCCGCAACGCCGCGGTGTCTGCACACGCGTATATACTACTACACCTAAAAAGCCTAACTCGGCTTTGCGTAAAGTATGTCGTGTTCGCTTGACTAACGGCTTTGAAGTAACTTCCTACATCGGTGGTGAAGGTCACAACCTACAAGAACACAGCGTAGTGCTGATTCGTGGCGGTCGTGTAAAAGATCTACCGGGTGTTCGTTATCACACAGTACGTGGTAGCTTGGATACTTCAGGCGTACAAAATCGTAAGCAAGGCCGTTCTAAGTACGGTACTAAACGTCCTAAGTAAGCAACCGCTTCTTAATTCATCGTTTAGACACAATTTTTTAATACAGTAAGGCCGAGCAGTAATATTATTGTCTCGGGCGAACCTGAAGAGGATATAGATATGCCTAGAAGACGCGTCGTCGCTAAGCGTGAAGTCCTTCCGGATCCTAAACACGGAAGCCAACTTCTTGCTAAATTCATCAACCATGTAATGGTTAGTGGCAAGAAATCTGTAGCAGAAAGCATTGTTTACAATGCACTTAACACTGTTGCAGAACGCGCTAAAACCGAAGAGCCAATGGGTATCTTCGAAAAAGCCCTAGAGTCTATCCAGCCTATGGTAGAGGTTAAATCTCGCCGTGTAGGTGGTGCAACTTATCAAGTCCCTGTAGAAGTACGTCCAGCACGTCGTGTAGCTTTGTCTATGCGTTGGTTGGTAGAGTCTTCTCGTAAGCGTGGTGAAAAATCCATGGCTCTACGTCTAGCAGGTGAGATCCTTGATGCGGCTGAGAACAAAGGTTCTGCGGTTAAGAAGCGTGAAGACGTTCATCGCATGGCTGAAGCCAACAAAGCTTTCTCTCACTACCGTTTCTAATCGTTCGGAGCAATATACACAGTGGCACGTAAAACACCTATCAACCGCTACCGTAACATCGGTATTTGTGCACACGTTGATGCAGGTAAAACGACGACGACTGAGCGTGTTCTTTTTTATACTGGTCTATCTCATAAAATTGGTGAGGTGCACGATGGTGCAGCTACCATGGATTGGATGGAACAGGAGCAAGAACGCGGTATTACCATAACTTCAGCAGCAACAACTTGTTTCTGGAGTGGTATGAGTCAGCAATTTGACCAACACCGTATTAATATTATTGATACACCTGGACACGTGGACTTCACCATTGAGGTTGAGCGTTCATTGCGTGTTTTGGATGGTGCAGTCGTTGTGCTCTGTGGTTCCTCTGGTGTTCAGCCACAAACTGAAACTGTCTGGCGTCAAGCGAATAAATATGAAGTGCCGCGTATGGTGTTCGTCAATAAGATGGACCGTACTGGCGCGAACTTTTATTCGGTGGTCGAACAGTTGAAGGATCGCTTAAACGCAAACGCTGTCCCAATTCAAATCAACATTGGCACTGAGGAAGATTTCCGCGGTGTTGTTGACTTGGTATTGATGAAAGCAGTTATGTGGAATGAAGAAGATCAAGGCATGACTTTCTCTTTGGAAGACATTCCTGCGGATCTTGTTGATGACGCAAACGAATGGCGTGAGCAAATGGTTGAGGCGGCAGCAGAGGCCGACGAAGAATTAATGGATAAGTATCTTGAAGAAGGTGACTTATCTGTTGAAGACATTAAGCGTGGTTTGCGCATTCGCACGTTAGCCAATGAAGTTGTATTGGTAACCTGTGGTTCTGCCTTTAAAAACAAAGGTGTGCAAGCTGTTCTTGATGCGGTAGTTGAATACATGCCTTCACCGCTTGAAGTTAAAGCGATTGAAGGTACGCTCGAAGATGGTGAAACCGTTGTAACTCGAACTGCTGACGATGAGGCTCCGTTCTCTGCATTGGCGTTTAAAATTGCAACAGACCCATTTGTGGGTACATTAACGTTCATTCGTGTGTACTCAGGAACTTTGAAGTCTGGTGATGCTGTATACAACTCTGTTAAGCAGAAGCGTGAGCGCATTGGTCGCATGGTTCAAATGCACGCAAATAATCGTGAAGAGATCAAAGAAGTGTTGGCGGGTGATATAGCCGCAACCGTTGGTATGAAGTTTGTTACCACCGGCGATACGCTTTGTGACATGAAAGATATTGTTGTGCTTGAGCGAATGGAATTTCCTGAGCCTGTTATTTCTGTTGCGGTTGAGCCTAGGTCTCAAGCGGATCAAGAAAAAATGGGTGTTGCGTTGGGTAAACTGGCGCAAGAAGATCCGTCTTTCCGTGTTGAAACACATGAAGAGACAGGTCAAACTATTATCTCAGGTATGGGTGAATTACACCTTGATATACTTGTCGACCGTATGCGTCGTGAGTTCAAGGTTGAGGCGAACATTGGTAAGCCGCAAGTATCCTACCGAGAAAAAATTCGCAAAGAAGTGGAGATTAATCACAAATTTGCGCGTCAATCTGGTGGTCGTGGTCAATACGGTCACGTCGTGATGAAGTTAATCCCAACTGATAAAGAAGGGCTTGAGTTTGTCAACGAGATTGTTGGGGGTGCGATTCCAAAAGAATACATCCCTGCAATAGAGAAGGGCATTTCAGAGCAAATGAAAAACGGTGTGGTCGCAGGCTATCCATTGTTGGGTGCTAAGGTCGTATTGTTTGATGGTTCTTACCATGATGTTGACTCTAACGAAATGGCCTTTAAAATTGCTGCTTCTCAAGGTTTGAGAAAAGGCGCATTGGATGCAGATCCTTGTGTCCTTGAGCCGATAATGAAAGTGGAAGTTGTAACTCCTGAGGAGTACATGGGTGACGTGATGGGTGACTTGAATCGTCGTCGTGGGCTTGTTCAGGGGATGGACGATTCCCCGTCAGGGAAGATAATCCGTGCTGAAGTGCCTCTCGGGGAGATGTTCGGTTATGCAACTGACGTGCGTAGTTTGTCGCAAGGGCGTGCAAGTTATGCAATGGAGTTTGAGAAATACGCTGAAGCACCGGCTAGTGTGGCAGACGCGATCATCAAAAATGAAGATTAATCATCATACTTACTAATTCTTAAGGTGTATGTATCATGGCAAAGAGTAAATTTGAACGTAATAAACCGCACGTTAACGTTGGCACAATCGGTCACGTTGACCATGGTAAAACAACACTTACAGCTGCGCTAACTCGCGTATGTGCTGAAGTATACGGCGGTGAAGCTGTAGCATTTGACGGTATCGATAATGCTCCTGAAGAGCGCGAGCGTGGTATCACTATCGCTACTTCTCACGTAGAATACGATTCTCCAGATCGTCACTATGCACACGTAGATTGTCCTGGACACGCCGATTATGTTAAAAACATGATCACTGGTGCTGCTCAAATGGATGGCGCGATCCTAGTATGTGGCGCAACTGACGGCCCAATGCCTCAGACTCGTGAGCACATCCTTCTTTCTCGTCAAGTAGGTGTACCTTACATCGTAGTATTCCTAAACAAAGCTGACCTTTTGGCTGAAGACTGTGGCGGTGCGGATTCTGAAGAATACGCTGAAATGCTAGAGTTGGTTGAAATGGAATTGCGTGACCTTCTTTCTGAATACGACTTCCCAGGTGATGACACTCCAATCATCCCAGGTTCTGCTCTAATGGCATTGAACGGCGAAGATGACAACGAAATGGGTACAACTGCTGTTAAGAACCTAGTAGAGACACTAGATTCTTACATCCCAGAGCCAGAGCGTGCAATCGATGGTGCATTCATCATGCCTATCGAGGACGTATTCTCTATCCAGGGTCGTGGTACAGTAGTAACTGGTCGTGTTGAACGTGGTATCGTTAAAGTTGGTGAAGAAGTTGAAATCGTTGGTATCAAAGATACTACGAAAACAACTTGTACTGGCGTTGAGATGTTCCGTAAGCTTCTAGACGAAGGTCGTGCTGGTGAGAACTGTGGTGTTCTTCTGCGTGGTACTAAGCGTGAAGACGTTCAGCGTGGTCAAGTATTGGCTAAGCCTGGCTCTATCAACCCTCATACTGAATTCGAAGCAGAAGTATATGTTTTGGGTAAAGATGAAGGTGGTCGTCACACTCCTTTCTTTAAAGGTTACCGTCCTCAGTTCTACTTCCGTACAACTGACGTAACTGGTGCTTGTGAGCTTCCTGAAGGTGTTGAAATGGTAATGCCTGGTGACAACGTTCAAATGTCTGTTACCTTGATTCACCCAATCGCGATGGACGAAGGTCTACGTTTCGCGATCCGTGAAGGTGGCCGTACTGTTGGTGCTGGTGTTGTAGCTAAAGTACTAAAATAATCCTTTAATCGATATGTAATATCGAAGTTAAGTGATTCAAAAAAAGGCTGCTCGTTCATCGAGTGGCCTTTTTTATTTTAAGCTCCATTCTTTTTAAAGTTGGTTACTTGACAACCAGTTTGTGAATGGCTAATATTCGCCGTCCTTAAAAAAGGATTGTGGCCTAATAAATGTACAATTAGGTCATTTAAAAACTGTATTTGGAGTTGGAAATGCAAAGCCAAAAAATCCGTATTCGTCTGAAAGCATTTGATCACCGTCTGATTGATGCTTCAACACAAGAAATTGTGGACACAGCGAAACGCACAGGTGCGCAAGTACGTGGACCGATTCCGCTTCCTACTCGCAAAGAACGTTACACAGTATTGGTTTCTCCACACGTAAACAAAGATGCGCGTGATCAGTATGAAATCCGTACACACAAACGTGTTCTAGACATCGTTGAGCCAACAGAAAAAACTGTTGATGCTCTAATGAAGCTAGACCTTGCGGCAGGCGTGGAAGTACAAATTTCTTTAGGTTAATCCCTAAAGTTTGGGGTGCGAGAACCGGCTGGTTATCAGTCGGCTTATGCACTAAATAGTGGAACGATCTGGAATGGTCGGCCGTAGCGGGTGATAGCCCCATACACAACTGGCAAATGAGGTAAAAAATGACTATTCAATTAGTCGGACGCAAAGCCGGAATGACACGTGTCTTCAATGAAGAGGGTGTATCCGTGCCAGTAACCGTTATCGAGGTAGAACCGAACCGCGTTACTCAGGTGAAAACTGCAGAAACTGATGGCTATCAAGCTGTTCAAGTAACTGTTGGTACTCGCCGTTCGAGCCGTGTCAACAAGGCTGCTGCTGGGCATTATGCAAAAGCAAGCGTTGAAGCGGGTCGTGGTTTATGGGAGTTCCGCCTGTCAGGTGACGAGAAAGAAATCAATGTTGGTGATGAACTAACTGTAGCTGATTTCGAATCGATCCAAATGGTTGACGTAACTGGTCAATCTAAAGGTAAAGGCTTTCAAGGTGCCATCAAGCGTCATAATTTCTCTATGCAAGACGCAACACATGGTAACTCATTGTCTCACCGTGCTCCTGGTTCCATCGGTCAATGTCAAACACCTGGTCGTGTTTGGAAAGGCAAAAAGATGGCTGGTCACATGGGCGCAGCACAAGTCACTACACAATCACTTGAAGTGGTTCGCGTAGATGCAGAACGTAACCTTATCCTTGTGAAAGGTGCGGTTCCTGGCGCTGTGAACGGTGATGTTATTCTTCAATCAGCTGTTAAAGCTCGCTAAGAGGGGTAGACAATGAACTTGAATCTTACAGGTACGGAAGGAACAGTAGAAGTTTCTGAAGTAGCCTTTGCCCGTGAATACAACGAAGCACTAGTACACCAAGTAGTTACATCTTACTTGGCTGGCGCTCGTCAAGGTTCACGCGCTCAGAAAACTCGCTCTGAAGTAGCCGGTGGTGGACGTAAACCTTGGAAACAAAAAGGTTCTGGTCGCGCACGTGCAGGTACTATCCGTAGCCCAATTTGGCGCTCTGGTGGTGTTACTTTCGCTGCAAAACCACAGGATCACTCTCAGAAAGTAAACAAGAAAATGTACCGTGCAGCAATGCGCACCATCTGGTCTGAACTTGTACGTCAAGACCGTCTTGTTGTTGTTGAAGATCTGAAGTTAGAAGCTCCAAAAACTAAGCTCTTCAAAGCAAAAATGGCAGAATTGAATGTTGAGAACGCTTTGATTGTTTCCCACGAGTTGGATGACAATCTTTTCCTAGCGGCTCGCAACATACCAAACGTAGATGTGCGTGATGCAGCGTCTATCGACCCTGTTAGCTTGATTGCTTACGACAAAGTGTTGGTGACAGTTGGTGCTCTGAAACAAGTTGAGGAGGCACTAGCATGATCGGCGAACGCATTTATAAAGTTCTGTTGGGTCCACATATCTCTGAAAAAGCAACGATCGTAGCCGAAGGCAATGGTCAGTACGTTTTTCGAGTGACTGGTGATGCAACGAAACCAGAAATCAAACAAGCTATCGAAGCGCTGTTTGAAGTCAAAGTTGAGTCTGTTCGTACGTTGAACCATAAAGGTAAGACAAAACGTACAGTTCGTGGTCTAGGCAAACGTAGCGACGTGAAAAAAGCGTATGTTCGTTTAGCTGAAGGTCAAGACATTGATTTCATGGTCGCTGAATAAGGGGAGATAGGTCAATGGCTGTTGTAAAAAGTAAGCCAACGTCTGCAGGCCGTCGTCACGTTGTTAGTGTTGTTAACAACGACTTGCATAAGGGTGCACCTTACGCTCCTTTGCTTTCTAAAAAGAGCAAGTCGGGTGGACGTAACAACAACGGACGCATCACTACGCGTCACGTAGGTGGTGGTCATAAGCAGCATTACCGTATGATTGATTTTCGTCGTAACAAAGACGGAATTCCTGCGGTAGTTGAGCGTTTGGAATATGATCCAAACCGTTCTGCAAACATAGCATTGGTTAAATATGCTGATGGTGAGCGTCGTTACATTATCGCTTCCAAAGGTATGGTAGCTGGTTCTGTAGTTTCCAGTGGTGCAGATGCGCCTATTAAAGCTGGTAATACTTTGCCTCTGCAAAATATTCCAGTGGGTAGTGTTGTTCACTGTATCGAGCTTAAGCCAGGTAAAGGTGCACAAGTTGCACGTTCAGCCGGTGCTTCTGCTCAGCTAGTTGCTCGTGAAGGTCGCTACGTTACGCTTCGCCTACGTTCAGGTGAAATGCGTAAAGTGTTGACTGAATGTCGCGCTACTTTGGGTGAAGTTTCTAACTCCGAGCATAGCTTGCGAGTTCTGGGTAAAGCTGGTGCTAGTCGCTGGCGTGGTATTCGTCCAACCGTCCGCGGTGCAGCGATGAACCCAGTTGATCACCCGCATGGTGGTGGTGAAGGACGTAGCTCTGGTGGTCGTCATCCAGTATCTCCATGGGGTGTGCCTACTAAAGGTTACAAAACGCGCAGCAACAAGCGTACTGATAAACTTATTGTACGTCGCCGTACTAAGTAATAAGAGGAAACGACTGTGCCACGTTCACTAAAAAAAGGTCCTTTTATCGACCTTCATTTGTTGAAAAAGGTAGAGGCTGCGGTAGAGAAAAAAGATCGACGTCCAATTAAGACTTGGTCACGCCGTTCAACTATCTTCCCTGATTTTGTAGGGTTGACTATCGCTGTCCATAATGGTCGCCAGCATGTTCCAGTTCTTGTAACTGAAGACATGGTCGGTCATAAATTGGGTGAGTTCGCTCCGACCCGTACATATCGTGGTCATGCTGCGGACAAGAAAGCCAAACGGTAATTAGGAGTATTAATATGAGTGAAGTAAGCGCTTCATTAAAAGGTGCTCGCCTCTCAGCGCAGAAGGCCCGTTTGGTTGTAGATCAAATCCGCGGCAAATCTGTTAGCGAAGCACTGAACATTCTAACGTTCAGTCCTAAGAAGGCGGCAGTAATTGTCAAGAAAGTACTAGAGTCTGCTGTAGCTAACGCTGAGCACAACGAAGGTGCTGATATAGATGACTTGCGTGTTTCTACGGCGTATGTTGATGAGGCTATGACTCTGAAACGTATTATGCCACGTGCTAAAGGCCGTGCTGACCGTATTCTAAAACGCGGTTGCCATATAACAGTTAAAGTCGCTGACTAATTAGGAGAAACCCAATGGGTCAGAAGGTTCATCCAACTGGTATACGCCTAGGGATAGTTAAAGATCATACTTCTACTTGGTATGCGAATAATCAAAACTACTCTAAGCTGCTATTAAATGATCTTCAGGTTCGTGAGTACTTGGAGAAAAAATTGGTTCAGGCTTCTGTTTCTCGTATCGAGATTCAACGTCCTGCTCAAACAGCTCGTATTACAATTCACACTGCCCGTCCAGGCATCGTGATTGGTAAGAAAGGCGAAGATGTTGAGAAACTACGTAATGCAGTTTCTGAAATGATGGGCGTACCTGTCCACATTAACATCGAAGAAATTCGTAAGCCTGAAATGGATGCGAAATTGGTTGCGCAAAATATTGCAAGCCAATTAGAGCGTCGCGTTATGTTCCGTCGTGCAATGAAACGTGCAGTACAGAATGCTATGCGTGCAGGCGCGAAAGGTATCAAGGTTCAGGTTAGTGGTCGTTTAGGCGGTGCTGAAATCGCACGTGCTGAGTGGTATCGTGAAGGTCGTGTGCCTCTACATACACTACGCGCTGATATTGACTACTCTACTTATGAAGCAAACACAACTTACGGCATCATCGGTGTTAAAGTGTGGATCTTCAAAGGCGAAATCTTGGGCGGTATTGAACAAGTGCGTGCTGATAAAGGCGCACAAAAGAAGAAGTCTAAGTAGGGGGTAAGTCATGTTACAACCGAAACGTACTAAATTCCGTAAGATGCAAAAAGGCCGTAACCGCGGTCTTGCATTACGCGGTAATCAGGTTAGCTTTGGTGAATTCGGTTTAAAATCGACTGCTCGCGGTCGTATTACTGCTCGTCAAATTGAGGCGGCGCGTCGTGCAATGACTCGTCACATCAAACGTGGTGGTAAAATCTGGATTCGTGTATTCCCTGATAAGCCGATTACTCAGAAACCTCTTGAGGTTCGTCAGGGTAAAGGTAAGGGTAGCGTAGAATACTGGGTTGCACAGATTCAACCTGGCAAGATGCTTTATGAAGTTGAGGGCGTTTCAGAACAGCTAGCACGCGAAGCATTCGCGTTGGCTGCTGCTAAGCTTCCTCTGTCCACAACTTTCGTAACGCGTACGGTGATGTAGATGAAAGCAAAAGAAATGCAAGAAAAGTCTGTAGCTGAGCTACAAGCGACCTTGATCGAACTACTGCGTGAGCAATTTACTCTGCGTATGCAGAAAGCCACTGGTCAGTTAGCGCAAACACATTTGCTCTCACAGGTTCGCCGCAATATCGCACGTGTTAAAACCGTGCTAAACGATAAGGCAGGTAACTAAGATGGCAGAAACAAAAGCGCGTACAGCTACTGGTAAAGTAGTTAGCGACAAGATGGATAAAACCATCACGGTACTTGTTGAACGTACTGAAAAACACCCTTTATACGGTAAGTTTATTCGTCGTTCTACAAAACTACACGCTCACGATGAGAACAATGAGTGTCAGATCGGTGATACCGTTAAGGTCGTAGAAACACGTCCTTACTCTAAGTCTAAGACTTGGAATCTGGTTCAAGTTGTTAACAAAGCGGCAGCTGTTTAAGCTGCCCCTTCGTGAGACTTGTTATCTAATTTGATTGGAGAGCAGTAATGATTCAAACAGAATCGATGCTTGATGTTGCAGATAACAGCGGCGCAAAGCGTGTTCAGTGTATTAAAGTACTGGGTGGCTCACATCGTCGTTATGCTGCTATCGGTGACATTATTAAGGTCACAGTGAAAGAAGCGATCCCTCGTGGTCGTGTTAAAAAAGGGCAAGTTCTTAACGCAGTTGTCGTTAGAACTAAGAAAGGTGTTCGTCGTCCAGATGGCTCTGTAATCCGTTTTGATGTAAACTCTGCGGTATTATTGAATGCGTCAGGACAGCCACTTGGTACTCGTATCTTTGGCCCTGTAACACGTGAATTGCGTACAGAGCAATTCATGAAAATTGTTTCTCTTGCACCAGAAGTGCTGTAAGAGGGAGAGGGGACATTATGCGTAAAATCAAACGTAACGACGAAGTTATCGTGATTGCTGGTAAAGATAAAGGCAAACGCGGTAAAGTGGTTAAGGTAGTAGACGATAGTCGAGTTCTTGTTTCTGGTGTTAACACCGTTAAGAAACATGAAAAACCAAACCCTATGAAGGGTTCAACTGGCGGCATCGTTGAACAAGAAGCACCTATCCAAATTTCTAATGTAGCTATCTATAACGATGCTACTGGCAAAGCGGATCGCGTCGGCTTTAAATTGAATGAAGACGGTACGAAAGTACGTATCTTTAAATCAAACAGTGAAGCGATCGACGCCTAAGAGCGAGAATTATAGCCATGGCGAGACTTAAGCAAGTTTATAAAGATCAAGTTGTATCAACTCTTACTGAAGAGTTTGCATACAAAAACGTGATGGAAGTGCCTAAAATCACTAAAATCACATTGAACATGGGTGTTGGTGAAGCAATCGCAGACAAGAAACTTCTTGAGCATGCGGTTAACGATCTTCAAGCACTTAGCGGCCAAAAAGTTGTAGTGACTAAGGCGCGTAAATCAGTAGCAGGCTTTAAAATCCGTGACGGTTACCCGATCGGTTGTAAAGTAACTCTACGTGGTGAGCGTATGTGGGATTTCTTCGACCGTTTGGTTGATGTAGCTATTCCACGTATCCGTGACTTCCGTGGACTTAATCCTAAGTCTTTCGACGGTCGTGGTAACTACAGCATGGGTGTTAAAGAGCAGATCATCTTCCCAGAAATCGACTACGATAAAGTAGATCGTGTACGTGGTATGGATATTACCATTACAACGACTGCTCGTACCGACGAAGAAGGTCGTGCTTTGCTAGCCGCCTTTAGTTTCCCTTTCAAGAAATAAGAGGTAGGAATCATGGCAAAGATCTCAATGATTCAGCGCGAAGCAAAACGCACCAAATTAGTAGCAAAGTTCGCTGAAAAGCGTGCTGCTCTAAAAGCGATCATTAGCGACGTTAATGCATCGGACGATGAAAAGTGGGAAGCAACCTTGAAACTTCAAGCGCTTCCACGCGATTCATCTTCTTCTCGCCAACGTAACCGTTGTCAAGTTACAGGTCGTCCACACGGTGTTTACCGTCGTTTCGGCTTGTCTCGTATCAAACTGCGTGAAGCAGCGATGCGCGGTGACGTACCAGGCTTGAAGAAAGCTAGTTGGTAAGCAAGTAGAGCACGATCATAATACATTGCAGTGGGTGGGGTGTCTAAAAGCTGGACATTCTGCTCGCTGCTGTGTACTATGCGCGAGCTCTATTTGCTGCACAATGGTTTTTTCAATTAGGAGCTCTTAAATGAGTATGCAAGATACCCTTGCGGATATGTTCACACGTATTCGTAATGCACAGATGGCCGCTAAGACCACTGTGAGCATGCCTTCATCAAAAATGAAAGCATCAGTCGCATCTGTACTACAAGAAGAAGGTTACGTAGGTAACTTCTCTGTAGACGAAGCGATCAAACCGACACTTACTATCGAGTTGAAATACTACGAAGGTAAGCCGGTTATCGAAGAAATTAAACGCGCATCTCGCCCAAGTTTGCGTCAATACAAAGGCACAACTGATCTACCTAAAGTAGAAGCAGGCCTTGGTGTTGCAATCATCTCTACCTCTAAAGGTGTGATGACAGACCGTGCAGCTCGTGCTGCTGGTATTGGTGGCGAAGTAATCTGCACTGTATTCTAGGAGTTAGTATGTCTCGAGTTGCTAATAGTCCCGTGACGCTTCCTAGTGGTGTAGATTTGACTCTTAAAGGCCAAAATGTTGTTGTAAAAGGCGGCAAAGGTTCTTTAGAGTTTAATGTTCACACAAGCGTTGTTGTGTCTAAAGAAGAAAACGTTATCACTTTCGCTGCGCGCGATGGTGCAAAACAAAGCCGTGCCTTAGCTGGTACAACTCGCGCTTTGGTTAACAACATGGTTGTTGGTGTAAGCCAAGGTTTTGAGAAAAAATTGCTTCTTCAAGGTGTAGGTTACCGTGCTGCCGTTAAAGGTAAAGTACTTAACCTGTCTCTGGGTTTCTCTCACCCAGTTGACTACGAACTTCCTGAAGGCATTACAGCTGAATGTACTTCTCAAACAGAAATCGTGATCAAGGGTGTTGATAAACAAGCCGTTGGTCAGGTAGCTGCAGAAGTTCGCGGTTTCCGTCCACCTGAGCCATATAAAGGCAAAGGTGTTCGCTATGCAGACGAAATCGTTCGTCGTAAAGAAGCTAAGAAGAAGTAGGTAAGCATTCATGAACACTAAAAAACAATCTCGAATTCGTCGTGCACGCCGTGCGCGCTTGCATATTCGTGAGTTAGGTGCGAATCGTCTTACTGTACATCGCACACCACGCCATATGTATGCTCAAGTGATTTCTCCATGTGGTAGTAAAGTTCTAGCGAGCGCTTCTACTCTTGAAGAAGCTCTACGTGCTAAAGCGACTGGTAACAAAGCAGCGGCTCAAGAAGTCGGTACTTTGATTGCTACACGCGCTAAAGAAGCAGGTGTCACTTCGGTCGCTTTTGACCGTTCTGGCTTCAAATACCACGGTCGCGTTCAAGTACTTGCTGACGCTGCACGTGAAGCCGGTCTAGAGTTTTAAGGGGTAGCAAATGGCAGTTAATGATCAACAAACTAGCGACCTCCAAGAGAAGCTAGTTCAAGTAAACCGCGTTGCTAAAGTTGTAAAGGGTGGTCGTATCTTCTCTTTCACAGCTTTAACAGTTGTCGGAGATGGTAATGGTAAGGTTGGCTTCGGTCGTGGTAAAGCACGCGAAGTTCCTCAAGCGATTCAAAAAGCTATGGAACAAGCTCGCCGTAACCTAGTGTCTGTTAAGCTTGACGGCGATACTCTTCAGTATCCTGTTAAAGCAACACATGGCGCTTCTAAAGTTTACATGCAGCCTGCGTCACAAGGTACTGGCGTTATCGCCGGTGGTGCAATGCGTGCGGTTCTTGAAATCGCTGGCGTTCACAACGTATTGGCAAAATGTTACGGCTCTACAAACCCAGTAAACGTAGTTCGCGCTACGATCAAAGGTTTGCAGGATATGAAAGCACCTGAGCAAATCGCAGCAAAACGCGGTAAGTCAGTCGATCAAATTTTGGGGTAATGTGTCATGGCTAACAAAACCATCACAGTTCAACTAACCCGCAGCCCGATCGGTCGTCTTCCAAAGCACCGTGAAACTGTTAAAGGCTTGGGTTTAAGTAAGATTGGCCAAACTCGTCAGTTGGAAGATACTCCATCTGTTCGTGGTATGGTTAATAAAGTTTATTACATGGTAAAAGTGGTAGGAGAATAACATGTTCTTAAATACACTTCGTCCTGGCGAAGGTAGCAAACATGCTCCTAAACGTGTTGGTCGCGGCATTGGTAGCGGCTTGGGCAAAACCGGCGGACGAGGCCATAAAGGTCTTAAATCTCGCTCAGGTGGCTCAGTAAAACCTGGTTTTGAAGGTGGTCAAATGCCTTTGCAGAAACGTCTGCCAAAATTTGGTTTTACTTCACGTCAGGCAAAGTATGTTGCTGAAGTTCGTTTGAACGAACTTGCTGCTGTAAATGCTGAAGTTGTAGATTTGGCTGCCCTTAAGAGCGCCGATATCCTTGGTCATCAAATTAAAACTGCACGTGTAATCTTGTCTGGCTCTATCGACAAAGCTGTTACTGTTCGCGGTCTTAAAGTGACTAAAGGTGCTCGTGCCGCTATTGAAGCAGCTGGCGGAAAAGTCGAGGAATAGATGGCAAAGCGTGACTCACTACCCGCTGGGATGCAAGGTGGATTAAGCGAGCTTTGGGCTCGTATCCGCTTCGTTTTCTTAGCAATTATTGTATACCGAATCGGTGCACACATCCCTGTGCCAGGAATTAATCCTGATAGGCTGTCAGCACTGTTTGATCAAAATGAAGGCACAATTCTGAGTTTATTTAACGTATTCTCAGGGGGCGCACTCGAGCGTATGAGTATTTTTGCGCTCGGTATTCTGCCTTACATTTCTGCTTCAATTATTATGCAGTTATTGACGGTTGTGAGTCCGCAGCTAGAGCAACTTAAGAAAGAGGGTGAGGCGGGTCGTCGCAAGATTACTCAATACACTCGTTACGGTACGGTGCTACTTGCGCTTGTCCAGTCTGCTAGTATGGCAGTTGGTTTGGCAAGTCAAGGTATCTCCTTTAGCAGTGGTCTAGAATTCTACGCAGTTGCGGTAGTTACTCTGGTTGCTGGTACTGTTTTCTTGATGTGGTTAGGTGAACAAGTTACAGAGAAAGGTATTGGTAATGGTATTTCCATTCTTATCTTTGCTGGTATTGTTGCAGGCCTTCCATCTGCTCTAGGTCAATCTTTTGAGTCGGCTCGTCAAGGCGATATTAATATTCTTGCTTTGTTGTTAATTGGTATCATAGCCATTGCCACTGTCGCATTCGTTGTTTTCATCGAACGTGGTCAGCGTCGCATTACTGTGAACTATGCTAAGCGCCAACAAGGCAAAAAAGTGTTTGCCGCACAGAAGAGTCATTTGCCACTTAAAGTGAATATGGCGGGTGTTATTCCACCTATCTTTGCTTCAAGTATCCTTTTGTTCCCAGCGTCGATCGGCCAATGGTTTGGTCAAGGCGAAGGAATGGAATGGTTGCAGAATATCTCTTTGGCTCTTGCTCCAGGGCAACCTCTCTATGTGCTGTTATTTGCGATAGCAATTGTATTCTTTTGCTTCTTCTATACAGCGCTAGTGTTTAACCCTAAAGATGTGGCAGATAACTTGAAAAAGTCCGGTGCTTTTTTACCGGGTATTCGTCCAGGCGATCATACAGCTCGATATATTGATGGTGTAATGACCCGTTTGACATTGTTTGGTGCTTTATACATCACTCTAGTGTCGCTGATGCCTCAGTTCTTTGTTGTTGCGTGGAATGTTCCATTCTACTTTGGCGGTACTTCTATGTTAATCGTAGTAGTGGTTGTCATGGACTTTATGTCGCAAGTTCAAAGTCATCTGATGAGCCAGCAATACGAGTCATTAATGAAGAAATCTAATCTGACTGGTTATGGTCCAAATGGCCTAATGCGTTAAGCATAGGTTGGAGTTGAACATGAAAGTACGTGCATCTGTAAAGAAAATCTGTCGTAACTGTAAAATCGTTCGTCGTAACGGTGCAGTTCGAGTAATTTGTAAAACTGAGCCTAGACATAAACAGCGTCAAGGCTAATTAGCAAGTTTGCTCAATGATAGGATAGGGTGGTTGATTTATAGTCTAAATGTAGGCATAATCAGCCGCCCTAATTATGTAAAGTGATGATTAATTCATCCATAACAACGGAGTAAAGTGAATGGCTCGTATAGCCGGTGTCAATATTCCTGACAATAAACATGCGGTCATTTCTCTGACTTACATCTTCGGAATCGGTCGCACTCGTTCACGCGCAATTTGTGCTGCAACTAGTGTTGCTGAAACTGCGAAAATCGGTTCATTAAGTGATGAAATCCTTGATGAACTTCGTGGTGAAGTTGCTAAGTATACTGTAGAGGGTGATCTTCGCCGTGAAGTCAGTATGTCTATCAAACGTTTGATGGACTTAGGCTGTAATCGCGGTATTCGTCACCGCCGCAGCCTACCAGTTCGTGGTCAACGTACCAAAACGAACGCTCGTACACGAAAAGGCCCTCGTAAGCCAATTCGTAAGTAATTTAAACGCGTTTCGCTCTAGCTACCTAAGTTAGCTAGAGCTGAGCATTAAATAGGAAAAGTGCAATATGGCTAAGCCAGCTACGCGCAATACCAAGAAAAAAGTCAAAAAGACGGTTGTCGACGGTGTTGCTCATGTACACGCGTCATTTAACAACACTATTGTGACTATCACCGATCGCCAAGGCAACGCATTGTCTTGGGCTACTGCCGGTGGTTCTGGTTTTCGCGGTTCTCGTAAAAGTACTCCTTTCGCAGCTCAAGTAGCAGCGGAACGTGCCGGTGCTGTCGCACAAGAGTTCGGCCTTAAAAACGTTGACGTAATGATCAAGGGCCCAGGTCCAGGTCGTGAGTCCGCAGTTCGTGCATTGAATGCATTGGGCTTGCGTATCAATAACATCACAGATGTGACGCCAATCCCGCACAACGGTTGCCGTCCACCTAAGAAACGTCGCGTTTAATTGAGGAGACAGATACATGGCTCGTTATATAGGTCCAACTTGTAAGTTGTCTCGTCGTGAAGGTACCGACTTGCAATTGAAGAGCGGTTCACGCGCTCTTGAGTCGAAATGTAAAGCAGAAACAGTTCCTGGTGTGCACGGTGCACGTCGCGGTCGTCTTTCTGATTACGGCTTACAATTACGTGAGAAACAAAAAGTACGTCGTATGTACGGTGTTCTTGAAAAACAATTCCGTAACTACTACAAATCTGCAGCTCGTCTAAAGGGCGCAACTGGCGAAAACCTTTTGCAACTTTTGGAATCACGTTTAGATAACGTTGTTTACCGCGCAGGTTTTGGTTCTACACGTGCGGAAGCTCGTCAACTAGTTGGCCATAAAGGTATTCTAGTTAACGGTGCAACGGTTAACATCCCGTCTTACCAAGTTCAAGCTGGTGACGTTGTGTCTATCCGTGAAAAAGCTAAGAAGCAATTGCGTGTACAAAGCGCACTAGAGCTATCTAAAAATCGCGCACCGATCCATTGGATCGAAGTTGATTCAACTAAATTGGAAGCAACTTACAAAGCTGCTCCAGAACGTGCCGATTTATCAGCTGAAATTAATGAGAACCTAATTGTCGAACTTTACTCTAAGTAAGTCGGTAATTAGGATTAAGAAATAGGTGGATCTATGCAGCGTTCAGTGAGCGAATTGTTAACCCCACGCAACATTGAAGTTCAGGAATTAGGTAATACGCGAGCTAAAGTAACGCTACAACCACTAGAACGTGGTTTTGGTCATACTTTGGGTAATGCGTTGCGCCGTATTCTTTTGTCTTCAATGCCTGGTTGTGCAATTGTTGAAGTAGAAATCGACGGTGTATTGCACGAATACAGCGCAATTGAAGGGGTTAAAGAAGATGTAATTGAGATTCTTCTTAACCTAAAAGGAGTTGCGATCGCTCTACACGGGCAAGATGAAGCAACTCTTACTTTAAGTAAAAAGGGTCCTGGTGTTGTAACTGCTGGTGATATTCAGCTAGTTGCCGATGCAGAGATCGCTAACCCAGATCACGTTATTGCTCACTTAGATGATACTGCTGAATTAACGATGCAGATCAAAGTAGCTCGTGGTCGTGGTTATGAGCCTGCTGATGCTCGTGTTGCTGGCGACGATGAGACTCGTCCTATTGGCCGCCTGCAACTGGATGCCTCTTTTAGCCCTGTACGTCGTGTTGCTTACAGTGTCGATAATGCTCGTGTAGAGCAACGTACTGACTTGGACAAGCTTGTCTTAGACATCGAGTCCAATGGTACGATTGATCCAGAAGAAGCAATCCGTCGCGCAGCGACTATTCTTCAACAACAAATCGCAGTATTTGTCGCTCTTGAGAGCGAAAGCGAAGCACCTGTTGAAGAAGAAGAGGATGAAATCGATCCAATTTTGCTACGCCCGGTTGATGATCTTGAATTGACCGTTCGAAGTGCTAACTGTTTGAAAGCAGAAAATATTTATTACATCGGTGACTTGATTCAGCGTACCGAGGTTGAGCTTCTTAAGACGCCTAACCTAGGTAAGAAATCATTAACTGAAATTAAAGATGTTTTAGCACAGCGTGGTTTGTCTTTGGGAATGCGTTTAGAGAACTGGCCACCGGCTAGTTTGAAAGACGATAGCAAAGTACTAGCTCGCTAGGTCATTGTTTCCTGACCTCAGTAGTTTAGTAAGGAATGTATAATGCGTCATCGTAAGAGTGGACGTCACTTAAACCGTACTAGCTCGCATCGTAAAGCGATGTTCAAAAACATGGCTGCTTCTTTATTTGAGCACGAAGTTATTAAAACTACGTTGCCAAAAGCTAAAGAACTTCGTCGTGTTGCAGAGCCATTGATCACATTGGCGAAAATCGATTCTGTTGCGAATCGTCGCCTTGCCTTTGCTCGTACTCGTAGCAAAGATGCAGTAGGTAAATTGTTCTCTGAGCTTGGTCCTCGTTACCAAACTCGTCCTGGTGGTTATGTTCGCATTCTTAAATGTGGCTTCCGCACAGGTGACAACGCTCCTATGGCTTACGTTGAATTGGTCGATCGACCAGTTGCTGAAGCCGCTGAGTAATATCAGCAAGTAACAAAAAAGCCGAGCTTATAACAGCTCGGCTTTTTTTGTGCCTAAATTTTAGTGTTCGATTAATCTCTCATTTTTTATAAATTTGAGCAAAAAAAATCCCTCTACAAACCTGTAAAGGGATTTATGTGTTCAGTTAGAGATTAATTGAGCATGGTCTTTAAGAAGCGTGCTGTATGTGAGCCTTCCACCTCAGCAACTTTT
Organism: Marinomonas sp.; assembly: GCF_039940335.1. Taxonomy (GTDB): domain Bacteria; phylum Pseudomonadota; class Gammaproteobacteria; order Pseudomonadales; family Marinomonadaceae; genus Marinomonas. The sequence continues at coordinate 38,301 of NZ_JBDVGW010000007.1, read as the reverse complement.
TCAGGCGAGCCTTCTGCGATAATATAACCACCACCGCTACCACCTTCTGGACCTAGATCAATAATCCAATCCGCGGTTTTGATCACATCTAAGTTATGCTCAATAACCACCACCGTATTGCCATGATCTCGTAGGCGATGCAGAACTTTCAGTAATTGTTCAATATCTGAGAAATGCAAACCTGTGGTTGGCTCATCCAAAATGTACAGAGTGCTACCGGTATCGCGTTTCGACAGTTCTTTTGCCAGTTTTACCCTTTGTGCTTCACCGCCGGAGAGCGTCGTGGCGGCTTGCCCAAGACGTATATAGCCTAAACCTACATCAATCAATGTTTGCAGCTTACGGGCAATGCTAGGCACGGGATCAAAGAACTCTCGAGCATCTTCGATGGTCATATCCAAACACTCGTGAATATTTTTACCCTTGTATTGTATTTCGAGAGTTTCACGATTGTAGCGTTTGCCTTTACAGACATCACACGGCACATACACATCCGGTAGGAAATGCATTTCTACCTTGATCACACCGTCGCCTTGGCAGGCTTCACAGCGTCCGCCTTTCACGTTAAAACTAAAGCGCCCTGGTTTATAACCACGAGATCTGGCCTCTTGGGTCGCGGAGAACAGTTCACGCATAGGCGTAAAAATACCCGTGTAGGTAGCCGGGTTTGAACGTGGCGTACGACCAATTGGGCTTTGGTCTATGTCTACACACTTATCAAATAAATCTAAGCCCTCGATACGCTCATGAGGCGCTGCTTTTAACGTTGTCGCGCCATTAAGTGCTGTGGCGGCCAACGGATAAAGTGTGCCGTTGATCAAGGTGGATTTACCCGAACCTGATACGCCTGTCACACAGGTCATCACGCCCACGGGGATATTTAAAGTAACATCGTTTAGATTATTACCTTTTGCCCCGATCAAGCTGAGAAACTGTTTGTTCTTAGCCTGATGACGAAGCGCTGGAATATCTATCTTACGTTTACCCGTTAAAAACTGTCCGGTGACTGATTCAGGACAATCCATAATATCTTGAGGCGTACCGCTAGCAATGATTTGTCCGCCATGTACACCTGCTCCTGGGCCGATATCCACAACATGATCGGCAATGCGGATCGCATCTTCATCATGCTCCACCACAATCACCGTATTACCCAAATCTCGTAAACGCGTCAGAGTGGCAATTAAGCGCTCGTTATCTCGTTGGTGTAAGCCAATCGAAGGCTCGTCCAATATGTACATAACCCCCACTAGACCCGCACCAATTTGGCTAGCAAGACGAATACGTTGTGCTTCACCACCAGACAGCGAGTCGGCTTTGCGATCTAGGGTTAAGTAGTCCAGACCAACGTTGACCAAGAACGTTAGGCGATCACGTATTTCTTTTAAAATTTTCGATGCGATTTCGCCTCGCGACCCAGCCAGCTCTAACGTTTCAAAATACTTCAAACACTCAGCAATAGGGTAGGTCACAATTTCAGGTAAGGTTTGCTCAGCAATAAAGACATTTCGCGCCGAACGATTCAAGCGGGAGCCATGACAATCCGGACAAGCACGAGTGCTAATATACTGAGACAAGTCATCTCGCACCGAGTCCGATTCGGTTTCATGGTAGCGACGCTGTAAATTCGGAATGACCCCTTCAAACACATGGGAGCGGGTCATCTTATCGCCCCGCTCATTGATGTACATGAACTCTATTTTGTCTTTACCAGAGCCATGCAAAATGCTTTTTTGAAACTCTGCCGGAATGTCTTTGAAAGGCGCTTCAATATCGAAACCATAATGCTGGGCAAGCGCGCTCAACTGTTGGTAATAATAAATACTACGACGTCCCCAACCACGAATGGCGCCTTCAGCGAGCGTCAGCGTGTCGTCTTGGATGATGCGTTCTTGGTCAAACATCTGGTGTGTACCAAGGCCATCACAGGTCTGGCAAGCACCATTAGGGTTATTGAAAGAGAAAAGTCTAGGTTCCAACTCGGTTAGGCTGTAACCACAAACAGGACAGGCAAACTTGCTGGAAAAAATATGCACATCGTCTTCGTCGTCCATATTGATGACTTTTGCGATACCGTCGGACAAACCTAAACAAGTCTCGAAAGATTCCGCCAAGCGTAGCTGTAAATCTGAGCGTACTTTAAAGCGGTCGACAACCACCTCAATAGTGTGCTTTTTGTTTTTTTCCAATGCCGGAGCATCGTCCAAGTCAACCACTATGCCGTCGATACGAGCACGGATAAAACCTTTAGATAACAAATCATTAAGAGTATGTAAGTGCTCACCTTTTCGATCTTTAACAATCGGAGCCAAAAGCATCATTTTGCTTTCTTCTGGCAAGGAGATTATCTTATCGACCATTTGTGATATGGTCTGCGCTTCAAGTGGTTCGCCGTGGTCAGGACATCTTGGCTGACCTGCACGAGCAAATAACAAACGCAAATAATCGTAGATCTCGGTGATGGTACCGACCGTAGAACGAGGGTTGTGTGACGTTGACTTCTGCTCAATAGAGATAGCAGGCGATAACCCCTCGATATGATCAATATCGGGTTTTTCCATCATGGATAAAAACTGGCGAGCGTAGGTTGATAAAGATTCAACATAACGACGTTGGCCTTCGGCGTATAACGTGTCAAAGGCGAGGGAAGACTTGCCCGATCCTGACAAGCCAGTAATCACGACTAACTTATCGCGAGGGATGTCTAGGTCCACATTTTTTAGGTTGTGGGTGCGGGCCCCGCGTATAGTAATGGTATCCATGTGTCTCCAATGTGAAGTTAGCTAACAGTAAATGTTTTGTTAGTTAATGAAATTACTGTCTATTTTTACAGTAGTTGAAATGGAGCTTCAACGGTATTTTTTGTAAAATTGACATATTTCTGTCTTAACCCTTTAGCTGGTTGGTTATTTTTCCTTATGGATGCTCTCGAACGTCGCTCTGTACTTGCATTAGCGCTGATCTACCTATTCAGAATGTTAGGTTTATTCCTTATCATGCCAGTGATAAGTGTGGCCGCCGATGGCATAAACGGCGCCGACGCTGCGATGATAGGCATGGCCATCGGTATCTATGGTTTCACCCAAGCTTTCTTACAAATTCCCATGGGCATGTGGTCCGATAAAATTGGCCGTAAACGCGTCATCATCATCGGCTTATTATTGTTCGCCCTAGGTAGCCTCATTTGTGCCAACGCTAACGATATCATGGTATTAATTATCGGTCGCGCTGTGCAAGGGGCAGGCGCCATTGCTAGCACTCTAATGGCTCTATTAAGTGATGTGACCCGCGAGCAAAACCGTACCAAAGCTATGGCGACCGTCGGCATAAGTATTGGTGCCTCGTTTATGTTGTCCTTAGTGCTAGGGCCATGGTTATTCGACCTAGTCGGACTATCAGGACTGTTTTATCTATCCTTCTTCTTCTCGTTATTGGGCATAGCCTTAATTGTCTTTGCTGTGCCTAACATAGTGCAACATACCTTTCGCCGTGACACCACACCAAGCCTAGTCGCCCTAGGTCGTGTGCTTAAAGACGGCCAACTGCGCTTTTTGAACATCAGCGTATTATTACTACACGGCAGCCTAACCGCCTTGTTTTTAACCATTCCAAACCTATTAATTAATCAGTTTGATTTACCCTTGGCACAACATAGCTGGTTATATCTGGCAGTCATGGGTTTTGCCTTTGTGGGTATGGTACCATTGGTCATTATTGCCGAGACAAAAGGCAAAATGAAAGGCGTGCTTATTTTTGTAGTGGCCATGCTAGGTTTTAGCGCCTTGCTGCTACAGTGGGCACCACAGATTTGGATATTTGGGCTATTATTGTGGCTATACTTTATTGGCTTTAATACTCTCGAAGCGACCTTACCATCACTCATCAGTAAACTCGCACCAGTCGGCTACCGAGGTACCGCCATGGGCGTGTTTTCCACACACCAATTTATGGGCTCCTTTATTGGTGGTTTATGTGGGGGTTGGCTATTACAGTATTATTCATCGAGTGCCGTTTTTTGGGCAGTAGGTGGCGTGTTACTGATTTGGACACTCGCTTGTTACTGGCAGACACCGCCAAAACAACTGAGCAGCTTAGCGTTTAGCCTAACAGAGACAAACGACCAAGCAGTCAGCGAACTCAGCGCAAAACTTGCTCAAGTCCAAGGAGTGGAAGATATGCAGATTTTTTCAGATGAGCAAACCGCCTATTTGAAAGTAGACAAGAAATTATTAGACAAAGACGCTTTGCGACAGATTGCTCCGCAAATAAATCTTTAACAGACAATATCTATTTATAGTTGGAGAACAACGTCATGGCACGTGGAATAAATAAAGTCATCTTAATTGGTAACGCAGGCAACGATGCAGAAGTACGCTTCATGCCATCAGGTGCAGCCGTTGCTAACGTTAACTTGGCGACAACAGAAAGCTGGCGCGACAAGCAAACCGGCCAAATGCAAGAACGTACAGAATGGCACCGAGTGGCCTTCATGGACCGTGGTAACTTCCGCCTAGGTCAGATCGCTGGCGACTACATCAAAAAAGGCTCTAAAGTCTACGTAGAAGGCTCTTTACGTACTCGTGAGTGGGAAAAAGACGGCATCAAACGTTACACCACAGAGATCGTTGCCAACGAAATGCAACTGCTAGACGGACGTGGCGATAACAACGGCGGCCAACAAGGCGTTTACGGTGGCGAACAGGGCGGCTACGGCAACAATGCTCCAGCTCAGCAACCTGCACAAGGCGGCTACAACCAAGCACCACAGCAGGCAGCGCCACAACAACACGCACCGCAAGGAGGCTTTAACCAGCAACCTGCGCAAGGTGGTTACGGACAGCCTCAGCAAGCACCACAACAGGCTCCGCAACAAGCTGCACCACAATCTTTCGGTAGCTGGGGCAACGCGCCACAGCAGCCTGCTCAATCCGCTCCGCAGCAACGTGCGCCACAACCAGCACCTAAAGCACCAGAGCCAAAACCACAACAAGCACCGAACTTCGACGACTTCGACGACGATATTCCGTTCTAAGACTTGTTGTTTAAGCACCGAAATAGAAAGCCTCGCAAAATTGCGGGGCTTTTTTTGATTGGGAGATTGAATGTCTGGTCGTGATGGGAGTAAATTGGAGTAGAGGAAATTGATGATTTGACTTTGCCCCATTTTATTACGTTTTATTGATAATACCCGCGATTTAAAGAATGGATGTTATGAGCAGTGTTGATGATAAAAAGATAATTAGTTGGATTAAAGAGCAAGAATTTTCGAAGCTAACTTTTCTAGATAGCTGTTGGCGGTCCGATGGTAATGAATGGTATCTAGGTTTTTATTACTTTATCCAATATCTAAAGCAAGAATGTTTGGATGATGTTATTGCCGAGGTAACTTTACGACACAGTGATGAATCATCCGCCTACTGCTACCTTGGGGATACCGCAAATAAAATTTACGACTCATTTAATGAACAGCACATTCCAGCATGCTTCTATCGGTATGCTATAAAACTAAACCCAAACAACTCTTACGCTCATTGGGGACTTTTTATAACGGATCATAATACGAACTCATGCATAACATCATTAAAAATCGATTATGAAAAAAATGAATTTGAGAAGCTAGGTCGAACAATCGATAACCTGCTCTACTGCGGAAATAACTTCTCTAACTTTACTCTTCAAGACTGGCAGTTTATCAAATCTTTAGTTCAAGACAGTAAAGTTACTTGCGGGAATGGCATGCTTGTTTTTGCGCTTTTCTATCTTGATGAAGTTGAGAATTGCTTAGCCCTAATAGAATCAATGGAGACAGTAAATGTTGAAATCATTGAAGCGTATTTCAATCGCAACTTAATCAGTAAAGAGTTTGCGTTAAGCAAGCTTCGTTACTGGCAGGTCGATAAGTTATTGGGGAATGACAACAAAGAAATTTATCAAGTTTATGTTAAGGAATCAGAGAAAGGCGAAGCTAATCCTCTGAAGCAGGTACTAATACAAAAAGCTTTTCAGGCTGGGGAATATAAAGACGTCGTTACTTACCATGAAGATGTTTCAACAGACGATTTGCATTACCGACATGATATAAACGGACGTCTGTATTACTTGCTAGCGTTGTCACACCTAAAGCAGCCAGCGAACAAGAAAATTTTGGAGTTTATTAATGATAAGGCAGAGACCTTGCGCGATGAATCTAAAATTCTATATCAAGCAGTTAGATGCAAACATAAAATCGATGAGCTAGAGCAATTATTTATAGAAAAAAAACACTTTAACAATATGATTGATATATTGGGAATATATCAAGAAGTGATGAAGGCACTTGACTCTCCCGACCTAATTAGACACCAAATATATGAGCATTTGAGTGGTGAGTTAAAATCATTAAAAACTAAGTGGAACAGCACATACTACGATACACAGCTCGCAGAGATGAAAGTCAAATTATCTAACGGAGATATGAGTAGCGACGATTTCTTACGTTTATACGACTTAGGCATCGAGTGCAATGAATTTGATTTCGTCATAGAGAATGTCACCAAGTTTCACGCTGGTAATCAACCAACTATGTCATCGTACAATTGTATCGGCGTCTGTTATGAGCGTAAAAACGAACTTAGCCTTGCATTTCAATACTACAAGCTTGCGATAGAGTTGATGCGCTCATCAAAAGAGCACAATCACATTCTCATAGGTAATTATATTAGCTGCGCAGAAAGATTGTCCGATGTAGAAATAGCAGAAGAAGAATATAAATATTTGCAATACTGGTACAATGTAGATCTGATTAACCAGTTCAAATGGCACACCTTTACAGCAAAATCAGGCCGGCTTTTCAAGTACTCCCCTTTTAATGTCAATAGTATTGATGCACTTACCAGCCAGTACTTTTATTTGGCGTCGAAAAAACAATTAAATGACCCGATTGAACTACCAACATTAAGTAAGCTCGATTCGAATAGCCTCATAGATACCAACTATCGTATCTGCTCGCTATCGAACAATAACAATTCAATGTTGATGTGGTCTCACTATGCCCAAGAGCACCAAGGTATAATGGTTGAGTATTGGTTTGGTGGGGAGCTCCCTTACGGGGTTGGTATAGAAAAAGTGAGTTATATAGATGAATCTAAAAGAAACTTAGAAAAAGATTTATATGTTTTTAATCAGTACCTTCTAACTAAAAATAACGACTGGTCTTACGAAGATGAAGTAAGAATATTCACCAATGCTAAAGAAAAATTATTTTTTGACAGCTTTGAGTACCCAAATACCGATCGAACTCAAATTAATGCTCGGATTTGTAGTATTACGCTAGGGTGCGATTTCCCTGACGATAAGAGAAAACTTATAGTAAATATAATTAATGCTATAAACTTCAATAGAGAAAGCCATATACCAAAAGTAACTTTACGAGAAGCGTTTATATCAAAAGACAATTGTTTCGCATTAGAGTATAGAGATATCGAAACTTCAAAAATTTAATGGCTATCAGCGATAAATTGCGGTCAGAGCAAAACTAAATCACTCATCATCTTTATATGAGATATATGACAGAGAGTAAAGATCACATTCTGGTCTGTTTAATTTTTCTATTAGATAGACTGTAGAATCCTAGAACCCTTACTATATTTGAAAGCCGCTACCCAGCTGGCGGTATCGGACTGTTGGCTTTGGCGTGTTTGAGTACCACTAGGGTGCGGAAGTATTTCACGCTGTCGTCTTTGTGCAGCACTCGGTTGGTGAAGTCGTCGAAGGCTTCCATGTCGGTAGACAATACTTGTAGTACCACATCATGATCTCCTGTTACACACCATGAATCGAGCACTTCTGGCTCCTTGTTAACCCGAGTAAGGAAGCTGTTTATGATGGTGTTATGGTCTCTTTCGAAGGTGACCATGACGAGCATGCTTAGAGGCCAACCCATGGTTTTGGGTTTAACGATGGCCATTTCCTTTTCAATAACACCACTAGCACGCAGTTGTCTCACTCGGCGATAGCAGGCGGGTTCAGACAGACCGACTTTTTCGGCAATCGAACCCATGGAAGCTTTGGCATCTATTTGCAGCTGTTCGAGGATCTTCTTATCTAATGCGTCCATCAGGTTTTGGCCTTTCTTAGGGATATTTTGATAAAAATTATCAAATCCAAGTGAATTATGACTTAGAAATATACGCCAAGCTGATAAATTTTATCTCATATTTTTCGACTTATTAGAGATTAACTTATGCTGATGGCATCTCCTTCATTCAAGCTCATGACGTCTGTGGCAGCACTGCTGCTGGCCATAGTGTCGATTACCGCTGGGGCGGCGTTGGCGAAATCCATGTTTTCGGTGTTCACGCCAGAAGATGTCACTGTGCTGCGTTTGTCGGTGTCGGCGGTGATCTTATTCTTCTTGTTAAAAGCTTGGCAGGTGCGCTTTAACCGCAACAGCCTAGGAACGGTCTTGGCTTACGGCATAACCGTTGCCGGTATGAATCTGTTCTTTTATATGTCCATCAAGACAGTGCCGGTCGGTGTGGCATTAGCGGTGGAGCTGATTGGCCCTTTGTGTGTGGCGGCGTTTTATTCGAAAAACCGTTCCGATTATCTGTGGGTATTATTGGCGGCAACGGGGATTTTCTTGCTGCTGCCAAAGTCCGCGCAAGTGGAAAACCTTGATGTGCTAGGGCTGTTCTACGCGCTGGTGGCGGCGTTCTTCTGGGGTGCTTATATCCTCATGGGCAAGAAGGCGGGTAAGCGCTTTGGTAGCAAAGCACCATCACTCGGTTTGGTGGTCGCTTCCTTGATCGTGATGCCCGCTGGCGACACGGATTCACTTTCCCAAATATTAGAGCCGAATGTGTTTTTGATAGTAGTGGTGATCGCTCTGTTATCCAGCGCCATACCCCTGATGCTTGAGATGTTTGCTTTGCGCAACTTGCCCACCCATATATACGGTGTCATGGCCAGTGGCGAGCCGGTGATGGGGGTGATCGTCAGCTTTTTGATACTAGGAGAGCAGCTATCGTTACTGCAATGCTTGGGCATTGGCGCAATCGTGGTGGCTTCTATAGGTATTGTGTTGTCGCCTTTCACCCCTAAACCCGCAGTGAAGCAGGCTTTGGAGGGTGAGCAATCGTTAAGCGAATGAGAGCTATGCTCATTTGTATGACAATTAAAGAAAACAACGTTAAAATAGCGGCCAGTGCAGGGTGTGATACCCATTTTAATAACAAGATTACACAAGCCTGAATGAGCATCGCAGTGAATTTGCAGTGCTTAATTGTCATCGAAAAATGACGAGGCTAGTGATGGCTCCCTTTTTAGAACGAGGTTTTTGAATGTCTGATAAGAAATCTTTTGACGCCATTAAAGCGATCAAATTAGAAAACGATAAGTCCGCGGGCAACCTAGTGGATGTGATGCCGATCAAGGTACAAGAAGCCGATATCGACCTTTCTTTTTTGGATAACTTGAGTGTCGAGCACCCACGTTTATTAGTACAAAGCAAAGACCTAGCGGCCTTTCGTGAACATCTAAAAAAGGATGCCAGCTACTGCAAGTTCGACGCCTTTATGAGTAACTCCACACTCAAATTTATCGATGTGGAGCCTTATGCTGAGCCGCAACCTTACCCTGAAGAAACTGTTGGCAAGGCCTCTTTATGGCGCCCTTACTGGCGTCAAATGTACGTTAGCTGCCAAGAAGCCTTTAACGCCACCCGTAACTTATCCATTGCTGGTATCGTGTTAGAAGACCAAGCCATGATCGCGAAAGCCAAAGCTTGGACATTACAACTAGCCTCTTATGACCCAGAAGGCGTGACCTCTCGCGGTTATAACGATGAAGCGGCCTTCCGTGTGATTGCGGCGATGGCTTGGGGTTACGACTGGTTGCACGCTTACTTCACAGAGGCGGAACGCGACACTATTAAACAGGCGCTTATTGCTCGTTTAGAAGAGATAATGCATCACCTGCAAGTGACGGTGGATCTATTGGCGAACCCATTAAACAGCCATGGGGTGCGCAGTATCAGTTCCGCAGTGATCCCCACCTGTATCGCCCTTTACAGTGAATACCCGAAAGCACGCGAATATATCGAGTACGGTATCGAGTATTATGCGAAACATTATCCGCCATGGGGTGGACAAGATGGCGCATGGGCAGAAGGCCCGGACTACTGGAATACTCAGATGGCATTCCTTGGTGAGTCGTTCGACCTGCTGAAAAGCTACACGTCCATCAATATGTTCAATAAAGAGTTCTACAAAAACACGGGCGATTTCCCATTGTACTGTATGCCGGTACATTCTAAGCGTGCCAGCTTCTGTGACCAATCCAGTATTGGTGATTTCCCCGGTTTGAAACTGGCCTACAACATCAAACATTTTGCGGGTGTGAATAACAAGCCTGAGTACATCTGGTATTACAACCAATTGAAAGCTCGTGACACGGAAGCACACACCAAGTTCTATAACTTTGGCTGGTGGGATTTCGGTTACGATGATTTGCGCTTTGATTACCTGTGGAACGATATGCCAGAGGTTGCGCCGTCTAACGAGCCGTTATTAAAAGTCTTCCCGATTACTGGCTGGGCCGCTTTCCATAGCAACATGACGAAGCGTGATGAGCATATCCACATGGTGTACAAATGTAGCCCATTTGGTTCGATCAGCCACTCACACGGTGACCAAAATGCGTATACCTTGCATGCCTTTGGCGATACATTGGCGGCCATTACTGGCTACTACGGTGGCTTTGGTGTCGACATGCACATTAAGTGGCGTCGTCGCACCTTCTCTAAAAACTTGCCATTGTTCGATGGCAAAGGCCAATATGCCGAGAACACCACGTCGAATTTCGAAGGCGAGCACCAAGACCGCTACTGTATTGAAGCGGGCGGTAAGATCAGTGATTACGACACTGAGTCAGAGGTTTTGTTTGTGGAAGGGGATGCTTCAACGTCTTACCAATTCCACAACCCAGAGCTAGAAAGCTACAAGCGTAAGATCTGGTTTGCCAAGGGCAAGGTGTTCGTCATGCGGGATACCGCGACGCTAAAAGCGGAACAAGATTTAACGTGGTTGTTGCACACGACGTTCCAAACACAAACCAGCGATGCGTCTTTCCAAATCATTGGTGACAATGCGCTATTGGATGTGACTTTCATCAATGACTGCACGGACGATCTATTGTCCATCGACAATGTGGAAGGCTTTGGTGAAGTAGACTCAGCGGAATTCCAAGACTTAGAAGTTCATCGTCACATTGAGGCTAAGTTTAAAGCGAAGAAATCCCATAATATTTTGACTCTGCTGGTGCCAAGCAAAGCCGATGGGGCGAAAACGCAAGTGTCTCATAAGCTGGTGGGTAATACCCTTGAGCTGATCATTGATGGTGAACAGGTCGTGATCGAGCTATAACGTAAGCGGATCAAGATAAGCGAAATAGAAAGGCTGCCAAGCAATCGTTTGGCAGTCTTTTTTATACCCTCGCGACAGGGAATTGCGGGCTGGTTTTGCATACTGGCGTTAAGGCAGGTAGCTTTAACTTCTGGCGAACGTTTATTTATATGGGGTGCAAAACAAAGGTGATGATGTCTCTATCTCTTGAGCAGGCGCAGAAAATTGTTCTCTTATCCCAAGGCTTGCTGACTAAAGCCGCTGCAGGCTCTGCTTATCAGCAGACGTTGGCGGCGCTAGAACGTTTGGGTTATGTGCAAATCGACACCATATCTGTGGTGCAAAGGGCGCATCATCATGTGCTTTGGAGCCGTAACCCTAGGTATCAGCCTGAACATTTGGACCGCTTAATTAAAGAGCGTAAAGCATTTGAATATTGGTCCCATGCGGCGGCGTATCTGCCGATGCAGGACTATCGCTATTCGCTACCTCGCAAACAGGCACTCAAGTCGGGAGTGCAAAGCCATTGGTATAAAAGAGACGCCAAATTGATGGACTATGTGCTCGACCGCATTCGTGCAGAAGGGCCGCTGATGGCCAAAGACTTTGAATCCAGTGTAGCAAAACGTACAGGCTGGGAAAGCAAACCGACCAAGCAAGCGCTCGAAACCTTGTTTATGCAGGGGGACTTAATGATCAGTGAACGGCAAAGTTTTCATAAGGTTTATGATCTCACTGAGCGGGTATTGCCAGCAGGCATTGATACTAGCTTGCCAAGCCCAGAAGACCATGCGGAACACTTGGTGCTTAGCTACCTTAGCGCCCAAGGCTTGGGGCAGTTGCAAGAGATGGCCTACTTGTTAAAAGGAGTGAAGCCACAGGTGGAGGCCGCATTGAATCGTCTAATGGAGAAAGGCGTGATACAGCAAGTGAGCGTTCAAGGTAATGTGTTTTATACTACTCAAAAATCCTTGGACTTACTTGACCAGAGGATGAAGCGTAACAAGGTTTGTATATTGTCACCCTTTGATAATCTCGTGATTCAAAGGTCACGCTTAAAAACCCTATTCCAATACGACTACACTATTGAATGCTATGTGCCTGCCATCAAAAGACAATTTGGCTATTTCTGTTTACCTATCTTGTGGCAAGGTCAGCTGGTGGGGCGCTTGGATTGCAAGGCCCATCGCAAAAACAACACTCTGGAAATTAACCAGTTGTTTATTGAGAAAAAACTTAGCAAAGAAGACGCTTTTAGAGCGGAATTTGCCGAACAATTACAGGCTTTTGCTGATTTTAACCAAGTACCGCCTCCTGAGCATTTTTCCATTCAGTATGTGCAGGTATAGCGCTAGTTATCTAACTGTTTGTTATAGGGGCTCTGGGCTAGACTTACAGCATCATGAGCTGTAAGCCTGTAAACTTTAGCTCATTAAACTAACCCAACATAGGATGATTTTATGCTGTTAGGCGTCACTCTTGGCTCTCATGATTTAGAAAAGGCTGGGGCGTTTTACGACACTCTGCTGGCCACTCTCAATATGGTTCGAACTATGACGGTAGAAGGCGAAATCGGTTATGGCCCTGTGGGTGGCCCGAGTTGTTTTTGGGTGCTTACGCCCTTTAATCAGCAGCCAGCAAGCGTGGGGAATGGTGTGCAAATAAGTTTTCAGGCGCAGAGCAACGAAGCCGTAGAGCGCTTTTGTCAAGCCGCCTTAGCCGCGGGAGGAACAGACGAAGGTGCTCCCGGTTTCCGTTATCGCCCCCATTATTATGGCGCGTACTGCCGTGATTTGGATGGTAATAAGCTCCATGTGATGCACGAAGCTAAGCCGATTAACTAGTTAAAAGCGAGTGTATTAAGAATGATGTTTACGACACAAAGGTTGCGGGTCATGGAAGCACAAGGGTCTAGCGCTCAGTGGCGATACCATGAGTTACTGTCTCGTATCCCTGAGATACTCACCCTGCAGTTGTAGGCAAACTCCCAGATTACTTTCAGCATGTAACCAACCCACAAGAGGCGGCTATTTGGTTGCAACGTATGCTGGCAGACAGTCGATTGTTTATGGTCGAAGTGTCAAAAGGCAAAGTGATTGGCTTTTTGTTTGTATTTGAAAGCTCGGACGATGTGCAAATAGGGTATTTATTAGCGGAAGATTATTGGGGGCAGGGTTTAGCATCGGAACTAGTGCGGGGGTTCATACTATACGCGCAAGAGAATGAAGCATGGTCCATGTTGGTGGGCGGTGTCGATAAGTCAAACACTGCTTCTGCTAAGCTGCTAGAAAAACTGGGTTTTACTCCCCGCAATGGGGAGGACCAACAGACCATATATTACCAATATCCCCTGAAACCTAGGTAATGATTACGAGGAGATATCCAATCAATCACTAGTGCGTGTCTGTTTGCGATAGGCGCTTGGCGTCATGCCTGTAATGCGTGAAAACTCGCGGTGAAAATTAGATTTGGTTTGGAATCCAGAATTCATTAGAACCTGAGTGATGGGATCGTCTGTATGAGTCAAAGCTTGCTGAGCATGCTCTATACGATAAGCATTAATGAAAGAAGAGATATTCTTTTGGTGTATTAAATTGACCGCACTGGATATTTGTTTTGCTGGAATAGTCAGCTTGCGAGACACTCTAGAGAGCGTCAGCTCGGGGTCTAAGAAAAGGCTATCTTGACGTATTCTTAAGTCTAATAATTGGCAAATTTCTAACGCTCGAGTATGGTTCATCATCGGCGTGTTAGTGTCTGCTTTAGTCGGTTCAGGTGAGAGTGGTTGATCATCGTCAAGGGGGGTATGGATGCCCGCGATAATAACTGCGATAGACAGCACGGGTAATAAGATAAGATGGGCTGTTGTTAGAATATAGAGTGATAACCTGCCATCATTAAGAGCGAAGTCTAGTGACATAGAGGCATCGATCATAGCCGAGAAAATCAACATCCAACCCGCGACACTTTTTGCCTTCTTCACTTCTTCCCAACGGTTTAAAGAAACACGTGTTAATGCTGTTTCTTGATTCGCCATGCGTATAAGTGCTATGCCATAACACACGTAACTGAGTGTTAGTACCTCATCTAAGGGAAGCGCTAGCCAAGGTTGGCTGGTGGCACTAAGGATAATAAATAAAGGTGCTATAAAATGTTTGAGTGGTATTAGGCGGATATTCGTTTCCTGTGCCGCGAAAACATACCAAGCGGCGAAGGGAATAATGGCGGCAAAGATAGGTTGAATGATTCGTAATCCCGCCAGATCAAATGTCCATCGAAGGCCAACAAGTGCTGTAGTGAGGGCGCATAGAAACAGAAATAGACAAGCGAGTTTAGCCTGCTTGGCAAATTGCATATAAAGCGTTGTCGCCAATAACCCCAACAACATGGAGACAACAAATGGAACAGGGATGGCGAGCATAGTCATTCCTTAATGAGCTTAAGTTGAGCATTCGGCAGGCATTCACAGACCTCTCTCTCACGCTATTTTCACACCAAATATACCCTAATACAGGTTTCAGGACGTCCTAAAACCCATATTAGGACGTTTTTTAGATGCCATTGACCAAAAATAGGACCTTCATTCATCGAAGAGGTTTGGTTATGAATTTTTATATTGAGGCATGGAGACGAGGGTTTGATTTTTCAGGGCGCTCAAGGAGAGAGGCGTTTTGGATGTTTATGCTAATACATAGCGTTATCTCTATTGGCTGTATCGCCTGGGATATCAAGAGTGATCAACTGTCATGGCTGGATGCGCTTTACAGTGTCGTCAGTTTTATCCCTATGCTGGCGGCTATGATTCGTCGTTTGCAAGATGCAGGCAAAAGCACGGTTTGGCTATTCATTTTTTTAGTTCCTGCAATCGGGCCATTTTGGCTGGCGTATCAACTGGCTCAGCCAAGTGAGCTTGTCTCGGCTAAAGGAGTGGCTTTATGAAGCATATGATATTTGTTTTGTGTTTAACCTTCGCGAGTGCCTTTTTTCCTTTGCATGCAGAGCAATGGCCCTCTAAGAAGGTGCTTGGCATACTTACTGTCTCTAACATGACACAGGGGGCGCTATTCTTTATGGCAGGACGAGTAGGTGAAGCCACTTATCAGTTTCAGTCACCGCAACAGCAACTCTGTAAATTACTTGTGCCTGTCGTCGTGGGAAGCAAAGCTCAAACTTATATTGGGGTTTCTGAAGTGGCGGGTTTTTCTCTTCAAGTGTACTCAGAGAAACTTCATGACGCTCTGATTGCTGGTCAACGCATACTATCCCGAGAATGGTTGTTTAGTGATGATCTCATGGCAGTAAACATGGATGGTGTTGTGACACAGGGTATCGAGCAAAATGAAGCCTTTGTTTTGAATTCAAAAAGGCGATGGTTGTCATGGATAACCGGTAATCACGAAAGATTGATCTGTGAAAAGGACCGTTAGTACCCCTACAGAGAATTGAGCGTGAATATTTACCAAGCTTTACCGTAAAAGGTCATGACAGTGTTTTTTAATTATGTTTGCATAACGCTTGTAGTAGACAGTTAAGAGTATATTTATGCAAAAGCGTGCTTGGTCTTTGATGATCATAATGACAGGGTTGTTAGTGGGGTGTACGGAGCCGCTTATTCAGCAAGATAAACCGCCGCAAGCAGAGGCTGTGTCCTTACCAAAGGGGAGTTGGCAAGTTGAGAGCCTAGATCAAAGCGGCGTAAGTGGTCCTCAACCGTTGACGTTGACGTTTTCAGAGCAAGATCGAATATCTGGTTTTACAGGTTGTAATCGCTTCAGTGGTAAAGCTTCTGTGAGTACGGACAGACTGGTGTTTACCAACATTGTGTCGACGAGGAGAGGCTGTCCTGTCGCGCTAGGTTCACAAGAGCGACGTCTTTTTTCTGCGCTCAACGAAACCGTAAGTTTTAAAGTTGAAGCACAGAGAAAACTCACGTTGTACGATAATGCAGGCTTACTAAGAATGGAATTTAGCAAAGTCGTTGATGAGACCTCGATAGATGGCGAAAATGGCGCCGCCATTGATCAATACCAATGCGACAGTTTGGGCGCGGTTACTCTCGCAGAACACACTGCAGAAACGGTTAAATTGATGGTCGGTCACAGTAGTGATGTTTTGCAACGCTCACCAACGGCTTCGGGTGTACAGTATGCCAATGCTGAAATGAGCTTTTGGCAAAAAGGCCAGCAAGCGATGTTTACACACTATGGACAGCAACACAGCTGTACAAGAATTAACGCTTAGTATAAAAACAACAGAGAAACTTTCTTGCAAGCTTGCTACTGGTGCCTTTGATAATTGCTATAATGGCACCATTTTAAGATTAAGTCGCTACTGTTCGTGTAGCGCTATGATGTGTAGAGGTGGCATTGTGCACGAGGATGATGAAGCTTCCTTGTTTGCTCAAGAAGTAGCGGGCATTCAGCAATTACAAACCCAAGAGGTATATCTGGGTAAAAAAGGTCCTCAGGTAGATTTCGATGCTCGAAAGCAGGCCGCATCGATTGCTCAAGAGGCGGATCGAAATCACCTGTCTCAAGATTACGTAGAAAAAGTAGAACCTAATGATGTGCTGGAGTTTAAACGCTCTGGTATGCAAGATGGTGTGTTCAAACGTTTGCGCCAAAGTAAATATGGCATTGAGGCGCGTTTAGATCTTCACCGTCATACGGTTGCACAAGCGCGAGAGCAGGTCTATCAGTTTGCCGAAGACTGTGTTCGTCATGATATTCGTGTGGCGATTATTGTGCATGGCAAAGGAGATAGAACCCCAGATCCGAATGATCAAGCCATGATCAAGAGTTACATCAATAAATGGCTACGAGACCTAGACAGTGTGATGGCATTTCACAGCGCTCAGCGCCATCATGGCGGTTTAGGGGCGGTTTACGTGTTATTCAAGAAAAGTGACAAAGCCCGTCTGGAAAACTGGGAAAAGCAGCAAAAACGTTAGTAAATCGGCTGTTTTCTTACGAAACCTTTCACGTTTATTCGTGCAGTAAAAGCGACAAATTTGCTATAATCCCACCACTTTTGCGGCCAGTTATTGTTTCTGGCTGCGATTACCCAATTTTGACATCGTATCCGAATTCCAAGAGGTAAATAATGGTCGACCACAATGGGCATCACCCGGCGTTCACATTTATTCGTAGTGAGTTTATTGACGCACTTAATGTGACGGTTCAAGAGTTTGAACACACTGTTACGGGTGCGAAACATTTTCACATGGCATCAGACAATGACGAAAATGTTTTCTTGGTTGGCTTAAAAACCGTACCGACGGATTCTTGTGGTGTGGCCCACATATTGGAACACACAGTATTGTGTGGTTCGGAGCGATTTCCGGTACGTGACCCTTTTTTCATGATGATACGTCGTTCCCTGAACACCTTCATGAATGCTTTTACTTCCTCTGACTGGACGGCTTACCCCTTTGCCAGCAAAAACAAAAAGGATTTCAGTAACCTGTTGGATGTTTATCTAGATGCCGTGTTCTTTTCACGCCTAGATGAATTGGACTTTTCTCAAGAAGGCCATCGCTTAGAATTTGCAGAGCCCACCAATGCGGATTCCGATCTGACTTTTAAAGGCGTGGTGTTCAACGAAATGAAAGGCGCCATGAGCTCAACAACGTCTGTGTTGTGGCAAGCGCTGACCAAATACTTATGCCCGAATAACACTTACCACTTTAACTCTGGTGGCGAGCCAAGTGATATTCCAGATTTGTCTTATCAAGATTTGTTGGCTTTCTATCGTACCCATTACCACCCTTCCAATGCTGTCTTTATGACGTTTGGCGATATTCCAGCACAAACGTTACAAGCAGAATTCGAAACTAAGGTGTTGAGCCGTTTTGAGCGTCTAGACACGCAAGTTAGCGTACCGAATGCTAAGCGCTACTTTTCACCTGTACGAGTAGAAGAAGGCTATGCCGCAGACGAAGTAAAAGCGGATGCGAGCCATGTGGTTGTTGCTTGGTTGTTAGGAGAAAGCACAGACTTAAGCAAGCAGTTTGAAGCGCAGTTGTTATCCAGTGTGTTGCTAGACAACAGCGCATCACCTTTGCGTCGCGTGCTGGAAAGCAGCAAGCTTGGCCGTGCCCCATCGCCGTTATGTGGTCTAGAAGACAGCAATAAAGAAATGAGCTTTATGTGTGGCCTGGAAGGCGTGGAACGTGAGCGCAGTGGCGAAGTGGAAGCCCTTATTATTAACACCCTTGAAGACATTGTCGCCAATGGTGTTCCTCAGGATATGGTCGATGCCATGCTGCATCAATTGGAACTAAGCCAGCGTGAAATTGGTGGTGACGGTTATCCTTATGGCTTACAGCTTATCCTAGCGGGCTTGTCTACCGCTGTGCACTCAGGTGATGTGATTGCCCAGTTGGATCTTGATCCAGTGATCGCGCAAATGCGTGAAAAAGTCTTGGATAAAGCCTACATCCCAAGCCTAATTCAAAGCCTGCTACTGGATAACGCCCACCGCGTCACTGTGACATTAAGCCCAGACGACAAGTTGGAAGGTCGCCGTAACGAAGCTGAAGCAGAGCGTTTGAGACAGATCAAAGCGGCTTTATCAGACGTTGAGAAACAACAAATTATTGAACGCAGTGAAGCCCTTAAAGCGCGTCAGGCACAAGTGGATGACATGAGCATCTTGCCAAAAGTTGGCCTTGAAGATGTGCCTGCCAAACTGCCTGAATATGAAAAGCATCAGCAAGCGGGTGATCTGCCCGTTACTTTTTATCCACAAGGTACAAATGGTTTGGTGTATCAGCAATTAGTGATCACCTTGCCCGAGCTAGACGAAGAAGAAATGCGCCATTTGCCGCTGTTCTCATCTTTGCTAACTGAGCTTGGTGTGGGCGAATTGGATTATTTGGCCGTGCAAGAGCGTCAAGCGCAAGTGTGTGGTGGCTTCGGAGCTTCTACCTCTATCCGTGCAACGCTGCAAGATCGTCAAACGGTTAATGGTTACTTCGTGTTGAATTCGAAAGCCTTGGTCTCCAATGTTGTGGCGATGAGCGAACTGCTGAAAGACACCATGCTGAATGTACGCTTCGATGAGATCTCTCGAGTCAAAGAGCTGGTGGCACAACGCCGTGCCCGCCGTGAACAATCCATCACTGGACAAGGCCATTCTTTAGCCATGACCGCCGCAGCGAGTGGTATTTCTGGTTACTCTGCTCAACAAGAAGCTTGGGGTGGGATGACGGGCATACGCGCGGCCATTGCCCTAGATGACGCGATGAAAGCGGATGATGCAGCGGTAAGCCAAGTCTTTGCTGTCTTTACGCGTATTCACGCTAAGCTATTGTCGGCGGATAAGCAGTTGTTAATGGTGGCCGAGCCACAACATGAAGTTCAAATGATGGCGGATGTGACGCCAGTATTTGCTGACTTGCCGAAAGGTCAGGTCGAGCAAACGTTTGCCTTTAGCCCTGTTGAGCGCAATGTGAAAACGGCGTGGTTGACAGCGACGCAAGTGAACTTCTGTAGTAAAGCCTTCCGTACGGTATCGGGCGATCACCCAGATGTGGCGGCTCTTACTGTTCTTGGTGGTTTCTTGCGTAATGGCTTCTTGCATCGTGCAATTCGCGAGCAAGGTGGTGCTTACGGTGGTGGTGCGAGTTTCGATGGTAGCTTGGGTGCTTTCCGTTTTTACTCTTACCGTGACCCTCGTTTAACAGAAACCCTAGCGGATTTTGATGCCTCGATTGAATGGTTGCTTAGTGAATCTCATACCGACGAAGCTCTTGAAGAAGCGGTCTTAGGGGTGATTGGCTCAATGGATAAACCTGGGTCTCCTGCTGGAGAAGCACAAAGTGATTTCTATGTGGCGCTGCATGGACGCTCTTTGGCATATCGAGAAAAATACCGTGCGAACATTTTGGCGGTAACCATTGAACAGTTACAGCATGTGGCACGCACTTACTTAGTAAAAGAAAACGAGAATGTAGCCGTAGTGTCTTCTACGGCTAAGCGTACAGAACTCGAAGCATTAGGCTTTAATATAGAAACACTATAAAAAATTCTAATAACAAATTGCGATTGTAATAACTTACGGAAAATTAAATGGATCAGTTTCATGATATACGCCCCTACAACGACGATGAAGTTGTAGAGGTATTGCATAACTTGGTTGAGACGCCAGCTTTTATCAATACGATTATTGATTTTCGCTTTGCGAAGTGGCCTAAAATTCTACGCAGCCCATTAGGTTTTGCCGTAAAAATGGCCCTAAAGCGTCAGATATCAAGTATTGCCAATGTTCACGATTTCCAGATGCGTGTGGCAGGCTACATGGAACGTATGATTAAAACCACGACCACGGATGTTGAGTATCGCGGTATCGAAAAGCTCGACAAAAACAAAGGTTACTTGTTCTTGTCGAACCATAGGGACATTGCGATGGACCCAGCTTTTGTAAACTACGGTTTGTATTTAGCCGGCCTTAATACCGTACGCATTGCCATTGGTGATAACCTATTGCGTCGACCATTTGTGTCAGATCTGATGCGTTTGAACAAGAGCTTCATCGTGAAACGCTCGGCCAATGGTATTCGCGAAATGATGGCTGCTTTTGGTCAGCTTTCGGGCTATATCAGTCACTCTATTATGGAAGAGCAGTCCAATATTTGGATTGCCCAAAAAGAGGGGCGTGCGAAGGATGGTTTGGACCAAACCGACCCTGCCATTATTAAGATGTTTTACATGAGCCAAAAGAAAGCCAAGGTGCCGTTTGCCGAAGCCATGGGTAATTTAAACGTTGTGCCTGTGTCTATCTCTTATGAGTATGATCCGTGTGCCTTTGATAAAGCTCGAGAGCTGCATCAAAAATCCACCACGGGTAACTATCAGAAAGGTGAGTTTGAAGACATCGATAGCATTAAGAACGGCATCGTCGGGCAAAAAGGTAAAGTTGTGGTGACGTTTGGTGATGTGATGGATAATAGCTTTGAAACGGCAGAAGCTTTTGTTACAGAAGTAGATCGTCAAATTATTTCTCAATACGCTATTCATTCTAGTAACGAAGCCGCTTTAGCTTTACAGCAGGGCTTACCAACGACGGATAAAGCTTTTTCTGCGTACCTTGAAACTTGCCCAGAAGACTTACGAGAAACGGTGTTGGCAATGTATGCCAATCCACTAAAACAGCAACAGAAACAGCTTAATTCATAATAGAGGTCTGCCATTACAATGAATTTGTGCACGTCGATAGGAGCCTGGATTGGCTCAACGATATTTTTTGTTTATTACGCAATTTCAACGATTTTGTTTGGTTTATTGGCACCCTTAGCCACATTACTACTGCCCAAAAATGCTCGTCAGCCAGTATTGAATCAGCACAACAAAGGCTTGTTGTGGGTGTTTCGGGTATTTTGTCGCGTTAAAGTTGAAATTGTTGGGTTAGAAAACATTGAAAAAGGTCGCCCTGTTGTTTTGGTAGCAAACCATCAAAGCGAGTGGGAAACGTATGTGCTACAAGTCTTGATGGCGCCTGTGTCGACAGTATTAAAGAAAGAATTGTTATCAATTCCATTTTTTGGCTGGGGGCTGCGTATGGTGCAGCCGATTGCGATTGACCGTTCAAAACGCTCGAATGCTTTAAAGCAGATTATTAGTCAGGGTAAAGAGCGTCTAGAGGATGGCCGTTCTGTGCTGATTTTCCCAGAAGGGACGCGTATTAAGCCGAACGATGAGCAAGCCTTTAATAAAGGGGCTGCCATGCTTGCAACCTCTGCTAATGCGCCGATTTTACCTGTGGTTCACAACGCGGGTTATACTTGGCCTAGCAACAGTTTCTTGAAATACCCGGGTACGATTCGTGTTGTGGTCGGTCCAGTTATTGAGGCCGAAGGCAAGAAAACCGGTGAGCTTCATAATGAAATGGATGCTTGGATGCGTGAAACTATGGGGCAGTTACCGAAAGGCCATGACTTCCCTTTGAAGTAATTTTCTTTGTATTAAGCGCCTGTTAATCCAGTGATTAGCAGGCGAAAAAAAACCGCATTAGATGCGGTTTTTTTATGCTAACAAAAGGCGGGTAACTTAGTCTTCGTATTTTTTGAATACTAGACTAGCGTTGGTACCACCAAAGCCGAAACTGTTAGACATGATGTGTTTCAGGTTTGCATTGTCTTTACGAGTCGTCACAACAGGAATTTTACCTGCGGCGGCGTCAAGCTCATCAACGTTTGCAGACGCTGTGATGAAATCGTTTTCCATCATAAGCAAGCAGTAGATTGCTTCATGCACACCCGCTGCACCCAAAGAGTGACCAGATAGAGACTTAGTAGAGCTCACTAATGGAATGTTGTCACCGAATGTTTCGTTAACAGCTTGTAGCTCTTTCATGTCGCCAGCAGGAGTACTTGTACCGTGAGTGTTGATGTAATCAATCTCACCGTCAATTGTACTCATCGCCATTTGCATACAACGCTTCGCGCCTTCACCAGAAGGCGCTACCATGTCGTAACCGTCAGAGGTTGCGCCGTAGCCAACAAGTTCCGCGTAGATTTTCGCGCCACGTGCTTTGGCGTGTTCAAGCTCTTCGATTACCAACATACCGCCGCCGCCTGCGATAACGAAACCATCACGGTTTGCATCGTAAGCACGAGACGCTTTGTCAGGTGTTTCGTTGTACTTAGAAGACAATGCGCCCATGGCATCAAACATACAAGTTTGAGCCCAGCTTTCTTCTTCGCCGCCACCCGCAAATACAACATCTTGTTTGCCTAGCTGGATCAACTCCATTGCATTACCAATACAGTGAGCACTAGTAGAGCATGCTGAGGTAATGGAGTAGTTAACGCCTTTGATTTTGAAAGGCGTCGCCAAGCAAGCAGAAACGGTGCTGCCCATAGTTTGGGTAACACGGTATGGACCAACACGCTTAACGCCTTTGTTGCGTAGCGTATCTGCAGAGTCCACTAGGTTTTGCGCTGACGCACCACCAGAACCGGCAACAAGGCCTGTACGGATATTGGAAACTTGCTCTTCAGTAAGGCCTGAGTCCGTAATCGCTTGCTGCATAGAAACGTATGCATAAGTTGCTGCATCGCCCATAAAACGGCGAACTTTTCGATCGATAGATTCTGAGTCTAAATCGATGCGACCACAAACATGACTACGGAAGCCATATTCTTTGTAATCTTCAGCGAAACGAATACCAGAACGTCCTTCGCGTAAGGAGTTTAGAACGCTGTCTTTGTCATTGCCTAGGCAGCTGACGATACCAAGACCTGTTACTACTACACGACGCATAAGAGTGCCTCTTTTTACTTAATCTGTTAGAAGTTATCAGTTGATGTGAACAAGCCTACACGCAAATCTTTTGCAGTGTAAATTTCACGACCATCAACTTTTACGCTTCCGTCTGCTATACCCATAACCAATTTACGCTCGATAACGCGTTTTAATTGGATGTGGAAGGTAACTTTTTTTGCAGTTGGTAGGATTTGACCGGTGAATTTCACTTCGCCAGAACCCAGTGCACGACCACGACCTTTATTGCCTTTCCAGCCTAAGAAAAAGCCAACAAGTTGCCACATAGCATCTAAGCCAAGGCAGCCTGGCATTACTGGGTCACCAGGGAAGTGGCAAGCAAAAAACCAAAGGTCTGGGTTGATATCAAGTTCAGCGATAATTTCGCCTTTACCGAATTCACCGCCTTCCGTTGAAATGTGAGTGATGCGATCCATCATTAACATGTTACCAACTGGAAGTTGTGCATTGCCTGCACCAAACATTTCTCCGTGGCCACATTGTAATAGTTCGTCTTTTTCAAAAGATGAAGCTGTAGTCATTATAGTCCTATATCCACATAGCAGCTGAAAGCTTAGATAGCTTGGCTGGGTTCGCGTGGTTCAGTTTGCAGTATAAAATCTAGCTGATTATATCGGTTTGAGGATCTAATATGAATCTTTAGCCCTAAAAAAAACAAACTCAAATTGTAAAAAAAAGGCTATTTACTGTCCGATCTGCGTAAAACCCTAAATCTAGCGACGATTAGTTTAACTATTTTTGTCCTGAATGGTGGTTTTTTAAATTTCTGTGAGAAAATGATTGGCTATGTTTTGAATCAAATTTGAGTATTTCTATGAGTTCTTCCCAAGAACATGCGTTTATCCCATGGCGTTTTGAGTATCAAGGTGGTTTTTTGCAAGGCTATCGTAGCGACCTTGTGGATGCGGAAGCGAGTATTCACTTTCTGCATGGTAACGGTTTTGCCGTGCGTACCTATAGCGAGTTTTTGTCTAAACTCGAGGGTTATAACCTCATTCTTCAAGAAGCTGAGGGGCATGGTGGGTCTAGCGTGGGTGAGCACTTTATTGGCTGGAATGAAACCGCCCAGCGTTTTTATCAGTCGTTGCAAACCCAGCACAGTGCGAAGGATGGTGAACTGATTGGGGTAGGGCACAGCTTTGGTGGTTGTATGACGGCTCTCATGAGTGTTCAGGATCCTAGTCTGTTTAGTCGTATGGTGCTACTCGATCCAGCATTTTTCCCACCTCAACAGCTGTTCATGCTGAGAGTGGTTCAGTGGTTAGGGCTTATTGGGAAAGTGCCTGTAGTACGACAAGCTAATCGTCGCCGCACTCAGTGGAGTCATGTTGATAAGGTGAAAGCAAACTATCAAGGGCGCGGTACTTTTAAAGGTTGGCAAGATAAGTGTTTGGAGGATTACATCGAGTATTCGATTCGCCAAGATGAAAATGGGCACTGTGAGCTGATCTGCCCAACCTGGATGGAAGCCGCCATATTTGGCAGTACGGCTAAGGGGTTATGGCGAAATATCCTAAAAATTTCAGTACCTACCTACATAGTGATGGGTAAAGATACCTTTCCTATGTTCAAAAAAGCGTATCGTCTCGCGGCAAAACTAAACCGCAATTTACGTTTGGTGGAAACGGCAGGAGGGCATTGCTTTATGCAAGAAGATCCGCAGGTCACAGCCAAGCTGGTTCAGGATATTCTAAATATCGAAGAATAAGGTAAGTGCGCCAAAGGGTTGTTCTTGGCGCACTTTGTATGCTTCTTAGTTGCGGCGTTTTACCGATGCGTGAGCAAGGTTGATCAAGGCTGTTTTGTAATCTGATTCCGGCAAACATTCTAGACTTTTAATGGCCGAGTCCGCTTGTTGTTGGGCTCTTTGTTGCGTGAACTCAATAGCACCGCAAGATTGTACATCTTGGATGATGGTATCCAGCTGTTCTAGTCCGCCCGTCACAATCGCCTGACGTACCCGCTCGGCGGCCTCTTTAGTGCCGTTTTGCATAGTGTAAATGAGCGGAAGGGTAGGTTTGCCTTCTGAAAGGTCATCCCCGACGCTCTTGCCCATTTCTTCAGCGGTGCTGACATAATCCATAACATCATCAATGAGCTGAAAAGCGGTGCCCACATACATGCCGTAATCTTGCAGGGCTTGTTGGTACTGGGTATTTGCGCCAGCGATCACTGCGCCACAAAGTGCCGCCCCTTCAAATAACTTGGCGGTTTTGTACTGGATAACCTTTAGGTAGCTTTCTTCCGTGGTGTCTGGGTCGCCACAGTTAATGAGCTGCTGCACCTCCCCTTCGGCAATGATATTGGTGGTCTTTGCCAAAATATCCATGCACTGCATGCTACCCACGTCGACCATGATCTGAAATGCGCGGGAATAGAGGAAATCACCCACCAGAACGCTGGGTGCATTGCCCCATTCTTCATTGGCGGTTTTTTTGCCACGGCGCATGTCGGATTCATCCACTACATCGTCGTGAAGTAGGGTTGAGGTGTGAATGAATTCAATGATGGTGGCCATTTTGATGCTTTGTTGTAGCGCATCATCGTTAAGATCGTTGCTGGCACGGGCCGCAAGTAGAACCAAGAGTGGTCTGAGGCGTTTACCGCCATTACTGATAATGTAATAGCCGATTTGTTCTATTAAAGGAATGTCGCTCGTAAGTTGCGACATTATGTATTCGTTGACCTGACCAAATTCACTGGCGACAACATCATGGATTTGTGTGGATTGCATGCAATTTCCGAAGCTAAAAAGTCTCACGCTGAACAGCAAGTGGCCCCCATGCTAGGTAAGGCCGCCGTCGCGGTCAACCTAAAATATGAAAAATGCATAAAGCAATCGCTTTTCCCTTGTTTTAAGTGGTTTGATTTTGTACAATCTCGCGTCCGATTTATCCACATTTTGCTCCCTATCATATGGCAAGTGTATTTCTATAAATTTATAGGTACTCCAGCCACTAGAAGTAGGTCAAATATCATTTCAGTAGCCGGATAAATCTTATTGGAGAAGAACATGTTTGCAGTGATCAAAACTGGCGGTAAGCAATACCGTGTAGAAGAAGGCCAAACCCTTAAAGTTGAGAAATTGGCTGTTGAAGAAGGTGGCGTTATTGAATTTAACGACGTTCTTCTTGTAAGCAATGGCGACGACGTTAAAGTTGGCGCACCTGTTGTAGAAGGCGCTAAAGTAACAGCGGAAGTTGTTTCTCACGGTCGCGGAGATAAAGTTAAAATCTTGAAATTCCGTCGTCGTAAGCACTCTATGAAGCGTATGGGTCATCGTCAGTGGTTCACGGAAGTGAAAGTAACTGGCATCAACTAAGCGTTAATTAATTCATATTTTAAGGAGTAAGTCATGGCTCATAAAAAGGCGGGTGGTAGTACTCGTAACGGTCGCGATTCCGAGTCGAAACGATTAGGTGTCAAACGTTTTGGTGGTCAAGTTGTGATCCCTGGTAACATTCTTGTTCGTCAGCGTGGAACTCAATTCCATCCTGGTGAAGGTGTTAAAATCGGTAAAGATCACACTTTGTTCGCTGTTGCTGAAGGCCAAGTGAAGTTTGAAGTGAAAGGTAAATTTAAGCGTCGTACAGTTTCTGTAGTAGCTGCTTAATACCTGCTAAAAAACTTAAAAAGAGCTCCGCAACGCGGGGCTTTTTTTTTGGAAGAATTCTATAATCAAGCTTATTAAGTTTGATAAACCCACCGAAGGGGTGTTTCTGTGAAATTTGTTGATGAAGCCAGTATCTATGTTCGAGCCGGTAAAGGCGGAAACGGAGCGTTGAGCTTTTGGCGTGAAAAGTTTGTAGCTAAAGGCGGCCCCGACGGCGGCGACGGCGGTAATGGCGGCAGTGTCATTTTGGTAGCGGATGAGTCGTTAAACACTCTAATCGATTTCCGTTTCACCAAAAAGTACATTGCGGAAAACGGTCAGGGCGGCCAAGGTCGTGATATGACCGGATCAAAAGGTCCTGATTTAGAAATTAAAGTGCCGATCGGTACAACTGTAATCGATGAAGATACAGGCGAAACGTTGGGTGACTTAGTGCGCGCAGGGCAAACTTTAAAAGTCGCTCAAGGCGGACATCATGGTTTGGGTAATACGCGTTTCAAATCCAGTACCAACCGTGCGCCACGTCAAACCACCAAAGGTACTGTGGGTGAAGAGCGTACCTTGAAGCTAGAAATGAAAGTGTTGGCAGACGTAGGTTTGCTGGGTTTACCGAATGCAGGCAAATCCACTTTTATTCGCTCAGTGTCTTCTGCAAAGCCAAAAGTGGCGGATTATCCTTTTACTACCTTGGTGCCGAACCTTGGTGTGGTAAAAGTTAAGAAACACCAGAGTTTTGTTATCGCGGATATTCCCGGCATCATCGAAGGGGCGTCTGAAGGTGCAGGTCTTGGTATTCGTTTCTTGAAGCACTTGGTGCGCAACCGTATTTTGCTTCACATTGTCGACTTAGCACCGTGGGATGACGTGACGCCAGCGGAAGCGGCCATGATAGCGGTAAATGAATTGCAACAGTTTAGCCCGGCTTTGGCAGAGCGTGAGCGTTGGTTGGTATTGAATAAAACCGACATGGTGCCTGCTGATGAGTTAGAAGAGCGCTGTCAGAGCGTGATCGATGCTTTGGGTTGGGAAGGTAAAGCTTACCGTATTTCAGCGATTTCCGGGGAAGGTACGGAAGTGTTGTGTCTGGATCTTATGACGGCACTTGAAACGCAACGTGAGCTATTAGCAGAAAACCCTGAAGAGCGTGAAAAAGAGAAAGCGATGCGTGCCTTGATCGATGAAGAAGGTCGTAATCGAATTATGTCGTTGCGTGAAAAACGCCGTCAGGCTGGCCAGCAGCTAGATGACGATGATTTTGATGATGACGATTATGATGTAGATGTTGAGTACGTCGGCTAACGACAGTGTAATCACGGTATTGATGAGTGAAGTAGTATCATGGAAATGCGAGAAAAAATAGCGAAGGCGCAACGTTTAGTGATCAAAATAGGCAGCGCATTACTGACCAATGATGGTCAAGGATTGGATGTTGCTCGAATTGGTCTCTGGGTCGAGCAGATCGCTCAGCTTCGAGCGCAAGGTAAAGAAGTTGTCCTAGTGTCTTCCGGTTCCATTGCAGCGGGCATGAAGCGCCTAGGCTTTGCTTCTCGCCCCACACAAGTAAACGAACTGCAGGCAGCAGCGGCAGTTGGTCAAATGGAGCTTGTGGGAATCTACGAATCGCATTTTGAAAAACATGGCTTGTGCACAGCGCAAATTTTGCTAACTCATGATGACTTATCAAACCGTCGACGCTACCTGAACGCACGTTCTTCGTTGCGTACGCTGATAGGCTTTGGTGTTGTACCTATTGTTAATGAAAATGATACGGTTGTAACCGATGAAATTCGCTTCGGTGATAACGATACCCTAGGTGCACTGGTGGCCAACTTAGTGGAAGCGGATGCTTTGATTATTTTGACGGATCAACAAGGTTTATTCGATAAAAATCCTCGTGATCATAAAGATGCAACATTAATCACGCATGCTCTAGCCTCCGATGACAGTCTAGAGGCTATGGCAAGTGGCGGTGCTGGTGTGTTGGGCAGTGGTGGTATGTTGACGAAAGTCCGTGCCGCTCGTTTAGCTGCTCGTTCAGGGGCCGATACACTAATTGTTTCTGGTCGTGAGCCTGATGTGGTCACGCGAGTGATGCGTGGTGAAATGTTAGGTACTTGGTTGCAGCCAGAGAATGAGCCTTTAGCGGCCCGTAAACAATGGCTGGCAGGGCACTTGAAGAGTCGTGGCGCTTTAGTGTTGGACGATGGCGCAGTGGCGGCTTTACGTCGCTCTGGCACCAGTCTTTTGCCTGTTGGGGTGAAAGATGCTCAAGGTAGTTTTTCGCGTGGCGATATGGTGTTGTGTGTCGACCAAAAGGGTGCGCTGGTTGCGCGCGGCTTAGTGAACTACAGTGTGGCAGAATCACTTAAATTGCTAGGGCATGCCTCTTCAGACATCGGTGATATTTTGGGGTATGAAGGTGAGCCCGAGTTAATTCATCGGGACGATCTGGTGATCATTTGACGTAAAGTGGGTGTGGCATGGCGAAGCCAAATAAGGGTGGTTTTGAACGAGTATTGGATGCGGCAAAGTACTCTGTGCAAGGGTTGCGTGCCCAATGGCGCTATGAGGCATCCTTTCGCTTAGATGTGCGCTTGTTCTTGTTGGCTTTGCCTTTGGCGCTTTGGTTGGGTGGTTCCGGCATTGAGCAAGCGCTAATGGTTTTTTCTGTGGGTTTGGTATTGATTGTTGAGACGCTAAACTCAAGTGTTGAGGCGGTAGTGGATCGTATTAGTGATGAACACCATGAGTTATCAGGGCGAGCAAAAGATTTAGGCTCTGCAGCGGTGATGCTAACGCTAATGTTGGCGGCTGTAGTGTGGGTTATTTTATTACTGAACTAGCGTGATGGGATAACGAGAGGGTATAAAAAAACCGGCATGAGCCGGTTTTTTTATAGATATTAGGCCAGTGCTTTGATTTTAGCACTCAAGCGACTCTTATGACGAGAAGCTTTGTTTTTGTGATATAGGCCTTTATCAGCGGCTTTATCTAGCTTAGAAGTTGCTAGAACGTAAGCTGCTTGTGCTTCAGCTTGATTGCCTGCTTCGATAGCTGCATCTACTTTTTTCAAGTAAGTGCGAACCATTGAGCGAAGGCTACCATTGTGAGCGCGGCGTTTGATTGCCTGGCGTGCACGTTTTTTTGAACCGGCGGAGTTTGCCACGGTCTGGCTCCTTTAATATTTGTACATGAAACGACCTAGCACTTTGCTGTGTCGTGAAATTAATGTCAAGTTTCAACTTGAGAATCTCGCGGCGGATTTTACCAGTTTTTCACGATGCCACAACCCTATTATACAAATAATAGTCAAATCAGCTGAGATTATTGGTTATGTAAGGCATAATTCAGCCGTTATGTTTCGCAACATTGTCATTCTTTTATGTGTGTAAGGTCGTATGTCAAAACTCAATTCAACTGCCAAGAAGTCTTCTAAATCCTTGTCTTTATTACGATCTGGCGTGCTGGTTTCTATTTGTACTTTTCTTTCTCGAATCTTGGGGCTGGCGCGAGATGCGGCGCTTGCCTCAGTTTTGGGGGCAAGTGGCAGTGCTGATGCTTTTTTTGTGGCGTTTAAAATTCCTAATTTTTTTCGACGCTTATTTGCTGAGGGTGCCTTTGCTCAGGCGTTTGTTCCTGTGCTTAGTGATTACCGAGTGAATCAATCTAAAGCCGAAGTGCGTGCCTTAGTGGCGGCGGTGACGGGCTCTCTGACCTTGGTGTTACTGTTGGTGACGGTGATTTTTATGGTGGGAGCACCTTGGGTAGTGTATGTGTTTGCGCCGGGGTTTACTGCGGGCAGTGAGCAATCAATATTAACTGCAGAATTACTGACCATTACTTTTCCCTATTTGTTGTTTATTTCTTTGACGGCACTGGCAGGTGGAATACTGAATGCTCATGGGGAATACGCAGTGCCGGCTATTACCCCTATCTTTTTGAATATCTCCTTGCTGGTTGCCACGCTTTGCTTTGCGCGCAGTGCTGTGCAGGCAGAGACAGCCGTCGCTTGGGGGGTGTTTGCAGCAGGGCTTATTCAACTGTTGTTTCAAATACCTTTTCTGGGGCGTTTAAAATTGTTGCCTATGCCAAGGTTGGGTTTTCGCCATCCTGGGGTTAGGCGTATTTTATTGTTGATGGGGCCTGCATTGTTTGGGGTGTCGGTCAGTCAAATTAATTTGTTGTTAGACACTGTTTTAGCTTCCTTCTTGCAAACAGGTAGCATCACTTGGCTGTATTTGTCTGATCGTCTTTATGAACTGCCGTTAGGGATTTTTGCTATTGCCATCAGTACGGTGATTTTGCCTTCTTTGTCTCGTAGCTTTGCGGGGGGCGATGGTTCGCGCTTTTCGGTGACGCTAGATTGGGGGTTGCGATTGTTATTGCTCATTGCGGTGCCCTCTGCCATTGCCTTATTTATGCTGGCTGAGCCCTTGATTACGACGATTTTTTATCGAGGCGAGTTGACTGTAGCGGATGTTACCAATGCTGCGCTGAGTTTACAGGCGTATTCCTTGGGGTTGATTTTTATGATGCTGATTAAGGTACTGGCGCCGGGCTATTATGCCCGCCAAGATACCCGCACTCCCGTACGCATCGGTATTATCGCCATGGTTTCTAATATGGTGTTGAATTTGATCCTTGTATGGCCGTTTGGTCATGTAGGGTTGGCGCTGGCGACCAGTTTGTCGGCCTGTCTAAATGCATTTTTACTATGGCGTGGGTTGCATAAGCAGGGTCATCATAGCTTTACATCAGAGTGGAAAAAGTTGGTTCGGATTCTGGTGTGTGCCAGTGTAGCGTTAGTCGTTTGTCTGTGGGCGTTTTCTAAGTTGGGGCTGGTGTGGACGCAAATGGGCGACGCTCAGCGTGTTGGGTATATCTTGCTTATCGTTCTTGCGGGTGTTGCTGTGTATGGAATGAGTGCCTTTGCGGCAGGTTTACGTACCAGTATTCTGAAACATTCATAGGCTTTTCCTATTTTCTGCGCGGTGGTGGCTGGCTTGTTCATGTGCTGGCCTACCTTCGCGTGGTGAACTGCTATATAATCGCGGTTATTTTTTCGACGCTGAGTGAGATGGTTTTGTACGGGGTTCTATGGAGTTAATTCGCGGTATTCATAATATCCGTTCAAAGCATAAGAATAGTGTGCTGACGATAGGAAACTTCGACGGTGTACATCTTGGCCACAGTGCTATCTTGTCTCGGGTCAAAGCCTTGGCGGCTGAGTATCAGTCACCCGCTGGCATTATGATCTTTGAGCCGCAACCACGCGAGTTTTTTGCAGCGGAGACGGCCCCTGGTCGGATTGGCCGCTTGCGAGATAAAGTGCAGTTGTTACAAGGGCAGGGCATCGACTTTGTGTTGTGTTTGCCGTTTAACCCTAAGTTACAGCAGTTAACCGCTGAATCTTTTTGTCAGCAGATTTTGCTGAAGGGCCTTTCGGTCAAACATTTGGTGGTGGGTGATGACTTCCGTTTTGGTTGTGATCGCCATGGAGACTTTGCGTATTTGCAGACTTTTGGTGAACGCCACCAGTTTGACGTCGAAAATACCCCCTCGGTGTTAAATGCCTCAGGACTACGAGTAAGTAGCACCTTGGTTAGGCAGGCACTTGAATGTGGCGATGTGCAAGGCGCAGAAGAAAACATGGGGCATGCGATGACGTTGAGTGGTCGTGTGGTGCACGGGCAACAGCTCGGCCGGACCTTAGGCTTCCCCACCGCTAATATACATTTAAAAGGTATTAAGTCTGCCTTGGCGGGTGTTTATGCGGTGACCTTGCAAGTGCAGGGCGTTAGTCACCAAGGGGTGGCAAATATTGGTGTGCGACCAACGGTGCAAGGCAAAACGCCCATATTAGAAGTGCACCTGTTTAATTTTAACGGTGATCTGTATGACCAGTATGTACAGGTTACCTTCTGTCAGTTTATTCGGGCGGAACGTAAAATGGCCGGCTTAAAAGAGCTGGAACAACAAATTCAATGTGACAAAGAAGAAGCAATTCGTTTCTTTGCCGAATCAGTGAACTGATGATCTTTGAGGATAAAGCAAAAAACCATGAGTGATTATAAAGCGACGCTTAATTTGCCACAGACAGATTTCCCGATGCGTGGAGACTTGGCAAAACGTGAACCTGCAATGTTAAAACGTTGGCAGGATATGGATCTATACAAAAAAGTACGTGATGTTAGTAAAGGTCGTAAGTCTTTCATTCTGCATGATGGTCCTCCGTACGCAAATGGCAGTATTCATATTGGTCACGCGGTTAACAAAATCCTCAAAGATATTATTGTTAAGTCTAAAACCGTTAGTGGCTACGATGCGCCTTACATTCCAGGTTGGGATTGTCATGGTTTGCCGATTGAGCACAAAGTAGAGCAGTTGATTGGTAAGGCAGGTACTAAGGTTTCTTATAAAGAATTCCGTGCTAAATGTCGTGAGTACGCTTACAGCCAGATTGAACAACAGAAGAAAGATTTTATCCGTTTAGGTGTAATGGGTGATTGGGAAAATCCCTACCTAACTATGAATTTCGCTACGGAAGCGAATATCGTTCGTGCGCTGGGCAAAATCGCTGAGAACGGTCACCTAGTAAAAGGCTTCAAGCCAGTTTACTGGAGTGTGGTAGGTGGTTCTGCCCTGGCAGAAGCGGAAGTTGAGTACCAAGACAAAACCTCTTTATCTCTTGATGTGCGTTACGCGCCACACGACGAAGCCGCATTGCTAGCAAAATTTAGTGATGTAGCTGGTGAAGGTAAAGTCTCGGTTGTTATCTGGACGACGACCCCATGGACGCTTCCTGCAAGTCAGGCGGTTTCGGTTCACCCTGAGTTTAATTATGCCCTAGTGGAAGTTGATATGGGGCTGGGCAAGGAACGCTTGATCGTGGCGGAAGACATGGTTGAAGGCCTGATGGCGCGTTACGAAGCGACGGATTACCGTATTGTTGGCCGCTCTGTGGGCGCAGACTTAAACGGCACTGTACTACAGCACCCATTCTTTGAACGTGACATTCCTGTCATTCTTGGTGAGCATGTCACCACGGAAGCGGGTACGGGTTGTGTGCATACAGCACCAGACCACGGCGTAGATGACTTTAATGTTGGTCGTGCTAATGGCTTGTCTACTATGAACCTAGTGCAAGACAACGGTGTTTATAGCGAAGCGGCTGAGCAGTTTGCTGGCATGCATGTTTATAAAGTAGATGGCGCGATCCTTGAGGCACTAAATACACACAATGCCTTGGTGAAAGAGTCGAAAATCTTCCACAGCTACCCTCATTGCTGGCGTACCAAAACGCCTTTGATCTTCCGTGCCACACCTCAGTGGTTCATCAGCATGACCGAAGAAGGTTTGCTGGATGCAGCGAAACACGCGGTTGAAGGTGTGAAGTGGGTGCCAAGCTGGGGACAAAATCGCATGGAAGGAATGTTGAATAACAGCCCGGACTGGTGTGTGTCTCGTCAGCGTACTTGGGGTGTGCCAATTGCACTCTTCATCAACAAAGAAACACAAGAGCTTCATCCAGAAACGCCACGCCTAATCGAAGAAGTAGCGAAACGTATCGAAGTGGAGGGAATCGATGCTTGGTTCGAGCTAGACGCCAGCGAATTGCTTGGCGACGAAGCAGAATTGTACAGCAAGGTTACTGATACGTTGGACGTATGGTTTGATTCAGGGGTGACGCATTACTCAGTGATTGATCAACGCGATGAGCTAAGCTTCCCGGCAGATCTTTACCTAGAAGGTTCGGATCAGCACCGTGGCTGGTTCCAGTCTTCATTGAAGACGTCTATCGCTGTACGTGGTGTGCCTCCGTACAAACAAGTGCTAACCCATGGTTTCACTGTAGACGGTGATGGCCGTAAGATGTCCAAGTCTTTGGGTAATGTCTTGTCGCCGCAAAAAGTGATGGATACTTTGGGTGCAGACATCATTCGCCTATGGGTAGCTGCGACGGACTACACCACAGAGATGACCGTTTCCGATGAGATTCTAAAGCGTGTTGCAGACTCTTATCGTCGTATTCGTAATACAGCGCGTTTCATGTTGTCGAACTTAAGTGGCTTTAACCCAGCGACAGATGTTGTGCCGAGTACGGAAATGCTTGCACTAGATCGTTGGATTCTAGATCGTGCCGCGCAACTACAAGAAGAGTTGGATCACGCTTATTCAGAGTACCAGTTCCACACAGTGAACCAGAAAATTCAAAACTTCTGTTCTGTGGATCTAGGGGGGTTCTACTTAGACATCATTAAAGATCGTCAGTACACCACTCAGCCAGACAGCTTGGCGCGTCGCTCTGCGCAAACGGCGCTTTACCATATCATGGAAGCCTTCACTCGTTGGATCTCACCTATCTTGAGTTTCACTGCAGATGAGTTATGGCAGTCTATGCCGGGTGAGCGTGGAGAATCTGTTTTCCTAGAAACTTGGTACCAAGGTCTTGAGACGCTAACCGGTGATGAGACCATGGGGCGTGAGTTCTGGAAGCAAGTGTTGGAAGCTAAAGTAGCGACAAATAAGGTGCTCGAAGCCGCTCGTAGTGAAGGCAAGATGAAAGCCAGCCTGAGTGCGGAAATTACCCTGTACTGTGATGAAGGTTTACAGTCAGTTTTAGCACGTCTGGATGACGAATTGCGTTTTGTATTGATCTCGTCTGACGTCAAAGTTCTACCTTTGAGTGACGCTGGGGAAGATGCAGTTGCGACGGACCTAGAAAGCTTGAAAGTATCTGTTGCGTTAAGCGAAAACGCTAAATGTGTTCGCTGTTGGCACCATCGTCCTGAGGTCGGTGAGCGTGAAGCTCATCCAGAACTTTGTGATCGTTGTATCAGTAACTTGCCAGATGGAGAGGGCGAGAAACGCCTATTTGCTTAGATGATTAAGCTCGCATCATGGCAAAATGCCCAGCGCTGGTGGTTGTTGGCGCTGTGCATTTTTGTACTGGATTGGGTCACTAAACAGGCCGTTGAGTCTTCATTAGCTTATGGTGAAGAAATTCCACTGTTGCCATTTTTTGATTTAACCCTGCGCTACAATACAGGCGCCGCTTTCAGCTTTTTAGCTGAGGCGGGTGGCTGGCAGCGCTGGTTCTTCTCATTGATCGCTTTTGCCGTGGTGACAGGGATCAGCTGGCGTCTAATCAAAATTGGGCGTGAGAATCCGTGGGAAGCCTTATCCCTAACCTGTATTCTCGGTGGCGCTGTCGGTAATTTATACGACCGCTTGGTATATGGGCATGTGGTGGATTTTATTCAGTTTCATTGGCAGCAAGCTTGGTACTTTCCAGCGTTTAATGTCGCTGATAGTGCAATCACCATAGGTGTTATCTTAATGCTGCTAGAAACTCTGGTAGTAAAGAAACCGGAAGGTAAAAAACAATGAGTTTAGTTACAAAGAATAGTCGCGTCACTTTGCACTTTGAATTGTCTTTAGAAGACGGTGCTATTGTTGATTCGAACTTTTCGAAAGCCCCTGCCTCTTTTAAGTTTGGCGATGGTAGTTTGTTGCCCGCCTTCGAAGATGCGCTACTAGGTATGCAGGTGAATCAAGAAGCTAGTTTTAGCATGCCGCCTGAAAAAGCATTTGGTGCACGCAATGAAAATAACATCCAAATGATTCCTCGCTCTCAGTTCGCTATGGATTTGAAGGAGGGCATGGTGGTGTCATTCGCAGACGTTGGTAAGAATGAATTACCTGGTGTGATTGCGCAAATCGGCGAAGAGCAGGTGCAGGTGGATTTTAATCATCCGTTAGCAGGACGCACGTTAACCTTCAAAGCGCAAATAGTGGCTATTGAGGAGACGGTATGAGTTTTGCCATTCAGCTGGCCAATCCACGTGGTTTCTGCGCAGGCGTAGACCGCGCGATCGAAATCGTAAATCGCTGTCTAGATTTATTTGAGCCACCTATCTATGTACGCCATGAAGTTGTACATAATAAATTTGTGGTGGAGTCTCTAAAGAACCGTGGCGCTATCTTTGTTGAAGAGCTGCATCAAGTGCCAGACGACAACATTGTAATTTTCAGTGCGCATGGTGTTTCTAAAGCTGTGCGTGATGTTGCTACGGCACGTGGATTAAAAGTCTTTGATGCGACGTGTCCATTGGTGACAAAGGTACATCTTGAAGTATTGCGCTATTCAAGAGATGGCATGGAATGTGTGCTGATCGGTCATGACGGTCATCCCGAAGTGGAAGGCACCATGGGGCAATACGACGACAGTCAAGGTGGTGCTATTTACCTAGTGGAAAATCCTGCCGATGTCGCCAAGTTAAATGTGAAGAATCCAGAGCGTTTAGCGTTTGTGACGCAAACGACTCTTTCTATGGATGATACTTCCGTCGTGATTGATGCTTTGCGTGAATATTTTCCAAAAATAGTCGGACCAAAGAAAGACGATATCTGCTATGCCACACAAAACCGTCAAGATGCGGTGAAAACCCTCGCGGTTGAATCTCAGTTAGTGTTGGTGGTTGGCTCAGTGAATAGTTCAAATTCAAATCGTTTGAAGGAGTTGGCAGAGCGTATGGGAGCGAAAGCTTTCTTGATCGACAATGCTAGTGAGATAGACTCGGCATGGTTACAAGGTGTGTCGAGTGTTGGTGTTACTGCTGGTGCATCCGCGCCAGAAGTTTTGGTGAACGAAGTGATCGAACGCTTGGTTGCCTTGGGTGGAAGTGCCCCACAAGAACTTAAAGGTCAGGAAGAGAGCGTGTCTTTTTCTATGCCGAAAGAACTGCGTATTATTGAACTCTAATTTGTCCTTCTTGCAGTTAAATAAATTAATTTAAAATAAATCCAAAAAACACTTGCACTAAATCTGTAGATCCTTAATATACGCCCTCGCTGACACGGACAGGGCTTCACTCTAACACAGAGACGAAGTGGCTTAAGTGGTACGGCAACGCTCTTTAAAATAGATAATCAGATAATTTGTGTGGGCGCTCGCTGGAGACTTCAGAAGATCGACTTACTAACTTCGGTTAGTGGTTGATCAAAAAAATTGAAGTCTTAC
>NZ_JBDVGW010000006.1:0-18201 GCF_039940335.1 Marinomonas sp. | reverse complement strand
GTAAGACTTCAATTTTTTTGATCAACCACTAACCGAAGTTAGTAAGTCGATCTTCTGAAGTCTCCAGCGAGCGCCCACACAAATTATCTGATTATCTATTTTAAAGAGCGTTGCCGTACCACTTAAGCCACTTCGTCTCTGCGTTAGAGTGAAGTCCTGTCCGTGTCAGCGAGGGCGTATATTAAGGATCTACAGATTTAGTGCAAGTGTTTTCTGCAATTAATTTCTTTTATTTTTCAACCAACTAATAAACCGGCACAAACACAGGAATACTATGGCTCACTGCCATGGTTTTAGGGCTGATATCCACCTTATAAGCAATGACCTCAACACCACTGGCCAGCACATCTGTAAAGGCCTGGGCATACTTAGGGTCGATATAGCCTGCTGGGGCAACACCGTCTATACCAGTGTGACTCACGCAAAAGAACATCACCGCCCTATGGCCTTGCTTGACCATCTCTGCCATTTCATACAGATGCTTTTTGCCCCGCTCCGTTACCGCATCCGGAAAGTAACCTTTACCATCCTCTTCTAATAGAGTTACATTCTTCACTTCTACGTAACACAGCTCCCCTGTGTCTTTGCTTAACAACCAATCGATACGGCTTTTTTCACCGTACTTCACCTCAGCTTTCTGTTGGTCATAACCTGCAAGCTCGCTGATCACACCATTCGCAATGGCCTCACCAACCAACTTATTAGGGTAGCCCGTATTAATGCAGGCAAGGTGTTGCTCATCGACCTCGACTATTTCCCAGGTGTAGGCCAGCTTACGCTTTGGGTTATCACTTTTAGACACCCATACTCGGGCATTGTCTTGCTGGCAGCGCTTCATCGACCCCGTATTAGGGCAATGGGCGGTAATAAGCTCGCCACTATCCAGTTCGATATCCGCTAAAAATCGTTTGTAGCGCTTGATCAAACGCCCAGCAAGCAGTACGGTAGGAAAATCCAAATCTAATACCTTATCTAATCTTTGTTTATAAAATGGTCAGCGGATGACAAGCAACTGGAATCAACAAGCTCAGCAGTTATGGCAGGAAAACAAACAACTTCAGGCCATTCAGCACCTCGTGGGCATCATCAACAAGACCCCAAGAGACAAACGCAATCACCTGTTCGTTCAGTTAGCCTATTATTTCTTCCTTATAAAGGACTACCTTTCCGCTTGCGCCGCTTTTGATGAAGCCCTCAAGTTCGCGCCCGATGACGAGACCATCATCCGCAACTATGCTGTATGTCTATCTCGTTCTCAGCAATATGATAAAGCATTAAGCTTGGTAAAAAAGGTGGATGCGAAGATTATCCACGACAGTTATCACTACCAAGACTTCCTATGCTCCACCCATAAAGGCCTTGGCAACCTAACAGAAGCACAGCAAGCTGGCAGTCGATCCCTGTACCTTAAGCATAAAGAGTCTTGTCAAAAACAAGCGCCTTTTGCCCTCAACAAAATAACCAAGCCCTCCCCCTCACAGAAAAACATTATTAGTTTTTCATTATGGGGGAATCAGCCAAGATACCTACGTGGTGCCCTCGATAACCTTATTGCCAGCCAATACATCTACCCTAACTGGCAATGCCGCTTTTATCTCGACAACAGCGTTCCCAGTGACTTTATTAACACCCTAAAAGCTCATGGCGCGGAAATTATTCAAGAACCCGAAAATCAATCACTTAAGCATAAATTGAGCTGGCGCTTTAAAGTCGCGAACGACCCAAGTGTTTATTACTTTTTAGTGCGCGATACGGATTCCGTGGTGAACCTTCGAGAAGCTATGGCGGTACAAGACTGGCAAGCCTCAGGAAAAGCCTTTCATGTGATGAGAGATTGGTGGACACACACCGATCTTATCTTAGCGGGAATGTGGGGAGGCATTGCAGGGTTACTACCGGATATGAAACAAAGCTTAAGCAATTACCAATCTGGGGTTGCAGAAACCCCTAACATTGATCAATGGTTTTTAAGAGACTGTATTTGGCCACTTATTTATGATGAAAGTCTCATACATGATCGCTATTTTAATAGTTATCATGCTCAAGCTTGGCCTACTCCTCACAACGAAAACAGCAATGAACACGTGGGCCAAGATTTATTCACCGCTAGATCAGAGGAGCAAACCAAAAGGCTGACCTACTGGATCAATAAGCTTATCTGCTTACAAGTAGCTTCGCCTAAATAGCCAGCACCTCTCAGCTATGCGTTTTTACCACAGCACTTTTTGTATTTTTTACCATTGCCGCATATACACGGATCATTGCGTCCAATTTTCGGTTGATCACGTTTAATCGTTGCTTGCGGTGCACAACAGCTTGACGTACTGCAGCAACTTTCTGACTCAACCGGAGAGTTTTCCTTATTCATTAATCTTACCCTTACTCGATGTTAAACAATGGGTTAATTATACACTGCCCAACCAAAAAGTAAGCCAGCGCCTAAAACATTAAGCCTACTCTATACACAAAAAAGCCCGCTAGATAGCGGGCTTTGGAGTGTTTATTGCTGTTCAGCGCAAGGTGTTACCTAACGCTGAATTATTCCCACTCAATGGTAGCCGGTGGCTTAGAAGACACGTCGTAGGTTACACGCGAGATATTTTCGATCTCATTAATGATACGACCAGACACGGTTTCTAGTAGTTCATAAGGTAAGTGCGCCCAACGAGCTGTCATGAAGTCGATGGTTTCTACTGCACGCAGTGCTACGACGTATTCGTAACGGCGGCCGTCTCCGACTACTCCGACAGATTTCACAGGTAAGAATACCGCAAAGGCTTGACTGGTTTTATCGTACCAACCAGAACGGCGTAACTCTTCAATGAAGATAGCATCGGCACGACGCAGAATGTCGGCGTAGTCTTTCTTCACTTCACCCAATATACGAACACCTAGACCTGGTCCAGGGAAAGGATGTCGGTAAACCATATCGTGTGGCAAACCAAGAGCCACACCCAGTTTGCGCACTTCGTCTTTAAACAATTCGCGAAGTGGTTCAACCAATTCCATTTTCATGTCTTCAGGCAAACCACCCACATTGTGGTGAGACTTTATAACATGCGCTTTACCCGTTTTAGACGCCGCGGACTCGATAACATCTGGGTAGATAGTACCTTGCGCCAAGAAGTCGATGCCGTCTAGTTTAGAAGACTCTTCGTCGAAGATTTCAATAAAGGTGTTACCAATGATCTTACGTTTCTTCTCTGGGTCAGCTTCACCAGCCAATTTACCAAGGAACAAATCTTCAGCATCAACACGGATCACTTTCACACCCATGTTGTCCGCAAACATCTTCATGACTTGGTCGCCTTCATTAAGACGCAACAAGCCGTTATCTACAAACACACAGGTCAGTTGATCGCCGATCGCTTTGTGCAACAAAGCCGCCACAACCGAAGAATCCACACCGCCAGATAACGCCAATAGCACTTGCTTGTCACCCACTTGCTCACGCATACGTTCAATCGCATCGGTCGCAATGTTAGCAGGCGTCCACAAAGTGTCACATTCACAGATATCAACAACAAAGCGAGAAAGGATCTTACCGCCTTGTAGGGTGTGAGTAACTTCTGGGTGGAACTGCACACCGTAGAAACGCTTTGCTTCGTGAGCCATCGCAGCAATAGGGCAGCTCTCTGTTGAAGCCATCAAAGTAAAATCCGCAGGCATTTCAACTACTTTATCACCATGACTCATCCACACATCAAGTGTCGAAACGCCATTGTTAGCGACATGGTCTTGAATATCTGCGAACAGGCTTGGCCCATCATGCTTGCGAATTTGTGCATAACCAAACTCACGTAATTCAGAACCTTGGACTTTACCGCCCAATTGTTGCGCCATTGTTTGCATGCCGTAGCAAATACCAAATACAGGTACACCCAAAGTGAACACAGCCTCAGGTGCTCGTGGAGAACCCGCTTCTGGTACAGACTCTGGACCGCCCGCTAAGATAATACCCTTAGGGTTAAAGTCAATAACCTCTTGATCTTCCATATCAAAAGCACGAACTTCACAGTAAACACCAATTTCACGAACACGACGCGCTATTAGTTGAGTGTACTGAGAACCAAAATCAAGAATAAGAATTTTATGAGCGTGGATATCTTGCGACATTGTTAGCCAGTCCTTTCACCCTTAAATAACTAAGAGCGTATCTTTGTATTAAACATTAAGAACAACAAATGAAGATGGGGCGATAACATCGCCCCATCTGAGTAGTCAATTATCTGCGATTAACCCGCATGATAATTTGGTGCTTCTTTCGTTATGGTCACATCATGGACATGACTTTCACGCATACCAGCACCGGTAATTTTCGAGAATTGCGTTTTAGTGCGCATTGTCTCGATGTCAGCCGATCCGGTATAACCCATTGAAGAGCGTACACCACCCATCAATTGATGGATAACAGAAACCATAGGTCCTTTTGAAGGTACGCGACCCTCGATACCTTCTGGTACCAATTTCTCTACACTGCTAGAGTCTTGGAAGTAACGGTCACTCGAGCCTTGCGCCTGAGACATTGCTCCTAATGAACCCATGCCACGGTAAGATTTAAATGAACGACCTTGGAAAAGTACCACTTCGCCCGGCGCTTCATCTGTACCAGCAAGTAAGCCACCCACCATGATAACACTAGCACCTGCAGCAATCGCTTTACTGATATCTCCAGAAAAACGAACACCACCATCGGCAACCACAGGAATACCACGAGGGTTCATCGCTTCAGCGACATTTGCTACCGCACTGATTTGTGGAACACCAACACCAGCAACAATACGAGTTGTACAGATAGAACCTGGACCGATACCCACTTTCACGCCATCAGCGCCCGCATCAGCCAAGGCAATCGCCGCTTCAGCGGTTGCAATATTACCGCCAATAACTTGAATATGCGGGAAGTTTTCTTTTACCCAACGCACACGATCAATTACACCTTTAGAGTGACCGTGGGCTGTATCAACCACGACAACATCAACACCCGCATCAGACAAAGCTTTAACACGTTCGCCAGTATCAGCGCCTGTACCAACCGCTGCACCAACACGCAAACGACCTTCTTCATCTTTACAAGCATTTGGGTAAGTTGTCGCTTTATTAAAGTCTGTTACTGTTACCATGCCACGCAATTCAAACTGATCATTAACGATCAGTACTTTTTCAATGCGGTTTTCATGCAACAATTTGCGAATAGAGCCTGAAGAAGCGCCTTCAAGAGCGGTTACCAAACGCTCTTTTGGCGTCATGATATCCGCCACTTTTTTATCGAAATCTTTTACGAAACGCACATCACGGCTGGTGACGATACCAACCAAGTCTGTACCTTCAACAACCGGTACACTTGAAATGTTGTTTTCCGCTGTTAGTGCCATAAGGTCATGGACACTCGCCTCTGGACCAATCGTCACAAGATCACGCACAATACCACTTTCGTATTTCTTAACACGACGCACTTCGGCGGCTTGCTCTTCAATAGTCAGGTTTTTGTGAATGATGCCCATGCCGCCTTCTTGCGCCAAGGCAATTGCCATACGGTGCTCGGTAACGGTATCCATCGCAGAAGAAATAAGCGGAATATTCAGCTCGATGTCTTTAGTGATTTTCGTTTTGAGGCTAACATCCTTAGGTAAAACTTCGGAATAGCCGGGGATAAGCAATACGTCATCAAACGTTAAAGCTTCTTGCACGATTCGTAACATAATGGGGAGTTTCCAATGCCAACAAGGGTGTTAAGATGGCAAGTAATTCTACT
This sequence comes from Marinomonas sp., assembly GCF_039940335.1. GTDB lineage: Bacteria > Pseudomonadota > Gammaproteobacteria > Pseudomonadales > Marinomonadaceae > Marinomonas. The sequence goes on along the minus strand of NZ_JBDVGW010000006.1, from coordinate 12,446 downwards.
CCAATAGATGCATTCGGTAAATCAAAACCATGAGAGATTGATGAAAAATTTTACAACTTTTACACCACAAGAAACCGCTTTCACCGTTTCTCAGCTTAATCGTCAAATTCAACAGCTATTAGAAGCCAGTTTACCGTGGATTTTAGTTGAAGGAGAAATCTCCAATTTAGCCAAACCCGCTTCAGGTCACTGGTACTTTTCTCTCAAAGATGACAAAGCGCAAATCCGCTGCACCATGTTCAAAAACCGCAACATGGCCGTACGCTTTCAGCCTAAAAATGGCGATCTGGTACGCTTGCGAGCACGTGTCACCTTTTATGGCCCCCGAGGCGATTGTCAGCTTGGGGTAGAAAGCATGGAATCCGCCGGTGAAGGCGCCCTACAACAAGCCTTCGAGCGGCTTAAAGCCAACTTACAACTTGAAGGGCTCTTTGATGATGCCCATAAAAAGCCCCTACCCAGCAATCCAGAACGCGTGGCGATTATTACCTCGCCGGTTGGTGCGGCAATACGTGACATAGTCATCGCCTTTGAACGACGCTTTCCTTTAACAGAACTTACCATTCTACCTTCTTTAGTACAGGGACAAGACGCCGCCAAAAATCTGCTTAAGCAACTACAAAGAGCGGATCACAGCGGTCATTTTGACGCGATTATTCTCGGTCGTGGCGGTGGTTCCCTAGAAGATCTTTGGAGTTTTAACGACGAAGCCCTCGCCCGTGCTGTGTTCCACGCTCGGACACCTATTGTGTCGGCTGTTGGTCATGAAACAGACTTCACGATTACTGACTTTGTCGCCGATGTGCGTGCCGCCACCCCGACGGCAGCTGCCGAACTTCTCAGTCCAGATGGCAACCAGCTCAAGCAGCAAATTAATCAACAAAGCCGACAACTGCTGCTAAAAATGCAGCGTCAGTTAGAACAGCATCAGCAAAGATTAGACTTTTTAAGTAAACGTATTCGCCACCCGAAAGAGCGCATCGATCTACAACAAAATCAGCTTAATCAACTGAACCGTCGTTTGCATAGCAGCCTCAGTCAGCGACTGGAAAATCAGCACACCCGCTTGGCCCACCTCCACCAGCGTTTATTACAAAGCACGCCAGAGGAAAGCATTAAGCAGCAGCGCAAAAAGCTAGAAGATATCGATAAGCGCCTGACCCTAGCCCTCAGCCATAACCTCAAAAACAAGCAGAATCAGTTTGCCGGTTTGGTAGAGAAGCTCAACCTAGTCAGCCCGTTGAATATTTTATCAAGAGGTTACGCCATCACCACCAAAGACGGGCAAGTGGTCAACTCCACCAGCTCAGTGCGCAAAGGCGATAAGCTCAGAACCCGACTGGTTGATGGGGAAATAGACTGTGTTGTCGAAGAGGTCATGCCCCATAGCTAATGCTTGGGGCGCAGAGACTCAAACTAGACAATGCGTGACGATAGTTGGCGTGCCGCCTGTACCAGATTTTTAGAATACTGACGGGCCTCGCCACGATCAAAGCGGTCACTTTTTATCGCTATGCCGACGCTGGCAACTGGCTCATTATTTAGGTTCATCACTGGTGCTGCCATGGTACTGACACCGCCTTCAAAATCCCCATGACTGACCGCATAACCAAGTCGGGCAGAACGCTGTAAATCAGCAAAGACTGCGTCACGCTCGGCATCGTTTAACTGCTCGGCCACCGCCTCTAAGGCAAAGTAGTTCGCCTGAAAGACCTCGGAATGCATCGCCAGCATCACCTTACCCGCCGCCGAAAGGTGCATATTCACCGTCTGCCCGGTATAGATTTCATAGGTATTACTCACCGCAGGCTCCACTTTAGAAATCACTACCATCTGCTTACCTATGGGTACACTTAAGAAAATAGTTTGGTGCACCTCATTCTTTAAAATCTCTGCAAGGGGGTAAAAGAAAGGAATCAGACTTTGCTTACTCAACACAGTGGACGCCACTTCAAACACCCGTGAACCGACGCTGTAGGAGCGTTTTTTACGAGGATCGGTTGAGAGCATTTCATGGTGCAGCAGTGAATTAATCACCCGATGAGCTGTAGAAGGTGAAATACCCGTTTGCTGACAAATATCTGTTAATGTCAGCGGCAAAGTCGACATGGCCACCAGCTCAACAATGGCCACGGCATTGTCTATAGCAGGTGCCGACGTTTTATCATTTTCTCGCATTTTGCTAACCACCCCCTTCTATTTATAACTTGGATGCAGGATTCCAAAAAATCAAACCTGTAAATTCTATATATGGAAAAAATCCATTATAGGATACTTCTCACTACATTTTCGCGCATTCGATAAAAATCCTTCCATTAGTTTTGTAAAGATAAATCCTAAGCCGCTTGTCACGCGGCTGAAAATAACCTTTTCTACTAATAAAACCTTACCAAACAGACCAAACGAAGAATTAAAATTATTATAAATCATACAGTTAAGACATTATTCTGCATATGGAAAATATTCTTATGCTCCCTGAGTGACATTTGACACACAAGGCTCTAGCTTCATACCATCTGGACAAATTGATGGGAGAGCACCATGCGACAGGATACAAACTTTATTAACAATGCCTTTAAATACTCTGACACAGCAGAAACCATTGCGGTTTTTAACCCTGCCAACGAAGAGCAAATTGCCACGGTACAAGCCATCACCGACGCCGATGCTATGGAGGCGATCAGCGTTGCCACAGCGGCACAAAAAGCCTGGCGTCAGCTTACCAGTACGGATCGCGCGCAGTACTTGCACCGTTTGGCAGACGCTTTAGTTGAGCTAAGCCCAGAGATCGGTGCCACCCTAGCATTGGAATCTGGCAAAAGCCTAAGCGATGCCACTAATGAAGCCATCTATGCCGCAGACATCACCCGCTACCATGCTGAATGGGCACGCCGTATTGAAGGGGAAATCATTCCCAGCGATAGCCCAAGCGAAAACCTACTGCTTCAAAGAGAGCCGATTGGCGTTGTCGCCTGTCTGATTCCTTTTAATTATCCTGTCTATACTTTACTGCGTAAAATCGCACCGGCTCTGATTACCGGTAACAGTGTTATTGTGCGCCCGAGTAACAACACGCCATGTTCCGCCTTTGAAATTGCCAAAGCCATTCAAAAAGCTGGCTTCCCAGATGGTGTGATCAACATCATGACCATGTCTCACGCGACCGCTGAAATGATCTGCACTCACCCTAATGTAGGCATGATCACGTTGACGGGTAGTGTGGGCGCAGGCCGCAAAGTCTTAGAGTACTCACAAGTAAACATTGCTAAGTCTTCATTGGAGCTTGGTGGCAAAAGCCCTGCAATTGTTGAAGCCGATGCTGACCTGAAAAAAGCCGCCCGTGAAATCGTAGGTTCCAAAACCACCAACTGTGGCCAACTTTGTACTGCGATCGAGCGAGTTTATGTGCAAGAGTCTGTGTATGAAGAATTCATTGAGCTGCTTAAAGCCGAATTCGCAGCCAGACAATTTGGTGACCGTGCTGTTCAGCCAGATGATATGGGGCCGCTTATTAATGAAAGCGCTCGTATCAACATCCACCAAATGGTGGCACGGGCCATAGACGATGGCGCTAAGCTAGAAATTGGCGGCTACATCCCAGAAGGCAAAGGGCATTTTTACCCACCAACCCTACTGACCAACTGTCGCCAAGATATGGAAATTGTCCAAGAAGAGATTTTTGGCCCTGTACTGCCAGTGTTAACTTACCAAACCAGCGACGAAGCGCTGGCCCTTGCCAATGACCACCAGTTTGGTTTGGCATCGGTGATTTACACTGAAAATTACCGTACCGCCATGAAGGTTGCCAATAACATTGAAGCCGGTGAAGTCTACATTAACCGCACCCCAGCGGACCCTTATCAAGGCTACCACGCTGGTTGGAAACGCTCCGGTCTAGGGGGCGATGACGGCAAACACGGCATGCTGGAATTCACACAAACACGTTTAGTGGTACTTAACTACTAGCTTTCATATCAGACGCCCACGGACTATTCACAATAGTCCGTGGGCAAGTCACACATTTATTCAAATTAAAGAGCACTTTTGTTATGAAACTCGTATCTTATGATGCCCATGTTGTTGCTACCCCTCCTCCTCATGTAGGCGGAATGTATTGGATCTTTGTTCAACTACGCACCGAATGTGGTATTGAAGGGGTGGGCGAAGTTTACGCGGCCACCTTCCACCCAAATGTCATGCTGTCCGCGATTGAGGATGTGTTCTCACGCTTCTTGCAAGGCCAAGACCCACACCATATTGAGCGTTTTTACCGCCAAGCCTTTTCCAGTGGTTTTACCCAGCGCCCAGACCTCACCATGATGGGCATTATCAGTGGCTTTGAAATGGCCTGCTGGGACATTATCGGTAAAGCTGCCGGTAAACCTGTTTATGAACTGATCGGTGGCAAGGTTAACGACAAGCTACGTACCTACACCTACCTATATCCAGAAGATGAGAATGGCAACTACGATTATGACAATTTAGACCTTGCCGTAGAGTGCGCGATTAAAAACATGGAAATGGGCTTCACTGCGCTGAAATTTGACCCAGCAGGTCCGTATACAGCTTATTCTGGTCACCAACTGGCCTTGGCCGACATTGAAAAAAGCGTGTCCTTTTGCCGAGAAATCCGCAACGCCGTGGGCACAAAATGTGACCTACTGTTCGGTACCCATGGTCAAATGACACCCGCTGGGGCGATTCGTCTAGCCAAACAGCTAGAACCCTTTGACCCACTTTGGTTTGAAGAGCCGATTCCACCGGGCAATAGTTATGCAATGAGCAAGGTCGCCCGCCAAACCAGCATTCCTGTCGCCACAGGCGAGCGTTTAACCAGTAAATACGAATTCCACGATCTGCTGATGAACGATGGCGCTGCGATTGTACAAATGAACCTTGGTCGCGTGGGTGGCATTCTGGAAGCCAAGAAAATAGCCGGTATGGCAGAAGCCCATCACGTGCAAATCGCTCCTCACCTTTACAACGGCCCAGTGGGTGCGGCGGCCAGTATTCAGCTTGCCACAGCAACCCCTAACTTCCTGATTCAAGAAAGTATTGGCACTTGGGATGGTTTCCATGCCGAAGTGTTACAAGAAAAGATCGAATGGCAAGATGGACATATCATTCCATCAACTAAACCTGGTCTTGGGGTGGAACTCAATATGGAAGTAGTAAAAGCCAACTCACCTTATAAAGGTAAGCGCTTACATCTACAGATGGACCCAGCGCCATATGATGTCAAAACACAAACCTCGGCTGCTCGTAAGGGCAGTGCATAAACACAGTAATGGCGCGCCTATTGGCTACATGCGCAGCCTAACTAGGCGCCTTTACTTTTACTTGCAACACAGTCACTGAGTATTGGAAGGTCATGACAAATTACGACTTTATTATTGTTGGGGCAGGCTCCGCCGGTTGTATTCTCGCCAACCGACTCAGTGCCTCTGGGGAGTTTTCCGTACTCTTGCTCGAAGCTGGGCCAGAAGACAAGTATCCTTGGTTTAAAGTGCCTGTTGGTTTTGCCAAAACCTATTATCACCCTACCTACAACTATATGTATTACACCCAACCCCAATCTGAAATGGCAGGACGCTGCTTGTATACCCCCAGAGGCAAAGTACTGGGTGGGTCAGGTTCTATTAATGCGATGATTTATGTACGAGGCAATCGCCAAGATTTTGACGACTGGCAAGCCCAAGGAAATCCGGGTTGGGGCTATAAAGACGTTTTACCCTACTTTAAAAAGCTGGAAAGTCATCCCTTTGGTGATGACGACTATCATGCTAGTCAAGGTTTGATCGGCATCACCCGCATGCAAGACAAAGCCCATCCCATCTGTCAGAGCTTTTTAGCGGCGGCTAAAGAGCTATCTCTTGGGATGAACAATGATTTCAATGGCGAGAGCATTGCAGGCGCTGGTATCTATGATGTAAATATTCGCAAAGGCATCCGTGACTCCAGTAATCAGGCCTATTTAAAACCCGCGAAAAAGCGCCCTAACCTGACCATTAAGACCATTGCTCAAGTCAGCAAGGTACATCTAGATGATGAACTGCGCGCTACCTCGGTGGAAGTGAGCATGGATGACCAAACGGTTACCTTCTCGGCAAGTAAAGAAATCATTCTGGCTGGAGGCGCGATTGGCACCCCTAAGCTTTTACAGTTGTCTGGTATCGGCGAGCCTAAACTGCTTGCACAACATGGTATTCCTCTACGCCATGAACTACCAAGTGTCGGCGAGAATCTACAAGACCACCACTGTGTGAGTTACTTTTACAAAGCCAAGGTGAAAACTCTTAATGATGAGTTTCGCTCCATCCTCGGACAAATCAAAGCAGGTATTCAATACGCTTTGACCCGAAGTGGGCCCTTGTCATTGAGTGTCAATCAAGCGGGGGGGTTCTTTAAGGGCGATGACAATAGCTCAGAGCCGAATATACAGCTGTACTTTAACCCTATGTCTTATCAGATTCCAAAAGACCCTAATGCCAAAATGGAACCAGAGCCCTATTCTGGCTTTTTACTCGCCTTTAATGCCTGCCGCCCTACCAGTAAGGGTTCAATACGAATTGCTTCGGCTAACCCAAACGTCGCGCCTCTTATTCAGCCTAACTATTTGTCTACGGAACAAGACAAGCAAGAGGCGATTCAGGGCAGTCGACTAATCCGCAAGTTTATGGACAGCTCAGCCTTACAGGCCATTACCGAAGCAGAAGTCATGCCCGGGGACGAAGTACAGAATGATGAAGAGATGCTGCAATTCTATCGTGAGAATGCCGGGTCTATTTACCACCTGTGTGGCACCTGTGCCATGGGCCCAGACCCAAAACAACACGTGGTAGATCACCAGCTAAAAGTTCACGGCATTAAAGCATTACGAGTGGTCGACGCTTCCATATTTCCCAACATCACCTCGGGCAATATAAACGCCCCTGTGATGATGGTGGCAGAAAAAGGTGCTGACCTAATATTGGCCGACCACCAAACGAGTTAAGCTAAATTACCTGCTAATCTGGGGTTCAAGGCGCCCATTTTGAGGCATTGGAGAACATAGTGTTTTTGGTTTAATTGAAAGCAACATAACACGTTCGCTCCACGTGCAAGCGCGAAAAGTCGCTGAACTGTGTTATGTTGCTTTCCTCCACAGCGTTCAGGAAATGATGCCGCTAATAAATAACGAAAGTTATTACCAAAGGTGCGGGAAAAGAAAAGAAATCGCGTCAAACGGGATTTGATCAATTTTTAGTGCTGTCTTCGTTTCTCCACTGACCCAACGCTCTTCAATAAGTTGCTTAACAATGGCACGAGAATTGGTGTCTCCTAATCCTGTGATTTTTGGTACATCTGTTCGCATTACCTTAGTGTCATCCATAATCGCTTTGAGTAATACAAAGGTTTCAGGACGCCATTTTTTAAGCGTGTCGCCTTTTGTGCTCAACGCGACACCAGCGGTGCGTAAATCTGCGTATTGTTTTAATCTCACATCAAAAGATTGGATATCTAATACGCCAGACAAGTACTGGATTTGATCTAAGCAAGTCTCGAAAAAATAACGTTGGAAGGCTTCAAGCCCTCTGTTTGATAAAATTCCACGACCATCTGTACTGCCTTGTCTAACCATATCTGCGCCAGATAAGCGGAGTTTGTATTCATCGATTGTCCGAGCAAAGCCTCGACTCAATGCCCACAAACCATAACCATCAACGCCAGCACTACGCATATAACTGTCTGTAAACAAACGCCCAACTCGACCATTGCCATCCAGAAACGGGTGAATCCAAGCAAAGTGGTGATGCGCAGCCGATGCCGCTAAAAGGCGCGTTTCACCAAATAACCTATCCAATCGATATGAGCTATGAAACCAGTTTAAATAGCCATTTAGCTCGTCTTGATTCGGCGGTAAATACTTTCCAACTTGTACTTGCGTAGTTCGTATTTTTCCCGCTTCGACGAGATAGGTTTCACCTGTTGACTCTCGAACATGCGTTCGCACAGACTCGGGTAAATCCTTAAAAAAATGTTCATGTATAGAACACAAGAAAGCTTTTTCTGTAATCTGCTCGGGGCGAACGTGACCTTTAATTAAAGCGGTCTGTGCGACCAAATGCGCTTCTATTTCAAGCAAATCATTACGTTTTACTGGATCCGTAAATTCAGCATTGTTATTACGAATAATGTCCGCAGGCTCTGTACTGTTACCCTCTATTCTGTTGCTGTAATAGCTGTTCACAAATCTGATTAGATGTTCAACCGCTGGCTTAAGATTTGGACGTACAGAAGCCGACAAGCTCGCGGATTGCTTATAAACCTCCACGGCCATATCTCGAATGTCTCCAGAAGCTTGTTCCGGTTGAATAAAAGGCGTCACACTGATCATTTTTAACGGTTCTTTTGATGGTTAATTTCTATTAAAAATCAAAGCTTTAACTATTTAAAAAAGCATTAAATTAACGGTTAATTTAACACTATATTAAACTAAACCCATACACTTAGATAGTTGAGTGATGAATGCCGACTTCGGGTGCATGAGAAAGAGCCAAACACGCTTTACTTAGCTAATGAAAAGAAACAAAACACGTTCGCTCCACGCGCAAGCGCGAGAAGTCGCTGAACTGTGTTATTGTTTCTTTCAATGCTTAAAATTTTGTAAACTCTTTTAGTAGAGATAACTCATATCAGGTTAATGAAAGGAAGCAATGACATGTCTGAAGAACTCACTCTAGACTGGTCCGATCCTACAACAATAGAAAATGAAACCTTTCCACAAGACACGCTTGGCCGCGAAAAATATGCGCAGTTTTTAACCCAGTTTTTAAAAGATCAAGGCCATGACCCTTCAACAGAAAAGAAACAAAAATACGTACTCAACCTAAACTCCGAATGGGGTTCAGGGAAAACCTATTTCTTAAAGCGTTGGTCAAAAGACTTAAAGCCTTATTTCCCTGTCGTGTATATCGATGCGTGGCAACAAGACTATTCCGACGATCCATTAATGACAGTGATATCGTCTGTGATAAAACAGCTTAGAGAGCAAGCTGGGGTAAAAGAAGACGATAAAGTGATAAAAGTATCCAACAAAATAATTGGTTTACTAAAAGCGTCAGCTCCAGGATTCGCAAGAAGTGTTGCTAAACGTTACCTGGATATTGACCTTGTCGCTGTCATGCAAGCCGAGGAAGGTGAAGATTTAGGAGAAGTCAAAGGCGCTAATGGCGAATCCATGGATATGAGTGCAATGGCATCAAGCATGGTGAAACACCTTATCGATGAACACGATGCAAAATCTATCGCTATCAATGATTTAAAAGACAATATTAAACAATGGATAAAAATAGTCACTGAACGTAAAAAACTTCAATATCCTGCTTTTATTTTCATTGATGAATTAGACCGCTGTCGTCCAAGTTATGCAGTAGAAATGCTAGAAACTATCAAACATATTTTTAATATTGAAGGTATTGTCTTTGTTGTCGCAACTGACACAGAGCAACTGCAACACGCAGTAAAAGCCATTTATGGCGAAGGTTTTGATGCTCGCCTTTATCTTGGCCGTTTCTTTAACAGCCGCTTCAGTTTAAAAGCCCCTGATCTTAAAAGCTTCTTGGAAGTGCATGTTGATTACACGAAATTATCGGGTGAATACCTAGAACAAAAAAATATAAAGATTCTGCCACCCAATCCAGATGGCAAAATAACCTTACAAAATATCGCTGTGATTTTAGATGCCTTCAAAATGCCACCAAGAACTGCTATCCAAATAGCAGATCGGGTCATCGCTACGCTCTCCAACATGCCTAGAGACTCAAAAATCGATATTATAATGCTGACCACATTACTGTGTTTCAAAGAAGAAAATGATCAAAGGTTCAAAGATATAATTTCTAACCAACTAAAATACGAAGATCATCAAGGAAAGATTTCAGGAGTAGGAAGGTATATTAACGAACGTTTTTCTGAATACTCTTCTACAATATCTATGTATTTCAACCCAGCAAAAATATATGAAACATTACGATATGAAGCATATGCCAGTGTTCGCAATAACTACAAAACAGATGCTTATGAGTTTTACCTATCCCCATACCTTGAGCGAATTCTTTTACCTCTACTTAGTTATGACAGTTCTCCAACGCAATCAGAGATACAAGATAATCTTAGACTGTATATGGATAACCAAAAAGGAGACGATAAAGCCGAATCAAGTATTTCATGGTTACAAGCAATGTACTTAGAAGATGAATTTTATCAAATTCCAATAAGTATTTACCAAGACTACGTCGAACTCGCTTCTGCCTTAGATTGGATAGATGGCAACTCAGATGACGCTTAAGTAAGTATCCTTTAATACACACTTGGCTAGACAGGAAGATAGCACAGTTCAGCGACTTTTCGCGCTTGCGCGTGGAGCGAACGTGCTATGTTACTGTTTAGTCCCCCAACCAAAAGCTTCTACCTAGCACCCCGAATAAGTACAATCACAATCCATACCGCTCTATTTTCTTGATCAGCCCTTGCCGTGAGATGCCGAGCTGTTTGGCAGCTTGGGTGCGGTTGTCTTGGTGGTGTGTCAGGGCTTGATGGATCAAGCGTATTTCCAGCTCTCTAACTTGCTCATCCAAGGTGCCATCACTGTTTGTTGCGTATTCGCTAGGGTGAGTTTGAAGCAATTGCGCCACACGATTAGGGTAAAGCAGTTGAATATCTTCCATGGTGATGCGTCCTGTAGGGGAAATGGAGGCAACACTTTCTAAGGCATTCCTGAGTTCTCGTACATTACCCTGCCATGTTTGGTCTCGAAACCATTGCATGGCGTCTGGCATGAGTTGCAGATTTCTTGATTGCAGGTTTTCTAGGTGTTTTAAAAACGCCTGTAGCAATACAGGTACGTCTTCCAAACGCTCGGCTAGCGCTTGGGTTTCAATGTTCACGCCTTTAATTCGGTAGTATAAATCTTCCCGAAAGCTACCCGCTTGCACCTTGGCAAACAGGTCAGCATTGGTCGCCGATACAACACGAATGTCGATATGCTTTTGCTCTCGCCCGCCCACAGGAAAGAAGGTACCTTCTTGTAACACTCTCAGTAATTTCACTTGCATGACCAAGGGCATTTCGCCAATTTCATCAAGAAATAAGGTGCCGCCATCGGCCAAGCTTAATAGACCGACCTTGTCTTTTTCCGCGCCGGTAAACGCGCCTTTCACATAGCCAAACAGCTCGCTTTCCAATAGTTCAGCAGGTATCGCACCACAATGAACCGATACAAATGCCTTGCTCGATCTATGGCTCATGTCGTGCAAAGCTTGTGAAATTACCTCTTTGCCCGTGCCCGATGGCCCTGTGACCAATACACGCACATCGGTGGGCGCAATACGCTCAATAAGCCCGCGGATCATTTGTGCATTCTGGGAATGGCCAATATAGGTTTCTGCCCCTTGCGCCTTGGCGGTGACCTGCTTTAGCTGGTTGAGCTCTTTTTCTAAGGTGTGTTTGGTAATCGCCCGGCGCACCACCACGGCCAACAACTCTGGATCTATTGGTTTGGCAATAAAATCCCACGCCCCAAGCTCTACGGCTTTAAGCGCTAACTCACGATCCGCGTGGCCTGTGATGATGATCACCGGACGGCCAGCAAATAGTCCTATAGATTGTAATGTCTCTTGTGGGTCAAAGCTTGGCGGCATGGATAAATCGAGCAATACCAGATCCGCATCAAACTCCGCAATGGCCTGCTCGGCTTGCGCTAAGCTGCCAGCACTGCGCACATGATAATTGTGTTTGGCTAACCAACGACCTGCCAGCTCACGAAACGCCGGCTCATCATCTACTAATAAAATACGTTGCTGGCGGTGGGTATTTTCCGTCATGTTGTTGCCTTATTAATCCCCTGAATGGGTTGGTTGAGGAAAGCTCAGTTCAAAGGTGACCGGCCAGTGGCAGTCACTACGGTGACGAATACGCCCGCCGTGGGCTTCCACAATACGACGCACAATGGCTAATCCTAATCCACTGCCGCCACTGCGTTTGGTGACAAACGGCTGAAACATTGCCTCCCCTTGCACACTCGACTCAATAGCTGGGCCATTGTTATGCAGTTGAATCACCACCTGCTGAGCTTGTTGTTGGGCACTGATCAGCAGCTTGCCGTCAGGCATATTCCTCACATACGCGAGGGCATTATCGATGAGATTAATAAACACTTGTTGCAAGCGCTGGAAGTCACCTGCCATGTGTAGGTCATCTGCTATAAGAACCTGGCAATTTACCTGCTGAGTATCACTTTGTGACAGCAGATTGTTAACCAGTGCCGCAAGGGGCACAGAAGAGATTTGCAAGTGCAAGCCGCCAGAATACACCAACATATCACTCACCAGACGATCAGCTCTTTGCAGCTGGGTTTGAATATGCTGACGCGTGTCTGCTGGGCTGTCGTAGGCCGCCATGGCAAT
>NZ_JBDVGW010000005.1:0-565621 GCF_039940335.1 Marinomonas sp. | reverse complement strand
CTCGGAATTCCACTCACCTCTCTCGAACTCAAGATTAGGAGTTTTAGAGGCAGTTCCAGGGTTGAGCCCTGGGATTTCACCCCTAACTTTCTAATCCGCCTACGTACGCTTTACGCCCAGTAATTCCGAACAACGCTAGCCCCCTTCGTATTACCGCGGCTGCTGGCACGAAGTTAGCCGGGGCTTCTTCTACGGTTACCGTCATTATCTTCACCGTTGAAAGAGCTTTACAACCCTAAGGCCTTCATCACTCACGCGGCATGGCTGGATCAGGCTTGCGCCCATTGTCCAATATTCCCCACTGCTGCCTCCCGTAGGAGTCTGGGCCGTGTCTCAGTCCCAGTGTGACTGGTCATCCTCTCAGACCAGTTAGAGATCGTCGCCTTGGTGAGCCTTTACCCCACCAACTAGCTAATCTCACGCAGGCTCATCTAATAGCGGAAGGTCCTAAGATCCCCTCCTTTCCCCCGTAGGGCGTATGCGGTATTAGCATGCGTTTCCACATGTTGTCCCCCTCTACTAGGCAGATTCCTACGCATTACTCACCCGTCCGCCGCTCGACGCCTGATAGCAAGCTATCATCGTTTCCGCTCGACTTGCATGTGTTAAGCCTGCCGCCAGCGTTCAATCTGAGCCATGATCAAACTCTTCAGTTAAAAAGTTTGCTTACTCAAGTATCGAAACACTAACAATTTACTTATAAAGCGAATTGACGTGTTTGACGTCTCGTAAGACTTCAATTTTTTTGATCAAATCACTAACAAAAGCTAGTAAGTCGATCTTCTGAAGTCTCCAGCGAGCGCCCACACAAATTATCTGATTATCTATTTTAAAGAGCGTTGCCGTACCACTTAAGCCACTTCGCCTCTGTGTCAGAGTGAAGCCCTGTCCGTGTCAGCGAGGGCGTATATTAAGGATCTACAGATTTAGTGCAACCCTTTTCTTTAAAAAAGACCAATTATTTTATCATTCTGTCATATTTGTGTGCTTTATCATCAATTGATCGCTTTTTTGATTGTTTTCTATACAAAAAAGGCAAAAAAAAGCCCATTCCATAAACAGGAATGGGCTTGGTTAACCTTGAGGGTCTAGTTTTGATTTCCCGCCATTTCTCTACGTCGTTTCACTTCGTAGACAATGGCTAGCAACACAGTCACCGAGATCATCACCAGTCCGAGGGCATTTACTGCCGGTGTAAGGCCAGTTCGAACTTTAGAAGCGATGTAAACCGTTAAGGTTGTGTCATAACCCTTCACGAACAATGTTGTATTGTAGTTTTCGAAGGATTGTAAAAACGCAATACCCGCCGCTGAAATGATCGCAGGTTTTAAATAAGGTAAGAGTATGCGCCTAAACGTCTGCCATTGGGTCGCGCCCAAACTTAACGCTGCATTTTCCAAGGTTCGATCAAAACGCTGCAATCTTGCCAATACCATCAGCATTACATAAGCAGCGATAAAGGTAGTTTGTGCTACGACCGTCAAAAATACCCCACCACTCACAGACAAGCTTTTCCAGAAAATCAGTGTAGAGATACCCACAATAACTCCTGGGGTTAGCAAGGGTGACATCATCAAGGTGTAAAGAAACGTCTTACCACGTCCCTGATAGGTTGAAAGTAGCAACGCACAACAGATACCAATAGGCACAGCCACCAGCAAAACACCTAGCGCAACAACACCACTGGTCCATAGAGCCTTCCACATGGCACCATCTTGAGCCAAGGCTTCAAACCACTTAAGCGTGGCGCCTTTCCAAGGAGAGACAGTAGGAAAACGACTATCATTGAAAGTTGCAATTCCCATGATAATAAGCGGCGTAAATAGGTATAGGAAAAAGATACCAATGTAGAAACGTACCCCAATACGCATAATCGTTTCTGATTTCATTTGGCAATGTCTCCTAGTCCAACTTTAAAGACGCGCATAACAAAAGCAATGAAGCCAATACACATAACGAGCAACAAGAAGGCATAAGCCGCCCCTTGGTTCCAATTACCCCCTTCAAAGAACCAGTTATAGATAATTTGCGTAAACCAACGACTACCCGGCGAGCCTAACAATGCTGGTACGGCGTAACTCCCTGCCGCCAACATAAAGGTCATAATGCAACCTGTAGCAATACCCGGTTTCGCATGAGGAATAATGACTCGATAATGTGTACGTATCCAACCGGCACCAAGGCTACGCGCTGCTTTTACTTGGTTAGTATCTAGACTCTCAATAGCGTTATAGATAGGAAACACCATAAAGAGAATATAGGCATACACCATACCTATCATTACACCACCATCGCCAGATAAGAAACGAACAGGCCTATCAATGACACCTAAACTTAGCAGTAAGGCATTTAGTGGCCCTTTGTATGCCAGAATAATGTACCAAGAGAAGGTTCTTAGGATCTCGTTTATCCAAAAAGGGATAATTAGTAGCAGTAAACACAAGGCCGCTTGGCGAGCTGTGGCTACTTTTGCTAAATAGAAGGCAATAGGGTAGCTCACCACTAGCGTCAGTAAGGTCACTAATACACTCGACCAAATTGTCTTAAAAAAAATCGCCAAATGGATTTGGTTGTTAAATAAGGTGTCGTAGTTAACCAGTGAGTAAACATCTTTTGGTCCACCGACCTCAGCCGGCAGTAGGTTTGGCCGAAAGGAGTAATCAATCATCAAGAGCTGAGGCAGTATGACTAAGCCTATCAGCCAAATCGCAATCATGCCGATAATGCCAACCGCCAAGCCACTTCCAAAGCGAGCTTTAAGCTGTTTGAACATCGTCACCTCCTCCTATCACTACGGCATCTGCTTGATGGTAAGACAGATTGATCTGCGCACCTTTTTGTAAAGCATCCGTGTACTGGTGAGCAGCCAGCTGAATGGATAACGTTTTTTGACTGCCCGTAGTCGCATTAAGCGTTAGGTAGGCACCTTCAAAGTTGACCTCTTCTATGCTCGCCTGCAACGAATGCATGCCTTCTTCTGCCTCAAGTCGGAAATGCTCAGGCCGAACAAATAAAGTCGCCTCGTCACCCACTTGCAAATCTCCTTGAGCGCGACCGGACAATACGCCTAGCCCAGCACAGTCAATTACCGCATAACCTTCATTTATCCCAGTTACTTTACCCGCGATACTGTTGTTCTCACCGACAAACGATGCAACGAAGGCGGTTTGCGGGTCACGGTACAAGGTAATTGGGTCGGCTACTTGTTGAATTCGACCAGCAGACATGACGGCAACACGATCAGACATGGTCAAAGCTTCACCCTGATCATGGGTGATATAGATAAAGGTAATACCGGTTTTACGTTGAATTTCTTTCAATTCTGTACGCATGTGTTGGCGTAGTTTTAAATCGAGAGCTGAAAGAGGTTCATCAAGTAAAAGTACTTGTGGCTCAACCGCTAAAGCTCGGGCAATGGCGATACGCTGCTTCTGACCACCAGATAATTCTGAGACACGCTTTGTCCCACTACCCTCTAATGCCACCAACTCTAATAACCGGTCTGAGGTCTTTTTACGCTCGGCTTTAGGTACACCACGAACTTCTAGGCCGAACTCAATATTTTCAGCCACTGTCATCAAAGGAAATAATGCAAGGTTTTGAAAGATCATGGAAGTGGGACGTTTATTGGCAGGTACACCACTCATGGATTGGTCGCCAATTTTCACATCACCCTGTGTAGGGTCTAAAAAACCACTGATCATATTAAGTATTGTAGTCTTGCCACAGCCAGATGGACCCAGAAAACTAAAAAACTCGCCCGATTCAATCTTTAAATCGGTTGGTTGAATGGCGGTAAAGTCACCAAACTGCATAACTACATTATCTAAATGAACACTACTATCCATGAGACTCCTCAAAAACTCATTAATAAAAACAAAAAAGCCCCCCGCAGATAACTACGAGGGGCTTTTTAACTAACTTAAGCAGACAAGAAACGATCTTGGTACTCGTTACGAAGGGCTACGTACCATGGTTCCTGAATTGGCCACCACCAAAGGTTCGCCAAGTCTTGCTCTGAGTAAGAGTCTTGGAAGAATTGTTTGGTCGCTGCCGGTAACAATGCATCAGCACCTTTCGATGTTGAGTTGTAACCCGTCGATTCAACAAACATAGCACCTGCTTCTGGAGTGTAATACCAGTTGATGAATTCATAAACTGAATCGACATTGTTGGCATTTTTCGGAATAACGAAGCCTTCCATCCAAGCCAGCGCACCTTCTTTTGGCGCACCGTAGGCAATAGGTTCACCCTCGGATTTCAGTTTGAATGCAGTACTATCCCACGTCTGGCCGATAACGGCTCCGTTGGTTCTAAACGCTCCCTGTGCTTCATTTTCTGTTGACCAGAACTGAGCAATAGAAGCTTTATGCTCCGCTGCAACTTTCAAAATTACATCAAAGTTGGCACGCATCGCCTTTTCGTTCTTGTAAGAATCAAGTAATGGGAAAGGCAACTTACCGGCTTTTTCTAGCCACAAACCAATCCCGACTAAAGAAGAATGGCCCCGTACGGTAACGCCACCAGCATTTTCTGGTAGCCACAAATCACCGTAGCTCAAGTTCTTTGGATCAGCCTTAGCATAATCGGTGTTGTAGGCAATTGCCTCTGTACCCCAATCCGCAGGGGCAAAGTAGCGTTTGCCATCGACAATGCCACCAACTTCCGAGCCGCTGATAGCACTGTCTAAACAGCCGTCCCAGTTAATACGTGACGTATCAAGAGGCTGAACTAAATCGTAGTCCACATAACCTGGTACACGGTCAACAGTAGGCATGATGATGTCAAAGCCCGTACCATCTGTCGCACGCAAGGAGTTCATCAACTCATCATTGGTGCCGTATGGTGTGAACGTAGCGTTGATACCTGTTTTCGCTTTGAAATCTGTTAACATTTCATCCGTGATGTAACCCGCCCATGCATAGATTCGTAGCTCTTTATTCGCTGCGATTGCACGGTTAATTGAAAATGGGGCAGCCGCAACAGCACTGGCTGCGGTGGCACCTTTTACAAATTGTCGACGAGAAAGAGTCATGCGTGAGCTCCTGTTTTTTTAAATGGTTATGTTGCGTTAAAAGAATAGCGCTTAAATCAAGTTACATTAAAAACATGTTTTTATTAAACACGCTTTTAATAAAAAAAACCAATCTAATACAAAATAATGACCAATTCATGACAGGAACAGCTTTTTTTCACATAAATAACTTATAGACAGGCAAAAAGTCGCCGATAGATAAGTTCTTGTCGCTATTGGCGCACATAGTTCTCTTAAATATCATCACTGGTTACCGTTATTTTTCTTTACTGAAATATTTTCGTCACACAATACCGCTATGGTGGCACTCATTGTAATTTTATGTAATTAAGGCATGTGTCACATTGAAAATATCTCAGGTAACTCGCACCACCACGATCAGTTACTTTGTAATTGCAAGCCTGCTGGTCGCTTTATTGTTGTGGGCCCTAATTAAGTTTGCTGATGCATTCGAGCAGAATGAGGCTTATAACAAAGTATGGGAAAGCTCTGCCATCGAGCTCAATCAAATGATTGAAAGCTACTTATCAAGTGGAGAAGCCTCTAAACTAAAGGGCGCAGAGGGTTTCATTAGTCAATCAATTTTGCCTTCTCTCGCCAGTATCCCAAACTCAGTTCAAACTCCGATTAGTGAGCAACTTGACAAGATACAACAGAGTCTACAATCTGATATTCGCGCTGCTGGTAAATTATCTGGCAACCCTTATGCGTTAATTGAAAATAATGAACTTCAGATTCGTTTATCTTTAGACACCTTGGCGACAAAAACCCAAGACTATATTGACCGACACAGCCTAACTGATGGGGCCATTTATCTAGCTAATCAGGCCAATCTCTATGCTAGCTTAGCGCAAATAAGCCAAGCCAAAAACGAATACCTTAGAAAACAAACGCCAGTCAACAATCAGCGTCTTGAAGAAGCTATATCGAACTTCCAATCCTATGTTCAAACGCTAATTGAGCTGCCGATAATGTCCCTAGCAGAATCGCAAGGCAGTAACACTGAGGATGACTTGTCCGCTCTAATGGGCTGGGCAAGTGATGAAGATAGTGTTGAGGTGAGCGACCCATTAGAAGAGACCAAGAGTGAATTACACACCTGGTCTAGTCGTTACCTAAAAGATGTCGAGTCGAGTTTAGCCAATATTGAAAGTGCACTCATTGCGCAGCAACATATTCGTCAGCTTATCATTGAGCTCAAAGAGATTATTAGTGATGGTTCTTACACTATTCAAAGTAACGCAGAGAAAACCCAACAACAAACTCTCATTGCCTTTTCTGCCTTTGTTATTTTGATGCTGTTGGTAACAACTTTCGTCCATCAATTTCAAAGCCGAGTGGTGGTGGGCAGTGCCCGAGATTTATTCACTGCCGTGAAAAACCTAGTCGAACATCAAGACACCAATACTATCCACCTTGGTAAGCGCAATAATGAGCTCACCGATGTCGCACGCTATCTCAACACCTACTTGGAGCAAATGGCACAACAGCGTCAACAGAAAGATACCGAACTTGCGAATATTTCCGCCTCACTAAATGAAATGCTTAGTGCTTTTGGAGAAGTTCACACTATCAGCACCGCATCAAGACAAGAGTTAGATGCGACCTTGAGCTTGTCTAATCAGATTCATGTGTTGGCAAACAAAACCGAAGTACGTGCTCGAGAAGTCGAAAGCTACGCCACCGATACCAACCATGCCATGCAGCACAGTGTCGCACAGGCCGCATCTTTAGCGCAGGCAAACCAAACTACCTTAGAGCGCTTAGAAAGCAGCCAAAGATCCTTAAAAAATTTAGAAACGTCCGTCTCCAGTGCCACCTCTATCGTAAGTGCTATTCGTGACATTTCTGAGCAAACCAATTTGTTGGCTTTAAATGCTGCCATCGAGGCGGCTCGCGCTGGAGAACATGGCCGTGGTTTTGCCGTAGTGGCTACCGAAGTGCGCACCCTCTCCAGTCGTACCCAGCAATCCCTTGAAGAAATCACCCGTATTTTTGCCACCTTAACTACAGCCACAGGTAAACTCAGTCATAATTTAGGACTTATCGAACAGGCCTCTATATCACAACGAGCGCTAACCCATGATCTAGGTGAATCGGCTCAGCAGGTTTTAGAAAAATCCGAACAGTCAGCGCACTTAGCCCAGAAAACCACTGGCTATGCTGAAGAACAAAAAAGTGGCATGAGTAGCCTGAATCAGGCGGTGGATAAAGTAAAAGAGCAAGCGGATGAGTCAGAACAGTTCATGGATAGAATGGCCAATAACATCCAGCAAAAGATTCAGGATATTACATCAACATTAGGGATCAGACGCTAACAACCACCCATAAAAAAATCCAGCCTAGACTGGATTTTTTATCAAGAGCAAGCTTGGTGTTAGAACAACACTCGCGCTTTAATAGTGCCTGCCACTTCTTTGATCTTCTCTAGAGCTAACTCGCCCGTGTCAGAATCAACGTCCATTACCATGTAGCCAATTTTTTCCGATGTACGTAAGTACTGACCAGTAATGTTGATGTTGTTTTCAGAGAATATCGTGTTGATGTTAGACAACACACCTGGACGGTTCTCGTGAATATGCAAAATACGGTGATCATCTGCTTGAGCAGGTAAAGCCACTTCAGGGAAGTTAACCGACGCGATAGTTGTACCCACATCAGAGTACTTGATCAGTTTTTCCGCTACTTCTACACCAATGTTTTCTTGAGCTTCCATGGTGCTACCGCCCACATGAGGTGTCAAAATAACATTATCTAAACCACGTAAAGGCGATACAAATTCTTCGTCGTTACCTTTGGGCTCAACTGGGAATACATCAATCGCTGCACCGCTTAGATCACCTGCTTTGATGGCATCTGCCAAAGCATCAAGATCAGCAACCGTACCACGGGAAGCGTTCATGAAAATCGCGCCTTTTTTCATTTGCGAGATTTCTTTCTTGCCGATCATCAGCTTAGTAGAAGCGGTTTCTGGTACATGTAAGCTGATCACATCACAGCTGCCTAGTAACTCTTTCATACTTTTGATTTGACGAGCATTACCTAGTGGCAATTTCGTGACGATGTCATAGAAGCATACTTCCATACCTAACGACTCAGCCAATACGCTTAACTGAGTACCAATGCTGCCATAACCGATAATACCTAAACGCTTACCACGAGTTTCATAAGAACCTACCGCTGACTTAATCCAGCCTCCACGATGACACGCTGCGTTTTTCGCAGGAATACCACGTAACAACAGAATCAATTGACCTAGTACTAACTCAGCCACACTACGAGTATTTGAGAAAGGCGCATTGAAAACAGCAATACCTTTCGCGCTAGCAGCTTCTAAGTTAACTTGGTTGGTACCTATACAAAAACAACCAATCGCTGCCAATTTGTTCGCATGGCTCAACACTTTTTCTGTCAGTTGAGTACGGGAGCGAATACCAACAAAGTGAGCATCTTCAATTTTACGGATTAGCTCATCTTCCGCTAGAGCGGTTTTGTGGTACTCAATATTCGTATAACCCGCATCGTGCAATGCATCTAATGCAGATTGATGAACGCCTTCTAACAACAAAATTTTGATCTTGTCTTTGTTTAGTGAGGTGATGCTCATGGCTGGTTCAACTTCTCTATGGTTGTGGAGGAAAAATGTGTGGCGTATCTTACCACAAAACAATTGATTTTCGTGGTTAAGATACGATCAAGTCATTCATAATCATAGGAGCAAAATTCATATCTTTAACCAGGTTATTCACTAAACAATACGCTGTAGATACACACCGGTTTCAACATGGTGAGTATAGGGAAACTGGTCGAACATTGCGTATCGCACTACCTTGTGGGTGCTCGACAAGGCGTCTAGATTTGCCTTCAAGGTGAGAGGGTTACAGGATATATACAAAATACCATCAACTTTGCGGATCAACTCTACGGTGGCATCATCCAAACCAGCTCTCGGCGGGTCGACCAAGACGACAGAAGGGGATAACTCTTTGACACCTGCTTGTTGTAGGCTTTTCGGTAGTTCAGCATCGCCATTTAAGGCCGCGGAGACATCTTCACTGGCCATTTTCACGACCTGAACGTTATCCATACCATTGATAGCGATATTTAATTGCGCAGAATTAACCGACACCTTAGAAATTTCTGTGGCCACTACACGATCAAAATGACGCGCTAAGGGAATGGAGAAGTTACCATTACCACAATACATTTCGAGTAAATCGCCACTGGCATGGCGCGTCACATCCAACGCCCATTCCAGCATTTTTTCATTAATGCCAGCATTGGGTTGGGTGAAGCTATTTTCCACTTGTTGATAGTGAAACTTTTGGCCATTTACGGTCAGGGTTTCCATAACAAAATCGCGGCTTAACACTTGTTTCTTCTTACGACTACGGCCAATAAAGTGACACGCTGGGAAGTCTTTATAAAGTGTTTTCGCCGCACTATGCCATTCTTCATCGATAGGCTTGTGGTAAAGCAAGCTAATCAGGGCTTCGCCTGTGGTAGTCGTCAAAAAGTCTACTTGAAAGAGCTTATGACGCAATACCGGCACATCCCGAACCGCATCCAATAAAGCTGGCATCAACTGGTTTATTTGTTCGGACGCGGCGAGAAATTGATCCGTACGGATAGGGGTTCTTGGGTCCGCAGAATCAAACATGGCATAGAACAAATCATCACCATCGTGCCAAATACGAAACTCTGCACGCATTCGATAATGGCTAGCTTTGCTGGCAAACACTTCCATTTCAGGCAAGGTTAAGCCGTCCATGACACGGTTCAGTTCAGCTTGTTTTTCGCTTAACTGGACGTCGTACTGTTCTGGTTGAATTTGATCCGGTCTCATGGGTTTTCTCTTTGGCGATAGCAAACAATATTGGCGCGGGATTATACGAGTTATCTAACAACAAATCTAATCACCAAGGCAGGAGTATAGAAATATCCTAATTAGTGCAAGTACTTTTGCCCTAGCAGGATTTCCATCGATAAAGTAAGGGAGAGAACGGCTCGGTAATCTTCGTCAGCCTCATAAGTCATTTGTGGCTTCACTCTGCCTATCAGCCAGTTTTTGTAGAGTTTATGGTGGTATTCGAGAAAATATAACACGCTGTCGGAAGAAACTTTTGATTCACCTTCCTGCAAAAAACTCAGTTGATAATTCAAACGATTCTTCTCATCTAACTGATGATGAAGATAAAAGTCTTCTCGTACATATAGAGTCGACTCACTATCCAACCAAGTAGTACCTAGGTTGGCGCCTAACAGGACGTTAGGGGTCGAAAAATACGTTGCGCCCACTTGATAACGAGCACCAGCCCCTTCATCGTAGTAAGCAAAAACTTCTTCAAGCTGGCGCCACTCCCAAGAACTATAACGCTCCCCTTGGAACAAGCGAAAGCGCACAAATGGGTTTAAAGGGAAATCGACTTTTATCCCGGCATCAAAATCTGCTCGCCACTCTTCCTTTATATATCTCAATACGGCACTAACGTTAGAGTCCAGCGCTGAATCTAAAACGCCGATATTTTCAGTTGACTCGCCACGGACATTATCTTGGGAAATAGTGTCACCGTCAGACTCAATCACCAGCCGTAAACGATCTTGTGTATTGGGGAGCTTAAGGCGTGCTTTAAAGTCAAAAAAACCCGAGTACTCACCGCGATCATTGATAATAGGCCCCATGCGCAAACGCACATAGCTATCACTCGGCAGTTTTTGTTCCTGCCCAGATAGGTATTCATCAATGCCCTCGGACCAAGCAGCAACTCGAGTAGAGGCGGCTTGGTGGCTGCTCTGCCACCAAGACATAGAGGTGTTATCACTAGCGGCTTCACTGTCACTATTACTTTGCGCCAATGAGTCCATCGAACATAGCAATCCGATGCCACACAAGAAAGGGTACAACGCGTCCTTGTTGCTTAACATAGAGGCTTAGCCTCTTAGCATTTGCTGAATCATTAAAGAAGAATTTTCCGCCGCGACTTTTAGGTACTCTTCAAAACTCTGTGGTGACTCTTTGCCTGCAATATCAGACAAAGAACGCACCACTACAAACGGCGTAGCAAATTTATGGCAAACCTGTGCAACAGCCGCGGCTTCCATTTCAACGGCCACTAATTCTGGGAATAAGCCTCGAACATTCTCTACCCGGGTAGGATCACTCATGAAGCTGTCACCAGTGCCGATAAGACCAACCTTCGCCTGCACGCGATTTACGACTTGCACGGCATCGCACGCTTTCTCCAGCAAAGCAGAATCCGCAGCAAATCTCGCTGGCATCTGCGGCACTTGACCCATTTCATAACCAAAAGCCGTTACATCAACATCATGGTGTAGTACGTGATCAGAAATCACCACATCCCCAACATTTAATGCACTATCATAGCCGCCAGCAGAGCCAATATTAATCACGTACTCGGGTGCAAACTTAGCCAACAGCAAAGTAGTAGAAACGGCGGCATTCACCTTACCAATACCGGATTGTAGAAGTACCACATTCTGTCCTTCGAATGAGCCACTGAAAAAATGACAACCTGCAATACTCTCTTCGGTTACATCCACCATCCAAGATTTGATTAGAGCAACCTCTTCATCCATTGCACCAATTAATCCGATTACACTCATTCTTTACTCCTCAATTTTATTAGTTGCCTTGGACATAGCGGTGCTCAAAGCGGTGATCTGTTCACTAGAATAGGGCATGTTCATTTCAAACAACTGAACAGAGCCAGGTATTCCTTGTGGCCATTTTTGCACCGCCACAAGCCTCACATTAGGGTAATGTAATTGTATATTTTCTATTAACTTTTTATCTTGTGGTTCCAATAATACCATTACTGTATCACTGTTATAGGATAATAAGGTTGTGGTTGCTGATAGGCTTTCTAAACAATGAGAAGGAATAGAGCGTAACTCCAGTCCGGAGAACCAAATTGCCCGAGAAACCCGACTGCCTCCTACTACAACCCATGCTGAATCCTGCTCACCAAACACACTAGGGTAGATACTGTCTTTTAAACTAACCTCACGTAATCCCTGATACAGATAATATTCAAAAATGCCGCCTGATAGCGTCAGTATTTCAGCTTCGGGATAAGCGCGCTCGGAATGACTATTAAGCCATAATAAGGGTAAGCTTTCTGAGCCATATTGTTCCTGTAGAGATTGAGTCATTTTCTGTTGGGCAACACCCTCGTGTAAACAACCGATAATCACCACATCAAAGCGTTCAACCATTATCGATTGAGTAAAGAAGCTATCAGCATCCATATAAAACTCTACCCTAGCTCCAAGCTTATCGAGCATGGCTTGAATAGCCTCTTCATGAGGGTAGTCCAGCGCTACCCAAGCGACCACTAATGGGAGTGAAACAGGCTCTGCACCGGTGCCGATTCTTGGCAAACCAAGATCTAAATGAAGCCCAGTACTGGTCTCCTGTAGACTACCATCCAGCTTATCCAGTAGTGTTTGAATCAACCAAGCGATTAATGGTCGTGCATTGACATCACCGCTTATTTTAAGAACCAGTTGATTAACTTCATACTCCACACTTACTGACTTATTCAGTACGTAGCATGTCATCAGAACAACTCGAATCAAACTGCGTAAACAGCCTGAATTTGGCACTAGTTGCATCCCTGTTTTAGCCGAGCATGTCAAGCTTGTTGACACACTGGAGATCTTAAGCGCTGAGGAGACAAAGACACTTTCTTCGCTTAGTAGATCTCCTAGTGGTCGCATTTCCTCTTGGCCTGTTTCGCTTTTTAAGCATTCAAAAACAGACACCAATAGCATGAGCCAGCCTTGCAGCTCTGAACCGCTGCCGTAGAAAGAGGGGCTTGATAAATAGTCCATTTCTGCCAGTAAGGCGCTACCTTCTGCCCGACTTTGCATAAAATCTGAATTAGGATCTAGCTGCTCTAACTGCCAAGTTAGGCGCATTTCATGAGTCATGTTGGTGCCGATAAGTAACAAGCCTCGATAGGCATATTCGTTTCGAAACGACATGACTTGCCAATGATAAATTTGCCCTATGTCCTGAAATGTTAGCTCAAAGGCAATGTCCGAAGCCCCCTTAAGAGCATCTTGTATTGGTTGATGACAATGTATTGGCATAAAGTCAAAGACCGTTTTCGCCCTTCTATGGTCTGGAAACAGCGATTTTGCTTGGCCGTTCATCATTTCTATTTCTGCCACTTCACTGCAGAAAATGATGACATTGTCACTGGCTTCTAGTAACACATGGAAACGCCTGTCTTTACCTTCAATTAGCGCTCTGTAGTGACTGTTCTGCTGTTGTATCGGTGCAAACTCATTAAAAGGTAAGTTATTGGGAGACGCCTTCTGGACGCGTTTCAGCGGAGTAAAAATAAAATGCCGCGCCCCCATTAACAATATAAAGAATAAACCAAGTAAGACACATACAATCACGACCATGGGCAAAATGCTTTTAGAAAGTACATTGCCCGTTAAACTGCCTTGTTGGCTCAACTCCAACTGTAATTGTGCTTGAACGGGGGTCTTAATCACTTGCGTGGAGCGCAATAGTGAGGAATCTGGCTCAAAGTCATTAGCATGTTCCTCTAGAACGACTTGACCACTCGCCTGATCATAAATACGGACCATGTCAGCCTGAGCACTAACATACAACTCATAGGCTAAGGTCAAGTTAGCGTTTAAGGAGATAAAACCATATAGAAAACCGACATTCTCATTCTCTTTCGACACGATTTTTTTCTTATAAATCATTAACGAAGCACCATCAGATGTCGTCCGCTTAACCCACTGACTAATCTCTGTCGGCACAATTAAACTGGATAAATCTACCTTGGTAAATAAACGTGCCCTTGGATCAATGGATTGGCGGCCATCACTCCATTCGATGTAAAAAAAGTCTAAGCCGCCAAAAAACAAAATTTCATGGTGACCAAAAAGCATTTCCAATTCTCGGCCTGACTCATAATCTCCCAAAATCAAATCTTGGCTAATAAAGCTCATCTCAAATTCTGAACGGACCAAATAGGCATTAAAAGCTTGTTCGACAGCCGCATGACTTAAGTTTAATTTTTGCTCAATCAGCGCTTTGTTTTGAGCATTAACAAAATATAAAGCCCCACCTAAAGCAACCACAAACACAGCGCAGAATAAGCAAACAAACAGTTGCTGCAAGCGCTTCTTCAAGCTAACTTTTATTTCTGCCATATAGACCTCGAATAGCGATATGCCTGACGCTGTAGCTCGCCCAACCGCTCATCACTTAATGGCATATTAACTAAGCTACCACTTGCTATGTATAACCTTGGCATACGTGCGCCCTCCAAATCCCTTTTAACCGCCTCGGCCATCCCAACCGCCAGTTCATCTTGCTTAAATAAGTAGCTCATAAGAACCAGCCCATCTCTTAACCCCCTGATGTCTTGAGAGGATAAGCGCCAAGTGTTCGTTTGGGTTTTTCCTTCCAGCCCCAGCGCCTTTATTGCCAAGACCACACCATCAGAAATTGCTTGGGTACAACTAAACACAAAATCAACCGAGGAAGTCGATAACAACTCAAGTGCCGCTTCATAAGCTAACTTTTTACTATTTTCGACACTTCTAATAACTTTAATTTTTCGATTATTGTCGTACATACGATCTAGAAAAGTGTCACAGCGCGCGTGGCTAAGATAGTCTGGTGGCAACACCAAAGCATGCATAGAAGATTTTATGGGCAACTTCTTATGAATTTCGAAGGCCAACTGGGAAGTTGCCTGCCTTTCATCAAAGCCGATGTAGATCAACGGTGGATGGTTCTCCCAATTCCTTAAGGGGGTCGCCATATCATAAACAATAATCTTAGGTTTTATAGACAGTAAAAAGCGCTCTACAATACGACTTTGAACCGCACCTCCTCCTGTAACTAATAAGTAATCGGGATCCATTGCGGCGATTTTCAAATAACCTTGCAATGCCCCTTCGCTGCCCCCTAAATAACCACTTTCAGTAAAGGTGTCTAAACGGTAATCAATTCGCAGTTCACGCATTCTCTGTTTGAACGTTTCTAAAATTGCTTGGTTTTTTAGAGACGACTCTAGCCCTACCAGCTGAATCACAATACGCAAAGTCTCTTGTGGTGGCTTGTTGATAGGGATGCCAGAGGCTTCCACTACTTCGGCGAACTGCTCTCCTAGAGGTAACTGCTCTGGATATGAACTATAAAATTGCTGACTATCAATAAGAATGGAGGAAAGGGTTGTTGAGAAAGAAGACTGTATAGGCAAGAGGCCAATAAGCACAATTTTTAAAAAAGCACCAAAGAATGTCTGTTGCATAATTAGGTTCCAAGGCGAAGCCGCTGCGCTTTTATTCCAACGCCAAAATAAGCAAAACTCAATCTTAGAAGATAAAGGCAATACCTTGGCAACACAAGCATCACCAAAGCTTAGCGACCAAAGAAACGCTACAATGACTTATTTTGGGCAAAAAAAAAGCTGACATAAAGTCAGCTTTTTTAAATTTGGTGCGGAAGGAGAGACTCGAACTCTCACGCCGTGAAGCACTGGAACCTAAATCCAGCGTGTCTACCAATTCCACCACTCCCGCAAGGAATGGCGAGCATTATAGGCAAATGATTTTACAGGTCAAGCACTTTTATAATAAATTTTAAAATACTTGAAAAAATATTGCCCTGCTCGCTCAACTAGAGACCTGTTTTAAAAAACACGACCATTTTGATATTCGCCATGCTCGTAGCGTACCGCCATCTCTTCTAAGTCAATGGTATGAATGCGGGAAGCCTGACCTGCACAGCCAAATGCTTCATAACGATCAATACAAACCGCTTTCATCGCTTTAATACTTTCCGTTAAGTATTTACGCGGATCGAAGTTGCCTTTGTGTTCCGCCAAACTACGACGAATAGCCCCAGTAGCCGCTAAACGTAAATCGGTATCAATATTCACCTTACGTACGCCATAACGAATGGCTTTAACGATTTCATCAATCGGAACACCATATGTTTCAGGGATATCACCACCAAATTCATTAATGATAGATAGCCAATCCTGAGGTACGGAAGAAGAGCCATGTAATACGATGTGAGTATTTGGGAGTAGTTCAACAATCTTACTAATACGCTCAATGTCTAGAATGTCACCAGTAGGCGGACGAGTAAACTTATAGGCACCGTGACTTGTACCGATGGCAACAGCCAAGGCGTCAATGCCCGTTGCATTAACAAAATCCACAGCCTCTTGAGGGTCTGTTAGCATTTGGTCGTGGGACAAGATTCCTTCTGCACCAACACCATCTTCTTCACCTGCTTGCCCTGTTTCTAGGGAACCCAGACATCCAAGCTCACCTTCTACTGACACACCGCAAGCGTGGGCAAATTCGACCGTACGGCGCGTAACGTCAACGTTATACTCATAGGAAGCAGGTGTCTTACCGTCCGCTTCAAGAGAGCCGTCCATCATTACAGAGGAGAAACCTAGTTGAATCGAACGTTGACAAATAGCAGGTGAGGTACCGTGATCCTGGTGCATTACAACAGGAATATGAGGGTAATCTTCAATAGCAGCTGCGATAAGGTGACGTAAGAAGTGAGAACCTGCGTATTTACGCGCACCAGCAGAGGCTTGCATAATGACAGGTGAATTGACTTCGTGCGCGGCTTCCATGATCGCTTTAACTTGCTCCATGTTATTCACATTGAAAGCAGGCAAGCCGTAGCTGTGCTCGGCGGCGTGATCTAATAGCTGACGCATACTAATTAAAGGCATAAAAGTTTCCTCTGACTGACAGTATATCTTCCGTGAAACATCACAAAAGATGGAACTAACCTAGGGTTAGGTCGCTGTTTTATTTATATTCACAGTGTTTATCAAACCATAAACACTGTGTGGCTTACGCCTTATCGTCATTCTTGGTACGAGTACCAAGAGAGTCACTCTCTAGTTTCATATCCGCCAACTCACCGTGAATAAGCAAAATCTAGATTCTGACTTATTCACTCGTGGTTAACGTGATCGGCTTTCGCCATTATTATGTGGAATGATCTAACGTCATTCTTTATACGCTATTATGACGCGCGGGATTCCAACATCGCAACAGCTGGTAGTACTTTTCCTTCAACAAATTCCAAAAAGGCGCCACCACCAGTAGAAATATAAGAAATTTGGTCTGCTAAACCATATTTATCAATCGCCGCTAGCGTATCGCCACCACCCGCAACTGAGAAAGCATCACTTTGTGCAATGGCTTGTGCAACCACTTCCGTTCCTTTAGAGAAGTTATCAAACTCAAATACACCACAAGGACCATTCCAAAGAATCGTTTTTGCGCTTTTCAAGATTTCCGCTAAGGCTTGAGCAGAATCAGGACCAAGGTCCATAATTTCTTCATTGTCCGCCACCTGATCAACAGGCTTGACCGTTGCAACAGCAGTGTCAGAGAACTCAGTTCCCACACGAACATCGGTCACCGCTGGAATATCAAGATCTGCCATTAGCTTTTGTGCTTGAGGGATTAAGTCTTTTTCATGTAAAGACTGACCTACGTTGTAACCTCTTGCCGCCACAAAGGTGTTAGAAATCCCGCCACCGACAATCAACTGGTCGCAAACTTTTGACAAAGACTCTAACACCGTCAGTTTGGTTGATACTTTTGAGCCACCAACCACCGCTACTAACGGACGCGCAGGATTGTCTAGTGCCTTTCCAAGTGCTTCTAACTCGGCGGCCAACAAAGGACCTGCACAGGCCACAGGAGCAAATTTACCCACACCATGAGTCGATGCCTGAGCACGGTGCGCTGTACCAAAAGCATCCATGACATAAATGTCACACAAAGCTGCCATTTTTTTCGAGAGTGCTTCATCGTCTTTCTTCTCGCCGACGTTAAAGCGCACGTTTTCAACAAGAACAACCTGACCCGCAGCCACTTCAACACCGTCTAGCCAATCTTTGACTAATGGTACATCTTGACCAAGTAGCGTAGACAAATGATCCGCCACAGGCTTAAGAGAATACTGTTCGTCGTACTCACCTTCCGTTGGGCGACCTAGGTGAGACATAACCATGACTTTGGCACCAGCTTCTAGGGCCAGTTTGATCGTTGGTAACGCTGCACGAATACGTGCATCACTGGTAACTTGTCCATCTTTTACTGGCACATTCAAATCTTCACGGATCAGTACACGCTTGTTTGCTAAATCCAGATCCGTCATATTAATTACAGTCATTTCGATACCCTCATCATTTAAGCTTAAACAGTAAAATTTAAATCTTCTTGTGCTTCACACAACCTTCTTACTTTTCGATCAAGGTCGCCCAATATCTCGCCACATCTAACATGCGATTGGCATAAGCCCATTCATTATCAAACCAACACAATAACTTAACTAAGCGCCCATCAACCACTTTCGTTTGCGAGCCGTCCACTATCACAGATCGAGAATCATGGTTGAAATCAACCGATGCATGAGCTTCTTGTGTATACCCTATTAAACCTGCATATTTCCCTTGAGTTGCGCGTAACAGCTGGGCATTGATCTCAGCCTCAGTCACATCACGCTCCGTGCGCAACACCAAATCAATAACAGAGACATTCAATGTGGGTACACGCACGGCATTACAGGCCATTTTGCCATTCAACTCGGGCATCATGCGGTTAATCCCTTTCGCCAACCCCGTATCGACTGGAATAATAGAGCTCAAGGCCGCCCGAGTTAAACGCAGATCTTTCGTGTGATAACCATCAATGATTGGCTGATCATTCATTGCAGAGTGAATGGTTTGAGTCGTACCGTGCTCAATACCTGCGAACCGCTTTATCGTATCCAATACTGGCAGTAGGCAATTCGTGGTGCATGAAGCGGCCGACACAATACTGTGGTCAACACTCACTTCGGGGTGATTAAAACCATAAACAATAGTGGCATCCACTTCCGCATCCGCTGGCTGAGAGAGCAAAATACGTGGAATACCCGTGGTTAAATAGGCTTGCGCCCCTTCTCTATCCGCAAAGCTGCCGGAGCATTCGAGAATCATATCGATAGCCAGACCTGACCAAGGAATGTCTTCTGGTTTTTCACAAGCGAAACACAGTATTTCATCGTCTTCTACCAACAAGCTGTTCGCAGAAGTTGAAATTTGTTTAGGGAAACGACCATGAGTGGTGTCATAGCGGGTTAGGTAGCTGATTGTGTCGATATCAGCAAGCTCATTAATCGCGACCACCTGCATTTGCTCACGATAGCCATTTTCATACAAAGCTCGTAACACCGAACGACCGATTCGGCCATAACCATTTATCGCGACTCGCAACATAGCCCTACTTCATCGCATTCATGAGGAATAATCCTCTATTATAAAACACAAAAATGGGGTGCCTTTGCAGGCGCCCCCATTTGCAATTGAGTGCCGTAATCAATTATGCAGTCAGTACTTTCTCTGCAGTTGCCACAACATTCTCTACCGTGAAGCCAAAGTGCTTCAGTAGATCACCACCAGGAGCAGATTCACCAAATGTCGTCATGCCAACCGTAGCGCCTTCAAAACCAACATATTTAGCCCAAAAATCTACGTGAGCGGCTTCAATGGCAACGCGTTTCGTCACAGAAGCAGGCAATACAGACGTTTTGTAAGCGGCATCTTGAGCATCAAAAACAGTCGTTGATGGCATAGAAACCACACGAACGTTTTTGCCTTTTGCCGTAAGCGTTGCAGCAGATTCAACCGCTAGTGCAACTTCTGAACCGGTGGCAATCAAGATTAAATCTGGTGTACCGGCACAATCTTGTAGCACGTACCCACCCTTCTGAATAGCCGCTAATTGATCCGCTGAACGAGCTTGAGCAGGTAAGCCTTGGCGTGAAAATATCAATGAAGTTGGCCCATCACGACGCTCAATAGACGCTTTCCAAGCCACCGCTGTTTCTGTCGCATCACACGGACGCCATACCGCCATATTTGGTGTCATGCGCAAGTTAGCAAGCTGTTCAACAGGTTGGTGAGTTGGGCCGTCTTCACCTTGACCAATCGAGTCATGGGTGTAAACAAAGATATTTTGAATTCCCATTAAGGCAGACATACGTACCGCATTACGTGCGTATTCCATAAACATCATGAAAGTCGCACCGTAGTTGATGAAGCCGCCATGCAAAGAAGCACCGTTCATGATGCCGCTCATGCCAAATTCACGTACACCGTAGTAAACGTAGTTACCTGCTGGATCTTCTTGAATGCCTTTAGAGCCAGACCAAAGCGTTAGGTTTGAACCTGCCAAGTCAGCAGAACCACCTAGTAACTCTGGCAACATAGCGCCGAAGAAGCCGATAGCATTTTGTGATGCTTTACGGCTGGCTATGTTTTCGCCTTTCGCTTGGCATTCTTCAATGTAAGCTTGTGCTTTCGCTGCAAAGTCAGCGGGTAGCTCACCGTTCAAGACACGACGTTCAAATTCTGCGGCCAATTCAGGATAAGCAGCTTTATAAGCGGCAAGGGTTTCGTTCCACTTAGCTTCGTGGTCGTCACCTGCAGCTTTCGCATCCCAGCCTGCGTAAACATCGGCAGGAATTTCAAATGGTGCATGTTCCCAACCCAAGAATTCACGAGCGGCAGCGATTTCTTCTTCGCCTAGTGGTGCACCGTGACAGTCATGGCTACCAGACTTGTTAGGAGAACCAAAGCCGATAATAGTTTTACAGCAAATCAATGTTGGTTTGCTGGTTTCCGCTTTCGCTGCTTCAATAGCGGCTTTGATGGCTTCTGGATCATGGCCATCAACGTCAGCAATAACGTGCCAGCCGTAAGATTCAAAACGCTGTGGTGTGTTGTCTGTGAACCAACCTTCTACATGACCATCAATGGAAATGCCGTTGTCGTCCCAGAAAGCCACCAACTTACCTAAGCCTAAAGTGCCCGCTAAGGAACACGCTTCATGGGAGATACCTTCCATCAAACAGCCGTCACCTAAGAAACAGTAAGTATTGTGATCAACCACTGTGTGGCCTTCACGGTTAAACTGGGCCGCCAAAGTTTTTTCAGCGATCGCCATACCAACCGCATTACTAATACCAGCACCCAAAGGACCTGTCGTTGTTTCTACACCGTCTGTGTAGCCATATTCCGGATGACCTGGTGTTTTGGAGTGTAATTGACGGAACTGTTTAAGCTCTTCGATCGGTAGTGCATAACCTGATAAGTGTAGTAGTGAGTAGATCAGCATAGAGCCATGGCCGTTAGACAGTACAAAACGGTCACGATCCGCCCATTTAGAATTGTTAGGGTTGTGCTTTAGAAAGTCGTTCCACAAAACTTCAGCTATATCAGCCATACCCATAGGCGCACCAGGATGGCCTGATTTGGCTTTCTGAACAGCATCCATACTTAAAGCGCGTATAGCATTAGCGAGTTGTTTACGAGACGGCATTATTATTCCACTCCTAGTAGCTTAATGAACAATAGAGATCCACTTTCCACGCCATAGAGCAATGTCTAGCGTGCAGACGGTTAAGCTCTGCGATTACGCCCCAGATTAGAGCAATGAAAAATGAAACTGCATTAGAATGATTCCAATCCTAGCAAAAAAGAAACCGCTTTGCTCTCTTATATCCACCCCTTAGGTTGATAATTAGACATTTTTCATGCATTATTCTCGACCTTAACAGCGTCGATTTGTTTCGGCTTGCGGACGCTATATAAAATCAGCTAAACAGAAGCACGACGCCTGTTTAGCTGTACCGATTGCTAAGCGGGTTTTTTTATACCTTTTTAGCGCTTATCCATCATTTTGATAGAGGCACTAATTACATGTCAGATTATTCATTATTTACTTCAGAATCTGTTTCTGAAGGCCATCCAGATAAAATTGCAGACCAAGTGTCTGACGCCATCCTTGATGCTATTTTAACGGAAGATCCTCAAGCCCGCGTGGCCTGTGAGACCCTAGTAAAAACGGGCATGGTATTGGTAGCAGGTGAAGTACGCACAAATGCGTGGGTGGACATTGAAGAGATTACTCGCAACGTTGTAAAAGAGATTGGTTATAACAGCTCAGACATGGGCTTTGACTGGGAGTCCTGTGCGGTAATGAACGCCATCGGCAAACAGTCTGCAGATATTGCAGTGGGTGTTGATGAAGCTAACGAAAAAGAGCTTGGTGCCGGCGACCAAGGCCTAATGTTTGGCTTTGCCACCAATGAGACCGATGTCTTGATGCCTGCCCCTGTGACCTATGCTCATCGTCTTGTTCAGCGCCAAGCAGAAGTTCGTAAAAATGGCACTCTAGACTTCTTGCGCCCAGACGCAAAAAGCCAAGTAACGTTTCGCTACGATGAAAATGGCAAGCCTTGTGCGATTGATGCAGTCGTTCTTTCTACACAACATAGCGCTAACGTGAAGCAATCCGATTTGCGCGAAGCCGTTATGGAAGAAATTATTAAGCCAGTATTGCCAGAAGAATGGCTTTCAGCTCAAACCAAGTTCTTCATTAATCCTACTGGCCAATTTATTATCGGTGGCCCTGTTGGCGACTGTGGTTTAACAGGTCGTAAGATTATTGTCGATACATACGGTGGCATGGCTCGCCATGGTGGCGGTGCTTTCTCTGGTAAAGACCCATCCAAGGTTGACCGTTCTGCTGCCTACGCTGGTCGTTACGTTGCCAAGAACATTGTCTCAGCAGGCCTTGCAGATAAATGTGAAATCCAAGTGTCTTACGCTATCGGTGTCGCTGAGCCGACATCTATCAGCATTAATACCTTTGGCACTGGCAAGATTAGTGATGCACAAATCGTCGATCTAGTTCGTGACCACTTCGAACTGCGTCCAGCAGGCCTAATCAAGATGTTAGATCTAAAACGCCCAATCTACTTGCCAACAGCGGCGTACGGTCACTTTGGCCGTACCGGTGACAACTTCACCTGGGAAAAAACGGATAAAGCTGACCTATTGCGTAAAGCAGCAGGTTTATAAGTAGCGCTTTTTAAGCTATAACAAGCCCTCTCTAAGACATGTTTTAGAGAGGGCTTTTTTTATTCAATTTATGACCACAGCAGCAGAGTAGAGCATGCGTATACCAAGAGTTTATGTAGACGCCGAGTTAAAGGAAAACACCCGTTTCGCCTTACCCGACACCACTTTTCAACATCTATGTAAGGTGCTTCGCCTTAAAACCGGCCATCCTATTCGATTATTTAATGGCCAAGGAGGGCAATATCATGCAACTCTAGTTGAAGTCGAAAAGCGTCAAGCCAAAGCCGACATTACCGAATTCGAACCACTGCATAACGAATCTCCTCTAAAAGTCACCATAGGCCAAACCTTATCTCGAGGGGAGCGCATGGATTACGCCATACAAAAATCTGTAGAAGCAGGTGTCTATGCGATACAACCCTTATTCAGCGAACGCTGTGAAGTAAAGCTCAACGACAGCCGCATTGAGAAGCGCCTAAATCATTGGCAACAAATTGCTATCAGTGCCGCAGAGCAGTCTGGGCGCGGTATAGTGCCGAAAGTCTATCCGCCTATAGCACTTGATACATGGGTCGCTGAATGTAGTGATTTGTTAAAGTTTACGCTGCACCATCACAGCGCAAAACCTCTTAAAAATTTTAATTGTCCTACCAATAATCACATTAGTTTGTTAATTGGACCAGAAGGTGGTTTAACCGAAGATGAAGTAAAATCTTCTATAAATCATAACTTTAACCCTATTGCGCTTGGTCCTAGAGTGCTGCGTACAGAAACGGCGCCAGTGATCGCCTTAGGTGTATTAAACCTACTATGGGGAGATCTCTAGCTTTTTGTGTGTTTACAACAAACACACATTTTAAAAGGAAATTTGCAACAATCCGTAAGGTAATTGCGATATATTCCTTGTTACAATGTTTTCATATAGCAGCGAACACAAAAGGAATAAGTAGCTTATGTTCTATAAAATCATTCTCACCAGTGCTGTTTGCTTGAGTACGGCACTGTCTTCCAGTTTGGTCAATGCGATAACCTTGGAAGAAGCAACCTATATCGCTATAGAAAGTAACCCTGAAGTTAGACAAGCCATCGCTCGATATCGCGAAATCACCGAAGACGGTGAGATATCTCGTCATTCAGGCTACTATCCAAACATCAACCTTTCGGCAGGGATTGGACGCGAGACAACTTACGGAGACTCCTCAACAAGTAGTGATGTCAGTCTGACTCGTCGAGAGCTAACCCTTGCTCTTAACCAACCAATCTTTGACGGCTTTTCAACAAAGTATGAAATTGAGCGTCTTAGTAATGAAGCAGAAGCAGAGCGATGGAACGCTTTGATTGCTGTGGAAAATACGGCTCTTGAAGTCGCCCAAGCTTATGCCAACATCTTGCGCTATCGTGAGCTAGTGGCATTAGCAGATCTAAACCTTGAAACCCACACTCGTATCTACGGGCAAATTAAGCTGAAGAGTGATACTGGTATCGGCCGTCAATCCGATTTAAGTCAAATCACCGCGCGTTTAGCCAAAGCTCATGCGAATAACCTTGCTGCTATCAATAACTTGCGTGATGCCGAAAGTAACTACTTAAATGTTGTGGGTCAGCTACCACCTGAAGATTTAATTTATCCTGTTCCGGATAAAGACCTTATCCCTGACAGCTTAGACGTGGCAATTAAACAAGCTCTCGCCAAAAATCCAGCAATTGAAGGTGCTAAATGGGATGTTCGCGCAACAGAAAGCTTTAAGAAAATCTCGGACTCCAGCTTATACCCAGATATCAACTTTGCTTTAGAACGTTCATGGGATAACAACCTAGACGGGGATGAAGGTCCAAGTGAAGACCTATTGGCTATGTTCCGTTTAAGTTATGACATTTACAGCGGTGGTAATCAAAAGCGACAAAAAGAAGTAGCTGTTCAGCAGAATGTCCAAGCTTCCGAAATTCGCCGCAACACCATTAGAGATACAGAGCTAACTGTTCGTCTAGCATGGGCTGCCTATGAGGCAACCGTTGGGCAAAAAGAACATATCCGTCAATACGTTATTTCGACGAAAGAGTCTCAAATTGCTTATGAAAAACAATTCCGCTTAGGTCGTCGAACACTGCTTGATGTACTCGACAGTGAGAACGAGCTTTTCCAAGCACGCCAAGACTATGTGAATGCGGATTACGACCAACTTTTCTCTGAGTTTCGTTTATTTAACGCTAAGGGTGAGCTAATGCGCGCATTCCGCATTTATCGTCCACAATTGCTCGGCTTTAATGACGACTTTGACTACGACCACCCGCCTGAAAAGACCTCTGCGACGCAAGAGCTCAGATCTGTTGAACAAGAAGTGAAGAAACAAGTACAAACTGTACCCTCTTCTCCTACTCCTGTACAACGCACGGACCAAACAGATTCATTAGAAGATGAGCTTTTCCTTGAGGCCGATGATAATACGGGGTCTTGGTAGTGCTTTAATTTAATCACTGACACCATAGTCTCAAATGAATGAAGCTATGGTGTCAGAGCTACTTATCAACAAGAACATGACAGGGAGTCAGATACTTGATGAACACACCTTTCTATTTATTAGCCTGCGCGCTTTCCGTGACAATGTTAATAATCCAACCTGTACAAGCTTCCGAAGTTTTCCTTGAACAAGGGCATATTCAAGAACAACTGCACGACGATGATAGAGATGGCGTCATTAACATCCGTGATCGCTGCCAAAATACACCAATAAGTGACTCGGCTATCGATATTTATGGCTGCACAATAGACAGTAAACTTTTACTGTCCGTTGAGCTGGCGATTTTATTCGAAACAGGAAAATATGATGTAAAGCGAGATTACTATCAGGAAATCCAAAAAATTGCCGATTTTCTTAGAGTTCATCCGAACACCAAAGCCCATATTGAGGGGCACACAGACGATGTCGGTAACGATGTCTACAACAAAGAACTTTCTCTTGAGCGCGCAGAAGCGGTAGCAAAAGTATTAACCTCCTACTTCCAAGTTGACTCAGCTCGTGTGACGTTCAAGGGTTATGGCGAAGAGCAACCTATTGCAGATAACACCTCTGCTGAAGGACGCTCTAGAAACCGTCGTGTGATGGCTGAAGTCTTTTCAAGAGCTCGATATGATGTGAAACGTTGGGATATCTATGCAGGTGAGTAATTATTTGCTTCCAGCCCCTATCCTTCACTAGTTTTTTTTCCCTCTGCCCCCATATTTATGTAGCATAGCTATTATTCGAATATGACACAGAGGGAATCGTTTTATGACAATCAAACTTGGCATCGTAATGGACCCCATTACCTCCATTAATTACAAGAAAGACACTTCCCTTGCCATGTTATGGGCGGCCGCTGAGAAAGGCTGGGAGCTTACTTATATGGAACAAAAAGACCTCTTTCTTGACCATGGCAAAGCTCACGCTATGGCCCGTCCCTTAAGTGTTTATAAAGACCCTGAGCATTTTTATGACCTAGGCGAAGAAAGCAGAATTGCCCTGGGTGATCTTGACGTTATCCTGATGCGCAAAGACCCTCCATTCGACAGTGAATTTGTCTACAGCACAATGATTCTTGAACAAGCGGAACGTGATGGTGCAATGGTCGTAAACGATCCAAAAAGCTTACGTGACTGCAACGAAAAACTTTTTGCGACGCAATTTCCACAGTGCTGCCCTCCAGTTCTTGTGACCCGTCGTGCAGACCTATTAAAAGCTTTTCACCAAGAACATGGCGACGTTATCTTCAAACCTTTAGATGGTATGGGTGGTAGCTCTATTTTCCGCTTGAAAGCCGATGACTCAAACGTTAGCGTGATTATTGAAACCTTAACCAATATGGGTGCAGAGCAGATCATGGCGCAAAAGTTTATCCCTGAGATCAAACAAGGAGACAAGCGTATCCTAGTGGTTAATGGTGAGCCTGTGCCTTATGCATTAGCACGCATTCCAGCTTCAGGTGAAACCCGAGGCAATCTTGCCGCAGGTGGCCGTGGTGAAGGCAGAGAGTTAAGCGAGCGCGACCGTTGGATTTGTGAGCAGATCATTCCTTCATTGAAAGAAAAGGGCCTTATGTTCGTTGGCCTAGATGTGATTGGGGATTATCTGACCGAAATTAACGTCACCAGCCCAACTTGTGTACGTGAGTTAGACAATCAGTTTGGTCTTAACATTGCCATGACACTCATAGAGGCCATCGAGTCGAAACTGCAGTAGCCTAGATGCGCGTTATTGATCGATTTTCCATCGCTCTTTTCATTGCCATTAGCTTTCATGTGCTGATGGTAATGATTGTGAGCTTTGATTTTCTCAGCGCCCCAGCCAAGCCTAAAACGCTTGAAATCACGCTTGTTCAGCATGTCTCGAAGCCTCCGAAAGAAGCAGATTTCATCGCCCAAGCAAATCAACAAGGCAGCGGCACGGAGCTTCATAAGCAAAAGCTCACCACCTCAGAAACGGCTAAGTTTTTATCCGATAATATCCAAGATATTACGCCACCAGTACAACCACAATTGGCCTCTTCTAAGCCTATTGAAGAACAGCCCTTACTATCAAGCCACCAAGAAGCAAAGTTTGAAGTGCTGGAAGAACCAGACCAGCAGGCGAAGACTCTAGAAGAGCAGTTTTCAGGAGAGACTCAAATTCCCAGCCACCTATCCAGCGACATTGCCACACTGGAAGCTTTGCTAGATCAACAAAGACAAGCTTACGCCAAACGCCCGCGCATTCGTCGCTTAACATCTGTGTCTGCAAAAGCGGCGATAGATGCCCAATACCTAGACGAATGGCGACGAAAAATCGAGCGCATTGGTAACATCCATTACCCTATTGAAGCAAAACGTAGCCATTTATACGGTGAATTAAGATTAGCGGTCAGTATTTTACCCACAGGCTATGTTGATGACATAGAAGTGCTGCAAACTTCTGGCATTAGAGTGTTAGACGATGCGGCTATGCGTATCGTACGTCTGGCAGAGCCTTTTCAAGCTTTCCCAGTGGAATTAAAAGCAGAAGTCGACCAACTAGAAATCATTCGAACTTGGCGCTTTACGCCAGGAAACCAATTACAGAGCCAATAAAAAAGGCCTTCATTTTGAAGACCTTCTTAGGTATTGGCTTAAGTCTTAGTCAAATTGACCATCACCCATAGCAATACGAATCTTTTTCATCGCATTCTTCTCTAACTGACGTATACGTTCAGCAGAAACGCCGTATTCATCTGCCAGCTCATGCAAAGTAGACTTACCATCCGACAACCAACGTTGTACTAGGATATTACGGCTACGCTCATCTAGATCTGCCATAGCCTCTTCAAGGCGTTGATTAGAATCCGCTGCCCAATTACCATTCTCAAGCAACATTGCAGGGTCATAGCTATGGTCTTCAAGATATTGGGACGGTGCTTGGAAGGCACTTTCATCATCGTCATCTGCCGAGGCATCAAATGCCATATCAGAGGAGCTTAAACGGCCTTCCATTTGACGGACAACTTCTGGTGTCACACCAAGATCGCTCGCCACAGACTCGACTTCGTCATTGCTAAACCAAGACAATGTTTTCTTTGCACTACGAAGATTAAAAAACATTTTGCGCTGAGCTTTTGTCGTCGCAACTTTCACGATACGCCAGTTTTTCAGAATGAATTCATGAATTTCGGCTTTAATCCAATGTACCGCGAAAGACACCAAACGTACGCCCACTTCAGGGTTAAAACGTTTTACCGCCTTCATCAAACCGACATTGCCTTCTTGGATCAAATCACCCTGAGCCAAGCCGTAGCCTGAATAACTTTTTGCAATATGTGCAACAAATCTTAGGTGCGACATAACTAGGGTACGCGCGGCCTCAAGGTCTTCTTTGTAATATAGACGTTCTGCCAGCGCTTTTTCTTCTTCCGCTGTCAAAATAGGAATTCTGCTAACGGCTTGCATGTAAGATTCTAGATTTTGGCCTGGAATCATAATATCCGTAGGCTGAAGAGCTTTACTCATCTCTATTTCCACCTTGTAGTTGTTCATACTGTGTATGACAAAATACTATCAACTTAATTCAATTTGTATAGGACATAAATGTGGAGAAAGCATGACTATTATTTTGCTTCTCCGTTGTCCGTAGCGCTTTATTCTAACTCAATATTAGTGATGTGGCGATTCACAGCAATCCAAGCCCCGAAAACACCCACCATCGCGCTAATGACTAAGCATAAAACGATCTCATCCACATTGAAAGACTGCAACTCAAATCCGCTTTGATACAGATCAATGAGGCGTTCAGCTGGCGCACTAACCCACCAACTAACCATTAAAATACAAAGGCTTGCGAATAAACCACCTAACACACCAAACCAAAAGCCCATGTACAAAAATGGCCTTCTAATGTACGCATCGGTTGCCCCCACAAGCTTCATCACGAGCACTTCATTACGTCGGCTTTCAACCGCCATACGAATGGTGTTCCCCACAATTAGTAGCACAGCAACCACCAGCAAAGTGGATAAAACATACACAAAGCGCTGACCGAAGCTTAAGATATTGGCAAGACGTTGTAACCATTGTGCATCGAGGTCCGCTCTTTCTACTTCATTCTCGCTCGCTAAGTTATCTCTCAGCAATTGCAAACTCTGCAGAGACTCTAGATTCACCTCTTGCTTAGGAATCACTCGTAACACAATAGGTAGAGGGTTTTCAGGCAGAGACGACAAAATTTGCTCGTAGCCACTTTCCTGTTCGAAATAGCGTAACCCCTCTTCCTTGGATATGTACTCAACATTGGCCACATCGGCTTGTGCAGAAATACGATGGGATAACGCCAAGGCTTGGGTGTCTTCAAGTTGCGGAAACAAATACAAGGTAATAACCGACTGTTGCTCCCACTGATCCGTCACAGACTGGACGTTCTTCAACAATACATACAAACCACCTGGCAGAGACAAAGCAATGGCAATCACCATCACTGTCATCAAACTGGCCAATGGATAACCTAACAGACGCACGAAACTTTCGGTAAGCGTTGCCTGATGCTGTAAGAGGTATTTCTTAATGTTGAAAGAAGAATGCTTTGACCACTGATGCTTAGTGGTCTTTACGGCATCGCGGGTAGCCCCACGCTGATTCGGTTTTTGCGGCATCAAGCAAAACCTCCATCATTCACCATTCGACCTTGATTCAGGGTCAACACTCGATGGCGCATTCTAGCCACCAACGCAAGGTCGTGGCTGGCGACCAATACAGTCACACCAACGCGATTAAATTCTTGGAATAGATTCATGATCTCGGCGGATAACCTAGGATCTAGGTTACCCGTTGGCTCATCTGCTAACAGCAATTGCGGCTTATTTACCACAGCGCGAGCAATGCCAATACGTTGCTGCTCACCACCGGATAGTGCCATAGGGTTAAACTTTTCTTTGCCCAAAAGGCCGACTTTGTCCAATGCTGCACGAACACGCTTCGCTATTTGTTGAGGGTCTGCACCACTCACTTGCAAAGGTAAGGCAACATTATGAAAAACGCTGCGATCAAATAACAACTGGTGATTTTGAAAAACCACACCCACACGACGACGATGCTGTGGAATCGCGCGGCGACTTAAGGTTCTTAAGTCCACCCCATCCACTAAAATCTGTCCTGATGTCTGGCGCTCAATCATCATCATAAGCTTCATCAAGGTACTTTTACCGGCCCCTGAATGCCCAGTAAGAAAAGCCATGTCCCCCTGTCGCAAGTGAAAACTCACCTGCGACAAAGCGTCCTGACCACTTTCGTACCTTTTTCCAACCCGCTGAAATTCAATTTCCACGCTTGTAAAGCTTCCTTATTTACTTAACCATATTTATTGATTGATCATTATTCGCTATCAAACAAGGCATCGACAAATTCTTGCGCGACGAAAGGTCGTAGATCATCTGCTTGTTCACCCACACCGATATAGCGGATAGGAAGTGAAAACTGTTTAGCGATCGCAAAAATAATCCCCCCTTTCGCGGTGCCGTCTAGTTTCGTCAAGGTAATGCCGCTCACCCCTACTGCTTCCGAGAAAAGTTTTGCTTGGCTTAAAGCATTCTGTCCTGTCCCAGCATCCAATACTAGCATTACTTCATGAGGCGCATGTACATCAAGCTTTTGCATCACACGCACCACTTTTGACAGCTCATTCATCAGGTTCGCTTTGTTTTGCAAACGGCCTGCTGTATCAGCAATCACCACATCAATACCACGAGCTTTCGCGGATTCGATGGCATCGTAGATAACCGAGGCAGAATCTGCACCAGTGTGTTGCGCCACAACAGGTACATTGTTTCGCTCACCCCACACTTGTAACTGCTCAACCGCTGCCGCACGAAAGGTATCCCCCGCAGCCAACATAACACTTTGGCCTTGAGCCTGATATTTCTTCGCCAATTTACCAATGGTGGTGGTTTTACCAACACCATTTACCCCAACCATCAAGATTACAAACGGTCCTTCTTTGTTAACAGGCACAAGTTCTTGTTGGGAATTGGCAAGAATATCACCCATATCAGCCTTTAAACTCGCCAACAGTGCGTTGGAGTCTTTGAGTTCTTTACGGTTCAGTTTGTCCGTCACACTTTGCATTAATGCTTGCGTAGCATCTAGCCCTACATCGGCCATAAGCAATTGTGTTTCCAGCTCTTCCATGAGGTCGTCGTCGATTTTTTTGCTACCGACCACAATAGAAGCCAATCCACTCCCCAAACCACTACGTGTTTTCGATAAACCAGACTTAATGCGTTGCGCCCAAGAAAGAGACGGTTTTTCTTCAGCTTGTGGCGGCGTAATCTCTTCTTCAACGTCTTTAACGGTTTCCGGCTCAACGGCCTCTGGAGTTTCGGCCACAACCGGCACATCAGTTGATGCATCTATGGGTTCAACAACTTGCGAGGAACCTTCTTGAACAGACTCAATGTCGTTGGCTTTTTCAGCTTCTAGTGCAGCTGTAGCCTTTTCTCTGGCCTTCTGTTTTTCTATAGCCATTTTACGGTGAAAGCGACGACGTATCACTATCGCCGTTAAAGATAAGGATAAGCCAATGGCGATCGGTGCATAACGTGCATATTCGCCAAGGTAGGGCGTTAAGAAAGTAATTAGTTGCTGAACAAATTCCATTAAATTGATCTCTTAAAATAGATTAATGCCGAATACATAGGTGAAATGTTATGATCTAACCTACCAAGTATGATTCGTCATGGGTATTGGCGTTAAAATGGTGATTTTATCATCATTCCTATTCGCAAACAGGCTTAGTTTCATGGAAAAAGCCCAAAATCCACACCAGATCAAGGTTCATTATGCCTGAACAATCAAAACCGCTTTTTAGTCGACCCGTTCTGGCCGCTATTATGCTGCTTTCTACCCTAGGTATTTGGGTGCTTAATCTTACCGCGCCAAGCCA
Organism: Marinomonas sp.; assembly: GCF_039940335.1. Taxonomy (GTDB): domain Bacteria; phylum Pseudomonadota; class Gammaproteobacteria; order Pseudomonadales; family Marinomonadaceae; genus Marinomonas. The sequence goes on along the minus strand of NZ_JBDVGW010000005.1, from coordinate 533,219 downwards.
GCAATTGCCGACTCCTTCTATTGCCCAATGGCACACTGAATCAGGCATTCCCGTCACTTGGCTCACCACCTCTCAATGGCAAGAAGGTAATAAACTTGAGTTAAGCTTTATCTTCCAAGCCCCTAGTGACTCCGCCCAACTCACACACCTCACTTTGGCGATGCTGATGAGTGATTCATTGCCTCTAAGCACCGCGACAATTAACCAAAGACTTTCCCCTTTGGCAGCAAAAGCCAGCGCTAATTTCGACAGTGAGCGTCAAATACTTGGGCTGACCTTCAGTAATGAAAGCCAATACTTAGAACCGACTCTAAACTTTGTACAACAATGGTTGTCTGAGCCGAGCTTTAAACAACGTACATTCGCCAACAAACAGCAACGCACACCACTCGAGCTTAGCACGCAAATGGCCTTAACCAAGGCGCTTTTTAAAACCGAAGCTGCCCATACCGATGACATAATTTCTCTGTCTCAAGTGCACGATTATTACCAAACACTTAAACAAAACCTAGTCGCGATCAGTGTAGTCGGCCCATTGGGTGATCACGCTTTAACACAAATACAAAACCACCTAAATCAGATCACCCAAGGTTTCCAGTTGCCTGAAGCATCTTATCAATCCGTTGCTTTACAAGAGCATCATACAGAGCAACTGGGTAACGGACAGCTTTGGCAAACTAACAGCGCTCTGGCTCTCCAACCCTTAAGCAGCACACAAGATTGGGTGAGCTTACAACTTTGGGGTGGTGATCTAGTAAGACAGTTCAACCAAGAGCCCAGCATGAACTTTGTACAACTCAATCTAAGCCTAACACCACAACAACCTTGGGCATGGTGGAACATACAATACCGGCAGGCGGTATTAGTCTCTGATGAAGAAACGACAGCTGGCGAACTTAATGCTGCCAGTTTTGTACAGCTTGAAAACCTGCCCTCAGTGAATGACCAAACCAAATTTAACGAGCTGTTTGATACCTTTAAGCAGCAAGTCACCAGCCAAGCCCTGTCGCCCACTTGGTGGAACCATATCGCCACTCAAGTAGTACAACCTCAAGGCCCATTCGACTTACAAGCCTTTGCCGACCAGTTACCAGACACCATTGATAACTTAACTCGAGGCAATTATAAAGAACGACTAGAAAGCCTATTTGCGCCTTCTTCCTACCAAGAAATTCAGGTTTATCAATGAAAAAACAGACCAACGCCAAACCCAGCGGGAAAACCAAACCTTCAAAGTTGCGCATTATTTCTGGTGAGTGGCGCTCCCGCCAGTTACCCATTCCGAACATAGAAGGCTTACGCCCCACACCAGATAGGGTGCGTGAAACACTGTTTAACTGGATCAATCATTATGTACCGGGGGCTTGTTGTGGCGATTTCTTCTGTGGCTCTGGCGCGCTAGGCTTAGAAGCTTTGTCTAGAGGGGCGAAACAATTAACATTTGTCGACAATTCCAAGCAAGTTACCCGACAGATGCAGGAAAATCTCAGCACCTTAAACGCAAAGAACGCTCAGGTCGTTCAACAAAATTCAGCTCAATTTTTGGAAACCGCCACACCGCAAGCCTTAGACATAGTATTCCTTGACCCACCTTTTCGAAAAGGCTGGCTGGGACAGATCATTCCTTTGCTCGAAAGAGGCTGGTTAGCACCAAGAGCTTTGGTCTATATCGAGATGGAGAAAGAAGCCAGTTTGCCAGAGTTACCCAGCCACTGGCAGCTGAGCAAAGAGAAGACGGCAGGGCAATTGGTCTACCGTTTATTTGAAGTCACTCAAGCAGGTCATCAATAGTCCCCGAGAGCCTCATAATACGAGGCTTTCTGCGCCTATCCCTTGATGGTAGAGAGCGCAAACGCTAGACTGTAAAAGATTAATTTTGCATAAATCTTCCCGTTCTTCCAGCTGGGAATTCGATTACTTTCACTAGGACAGTCAAAACCTATGTCGGACACTCTTCCTGTCGACTCCGTTGGCATTGTAACGCCACAGATTGCGCACTTTGATACGCCTCTGGCACTCGCCTGTGGACAGAGCTTATCGTCTTACCAATTGATTTATGAAACCTACGGCACTCTGAATCAAGCCGCCAGCAACGCTATCCTTATTTGCCATGCACTCAGTGGCGACCATCATGCGGCGGGCTACCATGCCAATGAAGAAGGCATAGCAGACAAAAAACCTGGCTGGTGGGATTCAGCCATTGGTCCGGGCAAAGCCATCGATACCAACAAGTTTTTTGTGATCAGCCTTAACAATTTAGGGGGCTGTTGCGGTTCAACTGGGCCTGTCAGCATTAACCCCGACACGCAAAAAGCATGGGGGGCAGAATTCCCTCTGTTAACCGTCGAAGATTGGGTAGAAAGCCAAGCCCGCCTTGCGGATAAACTGGGCATTCAAACCTTTGCCGCGATCGTCGGTGGCAGTCTAGGAGGCATGCAAGTATTAGAGTGGAGCATTCGCTTCCCTGATCGCTTAAAAGCCGCCGTAATTATTGCTTCCGCGCCTAAGCTGTCGACACAAAACATCGCCTTTAATGAAGTCGCCAGACAATCCATTCGTCGCGACCCAGATTTTTTTGACGGCCAATATCTAGACAAGCAAACCGTGCCGACCAATGGTCTCGGCTTGGCACGCATGCTAGGGCACATCACCTATTTATCAGATGATGCCATGGGAGCGAAATTTGGTCGCCAAATGCGCCATGATCACTACCAATACAACTATGGTATTGAGTTTGAAGTAGAGAGCTATTTGCGCTACCAAGGGGAAGCCTTTACCAAACGCTTTGATGCAAACACCTACATGCTAATGACCAAGGCGCTGGACTATTTTGACCCAGCCGCCGCAGCGGATGGGGACCTTGCAGCAGTATTAAGTAACGCTCAATGTGAATTCCTATTAGTTTCCTTCTCGACCGACTGGCGCTTTGCTCCAGAACGCAGTGAAGAAATCGTCGATGCTCTCGTCAAAGCTGGTAAGCATGTTTCATACGCTAAAATCGTCGCCGACGAAGGTCACGATGCTTTCCTTTTCCCTATTCCTCGTTATATGAATGCCCTGCGAAGCTTTTTGACACGCATAGGTAAACCACTACTGAAGGAGCCTACAGAATAATGCGTACCGATTTAGAACTGCTCAATGAGTGGATTCAACCCAAAAGCCGTGTTCTTGATCTAGGTTGTGGACCTGGTGAACTACTAGAACACCTTATTGGTAATAAAGAAGTGCAGGGCTATGGCTTAGAGATTGATCCAGAAAATCTCAATCTTTGTATTGAAAAAGGTATCCCAGTCCTAGACCAAAACATTGATGAAGGCTTGGAAAACTTTGGTGACCAAAGTTTTGATCTTGTTGTTATGACCCATGCTCTTCAGCAATTTCGCCGACCAGACCTATTGCTCGACGAAATGCTACGCATAGGTAAAGAATGCATTATTACTTTCCCGAACTTTGGCCATTGGCGTAACCGTATTCATCTGGGCATTAAAGGCCACATGCCGGTTTCCGAGTTTCTACCTTATAACTGGTATGACACGCCTAACATTCACTTTTGTACCTTCAACGACTTTGAACGCTTATGCCAAGAGAAAGGCATCAAAATCATGCGTTGGGCCGCCGTAGATGGACACCTGAAAGACCATTGGTGGATACGTGCCATGCCAAACCTATTCAGTGAAACCGCAATCTTCCATGTTAGCCGCTAACCCATAAAAGGAACTAAGGTGAATAAAACGATCGTTCTGGCCAGCAATAACGCCGGTAAAATTAAAGAGTTCAACGTCCTATTGGCTGACATGGGTTGGCAGGTCAAACCCCAAAGTGAATTTGCGGTCAGTGAAGCTGACGAAACAGGCTTGAGTTTTATTGAAAACGCTATCTTAAAGGCCCGTCACGCCTGCGCTAGCACTGGATTACCAGCACTGGCTGATGACTCAGGAATCGAAGTGGATTACCTTAACGGCGCTCCGGGTATTTACTCAGCCCGATTTGCTGGTCACCATGGGGATAACGACGCCAATAACCGCCTGTTACTGGAAAAAATGCAAGGGGTACCAGAACTCGAGCGCACCGCCCGTTTTCATTGTGTGTTGGCTTATTTGCGCCATAAAGATGATGCTACGCCACTAATTTTCCATGGCGTTTGGGAAGGCCGCATACTAGACACGCTAGAAGGCGCTGAAGGTTTCGGTTATGACCCTGTGTTTTACGTACCTGAATGTGGCTGTAGCGCCGCCAGCTTACCAAAAGAAATTAAGAACCAGATCAGTCATCGTGCCAAGGCACTAAAACAACTGGCCGAAACCTTTGCTCAAGCAAACCTTACTTTATGAGTACATCCTTACCAGCAAGCCCTTCTCTGCCACCGCTCAGTCTGTATATTCACCTGCCTTGGTGTGTGAAAAAATGCCCGTACTGTGACTTTAACTCTCACCAAGCAGACCGTTTTGGTAACGATGGCAAATTGCCTGAAGAAGCCTACTTACAGCAATTGCTAGCTGACTTGGACGCAGACTTACCGTATGTAGCGGGTCGCCCTATCGAAACGGCCTTTATTGGTGGTGGCACACCGAGCTTAATGAGTGAAGATTTCTACTATCGTTTGATGGCTGCCTTACAGGAAAAACTCACTTGGGTGGAGAACGCTGAAATCACCATGGAAGCCAATCCAGGTACCTTCGAGCAAGAGAAATTCCGCCATTTCCGCCAAGCAGGTATTAATCGACTCTCGATCGGCATTCAAAGTTTTCAGCCAAAGCTGTTGAAAACCCTAGGAAGAATCCACAACCGTGAAGAAGCCATCCATGCTGTGGATAAGTCCCGTATGGCAGGCTTTGACAATATCAACCTCGATTTGATGCATGGTTTACCAGATCAAAGTCTAGACATGGCCATGAAAGACTTATCCTTAGCCATCGACCTTAATCCTGAACATTTATCTTGGTATCAATTAACCATTGAGCCAAATACCGAGTTTTATCGCCGTCCGCCAAGCTTGCCAGAAGATAACACCCTTTGGGGTATCCAAGACAAAGGCCAAGAGCTACTCGCAGCGAACGGTTATAGACAGTACGAGGTTTCGGCTAACGCCAAAGCGCAGCACCAAGCGGCACACAATTTAAATTATTGGCGCTTTGGAGATTATCTCGGCATAGGGGCAGGAGCCCATGGCAAGATCACATTGCAGGATGGACAAATATTTCGAACTCGAAAGACTCGTCACCCAAACCATTATCTGAACAACATAGCCCAAGCCCTCATCACCAAGGATGCGATAACCAATGAAGACTTACCGCTGGAATTTATGATGAATCGCCTACGCTTGTTTGAAACCTTTGATTTGCATGAATATGAGCAATATTGCTATCAAAAAGTGCCTAAATCTCTGATAGATGCCTGTATTATTGCCTTAAGCCGAGGTTTACTCGACGCTACCGCCTGGCAAAAGCAACGCATTCAGACGACAGAAAAAGGGAAACTTTTCCTCAACGAATTGCTTGAACTTTTCCTGCCCTGAACACCCTCTTTCCTGACGATGATTTGACATCTAACTAAATTACTGTCAATATTCGCGCCTTATTACATCCATAGAGGCTAGCTCGCTTAGCCTCTTGTCTGAGTAACTCTAACGATAGCATCTGTATCTACTTCAAAAATAACCCTATAACGTAAAACATTTTGCTTAAAAGCGCCTGTTAACACGGTCTTTTGTCGCAGACTGTTGAGCGATATGGTCTAGGATTCTATCCAACCAAACGAATAACGATGATTTACCTTGTTGTCGAAATAGAACAATATTCGTCGTGTTAAGAACATTGAATTGGCGGGTTATCTTCTAGGCTGAATTGGTGTTTCGTTTAAAAAGTGCTCAGCGAACAAACGTTGTTACTTTCAGGAAAATAGACACTCATTCAGGAGAATTTTATGAGTAATCAGGTCCCAGACTCAGGTCGGGAAGAGTACAGCACATCCTATAAAGTTGGTCAGGACAATATCCAGTTCCTTGGCCTAGATGTGCTTAATCCCGTCTTCACTACTAGTGCATTAATTATTTTTGCCTTTATTATTGGCAGTATTTGGTTTCCTACGGATGCCAAAGAAATTCTCACCGGAGCCCGTGGTTGGTCAATCAATAACTTTGATTGGTTCTTCATGATTGCTGGTAACATCTTTGTGCTTTTCTGTTTGGCTCTGATTTTTGTCCCAATCGGTAAAATCCGCTTAGGTGGCAGCCAAGCGAAACCAGAGCATTCAACCATCACTTGGTTCTCTATGTTATTCGCAGCAGGCATGGGTATCGGCCTAATGTTTTGGAGTGTCGCAGAGCCTGTGGCCTACTACACAGGTTGGTACGGTACACCTCTAAACGTTACGGCGAACACACCTGAAGCCGCAGATCTTGCTATGGGTGCAACCATGTTCCACTGGGGTCTACACCCTTGGGCCATCTATGCTGTTGTGGCATTATCTCTCGCTTTTGTGGCCTACAACAAAGGCTTACCGCTCACCATTCGTTCCGCTTTTTACCCACTTTTTGGTGAAAAAGTATGGGGCGTAGTTGGTCACATCATTGATGTCTTGGCGGTTATTGCAACGATCTTTGGTCTAGCAACCTCTTTGGGCTTCGGGGCGCTACAAGCGACCAGTGGCTTAAACTTCTTGTTCGGTATTCCCAACACGCTAACCACTCAAATTCTGGTTATTTGTGGTGTGACCGCCGTAGCCATTGTTTCGGTTGCGCGTGGTTTAGAAGGTGGTGTGAAGCTGCTTAGTAACATCAACATGATTATTGCCGCAGGTTTGGCGTTATTGATCATCATTATTGGCCATACTGGTGCGATCTTAGGCGCTGTGGGCACCCTACTGTTGAGCTATGTTGAAAACATTATCCCGCTAAGTAGTTGGATTGGTCGTGAAGATGAAACCTTCTACCACGGTTGGACCGTTTTCTACTGGGCTTGGTGGATTTCCTGGTCGCCATTTGTCGGCATGTTTATCGCCCGTGTTTCTCGCGGTCGTACTGTTCGTGAATTCGTTATTGCCGTATTGCTAGTACCAACCTTGGTATCCGTTATTTGGATGGCAATCTTTGGTGGCTCGGCATTGGATCAAGTACAGAACGGTGTTGGCGCACTGGCTGGCGGCCTAACGGACTCTTCTCTGGCCATGTTCCAAATGTTTGCCAGCCTTCCGCTGACGTCAGTGATCTCTTTCATTGGCATCGTCTTGGTATTGGTCTTCTTTGTTACCTCTTCTGACTCTGGTTCATTGGTTATCGACGGCATCACCGCCGGCGGTAAAACTGATGCTCCTATGACTCAGCGTGTCTTCTGGGCCATTTTGGAAGGTGTCATCGCTATCGCCTTATTGGTTGGCGGCGGCTCTGACTCCCTTGGCGCCATCCAATCTGCTGCCATTACCATTGGTCTACCTTTCACCTTATTGATGTTAGTAATGTGTGTCAGTCTATGGAAAGGCTTGCAGGGTGATGTTCACCTGATTGCTAAGTAGTCTGTCATAAAAGGTTATAAAACAACTCAGTAGAGCTCTCTGCTGAGTTGTTTTTTGAGTAGCCTTCGATTAAGATGCAACCTCTTCTTAGGGGAGTAATCTTCTTTGCAATGCAAAGATTCTTTGTCAACATAATTGAGCCTCATGCTCGTGGCAAAGAAGTCTTGGTGTAGATCGCCAAGATTGATGAGACTTAAGACGATAACTTGGCTCTGGTGGGTACAAGTTTATTGTCTTATGTTTTTTGCCCACCGAGGAAGTTTATCAATGGAAGCACTCATCACATCCGTCAGCACAGTTGCCCTCGCTGAAATGGGTGATAAAACGCAATTACTCGCCTTATTCTTAGCCACTCGATTTGCTTCTAAAAGCGCCATTGTATTCGGTATTTTTGCCGCCACTTTATTGAATCATTTAATGTCTGCTTGGCTTGGTGTTGAGGCCGCTCGCTGGCTTCCTATGGCATGGGCTAACGGGATTGTGGGCGCCAGTTTTATTCTGGTGGGCCTGTGGTTACTCATTCCAGATGAAGATGACAGTGACGACAGCAAGATACTGAAACACAGTGCCTTTGTTGCCTCTTTTGTTTTGTTTTTTGTGGCAGAAATTGGCGATAAAACACAGATTGCAACGATTTTACTAGGTGCTCACTATGGCTCTGTTTGGTTGGTACTTATCGGTTCTACGCTGGGCATGATGCTCGCCAATGTTCCTGTGGTGTATGCCGGTAACTGGTTGATGCAACGTATTAACGCCAAGCGAACCCGTCAGCTAGCGTGTGTGCTCTTTATTATTATTGGTGTCGGTACTATCCTGTCACCCTTACTTCACTAAATTAGGTCTCACGAAGGTACTAGCATGGAAGTCGAATTATCAGAGATTCTGGATGCCCTGTGTCAGCACGCCCCCTTTGAGGAGATCGCCGATGATCCGCAGCTCAAAGGCATGGTTAGCGAGATTGAAATCCAATACCTACGTGCAGGTGAATGGGCCATCGCTCCCAACACGCTGAATGAGGTGCTGTTTTTTATTCGCAGTGGCGCGGTAGAAGTCTTACACAAAGAGAACACTCTGATTCGACGCATGAATGAAGGCGAATTGTTTGGCTATGCCTCCTTATTACGAGGCGGTAAATCAACACAATTTATGCGTACCATAGAAGATAGCTTGCTGTATCGCATACCGGCTAAATGGTTTCTAAAACTCTATGCAGAGAACGACCACTTCTCTGATTTCTTCGAGCTAGATCGAGATGTTCGCCTGCGAACCGCTGTCGATTCCCAAAGCTCCGATATTTCTTTGATGACCACACCGGTGAAAAGCTTGTTACGTCGGCCGCCAATTAGTATTCACGCCAACGCCAACATTCGCATGGCCGCGCAGACCATGTCGGAGCATAAAGTTTCTAGTCTACTGATTATTGAACAAGGGGAACTGGTTGGTATTTTAACCGATCGCGACTTGCGTACCCGTGCTGTTGCCCAAGGTTTGGATTACGACACCCCCGTAGCGCATATCATGACCCGTGATCCATTGGTCATGGACAGCGGCGACTATGCTTCTGAGGCCGTTTTGAAAATGATGGAAAGAAACATCCACCATTTACCAGTCATGAAAAATGATCAACCCATAGGCGTTATCAGCACTGGCGATATTGTCCAAAAAGAGAGCCACGGTAGTGTGTATCTCATTAGCGATATCTTCAAACAAACCAGTATTGAGGGGTTACAGGCCATTAGCCGTAAAATGACCCACACCTTTACCCAGCTCGTAGTGGCCGATGCCAACACACAAATGATCGGCAACGCCATGTCTCACATCGGCACCGCCTTTGTTAAGCGTTTGCTCAAATTAGCAGAAGAGAAATTCGGTCCGCCCCCTGTGCCCTATTGTTTTGTCGCCTTAGGTTCACAAGCCCGTGAAGAACAGACCATTAGTACCGACCAAGACAATGCCTTGATTTTAAGCGATCAGTACGATGAAAAAATACATGGGGATTATTTCGAATCACTTAGTCAATGGGTTTGTCAAAACCTCGACCAATGCGGGTATACCCTATGCTCAGGGGACATCATGGCCTCCAATATCCGCTGGCGACAGCCTTTAGAGCAATGGAAAGCTAACTTTAGTGAATGGATCCAACAGCCTAAAGCGGAAGCCCTATTGCGCCTATCCATCTTCTTTGATTTGCGTGGTGTCTATGGGGATAAAAGCTTAGCCAACCAGCTGCACAAGCATATTCTCGCCCAAACCAAACAACATCCAGCGTTTTTAACCTTTATGGCGCGTAATGCTAACCAAAGAAAACCCCCGCTTGGTTTCTTCCGTCAGTTCGTTCTTGATGGCAGTGGTAAGCAGTCACGCACTTTTAATCTAAAAGAGCGAGGCATTGCCCCCATTATCGACATTGTGCGTGTTCACGCCCTCGCCTGTGGTAGCCGCAAGCTCAACACCTTAGAGCGTCTAGAAGACATTGAAGCGGCAGGCTTATTGCTCAAAGGCCGAGCGAAAGACCTTGCCCTTGCCTTAGAGATGATCGGCATGGTACGAATTAAACATCAAAAAGATCAGCTTGAAGCTGGTCAGGTAGCGAACAATCACGTGGACCCAGAGAACCTTTCCGCGTTCGAAAAGCGCCACTTACGGGATGCCTTCGACATCGTTTCTCGCCAACAGGAATTCTTAAGATTCCGCTACGCAGGAAAACGTAATTAGCATGCAGAAAGACCCTAAGAACAACGCTACAGTCTCTTCAGAAGAAGCCTCTAACTGGCCCAACATGTTTGCAAAATGGGCACATGGAGCACCTGAGGGCGCATTAAAGCGTTATTATCAAGCAGGGGTGGTAGATATCAATACACCTCTGCACAGTTTGCCCATGGTGGCTTTGGATTTAGAAACCACCGGACTCGACGCCCAGCAAGATGAAATCATTAGCATAGGTTTAGTGCCCTTTGACCACAGTATTATCCGTTGCCAAGGGGCAGAATATTGGATCGCTAAACCCAAGAAGAATTTACACCCAGAATCGGTCACTATCCATGAAATCACTGACAGTGAACTGGCCGGTGCGCCGCCGGTCAGTGCGATTTTAGATAAGGTATTGGAAGCCCTAATAGGCAAGGTAGTGGTAGTACATTGTTTGGCGATAGAACGGCAATTTCTGCTCGAAGCTGCCCTAAAAGTCTATGGTTACCCGCTGTACTTTCCTATGCTGGATACCATGGCTATTGAGCGTAAAGTCCAGCATAAGCCTTGGTGGCAGAGGCTTGGTAAAGCCCCTTCGTTACGTTTAGATGCTTGCCGACAAAACTATCGATTACCCCGCTATAAAGCGCATCACGCCCTTACCGACGCTTTGTCATCGGCAGAGTTGCTGCAAGCTCAGTTCAGCTATCACTTTGATAAAAACAAGCCCATCGGTGAATATTGGCTGTGATTAATTAGAGACTGGGCTTGGACAGCTCTCTCGTACCTCTAGCTCGGTATCTAAAATCACATCCTTAGCTTCACGCAACCCTAAAAACACTTCGGCAGCGACTCGACCTTTGGTCACGGTTTGTTGGTGAATAGTCGTAATGGAGGGGTGGATATTGGCGCTCTCAGCAATGCCATCAAAGCCCACCACGTGGATATCTTCTGGCACTCTTAAACCCATATGTAATGCGGCTTGCACCGAAGCAATCGCAATACAATCACTCATACACAGCAACAGTTCAGGACGCTGTGCCATAGATAAGGCTTCTCGTGCTGCCTGATACGCTAATTTATGGCTGTTAACTGGTATATTCCAAATATATTCAGGTACAGCCGATAAGCCATGCTCTTGTAAAGCTTGCTCATAACCCTGCAATCGTTGAATCGAGATAGACGCCGCGCGATCATAAAGCTCGTCATCACGCACTCGACAAACACGGTCGGTATTCAACAAACTTAACCCCATAATAGCCACGGCTTTCGGCTGGTGAGCCAAGGCATGGCGAGCAATCGTATAAGCACCCTGATGGTTTTCGATATTCACTGACGTGGTGCCGGGAATAAAGCTATCAACCGTGATGATGTTTTTGTGGGGCATGAGCCAGGGCGCATTTTGACACTGCTGCGGCTTGTGTCCATAAACGATAAAACCATCCACCATGGAAGACTGCATTCGGCTTTGCGCGTCTTGTTGCTCTTCATTCGAAGACAGTAATAACATGTTGTATTCGTGCGCTTCGAAGACTTCCGCTAGCCCTTGTAAAAATTGGTTTGCCACAGGGTCTGTCAGGCTATAACTTAAATCATCTGATAGTACGATACCGACAATTCCAGTACGACCTGTGCGTAAACTGCGGGCCGCGGCGTTCGGGCCAAAGTAGCCCATTTTCTCGCACTCTTGCAGTATGTTATCTCGTAAGCTGGCAGACAGTTGATCAGGACGATTAAAAGCGTTTGATATCGTGGCGGTTGAGACCTGTAAACGCTCAGCGACGTCTTTTAAGGTTAGTTTTTTTATGTTTTTTTTCATCTCATATCCCGCAGAAAACAAATCCGTCACATCATAATAAAGCCCAAAAAGGCAGGCTTAGAAACTTTCTAAACCTGCCTAAAGTAGACAATATAATGGGACTAAGCAAGTTTTGCGTAAAAAGCTTGGTATGCAGGTAAGATCAAGGAGTTAGCTTTCAGTTCTGCCGTAAAGCCATGGCCTTCTAGCACGTCACTAATGGTGCAGTTAAGCTCTCCTTGTTGAGTTTCGCTGGTCATATTCAATACCACCAATACTCGTTGGCCTTCATATTCACGCACCAGAGCAATCAGTTCTTCATTGCCCACCTCAAGTTGAGATAGCTCACCATTGATCAACTCAGGCTGCTTTTGACGCCAATGGATAAGACGACGAACCTTATGCAGTAACGCACTTGGGTCGGCTTCTTGCTCCGCCACACTTAAAGGTAAATGGCGGTCATCAACAGGCAACCAAGGTTCTATGGTCGAGAAGCCACCTTGAGCAACATTTTCCCAAACCATAGGCGTTCGACAGCCATCACGCCCCTTAAAGACAGGCCATAGTGGTTTGCCGTATGGGTCTTGAATACGCTCAAATGGTACTTCAGCTTCTGGCAAGCCAAGTTCTTCACCCTGATACAAGCACACACTACCTCGCAGGGATAAAATCAGCGCCATGGCGATCAACGGATAGGCAACAGGGTCTTCATTCGCGCCCCAACGAGTACAAGCACGCACCACATCATGGTTAGACAGTGCCCAGCACGGCCAGCCATCGCCAACTATGTCATTCATATTCGCCAGTGTAGTACGAATGTATTGAGGTGAATGAGGAGTGTTAAGGAAGTCAAAGGTATAAGCCATGTGCAGCTTGTCGCCACCAGAGGTGTACTCAGCCATGCGCTTTAATGGGAAATCATCGCCCAATTCGCCCACGGTCGTGGTACCTGGGTATTCATCCATCATGGCCCGTAGATCTTTTAGGAAGTCTAGGTTTTCAGGGCGGCTTAGATCGTACACGTGGCGCTGATAAGTGTAGGGGTTGTCATGGGGAGCCCCCATGGTTTTTGGCTCACCCGGCGGCACAGGTGGGTTATCTTCTAGTCCTTCACTATGGAAATAGAAATTCACCGTGTCTAAACGGAATCCGTCTACGCCAAGGTCAAGCCAGAAACGCATGTTGTTTAAATGCGCTTCTCGAACATCCGGGTTATGGAAGTTAAAGTCTGGTTGGGACTCTAGGAAGTTATGCAAAAAATACTGCAAGCGACGACTGTCCCATTTCCAAGCACTGCCGCCAAAAATCGACAACCAATTGTTTGGTGGTGAACCGTCTGGCTTAGGGTCTGCCCAAACGTACCAGTCGGCTTTATCATTGGTTTTATCTTGACGGCTTTCTTCGAACCATGGATGAGATTCCGCAGAGTGACTGATCACCTGATCTATCATCACCTTCAACCCCAATTCATGGGAACGGTTAATCAGAGTTTTGAAATCTTCTAACGAACCGAACATAGGGTCGATATCGCAATAATCGGACACGTCATAGCCAAAGTCTTTCATAGGCGAGGTGAAAATAGGCGATAACCAAATCGCATCGACACCCAATGAAGCTACATAATCAAGCTTACTGGTGATACCTGCTAGATCACCAATGCCATCGCCATTGGCATCCATAAAACTACGAGGGTAAATCTGATAGATGATTCCCCCTTTCCACCAGTTAAGATCGCTTGTTGTCATTCTGACTCTCCAAAATAAAAAACTGAGGCAATACTACTGCATTGCCTCATTATCATAAGAATTACTTAAAGTGCTTAATTAACGGCCGTAAGCAAGCTCGTTCTCATCAAACAGGTGCATTTTTTGTGCGTCCGCCGTTAGGTGTACAAGATCACCACGTTGCGTTGGCAAAGTGCCAATCAATTTAGCAATTACTAGCTCTTCACAACCGGGCACCTTCACGTACAACAAGGTCGACTCGCCCAGCGATTCAACAAAGAATACCTTGCCGGATAAAAAGCCCTGCTCTGCGGAGTCCGTTACGTGTAGATCTTCTGGGCGAATACCAAAGAATGCCGATTTTCCTTGTTCGCTGGTCGCAGTATTAACGGCTGTCTGCACACTGTGATCAGCAACGGTCACCTTAGTTTGTTCGCCCGTTTGTGCGATCTGACAAGGCACAATATTCATCGCAGGGGAGCCAATAAATTTAGCTACAAAAACATTCGCAGGATTCTCGTACAGCTCCAATGGGGAGCCAACTTGTTCAATATTACCCGCCGACAACAGTACAATACGGTCCGCAAGGGTCATGGCTTCTACCTGATCATGGGTTACATAGATCATGGTGGAATCTGGCATGCTCTCTTTAAGATTGGCAATCTCCATACGAGTTGCTACGCGCAACGCCGCATCCAAGTTCGACAAGGGCTCATCAAACAAGAAGACTTTAGGGCGGCGCACGATAGCACGACCAATGGCTACACGCTGACGTTGACCACCGGATAAAGCTTTCGGTAAACGGTCCAAATAAGGCGTTAATTGCAGCATTTCAGCCGCTTTACGTACTTGTGTATCAATATCGGCCTTACTTAACTTGGCAATTTGCAAGCTAAATGCCATGTTGTCGTACACCGTCATGTGGGGATACAAGGCATAGCTTTGGAACACCATCGCAATACCACGTAACGCAGGCGGTATGTCGTTGACCACTTGACCATCAATTTCCAGCGTTCCGCCTGAGATTTCCTCTAAGCCGGAGATCATGCGTAAAAGGGTAGATTTACCACAACCCGATGGACCAACAAAGACGATGAATTCACCCTGTTTAATGTCTAAATTAATGTCTCGTAGCACTTCAACTTTATTCGAATAAATTTTCTTTACATGGGTTAACTTAACATCAGCCATGATTTTTCCTCTCAATTCGTTGCTTGGGTGAGGAGCTAGGCTCAACTCACCCAGTGGGATAATTTATTTTACTGAGCCTGCCAACAAGCCTCGCACCAAGTAACGCTGCAAACTAAAGAACACACATAAGGGTACAATAATGGTAATGAAGGCTGACGCCGTTAGTATTTCCCAGTTACCACCTCGGGAACCTAACAACTCTCGTAGCTGCCCGGTGAGCACCAGATGCTCTGCGTTGTTGCCTAAAAATACCATCGCAATTAGCAAGTCATTCCATACCCATAAGAATTGGAAGATGGCAAAAGAAGCCAGCGCAGGAAAAGACAGAGGCAAGATAATTTTGCGGAAAATATCAAAATCCGACGCACCATCGACTCGTGCAGACTCAATGATTTCAGCAGGCAGACCTGCGATATAATTACGCAATAGGTAAATCGCCAAAGGTAAGCCAAAGCCGGTATGAGCCAGCCAAACCCCCACATAGGTTTTAGAACCCACCCCAAAAAATTCGCCAATTAAGTTGTAGCTTTTCAGCAATGGAATCAATGACATCTGCAAAGGCACCACCAGCAATCCCACCACCGCCGCCAATAACAAAGCTCGGCCAGGAAAGCGCATCCAAGCCAGTGCATAAGCTGCAAACGCTGCCACAAGAATCGGAATGATGGTGGCCGGTATCGTTACCGTTAAGGAGTTAATAAAGGATTGCCCTAAACCTTCAGTACTTAACACCTCGCGATAGTTATCGAGGGTAAAGCGTGGAGGAATTTGCGCGGTATAGAAAATACGTTTACCACGAGACCCCTTCCATTCGGTTGGCGAGCTAAAAATATAATCGCCATTCTCCAGTACTTGTAGCGTTTGACCTCGTTTGAGCTCAGCTACCGTACCCACTTCAAAGGCTTCCGGTTTCAGGGAACTCGAACCGAAGCGAGACACCTTGGCAGAGGCTTTCTCTAGCAAGTTGCCACGAATAACAAAAACATCCCCTTCTTGTATCTGAGTTTCAGGTAGATTACCTCGGGTAACCAAGCGCTGTTCCGAAGTCGATAAAGCGGTCCACCAACCAGAAACAGATAACTGGTCTTTGTCTCGAATAGAGGAAACAAACAAGCCAGCGGTCGGGATGGTCCACATGATGACTAGCAGTAGTACTACGCCATGCACAACGAAGGAAAGCGGTGTACGTTTAGAAGATGAAACCATATTAACGGCCCTCCATTTCGTCGTTTGCACGTTTAATATTCCAAATCATGATCGGAATAACCAAAACCATGATCACCAGCGCGATCACCGCACCACGACCAAAGTCACCGCCACCGCGGAACATCCAATCGAACATTTGGTTGGCCAATACTTGAGTTCCCCACTGACCATTGGTCATCGCCAAAACAATGTCGAAAACTTTCAATACCAAGATGGTAATAGTGGTCCACACTACGGCAATGGTTCCCCAAATTTGTGGCACCATGATTTTAAAGAAAATCTGAATACCACTGGCACCATCTAGCACCGCCGCTTCAATGGTTTCATCAGGAATACCACGGAGCGCTGCCGACAAGATCACCATGGCAAAACCTGTTTGCACCCAGATCAGAATGGCCATTAGGAAAAAGTTATTCCAAAACGGCAAGGTAATCCAAGGCTGAGGGTCACCACCGAAAAACACTACCACAGCATTGAGCAAGCCAATTTGGGCGTCGTCCCCACTGCGGAAGTCATAAATGAACTTCCAAATCACCGAGGCACCGATAAATGAAATCGCCATCGGCATAAAAATCAAACTCTTAGCGATATTTCCCCACCAGATACGGTCGGTCATAGTGGCGATAATCAAGCCCATAAAGGTCGCCACGGTTGGCACAACAATCAGCCAAAGCATATTGTTACGGAAGGACTCAAAAAACTCGTCGCTGCCAAACAGCCAGGTGTAGTTGGCCAGTCCAACGAACTCTTCACCGCTTCGGTCTAAGAATGACAAACGAATAGAGTCGATGACGGGATAAAATAAGTAAAAGGTCAGTAGCAGCACCGCAGGACCAAGAAATAGCCAAGGACGAACAGCATTAGCAATGCGCAAATTACGAGCGATCACCGCAGAAGGACGCTTTTTAGTTGGAAAAATTTTGTCTAAAAGAATGTTAGAACCATAAAAGTAAATGGCACATCCCAACACACCTAGAATCATGGTCACTAACGCAGAAGCGAGCTGGCCCATAGAAACTCCACATTACATTGATTAGCACAGCAAAGCAGATTTGCTGTTAAGGGTATTTTGATCATCAAAGCCCCTACTCGTTCGCACTTAGCTCACCAGCAGGGACTCCAAATCGTTACTTCAAGGCGTCCCAAGTTTTTTGAATATCTTGAGCCACTGTCTTCGCATCTTTACCGCCGGTGTAATCCACCATACCAGTCCAGAAGGAGCCAGCGCCTATTTTACCAGGCATTAGATCGGAGGCATCGAAACGGAAGGTTGTCGCATCACGTAAAATGCTGCCTTGTTTTTTCGCCGCTTCACTAGAATACAACTCAGGGTTGGCACCTAAATGCGCTGAAATAAAGCCTTTTTGCGCCATCCATACTTCATGGGCAATCGGTGAACGAAGGAAGTCAATGAATGCACGAGCACCTTTTGAATCATTGGTAATACTTACCAAGGTACCAGCACCCAGTACAGGCTCACCCAAATCTTTTTCCGCATAAGCTGGGAAGTAGAAGAAGTCTGCATCCAGACCCAACTCCACATCTTCTGGGAAGAAGGCAGGAATAAACGAGGCTTGACGATGTAGGTAACACTTAGGAGGCGACTGGAACATGCCTTTTGGACTATCACGGAAGTCTGTAGATGCCACCGCACCCGCACCGCCGTCTACATAATCGTCGTTACGCGCGAACCAACCAAACTCTTCAATGGCCTCAACAACACGAGGATCATCGAACTTAATTTCATTCTTCACCCATTGATCGTACACCGCCGCTGGCTGAGTACGCAGCATCATATCTTCTACCCAGTCTGTCGCTGGCCAACCTGTCGCCGAACCCGAACCTAGACCGATACACCAAGGCGTGCCGCCGTCATCAACAATTTCTTGCGTCAGGGCTTTCAGCTCTTCCATGGTTTCTGGCACTTCATAGCCAGCGTCTTCAAAGTTCTCTGGGGAATACCAAACAAGTGATTTTAGATCTGCACGATAAAAAATACCGTACATGTCTTGATTACCTTGAACGCCTTTAAAGGTCGCCAAATCTACCCAAGACTGTCCAGCCGCATAATCTTTAACAACACCCGCTTTGACAACATCGTCTAGCGGTGTCAAAAAGCCTTTCGCGGCCATATCTGCAGCCAATCCAGGCTGTGGGAAGACAGCAATATTTGGGGCACTACCCGCTTGAGCGTCGATAACGATTTGCTGTTCAAAAGAGTCCGAGCCTGCGTAATCTACGTCCGCACCAGTAGCTTCTTCGAAGTAAGCAATAATTCGATCAAAATTGGCTTTTTCGTCCCCCATCCAAGGGCCGAAAACAGAGATGGTTTCACCAGATAAATTCGTTGATTTTAGGGCATTGTAGCTGTCCCAATTGAAACGGGCATCTTCACCAGGTGAGAAAAGAAGGTCTGCAGCATGTACTGCATTGGTTGATAGCGTCAGCGCAACAGCGGCTGACAACAATGTTTTTTTCATGATCGCTCCTTACTAGACCGCTGCGGAAGCTCCGTGGCAAGCCTTTGTTGTTATTATCGTAGGTCGAAAAGCTCTATATCCTATCTTCTTTAAGGATTAAGAAGAATTTGATTATTAACAAACACGCCCAGTGGTTCAAGCCGCGGGGATGCTTAATATTTTCTTAATTAAGTTTAATTTTTAGCTCAATGAGTGGATCGTAGAGAAATGAAATAATCGTTTTAGTAGGATAGCTAGTCAATTCAACAACTTACTGAATCGCAAAAGGATGATAAAAAAATATTACAATGGATACAAAAAAGCACGGAGAATTCCGTGCTTTGCAAAAAACAGCGCTACCCTAATAAGTAATCGCCAGATAAAAGAAGCTCGCTTTAAGCAAACATTTTCAAACGCTCGTTAGCTTCTTCAATAGAAGGCAGAGATGGGTAAGCGCCCAACTTGGTGACAGAATCCGCACCACAAGCGGCGGCAAAGCGGACAATCTCAGTGAGTTCTTCATTTGAAAATCCCGCCAAAGAAGCGCGATCACCGCCACGCTCTGCTAATTGATACAATAAACCGCCAACAAACGCATCGCCTGCTGCCGTGGTATCTTTAACATTCATTTTTGGCGTAACCACTTGACCTTCACCACGCTCACCAGCGTAGAAGCGAATAGCATTCGCACCATCAGTTAATACAAATAAAGAAACGCCTGCCGCCAAAGACTCATGGATGAGCGCAAAAGGCTCATCCGCAAGTACTTCTAATTCTTCTAGGCTGGCTTTGACCACGTCACCACTTTGCATCCAGTCAATCACGCGCTGTTTGTCTACCTGACCTTCTGGCCATAAGTTAGTGCGTAGGTTCACATCGATACTGACAATCCAATTAGCCGCTTTAGCCATACGCACACCAGCCAATGTCGCTTGGGTGATGTCCGCATCAGTTAAAGTGTTTGAACAGGTGTGGAAAACCCCTTTTGGCTCAGCAAACCAAGCGTCATTAAAGTCGCTCTCACGGAATAGAATGTCTGCCGATGGGCTACGGTAAAATTCAAAGCTACGTTCACCCGTGTCATCTAGACTAACGAATGCTAAAGCTGTCTTAGCTTCCTTGGTCATTAGCATGCCCTGGGTCTGTACGCCGTATTGAGCTAAAGAGTCTTTTAGAAAATGACCAAAAGCATCGTCTCCAACTTGGCCGACGAAATGACTATTACCGCCTAGGCGTGCAACAGCAACAGCAACATTGGCAGGCGCGCCACCTGGAAATTTAGCAAACGATTCTAGCTCACCCGGCTTAGTTGCACCGTTTGATAGAAAGTCAATCAAGGCTTCACCAAAGGCCATTACTTTTGTTGTCATGGTTTTATTCTCTTTAATACAAAATCAGTTAATGTCGGAATTATGCCGTGCCCCTACACTTAAATCAATTTAATTTATTTAAGTGTAGGGGCATTATTACTTGTTAGTCTAGCATCGCTTGAATTGGTTACCTTCTACTTTCTTGCTAGACTCGAAACCTTATTCGCGCAAACTTGCATTAATAGAGAAATAATAATGACAAAAGCTAAATGCATCTATGTGGTCGACGATGACGACGACATTCGCTCATTACTAAAAACCTACCTAGAGAAACATCAGTTTGAAGTGCGAGCGGCCGATTCAGGTGAAGCTTTCCTGGCTGACTTTAGTCCTCAACAACAGGTGGATCTTGTCATACTGGATATCATGTTGCCCGGTGAAGATGGCTTTTCCGTATGCCGATCTCTGCGCACCCAATCACAAGTTCCGGTGATCATGCTAACCGCCAACTCAGATGAAATGGACCGTATTATTGGTTTAGAAATTGGCGCTGATGACTACTTGGCAAAACCCTTCAACCCAAGAGAACTACTAGCTCGCATCAAAGCTATCTTGCGCCGTATGGAACACACGGAAGTGATTGACCCACCTTCCACCAGCCAACGCTTTTATTACTTTGCTCAGTTCAAGCTAGACACACTGTCCCGAGAATTGCATTTTGGCGAGGAGAAAGAATCTTTATCGGGTGCGGACTACAACCTGCTCATGCTGTTCCTAGCCAGCCCAGGAGAAGTACTCACCCGAGAACACATCGCTGAAAACACCCGAGGCCGCGACAGCACCCCACTTGATCGGTTTATCGATGTTCATGTGAGTCGTTTACGACAACGCCTGCATGAAGATGCTCGGCACCCGCAATTGATCAAAACCGTACGAGGCCAAGGCTATATTCTAACGGCCACCGTGGAATGTTCGAGTCATGACCATTAGTGCTCGCCTGAGGCGGTGGTCCAGATCTCTAACCGGCCAAATATTGATTATCATGGCCCTCGGTGTCGCCAGCGCCCAGTTTATTAGTTCAACCTTTTGGCTCAAACAGTTAGAGTCCGATACCGAGAAAAACGTGCTGGAGGTCTCCAAGCACATGGCATTTCGTATTGCCGCCACCGTTAGCTACTTTGAGTCGCTTCCTCAAAACTACCGCCATATTGTCATTGATCAATTGCAGAACATGGGTGGCACACGATTTTTCGTGACCCTCAATAAAGAAGAAATCCTCATTAATTCACTACCCGACTCTCATTTAAAAGACATTGTAAAAAATGAGGTACAACACACTTTAGCTAAGCAACTGGGCATCACCCATGCCAAAATTGACTTTTCTAGCCCCAGTGATTTGCATGTCATTAACAACCATACTCGCTTGGTAGATCTACCAGAGCGTTGGGGACATCATAGCTTATTGGTAAAACCCCTCACTCCGCCGATTATCGTCATCCAAATACCCGTGAATGACAAAGACTGGCTCTACCTTGCCAGCTTAATGCCCGATCCCTATTTCATTGAAGAATCCTCAGCACTCAGTGCGGATCGCCTGTTCTCTATGGCCATGTCGGTGATTACCGTGCTGTTATTGAGTATTGTTATTCTACGTCGTGTCATTCGTCCTTTAGCGACCCTAGCCCGAGCTGCAGAATCTTTTGGCCAAGGCGACAGTCAGCCAATTAAAGAAGTGGGGAGTATTGAGGTTCGTAACACAGCACGAGCCTTCAATGACATGCAAACCCGTATTCAGCGTTACTTAAATGATCGTGAGCGTTTGTTTTCATCCATTTCCCATGACCTTAAAACGCCCATTACACGGCTACGCTTGCGCGCCGAAATGATAGATGAAGACGACACCCGCGATGCCATGATCCGAGATCTAGAAGATCTTGATATGCTGGTAAAAGGTGCCTTACAAAGCGTAAAAGAGACGGATATTCATGAAAATCGCGTCGAAGTTAACATTATTAGAATGCTCAAAGACATGCAGTGCGCAGCCAATCGAGACACATTAAAGCTTGATGTAAAAGGTGAACTCAACCATCCCTATATTGGTAAACCCTTGGCGATAAAACGTTGCCTTGGAAACTTGGTAGACAATGCGCTTTATTACGGCAAAACTGCAACTGTCTTCATCGAAGACAGTGAGGATGCTCTGTGCATTCGAATTTGTGATCAAGGCCCCGGCATTCCAATCGACAAGATGGATAAGGTTTTTCAACCCTACACTCGTCTGACGCCCGATCACTCTGGTCACCCCGGCGGTATGGGTCTAGGACTGAGCATTGCTCGCAACATTGCCAAAGCACAAGGAGGTGAGGTGACCCTTAACAACCACCCAAACGGCGGGCTTGAAGCCACTATTTGGTTGCCTCGCCATTAGAGAAAGCCATGCTATGCAAGACTTTGTTACATTAGGTTGCTCTATATTACCCACGCAGATTCTATCCTTTGCTAAATTCTTTCATGCGATAGG
The DNA here is from genome assembly GCF_039940335.1 of Marinomonas sp. Classification (GTDB taxonomy): domain Bacteria; phylum Pseudomonadota; class Gammaproteobacteria; order Pseudomonadales; family Marinomonadaceae; genus Marinomonas. The sequence goes on along the minus strand of NZ_JBDVGW010000005.1, from coordinate 510,813 downwards.
TTGAGTTTGCAAAGCGAGCTTAACCCGCATAACAAATAAAACATCAAATCATTCATCTAAATAGATAGTTTGATTGGTCAAATAACAATAAAAAAGGTTTTTATCATGAGAAAAATTGCTTTCGGTTTAACCACTGTTGCGCTATCTATTGCCGCTACCACAAGCCATGCGGGTGAAGTAGAAGTTCTACATTGGTGGACATCAGGTGGCGAAGCCGCTGCGATCAACGTTCTTAAAGAAGAAATGAAAGACGCAGGCCATACTTGGAAAGACTTCGCTGTCGCCGGCGGTGCAGGCGAATCCGCTATGACCGTACTAAAATCCCGAGCCATTTCAGGCAACCCACCAGCCAGTGCGCAAATCAAAGGCCCCACCATTCAAGAATGGGGCGATCTAGGCTTCCTAACCAACTTAGACTCTGTTGCGGCAGCAGGAAAATGGGATCAGGTTCTTCCGCCGGTGATCAGTGAAACCATGAAACACGATGGTCACTATGTTGCTGCGCCGGTAAACGTTCACCGCGTAAACTGGATGTGGGCTAATCCAGAAGTATTCCGTAAGTCTGGTGCTTCTATCCCAACCTCTTGGGAACAATTCATTGTTGAAGCGCAAAAAATTAAAGACGCTGGTTTTACTCCGTTAGCTCACGGTGGCCAAGCATGGCAAGACGCAACCTTATTTGAGGCCATTGCTCTTGCGAAAGGTTCTGACTTTTACAAAAAAGCTTTCATTGAACTTTCTGATGAAACTCTACGCAGCCAAGACATGATCGATGTCTTCACCACGTTTAAGAAGATGCATGACTTTGTTGACCCAGGCTTCTCTGGTCGCGACTGGAACATTGCCACTTCGATGGTCATCAATGGTGAAGCGGCCATTCAAATCATGGGCGACTGGGCGAAAGGCGAATTCACTGCTGCAGGTAAACAAGCAGGTGTCGACTACGTTTGTTTCCCAGCACCTGGCACCAGTGGCACGTTCACCTTTAACATCGATTCTCTTGCCATGTTTCAAGTGGACGGTGATGACGCTCAACAAGCACAACAAGACCTTACTCGTCTGATCCTGGAGCCGAACTTCCAAGAAACCTTCAACCTTAACAAAGGTTCTATTCCAGCACGCTTGAATATGCCAAGAGATAAGTTTGATGCTTGCGCCCATTCTGCGATGGACGCTTTCTTGGCCAGCTCATCTACCGGTGATCTAGTCCCAAGTATGGCTCACGGCATGGCTGTTAACTCTATGGTTCAAGGAGCAATTTACGACGTCGTAACGAACTTCTTCAACAACGAGTCTATGCAAGCTACAGAAGCCGTAGACAAGCTAGCACGCGCGGTGAAAGCCAGCATGTAAGCACAGGTCTTGTTAGACCAGTAAAGCAAAACAGGAGGCTGACCTGTGGTCAGCCTCTCCGTTCCTCCCCTGTAGTGAAGCACTCATTATGAATACTAAAACCGCCAATTCTGTGTCTACCAAGACTCAGTCAGGCCGTCCTGCACGCCTAAGCTTGGCCGATTGGATGCCGAAACTTGTCATGGCACCTACGGTCCTCGTGACCATAGTTTGCATATACGGCTATATGATTTGGACCGCTGTATTGTCCTTCACCAATTCTCGTATGTTGCCCTCTTATAAATTCGTTGGGCTAGACCAGTACGAGCGCCTATTCAACAACGATCGCTGGATTGTCGCCCTAACCAATTTAGGCGTATTCGGTGGCTTATTTATCCTGTTTTGTTTATTTCTAGGAGTGGTTTTAGCCATTTTCCTAGACCAAAAGATTCGCGCCGAAGGCGCCATCCGTACCATCTACCTGTACCCTATGGCGATCTCTTTTATCGTCACAGGTACAGCATGGAAATGGCTGCTTAACCCGACCAATGGCTTAGAAAAGCTGATGGTAGATATGGGCTTTGAAAACTTTAAATTCGACTGGTTAATCAATCCCGATATGGTGGTTTACTGTTTGGTCATTGCCGCTGTATGGCAGGCTTCAGGGTTTGTTATGGCGCTGTTTCTAGCCGGCTTACGCGGTGTAGATGGGGATTTGATTAAAGCGGCTCACCTAGACGGAGCCAGCACATTTACCACCTATCGTCGTATCATTTTGCCGTCTCTTAAACCTGTATTTTTCAGTGCCTTGGTGATCTTGTCACACATAGCTATTAAGAGTTTTGACTTAGTGGCGGCCTTAACCAACGGTGGCCCAGGTTATTCTTCCGACCTACCCGCTAACTTCATGTACGCCCATACTTTTACGCGTAGCCAAATCGGTTTAGGCTCCGCCTCTGCCATGGTCATGTTAGGTTGCGTATTGGCGATTTTAGTTCCATATCTGTACTCAGAATTACGAGGTGAACGCCATGAGTAATAAAGCGACTCGCCGTCAAACTACTGGCGTTGAAAAGATATTACGAGTAGCTCTTTATACTGTCCTGCTGATTATGGCGGCGGTGTACTTGATGCCATTTATCGTCATGTTACTAACCTCCCTGAAGGACGTCGAAGAAATTCGCACCGGCACTTTGTTGTCATTGCCCGGCGCACTAAACTTAGACGCTTGGTCGAAAGCTTGGTCTGGGGCGTGTACCGGAAGTAGCTGTGGCGGATTGTCTCCTTACTTTATGAACTCCTTCCAGATCGTGTTGCCTGCCGTAGCGATTTCCACCTTGCTTGGCGCACTGAATGGTTATGTTATTTCATTGTGGAAATTCCGCGGCAGCGACTTGTTCTTTGCAGCACTCTTAGTGGGTTGTTTCATTCCTTTCCAAGTCATTTTGTTACCTATGGCTCGCACCTTGGGTTGGTTAGGCATTGCGAATACCACGACAGGTCTAGTATTTGTGCACGTCGTTTATGGGGTGGCGTTTACCACTTTATTCTTCCGTAACTTTTACCAATCCATTCCAGGTGAGCTGGTGAAAGCGGCACGCCTTGATGGGGCAGGCTTTTTCACTATTTTTTACCGCATTATTTTGCCGGTTTCGACACCCATTATCGTGGTCACCGTGATTTGGCAGTTTACGCAAATTTGGAACGACTTCCTGTTTGGTGTGGCCTTCTCTGGTTTTGATACCCAGCCGGTGACCGTCGCATTAAACAACCTAGTAAACACCAGCTTTGGTGGTAAAGAGTATAACGTCGATATGGCCGCGGCCATCATCGCCGCATTGCCAACCTTAGCAGTGTACATTTTTGCTGGTAAATATTTTGTTCGTGGCCTCACCGCCGGAGCAGTAAAAGGTTAATCACTATTAAACGAACAGCACTCGCGCTCTTTTATTCGTCATCGCGCGAGTGGCTTACTAACAATATGATTCGTATAGAATTTGGAGCACAACATGGCAAGTCTAGTCATTGATAACGTAAAAAAGCGCTACGGCAGCACAGAAGTTTTAAAGGGTATTAACATTGGCATCGAAGCGGGTGAGTTTCTCATTCTAGTAGGGCCATCTGGTTGTGGTAAATCCACTCTGATGAACTCTATTGCCGGCTTAGAAGACGTTACAGAAGGTCGTATTCTTATTGGCGATAACGACGTCACTTACACCAGCCCGAAAGATCGAGATATTGCTATGGTCTTTCAGTCCTACGCCTTGTACCCCAACATGACCGTGGCACAAAACATCTCTTTCGGTTTGGAAATGCGTAAAGTTCCAAAAGAGGAACGTGAAACAGAAATTCAACGCGTTGCAGAGATGTTGCAAATTAGCCACTTACTTAACCGTAAACCAGCGCAACTGTCTGGTGGTCAGCGCCAACGAGTGGCAATGGGGCGTGCTTTAGCCCGTCGCCCCCAGCTGTATCTGTTCGATGAGCCATTATCTAACCTAGACGCTAAATTGCGTGTAGAAATGCGTACCGAGATCAAAAAGCTCCACAAAAAACTCGGCACGACCATTGTGTATGTGACCCACGACCAGATCGAAGCCATGACCTTGGCCGATCGTATTGCCGTCATGAAAGACGGCGAAGTTCAACAATTGGGTACACCACAGGAAATCTACGACAACCCCGCAAATTTATTTGTTGCAGGCTTTATGGGCTCCCCTGCTATGAATTTCATCCCAGCTAAGGTTATTTCACAAAACGGTACACCAATGTTAGAGCTGGCAACGAATTCCACTGTAGCACTGCCGTTCCCGAAGCCACAAAGCTTAGAAAAGCGTATTGGTGAAACCGTATTACTTGGCTTGCGTCCAGAAATGATCACTGAGCCACAGCCCCACAAAGAAGGCCAGTCGTTCGTAACAACAACAGGGATTGAAGTGGAAGTCACCGAGCCAATGGGGGCCGATACCATGATACTGACACGTGTAAACGATGCTGAGATTAACTGTCGTTCGAACCCAACATACGAAGCGCTGCCAGGCTCCGTGATTCAAATGATGTTCGACACGTCTAAGGCCGTTATTTTTGATGAAAAAACCGGTGAGCGCTTAGATAAATAACCTGTTATTTCAGAAAGCACTTTAGCCAGCCTTCGGGCTGGCTTTTTTTATCAATTCCTAATTATTTTCACTTTCCTGACACCTAAACCCATACGATTTGCTTTCTATTTAAACACTAACTATTTATAGTTAGCGTTTAAATTGTCCTACAATACCAGCTCAACTAACGCATCTTAAAATAATACTCAAAGCTTTAGAAATAAAGGACCTTTTCTACCTGTAAGTACCGCAAGGAAACTATGTCTAGTTCTTACGATGAGTTATTAGAAAAAATTAACCAATTGGAAAATAACCAGCGAGCCATTGATCGCGTTCAAGCCATTATCGAATTTGATTTATCTGGCAATATTATCCGAGCAAATCAAAACTTCTTGGCTATTTTTGGCTATTTAGAAAAAGACCTTATTGGCAAACATCATAGTATTTTGGTGGATCCAAGCCTGCTCAACACTGCCGAGTATCAAAACTTTTGGGATATTTTAAGATGTGGCACGTTTCATTCTGGTGAGTTTTCTCGTCTACATAAAAATGGCCAACAGGTCTGGTTACAAGCCTCTTACAATCCAGTGTTCGATAAAGACGGTAAACTCTTACGTTTCGTTAAATATGCCACCGACATCACATTAGAAAAGCACCGTGCGGCTGACTTTGAAAGCATCGCGGCAGGCTTGCAAAGGTCATTAATGCTGGTGGAATTTGATTTAGACGGTTTTATTATTAATGCCAACTCAAATTTTTTATCTTTAATGGGCTATTCCAACGAAGAACTAATAGGGCAACATCATAAAACGTTATGTTTTACTGAAGATATAAAAGATCCATCTTATATAAGCCACTGGAAAAAACTTCGTAGTGGACAATACCTCTCTGGTGAATTTACGCGAAAAGATAAAAAAGGCAGTGAAGCTCATATTTTTGCCACTTACTGCCCTATTTTAGATCCGCAAGGTAATCCCGTGCGTATTATGAAATTTGTAAACGATTTGTCAGAGCGCAAAATCATGGAACAAACTTTACGCCATGCCAAAGACATTGCTGAAAGCGCAGCGCAATCAAAAAACCAGTTTTTGGCTAATATGAGCCATGAAATTCGCACCCCCATGAATGCCATTATTGGTTATTCTGAATTACTCCTAGAAGATGAAAGCCTGATAGGGGCGAAACGTAAACACATTAGTACTATTCATAACTCCGCGTTTTCTTTGCTAAATTTGCTCAATGATATTCTTGATACTGCAAAACTTGAGCACGGTACCGTTCCTCTTGAGAACGAGAACTTTTCACTGCATAAGCTGTGTGCCGATGTGCGAGAAACACTAAAGCTCGGCGCCCAGAAAAAGGGCCTAGAGTTCACATTTGAATATGAGCCGAGTTTAGGTAACTGCTATCGAGGAGACCCTCACCGAATACAGCAAATCCTGTTAAACCTGCTGGGCAATGCCATCAAATTCACCTCTAAAGGTTACGTGCACCTTATCGTGAAGAAAATGGGCAGCAACGTTTGTCTCGTTATCGAGGATTCAGGCATCGGCATTCCATCCGAAAACGTTGAGCAGATCTTTGCACCTTTCTCCCAAGCTGATGCCTCTGTTACCCGTCGCTTTGGCGGAACTGGCCTTGGTACCACCATTTCACTGCAATTAGCGAGGTTGATGGGGGGCGAAATAACAGTAGAGAGCGAGATGGGCAAAGGCAGCCGTTTTACCCTGGTGCTACCTTTACCTGAATGTCAGGAAGAAGAGACGCCAAGCTTATTAGCCGTCAACACAAAAGAGCCTCGTTCCGAACTTCGTATTTTGGTGGCCGATGATGTAAAACAAAATACTGACTTACTAGAGCTGCGATTAAGCCGCTTAGGTCATACCGTTGTATCAGCGGTTGATGGCGAACAAGCCTATAAAACCTTCCGCGAACAAAATTTTGATGTCGTATTAATGGATTTGCACATGCCGCATATGGATGGCTTGTCTTCCAGTAAAGCGATTCGTGCCTGGGAAAGAAACGAACACCGCCAGCCGACGCCAATTATCGCACTAACGGCCAGTGTGCAAGAGCTTGACCGTTTGGCCGCTAGCCAAGCGGGGATGAATGGTTTTTGCTCCAAACCGGTTGAGTTAGAGCAACTGATGAGTGAAATGTCCCGCGTTATTGATGGGGAAGACGATATGGAGGACGCCCATCAAACCAATAGCCAAAGCATTGATTTAGAGACTTCCATAGATTGGCGAAGCGGTGTTTCCCGTTGGGGGAGCCGTAAAGAGCTAAAAAGGCAAATTGGTTACTTTATTAAGAATATTGTCGGTGAATGTGAGCAAATAGTTCACCAAGAGCTTAGCCAGCAGATTGCGTTTGCTCATAAACTCAAAGGCTCTACGGCGAATCTAAGCCTTAACAAAGCCTCGGAGCACTGCAAAAATTTAGAACAACTTCTTGCCGCTCAGCACCAAACAGAAAGCGCTCTTTTATGGCAAGAAATCATGGCTGAGCTATCCTTGATAAAAGACAGCATGATCAGTCAGGAAAAAGTTCAAAGTGAAATGGAAACATCTTTACCAACAGCGCCAACAATTGACCCACAACAAGCCGCCCTGCTAATAGCCAGCTTGAGCAAAGGCGAAGTCGACGACGACTTACTCAACCAAATCTGCCTTGCCTTACCGCAGGCCCAAAGTGAACAGCTTAACAACGCTGTATTTAACTTTGAATTTGATGATGCCATCGAACTAATTAACACCATCAGTGCCGGATCCACAACGAGTTAATACTATGTCCTACGCAACCACTCCTCAGTCCATGAAACCATTTAACCGTGACGAAAAGCCCCTAGTGCTGATTGTTGACGACGAACCCACCAACCTTCATGTACTAAAGAGAATACTTGAACAAGACTACCGCCTTGCGTTTGCAACCAACGGAAAAAAAGCCATACAACTTGTGCATGCCGAGCCGCCAGAACTAATTCTGCTCGACATCATGATGCCTGAAATGAGTGGCCTTGAAGTCTGTGCAGAATTGAAAAGCGAAAAACTACTCGCCCATATCCCGATTATTTTTGTGACCGCATTAAGTGACGGCGCCAACGAAACTGATGGTCTTGATGCGGGTGCAGTGGACTATATTACCAAACCCGTTAACCCTTCTGTGGTTAAAGCCCGAGTACGAGTCCACCTTAATACCAACCGCCTCGATGCCATTCACCAATCCCGATTAGAACTCGTACAAACTTTAGGCCGTGCAGCGGAATACAAAGACAACGAAACAGGGCAGCATGTTATTCGCATGAGCCACTATTCGAAAATCATGGCAAAAGCCATTGGCTTCTCAGAGCGCGCGGCAGAAGAGTTATTACACGCCGCACCTATGCATGATGTGGGTAAGATAGGTATCCCTGATGCCATCTTGCTAAAGCCCGGTAAACTCACGGATGAAGAATGGGCGGTCATGCGACAACACGCCAGCATGGGCGCAGAAATCATTGGTCAGCACTCCTCTTCTTTGCTCAAGTTAGCGCGTATCATAGCGATTACTCACCATGAAAAATGGGATGGTTCAGGCTACCCGAATGGTTTAAAAGGTACTGAGATTCCCATTGAAGGACGTATTGTTGCCATCGCCGATGTGTTTGATGCACTCACCAGTGAACGCCCTTATAAAAGAGCTTGGACCGTCGAAGAGGCCGTTAACCTAATGAAAGAGCAATCTGGCAAACACTTTGACCCAGACTTAGTGACGGTCTTTGAAGACTGCTTAAGTGACATCCTGCTCGTTAAAGCCAAATGGCAAGACGAAATAATAGAGTAGACCCACACATTTCCTACCACCCCACTCTTCATACGCTGTCGACAAAGAGCAAAAGTGTAAATAATTCTCACAATCTTGCACATTAGGTCAATTTTTTAACGTTTTGGCCTCGAACTTGCCACAATTATAAGATACATTCATAGGTTACAAAGAATAATAAAATGCACCTGTGGCTCTACAGTGCCCATAAAATAATCCACACAAATGCTGACACTAACTTAATAAACATCGACATAAGCAAGGAAAAACACATGAAATCCAGTAAAAGATTTATGACTCATCTTGCCTTAACAGGGGTAGCCATTGCTGTTACAGGCTGCTCGATGATGGGTACTAGCCAACCAGACTGGGAAGCAGACAAAGAATACAAAGTAACTATCCTACACACCAATGATCACCACGGTCGCTTCTGGCAAAACCGTAACGGTGAATACGGTATGGCAGCTCGTAAAACGCTGATCGATAACATCCGAGAGGAAGTTGCATTAGAAGGCGGTAACTCTCTTCTACTATCTGGTGGTGACATTAACACGGGTGTACCAGAGTCTGACCTACAAGATGCTGAGCCGGATTTCCGCGGCATGAACATGTTGAAATACGATGCCATGGCGCTGGGTAACCACGAATTCGACAACTCACTAGAAGTTCTTAAGCAACAGCAAGAATGGGCCGGTTTCCCTTTCCTATCAGCTAACATTCTTGACGAAGAAACTGGCAAGCCGTTATTCGATGCTTACCACATCTTCCAAGTTGCTGACCTAAAAGTGGCTGTTGTAGGTTTCACGACGGATGACACGGCGAAGCTGGGTAATCCAGAATATTTAGAAGGCATCAAAATTGAATCCCCTATCGAAGTCGCAAAAACTTTAATCCCTAAAGTAAGCAAAAAAGCCGACATTGTTATCGCAGCCACTCACATGGGTCACTACGACAACGGTCAGCACGGTGGTAACGCTCCTGGTGATGTAACCCTAGCCCGCACTGTGCCTGGCATTGATGTGATTGTTGGTGGTCACTCTCAGATCCCTCTAACAGAACCTGATGAGCAGAACGGCACACTTATCCTACAAGCCCACGAATGGGGTAAATACGTAGGTCGTTTAGACATGGTCATCAAAAACGGCGAAATCATCAGCTCCGAGTACAAGCTTATCCCTGTTAACCTTAAGAAAAAGGTGAAAGACGCAGAAGGTAAATCAGTACGAGTCTTCATTGAAGAAGAGATCGAGCAAAATCCTGAAATGCTTGCGATGCTGACACCTTTCCAAGAGAAAGGCCAAGCCGAGCTAAACATTGAAATCGGTTACGCAAGTGATGACCTAGTCGGTGAGCGTAGCGTGGTACGTTTCCAAGAAACGAACTTAGGTAACTTAATTGCGGCGGCTATGAAAGAGAAAGTAAATGCCGACATCGGCGTAATGAACTCTGGTGGTATCCGTGATGATATGCCAAAAGGCATTGTTACCTACAAGAGCGTACTACAGGTTCAGCCTTTTGCTAACGCCGTTTCTTATGTAGATTTAAGCGCTGATGAGCTGACATCTTACCTTACTGCTGTGGGCTCCAAAGAAGCCGGTACCGGTGCTTTTGCTCAGTTCGACGGTGTCGCCTTCACCTTGGTAGATGGCCAAGCAAGCAATATCATGGTTAATGGTCAGGCGCTTGATGCGAACCGTAGTTACCGCGTAGCCATTAACAGCTATGTAGCAACAGGTGGAGACGGTTACCCTAAAGTAACGGATCACCCTAACTACGTGAACTCAGGCTATGTAGATGCCGATGTATTGGTTGACTACATCCAAAACAATTCTCCTCTAGATGTAGCGAAATTCGCTCCTAAAGGCGCAGTTAAGCGTTAATCTTTAGCGCCAACCAATAAAACCCCCAATAGTCATTTTGACTATTGGGGGTTTCGTTTTTTAGGGTCTTAGTTACTCGATTAGGGACGCACTTTCTTATAGGTTAGACTCCAAGTTAAAGGCGTTGGCAGCTTTTCCGACTCCAGCTTAGCGGTATAAAGCAGCTCATTTGTCCCGAGTTTTTCCCATGTGTCCGTTCGCTTGCCTCGTTCAGATTCCAAGACCGTGACTATCTTGTCACTGGTTTGTTGGAAGGTACCACTAATCTCAACATCCTCTTCGTCTACCTTCACAACCTCACCTTTGGCTGCTACAGGCATGCGTTCTGGATCGGCATCATCACATTGCCAAGTGAAATCGTCCGCTGGAAATTTCAGCTGCCACTGCTGACAAATTTGAGTTTGCTTTTTTAACACCGGCCGCGCCAAGGCACGGATAAAGAAGTTCATTTCTTTGGCGACTTTTTCAACCGCCTCATCGAGCTGCGCTTGAGTATTGTCGACATTTTGCAGCACCCACCGCCCTTCTAACTCGTTCGCTTGTGCGCCATAGGCTAGGCACATCGCCAGCGCGGTCAGTCCAATTCGTTTATTCACATAATTCCCCTTATTTTTATTGTTAGGTTGTTTGATGATCGCAAATATAAACCAATATGTAAGGCGCAAAAACGCGCACAATAGCTGACATTTACAACCAAATTACGGGGTATTCTAAGACGTTGTGCTAGGGAGTGCGGGTAGGCAAGTTTGCTTAAACAGATAGTCGGCAATGATGTCCGCGGTCACGGGCCGTGAAAAGTAATAGCCTTGATAACGATGACAGCCAATGGAGGCTAAAATATCTCGCTCTTCTAGGGTTTCTACGCCTTCTGCTAACACAGAGAACTTCATGTGATTGGCCATCGAAATAATAGTATTGATGATCACATGGCTACTCGGATCGGCGGAAATATCTCGTACAAATGACTGATCGATTTTCAGGCGAGTAAGGGGGAAATGTTGTAAGTAGCGCAGTGAGGAATAACCCGTCCCAAAATCATCAATGGAAAAGCGAACGCCACGCTCTTTTAGCTGGCACATCTTTTCTGCCACTGAGGCAATGTTTTCCACCAGCATTCCCTCGGTAATTTCTAGATCTAACAAGGAAGGAACGATCTGATGCTCTTCAATTACCTGTAACACATCTTGCACAAAGCCTTCCTTAGAAAACTGATAGGGACTGATATTTACCGCCATGCTCACAAAGGTGGCTGGTAGCCCTTGATCTTGCCACTGCTTGAGCTGAACACAAGCGGTATCCAGCACCCAACGCCCTAACTCATCAATCAACCCAATTTCTTCCGCGATCGGAATAAACTCATAAGGGGAAACATTACCTAAGGCATCATTGTGCCAACGCAATAAGGCTTCTGCGCCAATAATATTACCCTGCTCATCCACTTGAGGCTGATACAAGAGGTAGAACTCATCCTCCTTCATGGCCTGATGCAGAGCTTTTTCCATCATTAGCCGCTGCGCAAGCTGTTGCTGCATTTCAGGTCGATAAAAGCGATAGCCATTGCGACCATTGTCTTTGGCTTCGTACATGGCCGTATCGGCTTGTTGTAAGATCGGCAGGTCATCTTGCTGTTCGGCAGGAAACAAGCTGACCCCTATACTGGCAGAAATAAACAGCTCAGCTTGGTTCAGATAAAAAGCCTGAGACAGCATGTTTAATAAAATACTCGCCAGCCTGGCGCCCTTTTGTTCCGCTTCTTCTATATTCGAGCCTAATTGTGGCAACAAGATAACAAACTCGTCTCCACCGATACGCGCCACGGTGTCATGTTCTTTTAGCTCAGTGGTAATGCGCTTAGCCACTTCCACTAATAGGGCATCACCCGTGTGGTGTCCCATGGAATCGTTAATGGCTTTGAAGCGGTCTAGATCGATAAATAATAAGGCGCCCACATGTCCCTGTTGCAGGGCTTCTTCAAGTGCCTTTTCTAGATTTTCGTTCAGCAATCTACGGTTCGGTAAACTGGTTAAGGCGTCATAATAGGCCAGGAACTGCACCTGCTCCTGATCTTTCTTACGCTGGGTAATATCACGAAACGAAGCCAAAAAATGCGCTTCACCTTCTAGCATAATAATGTTGCCCCGCACTTCCACTGGAAAACACTGCTGATCAGAGCGCATATATTCGGTTTCAAAAGTTTTCGCGGTATCGGGAGATTCTGTCGCCCATTTCGTTAGCCATTGAGGCGTTTGCTCGGCATCGACTTGATCTATGGTTAATTGCTGCAAGGCTTCAGCGTCATAGCCTAATAATCGGCAGGTTTCACTGTTACAGTCCAATATCTGCCCTTGTAAATCGGCCAACAACATACACTCGCTGGATTGATGCAAAACCGCCTTGAAGTAGGCCTCACTCTTAGCCAGCTGGCCTTCGACTCTTTTACGCTTATGCCAAAGCGCAGTGATATTACGAGACAAAATACCCAGTTCGTCTTCGCGGGAAGTATGGGCAAAACGCACTTGTTCTGGGTCGTTTACATCGTCTTCTAGATAGCTCAATTGATCAATTAATCGATTCAGTGGTCGTGAGGATAAAAAATAAAACAGCGTTAGCAATCCCGCACCGAGTATCACAATGGCTGATAGTACTGTGGCCACCAACTGAAGATTGCGACCAATAAAGCGCCCCACCACCTTATCGGCATCCAGTTGTACGGTTAACGTGCCTACCCAGATAGCAGGATCATGATATAAAGGTAAGTGATAGGTGTGCTCTAACCCCGTAAAGACGGAATTAATGAGCCAATGAAAGGGAAGTTTTTCAGTCGGGTGATAAGCGCTGGCAATCTCAATACCGTAATCATCAACGACTTTGGCTTCATGGAAATAAGCCGAGCGTATCAAGCCTGTTAATAGCTTCTGAGTCTCAACTTCGTCCAGTGCATAGGCCGCTTCGACAATGGGGTATTCAATAACGTCTAACGTCGCTCGAACTTGGTTGGCAATGTTGTGCTTTTCGGCTTGCCAGTCGGAATACACTTGATAGGCACTCAGCAAGATACTGAGTATCAGCAACAAGACCAGCGCCCATTTAGCCTGCTTATAAGAAAGACGCTTACGTAGTGTTAACATATCTCTCCTAACCTAAAAAAGCGTGGCATAAGCCTCCTCATGAGAACTCCATAGTTTCTTGTTTAAGCTTCGATCGTCACCCTTTAACGCTGTATTTATATGCTAACTATTATTAAAAATATTTTAAAAACAATGAGTTCCAATAAATATGACTGAAATATTCGAACTGCTCAAGCCTTAAACAATAATAATATTAAAAAACCATAAACAGCGGGCAAAAAAAAATCTAACCGAAGTTAGATTTTTTAAAAGCAAAAAAAGCGCCAAGATTATTTGTCGAACAATGAGTTTCTTTGGGCGTCGATAATTTCACTAATACCTTTACGTGCCACAGCAAGCATGCCCATCATGTGTTCATCACTAAATGCTTCACCTTCCGCCGTACCTTGAATTTCGATAAAGCCACCTTTGTCATTCATGATCACATTCATGTCTGTTTCGGCATTGGAATCTTCAGGGTAATCAAGGTCCAACACTGGCGTACCTTTGTATACGCCAACCGAGATCGCTGCAATTTGCGACACAATTGGGTTTTGCTTAACTCTTTTTTTCTCAACCAAAACACGCATAGCATCGGCTAGCGCCACAAAACCACCCGTAATCGACGCGGTACGGGTGCCGCCATCCGCTTGAATAACATCACAGTCGATAGTGATGGTGTTTTCACCAAGTTTCTTTAAATCAACCGCAGCGCGCAAAGAACGGCCAATCAATCGTTGAATTTCTACCGTACGGCCACCCTGCTTGCCGCGTGCGGCTTCACGATCCATTCTGTTACCTGTGGAGCGTGGCAACATACCATATTCTGCGGTAATCCAGCCTTGGCCCTTACCTTTCAAAAAGCGCGGCACACCGTTTACCACTGTCGCGGTGCAAATCACTTTCGTATCGCCGCATTCTATTAACACCGAACCTTCTGCGTGCTTGGTAAAATTACGGGTGATTTTAAGGGGACGTAACTCGTCTACCGCTCTTCCGCTTGGGCGCATATTCATACTCTCTGATTAATTAACCGTCATAAAGGCGCAATTATAACGAACCCACATAAAAATGCGCCACCATATCGCCGGAAACTGTCGAACAAATTGCGCTTAAGATACACTAAGCCCATTCCATCGTTTTCTATAAGGTAATCAAAATGACCGCAAGCATGACCGCGTTTTCCCGCCAAGAAGCCACTTACGACTGGGGCACCATTAGCTGGGAAGTCCGCTCAGTCAACCAGCGTTATTTAGAGCCAAACTTTCGCTTGCCCGATAACTTCCGTGAATTGGAATTTGCCTTTCGTGATGTGCTGCGCAAAAAGCTTAATCGTGGCAAATTAGAATGCCAGCTGCGTTTCCAAGCCGTCGACAAAGCCGCCACCAGCCTAAACATCAATGCTGACAACGCCCAAGCGTTAGCCAAAGCCATCGACTCACTGGGTATTTGGTTCAAAGACCTGAACCCTGCCAATCCATTAGATATTTTAAAATGGCCAGGCATCTTAAGCGACACAGGCACAGACGCGGAGATCATGAAAAACGCCGTCAAAGAACTCTTCCAAAAGAGCGTTGATGAGCTGATCGATATGCGCTTAAGAGAAGGCGAACAGCTCGTGACCATCATAGAGCAGCGCCTAGACGCTATTGATGCCATTGTTGTAGACGTGCAAGCCAAACTGCCGGAGATCATCGCCGCACAAAAGCAAAACCTCATCGACAAATTGGAAGCCGCTAAAGTAGAACTCGACCCTATGCGAGTGGAAGCGGAAATTGTTGTGCTGGCACAAAAAGCCGACGTGGCCGAAGAGCTAGACCGACTCGCCACCCACACTAAAGAAGTGCGCCGTCAGCTTAAACAAAAAGGCCCAATTGGCCGTCGCCTCGACTTCCTCATGCAGGAACTCAACCGCGAGGCCAATACCTTATCGTCTAAATCCATCGTCGTGGAAACCACCCAAAGCGCTGTGGAATTGAAGGTATTGATCGAACAAATGAGAGAACAGATACAGAATATTGAGTGATTTCGATTAAGAGATTTGTCTCAAAAGCCTTGCGGTATACCTTGATGTATTAATATACCTTTAACTATAATCACATCAAATGGATTGGGAGTGCTCGATCGGCGTCTAAACCTCGGTGAGTGCATCGGGGTTTTTCGCTATCTGGGGTCTGAAAAATGCCAATTAACGCCGCTTTCTTTATGGGAAATGCTTTAATACCCATTGGTCTAAATATGGGCTCACTATAGACCGACATTTGATCTAACTCACAGTTTTAAGAGAGGATATAAAGAAACAGGATTAATGTCGCTCCGACCAAATTTATCTTAAAATAATAGATTTTATCTTTTACTCAACCTCACCAACTCTGGCTCATCTAAGCCAACACGAGATAAGCCAGAACTGTAATCATCTACGATTCTTTGGGCATAGAGCTCTTTTAGCTCAAATAAATATTCAAAACTTTCTATTCTATCCTCCATTTGATGAAGTTGTTTGAATATAAGGTTGTCTTGATCTCTTTCTGCTCTTACCGAACCATCATCAGATGCTAAAAACTTAATTGTTTTTAAATCATAGGTTTTGCGATTTAAGTACAGATTTTCACCACTTGGTGTAATGAAATCAAATGGTTTGTTATTCCCAACTAAATCCAAAGAGATGAACAGGAACCTTCGTATATCACCATTCGCAATTCTCACAGAATCACAACGCTGTTGGATACAAACGAAATACTTACCATCATGGGTGCTTTTTACGACTGTACCTAGACTAAGAAAAGGAATATATCCTTCGCTGTGAATTAAGTTTTTGTGTTGACACAGTTTTGCATACTCTTGGTGTGAGCCATTTCCTTGAGAGTCAGAGAAAATTTCGAAAGCGTAGTTTTTGTAGTTTTTCTCAACATTCTTTTTAGACAAGTTTTCTAAACCCGCTAAAGCACTAACAAATTTTTCTTGAACATCATTACATGAACTTAATAAATCTAGAGCTTTATCTACAGGTACTGCGAAAGTTGAATCTTCAAATTGACCCGCATTAGACCTTTTAGGTTGCTCTTGAGCTTGTAAGTTGTCTTCTAACCATGTGTTAATAAGCTCTGTATTAAGTAAGCTATTGGCTTCATTAGCACGTAATATTGATACAAATGTATCGCCTATGAGGTCAACTAATAATTCATTGGCGTCATGGTTGTTAATTAATAGAGACTGATTTGCCAGATATGCGTAATCAAGATTTTTTGAGAAGACATTTATAATTTGAAAACTATTCTCTCTTATAGCAGTCAAAGCTTTTAAAGCAAAGTTCGATAACAAGCCGTTGGTCATTTCTGCGAATTCAGAGTTAATGAGTTCAGGAAGTTCTTCGTAAGTAACTGACTTTTCTCTTAGCTCTGGGGCATGCTGTCCACGATTATGACCTCCATTTGACTTAGCTCGAACTAATATTTTGCAACTATGAGAGTTAACGCAGCATTGGTCATCTTGATTAATCGAAAACCCACTAATGCCAGCGTGCATCAAGCTTGCTGATATACTCGCTGCTATTTCCAGTAGCTCAGTATTTCCAGTGTAAACAACTATTAACTTTAAACTATTTTGGCTGCTCTTAGATTCTAATAATTTGTTTATTATTTGCTTTGTGTAATGACCATTCGGGTCATCAACTTCTGCGTCATCTTCATCATCGAGCTCATTACTATTGTCCAGATTAATAATAATACGCCAATCAAGAACAACTACATCCGCTTTTTGAGCTATTTCTGTAAAGAGGCTTATATCATTTTCAACTTCTGGTTGAAAAACTGAACAAACTTTCTTGTTTCGAGCGAATGATTTAACTACTGACTTTACATCAAAGTCATGATTTATATCAGCTTGATCCGTTGTGTCATACGCTTTGTCGTCAAGAAATACTACTGTCTGTAGAAATTCATTTGCAATTTCGTTAGATTTATCCCTGAAACTCATTATTCTTAGTCCATTTTAGCTATTTTAAACGTTACTGTGGCATTCTTTCTTGGCTCAACTAATAGCAACTTGTAACCCGCAGTTTCTAAAACTTCATTACTTATATGCAGGCCCATACCTCTTCCATTTTCTTTTCGACTGAATCCTAATTGGAAAATTTTATTTTTGTCTTGTTGAGGGATTTCTAACCCATTGTTTGAAACATATACTGACCCATCATCTTCAGCGTGGAGTCTAATAGTTTTATTAGAAATACCACTTTCATTTAACCAATGGATAGCATTGTCAATCAAGTTAACAAACACTGGATAAAAAGAAGAGCGGTAGCCATTTATGCTGCCTTTTGCAAAGCCGTTTGTATGATTAAAAGCGATTTCATGTCGCGCAAATCTACTGCCAAATAAGTCTTTTAGGAAAGTTTTTATTTCGAGTAGTTTTATGTTCTCGGATTTGCGTGACAGTCTTCTGTTTAATGGCGTGAACAAATTCAAGTATCCATCGAGGTGCTCGAAATTGATTTTTATATTCTTGTAAACACCTTCTAAGTCTTGATTTACATCAGACCAGGCCTTTAAATCTTTCAAGCTAGAGCGAACAGATCTAACTGTGCTGTTAAACTCATGATGAATAATACTTACAGCTAAGCCTAGTTGACTTAATTCTACATCCGTATGAATTTTTTCTTTAAGCTCTTCTAATTCTTCGCCTAAAGCACTCGTTATTTGCTCGTTTGTTATATAGTTATTATCTTCATCTTTTTCCCAATAGATACCTTCTAGCTGCCTAATTATGGTATCTAATATATTTGTATTTCTTTCACTTACTGAGGTTATTTCATCCGATAACTCTTTTCGTTTTGTAACTAAATCAATATCAGCTTCATTATCAATTGATATAGTCTTAAATCTATCTTTTACTTGTCTAATTTGGTCGTCTAGGTCTACCATCAGCTCTGTAGTTAGCTCTTTTACTCTTTTTGTTATCTCATTGGCTGACTCTGTGGCTGTATTCTTCTTAAGCGCATTGATTGCTTTTGCTTCTTGCGAGATAAAATCAACAGATTTTTCTAAACGCTTTCTTTTACTGATAGATATTTGTAACTTCTTAACTGTTTCATCAACTAGTTCATCAATTTTTTTAATTGTTTTAGAGAATAAATTCTCTTCTAATAAATAAAATTCACTGAGGTAAGCTTCATAGTCTGATTTTAGTTCGCCTCTCACAAGGAAACCTCTTGGTGTTGGAATAATAATAGACTTCCTGTAATCATTAAGCTTTTGTCTGGTTTCTGATTCAGTATCTATTATCTTTTGACTAGCCAGATCATGATCTTTAATAGAATATATAGTATTAAACCCTTGAGCAGCTTCTGTAAAAATAGCTCCAACTTCTTGTTCAATAAGACCTGCTTGGTTATCAGAGAAAAATTTATTTAAGGCTTTTTCAAATCGCTCCTTTTTCGCTCTAGCCCTCTTATTCTGCTTTTCTAAGGCTTTATGTGACGCCTCTATTTCTGCTCTTTTGTTGGCCCAAACTTCCGCTTTAGGACTTGCATTTGTATCTTCTCGGAAAAAGTCTGTTGCCAGTTGAGTGAGAAAATTTACAAGTATATTTCTGAATTGGCGGTACGCTAAATCTTCAATGAAACCTTCTCTCCCAGCTTTTTCTTTAAGTTTAAAATTATCTTCCTGCTTAAGATTGATGACACCGAACATTCTACGATAAGAAAAAAATGCAGAACCAGCATGCTTCGATCTTCTTTTTTCAACGTCTAAATAATCAACATCGGAATTACCGTACGGAAGGATACGTATATTATCCTTGTATACATATAGGCCTCCAAATTTATCCGCTTTCGCACTGATCCTCGCAAAATCCTCGTTATTCAAGATAGTCTGATTCTTTTTGCCTTGAACATAAGCTAGATTTATTTCAAATGGACCACAGCTAGTTTTATTAAAGTTGTTACCGGTCCAATTTACTATATGTTCATATGTTTTTTCTTGGTAAACCTTAATAGTACCCTTGAACTGACCGAATTCATCGAAATGGCCTTTAAAGTGGTGATCAGCAACTTCGAAGTCATCAACTGTGAAGAATTGTTCTTTGTCTATAACATCGACGTAAGTGCCGTCACTTACCCTGTAATCTCTAAAAACGATATCTAAAATTGGTTGAGGGTGGTCAGGGGTCATTGTATTGTGAAAACCCATGAGCATTTTTTCTATTTTGGTGGCTTCTTTACCAACAGATGAACCATCTAAATCAAATTTCAGTGTTTCATCTACAGGAGACACAAAAAAATAGGTTCCACTAGACTGGTAACCCTTAAGGTCATTACTGCGGTTCAGTTTATGATGTAGGTCAGATGGGACAGCGTTAAACGCTGTTATTGTTGACCCTATATTCATATATTCTGCATCAGTGATATCGTCTTGTGCTAACAGCTTATCCAAAGACTGTATCAATTCCTCCTTCATTGAATCTATTGTTAATTTGCTAGGCAACTCTGCAAGAGTTCTTATTGGAATAACAATATCTTCTAAATTTAGACCAGGCAGTTCAAAAATTTGCCAATTTATTAGGGCTGCTGTGACTTTTTCTTGATTCTTAGACTTGGTAACTATTAATACTTGTTTACCGATTGAAGCAATAGCTAATCGTCCTATGCCTTTTTCTCCCATAGCAACCCGCTTGGGTTTAGATGGATCGGTTGGCGGTGGACTTGATTTTCTGTGTATCACTTTGGATTCAGTGCCAAGTGTAAGCCAGCGAGTTTCAAAGTCCTCTTTTGACATACCTACGCCATCATCTCTCAACACAAAAAGATCATTTATTCTGAAATAATCAATATCGACATTATCGGCATATGCATCGTGAGCGTTTTTAAGTAACTCATTTATTGCTGTTGGTATACCCGCAATTTGCTGCCTACCTAATAAATCTAATGCTCTTGCTCGTGTTTTAAAGTTTGCCATGCTGTTCTCTATAATCGCTAGAGCGACTCTCCTTGAATATTCCGGTGAGACTGTATTACCTATTTGCTCTTTAATCGCCTTTTCGTGGATACCTTAATCCCCTTCGGGTAGATAGCAACCCAACATGCTTTGGCCATAAGTCCCAAGATTCAGATATTGCGGTTGGACAGTCTGCTATTTGCTCACGCCCTAGATGGTCTATGGTTCTTGCTCTTGTTTGAAACGTGACTGGTGATGCCATTGCTCATCTTTCCGAATATAATCCTTTAAAAATACCTCTACCTTACAATCAAAGAAAGTAGTGGGTTTATGAAGTTGCTAACAACTTAGTAATTTCTGATAAGAGGGCTTCCCCTAGTTTAATAGGTACTGCATTACCTATCTGTTTCGCCATCGCCATTGATCCACCTGTAAAAATGTAATCATCTGGAAAGGTTTGTAAGCGAGCAGCATGACGTAACGTTATTCCATGTGGTAACCAAGGGTGCACAAAACGGCCTTTAGAAGGGTTGTTACATCCTGTCGTGATCGTGTTCGAAGGCTGGTGTGGGAATATACGACCATATACATCTTTATGGCCCTTGTAGTCCTTATGGCAGTTTAGCTCTCTACCAGATTCGTCTCTGCCACCTAATAATGGCGTGTTTTCAAAAACTTGTGTCAATGCTGCGGTATGAACCATATTTAAGTTACATGGATCTTTTGAGTCTATACTTTCACCCCACTCTAAAGATATCATTGTTTTATCTGACTCTTCTTTAGAATAGCCAAACTTTTCTTCTAAGCGACGTTTGAACTTATTAAGTGTAGAGTCATTCGGTTTTTCAAAAACAGATGAAGACGTTAACCATTGAGAACTGCCTAATTTGTAATGTGTCGGCTTCGGCGGCCATTCAATGTCGTTTTCTATAATGTCATTCCGGACAGCAAAAATGAAAGCACGTCTGCGATTCTGAGGAACACCATAATCTCGAGCATTTAAAATCAATGGCGCGCCAGTAATAACCTTATAATCATGTTTTTTAGAAAGGTTGAGGAAGTCATTAAGGTATTTTTCATGGCGAGGCCATAATAAGCCGGGAACATTTTCGACTAAAAACACTTTAGGTTTAAAGAGCTCTACAAAATCAAAATAACGAATGAGTAAAGCGTTTCTTGGATCGTTTTTACCTGAGTCTTTAATGCGGTGAGATGAAAAGCCTTGGCATGGAGGCCCACCTAACAGAATATCTAAATGGCCAGTTTTAATACCTTGGTAACGCATAATCGAATCGATATCGACTTTCGTTATATCTTGAGCAAATACTTGAGTTGGAGCACCGAGTCGTTCAACTAGGTTCTTTTGATAAGTTTCAGCAGCATTTTGATCAAACTCAATGGCAGCAAGTACATCAATACCGACGTTATGTGCAGCAAGTGAAAAGCCACCTGCTCCTGAAAATAAATCTATTGCCGTTAATTTTCGTGCCATCGTAAATTCGCAAGTTTAAAAATATCGCAATTATACGTAAGGTCGGCTTACTATCACAACTTAATAACATTTATCACATCATCGTCAATAAGTACTCTTTTACCTAATTCGGTTAGTCCGTATTTTGCAGTCTGCTGTTAGGTTTATAACTACGCCAAGGAAAATTACATTTTAATGCGCATAAAAATGTAAACTCTCTCACTTTTATGCGCGTATAAATGCAGATTGAGTTATACTACAGGCGGTTAATAGTCTTAATTGGCGGGAAATGACAATGCAGCGTAACTTACTCAACGCCCTAATAGCATGGAAAAATCAACCTGTGCGCAAGCCATTATTGATCGATGGCGCAAGACAAACAGGTAAAACGTATCTGTTACAGGAATTGTTTGGAAATACCTTTGCTAACGTTCTACGCATCGACTTTCTTGAAAACCCAGCTTACAAAGAAGCGTTCGATGGCTCATTGTCACCTGACGAGCTAGTAATGAACATTGAGTTGTTAACCAACCAAGCGTTCAATCCAGAAACCGACTTGCTGATATTAGATGAAATTGGCGAATGCGAACGAGCCGTTACTTCGCTTAAGTATTTTTCCGAAAAAGCACCGTCCTATTTTGTCGCAGCCAGCGGTTCTAACATTGGTTTGCTCAACACCTTTCCTGTTGGCAAGGTAGAACAATACAATTTACGACCACTGACCTTCCAAGAATTTATTTACGCATCCAACGAGCAAGCACTGATCAAAGCATTTGATAGTCAAGCAAGCACACCAGCGGTGCATACTAAATTGATGGATAAACTAACCGACTATTTTTTTACCGGTGGTATGCCGGAAGCCGTTTCTGCTTGGTATCAGTATAAGGATTCAAGCATTCTAGAGCGTGTTGAAAAAGTCACAAAAATTCATGCCGATTTAGTTGAAGGTTATCGCCGCGATTTTGGTAAGTACGCGGGCAAGGTCGACGCCACACTGATTGAATCGGTATTTAATAGCATTCCAGCCCAGTTATCACTTGTCAGCGATGAGTCGGTTAAACGCTTTAAATTTAAGCATGTGCATGAGCGTAAATCTCGTTATAGCGATTTTGAAACCGCAATCCATTGGCTGAACTGCTGCCGCTTAGCTTTGCCAAACTACCCTATTGAAGGATTGCCGAAATCTCCGTTGGCGGCCTATAAAAAAGAAAATATGGTGAAACTGTTTCTGTTTGATGTGGGCCTGCTTAATCATATGCTCGGCAGCAGTTATAAAGAAATTAAGCAACAAAACTATGAATACAAAGGTTATGTGGCTGAAAACTTTGTGCAACAAGAGCTCACTGCCATTGGCGTTGACCCAAGCTATTCATGGAATGACGCCCGCGCCGAAATCGAATTTATTTTGGCAACCGATGGAGGCGATATCGTCCCTGTGGAAGTCAAAAGTGGTAAACGTACAAGAGCAAAATCGTTGGCATCCTACGTTGAAAAGTGCGCACCAAGTAAAACCTTTAAGTTAACGGGTACACAGGGCTCTTCAGCGTTAGAACAAACCTATATCGTGATGCCTTTGTATTTCACGCAGTATTTACCTCAGAGATGGTAAAGGCGCGTGCTTAGCCCCGAGGTCTACACAAAGTTACCTTAGGGATAACAATTTGTAGACTTGATGCCTGATATTCGACACTCAGCCTTATCTCTCTTGGATACCATAGCATCCATATTGAGCTTATTTCTATTAAAATGGACACCATAATGTCCATTTCAGGCTAAGTGAGCTTTCTGCTGACTCATTACTATCGCGTAGAACCAGTGAAAAAATGGCAAAGCTATGTTGACGGAAATCGTGCTCGATAAAGCCCTTCAAAACTGCTATGTTTTAGCTCTAACAGCAGCGCAAAAACGGCACTGTTTTCCATTGCTAACCACTAAGATTTAGTAAAAGCCATAAGCAAGTGGTGGGCAGTTTGGTGGGCAAACAGGCATTTTTGAACGGTTTCTTTTCGATAACTCATTGAGTTTATTAAGGTCTAGGCCACTACTCAATGAGCAGATACAGAATATTGAGTGATGTATTTGAAATTCCCTCAACTTAAGGCAAACTCAAAGTAAATAAATTAAAGCCAAGGTAAATCAAACATGACGTTAAGAGAAAAGCTTGTACAAGAAACGCGCTTGCTCCTGCCAAACGTTCGACTGATTTACCTATTTGGTTCACAAGCAAACGGACATACTAACCAGCATAGCGATATTGATATTGCCATTCTTCTAGACAGAAAAATAGACGCAATCAAACGTTTCGACATACAAGAATCTCTCGCGATTAAGCTTAATAAAGACATTGATTTAGTTGATCTTTTATCAGCTTCAACTGTGATGCAGAATCAAGTTATACAACATGGCGAACTTATCTACGGTGAAGAAAGCATATGCTGTCAATTTGAGATGCAAGTACTCTCCATGTATCAACACCTCAACCATGAGAGAGCCGAAATTTTGCAGGATTACATAAAATGAATGATGCAATCATTAATAAATTCGCCACCATCGAGCGCTGTCTAAAACGCATTAAAGACGTATACGAAGAATCGCAAGAGAATTTTGATAACGACTACACGAGCCAAGATTCTATTATCCTGAACTTACAACGAGCTTGTGAGGCTTGTATTGATGTTGCCAACATCATCAACAAACAACATAAAACAGGTATTCCTCAGAGCGGCCGAGACAGTTTTGAGTTATTAAAAAAAGCCGGATTTCTTTCACCGCAGTTAGCTAAAAATCTCCAAAAAATGGTCGGACTCAGAAACATCGCCGTACATGATTACCAAACACTGAATTTAGAAATTGTTAAACATGTAATAGAAAACAAACTTGGTGAATTCACAGATTTTATAGCAGAAATGAAGAAACAGGGCTAATGCCACCTTGATCCGATTTATTTTGAACGGGTTTAAACATCAAATGTCTCATCCAAGGACTGCTCGCCTTTTTGATTCAAATTGCGTTCAGAAAGGTTGATCAACTTAAGCAGCGCAATGGTTTCTTGCTGCTCATAATAAGCCTGAGGATCTTCGAGAGAAAGATTATTGGCGTTTGCTTTCAGATAGGACACGGTTTCAATATTCATAAAATCTCCACTAATCCAAATATGAACCAACTATAGACCAACCTTTTAGCCAAATTAATTTAACTCTGACCCGATTTATTACAAGGAAGTGTTTAGCCCCGAGGTCTACACAAAGTTACCTTAGGGATAACAATTTGTAGACCTAATGCCTGATATTCGACACTCTGATTTATCACTCTTGGATACCATAATATCCATATTGAGCTTATTTCAATTAAAATGGACACCATAGTGTCCATTTCAGGCTAGGTGAGTCAAAGTGAGAAATGCAAGTTGAGTACTCGTCTGTGTATTTTACTGAATGGGCAAATGCAGCGGTTAGAGGTTTACACAAAACAAAAATTGATAAAAACAAACCCATTGTTTGTTTTTCATCAATTCTACGTTGTCCTAACTTACTCTGTTCGCAGCATAAGATAGCTTTCTCCGAAGTAGTCCAAGCGCTCTAGAATCACGTTAATACACACTAATAAGGGCACTCCCACTAACATCCCCATAGCGCCCCACAACCAGCCCCAAAATACTAGCCAAATAAAGAGTACTAAAGGGTTAAGGCTAAAACGCCGACCTAATACTGTTGGTGTTACCAACTGGCTTTCGGCAAGGTTAATCGCTAAAAAGGTGGACGCTATGGTTAGCGCAAAACTAAGGCTTTCAAACTCTAGATAACTCACCAAGGTGAAACAAACAACCGACACCATAGGGCCAAGGTAAGGGATAAAATTCATGAAGCCTGCAAACGCCCCCCATAAGAACGCGTCTTGTAATCCCATTAAATAAAAAACACTGCCGACACTGACACCTAAGGCAATGTTCACTAGGGTAATGGCGCCAATATAAACCGACAGGTCTTGTTGAATTTGTCTGACTAGCTCCACAGCACGACGCTGGCTATGAAAACCTTCTAATTGCATTAGCACTCTAACAAAGAAAGAACGCCCATAGCACATCATAAAGTAGGCCATAAACAAGGCGATTAAAAGCTGGGTGACGACGCTTGGCGCGGTGCTAAGCAAAGTTTTGAATAGCGAGAATATGGTTGTGTCCGGTAATGAGAGGTTAGCCACTTGGCTCACTGCAGAACTACTGTCCGTCTGTTTGGAAACATTCTCCGCAGCTTTACTCACTTCATCTGAGACGTTTTCTGCCAGAGCTGGTAACTTCGATAGCCACTGCTGTGCCGGTTCGCTTAAGACACTTACCACCAAAATAGCTGCACCAATAAAACCCGCCAATACCACCATAACATTGAGCATACGAGGTAAGCCAAGCCGCACAAGGTAATTCACTAGAGGGCCACACAGCAATGAAATAAAGGCACTGAGGATGATCGGCAGTAAGAATGCTTTGGCAAAATACAAAGCAGGCACTAAAAGCAAGATGAATGCCAATAGACACCACATTTTTTGAACAGCAAGCTTATTCATGATGCTCGCTTCGCTTTTTTGAAGGCTCTTGTGAAGTCTGGCGTTGCATTGGTAAATGCTGAGACAAACCTTCACGCACTATCGGCCATAAGCGGCTGATTGTGCCACGAAGCTGTGGGTGCTTCGCATACTTGTAGAGTCCGCCACCCATACATGCTAAACCAATCGCTTGGTATGGATGCTGCTGAATATAAGCTGTACCACCCTGCTTTATTCTCACCATAGACAAAGAGCAGGCCGCTAATGCTTGCCGTCCTTGTTGGCGCGTTTCAATGATGGCTTTGCGTCGCTTTTGAAATGCAAACATCCATTGCCTCTTTAATCTGTGTTTGAGTTTGGCGAAAGCCAAGGAATCGTCTTAAATACTGCTGCCAGCAAATTAAGCCAATTAACGACAAAGCTAAGCTCAACAGGAAAACACCATAGCCTGCGAGCAAGCTGGCGCTGAGTTGGTAGGTAACTAGTCCCATACCAACACAAGCGCTAAATACAAAAAGAATAAACAAACACACGAACATTAAGTGGCAGAGTAAAATTCGCTTTAACCCTGATGTGCTATTGGACAATTCCAATAGGAACAGCTCAAAGGTCGATTTAGACCATTGCTGGGCCGACGTTTTAAGCAGGGTAAACTCTTGCCACAATTGGTTAAGTTCGGCTGCTGATCGCTGTAAATCCTCGAACGCCTGTTGCTCTGTAAAAGGCTCTTCGTGGGTACTCTCAGCTTGGTGTGAGTTTTCGTTTTGCATCATTTGCTCTCTGTCTTAAAGGTTATTTAAGCAGTTTAGAAACAGCCCAACCTGCCGCGAAAGCGCAACCAATACTCAACAGAGGGCGTTTTTTCACAACTTTTTCTGCCTGCTCGGTGGCTTTATGAAGACTTTCGGAGCTGGCTTCAAAGGTTTGCTGTGCTTTCTCTTTTAGATTATCCACCGTTTCTGCCGCGACTTTCTCTGCGTCGGTAAATGTTTGAGAAGCTTGCTCTTTAGTTTTAGCGGTTTGTGCTCGTGTATTCGCCATTTTCTTTCTCCTTTTATATGTAAAGATCCAAGCAGGTAAATAACTTCCTGCTTAATAAGATTATTGCGAACATCGTGCCAGTTTCTTGAAGCCTTTATTTATAGGGTATTACGACAAATTAAAGCATTTCATTCCAATATTTCTCTGTAATATTTTCATCATGATTTTTAATTACTTGTAGTTTTTACAATGAAAATCCCACCACTCTCATTAAATACCCTCAAAACACAGGCTATTAAGAGAAATAGTAATTGGCATATAACCTGCTAATTATGTATATAAGGTTTCAAAAATAATGATGTGAGGTGGTCCGCTTACTGACGTTGCGAGTCTAACCATGTCAGTGTGGACTCACTTAGGAGGAAGTCTTTATGACTACAGAAGTCGTACAAGAAGTATTAGAAAAAAGCGTATCACATTACCAGGCCTGTATGGGGCTTGGAGATCTTCATGAAAGTCAGCGCATTTCACGTGCGGCCAGTCGCTTTATTAAAACTGAAAAGTCGATGATTCGTGATATCAACGTAAAAATTGGGATTGAATGTCCTCAGTTACCTTGCTCGGATAAAATAAAAAACTATTCAAGCATGTATGCTTATAACAGCCGATTAATTTCGTTCATAAAATCTAAAATTAAACAAAACCTCGATATTAAGGTCATTACATTATTATCGTATTGGGTTGCCGCACTACAAATTGAAAACGATGAAATGGCAAAATATTTATAAGCCAATAAAAAGCCTTCACATAAATTATGTGAAGGCTTTTTATTGGTAATCTTTATTTATGCTATTCAGACGTCGGCAACATACTTGATAATTTTTCGCCCCCTTTAGCTCCAAAATCTAATGTTCTTATAGGGAATGGGATTAATATGTCAGCATCTTCTAACGCTTTTTTAACAGTAATAAGTCCATCGTGCTTCGCATCCATGTAACCGACGTCACCAGGATAATCTATCCAAAACCAAACCACTAAATTCACACTGCTGTCAGCAAAATTGGTGGCGTATACTGCCGTCTGTTCTGGGTCTGATATGTACTCTTTATCTTGCAATGCCGAGACAATCACTTGGCTGGCTTTTTCTAGCGAGTCAGCATAGGAAATCCCTACCGGTATCTCTATTTTACGTTGGCCTTTGCGGCTATAGTTGGTGAGTATATTCCGAAATACCATTTTATTAGGGATCATCACCCGCTGACCCGAAAAGGTTTCCACTATTGTGGTGCGCAATTTTATTTTTATCACTTCACCAATCACACCGTTCGAATCCACTATATCGCCTATTTTAAAAGGCCGACGAATACTCATGGTGACGCCCGATATGAGGTTCTCTGTCATATCTTGAAAGGCAAAACCGATCGCTAAGCCCAAGATGCCTGCACCCGCTAATAATGAGGTAACCGTGCCTTGCAAACCAATAAAATCCAGGGCGACAAAAAAACCTATCGCGACCACAGCGACTCGAACAATAGATGACAATAAGCTAGTTACTTCGGGGGAGTGCACGACTTGATGACTGAGTTTACGAACAAGTTTGGCACACATATTCGCAAAAATAACAAACGCCATTAGGGTGATCAAAGCCACCACAAGATTGGGTATCAGTTTCACGGTTTCTTCTAGCCAAGTAAGCAATTTCCCTTCGATCAGCTGTCGAAACTTGTCTACATCTAAAGGTGTGTCTATGGACATAATGGTTACCTATTTATCTATATTCTTATGGGATACAAACCGTTAATGACTTTTGCTTTATAGAGACGGCTACCTTATCGGCTTGGTATGCTTCGCCATCTACCACATAGTGGATGGGATCATCTGAGGTGATTTTCACAGTGCGAGCGACACTGTAATCAAACGCCTGAGACTGCTTTTGCAACCCAAGACTTGTCGCGGTAATGTCGGATAAAGCAAACAAGCGCTGGCCTAAATCTGGCGTATCAGCAAGGTATGAGATGTGCAGCTTACCGTCATCAGGCGCAGGCATTCCGCCCCCTTGAGCCAGTACGGTACTAAAGGGGGAAGTATTGGCAACCACCAAACTCTGCAAATCCATTTCCGTGGCTTCTTGGTCGTCTATTTGAGTTTGAAAACGTTGCTTTTTGCCATCCACCACGGCGTTAAAAAAGCCTGTTAGGTAGGCAAACTGACCACTCTGATTTTTCTTTTCTCGTTGAGCATAATCGATCATGCTGTGTTCAAAACCAATACCTACCACCAGCAATACCAGCTTGCCATTGCAATAAGCCACATCAATAGCACGGTGATTGCCAGATAATATGGCATCACATGCTTTATCTACGGGGGATACTTTTGAGGCAACGCCATACAGCACATGACACAAGGCATTAGCCGTGCCTAATGGAATAATACCCAAGCTCACCGGCTGCTCTGCGACAACACTAGCGACCTCACTCACGGTACCATCTCCACCGGAAACGATGAGTTCTTTGCAGCCAGTACTCAAGGCCTCTTCTGCAAGCGCTTGAGCACTCACATCTGGAGTGGTTAAGCGAATGTTAAGCGGGTATTTTTGGCTCAGTTCACGTATTACCTGCTGCTCACACAACGCCCACTTTCCTCCCCCTGAAACTGGGTTAGCAATTAATGGACACGCCGATTCTAATGCCAACACGCCTTCTTGGCGCAAGGCTTTCAGAACATCAAGCTGAAAACGATTGAGCTTAGCGCTGGTCCTCACTGCATTAATTTTTTGCAGAGCCTCCGTCACACTCAATGATGGGTCTTTGCTAAGCAGATAAGCGGCCACCACAAACACAGAACGACCACGACCAAGCGCACAATGCACAACAACAGATCGCGACTGCTGTAGTTGGGTATCGATCCAATTGAGGGTATGCACGAGATGACTGACTTTGGGTACTTTATGGTCTAACACGGGAGTGGTCAGGTAGTGAAACTGCTGGTTGGTCATGGCACTTTCTAAGCCAGAAAATTCAGCCGTAACATCTAGGATACATGAGATATTTTGGGACTCTAAAAAAGCTAAGTCTGCACGAAATAAACGTCTGGACACATACAAGTTAGGCGCCACTTGCTGAATGGGGTCCACTTTGTCTCTTTTAATCGCCCACGCGTTATAAAACTTGACACAAAGTAGAAATGGAATAAAGGCCCAACGTATCCACCAGTGAATTTTACCGTCTTGTCTTTTCCTGAAAATAGCTGGAATATCAAAAACATACGCACAGCTCACTAAACTGAAAGACAAAAAGCACCAAACAAAAAACGCACTGATGGCTAGGTTTGGTACAGCAACGGCCGCCGCTAAACAGACCATTGCAATCACCAGATAATATTTAACAATAAACATAAGTTGGCCTATATTCCTTTCCTATAAACACTTAGTCGCCGAAAACAGGCCTAACAGTCTTGATCTGCTGCGTTTAAGCTTTCTTTGAGGTTTTCACAACTGTCCTCTACAGCGTTCTGTGCGTTGACGGCGGCTTGATCAATTTCTTCTCCCGCCTCTTCCATAGCACCATCATTGCTACAGGCTGCTAAAGTGAAAGTCACCGCGATAACGGCCAAAGTACGCTTTAAAATAGAGTGATTAGACATAAAAAATTCCTCTCTTGAATCTAGGATTGAACAGTAAAAAGTCTCAAGGTTCGCTTGGTTTATTGCCGTGCTTTGCGGATGACGATAGCGAAACAGGACACCACTAACGAGACGGCAAATATGAAAAACAATATTTGAGCAATGCTAACGGCAGCACCTGCAATGCCACTAAAGCCCAATACAGCTGCGACCAGAGCAAGAATAAAAAAGGTAAAGGCCCAACGGATCATCTTGTGCTCCTTATTTAGGGTATGGGATCAATTTAACCGGTTAAGCGTTAGTGCCTGCTGATACGATTAACAACAGGCACGGTGCTTAATTATTGAATGTGAAGTTGGTCAATAACACGATCTACATCTGACGTATTTTTGGCAATTGTAAGGGCAAGATCATGCTCGGCATGCGACGTTACCTGCCCTTTTAATGTAACGGTTTGTTTATTGGTATCGACATTGATATCTGACCCACTAACGCCCGAATTCATTAGCAAACGTGTTTTTACAATCGTGGTGATTTTGGCATCCGTTAACGACTGCATTGTGCCATTGGTTTGTTCGTCTTTGTGGCCCACAACCGTCAACTGATTATTGACGGATTTAACGCCTTCGAGTTCTGACACCAGCTCTTCCGCCAAAGACTTTTCTGTTTGGTTGTCGACGGAGCCTGTTAAGGTTATTTTTCTATCGTGTACATCAGTATTTATGTCAAAAGAGTTTAAACTGGTGTTTAACAGTAAAGTTGCTTCTGCTTTACCATCTATCCAGGCATCTTTGGATTCTCGTTGCCAGTCGTTGCTTGCAAACGCCGATATAGAAGAGGTAATTAAGAGTGTACCCAGTGCAATCTTTGCCGTTGTATTTTCCATAAATTTTCTCCTTTATTAAAATAACAACGTAGGGATAGCAATGGCCATGCCAGATTATAAGACACTGATTTATAAATATTTTATTTATTTCCTTGTGATTTCCATTCTACAGCCGTGTAGTATTTACAGGGTGACTCTGTAACTTTTATGGTGTTCGTGAAGGTTTCACTGACACTTTTATTCTGGGTATTTTTTTAAGATCGAACGCTCACTAGACGACTTTTTTATGAGTGAAAAAATGAAGAAAAGCACAGCTCGTTCATACATAAACCCTTCATATTATTAAATTTTTCTTTGCTTAGCTTCATGCTATGCTGGCGAAATGACTTTCATTTAATGAGACCTAAAGCATGGCCCGCCCCACTTTACTACTAAAGCTAGATGACGATCATTTAACGACTCAAATACACGCCCTCACGGCGCTGGAAAATTTTGAGACAACCGCCATAGAGCGTCAAAATAACTGGGTTGAGATATTGCAAGAGAGGCGACCAGATGTCGCCATCATCGAGGTTTCAAATTTCTCTTACGATGAGTATCAACAACTGACCGAAAATCCGCTTATAGATACTATCGACTTAATTATTATTAGCTCCGGTGCCCCTAATAAACATCTAGATATGTTGATGAATAATGGCGCTATTTTTCACTATCGAACCCCTATCGATATGACCTTGCTCGAAGATACGTTGACAGACTTCTTTCAGTTTTTTCGCCAACAAAAAGAGCAAGGCCGACGCATATCCTCTAGTGATTTAGATCAATTCGGCATGTTAATTGGCTCATCCACCCCTATGCATCAGCTGTATCGCACGATTCGACGTGTCGCAAAAACTGATGCCAATGTGTTGATTGTCGGTGAAAGTGGTTCAGGAAAAGAGTTAGTCGCTCAAACCATCCATCTTGCGAGTGAGCGTAAAGGGCAGCCTTTTATCGCGATTAATTGCGGTGCGATCAGCCCCGATCTAGTCGATAGCGAACTCTTTGGTCATGAAAAAGGCGCATTTACCGGGGCGAACAGAAGCCACCACGGCGTCTTTCAGCAAGCCGAAGGCGGTACTCTCTTTCTAGATGAGATCACCGAAATGCCCATTGAGCATCAAGTGAAGCTACTACGCGTGCTAGAAACGGGCGAATACCGCCCTGTCGGCAGTCAAGCTACGCTTTTTACGAATACTCGCATCGTAGCTGCCACGAACAGAGACCCTCAAGAGGCGATAGATGAAGACTTCCTACGTGAAGATCTCTATTTTAGGCTAGCCCACTTCCCCATTCACGTACCGCCATTACGAGACAGGGGCGAGGACATTGTCGGTTTAGCAAAACACTTTATTGCGCACCGCAATGCTAATGAAAGGCTCGCCAAAACCATTTTAAACTCCGCCATAGATAAAATTGCGGCGCATGATTGGCCCGGGAATGTCAGAGAGTTAAAGCACTCAATTGAAAGAGCGTTTATCCTGGCCGATGACACCATTAAAGATGAACATTTAATTTTTGATACCCCGCCTCTTGAAACGGGTACTCGTGTCGAGGAACAGATACCAGCCGGTGTACCATTGGAAGAAATAGAAAAAGCGGCCATTATCAATACACTTGAAGATAACCAGGGTAATAAAACTGAAACCGCTCAAGACCTAGGCATTAGTGTCAAAACCCTATATAACAAGCTCGATAAATACCAAGACGATGAATAAATAGGGCCAGAGTAAAATAGTAAAGTGCAATGCCTTACAGACTGCCCACTTGGTGGTGAAAATTTTGCTCTGCTCTCGTTTATCGACTACATCTAGCGCTAACCCCCCCCATATAATTACAGATCAAAATATATATTTTTCATAAAAAGCCTATAACATCTGAAAAACACCAAAATCACCGCAAAAAAATGATAACTCTTGTATGTTTCGTAAAATATATTTACAGTACTAATAATTACACATCTAACTATTTATCATTTAAAGGCGATTGATATGACTCCCATACTGGAAGTTAAGGGGCTCTATAAGGTCTTTGGCGACCACCCTGATCGAGCATTTTCACTGATCGATCAAGGCATAGATAAAGACAGCATTTTTGAAAAAACAGGCCTGACGCTGGGCGTAAACGACGTATCTCTTTCGATAAATGAAGGGGAGATTTTTGTCATCATGGGGTTGTCAGGGTCGGGGAAATCAACATTAGTACGGTTACTTAACCGTCTTATTGAGCCGACTCGTGGCAGCGTTTTTTTTAAAGGCGACGACATCGCAAACATTTCTGAAGAGAAGCTGCGCAATGTCCGTCGTAACGATATTTCCATGGTATTTCAAAATTTTGCCTTGATGCCTCATATGACCGTCATTGAGAATGCCGCTTTTGGTCTTGAGCTAGCAGGCGTGAACATCCAGGATCGACAAGCTAGCGCCATGGCAGCATTAGAACGAGTGGGACTAGACGCCTACGCTGAGTCTTTTCCAGACGAGCTGTCGGGCGGGATGAAGCAACGCGTTGGCCTAGCAAGAGCATTAGCTTGTGACCCAGATATACTTTTAATGGATGAAGCTTTTTCTGCTCTTGATCCTTTGATCCGTACTGAAATGCAAGACGAGCTAATCCGACTACAAAATGACGATAAACGCACCATTGTCTTTATTTCCCACGATTTAGATGAAGCTATGCGCATAGGTGACCGTATCGCCATTATGCAAAATGGCGATGTGGTACAAGTCGGCACCCCCGACGAAATTCTACATAATCCAGCCAATGACTATGTGGAAGCATTTTTCCGAGGCGTTAATATTTCTAGTATTTTGACAGTAAAAGAAATCGCCCGAAAAAAACCCGCTGCCGTTTTCAAGAAATCAGAGCTCGACGGCCCCGCCTCTGCAATGCAAATTCTCGTCGATCAAGACCGTCAATATGGCATCGTCATCGATAAAGCATCACGCTACTCCGGAATTGTCTCTGTCGACTCGTTACGCCTTGCTCACAAAGAAAACCGATCTTTGGTAAGCGCTTTATTAGAAAACATCATCACATTACAACCAGAACAGGCCATCAATGATGTCTTAGGTGATGTCGCCAGCGTCCCATACGACGTGCCAGTGGTAGATGAACAAGGCGTTTATTACGGTGTGGTCACGAAATCACGCCTGCTTCATACATTAGATAAGGATTAGTCTCATGTCTTCACAACAAACCAACAGTGATCCTTGGGCACAAACGGAAAATACGACCTCTGACCCATGGTCGCAAACCAATCAAGTTGCAGACGATCCATGGGCACAAGGCAGCGATTCGGCGAATAGCCAAGCAAATAATTGGCTGAATTCAGAAAGTGTCACACAACCGGATTTTGACCCGCTTCACCCATTTCAGGAAGCCGTGGTGCCATTTGGTCACTGGGTAGAAAGCAGTCTTTCTTGGTTAGTGGAATATGGGCGTCCGCTGTTTCAAGCGATACGCGTTCCCATTGATTTCATCTTAAGCTCATTTGAGACCACGCTAGTCTCGACGCCAGCCCCAATTATGCTGTTTATCTTATTTTTACTGGCTTGGCAGTTCTCTAATATTCGCTTGGGCTTGGCGACGATCGCGTCTTTAGTGTTCATTGGTTTAATTGGTGCATGGTCGCAAGCCATGACCACCCTATCGCTGGTTTTAACCTCTGTGTTTTTCTGTTTACTGATTGGTTTACCAGTCGGTATTTGGCTTGCTCGCAGTCCAACAGCTGCAAAGTATGTTCGTCCTATTTTGGATGCTATGCAAACCACACCGGCCTTTGTGTACCTTGTTCCTATCGTCATGCTGTTTGGTATTGGCAATGTTCCCGGAGTCGTCGTGACCATTATTTTCGCGCTCCCTCCAGTCATTCGTCTAACTATTTTAGGCATACAACAAGTACCAGAAGAGCTCATTGAAGCAGGACATTCTTTTGGTGCGAATAAAAAGCAAATGCTTTATCGCATCCAACTTCCGCTTGCTCTTCCCACCATTATGGCAGGGGTTAACCAAACATTAATGCTATCACTCTCCATGGTTGTTATTGCTTCCATGATTGCTGTGGGCGGATTAGGACAAATGGTGTTACGCGGTATCGGTCGCTTGGATATGGGCCTTGCCGCTATCGGAGGGGTAGGCATTGTCATCCTTGCGATCCTGCTGGATCGCATTACGCAAGTATTGGGTATCAACGCTGGCAACACCAAGCAACGTTGGTATCACACAGGTCCTATTTCTTATGTTATCAAGTCAAAAAAACGTTCAACAAAGGAGAACGAAAAATGAGTACCTCATGGAAAACCGCCCTCTCAGTTGGTGTATTGGCGGCGTCTGCCTATACCAGTCCAGCATTTGCTGACTCATTACCGGGCAAAGGCGTATCGATACAGCCATTGCAATCTACTGTGGCAGAAGAGACCTTTCAAACTCTTATCGTTAACCGTGCTCTAGAAGCGCTTGGATATGATGTGCAAGACACAAAAGAGGTCGATTACAACGTTGCCTATACCTCTATTGCGAAAGGCGATGCCACTTTTCTTGCCGTTGGCTGGTTTCCATTACACGCCGACAAATACCAAATGGCGGGCGGTGACGAAAAATTTTATCGTCAAGGCCAATATGTAAGTGGGGCGGCGCAAGGTTATTTAATCGATAAAAAAACTGCCGAGGAGTTTGGTATTACCAACATAGGTCAGCTTAAAGACCCGAAAGTTGCTCAACTGTTTGATGCCAATGATGACGGCAAAGCCGATTTAACTGGCTGTAACCCAGGCTGGGGTTGTGAAATGGTCGTGGAGCATCAACTAGATGCCTTCGAGCTTCGAGATACGGTAACGCATAACCAAGGTAATTACGCGGCAATTATTGCGGATACCATTTCGCGCTACAAAAAAGGGGAGTCCATTTTGTATTACACCTGGACCCCTTACTGGGTAAGTGGCGTTTTGGTACCCGGAAAAGATGTTGTGTGGTTAGAAGTGCCATTCTCATCCTTACCTGGAGATCGTAAAGACGTGGATACGACACTCAGTAATGGCAAAAACTATGGCTTCGAAATGAACGCTATGAGCATTGTCGCGAATAAAACGTTCGCTAAAAACAACCCTGCTGCTGCAAAGCTTTTTGAAATCATGAAGTTGAATATCAATGATGTCAGCGCTCAAAACATGATGATGAGCCAAGGCAAAAACAGCTCAGCGGATATCGAGTCCCACGTTAATGGCTGGATTAAAGCAAACCAGAAACAATTTGATTACTGGGTCTCTGAAGCCAAAAAAGCAGCGCATTAATTTCACTGACGAATAAATGGGGGCAGTAAAAAGTGAGATGTAACTTTACTCTGCCCCCATTTATCAGATCTTCACACAACGTACTGAAAACAGATAATCTTTCGAGCTGGTGGCACGGCGGATTTCGTCCTTATGGGTGTTCCACCAGGAGTAAGCAAGTGTTCTGATAATCGCTTGTTTGTCGCTGGCACTGGTGTTGGTCCAAAACTCAGTATAAGCCCCTTGAGTCAAATAGATTCCATGGAGCTTGACTCCAGCCGGTCTTGCAAAAAATTTATGCTTGTTTACTTGATCCGGTGCAAACTTTTTGAACACACCATTGGCTTGTTTTTCTTTCAGTTGTACACCTAGATTTTGCGCTCCACCACGCCAGCCCTCTTTGTGTATCTCTTCTTCAGGCATACCAATGGTACGCTCCAAGGTTTTCCAGTCTTCGTCCGTGGCGACCCGCCAACCATCAGGGCAAAGCTGGCGATCATCGTGTACATCGTGCCAGCTGTATAAGCGACCGTATGTTAAAAGGTTTTCTGGCGCATTTTTGGGAATCGCACCAGACCTTACTGGCGAGCCGTCTTGAAACATTGTGCTTCTTAAATTTTCAGCCAACCACTCTTGACCACCAATTTTCACGGTGCGATATAGGTTACCTTCCCCATCTTGAACGGTGTTTTCGAGCTGATACAGCTCATGATTGACACCTTGCGCTATTGAGTTCGCTGCCAACACCATACTGACTCCTAGTAATAAAACTTCTTTAATCATAATGAACTCCCCTTTGAAGAAGCTTTAACGCTCGTTGAGGGAGTATTTAATCTTTTCAATAAAGCTGGCATTTGTTCGAGCATGGCCTGATAACCCGCCTCGATGGCCGCTTGTTTACTCTGCCCACCTAGACCTTGCTCGGGCTCATATTGCGGGCGCACTATGATATCGGCACGATTTATTTCATTTTCGCTTAAACGACAGGCCAATAGCCTGAAGGTGGCTAATTGCATTTTTAGGGCGCTGATTTCAGCAGCAGTTTGGTTGCCACAGTAAATATCCACGCCGATGACTATATCCGCTCCCATGGCTTTGGCGTAGTCCACCGGAACCACATGCAATACGCCTCCATCCACCAATAAATGTTGTTGATGCTCCACAGGAACAAAGGCCCCCGGAATAGTCGAAGAGGTTTGCACAGCACGCCCAGGGTTGCCATCTTGTATGAGCACGGCATCGAAGCTGGTCATATCGGTGGCGGTAATGCCGACCGGAATGGACATATCCGATAAGAGTGTTTGCGGCACAGACTGATTTATCCAGTCAGCTAGGTCTTGGCCATTCACTAGGCCACGCTTGGAGACTACAAAATCAGTGACCTTAAGCTCATTAAAATCGTCGATGATTTTTTCTAACGCTTCATAGCTCTGCCCTGACGCATACAAGGTTGCAGCAATAGAACCTGCGGAAGAGCCTGTCACCAAATCGGCCTTTATCCCCTGCTCTGTTAAGGCTTTAATCACCCCTAGATGCATATAACCACGCAATCCACCGCCACCAAAGGCAATCGCCAGGCTATGAGGTTTCGTGGCGACCGAAGCAATCTCCGTTTCCTTTTGTAAGCTTAAGTCTTGGTAGTTATTACTGCGTGCGCAGCCTACTAGCACTGAGACGGCCAAAATAATACACAGCGGCCATAACGCCTGCTTTACACTCACTACAACCCCCATTGAAACGAGGTTTTTTGCTCGGACAGTTGCCATAATTGCTTGCCTGCGGCTTTGTCTAACGCAAGCGGCGCTAACGGGCATTGATCCACCGCCCCAACGGTTTCCATGCGTTTGGTTGGGCCATATAACGCAAGCTCAGACAAAGAAGGCTGTGTCGCACACATGACTTCCGGCCATGCCCCTTTTTCTGCTGACTGCGCCATGATGGGAGCCATTAACGCCCAAATCATCTTGTTTAATGCACTGGCGGTATCTTTCAATAAGTTAGTACGCGAGGCCCCAGGGTGACACACATAAACCCCTAGGGTTTTATTCGCAGCTTTAATACGGCGTTGTAGCTCATAGGCAAACATCATTTGCGCGAGCTTACTTTGTGCATAGGCATTCCATGCGGTGTAATGTTTGTCATAGTTTAAGTCGTCGAACTGAATCTTTTTCAGGCCCATTTTATAAGCGTTACTGCCCACTACGACAATACGACCTTGTGACACCTCTAAGCGCTCAAACAACAAGCCACACAGTAGAAAATGACCAAAATGATTCACGCCCAATTGGCTTTCAAAGCCATTCACCGTGAGTTCTTGCTTCGCCACTTGCGCGATCGCACCGTTGCACAAAAGTGCGTCAATGCGTGCTGTCTGTTGCAACAGGTTTTGTGCTGCACTTCTCACCGAATCAAGGGATGCAAGATCCAGCTGTACGAAGCTAATTTGGGCATTAGCGCCAAACTCTTGTTTTAATAACGCGACGGCTTGCTGTGATTTTTCAAGGTTGCGGTTCATCATCACCACATGAGCGCCTTTCGATAAAAGTAGGCGAGTCGTTTCAAAGCCAGCACCAGAGTTCGCCCCTGTAATCGCATAGGTTTTACCACTTAGGTCATTCATTCTGGCGGGGGTCCAGCCTTGGGGGCCAAACTGTTTTTGTGCTTTCATATTTTGTTATCCTCATCATCTAGGGAGTGTCCCTTAGTTTGTTGAAGTAACTATAGTGATCACACTCCTTAGTAAATAGGCGAATTACTCTCTAATAATTGCCTATTTGTATCACTAGATTGAGTTTCTGTATTTTCGGTGCTAATTTCAGCCCATGAACAAAATGACGATTAAACAACTTATCCAACAACGTATGCCTGAAGATGGTTTGCAAGAAACCGGCATCCAAGGCGTTCGTTTATTTCGTGTATCCGAACCTCACCAATGTGCTCCAGCGGTTTACGAACCATCTATCGTGGCGATCGTAAGTGGCTGCAAAGAAGCGATTTTAGATGGCCACTCCTATCGTTATGACAACCGACACTACCTAGCTTGTAGCATGTCGATGCCACTAGAGACAGGTACCCCAGAGGCTAGCCCTGAGGAGCCTTTACTTGGGGTATACATAACCCTAGATATACGCCTTATGGCCGAAATAGCCCTCGAGATACAAGCGGCATCCAGCCATTCCAGTCAGCAAGAGAAAAAGCCTCCCAGTGGCATCAGTTTGTGCCCATGGCAACCAAATTTCACTGAGGCGCTCTATAGGTTGTTGGAACTCAGTTCAGACCCAACAGATACTAAGGTGCTCGGAGAAAGTCGCTTAAAAGAATTGTATTACACAGTACTCAAAGGCTCTGCTGGAAGTGCAATGATGCAGGCGTTTGGTATCGGCAACAGCATGGCACGCATGATAGAACAAATATCCGCTCGATTAAGTGACCCACTGACGGTTGAAGAGATGGCAGCGCAGGTGGGCATGAGTCGTGCGGCTTTTCATCGCAAATTCAAACAAGCCACCCACCTTTCCCCCATACAATTCATTAAGTCTATGCGCTTGAATAGTGCGGCAATGAATATCTCCGCAGGTATGAATGTAAACGAAGCTGCCTATGCGGTAGGTTATGCCAGTCCTTCCCAATTCAACCGTGAATTTAAGCGTTTATACGGACAGCCACCAAGACAATGGAGTCATGCCAAATGGTCAAAATAGCCTCTTAGTCATTGGCTAATAGACTAGCAATTCGGCGAGACAAAACCGGCACGAGGTGCTGCTCAAACCATGGATTTCGTTTTAGCCAAATGTTGTTACGAGGGCTAGGGTGTGGCAAAGGCACATGGCTTGGCCAGTAGTCCTGCCATGCTTGCACTGTTTGGGTTAGGTTGTTTGGTTTGGCATCGGGTAGGTGGTAAGCAAGTGCATACTTACCTAGCACTAGAGTTAGCTGAATATTGGTCAACTCTGCTAATAAAGCTTCACGCCAAGCAGGAGTGCACTCTGATCTTGGTGGTAAATCACCCGAAGCACCACGCCCGGGGTAACAAAAACCCATGGGCAAAATGGCAAACTTGGTCGCATCATAAAACGTTTCACGAGAGACCCCAAGCCATGCTCTTAGCCTTTCACCACTGGCATCATCAAAGGGCTTGCCGGACTCATGTACTTTCAACCCCGGCGCTTGCCCTGCGATAAGAATGCGGGCTTGCGGATGGTGCTGAATCACTGGTCGAGCTCCAAGAGGCAACTCGGCTTCACACAATGAGCATTGCTGCACTTTTTTGAGTAACTCTTGGGTCAACAGTTTCTCCTACGCTTCTAAATGACGGATATTAATTGCTCTATTTTGAGTACAATCCTCCGCAATTAAAGGGCTAACATAGCACTAATTTTTGGCTATCTAAACTCCGTTACAAATTTCATTTTTAGGCTTTTTATTGTATTGTGGCGTTATATTTGTAGTATTTATTAAAAGGAAAAGAGCATGACAGTGAAGCATTGCTTTTTTAGCCTGCTTATCGTTTTATTGAGTTTCATATCGCTACAAGCCTATAGCACGAACCTACCGGCCTACGAAGTATCTAGCGCACCTTTTAAGTTAGAGCACTTTGAGATTGAATTTTATATCGACGCTACTGAAAAGATGGATTTTGAGACGGTCCAACAACAGACTTTCACGCCTGCCCGCAACAACTTGGCCCTTGGTCTTAAAGCCCCTGTCACTTGGATCAGAATCCCTTTATCAAACACAAGCTCAAAGCTTAAGACTGTATATTTGCATTTCCCCTACGCTTTTCACAATAACGAACTGACCTTGTTTTCAGTAACAGATGGCCAAGCCCCAAAACAAAAATCCATCGATTTTAGCAAACAGGGTGATCAGCCTTGGATGTATCGAGGTAATGCGGTTTTTGATATTGAGATTCCAGCCAACGAACACGTCACAGTTTACTTAAAAAGCGTTGCTTACGTTAGCCAGTGGTTCAGTCTCCAACTTTATGATGATGAACAATCCAAACGAGCATTAACCGGCCTTTATACGGATGTCTCCATTATTATTGGTATGCTACTCGCTCTAACCATTTACAATCTTTTTTTATTCCTTTCCTCACGTTTGTTCGAGCACCTATATTATGCCTGCTACTTAATCACGGCTGGGGTTTGGATTGGCATGACTTATGGTTTTTTTGCCGATGTACTGAACGTATATGGACCAGCGTCTCACAATGGCTTTTTAAGCTTAATCTTGATGCCAATTTTTTTACTGCTTTTCATGGCGCGCATTTTCGAAACCAAGAAGCACTACCCTGTTGAGCATTGGTTGTTAATGGCCATCAGTGTGATCTTAGCTATCAACTTGATATTCGGTGTTTTCAACCTAGTGGGTGCACTTAAAATGGCCACCGCTTTGGCGGCTATGATGATGCTCGTGAGTCTCTCTGTGAGCCTTTCCATGTTGTTTCGTAAACACCCTCTCGCCCCGTATTTCCTATTGGCGCATGGTCTGTTTATCGGTTTTAGCGTGGTATCTGTATTATTTTTTAATGGTAAAGTAGCGTTTAATTACATCACTAGCCATGCCGTTAGCATTGGCATCTTGCTGGAAGCGTTAATCCTAGCCTTGATCATTTCTTACCGTATTCGCATCCTACAAAAGATTAAAGACGAACAGTCTGCTTTGGAGCAATTGGCGTCCACAGACCCGCTTACTAAGCTCTTTAATCGACGAGCATTCACGGACACCACCAGCCAGTTGATGGCTCAGGCCAAGTATACGGAACGCCCAATCTGTATTGCTCTTATAGATATAGATTTATTTAAAAAGGTCAATGACAGCTATGGCCATAGTGTGGGTGATAAAGTCATTGTACGATTGGCCGAAGAATTACAAACCCAGTGCCGTTTAGAAGATTTACCGGCTCGATTTGGTGGCGAAGAGTTTATTATTTTTATCCCCAAAACCTCTCTACCAGATGCCAAAGCCTTTGTAGAACGCATCCGTCGTAATATCGAAGAAACTCTAGTGATCACGGACAGCAACGAAGAAGTTGCTTTCACTATCAGTATTGGCTTGGCTTTAGTGGATAAGCAGTATCCCAACCTTGAACATACGATTGATCTGGCCGATCAAGCCCTGTATCTCGCCAAAGAGCAAGGTCGTAACCAAACCTGTACTTTCTTAGAGCTCCCCTCGGAAAGCAAAAAACAAGCAAATACTCTAGAATAGCGTCAAAAAGCGACCGTCGTATAGGGTCACCTAATAGCAAGCGTGTTGTGATACACTCATGGTAATTTTTAACCGACTCTAATGTGTGGAATATTGACTCCTTATGGATAAACATACTGGCAATTTATTTATTCTTTCGGCTCCCTCTGGGGCGGGAAAATCAACCTTATATAAGGCGTTACTAAAGCAGGACGAACACGTCCGTATTTCTATTTCCCACACCACCAGAGCACCACGAGAAGGCGAAGAACATGGTCGTGAATATTACTTCACCGACCCTGAATCTTTTCTGGATATGATTGCGGAAGATGAGTTTTTTGAGCATGCTCAAGTGTTCGATAATTACTACGGCACCTCCAAGGCCTCAATTTTCGGCATGCTAGAGCAAGGGTTAGATGTTATCTTAGAGATAGATTGGCAAGGGGCAAGACAAGTCCGACAACTGTACCCAGAAGCCATT
Source organism: Marinomonas sp. (assembly GCF_039940335.1). GTDB lineage: Bacteria > Pseudomonadota > Gammaproteobacteria > Pseudomonadales > Marinomonadaceae > Marinomonas. The sequence continues at coordinate 467,243 of NZ_JBDVGW010000005.1, read as the reverse complement.
GGCATCTTTATCCTACCACCTTCATTGAAGGATTTAGAGCTTCGCTTAAATGGCCGCGGAACCGACTCAGAAGATGTCATCAAACGCCGTATGGACAAAGCGATCAGTGAAATGTCGCACTACCATGAATACGATTTCGTGATCATAAATGACGACTTTGATGCAGCATTGTCACAAATGGCCGGTATTTTCCAAGCAATGCGTAACAAAACACCGGTTATGCAACAAAAACACAACAATCTTATCAATGATCTCTTGTCATTATGAGAACCCGTTAAGTAGAATTACACTTTGCAAAACAGATAATCGATTATAGAGGTCAAAATGGCTCGAGTTACCGTAGAAGATTGCTTAGAAAACGTTGATAACCGCTTTGAATTAGTGATGGTTGCGTCTAAACGCGCGCGTCAACTCGCCACAGGTGGTGAAGAAGCAAAAGTACCATACGAAGACGATAAAGTTACCGTTGTTGCCCTTCGTGAAATTGCTGAGAATCTAATCAACGCAGAAAACGTTGATCAGCAAAAACAGCCTGTTCACGAGTTTTAATTTTGATGGTGTCGCTCATGCCACTGTTGTCGCACTTCCTACATGCTGTTGTGAGGTGAGCGATGTACACCATTGAGGATTTAGCCGTAACCCTAAGCCAGTATTTACCTATCGAGCAAGTTGCTCAGGTAAAGCGAGCTTATTATTACGCAGAACAAGCCCACGACGGCCAACGTCGTAAAAGTGGCGAGCCCTATGTTACTCACCCTCTCGCTGTTGCAGAAATTCTTGCGGGATTGCGCATGGACTGCGACGGTCTAACCGCTGCCTTGCTACATGATGTGATCGAAGACACTGGCATCAGCCGTGAAGCGCTCACCAAGCAATTTGGCGCAGGGGTAGCCAGCCTAGTGGATGGCGTGAGTAAGCTGACCCACCTAGAGTTTAATAGCCAAGTCGAGAAGCAAGCTCATAACTTCCAGAAAATGGCCATGGCCATGGCCGATGACATTCGCGTCATTCTGGTGAAACTGGCCGACCGCTTGCACAACATGCGCACCTTGGATGCTATGCCCGCCCACAAAAAGCGACGTATAGCCCGCGAAACCCTAGATATTTATGCCCCTATTGCAAACCGTTTGGGTATGTATAACGTTCGTGTTGATCTAGAGTCCCTCGCCTTCCAAGCCTACTACCCAATGCGGGCTCGCATGTTACAAAAGGCCATCCATAAGAAATATGGCCAACAGCGCATTAAAGACACCCAAAAACTTGAAGATACGATCCGTGCCGAACTGGCTGCCGACTATATAGAAGCGGCCATCAGCGTGCGCGAAAAGCACATTTACAGTATTTACCAAAAAATGGACAAAAAGCGCCGTTCTTTGGATGAAATCATGGATGTGATGGGTGTTCGCATCGTGACCGATCGTCACGATAGCTGTTATCGAATTCTTGGGGTGATTCACTCCCTATTTAAGCCAATTGAAGGTCGTTTCAAAGATTATATTGCCGTACCGAAATCTAATGGTTACCAGTCGTTGCACACCACTGTGCTAGGGACCAATGGCATTCCAATGGAAGTACAAATCCGTACGGAAGAAATGGATTTAGTGGCCAATAACGGTATTGCTGCGCACTGGGCTTATAAGGTGAATGGGCCATCTAATTCCCCAAACAACCATGACAGAGCGACAAAATGGGTGCAAAGCTTGCTGGAAATGCAGCAAAAAGCGCGCAACCCAGTAGAGTTTGTAGACGAAGTGAAAAGCGACCTTTTCCCTGATGAGGTGTACGTCTTTACACCAAACGGTGAAATTATTGAATTGCCTTCTGGGGCAACACCGGTCGATTTCGCTTACGGTGTCCACACCGAGATCGGTAACACCTGTATTTCCTGTCGTATCAACCGCCGCTTAGCGCCGTTGAGCACCCAGTTAGAAAGCGGTCAAACCGTCGAGATTATTACCGCGAAGAATGCTCAACCAAATGTGGCTTGGCTTAGTTTCGCCATTACCGGTAAGGCACGTACCAATATTCGCCATTACCTAAAAGATAAACAACGAGAGAACGCTATTACGATAGGCCATCGTTTGTTGACTCGTTCGTTAAATGCCTTCAAGTCCAACATGGATGATTTAACGCCTGGGCAAATTGATTCGGTATTACAGAATCATCAATTAACCTCAATGGATGATCTGCTTGAATCCATCGGTAAAGGGCGTCATGTAGGTTATTTGGTTGCCCGTGAGCTTTTCCCGAATGTAGACGAAGATACTTTAATCACACCAAAATCCTTTAAGGTGAATGGTTCGGAAGGCATGCTTATTTCCTATGCAAAATGCTGCGCGCCGATACCTGGGGACCCTATCGTCGGCTATGTACAAGTGGATAAGGGCATTATTATTCACCATGTAAACTGCCCGAATATTCAGGATCATTTGTCCAACCCTGAGCGCTTTATTCGCATGGCTTGGGGCAAAGAAATTGAAGAAGAATTAGAGATCAGCCTCATTGTAAGTTACATCAATGAGCGTGGTGCCGTGGCGAAAATCGCCAGTTCCATCAGTGACACCGATTTCCAAGTGTCGAATTTGGACATTATTGAGCGTGGCCGTGTGAGCCGTTTAAGATTGAGCATTACTATTTCCAGTCGAGTTGGCTTGGCCGATGTTATGCGTCGCATTAAAGCCGTGCGTTGCGTGGAAAAAGTCACTCGCGAAACGATTGTTGGCCGCTAATTTTTATAATTTGTTGAAAAGCGTTTCCACGCTTTTTTGTTTTCTTACCTTTTGAATTGGAATCATGACTATGTCTAAGCAAGTTATTCATACTGAAAATGCACCGGCCGCTATTGGCCCATACTCTCAAGCTGTTCGCGCTGGCAACACAGTATATTTGTCCGGCCAAATTCCTTTGGTTCCTGAAACAATGGAAATTATCAGCGAAGACGTTGTTGAGCAAACGACTCAGGTTTTCAAAAACCTACAAGCTGTTTGTGAAGCCGCTGGAGGCTCTTTGGAAAACATCGTTAAACTTAACATCTTCATGACTGACCTTGGCAACTTTGCCACGGTAAACGAAGTGATGACACAGTTCTTCAAAGAACCTTACCCTGCTCGTGCTGCCATGGGTGTACGCGCTTTGCCGAAAAATGTTCAAGTAGAAATTGAAGGCATCATGGTGTTAGAAGACTAATTCCGTCCTCTCAACATTCATTATAAAAAAAGAGACCTAGGTCTCTTTTTTTATGGGTGCAACGTCAAATAATCGTGAAGAATCTGCTGATAACCCGAGACATAACTTGGGTATTGAGGCTGCCAGCCTTGGGATAACAAGTACTGCGCATAAATACGCTTGCCAGAGCTTGGTGTAAAGTGCTCAATCTCACTGACCGCTGGGCGTACCCCTAATTGCGTCGCTAACCAAAGCTTCACTTCCCACATAGATACAGGGGTTTGATCCGTTATGATCACATGAGGCGGTAAAGATGCTCCTTGCAAAGCCCGTTGGGCCAACAAACTTAACCCTGTCACTACATCGTCTCGATGCACTCGGTTAGTCCAACTATTATGAGACCAGTCCACTGCACTTTGCACCTTATCCAGCATACGAAAGCGCCCTGGGCCATAAATCCCCGAACAACGAACCGCCACGCTAGGTAATGCGTCAGCCAGAAACTGCTCAGTTTCCACCAGCACCTTGGCCGTAGAGCTTAGAGGCATAACGGGGCTACTTTCATCTACCCACGCTCCATCGCTTTGTCCATAAACACTGGTACTGGAAACAAAAAGCACCTGTGGCTTCGAGCCAGCTTGATCTTGGTAGCGGCGCACGAGAACTTTCGCTGTTTCTAAATAAGCTAAGCGGTAAGCTTGCTCCGTACGTCCTTGAGGTGTCATGATCAAAAAAATAACCTGCACATCCGGCAAGCAACTTGGGTCTAGGCTCAATAGGTCTGCAGTGATGCCTTCCACGCCTTGAGGAAATTCTTGTCCTTGGCGGCGAATGCCAACCACTTGGTGACCCTGGCTCACTAACTGTTCTGCGACACCAGAACCTAAATCACCACACCCAGCAATGAGTACCTTTGCCATTCAACACCTCTCAATTACAACACAGCAGATCGTTGCTATATTGCGCCAATAAAGAAAAAACTGTGATCGAGTATACTTTATCAGCTATTCTATTATCATAGTTATTGGCAATGAATTTTCTATGCATTTACGAGGTGCCCTATGACGTTGACCGAATTGAAATACATAGTAATGCTGGCGGAAGAAAAGCATTTTGGCCGAGCAGCGGAGCGCAGCTATGTATCCCAGCCAACGCTTAGCGTCGCCGTCAAAAAGCTTGAAGAAGAGCTAGGTGCGGCTATTTTTGAGCGCAGCAAAAGTGCGGTTTACATCACCCCTATAGGCACTCAGATTATTGCTCAAGCAAAACGTGTGTTAGAACAAGCGAATATGATCAAAGAACTTGCCTCTTCTGGTCAAAACCAATTAAAAGGCCCACTAAAAGTTGGCGCGATTTTTACCATCGCCCCTTACCTATTCCCTTTTATGATTCCAGCCCTGCAGCAGATTACTTCTGGCATGCCGCTCATCATTGAAGAAGACCTCACCGAGAATCTACGCCCTAAACTGCGCAACGGTGAACTCGATGCCATCATTGTTGCACTGCCTTTCCATGAGCCTGATGTGGTTACTCAACCCATCTATGAAGAAGAGTTCGTGGTGCTTATGCAAAAAGGCCACGCATGGGCACAGCTGGATGAAATTCAAACAGACCAACTGACCACCGACAACCTATTACTACTGGGCAAAGGACATTGCTTCAGCGAGCAAGTATTGGAAGCCTGCCCACTAATTAATGAAGCAGAGTTTAGTGATGGTCGAACCATCGTCAATGGCAGCTCCCTTGAAACCATTCGTTACATGGTGGCTTCTGGACTGGGTGTTACCGTTTTGCCTAAGTCTGCAGTGACCAACATAGACCGGTCGCTGTTGGATGTGCGTCCTTTCACTCAGCCTGCCCCTAGACGTACCGTAGCACTGGCTTGGCGTGCTAGTTTCCCTCGCCCGAAAGCCATAGAAGCCGTGAGTCAGTCTATTCGCGATGCTTGTAAGAAACTTGATCTCTAATCCTTATGATTGATAGTCTGGATACGCAAGACATTAAGGAACTAAAAGGTGTTGGTTTGGCTATGGCTGAAAAGCTGGCTAAACTGCATCTTCACACGATTCAAGACTTGTTGTTCCATCTGCCAATTCGCTACCAAGACCGTACCCGCGTGGTGCCAATTGGACAGCTACGTTTTGGTGACGAAGCAGTCATAGAGGGCGAAGTAACCGGCTGCGATATTAAAATGGGCAAACGCCGCAGCCTGATATGCCGATTAAAAGACTCTTCGGGATCTTTGCATTTACGCTTCTTTCACTTTTCTGCCGCACAGAAGAAGCAGCTAGAAAATGGCAAACGCTTACGTTGCTTTGGTGAAATCCGTCGCGGCAGCACGGGATTTGAAATATACCACCCAGAATATAGCGTTATCAGTGAACAAGAGCCTCCTTTAGAGTCGGCTCAGCTTACTCCTATTTATCCTCTTACCGAGGGGCTCACACAAACCAAGATTCGCTCTTTGTGTGACCAAGCATTAGAACGCCTCACTGATCACAACTTACGGGAGTGGTTGCCAGAGACTTTGCGCCAACAATTTAGTTTACCCTCTCTCAAAGAAGCCATTGAATTTCTGCATCACCCATGGCGCGATGTGAATCTAGAGCAGTTAAAAGCGGGCAGCCATCCTGCTCAATATCGTTTGTCCTTCGAAGAGCTGATGGCGCACCAGTTGTCGTTAATTGGTAAACGAGTACAAGCCAAGCAAGACAATGCGATCGTGGTGCCCGAGGCTGGTGATCTTAGCCAAGCACTATTAACACAGCTGCCATTTTCGCCTACAGGCGCCCAACAGCGAGTCTTTGGCGAGATTCTTAAGGACCTTAAAACAGGCCAGCCCATGTTACGCCTAGTGCAAGGAGACGTCGGTTCAGGAAAAACCTTAGTCGCCGCGCTCGCCGCGGCCAGCGTAGTACAAGCGGGTTTTCAAGTGGCGATTATGGCACCTACGGAAATTCTAGCGGAACAACACTATCGCAATTTCCGCCAATGGTTTGAGCCACTGGGTTTAAAAGTCGCTTGGATGACCGGCAAACTCAAGGGCAAAGCACGAGCCAAGGAGCTCGAAGACATTTCCTCTGGCGCGGCAGAAGTGGTCGTGGGAACCCATGCGTTGTTCCAAGAAAGTATTGAGTTTGACCGCTTGGCTCTGGCGATCATAGATGAGCAGCATAGATTCGGCGTACACCAACGTATGGCTCTGCGCGAAAAGGGCTTGAAGAACGGTTACCAACCCCACCAGCTGATTATGACCGCCACACCGATTCCGCGTACCTTAGCCATGTCAGCCTATGCCGACTTGGACTGCTCGATCATTGACGAGCTGCCTCCTGGTCGCACCCCGGTCAACACCATTGTGGTGTCTGATCAACGCCGCCAAGAAGTCATTAGTCGAGTAAAAAGTGCCTGTGAAGAAGGCAAGCAAGCCTATTGGGTGTGTACTCTGATCGAAGAATCTGAAGCCTTGCAGTGCCAAGCGGCAGAAGATGCTGCCGTGCTATTGCAAGAACAGCTAAGCAACTTAGCCATTGGTTTGGTGCATGGCCGCTTAAAAGCCCAAGAGAAAGCCGACATTATGGCCCGCTTCAAAGCCGGAGAGATCCAACTTCTCGTCGCAACCACTGTGATTGAAGTTGGGGTAGATGTACCCAATGCCAGCCTGATGGTAATCGAGAACCCCGAGCGTTTAGGCTTGGCTCAACTGCACCAATTGCGTGGCCGAGTGGGGCGTGGGCAAACGGCCAGTCATTGCGTTCTATTGTATAAAGCACCACTGGGACAACAAGGTAAAGAAAGGTTGTCCACTATGCGAGAAACCAGTGACGGTTTTAAAATAGCCGAGAAAGATTTGGAGTTACGCGGTCCCGGTGAATTATTAGGCTCTCGCCAAACGGGCTTATGGGAGTTTAAAGTGGCCGATTTACAAAGAGATAAAGCCTTATTAGATGACGTGCAGAAAGCCGCTACTTGGCTTTATCAGCATCAACCAGATCACATTTCACCACTGCTTAGTCGCTGGTTGCCAAACCATAGCCAATATTTAAACGTTTAATTTTTAACAATGGGTACTGTGCTAACAAATAATCTCTTTATTGCTTGCGTCTGCTTAAAATATGGTCAAAAATTCACCGTGAAATAAGCCTCTATAGCTGGTTAATAATTAAGTGGGTTAGCTATGTACAGCTCTGAAGAACAAGCACTACAACTCTCCAACATTTCTATGAATGGCTGTGGCTACCGTATTGCGGAAGACCGAGTCATCATCTCCATTGATAAAATCAAGAGTAACCGCTCTTCAGACAACCTTAGCGGCACGCTACAGGTTCAGCTCTGTGCGTTAAGCCAAAACTCAGGGCAACTACAAGAGTATCGTATGGCCTCTACCACTATTGGGGAACTTGCTGGGCAATGTGAATTAACCCAATGTGAGTACGATTTGATCTTTGAAGAACCACCTGCTGGGGTTTGGCAGTTCATACTGCAGATTAACGAATGGAGTGGCCAAGCCTACACTTTATGTGACAGTGCTTATTTTGAAGTGCCTTATGAAACCGATCTAACGCAAACTTACCCTGTTACGGAAGTTGTCACCAGTACAACGGAATCAGCCGTTGTCGAAACCACCACAGACGACGTCGCAACGGACGATCTAGTGCCATTACCTGAGCAAGTCGCTCAGCAAGCAGAATTCTCTGCAGTAGAAGAAACCCAAGACTCGGCTTCACCGAGCACTAAGCCTTCTGTAAAAAAAAACTCAAAAGCTGGCTGCGACGACTTATCCCTCATTAACCAAGCCAAAAAAGCCCAGCTTAGAAGCCTTAAGGTCATTCATAAAAAGGTTTTGGAAAAGTTAATCGCAGAAAGACCATTTAAAAGCATGAAAGCAGTTCTAAATGTTAAAGGCATGGGACCCAAAATATTAGATCGTATACTTCAGCAACTTCACCAACAAAAAAATGGGGAATAAAGCCAACCAAGCATTGGCTTTATTCCCCACTCTATTTTTCCCTATCAGTCGTTCCAGCAAGTATTAAGGTATATTCACCACTGTGGTGTTTTTAACCTCTTCCATTGCAACATAAGTGCGAGACTCTCTTACATGAGGCAGTGTTAGCAAGGTTTCACCCAATAGCTGACGATACGCGTCCATGTTGGATACTCTAGCTTTTAATAAATATTCAAAATCCCCGGCGATAAGGTGACATTCCAGTATTTCAGGCACTTCAGATACCCCGGCTTTAAACTCATTAAAGCCCTCTGGTGATGTGGTCTTCAATCGTACTTCTACAAATACGAGCAATCCAGCATCCACTTTTTTCGGATTTACTAAAGCACAATAGCCGGTAATATAACCATTGCGTTCCAAGCGTCTAACACGCTCTAAACAGGGCGTTGCACTTAAGCCGACACGACTTGCCAATTCGACATTCGATAAACGACCGTTAATCTGTAGCTCTCGAAGAATCTTTTTGTCGAGACGATCAAGCGGCTTTGTAGAGTTTTCCATTAGGCATGGCCTCTTTTTACTGCTTCAAGGGATTTTTGATTCTAGCATGGAGACTCTATATTGTGGGAAACCCTTTTGTATGATCTTGTGGCAATTGCCTCAACAGCCACTTTACCGCACCAAAAAAGAGCAACGAAAACAAAAAAGTTATTTTTTTAGGCGTTTTACAAATTGACACACTAATATGGTGCGTTTTATTCTGTGATGACACGCCAGCCCTTTCTTAGTAGGGCTTACTTATAAAAGCCTCATGGTTATTTCTGTTGAATAGTTAGCGAATATTCCGCTAAAACGCTCGAAAAGTAGCCAAATCAAGCATCTTCGACAAAATTTTCTACTTGACTATGAGCTTAAAGAGTAATTCTATTAGGTCATGCGACATCCTTTTAGAGGATTGTGCTGCATATACACACAAAAAAAAGAATAACTGAATGTTGGCAATATTCTTGCTAGTAAAGATAAGAGATTTAAAAGCTCTATTTAAATACAAACAAGATAACAACATGTATATAAAACGCCTGGGAGGCTCTATAAATGAAATCTAACGTTGGTAAACTACTTTCAACAGCAGCCATCGCTGCCACTATTAGTACTGCAGCGACCGCTGGTACTCTTGATGACGTTAAATCTAAAGGCTTTATCCAGTGTGGTGTAAGTCAGGGTGTTCCAGGTTTTTCCAACGCTGATGACGCTGGTAACTGGACTGGTATCGATGTTGATGCATGTCGTGCTGCAGCAGCCGCTGTATTTGGCGATGCTCAAAAAGTTAAATTCACTCCTCTTTCTGCTAAAGAGCGTTTCACTGCACTACAATCTGGTGAAATCGACGTTCTTTCTCGCAACACTACTTGGACTTACACTCGTGACTCTTCTCTAGGTCTAGACTTCACTGCCGTAAACTTCTACGACGGTCAAGGCTTCATGGCTCGTAAAGATCTTGGTGTAGAGTCTGCTTTGGATCTTGACGGTGCAACAGTTTGTACTGAGCAAGGTACAACCACTGAATTGAACATGGCTGACTTCTTCCGTAAGCACAAACTGTCTTACGTTCCTGTAATCGTACAGAAAGCTGATGAAGCCCTAGCAGCTTACGCTTCTGGTCGTTGTGATGTATTCACAACTGATAAATCAGGTCTTGCAGCTCACCGTTCTAAACTTTCTGATCCAAGCGCACACATGATCCTTCCAGAAACAATTTCTAAAGAGCCTCTAGGCCCTGTTGTTCGTCACGGCGACAACCAGTGGAAAGATATCGTAACTTGGGCAATGTTCGTACAGGTTAACGCTGAAGAAATGGGTATCACTTCTGCAAACGTTGCGAAAATCAAAAGCGAAACAACGGATCCAGGCATCAAGCGTCTACTAGGTGCTGAAGGTGACATGGGTGCTCAACTTGGTCTACCTGCTGATTGGGCTTACAACGTAATCGCACAAGTAGGTAACTACGGTGAAGTATTTGAGCGTAACGTAGGTCCAGAAACGCCAGTTGGTCTACCACGTGGTATCAACAACCTATGGACTGAAGGCGGTGTAATGTACGCGCCACCAGTACGTTAATAAATACCTACCTATATACCTGCTTCGGGTATTTACTCAGCGGCGCCCTCGCCGCTGAGTTTCTCCCCCCTTTCTACCACATCTGACGAGCATTTCATTGCCTGAACTAAGATGAGCGATAAAACTACTTCTAGCAATAACAGCCTATTGAATGATGCCGGCACCCGTGCCTTAGTCTTTCAGATTGTGCTGTTGGTTATCGTGGTTTTCGTGGGTTATTACTTATTTAGTAACTTGCAAGCCAACCTAGCCAATCGCGGGATCTCTACTGGTTTTTCATTTTTAAACGAGCCAGCGGGTTTCCCAGTTCTAATCCACCTAATTGAGTACACTGAAGCCGACACTTATGGTCGAGCTTTCGTTGTTGCCCTGATCAATACCTTTGTCATCTCCCTAATGGGTATAGTGTTAGCCACTATCATTGGCGTAGTCATGGGTCTAGCGCGTCTATCCAACAACTGGTTAGTGGCAAGATTAGCAACGGTATACATTGAAACATTGCGTAACATTCCTCTGTTACTACAAATGTTCTTCTGGTACTTCGCTGTATTGGCAGCTCTACCTGCGCCAAGAAACAGTTACGAGTTTGCCGACTTCCTGCTAAACAAGCGTGGAATCTACTCACCTAACCCAATTACTCAAGACGGATTCGGAGTGGTGATTGCAGGATTCATTCTGTCCATTATCGCCTCCATAGGTATCATTATTTGGGCGAAGAAACGCCAAACAAGAACGGGTGTTTGGTTCCCTGCTTACTGGACATCTTTAGGCACTATTATCGTTGTCACCTTCCTTGCACTGGCTGTATCTGGTTTCCCAATTGAGTTTGATCTACCACAGAAGAGTCGCTTTAACGTGACTGGTGGTATGGTGTTACCGCCTGAATTTGTCGCAGTATTGGTGGCACTCTCTACTTATACGGGCTCATTTATTGCTGAGATCGTTCGTGCCGGTATTTTGTCCGTTAACTGGGGACAAACAGAAGCGGCACGTTCACTCGGCCTTAAAGATGGTTTGACACAGCGCTTGATTGTATTACCACAAGCATTGCGCGTTATCATTCCACCGCTAACCAGCCAGTACTTGAACCTTGCGAAGAACTCTTCATTGGGTGCGGCGATTGCTTACCCAGAATTGGTTGCCGTGGTCATGGGTACAACCCTTAACCAAACCGGTCAAGCCATTGAAACAATTGGTCTTTGTATGTTGGTTTACGGAACATTGAGTTTATCTATCTCTATGTTCATGAACTGGTACAACAAGAAAATGTCATTAATGGAGCGCTAGGAGGCTAAACATGGCTATTGAATTTAAACCATCACCCAGCCTTCCACCACCGGTTAACTCGGTGGGTGCTGTGGCTTGGGTACGTCAAAACTTATTGTCGTCCCCGCTGAATATCTTTTTGACGCTTTTCAGCTTTTACATCTTGTACTTACTGGTGCCACCTGTTGTGGAATGGGGCCTTGTAAATGCAACATGGGAAGGTGCATCTAAAGCAGACTGTGCGCCGGGCGGTGCATGTTGGGCCTTTATCGGCGCACGCTTCGATCAGTTCATGTATGGACTGTATCCACCTGAAGAAACGTGGCGTATTAACCTAGCCACCATTCTGCTAGTGGTCATGATCGGTGCTTTTGCGGTGAAAGCCGTTCATAAATTTTACCTATCTATCGCTATCATAGTGGTCTACCCAATTATCGCTTACATCCTTTTCGCAGGTGGTGTATTCGGTTTGGAAGCGGTTGAGACTTCTTTATGGGGTGGATTATTCCTAACCATGTTGTTGGGTATCATAGGCATTGTGGCGTCTTTCCCATTAGGTGTGTTGTTAGCGCTGGGTCGTCGTTCAAATATGCCTATTGCTAAATCTGTATGTGTCGTATTCATTGAAACCATCCGTGCGGTACCTTTGATTACGATCTTGTTTATGGCATCAGTTATGATCCCACTGTTCTTGCCAGAAGGCATGAACTTTAACAAGTTGCTTAGGGTTTTGATCGGTATCACGCTATTCTCTGCAGCTTATATGGCTGAGGTAATTCGTGGTGGTTTGCAAGCGATTCCTAAGGGTCAGTACGAAGCGGCTGACGCGATGGGCTTAACCTACTGGCAGTCTATGGTGTTGGTTATCCTGCCACAGGCTTTGAAACTGGTTATTCCTGGTATCGTAAACACTTTCATCGGTCTATTTAAAGATACGACTCTGGTTTATATCGTTGGTATGTTCGACTTCTTGGGCATTATCCAATTAGCCAACCACGATGCCAACTGGCTAGGTACAACCGTTGAAGGTTATGCATTTGCCGGATTCATTTATTGGGCTATTTGCTTCGGTATGTCACGTTACAGTATGGCGATCGAGCGTAAATTAGAAACCGGACATAAGCGCAATTAGTTAAGAATTTGAGGTCAATACAATGACAGACAGAAATATGGCACTTGCCCAACTTGAGCCGGGTGAAGACGCAATCATCGAGTTTAACGATGTCAACAAATGGTACGGTGATTTTCATGTATTGAAGAACATCAACTTCAGTATTAAAAAAGGCGAACGTATCGTTGTCTGTGGTCCTTCCGGTTCCGGCAAGTCTACAATGACGCGCTGTATCAACCGCCTAGAAGAACACCAAAAAGGTTCTATCATCGTTGATGGTATCGAGATGAACGATAACTTGAAAAACATCGAAGCGATCCGTAAGGACGTGGGCATGGTTTTCCAGCACTTCAACTTGTTTCCACACCTTACGATCCTAGAAAACCTGACGCTAGCACCTATTTGGGTGCGTAAAATGCCGAAGAAAGAAGCAGAAGAAATGGCTATGCATTACTTGGAGCGAGTAAAGATCGCTAACCAAGCAATGAAGTTCCCTGGTCAGCTTTCTGGTGGTCAGCAACAACGTGTAGCGATTGCTCGTGGCTTGTGTATGAAACCGCGCATCATGCTATTCGATGAGCCGACTTCTGCACTTGACCCTGAGATGATCAAAGAAGTACTGGACGTTATGGTTCAATTGGCTGACGAAGGTATGACCATGGTTTGTGTAACCCACGAAATGGGCTTCGCGAAAACCGTGGCAGACCGTGTAGTCTTCATGGATGCAGGGGAAATCGTTGAGGCCAATGAGCCAAGCGAATTCTTCGATAACCCACAACATGACCGTACACAATTATTCTTGAGCCAAATCTTGAATCACTAATCTTTCGTGTTTTCATGGTATATTAAAAAGCCTCACCTCTGGTGAGGCTTTTTTGCGTTTAGCTGTACGCATTTTTTACCGTATAAGGATGTTGGATCTCTTAATATGAGCCATGATTTACCAAGCTCTGCAGCGCAAAAACTGCGAATCGTACACTTTTCAGATAAAAATGGTCGTATTCAAGTTATTTTCCCCGAAACACGCTTACTGAATTTAGACGCGGTTTTCAGTGCCACACAACGCCGCTTCCGCCCTATTTACCATCGTCGCGAGCAAGACAACAATCGCTTAAAGCCCAACACTCAAACCCTGATCGACCAAGAAGTCTTTCAGTGTGACTTATTAGCCATTCAAAATTCTGCCGGTAATGGCTATGAAACCCTCAGCAGCGACACACTCAAACAACGTTTTGCAGGCCCATTGAACTATATTGATGACTTTTGTATCGAGCTTGGTCGTGTACCACAGCCAGTTACACACCACAAAGACGATGAACAGCAATTACGCCAAGCTCTAGGGGAATTCAAAGCGGCCCGTGTTACTCAGCGATTAGAAGAAACGCTCGAAATGCCCGCTTTGTCGGCCACCTGTCGACGCATTATTCTGCTCTGCGCCAACCCTAAAGCCGATGCTGAAGAGCTATGTAAAATCATTAACTTGGATCCAAGTTTAGCGGCGCAAGTCATGAGCTGGGCCTCATCGCCCTATTACGGCACGAACAATAAGGTAGACTCCATAGAAGATGCGATTATTCGTGTTGTGGGTTTTGATCTAGTGCTCAATCTCGCCCTAGGTTTATCCATAGGAGCCTCAATTGAGCCTCCCAAAAACGGGCCACGCCATTTTCAAGAGTTTTGGCTTGATGCCGTTTCCCATGCCATTCTTATGGACATCCTCGTACAGAAGGTGCCTCCGGAACGACGCCCACAAAAAGGTCATGCCTACTTAGTAGGTTTATTACACAATTTTGGCTATTTAATCTTAGGATCAGTGCTGACACCCTATTTTTCTGCCTTGTCACGACAGCATGAAGCCAACCCACACTTGCCTGCCAACACTATAGAGATGTTTACCCTAGGCTTTACTCAGCAACAATTAGCTTTTCGTCAATTACAGCAGTGGCAACTACCAGACAGCGTCTGTACTGCCATTCGTTACAGTACGCAACCAGAGTATCAAGACGAACACGCACCTTTAACTAAACTCTTACACCTTGCTCAGCAAATCTATCGACAGCAAGAAGTACCATTAGCGCTCGTGAAGGATCTTGGTTTGACACCTGCAGACACGGAATCAGCTTACCAGCAACTATTAGCGTCCAGTGCCTATTTACAGATCATGGCGAACCTCATCAAAAAACAGTAAGCTTGCACACCATGACAATCCTTAACCAAGCCGCCGCCCAACAGTTTGATTATCGCTGGTATCCTTGCCATCGTATCAATAAGCAAACAGTACCCTCTAAGCTATGGCCTTGGCTAACAACGGCCGATTCTTTAACAGCTAAACTACAGAGCATTGGGCACCTCACAGTCAAGGTTTTAGAGGACGATTGGGGGACAGCTACTCCAAGAGAACGTAAACGCTTAAAACTGCGCCCAAGAGATGCCACACGTATCCGTACGGTTGTTTTGTATTGTGATGGCACAGCCGTCATTTTAGCTCGTTCAGTCGTACCCGCCAGCGCACTCAAAGGCCGCTGGCGACAGGTAAAACATCTAAAGACCAAACCGTTAGGCGGCTATTTATTCCAACATAGAGCACTAAAGCGCAGCCCAATTGAAGTGGCAAAGCTTCCGAAGAATCTATTTCCTAATCAAAACAAAGCCTTATGGGCACGTCGATCTGTTTTTCTGCAATATGGTCAAGGTATACTGGTCAACGAAGTATTTTTCGACACTATCACTCATCTAGCGCAGCCATTTAAAACCTATGAATAAACTTCTAGACTACGCAGAATTGACTCGTTTTAACCGCCCCATTGGTTCATTTTTACTGATGTGGCCAACATTATGGGCCTTATGGCTCGCTGCGGACGGCCTACCCGATTTATCCTTAATCGTGGTTTTTGTGTTGGGTGTGTTTAGCATGCGTTCCGCTGGTTGTGTCATCAATGATTATGCAGATCGCAAAGTGGACGGTCATGTTGACCGTACCAAAAATAGACCTATTCCCTCAGGTCGGGTAAGTGAAAAAGAAGCCTTAGCCTTGTTCGCAGGCCTTGCTTTATTGAGCTTTGTACTTGTCCTCTTTACCGATTTACAAACCATCTTATTGTCTGTGGTTGGTCTAGGTTTAGCGGCACTTTACCCTTTTATGAAACGCTACACCCATTTACCGCAGCTCTTCTTAGGACTGGCTTTTTCATGGGCTATTCCAATGGCTTACAGCGCTCAAGGCGGTAATCTTGCTGATCCGCAACTGTGGATGCTTTTTGTCGCTAACTGCTTCTGGACCATAGCATACGACACCTATTACGCTATTACAGATCGCCCTGACGATTTAAAAATAGGCATTAAATCTACAGCGATTCTCTTTGCGCAATACGACTTGCTAGTCATTGTCTGTTTACAAGGACTAATGTTGTCACTGATGTTTTGGGTGGGTATCTTGTCTGCACAGCATTGGCCTTATTTTGTCGCGCTATTAGCCTGCCTCTGGCTCTTCTATCAACAATTTCAGCAGTCCAAAACCCGCGATCGCCAAGCCTGCTTTAAATCCTTCCTAGACAATAACCGAGTTGGCTACACTTTATTCCTAGGCATAATCGGCAGCTATTTTGTTGAATATATGGCATTGATGTGACATTTTAATCTAATTGTCACATTTGATCGTTTAAATAAACCGTTCCTGAGATGAGGATAGATCCTGTGACCGGTAAAAAAGTATTAATAATTGATGATGAGTCTTCCATTCGTGAAATGATTGCCGTAGCCCTAGAAATGGCCGGCTACGAATATTTAGAAGCAGAAAATAGCCAGCAAGCCCATGAAATCATTGTCGATCACCGACCCGATCTAATTCTGGTAGATTGGATGATGCCTGGCGGCAGTGGCATAGAACTCACTCGACGTATCAAAAAAGATACGACTACGGCAGAAATCCCCGTTATTATGCTAACCGCAAAGAGCGAAGAGGATAATAAGATTCAGGGATTAGAAGTCGGTGCGGACGATTACATCACTAAACCTTTTTCGCCCCGCGAACTAGTCGCACGCTTAAAAGCGGTATTGCGCCGCGCGACACCTCAAGGTGTCGATGAGCCGATCGAAGTGGAAGGTTTAGTACTCGACCCGATCAGTCAGCGCGTTACCATTGGTAGCCGCCCATTAGAAATGGGGCCAACCGAGTACCGCTTACTAAAATTTTTAATGACTCACCAAGAACGAGCTTATTCGCGCGCGCAGCTGCTTGATCAAGTTTGGGGTGGCAATGTTTACGTCGAAGAACGCACCGTCGATGTTCATATTCGTCGTTTGCGTAAAGCCATTGGCAACTCCCACGACACTTTGATCCAAACCGTACGCGGTACAGGTTATCGTTTTTCGGCTAAAAGGACGGCATGAAAACCATCTGGCGTAACACCATACTGCGTTGGCTAATTGGCCTAGTCGCCTGTATTACTATTGGTCTCGTTTTAGGCCATTTGTTGGCGGTGGTTCTGCTGTATGTTCTCGGCACCTTATATTGGCAGTTTTATCAGCTTTACACCTTCCACCATTGGCTGCGCCATTCGGGGCGTAAAGCGCCACCGGAAACCACTGGTATCTGGGGTGAGGTGTTTGATTCGGTTTATCGTTTGCAAAAAAAGCAACGTAAGTCGAAACGCCGTATGCGCCAAGCCTTAACGCGAATTGAAAGCTCTACCGCCGCCTTGAAAGAAGGCGTTATCATGGCCGACAATCAAGGTAACTTGGAGTGGTGGAATAATTCTGCCGCTCACTTTTTGGGACTGATGCGCCCTGTCGATCGTGGCCAAGCCATTACCAACATCGTGCGTAACCCAGATTTCTTTCGTTATTTTAGCCAAAAGCGTTTTGGCGAACCTCTGGTAATTAAATCACCAGCGAAAAACGGTGTTTATCTAGAAATACAAACCACTCTTTACGATAAAAATGACCACTTGATTTTTATCCGTGATGTCACGCGTCTACACCTGCTAGAGCAAATGCGTAAAGATTTTGTGGCAAACGCTTCTCACGAGCTAAAAACGCCTCTCACGGTGATTAAAGGTTACCTAGAAACTCTTTCCATGTTTAAAGACAGTTTGCCTGCCAGTATGCAGAAAGGCATTGTGAATATGTCTGAACAGTCTGAACGCATGGAACACCTAATCGAAGATTTATTGCTGTTATCACGCCTCGAAAGCAATGATAAACGTGAAGTAGACCAATGGCTTAAAGTCAGTGATTTGATTCAGGCCATCCAGAAAATGGCCTCGCCTATTCTCACCGATCAGCATCAACTCACCTTTGATATTCCTGAAGATGCCCGCTTGTACGGTTCCTATAAAGAGCTATACAGTGCCTTCTCGAACTTAGTAGTGAATGCCATTAAATACTCTCCCGATGGAGGGAAAATTTCGGTTCTGTGGGAGGTGAATGAATTCAGTGGCATTTTCTCAGTACAAGACACAGGGCTAGGCATTGAGCCGCGTTATATCCCTCGTCTTACCGAACGTTTTTTTCGTGTTGATAAAGGCCGAGGCTCGAAAACCGGCGGCACAGGCCTTGGCTTAGCCATTGTGAAGCACGTTCTCTTACACCATGACGCTAAGCTACAAATTCGCAGCCAACCAGGCTTTGGCAGCACCTTCTCCTGCCATTTTCCAGCCAGTCGCATACGAACGGATGCCATTGCCCTTCCAAGCGATACTGAAGCGTTTAAGAGCGCTGATTAAGCAATAAGGGCGCTCCATAGAGCGCCCTTATTTATTTTCTTGTGCACTGTCGACAAGCTAGCGACACATTACCTGTCTACAAACTTGCAAACAAATTTTTCATGAACGCTTCTTTTTCGTCATCTTGGTCGATCAAGACCAGTGTGACCGTTAAGAAAGTCGAGTCGTGTTTTTTCTCTGTCGTGGCCACAGACTGAACATAATAATTGAGACGATTAACCTGTCCTTGGTATTCTAAATCCAATACCGCTTGGCCTAACACAGCCGGGATCACATCATCACTCTTAATCAATAATGTGGTCTCTTGCTTAGATAGCTTAATTACCATGCAACGAAATTGCTTGCTCTCAAAGCGAACCATGGTGGGGATTTTCACATCCTTCATGGTGACGCTCGGCGCGGTAACCTTAGGAGTGGCTTGAGTGGTTTTGCTGCCTGCTCCAAGCAGAATATCCAAAGACGCTGCTGAACCACTATCAGAACCTAGAGCACTGCCTGGGCGTGCTTTTTGCGAGGCTAACTTATCATCAATATTGTGCTTTTTAGCCGCCGACATAACTTTATTTACCAGTTGCTCACTGGAAAACGGCTTACCTAAATAATCCGTGACGCCCGATTGCACCGCTTCAATCACATGGCTTTTATCACCACGGCTGGTGATCATTAAAAAAGGCACTTGCTCTTTTTGATAATGAGGTTGCTCACGACACCATTTAAGTAACTCGACTCCTGTCATTTCAGGCATTTCCCAATCACACAGCACCATATCAAAGCGCGTTTTAGTGAGCATTTGTTGGGCTTTTTTGCCATTCACTGCTTCATCCACCATGCAGGCTGGAAACTGTCTACGCAATGTCCGCTTTATCAAGTCGCGTGTAAAAGATGCATCATCGACCACAAGAATTTTTAATGACATGGTTAAGCCTTGTTTGAAAGATCTAAAAGAGAAGCGTATTCGCCATGGGTCGGTCTAAAAACAGAAATCCACAAGAGCGTCGCTGCCACTACTGCGATCGGCATGATAAATAGGTTCAGCACTGGAATCGCTAAACTCACCATGACAATGGCACCAAATGTCCAACACATTAGAGGCTTAGAGCGAAGAGCCATCCGCATTTCATGGAAAGGAACCTTGTTGTTATCAAAGGCATAATCCATATATTGCAGAGCCAACATCCAAGTCGAAAAGAGCAATAGCAAGAAAGGCGCAATGACATTCACAATTGGAATAAATGATAACAGTAGCAAAAGTACAAAGCGCGGTAAGAAATATAAGATTTTCTGCAGCTCACGTTGCAAACTGCGCAGCACTATAGCCAATAGTACTTTGCCCGTTAGCACTTCATCGAATACTTTACCGGTCTGTTTCTCTTCTACTTTTTCCGCCAGAAATGCCATGAATGGCGCCGCTAAGATATTGATGCCTACCGAAAAGCTATAGAACAGGAGCACACTGGTAATGGCTGCAAAGATAATATAGAAAAACCAGTTTAGAAAAGACAGCCATTCTGGCATATAGTCCATGGCAACTGTAACAAGGTGGTTAAAATAGCTTAATGCCAATACGTACACCAACCCCATCAATAAAATATTCGCTAAGAAAGGCGCAAGAATAAACAAGCGTAACTGTGGCGATACAATTAATGGAAGCGCCTTAATAAAAGCCCCCGCCGCTTTAAAGGGTTGTGAAATCATAAACTCTCTCTTTTGTTTCAAAAAATAGTCTTGCTGTAAATCGATTAGAGACTGCAATGCTGTATTTTAACCACAGCGAGATTGATCAGCTAGCGGTAAATCCTTCTCTGAGCAGCCGATAGGTGGTTAAATACACTATATGTCTAGATTCTCCGTAACGTTGACGATTATTTGTTTACCATAAAATAGTCTTATCCATTCAAGGTGGTTTGTTTATGCGTTTAGCCTTTTGTTTTTTTATTTTCCTATGCAGCGGTAAAGCGTTCTCTCTCGAGCAACCCAGTGGTCAGGTGATCTTAAGTGTTTCGGGCGATATAAAAACTTACAACGCCAACAATCGCGCCGATTTTGATTTGGCTATGCTGAATACCTTACCCCAAGTGAGTGTCACCACCCACAATCCTTGGACAGATGGCGAGCACACCTATACAGGCTTTTCTGTGATGGATCTGCTAAAGCAATTAAAAAATTCAGGTAGTCATTTAAAATTCACGGCTCTCAACCAGTACCAAGCTGAAATTCCTCTCTCGGACTTTACCGAGCATGGGGCAATTATGGCGACGCACAGAGATGGGCTACCGATGAGTATTCGTAACCTAGGGCCTATCATGGTGATCTATCCCTTCGATCAAAATAGTGACCTTAAAATAGAACAATATTACGGTCGCTCTATTTGGCAAATTAAAGAGATGAGAAGCTTCTCTATTACGGAGTAAAGCATCATGCTGAAAAAGAATTGGTATTCGCCTCGCCCATTCATTCAAAAATGGGCCGCGTACGCCCTGGGGACGTTAACCATTGCGATCGCTGTCGCCATGCTCAGTATTATCAACTACACCAGTAATGCCGCTAAAGTGGACTCCCAGAGAGTATTCGAAAGCTCCGTTTGGAATACCCTACAACTGCAAATACAAACCTACCGTTTTCGCCACTACCTTAACGATCTCACCACTAAAAGCGGCCCGACACAAGGTGAAACCTTCTTTCAATACGATCTGCTAATGAGTCGCATAGATTTACTCAGAACAGGTAAAGTCGGTTCGTTAATAAGTGAGTACTCAGGCGGGCGAGCACTAAGGTTACTCAATATCATCAATGCCGAACTGGAATTAGTCAGTCTAAATGTTTTGAAAATTGAAGAGGGAGACAAACGTTATTTAGAGGATTTAGTCTCTCGATTAGCAAGCCTGGATACGCAAATTAATGAATTTGTAACGCTCACGAATCAAGGCAATAACCAGTTTATTACGGACCAACATCGCCTACTTCAAAAGAATCTTGATCAAGTCCACAACCTCACGATCTTTTTCTTAATCAGTTTGACCTTGCTTTGTGGTTTCATTTTAAACAGTGTCTCTAAGGTAAAAGGGATTTATCAGAAAAATAAAGAACTGAATAATAACTTATTGTTTTCTGAAGAAAATAAAAGCCATGGTTTGCAAACCATTATCAAGGAAATGCATAGGAATTTTGATTTAACAGAAGCAAATGCCAGCAACTACCCTGCTCTAAAAACGCTACAAACCGCTGAAACCCTGTTGGCCCTAGTACAGATTAATGCCGAAAATTTCAGCTTAACCCCTACTGCCGAGAAGCTTTCTCGTCACCTTAATGAAGTAATTGATCAGTTTAATTACCATTTTGAGCATCAACGAGTAAGCCTTGATCTTATTATGGACCAAGCACTTCCTGACGTTATCGTGTTGGACTTTATCAATACCAAACGCATCATCAGTGCTTTGTTGCAGCATGCCTTAATCAATAACCATGCTGAGCACATCATCATCAAGGTGAGACATACTTTGTCTAATAAAAATGGTTCAAAGGTTCTGGTGGTGAACATAAAAGATGATGGTTTAGGCAAGTCCAACCCAGAGCTTGAGAAGCTGCGCATATCGCCCATGTCTAACGGCCATGCGGATGAAGATGAGCTAGCTCTTAAACTCTCATTGAGCTATAAACTGGTCTCCATCATGGGAGGCAATCTGCAATTTAGCTGTCAGGAATACAATGGCTGCCAGTTTTGGCTAGAATTGCCCTTTCATCAGCCTAATAAAGAGGCTTAGTTAGCCTACACCTTAAAGGCTTAGACTAACGAGCCAGGATTATCGTTGCCAGCTAAAGTCCGTTGCTTTGATAAAAGTATCTACAAGGCGCTCAATGCCCGCTTCATCATCTGCAGAGAAGCGTCCAGCAACAGGGCTGTCTAAATCAACAACCCCCACCAGCTCCCCTGCAACCCTCAATGGAATGACTAACTCTGCAGCAGATTGAGCGTCACAGGCAATGTGTCCATCAAAGGCATGAACATCATCAATACGCTGCACTTGCTGAGTCTGGGCGGCTTGTCCACAAACACCACGACCAAAAGGTATACGTGTACAAGCGACTTTGCCGACAAAAGGCCCAAGCACTAGCTCATTACCGCGGCTAAAGTAGAACCCCGACCAATTTAGGTCCGGTACCAATTGCATTAGAAATGCTGAAAATTGCGCTGCATTACAAATAAGATCTCGCTCACCACTTAACAAGCCCGCTAGCTGCTCATCAAGTTGCTGATAAAACTCTTCTGTTGGTATGTTGCTATTTGCGCTCAGTGAAAACATAACCGCCCTGATCCTAGAATAAAAAAACAGATCATAAACAAACCCTCAGCGAACGCCAATGGAATCCTAGTCTTAAGCAAGGAAAAAACAAGAAAGTCCAGAGCACAAAAAAGCCACTTATCCATACCATGAATAAGTGGCTTGTTATCTTGCTGATGTTAAACGGTAACGCTTACTTAGATATTTTTTCCGCTAAATCACTCAGCGGTACGTGGCGAACGTTCACACCTTTCACCATGAAGATCAAATGCTGACAAGTATGACGAGCGTGATCACCGATTCTTTCCAGTGAGCGCAATACCCAGATCACGTTCATAATACGGGAAATACTGCGTGGGTCTTCCATCATGTAAGTCATCAAGGAACGCATTGCGGCATTGTATTCAAGATCGACGTTACGGTCGCGTTTCGCCACTCTGATCGCAGCATCGATATCTAAACGAGCGTAAGCGTCAAGGGTTTCATGGATCATGCGAGATACCATTTCGCCAATACGGTTGATTTCCACATAGCCTCTTGGCGATTCACCTTCGTCCACTAGATTAAGCGTTAAGCGGGCAATTTTCTTCGCTTCATCACCCATACGCTCCAATTCACCTACCGCTTTACTGATCGACACTATCATACGTAGATCAGACGCCGCTGGCTGACGAATCGCTAGAATGCGGTTACACTCATCGTCAATCAAGCCATCAAGCTGATTCACCATAGCGTCTTGCTCTGTTACCTGCTCCGCCAAACTACCATTGTTATCCAGCAAGGCTTGAATAGCATCTTGTACTTGGTTTTCAACAACACCACCCATGGTTAAGAAGTGCTGACGAAGCGCTTCTAGTTCGTTATTGAACTGCTGGGAGATATGATCTGTCGTTAATTCTTTCATTGTATTTCCCTCCACCTAGCCGTAGCGACCTGTGATGTAATCTTCTGTTTGCTGTTTGCTTGGGTTCGTGAACTAGGTGTTCGTGTCACCAAATTCAATCAAATCCCCCATGTACATAAATGCTGTGTAATCAGAAACACGCGCCGCTTGCTGCATGTTGTGAGTAACAATGGCGATGGTGAAATCTTTTTTCAGCTCATGGATCAGCTCTTCAATTTTCAAGGTTGAAATGGGGTCCAAAGCAGAAGCAGGCTCATCCAACAACAAAACTTCAGGCTTTACCGCTACCGTACGAGCAATCACCAAACGCTGTTGCTGACCACCAGACATACCCAAAGCACTTTCGTGTAGACGGTCTTTCACTTCGTCCCATAAGGCCGCTGAGCGCAATGCCCATTCAACCGTTTCGTCAATCACACGTTTTTTATTAATACCTTGAATACGTAAGCCATAAGCCACGTTTTCGTAGATACTTTTTGGGAAAGGATTTGGCTTTTGAAATACCATACCAACACGGCGACGTAATTCCGCAACGTCCGTGCCTTTCGCATAGATATTACTGTCGTGCAGGTTAATCTCACCGGTAATACGGCAGCTATCAACCAAGTCATTCATGCGGTTGAAACAACGTAGTAGTGTTGATTTACCGCAACCTGAAGGCCCGATGAAAGCCGTTACTTTCTTCTCCGGTATGATCATATCCACGCCTTTAAGCGCTTCTTTTTCACCGTAGTAAAGATGTAAGTCCTTCACAGAAAGGCAAACGGTTTCGTCTTCGATGCGCAAAGCCTGCTGGCTACGCTGCATCGCTGAAATATCAATTGAGTGTGTTTTTGCTTCGCTCATAATCTTTTCTTCTCCGCTTACATTTCTAGCGATTTGTATTTTTCACGTAGGTGATTTCGAATCGTTACTGCTGAGAAATTCAGTAGTGCAATAACCATCACAAGTAATAGCGCTGTTGCATAAACCAGTGGTCGCGCAGCTTCCACGTTCGGGCTTTGGAAACCCACATCATAGATATGGAAGCCTAGGTGCATAAACTTCTGATCTAGGTGAATAAAGGGATAGTTGCCGTCTAGCGGCAAGGTTGGTGCAAGTTTCACAACCCCCACCAGCATCAATGGTGCTACCTCACCTGCGGCACGTGCCACCGCCAAGATCACACCTGTCATGATTGCAGGACTCGCCATCGGCAACACCACACGCCATAGGGTTTCTGCTTTGGTTGCACCCAACGCCAAGCTGCCTTCACGCACGTTACGAGGAATACGTGACAAGCCCTCTTCCGTCGCGACGATAACCACAGGCACAGTCAATAGTGCCAAGGTAATTGAGGCCCACATCAAGCCACCTGTACCAAACGTTGGTGAAGGTAGAGCTTCTGGGAAGAAGGCTTGGTCAATGCCTGAACCTAGGAAGTAGATGAAGAAGCCTAAACCAAACACACCATATACGATGGAAGGTACACCCGCTAGGTTGTTCACTGCGATGCGAATCACACGAGTCACTGCACCCTGTGTGGCGTATTCACGAAGGTAAACTGCCGCGACCACGCCGAAAGGTGTCACCAGTACTGTCATTAGGAGAACCATCATCACAGTACCGAAGATTGCAGGGAAAACACCGCCTTCCGTGTTGGCTTCACGAGGATCGTCTGATAAGAACTCCCATACTTTATTGAAGTAGAAGGCTAGCTTCTCAAACACACCCATCGCATTCGGACGGAAGGCGTGAACAATCTTTGATACCTGAACTTCATGAACGGTACCGTCCATTACCTGAACCGTGAAGGTATCACGGTTAATCTGTTGATATAATGCCGCCAGATTAGACTGTAAGCTTTTATACTCTTCATCATATTGGGCGCGCTCAGCCGCAATATCTGCCTCAGCAGCTGGAGTCAATTGATTATCCAGCTCAAGACGACGTTGCTTTAAACGGATACGTTCAAGGGCGTAGTTAATTTTACCAATATCCCCCTTCTCTATATCCTTGATTTGATCATGAATATTTGACGCTCTCTCGATGCTTTTCTCGAAAGTTGCCCAAGTCGCCAAAGCAGAATCCGTCGGTGTTAGGTCTGTTGTTTCAGCAACAACCTGTCCGTCTTCTTTCACTGCTTTCAGATAGCCGTATAGGTTACCCCATTCATGACGCTCTGCTGCAAACAACATGTCAGGCGTTTTGACATCACTCAAGTACTTATCAATCACCCAACCAAAATCGGCACCGTATACATCTCGATTACCCATTTTAAGTAAGGTTCGTTGTAGTATCTTGTCATCGTCTTCAGGTAAGTTAACACCTGCCTCGCGTAATTGTGCCGACGTTACGTCAACACTTTCAACACGCTCAGCTATGATAGTGTAAGACTTTTCACTAGGCAGCGAATAAGTTGCTTGCATCACGTCGGCAGGCCAAAAGTGACCAAGACCACGAACTGCGATTAACAATAGTAAGCCCACTACCATGATGACAGAAATCGCCACAGCACCGGCATTTAGCCACACCCATGGATCACCCGATTTAAACCACTCAGATACGGACTTTTTTTCCATTTTCATTTCATTACTCATTACAAGGACCCGTATTTTTTGCGTAGGTGCTGACGCACAGTCTCAGCGATAGTGTTGACCACAAAGGTGAATACAAACAACACAAACGCTGCCAAGAAAAGAATACGATAATGGGAGCTACCCACTTCAGATTCTGGCACTTCCACGGCCAAGTTAGCCGCCAAGGTACGCATACCTTCAAAGATATTGAAGTCCATAATGGGCGTATTACCCGTAGCCATCAGTACGATCATGGTTTCACCTACCGCACGCCCCATACCTATCATTACGGCAGAGAAAATACCTGGGCTCGCGGTTGGTAAAACAACGCGAGTCATGGTCTGCCAGTAGGTTGCACCTAAGGCTAGAGAGCCTTGCGTAAGGGCTTTCGGCACACTGAATATGGCATCTTCTGTAATAGAGAAGATGGTCGGAATCACCGCGAAACCCATCGCAAAGCCAACAACTAGGGCGTTACGTTGGTCGAAAGTAATACCTAAATCATGAGTAATCCAGCCACGAATGTTGCCACCAAAGAAGTTCAATTCAATGAATGGACTCAAAACAAGGCAGCCCCAAGCTAAGAAAATAATGACAGGAATAAGGACCAATGGCTGCCAACCTTCAGGAACCAACCAACGTAACTTCAATGGAAGGCGTGACCATAGGTAGGCGAATAATAAAATCCCCAATGGCAAGATGAACAATATGCTGAAAGTAGCGGCTAGGTTTTCTTCCAAGAAAGGAGCAAAAAACAAACCTGCTAGAAAACCAAGAATAACCGTTGGCAATGCTTCCATCAGCTCGATCACAGGCTTAATCTTACGGCGCAAGGCTGGTGCCATGAAGTAAGCTGTGTAAATCGCACCACAAATAGCCAAAGGAACAGCCATTAACATGGCATAGAAAGCGGCTTTTAGCGTACCAAATGCCAACGGCATCAAGCTGTACTTAGGCTCAAAATCGTTGTTTGCTGCGGATGATTGCCACGTATACGTTGGCTCTTGATAGCCTTCGTACCAAACTTGTCCCCATAGTGAAGACCACGATACTTCTGGGTGCTCGTTATCCACGTAATAAAAGTGAAGGCCCTTACCATCTTCTAACAGTAATCCATTCGCACGCGGTGTGAAGCTGATCATACGCGCACTGCTATCACTTAATTTTTCATCAATCACTTGACGAGTAGAAGTGGCATTGTAGATCGCTACTACACCACGATCATCTAATGTCGCAAAGCCTTTGCGACGTTGCTCCATCGCAATGTTATCAATGGCCGTTGGTTGCTTGATGTCTCGAATGAACGTTAATTTTTCTTCATTACCTTCTGCGCGAACATTAAACCACTGGCTGACACGACCGGAGGAATCGGCAATCATTAAGGATGACTTACCTAACAAATAGGTCATTGAAACAAGGTTAGCTGGTTCCTTGAATAAACTAATGTTGTCTTTTAGCGACACATTATCAAAGTCGCGAAGATCGAATTCGCTCAGCTCACCTTTTGATGTCGCAATATACAAATAACGCTGATCACCACTAACCAGTACACTCACCACATCATCAATGAACGGAATAGACTCACGCTGCTCTGTTAGTTCAACTTCTTCAGTGATGAAGTTAACATCTCTTGTGACTCGCAAAACAGCATTTTGTGTATCACCTAAGGCTGCAATGGTTAATCCATCTTCGGCATCACGAACAGCTAACTCTTTAATCGCAAAATCAGCGACAGAAATAGCTTCTTCACCGTAAGGATATTCTACGACTGGCAAGATTTGACGTACGCCATCAGGGTAAGAAATACGATAGTTATGTTGAGCAATGACAACTTTACCGTCTTCATAACCAAAGGCGAGTAAACGACTTGTATCTGACTCAACTGTAAAACTCGTAATAGCTTGCTGACGCGGATTAGCGACTGTATTTAAAACCTTACCATCGGCAATAGAGAAGAAAATAATACTGCCATTAGTCGTAACACGCATGCCTATTTCAGATTGTTCTTCAGCCGTGAGATAAAGGCTTTCACCTTGCTCTTCTGCAGGCAGCGAATAGCTTGCCTTAGCTTCAATAGAAGCCCCCATAAAAAGAGGTGCAACTTCATAAAGTAAGTAAAAACAGATAAGAAGTACTGCGAGAATAACACTGCAGCCCCCAATAGCGATGCCCATACCGGTCATGCGGTCTTTCAGGGCTCGAAGCTTACGGTGACGCTTTAAAGCTGGCGTATTAAAATCCAACTCAGGCATCTGATGGTCAGTTGGTGTAGTCATCCGATTTCATCTTTTTTTGTGACGTTTTTGTTACATCGAAGGAGAAGAGAAAAGCAGGAGAGCTTATCGCTGTCCTGCCTTAAGTATCTCATTCAATTCGCTAAGCTAACTTAGTTAATACCTAGAGCTTTAAGGTATTTATCAGCAACTTTAGCCGGTAGAGGTACGTAACCGTCTTTCACTACAACTTCTTGGCCCATTTTAGATAGAACCATTTTTACAAATTCACGCTGTAGTGGCGCTAGAGGCTTATTAGGAGCTTTGTTTACATAAACGTAAAGGAAGCGAGACAGTGGGTATTTACCCGTTGCTGCATTGCCTGGCGTTGCCTCAACGAATGCATTACCTTCTTTCTTCGCTAGTGGTAAAGCACGTACTGAAGATGTTTTGTAACCGATACCAGAGTAACCGATACCGTTAAGAGAAGTAGAAACAGATTGAACAACAGAAGCAGAACCAGGTTGCTCGTTTACACTGTTTTTGAAATCACCTTTGAATAGCGCGTTAGACTTAAAGTAACCGTAAGTACCAGAAACTGAGTTACGACCGAACAGTTGAACGTCACGGTTAGCCCAAGCACCCGTCAAGCCAGCTTTACCCCAGTTAGTGATATCTTCGCTGTGTCCACCTTTACGAGTAGAAGAGAAAATTGCATCGACTTCAGGAAGAGACAAACCTTTGATTGGGTTATCTTTATGTACGAATACTGCTAGAGCGTCGATAGCAACAGGAACAGCTGTTGGCTTGTAGCCGAATTTCTTTTCGAAAGCCGCAATTTCTTTGTCTTTCATAGTGCGAGACATAGGACCGAAGTTAGAAGTACCTTCAGTAAGTGCTGGTGGCGCAGTAGAAGAGCCGGCCGCTTGAATTTGAATGTTCACGTTAGGGTAAAGACGCTTGAAGTCTTCTGCCCATAGTGTCATCAAGTTAGCTAGAGTATCAGAACCTACGCTAGAGATATTTCCAGAAACACCGCTTGCCTTAGTGTAAGACATTAAGTTTGAATCAACATCTGCAACAGCGTTAACAGAAACGCTTACTGCGGCTGTCATCGCCAGACCTGCAACTAGTTTTTTCATTTCATAAACCTCAATGGTTATCGTCAAATATTTATGGGAAAACACCCATAGCTCGTTCAATGAGGATTACTATAAAAGTTGAATGTGACAGTTATGTTAAAGAATGAAATATTTCACAGGAATATGGCATTTCGGCTCATCTCACCTTTTTTAGATAAGGTATGGAAGGCTTATAAAGCCGTTTTATGCCTCTTAATGGCGCATTTGGTTGCTAACAACAATAAAATGGCGCTTTTTCGCTTCATCCAAAGCCTCTGATATTCCCAAGCGTAGCGTTATCCCATAAACTGACGCCTCGATTTTTTTGCTGCTATCGATAAATAAATAATGGGAAATGTAATGTTTAATAAATTCGTCTGTGCGGCTAATGCTATCTCTACCTACACAGGTAAACTGGTGGCTTGGTTAACGCTCGCCATGATGTTAATTACTTGCTTGGTGGTTGTGCTGCGTTATGGCTTCAACTTTGGCTCCATTGCTTTGCAAGAGTCTGCACTTTACTTACATGCGATGGTTTTCATGCTCGGTGCTGCGTATACCTTTAAGGATGACGAACATGTGCGCGTAGATGTTTTCTACCGTGAGTTCTCATCGACCAAAAAAGCCTGGGTCAATGTCATTGGTGGGCTTTTCTTGCTACTGCCTTTCACGGCTTACACAACCTATCTAAGCATTGATTATGTAGAAGCTTCTTGGCGTGTACTAGAAACCTCGCAAGAGCCTGGTGGCCTACCTTTTATTTATCTTTTGAAAACATTGATCCCTATTATGATGGTCAGCCTCATTATTCAAGGGCTGGCAGATATTATTAAAAACTTGGGTGTCATTAAGGCAGCTAGCACGAATAAAAGGACTTAATCATGGTTGAATTTCTTCCTCTATGGCTCTTCGCCGCCGTTTGCGTCTGTTTACTTTTTGGGTACCCTGTTGCGTTTTCCCTAGGTGGCACCGCCCTTATTTTTGCTGCTGTTGGTTCTCTTTTCGGTACTTTCGACAGCGTCTTTCTAGAAGCTCTGCCGAACCGTTTATTCGGTATTGTCCGTAACGAAACACTATTAGCTGTTCCTCTGTTCGTATTAATGGGAGTTCTGTTAGAAAAATCTAAACTGGCAGAAAAGTTACTCGACTCCATGGCGATGCTGTTTGGCACCATGCGAGGCGGTTTAGGCGTTTCGGTTATTCTTGTTGGTATGCTCATGGCTGCCAGCACAGGTATTGTTGGGGCGACCGTAGTGACCATGGGCATGATCTCTTTGCCGACCATGTTACGTCGCGGTTATGATCCATCTCTTGCGACGGGTACTATTTGTGCCACAGGTACGTTAGGGCAAATCATTCCACCGTCGATTGCCTTGGTGTTGCTTGGGGATGTCATGTCCAATGCTTTCCAAAAAGCCCAGTTGGAAATGGGGATTTTCTCCCCTAAAACAGTTTCCGTAGGAGACCTTTTTGTAGGCGCTTTGATTCCGGGCTTACTTTTAGTGTCTTTGTACATCGCCTATGTAATGGTGATTGCTTGGCTTCAGCCCCATAAAGCACCAGCGGTACCGCGTGACGAATTGCGGGCAAATTCTAATGAGCCTTTAGCGCTACAGTTAATTAAAGGCTTGCTACCACCTCTCATTCTTATATTTGCGGTTCTAGGTTCGATTCTGTCCGGTATTGCAACGCCAACAGAAGCGGCGGGCGTCGGAGCGCTAGGTGCGGCTTTACTGGCTGTCTTTAGTGGTAAGTTAAATGCTGACACTCTAAAAGACAGTGTTTACTCCACGACAAAAGTCACCTGTATGGTGTTCATGATCCTCATCGGTGCCTCGCTTTTTTCCTTGGTATTCCGTGGTTTTGGCGGTGAAGAATTGATTCACGACTTCTTCTCACAATTACCAGGCGGTGTCGTGGGTGCGATGATCGTTGTCATGTTGCTAATGTTCTTCTTAGGCTTCATTCTCGACTTTATCGAAATCACCTTTGTGGTGGTGCCAATTGTGGCGCCAGTATTGTTAGCTATGGGTTTAGACCCAATTTGGTTAGGTATTATGATGGCAATCAACTTACAGACGTCTTTCTTAACACCACCATTTGGCTTTGCTCTGTTTTATCTTCGTGGCGTTGCGCCACCAGAAGTCACCACCCAGCAAATTTACAAAGGGGTGCTGCCTTTTATCCTGATCCAAGTGTTTGTATTATTGATGTTAGCCCTATGGCCTCAACTTGCGACTTGGTTACCAGAACAAGTGTATGCCAACTAACGCATAGCCTATTAAGAAATATAAAAAGGATGACGTAATGAAAGCAATGCAAATTCAAGCTTATGGCCCAGCCAGTGATCTAGCTTTAGTCGAAACGGATACTCCAAGTTTTGGCCCTGACCAACTTTTAGTAAAGGTTGGTGCGGCAGGTGTTAATCCTGTTGATACCTATATTCGCTCTGGGGTGAATAACTACAAAGCGAACTTCCCCCATACGCCTGGCAACGATGGTTCAGGCATCATTGTGGAAGTGGGTGAGCAAGTAACCCAATTCAAAGTAGGTCAACGCGTTTACTTTAGCCGCAACTTAACAGGTTCTAGTGCTGAATTTGCCGTGTGTAACACGACACACACCTTTCCTCTTGCTGATGCCTTGTCCTACGAAGAAGGTGCTTGTTTAGGCGTGCCTTACACCACAGCACATCGAGCTTTATTTGGCCGCGCGAACGCCAAAGCGGGCGATAAAGTGTTAGTACATGGTGCCACCGGTGCCGTTGGCTTAGCAACCGTGCAACTCGCTCTTGCCGCCGGCATGGATGTCGTCGCCAGTTCAGGTACTGAAGCGGGTGTTGCGCTATTACGTGAGCAAGGCGTTGAAACCATCATCATGCACAACGATACAGCTCACTTAGAGCCTTTCCAAAGCTTGGATACAGGTTTTGATGTGATCATCGAAATGTTGGCTAACCACAACCTAGACCAAGACTTAAAAGCCTTAGCGTTTGGTGGCTGTGTGGCGGTAATTGGTAACCGTGGTACGGTGGAGATTAACCCAAGAGACTTAATGGCGCGTGATGCCTCTGTGGTAGGTGTTGCTCTTGCTAATGCTCAGCCAAATGAACTGGCTCGTATTGCCAAAGCGTTACTGCCATTGTTTGAAAAGGGCGTGCTCAAACCAGTGGTTCGTCACAGCTATGCTTTGACGGAATTAGGCCAAGCCCACGAAGATGTTCTTAAATCTGGTGCGCTAGGCAACTTAGTCATTAAAGTAAGCGAGTAACCACATTTGAAAATGAGGGCCATGCCCTCACTTTCAACCTTAAGCCCTTCTTAGTGAATTTTGTGAGCTGTTCCTCTTCTATCGTAAGTAGAATACCTGTCCATTTTTTACTCAAGCTGATATAAAATCACCTTACTGAGTTAAATTTTTCCTGTAGGTTCATTTTGACAGAGTCTGATTCCGATATTCTCAGCCTGCCTGACGAAGCCGATACCCATGATCATGATTACCACCAGCTGGTAGTCGTATTAGACGGTCATACGGACTTCGACATTCAAGGCAACAGCAAACAGCTGCATACCGGTGAAGGTTGTATTGTGCCTTCTTCGGATGGCCATGCTTTTGCCGGTCTTGGAGACAATCGCATCATGGTCGTTAACCTGCCGATTCCTCCGCAAAAAAGTATTACCGATCAAGAGTATGAAATTGTCTCTCGGTTATTCGATCATGCGGCTTATTTTCAGCTTAATCCACGGCTACAAATCCTTGCCTCAGCGCTGTCTGGTGAATTAGAGCAATACCCAGATGACCCTATGTTGGCGCGCGCTTGTGGTAATACCCTGTTAAGTTCCATTCGTCATCAGATCGACAATAAGGAAGTGCGTCTACGCGGTAATCAGTTGGATATTGATAAGCTAGATCAGTTTATTGAGCTCAATCTGTCTCGTCGTGTCCATATCGACCAGTTGGCAAACTTCTGCTTTTTGAGTGTGAGCCAATTTCACGAGCGTTTTAAAGAGCGTACCGGCATTACCCCACATCAGTATCTAATCCGTAAACGTATTGAGCGGGCACAAAGTCTATTAAGCGATGGCTTCCCTCCCATTCAGGTGGCCGAAATGTGTGGTTTTTCGAGCCAAAGCGCGATGACAAATCTCTTTACACAAACCCTAGGCATAACCCCTCTTCGCTATCAAAAACAGCACCCAAAATATTAACTCTCAATCCTCTGTGTGCTCCCCATAATGGGGCGTAGCGCGTTTTTACGAACCGCCCTTGAGCACAAACGATTTAGCCGTCAGTTTTTCGCAAATAATCAGACTTTCTTATAAAAAAAACCGACTTTTTAGAAAGACAGTTTCTATCCTTTATCACTAAAGTGTGCCCATAAATCAAATGACATTTTGGCGATCAGGCATAATTAATGCTTTCACCAAAATGTTGAGTGCTCTATAAAAATTTACGGTCTAAATATAAGCCAGTTGGCTTGGTGATAGGAGAGTTCCACCATGTTTAAAGCGATTGAGGTATTACAACCTAACTTCATTCAGCGGCCACTCAATGAATTATGGCAGCTCATTTCCCCTCTTTATAAAGCAGATGAAGAGCAATGGTTAAAGGAACTCTTACCATTAGCAAAACCAACGGACGGCGAATTGGCTAACTGCACCCAAGCAGCAACCCAGTTAATTGAGAAAGTACGCAAAGACGACGACAGCATGTCGATGATCGATGCTTTACTGCTTGAATACAGCCTAGATACCAAAGAAGGTATTTTGTTGATGTGTTTGGCCGAAGCCTTGATGCGCGTGCCAGATAAAGAAACCGCCGATGCTTTTATTAAAGACCGTCTAAGCGTTGCCAACTGGGCATCCCATGCGAAAAACTCTGACTCATTCTTCGTCAATGCGTCCACTTGGGGCTTATTGCTAACAGGCAAGATAGTCACTATGGATGAAAAACACGATGGCACCCCTGCTAATCTGGTTAATCGTTTGGTAAACCGCGTATCTGAGCCTGTGATTCGTAAAGCCATGAACCAAGCGATGAAGATCATGGGACATCAATTTGTCTTAGGTCGAGATATCAAAGAAGCGCTCTCTCGTGGCAAAGGTTATCGTGATAAAGGCTATACCTACTCTTTTGATATGTTAGGAGAAGCCGCATTAACCGCTGCTGATGCTGATAAATACCTACGTTCCTATGAGAAAGCCGTTGAATCTGTCGGTAAAGATACCTATAGCAAAGGCTACCGCCCTACCATCTCGATTAAATTATCAGCCTTACACCCACGCTATGAAGTCGGCTGTGAAGAACGTGTTATGAGCGAGCTTTTCGACAGTGTTAAAGGGTTAGTAAGCAAGGCTCGTGCACTGGATGTCGGTATTACCATTGATGCCGAAGAAGCAGATCGCCTAGAACTTTCTTTACATCTATTTGAAAAACTTTACCGTGACGAAGCCGTACAAGGCTGGGGGTTATTCGGTCTTGTCGTTCAGGCTTATTCTAAGCGCGCCCTGCCCGTTTTAACTTGGCTAGCAGCCTTGGCCAAAGAACAAGGCGATCGTATCCCTGTGCGCCTTGTGAAAGGTGCTTACTGGGACTCTGAAATCAAACTTTGCCAACAACGCGGCATTACTGGCTACCCTGTGTACACTCGCAAAGAGTCTACCGATGTCTCTTACCTTGCCTGTGCTAACTTCCTATTGAGTGAACATACACGTGGTAATATTTTCCCACAGTTTGCCAGCCATAACGCGCACACCATTGCGACGATTGCCTGCATTGCCGAGCAGCTAGGTGCCAGCACAGAAGAATACGAATTCCAACGCCTACACGGCATGGGCGATGCCCTATACAACAGTTTAATTAAAGACAGCAACATCTGCGTACGTATTTATGCACCTGTTGGTAGCCACAAAGACCTACTTCCTTACTTAGTACGTCGTTTGTTAGAAAACGGCGCCAACAGCTCGTTTGTACACCGTTTAATCGACGCTCGTTGCCCAGTAGCAGACCTAGTAGAACACCCGGTGACGACGCTAGAGCGCCGCAAGTCTTTGGCGAACCCGCATATTAAATTGCCACATGAACTGTTCGACGACCGCAAAAACTCTTTCGGTCCTAATATCGAGATCGATTCAGATTGGACGCCATTCAAAGCTCAGATTGATGCTTTTATGGGTCAAGAAACACAGTGGCGTGCTTTTCCTATTGTTGGCGGCCAAAACATCACCACAAACAATACCAAATCTGTGGTTAGCGCCTACAACCATAGTGAGACAGCAGGCCAAATCGATTGGGCCGATACGGCGACCGTCGCTAACGCGATAGACCTCGCTCAATCCGCATTCCCTGCATGGTCAAGTAAGCCTGCTAGCGAGCGTGCAGATTGCCTAGATCGTATGGCCGACTTGATGGAAGAAAACTATGCCGAATTGATGGCGCTTTGCCACCGTGAAGCGGGTAAGACCATCCAAGATAGCATTGATGAAGTACGTGAAGCAGTAGATTTCTGTCGCTACTATGCACAGCAAGCGCGTAGCCACTTTGCGTCACCGACTCAATATACCGACTTTATGGGCCAACAGCGCCAAGCTCAGCTTGAAGGCCGTGGTGTCTTTACGTGTATTAGCCCATGGAACTTCCCATTGGCCATCTTTACAGGTCAGGTCGTTGCGGCGCTTGTGGTCGGAAATACCGTAGTGGCAAAACCTGCGGAGCAAACCAGTTTAATTGCTTTCCGTGCTATTGAGTTGCTGCATCAAGCCGGTGTACCGGGCGATGTCCTGCACCTATTGCCTGGCGACGGAGCAAGCGTTGGCGCACCGTTAACCAGTGACAAGCGTATTGCCGGTTTAGCCTTCACCGGTTCAACTGGAACCGCGCAACTTATCAACCGCACTCTAGCGGCTCGTGATGTGGCTCCAGTGCCCGTCATCGCTGAGACTGGCGGACAAAATGCGATGATCATTGACTCCACTTCACTGCCAGAACAAGTCGTTCGTGATGCGGTACGTTCAGCCTTCGCTTCGGCGGGTCAGCGTTGTTCCGCGCTGCGGGTCATGTTTGTTCAAGAAGACATTGCAGACCGTGTGATTCCGATGATTAAGGGAGCAATGCAAGAGCAAACTGTTGGCCTTCCTTACCGACACAGCACAGATGTCGGCCCAGTCATTGATAAAAAAGCACAAACCATGCTGCTAGAGCACATTGAACGCATGAAAGTAGAAGGCAAGCTGATCGCTCAAGCGGCACTGCCTGCCTCAGCAGCAGAAGGCACGTATGTGGCGCCTAGTGCTTTCGAGATCAGCAGTATTGACCTTCTAACCGAAGAAAAATTTGGCCCGATCCTACACGTGGTGCGCTACAAAGCTCGTGAGTTAGACAAGATTATCGATACCATCAACAACTCTGGTTTTGGTTTGACCATGGGTGTCCATAGTCGTAACGAAACCACTTGCGCACGCATTGCGAGTCGAGCTCGTGTTGGTAACTTGTACATTAACCGTGATCAGGTTGGTGCTGTGGTAGGCGTTCAGCCTTTCGGCGGGCAGGGGCTTTCAGGCACAGGCCCTAAAGCGGGTGGTCCACATTATCTACAGCGTTTCGCTATAGAAAAGACTCTTTAACTTTATAGCGAATCGATAGGAGAAAAGACAATGACAATTGTACAGCCTGTTCAAATTCAAGTAGCACAAAAATCCTTTGAAGCTTGGGATAAACTCGGCTTTTCAGGACGTGAGCAAAAATTGATCTCGGCGTTAGGACAACTCACCGAAACACAGCAAAAAATGGCTCAATGGCAGATTCAGAATGCGCAAAAAAATATTTCTGAAACCCTTGTTATGCCTGGCCCAACGGGTGAACGCAACGAACTTTCATGCCAAGGTCGAGGCGTGTTTTTATGTATGTCCTTTATCGATACAGAAGTGGCGCATGTAGGCTTAGTTGGGCAAATTTTTGCGGCCTTGATTGCCGGCAACCCAGTGATCACGGTTGGCCTCATTGGTCAGCAAATCATGGATAAAATCTGCCCATCTTTACCGCAAGGTATCGTGCAAAACATTGCAGAGAGTGCCCAAGATGCCATCATCGAAGCAGAGCATCTAGCGGGCGTGGCTGTGTTATGTGACACGGAACAAGCCAAGCAGCTAGATAAACGCTTGGTGGCGAAAAGCGGTTTGATTTGCCAGCTGGTTGAAGAAACAGATGTTGAGACGCTAAGCACTATTAGCAAGCCTCACTATATTTTGCGCTTTGTCACAGAGCGCACGATTTCTAACAACACCACAGCGATCGGTGGTAACGCCACCCTGCTAGAACTTGGTAGCATGGACGATTAACCCTTGCTGTAAAACAAAAAACCCAGCCTAGGCTGGGTTTTTTTATGGCGGAACTAAATGCTAGTGTTAGTTTTCATCACGCGCATTGATGTAAGCGCGCTCTGACACTTCGTGCCAAGCACTTACTTTGCTGCGGAAGTCTTTAAAAGATTCATAGACTTTACGGCTCATTGGGTCCGCCGCTGCGACTTCTTCTAGAGTTTCATCCGCAGCGACTTTGAGTGCTGCTAACACATCTTTCGGGAAGGTTTTTAGCTCAACTTTATGCTCATTTAACAGCGTTTGTAGTGCAGCATTGTTCAGCGCTGTGAACTCATCCAACATATCAGCATTAGATTGACGAACCGCAGCACGAACAATCAGCTGTAAGTCCGTTGGCAAAGCTTCAAAAGCGTCTTTATTGAAGATAGCTTCCATCGCAGAACCTGGCTCATGCCAGCCCGGAGAGTAGTAGAACTTCGCTGCTTTGTATAAACCGAACGCTAAATCATTGTAGGGACCAACCCATTCAGTGGCATCAATGGTGCCAGACTGAAGTGCGGTAAAGATTTCGCCACCAGGCAAGTTAACAGGCGTGCCACCGACTTTTTTCAATACTTCGCCACCTAGGCCAGGCATACGCATTTTTAAGCCTTGGAAGTCTTCTAGAGAGTTAATTTCTTTATTGAACCAACCACCCATTTGTACGCCAGTGTTACCCGCGGCCATAGGGATCAAGTTAAATGGTTCGTAGATCTCTTCCCACAGTTTTAAACCGCCACCGTGATGAATCCATGAATTGATTTCTTGAGCGGTTAAACCAAAAGGTACCGCGGTGAAAAACTGCGCTGCTGGGGCTTTACCCTTCCAGTAATAGGCTGCACTGTGACCAATTTCAGCCGTACCACGGGATACCGCATCAAATACTTCCAACGGTGGTACTAACTCACCTGCCGCATACACTTTAATGTTTAAGCGGCCATTAGACATATCCGTGATATTTTTTGCCAGATTCTCAGCACCAGTCCCCAAACCCGGAAAGTTTTTTGGCCAAGTAGTGACCATTTTCCAATTTATAACTTCTACTTTTTTCTCTACTTGGGCCGTTTCTTTCGCTTCTTCCGAACCACCACAAGCCACTAAAGTAGCTGCCGTTAAACTGACTAAAGCCAGCTTGCTCCATGTTTTTACGGTTTGCATTTAAAACCTCTCTAAGATTATTTTGGTTATTTTTATAAAACCTAGTTTGATAACAAATGGCGATTTTTAGCTAGTTTGATGGATAAACCTCTCTAAACTGGCCTTATGTACACATTTTTTGCACTAAGTGGTCTAGATAGTATGAAGTGTCGAGATTTCCCTCAAGCGTTATTTTCACTTTTCGAGCAATTCATAGGCCGCTTCCTAATTTTTTTAGACAAATAAAAAGGCTTCCTAGTCTTAGACTAGGAAGCCTTTGTTAGTCATTGTTCTTATTTAAAAAAACAATAACCGTTATGGCAATGAGCGAGCGTTTACAAATGCGCGATCAGAAACATCTTGCCAAGTTGTAACAGAATCTAGGAACGCTTTGAAAGACTTGTAAACACGTTGACTGTCTGGGTCATTAGCGGCTACTTCTTCCAAGGTTTCAGCAGAGGCTTTTTTCAAAGCAATCAATAAGTCTTCTGGGTAAGGCTTAAGCTGTACATTATGCTCGTTTAATAGCGTTTGTAGCGCAGCGTTGTTACGCGCCGTGTACTCATTGATCATTTCTAGGTTAGCTTGTTGAACCGCTGCACGAACAATCGCTTGTAGATCGTTTGGTAATGCATTGAAAGCATCTTTGTTGAAGATAGCTTCCACAGCAGAACCTGGCTCATGCCAACCTGGGTAGTAGTAATATTTAGCCGACTTGTACAAACCAAACGCTAGATCGTTATATGGGCCAACCCACTCTGTCGCATCGATAGTGCCAGATTGAAGCGCGGTAAAGATTTCGCCACCAGGGATGTTGATAGGTGATGCACCAAGCTTTTTCAGCACTTCGCCACCTAGACCAGGCATACGCATTTTCAAGCCTTGAAAGTCTGCTAGAGAGTTGATTTCTTTGTTGAACCAACCACCCATTTGCACACCTGGGTTACCTGCAGGCATTGGGATCAAGTTAAAGGGTGCGTAGATTTCTTCCCATAGCTCTAGACCGCCGCCGTAGTAAACCCAAGAGTTAAACTCTTGTGACGTTAGACCAAAAGGTACCGTTGTGAAGAACTGAGCTGCAGGTACTTTACCCTTCCAGTAGTAAGAAGCACTGTGACCCATTTCTGCAGTACCACGAGATACGGCATCAAACACTTCTAGAGCAGGAACCAATTCACCTGCTGCATAAACTTTAACTTCTAAGCGACCGCCAGACATTTCGTTGATGTGCTTAGCAAGTGACTCAGCACCTGTGCCTAAACCTGGGAAGTTTTTCGGCCAAGTGGTGACCATTTTCCACTTAATTGTTTCTGCTTTCTCAACCACTTGGGCTTTTTGTTCTGTTTCTTCTGATCCGCCACAGGCGACCAAAACAGAAGCCAGCAAACCAGCCAATGCTAATTTGCCCAATACCACTAATTTACGCATTATTTTTCCTATGAGAACGAGTTACTTTATAGTCGGTGACTCTGTCTTAAGAGGCGTTAGTTCAAACACCCAACATGCTGTTTTTATTATTAGAGGCAGACAGAAAATCGCCCTGATACGGTAAAACCAATAAAAGGGCAGACGATAATATGAATTGATCGTTTTTAGCTCAACCTATTTTTGAAAAATAAGTATATTCTGTGCAAGAAGGCTAAATATTTGGTTGATAATCCCAAGCTAAACGCTGATTTTTCGCCGCGGATTCCTCCGCCAAGCACAAACCGTAAACTAACTGACTTGCGTGCACTAAGGATACTGGTGGCTCGCCTTGATGCAAAATAGCGTCTCTTAATTGCTGATAAAAATCCACATATTGGCCTATTGGTGCAACGCCCTCCTGGGATTCAATCGTTAACTGATCAGCGGATTTATAATGGGTCATAGACTGCGCGCGGCCTGCGCTAGGAAACGCATCTTGCCAAGGCATTTGCCCACTGCGTAACGCTTCTTCTTGTGGATCAACACCAAAACACTGCCAGCGCCCATGAGTGAAGCGCGCATTAAAGCGACTCGCTTCTCCCGCCTCAAAAGTGCTGTAGCCTAAACGGATACGCTTCTCACCATAGCCAAGCTCTAGTTCAAAGGTATCGGCAGTTTGTCCACCACCTCGTAAAATGTCGATGCTGGCTTGTAACCAATCTGGTGTACCAAGCAAGAGTAAGATTTGGTCAAAGAGATGAGGCCCCAAATTCCAAAAAATGCCCGCACCAATCCCAGGCTGCTCACCCCAACGGTCTTGCAGTTGGGGTCTAAAACGGTCAAAACGAGATTCTAGCTGCTTTAACTCCCCAAGCTCTTTACTCTCTATTAAAGCTTTTAAGTGCTGAAAATCTCCGTCGAATCGACGGTTTTGATATACACAGAAAACCAAGCCTTTTTGCTTAGAAAGGTTACAGAGTTCTTCTATCTGCTCAACAGTGGTAACAGAAGGTTTTTCCAGTAATACATGCTTACCGTTTTCTAAGGCTTGTTTCGCTTGCTCAAAATGCAAACTGTTCGGTGTGGTAATAACAACCAAGTCTACATCTTGTGCTGTCATCACCGCCTCAACGCTACTGACCACTCGGG
This sequence comes from Marinomonas sp., assembly GCF_039940335.1. Taxonomy (GTDB): domain Bacteria; phylum Pseudomonadota; class Gammaproteobacteria; order Pseudomonadales; family Marinomonadaceae; genus Marinomonas. The sequence continues at coordinate 425,786 of NZ_JBDVGW010000005.1, read as the reverse complement.
CTTGAGGATGTGTTTCCTGTACCGCCTGCTCTTGTCGTGTACAGACACAAGTTAGCGCCATCTCAGCATCATTCTGAATGAAAGGCCCATGGAAAAAACGCCCAGATAAACCAAACCCTATCAAACCGACTTTAATCGTCATACAACACTCCTTATTTTTATTTTGTTAAATTGACACCCATAAGCAAGTAACTGATATATAAGCCTTAACTTGCAGCAATTGGCGAGGAGGTTTTCTCGTAGCGACTTTGCGCGCTGGCGCGCGGAGCCAGAGGAAACCTCATCGTCAATCTAAACAACTAAAGCACTTCCAGCTTAGCAAAAGACAATACCAGCCATTTGCTGCCTTCATCATCAAAGTTCACCTGTACTCGCGCTTGCGGCCCTTGGCCTTCATAGTTGATAACCAAGCCCTCACCAAACACAGGGTGTTTCACCCGATCGCCCATACTGACATTCACTTCTGGTGCTTGATACGCATTCAATACCTGACTGTTTCTCAAACGACTTTTCTCTGTCTGGAAATCAGGACGCTGTAAAGACACAGGTCGGCTTACTTGAGAACGTAAGCGCACTTCCTCCATCGTTTCAGGTGGAATCTCTTTAATGAATCGAGACGGACTGTTAAAGGACTCACTGCCAAATAAGCGACGTGACTCGGCGTAAGTAATATAAAGTTTTTCCATGGCTCGAGTGATACCCACATAACATAAGCGACGCTCTTCTGCTAAACGTCCCGGCTCTTCAAAGGACATCTTGCTAGGAAACACATTCTCTTCCACGCCCGTTAGGAACACTAGAGGGAACTCCAAACCTTTCGCAGAGTGCAATGTCATTAATTGCACGGCATCTTGGTGCTCATCTGCCTGCGCTTCCCCTGCGTCGAGAACGGCTTTATCCAAGAAGGCCATCAACGGAGAACTGAACTCTTCGTCTTCATCGCTCCAGCTAAAGCCACCAGCCGCACCGACCAGCTCTTTTAAGTTCTCAATACGAGCTTCCCCTTTTTCACCCTTTTCTTTTTCATGGAAAGGGATCAAGCCAGCTTCTTCAATCACCTGCTCAAACACATCATTAAGGTTTAAATCTGGGTTTTGGACTGTACTGCTTAAACCTTCAATCAATTGCAAGAAAGCCTTAATGGCGTTGCAAGCTCGTGCTGTCATTAATGACTGACGCACAACTTCCTGTGCTGCTTGCCACATAGAACAGCCTTGATCACGGGCAATTTCACGCAACGTGCCAATACTGCGCTCACCAATACCACGCGGAGGCACATTGATGACTCGCTCCATGGCACCGTCATCATTGGGGTCTAGAGCTAAACGGGCATAGGCAAGGGCATTTTTGATTTCAAGGCGGTCGTAGAATCTGTGTCCACCATAGATACGATATGAAATCTGTTCCCGAACCAAACATTCTTCTATTACCCGTGACTGAGCATTCGAGCGGTATAAAATGGCCATGTCTTTTAACGCAGTGCCTTTATCGCTCCACTGTTTAATGATGCCAATGATAAAGCGAGCTTCGTCTTGCTCGTTAAAGCCTGCGTATAAGGAGATAGGGTCCCCCTCGCCACTGTCGGTCCACAACTCTTTACCCAGACGATCATCATTGTTTTTTATCAAACCATTAGCGGCATTTAGAATATGACCTGTGGAGCGATAATTTTGCTCCAAGCGAATAGTGCCTACATCGGTAAAGTCTTTGGTAAAGCTTTGAATGTTTTCAATCTTTGCACCACGCCAGCCATAGATGGACTGGTCATCATCACCCACAGCGGTAATGGTGCCAGAATCGCCGACCATGAGGCGTAACCACGCGTATTGTATGGTGTTTGTGTCTTGAAACTCGTCCACTAGCACATGGCGAAATCTGTCTTGGTAATGTCTTAAAAGCGTTGGCGTACTCAACATCAACTCATGGGCACGCAATAAAAGCTCACCAAAGTCTAATAGACCGCCTCGCTCGCACGCTTCTTCGTAGTGGTAGTAAAGCTCTCTCATGCCCTTCGCAAACGGATCATGGCTGTCGGGCACATGGGCGGCACGGCGACCTTCATCTTTTTGAGCATTGATAAACCAAGATACTTGCTTCGGTGGCCAGCGAGTATCGTCAATGCGCAGTTCACGCATAATACGTTTGATCAGTCTTAGCTGGTCATCACTGTCCATGATCTGGAAGTTTTCTTTCAAACCTGCATCACGCCAGTGAGCACGTAGCAAACGGTGGGCTAGACCGTGGAAGGTGCCTACCCACATGCCTTGCGGCGGAACACCAACCAGTTGCTCGATACGGCCTTGCATTTCGCGGGCGGCTTTGTTGGTAAAGGTAACGGCCATCAAACTGTAAGGAGACAACTCATAAGCGTGCATAAGCCAAGCGATTCGATGCACAAGAACACGCGTTTTGCCTGAGCCGGCCCCAGCTAGTACTAAGCTATTCTGCAATGGTGCTGCCACTGCCTCGCGCTGTTTATCGTTTAATCCGTCGAGGATAAAAGAAACGTCCATCAGATTCCGCCATAGGTTGTATTTTATTTGTAACAAAAAAACGGCATGATCAGGTTGATTTTTGATCGAAATGCGTTTTTTATTAGCTTGTTAATTATGTTGTCTGTCTATTTTGACTTTTTTCACCCGTCGATGACAGTGATCTGTGTATTTCAATGTCATCAAAATACGCTAGAAAGGAAAATACCATCATGAGTAACCTGTCAGAAACTTTGACCGAAGTAAAAACCGATATTCTTCATGCTTCAATCAGTTTGAAAAAAGAAGAAAACGAAAAGAACCAAAAGGAAGATTCTGCTCGCATGCTCAGAGCTCGTCGAGCCATAGAGCAGCACTTAGAAGAAAAGCGCTTACATCAAGCAATTTCTGACGGTTGGGACGAATAAAACTCGTTCTCACAGCGTTAGTTGATAGGTGATATCCGCTAGCAGAAGCTAGGTCTTCTGTTAATAGGGAAGGCTACACCTAAAAACACCCCAGTTACCAATTTCTCGATTGGCGGCTATTGTCACCCCAAAAAAACACCCAAACACCCAACCTAGCTCAAGCAATCGGCTGATTTCCCCCTGCTAATTAGGCATTTTTAATGGCAGTCATGATCTTCATGGAGTACCATAACGGCTGATTTTAATGCCGATTAATCCATAATAAAAAAAGTAATCAAACCCTCTTGGGGAGTCTCCATGTTTGAACATATCCAAGCTGCTCCAGCAGACCCAATTCTTGGCCTGAATGACGCTTACAAAAATGACCCAAAACCTAATAAAATTAATTTAGGGGTTGGTGTGTACAAGGACGAACAAGGCACAACGCCTATTTTGAAAGCTGTTAAACAAGCCGAAACACGTTTGTTGAACCAAGAAACCACCAAAAGCTACCTTAGCATCGAAGGCGCACCCGCCTATCGTGGCGCAGTACAAACACTTTTATTTGGTGCTGATCACAAAATCATTACCAAGCAACTGGCCCAAACTGCCCATACACCTGGCGGAACAGGCGCCTTACGAGTTGCCGCCGAATTCATTAAAAAACACCTTCCAGAAGCCACCATTTGGGTCAGTAACCCAACATGGGCGAACCATCAATCGGTTTTTCAGTCTGTTGGCCTAGAAGTGGGCAGCTATGCTTACTACGATGTAAAGTCAAAATCCTTAGATTTTGAAAGCATGTTAGCAAGCTTGTCACAGATCCCTGAAGGGGACGTAGTGCTTTTCCACGGTTGCTGCCATAACCCCACGGGTATCGACCCAACCCCTGAACAATGGCAACAGCTCGCGAAGCTGTCTAGCAAACAAGGCTTTCTGCCTTTGTTTGATTTTGCCTACCAAGGTTTTGGTCGTGGTTTGGAAGAAGATGCGCAAGGTTTGCGTACTTTCTTGGATCAAGTTCCAGAAATGCTGATCGCCAACTCTTTCTCGAAAAACTTTGGTTTATATAATGAGCGCGTTGGTGCGTTGACAGTTGTTTGTGAGACAGCTGAGCAAGCAGAAACTGTCTTTACTCAAGTAAAACGCTGCATTCGAACCAACTACTCGAACCCACCATCTCATGGTTCTGCTGTCGTTGCTGAAATTCTAAATACGCCAGAATTGTATGAGCTATGGGAAAGCGAATTAAAAGACATGCGTGTTCGGATTCATGAAATGCGTAGCTTGTTTGTAAACACTCTTCGCATGAAGGGTGTGAACCAAGACTTCTCGTTTATTTCGCACCAACAAGGCATGTTCTCTTTCTCAGGCCTAAGCCCAGAACAAGTGGCTCAGCTACGTAAAGAGCACGGCGTGTATATAGTGGGTTCTGGCCGCATTAGTGTGGCAGGTATGACCCATGACAATATGGAGCCTTTGTGTGATGCCATTGCCGCTGTGCTAAAGAGCGACACGCAAGACGCTTAATACGTCTCTCAACGACACTAAAACCACCTTAGGGATTCCTAAAGGTGGTTTTTTTTGGCCAACGCTAGCCCCATGATGAAAAATTATGCCAAGATAAGCGTCATTATTTTTCATGGAGGCTGATCAAGCCTGCCGCATAAAACAAAAGTAAGACATTAACCGGAACAGATTATGACAGCGACTCTACTCTATTGTTACGACCCTATGTGCAGCTGGTGCTGGGGATTTCGTCCGACTTGGAGCAAACTGCAAAAAGCCTTACAGCCATTAGTCGATAATAAACAACTGACTATTCAGCCTTTATTGGGTGGTTTGGCGGTTGATTCCGACCAACCAATGCCAGAAGACATGAAAGCCAAATTAGAAGCGACTTGGCACAATATCCAAAACTCTCTTGGCCGCGAATTCAATTTTGATTTTTGGCGCACCGCCCAGCCACGCCGCTCTACTTACCCAGCTTGTCGTGCTTGTTATGTAGCAAGAGATGTAGAGTTGGAAGAAGAGATGTACCATGCCATCCAAGAAGCTTATTACCTACACGCTAAGAACCCATCGGATTTAAAGGTGCTAACCGAGTGTGCAGTGAATATTGGCCTCAAAGCCGAGGGCTTTAAAAAGTCTATGGCGCATGTCAAAGAACACAATCTATTGGAACAAGAAATACATCAAGCTCGCCAACTTGGTTTAAATTCTTTCCCTTCTTTGGCCCTAGTGATCGGTGACAAGCTGACTTACATTCAGTTGGATTACAAAGACCACACCACCATGTTAGCAAGCATAAAAAAGGCGCTGTCATAGCGCCTTATCTTCTATTTGCTCACCACAAGCAGCTAGAGACTAACCAAAGTCATGGTTAATGAGATCAAGCATTGGGTTATACAAGGGCTCAGTTGAGGCGTCTCTTTGCTCAGCCTTCTTCTTCACCTCCACTTTTGGTTCAGCCTGTTGTTTTTCTACTACAGCGGATGTCGCTTGCTCTAAGGCTTTACTAGGCTCGCTCACAACATCTTTTGCAGTCGCACCAACCTTTAAGTATTCCGCTAACTTATCAATCAATAAGCTCGCATCGCCCATGCTGATATTAATCGCCAACCAATGATTCGCGTCCGCCTCAAAGCTCATCATCGCGCCCGGTACTACGCTCTGCCGAAACACGGCATGTAGATTGACAGCATCTTGTTCAGCTAATGGCTGGTCTAGGTACATCCATAAACTTAAGCCACCTTTGCTTGGTGCAAAGCTGACGGCCTCCCCAAGACGTTGTTCTAACTGGCCTTTAATACGCTCGGCATTGGCCCAAATATCTCGGCTACGCTTAGTAAGTGAGCGTTTACCACTACTCTGTAATAAAGAAGTTAGCGCTTCTTGCTGCTTGTGTGACAGCGCTGTATCCGCGGCTAAAAAGGCGCCTTCTAATTGGGCTTGATACTGACCCGGCACACACCAAGCTTGACTTCCATCGCTCGATTTAGACTCTATTCCCCCTAGATAAATAATATGCTCATGATGATCCAATGACTTATAGGTCATAATAGCATTGGCTCGATAACCAAGGTGTGAGCACATGTCCCACTCAATAACTGGAATTTTAACCTCTTCTATTATGGCTAACCAACGGCGCAAACTCAGATTGCTGATCAGTTGACCACTAGGAAAAGCAAACTGCCCAGGCAGCACCAACATAGCAATTTTCTCATCACGCAAACTACGAATCACAATATCCAAGTCCGCCCCTCTTTCCCCTACCGCAAGGGTCAATACTTTACGACCCAGACTTTGCAATGTTGAGGGAACTCTTGGATCACAGGGCGTTAAAACTAAAACCGTGTCCCCTGTTTGCGTTAGGGTTAAAACAGTCTGGCTAAACAGGCTGAGTGCCGAGCGAGACAGCCAAAGTTGTGAGGCATGGGACTTAATCCCTAAGCTATTGAGATAACCACTAAGAGCTTCTCTGGCGGATAGGTTCCCCTTCCCTAAGACAGGAAAGTCTTGCTCTTCATGGCGGTTTGAAAGTGAGAGAAGTGACTCATCGTGATCCACTAAGGCACTGCGATGAGCAAGGCAAGACCAAGCCATTTTAACGCCATCTTCTTGCAACGCTTGAAGGGCTTCCCCCACCACAAGAGAGGCGGGTTTTGCGTTACTACGATGACAGACAAAGTAACCCGATTTAGGTCGTGACTCAATCCAGCCTTCTTCACAGAGAATTTCGTAAGCATGGATCACCGTGTTTAAGCTAAGCTTGAGCTCTTTAGCAAGCTTGCGTAACGACGGCATCTTGTCCCCAGCGGCCAATTTATCTTGGGACATTTGCTCCAAAAACCAATCAACGACGCCTTTATATAAGAAATCTGCCACGACTGTGTACCCTCTAAATATCAGTTATAAACATCTGTTTCCAATCATTAGGCGTGCTCGAAAAAAAGGCAAGCAAAAAGCTAAATTTTCTCATTTTAAAAAGCCATTAAGGTACAATTTGTCCAACGTATCACCATAAACAGTTCATTAAGAAGGTGGCCAGTCTTTGCTCGACGATAACTGCCTTGTGTGACCACTATTTAGATAGAAAGTAGAATTTCATGGCTTTTGACCCTTGCACATTGCGCCCGCTGTTTCCGATATTATCGCAACCAGCTTATGATCATCCGCTCACGTACCTAGATAATGCGGCAACGACGCAAAAGCCCATTGCTGTGCTGGAAGCTATCCAACATTACTACTCTACTGCCAACGCAAACGTACACAGGGGTTCTCACTACTTAAGTGATCGCGCCACCAATCACTTCGAGCAAGCACGTACAAGCCTCGCCAATTTTATTAATGCCCCAGAGCAAAGCCATATTATTTGGACCAAAGGCACCACAGAAGCCATCAATATGGTGGCTTATGGTCTTGAACACCTCTTAGAAAAAGACGATGAAATCCTTATTACCAGTCTTGAGCATCATGCCAACCTAGTCCCCTGGCAACAATTAGCGTTTCGTACTGGCGCTCGCTTGCGCGTCATACCATTAACGTCAGAGGGTGATTGGCAGTTGGAATATGCCCATTACTTCACCGATCGCACTCGAATTTTTGCTGCCACACAAATCTCTAACGCCATAGGTGTACATACCCCTTTGCAAGAGATGCTGGCCTTAGCGAAGCAGTATAACGCTTACACTTTAGTGGATGGCGCCCAAGCCATAGCCCACTACCCAATTGATGTGGAAGCTCTGGATTGTGATTTCTACGCCTTTTCTGGACATAAGATGTACGGCCCAACGGGAATTGGTGTCTTGTATGGCAAGAGCCACGCACTAGAGGTATTAATCCCTTATCAAACTGGTGGGGAGATGGTTCATCACGTGGCTTACCAAGCCACTGAATTCAATGTCTTGCCCTATCGCCTTGAAGCCGGTACGCCTCATATAGAAGGCGTCATTGGTTTAGCAGCGGCCTGCGAGTTTTTGCAATCTCAGGACAGAGCCGAGTTGCTCAAATGGGAGCAGCACTTAGCTAACTATACCTACCAACGTTTGTTTAAGGCTGGCGGGATAGACATTTACTCTCCAGAAAAAGACACGACTTTAGTTTCTTTAACTGTACCCAATATTCACACAATGGATTTGAACAGTTACCTAGATAGCAAAGGAGTAGCGGTTCGAGCAGGTAGTCACTGTGCCCATCCACTCATGGCACAACTGGGCGTAGCCGGTACTTTAAGGGCTTCATTTGCCTGTTATAACACCTTAGAAGATGCAGAACGCTTTTGTGATGCCCTGATTGAAGCAATTGAGATATTGGCAGATGACTGATTCACTGAAAATAAAACAGCGTTTACAGAAGTGTAAAAGCAAAGAAGAAACCTTTAAAACCTTGGTCATATTAAGTAAGACCCTAGAACGCTTATCAGACCCAGATAAGTCTGATGAAAACAAAATAAAAGGCTGTGAAAGCGCGGTTTGGTTACTTGAGTATAAAGAAGGCGAACTCAGCCACTTTAAGGCTGACAGTGATGCGAAGCTAATGCGCGGCGTACTGGTTGCCATTCTTGAACTTGTGAATGGCAAAAGCAAAGCTCAAATTCGGGCTATGGACCTCAAAACAGAACTTGCCGAACTGAACCTGAGCAGTTACCTCACCACCTCTCGTACCAATGGCGTACTGGCAATCCTTAGCTTTATCCAAGCGCACAGAACACACTAACTGTCATCAAATTCCGACATCTTTGGTACAACCGTTTTGATGGTATTAATAAAGTTATGCAAAGATTTGTGTTGCTTGATGTTGGTAGGGTATGCAACGCCATAAGGGTAGCTAATAGTCGGTTCAAACCGTCGGGTTATAACCCCTTTATTTCGCCAAGTAATGGCCGCGAAAGGTTCTAATACACCAACCGCCAACCCAGAAGAAATAATGGCATAAGCAGTATGAGAGGTGTCTATCTGGATGCCACGATATATTTGACCTTTTACTGGCTCAAGAGCACTTTCCAACTGGTTCCAATAGCCTGGGTAAGAGTCTAAAACCGACAGCACACTCTCACCGATAAGATCATCCGCATAAATCACTTCTTTATGACTGAGTGCATGACCATCTTGCATAGCAAAAACAAACCTAGCGTTACCAATAAATTCTCTCTCAATACCCACCAATTTAGGCAACTCCAACCCAAGCGCGAGATCAATGGAGTTGGTTTGCAGTCGCATGGCAATTTCTGACATAGACAAGGTCAATACGGTGAATCGCTCGGTGGGATAAAATTTTTTATGCTCTTCTAAGACAAGCGTTAATAAGGAGCTGGAAATGGCGGATGTACAAGCAATTTTTAATTCACTGGGGGTACGGTTACGAATCCTTTCCGCCACCGATTCTAACTTCTGAAAGCCTATAAATATCTCTTCAACAGAGCGGAAAAATTCTGTTGCTTCGATCGTAGGATGCAGTCTACCCTTTTTTCTTTCAAATAAATCAAAGCCCAATGAGTCTTCTAGATCACTCAGTAAGCGGCTTACAGCTGGTTGAGAAATATACATTTTTTCGGCAGCAGCCGATGTTGTTCCCAATAACATAATGTTCCGAAACGCCTCAACTTGTCTAAATTTCATACATTTCCATAATGTTTAGTTATTGATGATGATTAAATATAAGTAGATATCATGGCATTAAATTTTCATTATAGAAATATGTAAAAAGTATGAAGTTTTAATGAAGACGAAAATTTTTAGAGATTTTCAAAAATATTCAATGAATAGGGGTAACTCGTTTTGGAAGAAGAGACTACATCTCCGATACTGACTGTGAAAGATTTGTCCGTTGAGTTCGGTCAGTCCCGGGTAATTAACCGGTTAAGCTTTTCTGTTTCTCAGGGGAAAACTCTCGCCATTGTCGGCGAATCCGGATCGGGAAAATCTGTTACCTCTCAGTCTATTATGAGATTAGCAGAATCGTCGGGAGCGACCTATCCATCTGGTCAAATTCTGTTTTCGCCGGAACAGAATGAAATGGACCTGCTATCGCTCTCTGAAGGCGAGATGCGAAATATTCGCGGCAAAGATATCGCGATGATCTTCCAAGAGCCCATGACCTCACTCAATCCGGTATACACTATCGGTGATCAAATCAGTGAATCACTCATCCTTCACGAAAAACTCGATAAAACTTCTGCCCTGAACGAAAGCATTAAACTGTTAAAAATGGTGCGGCTTCCAGACGCAGAAGACATGATCCACCGATATCCTCATCAACTATCAGGTGGTATGAGACAAAGGGTAATGATCGCCATGGCGCTCGCATGTCGTCCTAAACTGTTAATCGCGGATGAACCAACCACTGCCCTCGATGTCACCATTCAAGCCCAAATTCTATCCATTATCAAAGACTTACAGCAAGAACTGAACATGGCCGTAATCTTCATCACCCATGATATGGGCGTAGTGGCCGAGGTAGCTGATGATGTAGTCGTTATGTGGAAAGGGGAGAAGGTCGAACACAATGAAGTTAAAGAGCTCTTTGCAAACCCTCAACATCCCTACACTCAAGCACTACTTTCTGCGGTTCCTAAATTGGGCAGTATGAAAGGAGAAGCCTTCCCGAAACGCCTTCCGGTAAAGATCATCCAAAACGGTGAAATCAAACTAGTGGGCCATGAAGAGATTCAAGACACAGCTAAATACAATGAAGCCCCGCTATTATCTGTCTCCAACCTAGTCACTCGCTTTGACAGCAAAAAAAGTTTTTGGGGCAAGGTTACTCACAGAGTACATGCCGTAGAAAACGTGAGTTTTGATATTTATCGAGGAGAAACACTGGCCTTAGTGGGAGAATCAGGCTCAGGTAAATCGACCATTGGCCGCACTATACAACAGCTACAAGAAGCCACCAGCGGTGATGTTAGCTATCAAGGCACCCCTCTTTCGAAGATGAGCAAGAGAGAGCGAAAACGCCTACGTCAAGAAATCCAGTATGTATTCCAAGACCCTTTTGCCTCTCTAGACCCTCGTAAAACAGTGGGCTTCTCCATTGCCGAACCGATTAAAACCCATGATCTCATTCGAGGTGAAAGCAAGATTCAACATAGGGTAAATGAGTTGCTTGAACGTGTTGGCTTGTCTGCCGAGCATGCGGATCGCTACCCACACCAGTTTTCAGGTGGACAGCGCCAAAGGATTTGTATTGCCAGAGCTCTGGCTTCCAACCCTAAGCTTATCATTGCCGATGAATCTCTTTCTGCGTTGGACGTTTCGATTCAAGCGCAAATTATCAATCTTTTCATGGAGTTACAAAAAGAGCATGGCATCGCTTACTTATTTATTAGCCATGACATGGCAGTAGTAGAGAAAATCAGTCACCGAGTGGCTGTGCTGTATCTTGGGCAAATTGCTGAACTTGGCTCACGGGCACAAGTCCTTGAAAACCCAACCCACTCCTATACGCAAAAGTTATTAAGTGCGGTTCCAGTTGCCGATCCAACCATAGAAAAACGCCTTACGAAATTAACTGGTGAGATACCAAGCCCGGTCAGACATGTGGATGATGCGCCGGTCATTGTGTCTCATCAGGAAGTAGAAGCTAACCACTTCGTCGCCACACCATCATAAGCTAGCAATAACTTTAAAACCTATTCGTTATACCTAAATTGGAGAGCTGAAAATGAAAACGCGATTACCTGTTACGACTCTTATCAAGTCATCACTTATGGCCTGTGGCTTATCTCTTGCGGTCTCTAGCTTTGCTAGTACCTTAACGGTTTCCTCCCCGCAAGACCCGGGTAGCTGGGACCCTATCGATACGTTTTTAGTCAACTGGGCATCGGTCGCCACCAACATTTATGATGGACTAACTTACCGTGGCCCAGACCTTAAGCTACAACCAGGTTTGGCGACTGAATGGTCGCAATTGGATGATGGTAAACGCATTCGATTCAAGCTGCGTGAAGGGGTGACCTTCCATAACGGCGAAGCCTTTAATGCCAATTCTGTGAAGTTCACCTTTGATCGTTTGATGGGAGCAGAAGGTAAAAAAGGTCCGCAAAGATCCAACTACGCCGCCATTGATTCTGTTGAAGTCATTGACGACTATACTGTCGACTTTCACCTGAATGCTGCCGACCCAGTATTGCTGACCAAATTGGCGGGGTATGGTGCTATGATAGTGCCACCAGCCTATATTAAAGAGCATGGTGAAGACTACTTTAATACCCATCCAGTAGGCACCGGGCCTTTTAAATTCGCATCCTACGAACCGAAAGTCTCCATCAAGCTTGAAGCCTACTCAAACCATTGGGGTGGCCAGCCTAAACTTTCTAACTTGGACTACCGATTCATTTCTGAACCTTCTACCGCGGTTGCTGAGTTGCAATCTGGCCGTGTAGATCTTGTCATTCCTCCTACCATCCCAATTGGTATGATCCCAGTTATCGAAGATAACCCCGATCTAAAAATTGTTTCTACCGTGAGCCCTACCGTTTATGCCCTGCGTTTCAATACTAAGCAAGGTATTACAAAAGATGAGCGTGTACGTAAAGCCTTGATATATGGGGTAGATCGTCAAGCTATCATAGATACCATCTTGGCAGGACAGGCATCACAAATTTCTAGTTTCCAAAGTGCGATTTCGTTTGGTAATGACCCTGCAATGACGCCGTTACCTTACGATCCAGCTAAAGCTATGCAGTTATTGAAAGCAGCAGGCGTTAAACCGGGTTCAAAAATTCAAATCGATATTCGTGGTAATGACTCTACCTTTAATGAGGTAACGCAAGCTGTAGCCAGCTACCTACAAATCATTGGTTTGAGTGCCACAATTAAGCCTTACGAAACCAATGTACTGCTTAATGACATAGTACCTGCGGGTAAAACCGGTGCCATGTTCCAGCAAAGCTGGGGAGGCTGGACATTAGATTATGACAATACAGCCTACTTCATGTACCACACTGGTGAAAAGTGGAACCCATACGATAGTGACCCTGCCCTAGATGCTCTTTTAGAGTCTCAACGCCCTATTACAAATAGCACTAAGCGTGAAGAGATACTAAAAGAAATTGCCAACTACACAGCAGATCGCGCATTAGAAATGCCTCTTTATAATCTAAATGCCATTTTCGCTGTTTCCAATAAAGTTAAGAACTTTACACCTGTACCTGATAGTCGCTTGCGCTTAACCGATGTAAGCGTGGATTAAACCTACTCTTCGCCATGGAAAAGTCATTTCCATGGCGAAAGCTATGCGTTGTATTTAGTCGCTCGTTAGCAACAATTTTCAGATTACAAATATCTAGATGTTATTTAAGTGCTTCTTAAATAATGAAACTTAAGGAAAAGTCATGGCGAACTTTTTAATTAAACGTCTCCTACAAGCCATTTTTGTCTTGTTTGCCGTTACCTTGTTGGTAGCCTTTGCGATCCGCTTAACAGGCGACCCAGCACTAATGCTGACACAAGGGGCAGGTAGTGTCACCGAAGCAGACTTGGTGTTGATACGAGAAGCATTAGGCATCAATAAACCATTTTTAGAACAATATCTCGATTTCATAGTGGGACTATTCCAACTGGATTTCGGCAACAGCTTCTTAGGGGGCACCTCAGTCTCAGAGTTAATCAGCACCTCATTGCCAGCAACCCTTTTGTTGGCAGGGGCCGTTATGGTGATCTCAATTGTGATATCCATTCCATTGGGTATCAAAGCCGCCGTGTCCAAAGGGCAATGGTCGGATCAATTTATCCGCATTACTTCTTTGATCGGCCTGTCTTTTCCAAACTTTTGGCTAGCCCTGATGTTAGTACTGGTGTTCTCCATCTGGCTACAGTGGTTACCTCCTAGCGGTATGTCTGGTTTCGCAAGCTTCGTAATGCCAGCGTTCACTATGGCCATTATTTTAACGGCAACAAACGTACGACTGGTTCGATCTTCCATGCTAGAAACCCTGCAAGCTCAATATGTGATGGTGGCACGTGCTAAAGGTTTGAGTGAAAACACCGTACTTTATAAGCATGCCTTACGTAACTGCGCCATTCCGTTGATCACTTATTTCGGTCTGCAATTCGGTGGCTTGTTAGGTGGCATAGTGGTAATTGAGCGAGTTTTTAACTGGCCAGGGCTTGGAACACTTGCTTTCGATGCTGTTAGTAGCCGTGATTACCCAGTTCTACAGGCTGTCATTACCCTGCTATCAATGCTTATCGTCAGTGTGAACCTACTCGTCGATATTGCCTACGGGTTAATTGATCCACGTATTCGCACGGAGTAAAAAAATGTCTACTAATCGTTTAGCCTCAAATTTATCTCAGTATAAGAGTTTAGAGTTCATCATCGGTGCCCTATTAACCGGTGGTATCTGCTTGCTCGTTATTTTTGCAGATTTACTTTTCCAAAGCGCCGACAAAATCGATTTGTCCGCTCGTTTATTAGCGCCTTTTGCTCATCCTGAGCATATTTTTGGTACAGATCCACTAGGTCGTGACATTCTTGCTCGTGTTGTTTCCGGCGGCGCTATTTCCTTACAAGTGGGCTTTATTTCAGTGGCTGGTGCAGTAGTACTTGGAGTCGTCATGGGGCTGGTCGCAGGTTATTACCGTGGCTTTTGGGATGTAGTGGTCATGCGCTTTGCCGATGTGCAATTAGCAATGCCTTTTATCCTTTTGGCAATAACCTTCATTGCTATTGTCGGCGGTGGTTTAGCCAATATGATCTTCCTGCTTATTATCTCCCAATGGGTGCAATACGCTCGACTAGTGCGCGGCTCGGTTTTATCTTTACGAGACAGAGAATTCATTTTATCTGCTCAAGCCATTGGGGTGAGCAACTTTAGTATCTTGTTCCGTCACCTTTTACCGAACCTAATCGGCCCCGTCATCGTGCTGATGACCTTAAACGTAGCGAACAATATATTGCTAGAAAGTAGCCTGACATTTTTAGGTTTAGGAGTGGATCCCTTAACCCCTAGCTGGGGCGGAATGTTAGCGGACGGCCGGACCTACATTCAAAATGCATGGTGGGTAAGTGTCTTCCCTGGTGTTGCTATTTTGCTGACGGTACTTGGGCTTAATCTACTAGGAGATTGGCTACGAGACAGTTTAGACCCAACTGGGAAAACGTCACGATGAGCACTATTTTCTCCACTGAATTATCACTTACAACTCATAGGCTGGTTGAGCGTTTTAACCAGCCGCAATACCAAGGCTGTACTATCGAAGCTTGGTTATTTGCAGATAAAAAGCATCGAAAAGCCGCTGAGCAGGCGTTTTTTCAGCATAATATAAAAGCTATCTTTCGAAGTGCTTATAAACCCCTAGTACACTTTTTTCTTGAGGATATTCCCTATAAAAAAGAGTTAATTGAGAACATAAAGGTGTTCTATCCTATTCATTGCAAAGCTTCTGAGAAACGCTTTTTATTAGAGGCTTACCCATTAGCCGTTATGATGAAGGACCAAAACATTGAATTTATCGGTAACCCTCAGCAACAAGGGTTTTACGATGTTCATCTGGTTTTAAATTCTGGGGAGTCTCTTCAATATCAAATTTTTGCTCCGAACCATGTACAGCAAAGTGTGATTCAAGAAGAACACCTTTCTCCAACAGGCTGGCTAAAGGTTTATCACCCTGAGAAAGGAGTGCTGGAAGATTCACGCTTAGTGACAGACTATGAAGAGCTCTTTGAGCAAGCAATAAATGCTATATGTCAGCACCCTTGGCAGCAGCAAGAGCCTTATTTCAAAGAGTTACAGATACTCGTTAAGCTGCCTTATGAAGATCAGTCCTTAGACTTTGAGCACGAGATAATCAGTCTAAGAGAAGCGCTTCATGAAGACTTATACTTTTCCATTCTTGAGTGGTTTAAGGTAAAAAGCGGCTATCATGCCCATGGTAGAGAAGGACAAGTGGGGCATATTGTTCCAAACATTGTCTTTACGGAGGAAGTGCAATCAAGTGTGCAAATTTCTCTTGAAGATTATCAGCTAGAGAGCTCTAAAGGCTTACAGTCACTGGTCAATTGCCAACACGCAATCAGTGTGGAACAGGCTAAAGCAGAACTTTCTATAATCTCTGGCGTAGATTTTTCGGCTCAAACTATTACCGGTAGGAAGCTGCAAGGTCGCTATCATAAAGGCTCAGATCAGGCCGTAATGATTAGTTGTGGGCAACACGCCAACGAAACCTCAGGTGTTGTCGGTGGTCTACTGGCGGCTCAATATCTTGCTCAACAGCCCTATAGCCATTTCAGTATTTGCCCATTAGAAAATCCAGATGGCTATGAGTTGCATCAAAGGCTAATCAAGGAAAATCCAAACCACATGCACCATGCTGCTCGTTATACAGCATTGGGGGATGATTTAGAGTACCGTAATCAAGCCCCTTGGTATGAAAAAGAGATTCGTCAAAAAGCCAAGCAATTGAGTGAAGCTAGTTTGCACATCAACCTTCATGGCTACCCTTCTCATGAGTGGACTCGCCCGCTTTCTGGCTATGTTCCTCAAGGCTTTGATATGTGGACGATTCCGAAAGGATTCTTCCTAATTTTACGTCACAGTCATGAACAAGCATGGCAGGATTACGTGGAAAAATTCTTGCCCTTTGTTACCGCTCGACTAACGCAAATACCAGGGCTTATGACTTTTAATCAGCAGCAGATTGAGCTTTATAAACAGCATGCAGGGGAGTCTAATTTTCATTTTGTTAATGATATTCCCTGTCTTATCAGCCAGGTGGATAATCCAGATGTTCCAGTGCAACTAGTGACAGAGTTTCCGGATGAGACCATATATGGAGACGACTTTGTCTTTGCACACCAAGTACAGATGACAACCGTACTTGCGGCGTATGAAGCACACCAGCTGTTCGCTTAAGCTTGGAGAGATTTAACCTTCCATGGTAGTAGATACAGACGCCTATTCTGTATCTACCTTTTTCACTTTAATATCAACAATATCCAATTAAGCATCTTACAGCCCTTAAAATAAGACTGAAAAGCTAACCAGCTTTCTTTAGTAGCTTTTCTAGCACCCGACTCACCGCAACAAAACCAAAAGTGGCGGTGACTACCGTGCTGGCACCAAAACCGGTATCGCAACCCATTTTGGTTTCTGTGATGTTTTTGGGTCGATCTTTCGCCACCGTGCCATCCCCTTGTGGGTATTTCAGCTCTTCTAAAGAATACACGCACTCCACATTGAAGCGGCGTTTCGGGTTACGGCTGAAGTTGTAATAGCGACGCAAGAAGTTACGTAATTTAGCTGCCAGCGGATCCCCCACGGTTAAGGATAAATCTCCAGATTGAATTTTGGTGGGATCGGTTTGCCCGCCAGCGCCACCCACGGTAATGACAGCACGCTTGTTACGTTTACACCAAGCGATTAGAGCGGCTTTTGGCTTCATGCTATCGATGGCATCAATAATGTAATCAAATGGCTCAGATAGAAGCTCAGATAGGTTATCAGGGGTGATAAAGTCTTCTACACAGTCAATTTGGCAGTCTGGGTTGATAAGCTTAATGCGCTCAGCCATG
Organism: Marinomonas sp.; assembly: GCF_039940335.1. Taxonomy (GTDB): domain Bacteria; phylum Pseudomonadota; class Gammaproteobacteria; order Pseudomonadales; family Marinomonadaceae; genus Marinomonas. Next base: position 408,391 of record NZ_JBDVGW010000005.1, on the reverse strand, counting down.
ACGTCTATTTTGGCTTTACCTATATTGCCATCTAAGGCATGAATTTGGCGGTTTGTATTGGTAATGCAGACATCGTCCATATCGATTAAGGTGATTCGACCAATGCCAGAGCGAGCAAGCGCCTCCGCCGCCCAAGAGCCAACACCTCCAATGCCAATAACGCACACATGGGCTTGACGAAAGGTTTCATAGGCCCCGTCACCATACAGTCTGCGAATGCCACCAAATCTTTGTTCGTCAGTCAATTTTTTCTCCTCACAGGCGTTCAGTCCTGCGTTTTTCCAGCAATAAGTGTATTCTTTGAGTTTGCCAATTCAGACCATCTATTGTGAGCCCTATGATTCAGCAAGCCTTTGAAATGCTTGGCCTAACGCCAAGAGAAACTCAGCTTTATCAAACTCTTTTAAAACTTGGCCCTTCTTCTATCCGTGACATTGCCGAGCACAGCGGCATTAATCGTGGTACCGCCTATGAGTCTTTAAAACAGCTACAAGGCAAAGGTGTTGTCAGTTATTTCCCCAAGGGTAAACGCCGTTTTTTTAGCGCTGAAAACCCAGATATTTTGCTGAACTTAGCCGAAGAAAAGCGTAATCGGCTTAACAAGACCATTGAGAATTTGAAAACCACTATTATACCTAATCTGCACCAGCAGCAACCAGACTACCATCATACTAACGTGCGTTATTATGAAGGCGATGATGGTATCGAATGGGTATTACGAGACATTTTAAACGTGGTCTCTGAACAAGATCATAAAGAGTATTGTGTGTTTTCTTCTAAGCCCATTCGCCCATACCTATACCGCCCTTTCCCCAATTACACCAAGCAAAGGGTAAAACTGGGCATCAACGTAAAAGTAATCGCCCTAGGTGACGGCGGGGAAGACGCAGAATTGTCACAGCGTAAATGGATTAAAACCGAAGGTTCGGTGGATGCCAGCTACATAGCCATTTACCCGCCAAAATGTGCCATCATTTCCTTAGCCAGTAATAACTTTCCATCTGCGGTGGTGTTGGAATCCCAAGACATTGCCAAGGCCCAACAAATCATTTTCGATACGCTTTGGCGAATGCTTTAATTAGCCACGATTTCAGGCAATAAAAAAGCAGCCCTAAGGCTGCTTTTTAAACTCTTCATTCTCAGTAACCGTTAGTTATGATCACGGAACTGTTGAATGGTACGCAGGCGGGCCATAGCTTCCGCTAATTCCGCTGTCGCACGAGTGTAGTCGACGTCAGGTTTTTGCTCAGCTAAAAGCTCAAGAGCATGCTTTTTCGCTTGTTGCGCTGCGTCTTCGTCCAGATCTCTTGCACGAATAGCTGTATTAGCTAAAACAGTGATACGGTGAGGTTGAACTTCTAGGAAGCCACCTGACACGAAGATATTCTCTTCATCACCATTTTCTTTAATCACACGAACAGGACCTGGTTGCAGAGTTGTTAACAACTGAGCGTGGCCAGGCATAATGCCTAGGTCACCATAGCTGCCTGCAGCCACAAGAGATTGAACTGCACCAGAAAAAATCTCTTGTTCAGCGCTTACGATATCGCAGTGTACTGTGATAGCCATAAGTTGCCTCTCTTTAGTCATACTTAGCAAAGCGTCTTACGACGCCTTGCTATGCGTGATGGTTAAAGTTTCTTAGCTTTCTCGACAGCTTCGTCGATGCTACCAATCATGTAGAACGCTTGCTCTGGAAGATCGTCAAACTCGCCATCCAAGATACCTTTAAAGCCACGAATAGTGTCTTTTAAAGCAACATATTTACCTGGAGCACCAGTGAAGATTTCAGCTACGAAGAAAGGCTGAGACAAGAAGCGCTGGATTTTACGAGAACGGTTAACCGTTTGCTTATCTTCTTCAGATAGCTCGTCCATACCCAAGATTGCGATGATGTCTTTCAATTCTTTGTAACGTTGCAATACCATTTGTACGCCACGTGCTACGTCGTAGTGCTCTTGACCAATTACAAGAGGATCTAGCTGACGAGAAGTACTGTCTAGCGGATCGATTGCTGGGTAGATACCCAATGCAGCGATGTCACGAGACAATACAACTGTTGCGTCCAAGTGAGAGAAGGTTGTTGCTGGAGACGGGTCAGTCAAGTCATCCGCAGGTACGTATACCGCTTGTACAGATGTGATAGAACCAGTCTTAGTTGATGTAATACGTTCTTGTAATACACCCATTTCTTCAGCAAGTGTAGGCTGGTAACCTACCGCAGATGGCATACGACCTAGCAATGCAGATACTTCCGTACCAGCAAGCGTGTAACGGTAGATGTTATCTACGAAGAAAAGTACGTCACGACCTTCGTCACGGAATTTTTCTGCCATAGTCAAACCAGTCAAAGCAACACGTAGACGGTTACCTGGTGGCTCGTTCATCTGACCGTATACAAGAGATACTTTGTCGATTACGTTCGAGTCAGTCATCTCATGGTAGAAGTCGTTACCTTCACGAGTACGCTCACCAACACCAGCGAATACAGAGTAACCACTGTGCTCGATAGCGATGTTACGGATAAGCTCCATCATGTTTACGGTTTTACCTACACCGGCACCACCAAACAGACCTACTTTACCACCCTTAGCGAAAGGACAAACAAGGTCGATTACCTTGATGCCTGTTTCTAGCAATTCGTTGCTAGAAGACTGCTCAGAGTAAGAAGGTGCTGAACGGTGAATAGACCAGCTTTCTTCAGCGCCGATTGGGCCTTTTTCATCAATTGGGTTACCTAGAACGTCCATAATACGTCCTAGAGTTTTTGTACCAACTGGAACAGAAACTGGGTTGTTTGTGTTATCTACAGCCAAACCACGTTTCATACCATCAGTAGAACCCATGGCGATGGTACGAACGATACCGTCACCTAGTTGCTGTTGAACTTCCAACACCAACTCTTTACCCTCGATGGTCAGGGCATCATATACTTTTGGCACATTATCACGTGGGAATTCCACGTCGATAACCGCGCCGATAATTTGTACGATGTGTCCGCTACTCATGTTCGGATCCTCTTAAAAACCTAAATACCTTAAACCGCTGCCGCGCCGCTGACTATCTCAGAAATTTCCTGAGTAATCGCTGCTTGACGAGCCTTGTTGTACACCAACTGCAATTCATCAATGATATCACCAGCGTTGTCCGTTGCGTTTTTCATAGCAAGCATACGAGCTGCTTGTTCACACGCAATGTTCTCTACAACTGATTGATATACTTGAGACTCAATATAACGAACCAACAACTCGTCTAAAATTTCGACTGGTTCAGGCTCATAAATGTAATCCCAGTGGTGCTTTAATTTTGCATTCTCTTCTGCTTTTAATGGCAAAAGTTGCTCAACCGTTGGTTTCTGAGTCATGGTATTCACGAACTCATTTGAAACCACAAAAAGACGATCGATACGACCTTCGTCAAACGCATCTAGCATCACCTTAACACTACCGACTAAGTCGTCTGCTTTAGGTGCATCACCTAAGCCAGTAAAAGCTGATGTTACATTTCCGCCGTAGTTTTTGAAGAAAGAAACTGCTTTAGAACCGATGGTACAAATGTCGATTTCGACACCTTCATCAGCAAACTGTTTCATTCCTTTGATGGCTTGTTTGAACACGTTAACGTTCAAACCACCACACAAACCACGATCAGAAGAGATCACGATATAACCAACACGCTTCGCCTCACGCTCGGTAAGGTAACGGTGTTTATACTCAGGATTCGCGTTGGCCAAATGACCAACTACTTGGCGAATTCGATCCGCATACGGACGAGAAGCGGCCATACGATCCTGAGCTTTACGCGTTTTACTTGCAGCTACTTTTTCCATAGCACGAGTAATTTTACGCGTATTGTTAATGCTCGAAATCTGAGTACGTATCTCTTTTCCGACTGCCATAATAGAACTGCCCTTGTGAGAATGTTATTTCACAAACTGCAAGAAAATAATGACAAACTAGGTAACCCTAGTCTGTCATCAAACTCATTACCAAGTTTGTGTCGCTTTGAACTTCTCGATTGCCGCTTTAAATGTCGCTTCAATCTCGCCGTTAAAATTACCAGTTTTGTTAATGTCGGCCATTAGATCAGTGTGTTCACTGTTCATATAGCTCAACAAAGACGTTTCAAAACTGCCAATTTTGCTTGTTTCAACATCTTCAAGGAAGCCATCATTAGCAGCGTAAAGAACTACGCCCATATCAGCTACAGACATAGGAGAGAACTGCTTTTGTTTCATCAGTTCAGTAACCTGTTTACCGTGCTCTAGCTGTTTACGAGTTGCTTCGTCTAGGTCAGATGCGAACTGAGCGAAAGCCGCCAATTCACGATACTGAGCCAACGCAAGACGAATACCACCGCCAAGTTTTTTGACAATCTTAGTTTGTGCTGCACCACCAACACGAGAAACGGAAATACCCGCATTCATCGCTGGACGAATACCAGAGTTAAATGCGCTCGTTTCTAGGAATATCTGACCATCTGTGATGGAGATAACGTTAGTCGGTACGAATGCAGATACATCGCCACCTTGAGTTTCGATGATAGGTAGAGCGGTCAAAGAGCCTGTCTTACCTTTCACTTCACCGTTTGTGAATTTTTCTACATAGTCAACGTTTACACGAGACGCACGCTCTAGAAGACGAGAGTGAAGGTAGAAAACGTCACCTGGGTAAGCTTCACGACCTGGTGGACGACGAAGAAGCAAAGAGATCTGACGGTAAGCCCAAGCTTGCTTGGTCAAATCATCATAAATGATCAAAGCGTCTTCACCGCGGTCACGGAAATATTCACCCATAGTACAACCAGTGTATGGCGCTAGGTAAAGCATTGATGCTGGATCAGATGCACCCGCCACAACAACTGTGGTGTACTCCATTGCGCCCGCTTCTTCAAGCTTGCGAACAACGTTAGCAATAGTCGATTGTTTTTGACCGATCGCTACGTACACACACTTAATGCCACTGTCTTTTTGCGCAATGATAGTATCGATTGCAAGAGCAGTTTTACCAATTTGACGGTCACCGATGATCAACTCACGCTGACCACGACCGATTGGCACCATGGAGTCGATTGCTTTGTAACCAGTCTGAATCGGTTGATCAACGGACTGACGTTCGATAACGCCCGGAGCCACTTTTTCAACTTTATCAGTTAGTTTTGCATTGATATCGCCTTTGCCGTCCACTGGGTTACCCAATGCGTCAACAACACGACCAAGCAATTCAGGTCCGATTGGAACTTCCAAAATACGACCTGTACATTTAACTTTTTGACCTTCTACAAGGTCTTGGTAGTTACCCAATACAACCGCACCAACAGAGTCACGCTCTAGGTTAAGGGCCATACCGTAAACACCACCAGGGAATTCAATCATTTCCCCGTACATAACATCTGCCAAGCCATGGATCAGAACAATACCGTCTGCCACGCTGACAATTGTGCCCTCATTCTGGGCATCAGAAGTAACATCGAGGTTCTCGATGCGCTTCTTAATAATCTCGCTGATCTCAGATGGATTCAGTTGCTGCATGCTAAATTCCTCAACCCTGGTTTCGATTTAACGAAACGCTAGGAGTTTATCGCCTCGGACAGTTTCGCTAATTTACCGCGTACCGAACCGTCGATGATTAAGTCACCTGTACGTATAACCACGCCACCAATCAGGCTCGCGTCAGTTTCATTGGTCAAGTTAACCTTACGGTCCAACTTTTTACTCAATGAATCGGCTAATGCTTGTGCTTGCTCAGCTGATAATTCGAATGCAGACGTAAAGTTAACATTTACGGCTTTTTCAAAATTCAGTTTAAACTGTAGAAACAAATCAGAAATCGCTGGAATAAGTGATAAACGCTTATTTTCAGCAAGAGTAAGCAAAAAGGCTTTCCCTTGTTCTGTTGTTGCTTCGGCACAGACATCAGCCAGAGCGTTTGCCTTCTCTTCCGCACTAAAAGCAGGGTTTTCAAGTGCTTTCTTAAGCTTAGGTTCCAATGTCACAGTCGCTAATGTGTTTAACATATCAGCCCACTCTGCAATTTGACCTTTCTCTCGAGCCACTTCGAAAACCGCTTTCGCATACGGTCGCGCGACTGTTTTTAATTCAGCCATTAGACCCTCGCTTAAAGCTCTTTAGCGAGCTGTTCAACGATCTCGCTATGTGCTTTCTCGTCAATGGTGGTTCCCAAAATTTTCTCGGCGCCAGCAAATGCAAGAACTGAAACTTGAGCACGCAATGCTTCTTTAGCACGCAATACATCTTGTTCGATTTCTGCTTGAGCTGCGTTACGCAAGCGTTTGCCATCAGCAATCACTTGTTCTTTCGCCTCTTCAATCATTTGGTTCGCACGTTTATTGGCTTGTTCAATAATCTCGGCCGCATTATCTTTGCTTTCACGTAGTAATTCATTGGCTTGTTCTTGTGCCAATTCAAGATCACGTGAAGCGCGATTTGCTGCTTCTAAACCGTCTGCGATTTTTTTGCTACGCTCTTCGAGCGCAGCAATTACTGGCGGCCACACGAATTTCATGCAGAACCAGACAAAGATCGCAAACGAAATAGCTTGGCCTATAAGTGTGAGATTCAAATTCACGCTAATATCCTCGCTCTAGTCGTTCAAAAAATAAATCACTTTTAATAAGAGCGACTTATTAGCCTGCAACCTGAGCAATAAAAGGGTTCGCGAATGTGAAGAACAAAGCGATACCTACACCGATCATAGAAACAGCGTCCAAAAGACCCGCAACGATAAACATTTTAGTTTGTAGCATTGGTGCAAGTTCTGGTTGACGAGCACTTGCTTCTAGAAATTTACCACCCAAGATGGCAAAACCAATGGCTGTACCTAATGCAGCAAAGCCAATTAGCATTGCTACTGCGATAGCCGTCATACTTACTACTAGTTCCATTTTAACTCCTAACTTTAAGTTTCAATTTACAAGGTTTAAAAAAACAAGGGTATTACAAAATCATTAGTGTTCTTCGTGCGCCATACTTAAGTAAACAATGGTCAGCATCATAAAGATAAATGCTTGCAGAGTTATAACTAAGATATGGAAAATTGCCCATGGTACTGATAACGCCCATTGTGCGAACCAAGGTAACACAGCAATCAAAATAAAGATCAACTCACCTGCATAAAGGTTACCAAATAAACGTAACGCTAGAGAGACAGGTTTTGCTAGCAGACCAACCATTTCCAAAACAAAGTTAAATGGAATCATGATAGGTGTATTAAAAGGCTGTAGCGTCAGTTCTTTTACAAAACCACCTACGCCTTTAATGCTAATGCTATAGAAAACAATCAAGAAGAAAACTGACAAAGACATGCCCAAAGCGGCATTAATATCGGTTGTCGGTACTATCTTGAAGTACTCTAATCCAAATATGTCATGTGCTATACGAGGCACAAAGTCTACTGGGATCAAGTCCATTAAGTTCATCAAAAATATCCACACAAAAATCGTCAGCGCCAAAGGTGCGATAACTTTGCTTTTGCCATGGAAACTTTCTTTCACTGAGTTATCAACGAACTCAACCATCATTTCTACGAAATTTTGTAGGCCACTTGGGGTATCGGTTGACGCTTTTTTAGCCGCCATACGAAACAACCAAATAAATAAGACACCAAGACCGATAGAGAAACCCATTGTGTCTAAATGAATCGCCCAAAAGCCCATATCTTTTGCTTCTTGTGCCGTTCCTGCAATACCCCAGCTACCGTCAGGATGTTGACCATAGGTCAAATTCTGAAGGTGGTGCTTTATGTATTCGGAAGCACTTGGATTTTCACTTGCCATATACCCATCCACGCTTTCAATTATTAAAACTGTATTCCTCTCTGCTAACTATTGTTTTAGCAGAATCGGACTGAGCCAGTGACTCAAAATTGCAAAACCAAAGCCTGCGAAAAACGCTCCGGCAGATAATGGTTTTATCAGAAGAAAAACCAGCGACAATAAAACCGCTGTCATAACCAATTTACCGGCTTCCCCTCGATAGAATGATCTAACCACCTCTTTGGCTGGTCGAGCACCTTTGTATCCAAAAACTCGCCATGCCATGTAAATACTGGGCAATATACTGGCAGCAGCTCCTGAAAAGAAGGAGTAGCTATACAGACCACCAGCCACCAATAAAACCCCTACAGACAACACAACAATCAATAAAGACTGCAAAAAAACAAAACGAAAAACGGCTCGCTTTCTAGTACTGAGAATTTCACTCGCACTAAGTGGCTTGTTGTTCGCCATTATCAGCCTTTCTCCCGCACTTTTTTGGTGCGCTACTTATTGGATTTTATAAAATTCGAGGCATTATATGAGTAAAAGCGGCCGCATTCAACTTAAACCGACCTGCAAAACCACTTTATCGACTCTGTGTCTAGACGGGAAAATCAGCTTACTTTATTTTTCCGTAAAGAGTTCATTAATCAGTAACTCTAAATGCTCTGGATTTCGGTATTCGATCACCAGTTTTCCCTTACCTTTCGCAGAGGGCTGTATTTTTACTGCAGCATTGATTTTTTGGCTGATTTTTTCTGCTTCAGCACTCAAATCCGGCAAAGCATCGGCTTCATTCTGAGCCGCTTTTTCAGGGGCTTGTAGCGCTTTGACTAAACGCTCCGTTTCCCGTACCGACAGTGACTTTGTCACCACCTGTGAAGCCGCTTGAATTTGCTTGTCATGTTCCAAAGGCAGTAATGCTCTGGCATGGCCCATTTCTATATCGCCATGCTCCAATAAACGGCGAACTTCGGGCATCAGTCCTAATAAACGCAGTAAATTAGCAACAGTAGAACGAGATTTACCCACCGTATCCGCAACTTCTTGCTGGGTTAGATTAAAATCATCCACCAAACGCTGCAAAGCAAATGCTTCTTCAATGGGGTTTAGATCTTCTCGTTGAATGTTTTCAATGAGAGCCAACACCACTGCATCGGCATCTTCTACATGGCGGATAATGACAGGGACTTGAGTGAGATCAGCCAGTTTGGCGGCACGCCAGCGGCGTTCACCGGCAATAATTTCGTACTGATTTGGCCCATTAGGTCGTACCACAATTGGCTGCATTATGCCTTGAGTGCGGATCGACGCTGCTAAATCATCCAGTTGTGCGGGGTTCATATCACGACGAGGTTGAAATTTACCTTTTGCTAACCACTCAACAGGCAAATAGGTTAACCCCTTTATTTGCTCATCTTGTGTGCTGCCTTCTGGCTCGGATACGCTTGCATTTTGAGGCGCTAGCAATGCATCTAAGCCACGGCCTAGACCTCTTTTCTTTGTCGTCATTTGTTAAACCTTAATGGGGAATAGCACCAAAAACACAATATTACTACGTTTTTTGCTTGCGAATAAACTCACCAGCTAAGGCTAGGTAAGCAATCGCACCACGAGATTGTTTCTCATAATGTAAAACAGGCAAGCCATAACTAGGGGCTTCTGCAAGTCGAATATTTCTCGGAATTACTGTGTCGTAGACCTTATCACCAAAATGCTTTTGCAGCTGGCTGGAAACATCATGGGTTAAGCTGGGGCGTGGATCATACATAGTTCTCACTATGCCATCAATTTGTAGCGATGGATTCAAGGCATGAGTGATACGCTCTATGGTTTGCAACAATGCCGTTAAACCTTCTAGAGCGTAATATTCACATTGCACAGGAATTAATACCCCTTGGGAGGCGGATAAGGCATTAACAGTTAGCATGTTTAATGAAGGAGGACAGTCTAACAGGATAAAATCGAACTCATTGTCGACTTCATAAAGGCCTGAACGTAAACGAGTCTCTTTACTAGGCAAATCCAATAGAGCGACTTCTGCACCCGTTAAGTCACCATTAGCAGGCAATACCCAATAACCGCTTGGATCACTCTTCTTCATAACTTCTTTGACACCATGGCTGCCCACCAAAACGTCAAACACACTGAACTCTAGTTCATTTTTCACCAAGCCACTGCCTGTGGTGGCGTTGCCTTGTGGGTCCAAGTCGATTAAAAGAACACGTCGTTTCATGGCCGCCAAAGACGCAGCTAAATTGACACAGGTAGTCGTTTTACCCACACCACCTTTTTGGTTCGTCACTGCGATTATTCTTGCCATTTCAATCTTATCCTTTACGTGTCATCACAACCATATGACGTTCAGCTTGAACACCGGTCACATTAAGAGGCTCTACGTTCACTAAATCAACCTCTTTTGGTAATACGGCCAATTCCTCATGAGGGTAAACACCTTTCATGGCTAAAAAATTACCAGAATCTTTCGGTAAGGGTAAAGTCCAGTTGATCATATCTTCAATGGAGGCAAATGCTCGCGAAATGACATGATCGTATTCCCCCTGACGGGCGTGTTTTTCGACTCTTTCATTAGCAACGGTAACATTGTTAATTTTTAACTCCATTTTGACCTGAGTTAAAAAGCGTGTTTTTTTACCGTTGCTGTCCAATAAAGTGAATTGCTTATCAGGGTAACAAATAGCAAGCACCATACCAGGTAACCCTGGCCCAGTGCCCACATCAATAATGTCGTCGCCTGTGATGTATGGCAAAGTCGCTAAACTGTCCAGTAAATGCAGTGCAATCATTTGCTCTACATCTCGGATCGCTGTCAGGTTGTAGGCTTTGTTCCACTTTTCTAGCATGGCTAGGTAGTCAACAAGCGTCTGAATGGTAGTATCAGAAAGAACAGCGCCCATTTGTTGGGCGCCTTTTTGAATGGTATCAAAGTGCGTCACAGTCGAGTCCATATAAAAGGAAAGATCGGCTGATGATTTTAGGCACTTTTACGTGCAATGGCACGTTTTTTCAAATGAATTAACAGTAAAGACACTGCAGCAGGGGTAACACCCTGAATACGAGAGGCAGCAGCCAAAGTTGCCGGGCGAGCTTGATTCAGCTTTTGCTTCACTTCATTAGACAAACCTTCCAATACGCTGTAGTCCAAATCTTCTGGTAGCAGCGTATTTTCTTGACGACGTAAACGTTCAATATCTTCCGCTTGACGAGAAATATAACCCGCATATTTCACCGAAATTTGCACTTGCTCAGAAACTTGTTCATCAACCGCTTCTTCTGGAGCATTTTTTAAATTAGCAATGTCTGCGTATTCAATACCAGGTCGTTTCAGAAGGTCTAATAAGCTGTATTCACGAACCATTGGCGTTTCTAATTTTGGATTAATCACCGTAGCTTCAGGTGAATTAGGCACAATCCAAGTAGATTTCAATCTTTGTTGTTCCAGTTCAATAGCTTCACGTTTTTTACAAAAAGCCGCCCAACGTTCATCGGAGACAAGACCCAACTCGCGGCCTTTTTCGGTTAAACGTATATCCGCGTTATCTTCACGTAAGATCAAGCGGTATTCAGCACGGCTGGTAAACATACGGTAAGGCTCTTTTGTCCCCATCGTAATAAGATCGTCCACCAATACACCTAAATAAGCTTCATCGCGACGAGGTGTCCAAGCGTCTTTTTCTTGCGCTAAACGAGCCGCATTCAAACCCGCTAGCAGGCCTTGCGCACCCGCTTCTTCATAACCCGTCGTACCGTTAATCTGTCCAGCAAAGAACAAACCTGGCATATGTTTGGTTTCAAGGGAGTATTTTAGGTCTTGCGGATTAAAGTAATCGTACTCAATCGCATAACCTGGTCGCATAATATGAGCGTTTTCCATTCCCTTCATCGAGCGAACTAACTCAATTTGCACATCAAAAGGTAAGGAGGTAGAAATACCATTTGGGTACAACTCATGAGTCGTTAAACCTTCAGGCTCAATGAATATTTGATGAGAGTTTTTATCGGCAAAACGTACAATCTTATCTTCAATGGAAGGACAATATCTTGGCCCAACCCCTTCGATCACGCCTGTATACATAGGGGATCTGTCCATACCACTACGAATAATATCGTGGGTTTTTTCATTAGTATGGGTGATAAAACACTCGATTTGACGAGGGTGCATTGCACTATTGCCTAAATAAGACATCACAGGGGTAATATCATCACCAGGTTGTGCTTGCATCTGACTAAAATCCACAGAGCGAGCATCAATACGTGGTGGCGTACCTGTTTTTAGTCGATCCACACGGAAAGGTAAGGCACGTAGTTTTTCTGCCAACCCAATAGACGGTGGATCACCTGCACGGCCACCAGCATGATTCTGTAAGCCAACGTGAATAATTCCACCTAAAAAAGTACCCGCCGTTAATACAACCGTTTTGCCGTTAAAACGAATACCTGTTTGTGTGATCACTCCGCGAGCAGCACCGTCTTCAACAATCAAGTCTTCTGCAGATTGTTGAAATAACCATAGATTTTCTTGGTTTTCTAATATTTGTCGGATAGCTGCTTTGTAAAGGATACGATCTGCTTGAGCGCGAGTTGCTCGAACAGCTGGTCCTTTGCGTGAGTTTAAGGTTCTAAATTGAATACCTGCTTTATCGGTGGCCAAGGCCATTGCGCCATCTAAAGCGTCAATTTCTTTAACAAGGTGGGACTTCCCGATACCACCAATGGCTGGGTTGCAGGACATTTGTCCTAAAGTTTCTATGTTGTGGGACAGTAGTAGCGTTTTTACACCCATACGTGCAGCTGCTAGTGCAGCTTCAGTACCAGCGTGTCCGCCACCCACAACAATCACGTCAAAGCGACTTGGGAAATCCACGATAACCTCGGAATATAAAAATGAATAAAAAACGATCAACTCTCGATTGAGGCCGCTAAGTATAAAGGCAAATTTTTAAAAAGAAAGAGATGCCCGCCTACTGATCCCGGTCATCAATATTTAATATATAAGGTTAATATATAGTATCTTTTATGTTTATTATGTTTATATAGCAGGCAAAAATCCGTTGATAAGTCATTTTTATCTATATATATCATTACTTTATACACATAACATCTTGTTAAAATAAGGCTTCACTTCCTGTGATGTGGATAACCTATTGTTGTGTATAAAATGCCAAGTTATACACGTCGTTATTTTACCTTCCGAGTTGTTAAAAACTGTGCAAAACTTTCTTTCAACCTATCACCATAGTTATTAACAGGTGGGTTTAATCCTTGTTGATAAAATAACTTTATGTTTTAAAAGGTTTTTTTTGGTTTTCTGGTGATCTTTTGAGCATCCTGACTAAGAAAACAATCCACAGATAAAAAATAAAATTTTTCCTAATTTTTTAGGATCAGTGACATTTTGTTACTCACAACAGCACATCAAAAACCTCTATCATGTTGAAAGTGTGAATAAAAAATGACATTTCAGATTCCGCTCCATTGTGTGTAACTCTAAATCTAAATCTATCAACCGTGAACAAGTAAGGTTTGCTCAATCGCTTTATTGATTTAACTAGACGATTGGTCTAAATTCATTCGTATACTTATTGATAACAGTAGAGAAGAATATTCAGGTGCCACATTTATCCGAAAAAACAGTGCGTCGTGGTCGGCCAAAAAAACAAGCTGATCAGCAAGATACGCGTGAGGCTTTACTATCCGCTGGGGTGGTAGAATTTACTCAGAAAGGTTTTGGTCGCAGTGGGATAGATGCCATTTTAAAAACTATAGGGGTGCCAAAAGGCTCTTTTTATCATTACTTTTCTAGCAAAGAAGCGTTTGGTTTGGCTATCTTGGCTCGATATAGGCAGTATTTTGAACATAAGCTTGATCGTTTTCTACTGGATGAAAGCTTACCTCCATTACAACGTTTACAAGCCTTTGGCCTTGAGGCACAAGCGGGTATGGCACGTTATGACTTTCAACGGGGCTGTCTAGTTGGCAACTTAGAACAAGAGTCTTGCCAACTGTCTGCTGAGTTTCAGCAGCAATTGGTATTAACCTATGAAAGCTGGCAACAACGTATTGCTCACTGCTTACAGCTAGCTCAAAAACAGGGTGAGCTGGTTTCTTCGGCGGATATTGTTGAGTTGGCCAAAATGTTTTGGATTGGTTGGGAAGGCTCAGTACATAGGTCTCGCTTATTAAACAGCACCCAACCCATGGAGAGTTACATGGCATTTTTTATAAACACCATTAGAGTATAAAACGATAGGCCTAACCTAACGGGTTAGGTTTTTTTTCGGATTTATTAGACGATCAGTCTAAAAGGAGGATATATGTTTCACGGGCTATGGTTAGATCAAAATGATGAAGGCAAGCAGTATTGTGAAATCAAACAATTGGACGAGGCGCAATTGCCCGATGGCGATGTCACCATTGACGTTGCCTACAGCACTTTAAACTATAAGGATGCCCTTGCCATTACAGGGAAAGGCCGTATTGCTCGCGCTTATCCTATGGTTCCTGGTATTGATTTAGTTGGTCAGGTCACTGATAGCGAGAGCCCTAATTTCGCCAAAGGTGATTGGGTATTATTGAATGGCTTTGGTGTTGGAGAGGCCCATTGGGGGGGATTGGCTGAGAAAGCTCGCCTAAAGAGTGATTGGCTTATTCCTTTACCGCAAGGCATGACTGGCATGCAAGCGATGACAATTGGCACCGCGGGCTACACCGCCATGCTAAGTGTTCTCGCTTTGCAAAAACAAGGTGTTCACCCTGAAGATGGTGAAGTACTGGTGACAGGAGCCAATGGTGGGGTTGGCAGTTTTGCCATTCGCTTGCTGCATAAATTGGGTTACAAGGTGGTAGCCTCCACTGGCCGTATGGAAGAAGCCCCTTATTTACAGCGCTTAGGCGCCAATGAAGTCATTAGCCGTGACAGCCTAAGTCAGCTGGGTAAACCGTTGCAGAAAGAGCGTTGGGCAGGTGTCATTGACTGTGTCGGCAGTCATACCCTAGCCAATGCCTGTGCCACAACCCGCTATGGTGGTGTAGTCACGGCTTGTGGTTTGGCGCAAGGTATGGACTTTCCCGCTTCCGTTGCGCCGTTTATTTTACGGGGTGTGCGTTTAATCGGTATCGATAGTGTGATGCGCCCGAAAGCCGATAGACTTGAGGCATGGCAAGCGTTAACAGAGCTTTTAGAAAGTGATGATTTTACTTTAGTGGGTCGTGAGATTGGCTTGCATGACGTGATTGATCAGGCCCACGCACTGATTAATGGTGAAGTGCGTGGGCGTTTGATCGTAAACTTGAAAGGCTAATTATTTCCCAATACAAAAAGAGCCAAAGATGCGCCCAAGTAAGTCATCACTGGTGAACGCACCAGTGATTTCACTTAAAGCTTGTTGGGCTTCTTTGAGGTCTTCTGCGAGTAATTCCCCTGCGCCATAACCATGTAGTTGTTCTTTGCCTGCCGCTAAGAATCGGTTGGCTTTGTTGAGTGCTTCAATATGACGACGACGGGCAATAAAGCCCCCTTCTGTGGTGCTGTCAAAGCCCATAACGGCTTTTAGATGATCCGTTAAGTCGTTGACGCCATCGCCGGTCTTTGCCGACAACGAGATCACAGGAATGCCATTGACCGTTTCTGTGCCTGTGTCTTGTTGAGTCAAATCCACCTTATTGCGCACCAAGGTTAAGTGGTCTTTGGTCTTTAGCTGAGCCATAAATTCTGGCCAAATGTGCTCAGGATCTTTTGAATCTATCGATTGACTATCAACCATCATCAAGATGCGATCAGCTTTGTGGATTTCATCCCAAGCGCGTTGGATACCAATACGCTCAACCTCGTCTGGGCTGTCTCGTAAACCTGCTGTATCAATAATATGCAGTGGCATACCATCAAGGTGTATATGTTCACGCAACACATCGCGAGTTGTGCCTTCAATGCTGGTCACAATGGCAGAATCTTTACCCGATAACGCATTTAATAGACTCGATTTCCCCGCATTAGGTCGTCCAGCGATAACCACATTCATACCTTCGCGAATCAGTGCACCTTGGTTGGCTTCTTTTAGTACTGCCGCTAAGCGTTGTTCGATTTCTGCCAATTCACTGGCAACCTTGCCATCCCCAATGAAGTCGATTTCTTCTTCTGGGAAATCGATCGCCGCTTCCACATAAATACGCAAGTGAATCAAGGCTTCTACTAGCTCATCAACACGCTTTGAAAAAGCGCCTTGTAAGGATCTTAGGGCACATTTTGCGGCTTGTTCAGAAGTACTGTCGATCAAATCCGCGATGGCTTCTGCTTGAGTGAGGTCCATTTTATCGTTCATGAATGCCCGTTCAGAGAATTCCCCCGGGCGAGCTAAACGTGCGCCCAGCGCCACACAATGACTTAGCAACATATCCATAATGATAGGACCGCCATGACCTTGTAACTCAAACACGTCTTCCCCAGTGAAAGAGTTTGGTCCTGGGAAATAAAGTGCCAATCCCATATCAAGCTGCGCATTTTGAGCATCTTTAAATGGCACATAGTGGGCATACCTTGGTGTCGGCTCAAAACCTATAATTTGCTTGGCAATAGCAAGGCTTTTTGGGCCCGATAGGCGGATAATACCAACCCCTCCTCGGCCTGGTGCTGTGGCTTGGGCGGCGATGGTATCTTGGTCTATGAGATGCTGGAATTGAGTCATAAATTGGCTCTTTTGGAAGTCGCTATAAGTTGTCTTTATTGTCGGTTAGGCTGGCACAGATGGCAATCTAAACGTAAAAAAGGCCTCCCAGAGGGAAGCCTTTTCAAGAAACTTAACCAGATTTGATGGTTAAGCTTCTTTTTCAATACGCTTGGTAATGATGTACTGCTGAACAATCGACAAGGTGTTGTTCACTACCCAGTACAGAACCAAACCACTTGGGAACCACAAGAAGAAGAAGGTAAATGCGATCGGCATAATCTTCATAATGCGTGCTTGCATTGGATCTGGTGGTGTTGGATTAAGCATTTGCTGACCTAGCATACTTAGACCCATCAAGATTGGTAGTACAAAGTATGGGTCCATAGCAGATAGATCGTGAATCCATAAGAAGAAAGGCGCGTGGCGCAATTCAACGGATTCCATCAATACCCAGTACAAAGAAAGGAACACTGGCATTTGTACCAAAATAGGTAAACAGCCCCCTAGTGGGTTGATCTTTTCTTTCTTGTAAAGAGTCATCATAGCTTGCGACATTTTCTGACGATCATCACCGTGCTGCTCTTTTAGCTTGGCAATCTCAGGTCCGAACTTACGCATTTTCGCCATGGAACGGTAGCTGGTAGCAGAAAGCTTGAAGAAAATAGCTTTCACAACCACTACGATCAAGATGATGGCTACACCCCAGTTGATAACGACAGATTGGATCATCGTTAGTAACCAGAAAAGCGGCTTCGCTAACCACCATAACCAACCGTAATCAACGGTTAGAGCTAGATTTTCAGCGGTTGCTTCAAGTTGATCTTGTAGTTTTGGGCCCACATAGAAAGTTGAGCTCAAAGTGCCTTGTTGGCCCGCTGCAATTTCCACTGCAGAGCCTGTAAAGCCAATGATGTTGAAGTCGTTATTGGTACGAGCTTGCAAGGTAACTTTTTGACCCTGCTCTGGAATCCACGCTGACACAAAGTAGTGTTGTAGAATCGCTACCCAGCCTTGAGTCGTGGTTTTCTTAACTGGCTCTTCTGCCATATCAGAGAAGGATACTTTATCGTACTTGTTTTCTTCGTCAGAAATCGCACCACCTAGGTAAGGCTGTAGACCCATACCGCTGGCTTGACTTGGATCTTCTGAGTTATCGCGCTTAATTTGAGCAAACAAGTTACCACGCCAAGTTTCTGCTGACGTGTTATCAACCGTAATTAGCTGACGGATACTGTATGAGCCTTTGCTAAAACGGAACGTCTTAGTGTACTTAATACCTGCAGCATCTGTGTAATACAGGTCTACATCCAGACTGTCTGTACCATCCGTTAAGCTGTATGAAGTGCTTTCAGATTGGTAAACAGGACGACCTTCAGGGGATGCATCAGGACCATTTTTACCGATCAGACCACTTTGCGTCACATAAGTACGCTCTGCACCGTTCTCAAGAATGACAAAAGAGTCCGGCTGACCTAGAACTTTTTTGTAATCAAGCAAAGCGGCTTCTACAAGATCACCACCAACTGGATTGATTGCAACACGTAGTGTGTCGGTTGTTACTTCAATCAGTTTTCCTGGGGCGATTTGTGTCGCGTTTTGAGGAATTTCGCTGTCTGCAACGGCAACATCTGTGCTTTGAGCTGCCGAAGGCAAGTCATTGCTAGTTTGAGAGCTAGTCTCAGTTTGAGTCGTTTGAGCTGTGCTTTGCGGCGTGGACTGAGGACCATAATCTTGGTTCCACTGTAAGAACAGTAGGTAGCCACTGATGAAAAGCGCACCCCATAAAAAGTAACGTCTGAAATCCATGGTATTCAACTAATTTGTTTGGTTAGACAATAGGTTCAAGAACCCGATTAAAAATCACGCGCTATTAAACCAGTCTTTGGCAGTTTTTTCAGCCTATTTCTGTCTAGAGGCGGTGCGTTTTTTATTTACGGAGGGATTTTTCGCTTTTTTGGCAAGTTGATCCCAAGCTTTATCGATGCGTCGATGAAAATCTGGGTTATCTAACTCTTTAATGCCTTGGCGAGCGAGAAAAACAATATCGAGTCCCGCTAAAGTTGTTTTGTGCTGACGAAATGAATCGCGCACCAAACGTTTGATACGATTCCTGCCGACTGCGCGCTTATCCGTTTTTTTAGACACAATAAGACCTAGACGAGTTTGGTCATCTTCTCGTTTGTGCGCTAATAAAAGGAATTCGCCTGCAAAGACTTTACAGGAAGTGTCGTTAAAGACGGATTGATAATCCCCGGCATTCAGGAGTCTGACATGCCGGGGAAAACAATTATCGGTCATCAGCGTTTTTATGCGCTTAGTACCTTGCGGCCGCGGGCACGACGGCGAGCGACGATTTGGCGTCCGCTTTTAGTAGCCATACGAGCACGGAAACCGTGGTTACGTTTGCGTTTCAAAACGCTAGGTTGGAAAGTTCTTTTCATCGTTCTTCTCTCACTGAAGCAGTGTTTCAGTTTTGAGGGTTAGCGGTCGCCAAGCCTCTACATTTGATTGTCAAATCAGGGCGCGGATTTTAGAGGGTTTTTCTAATAAATTCAACGCTTAGCAAAGGTCCATTGTAAAAAAAATCAACAAACATTTACTCCAAAACTTATTCACAGACTTCTACGGTAAAGTGTATAAAACTTTAAATATGGCTAAGTAACTTATTCACAATAAGAAAGTTCCATTTATTTTGTGTATAACTATCAAAAGGTTACAGAAAATATTTCCGTTAATAAAACGTCTAAAAACTGCCTGTTAATATGTGGGTAACTAGATGTTTTATGCACATTAAGAGTCTTTTATCTACTGGTGTGCATAACATTACCTGTTATTAACAAATTTTAGCTTTTATACCTAAATGAGATGTTTTTCCATTTATTTGTGGATAACTTGAGGGGAAGCAGGTTAAAATTCGTTTCTTGTCTGTCTTTTAACTTGGGAGTACGCCTAAAGTGTCTTTGGAGCATTGGGATCTTTGCCTGCAGCGCTTGCAGGATGAATTTTCCACATCGCAGTTCAACACCTGGATTCGTCCTTTAACGGCTGAAATGACGCCGAATGGTGAATTATGCTTAAGTGCACCCAATCGTTTTGTGTTGGACTGGGTCAGTAACAAATATCAAACGCGCATTAAAGAGCTATTAACGGAGTTTGCCGGCGATGACCCTGCAACCGTTTTAAAGCTTGCTGTAAAAGCTAGCAGCTTTGCTCAATCGACCCCGACTTCGCCGCCACCGCCTCCTGTTTCCGCTGCCCCTGCGGTTAGCCCTCTCAATAACGAAGTGGTTAATGAATCCGGCTATCGTCCGGCATTCGGCTTAATGGATGGCGAAGGCAGTCAACACGCAGATTTAGAATTTGAAGCACCTTTAACCTTGTCCGACACCGGACTGCGTGCTGAACTTGAGCCCTACGAACAAGGCCAGTTACCACTCACACCGCCGAATCGTAAAGTTCAAGTGGAAGGCGGTATCAATCATGGTGCCAACCTCAACAACTCTTTCACCTTTGATAACTTCATTGAAGGTAAATCAAACCAATTAGCCCATGCCGCGGCGAAGCAAGTTGCCGAGAACCCAGGTGGTGCTTATAACCCACTCTTTATTTACGGTGGCGTTGGTTTGGGTAAAACTCACTTAATGCAAGCGGTGGGGACAGAGTTAATGCGCCACAATCCGAATGCTAAAGTGGTGTACTTGCATTCAGAGCGTTTTGTGGCCGACATGGTAAAAGCGTTACAACTTAATGCCATAAACGACTTTAAGCGTTACTACCGTTCGGTAGATGCTTTGTTGATCGATGATATTCAGTTTTTTGCAGGCAAGGATCGAACGCAAGAAGAGTTCTTCCATACCTTTAATGCCTTGCTAGAAGGCGGCCAGCAAATGATCCTAACGTGCGACCGCTACCCAAAAGAAATCCAAGGTTTAGAAGATCGTCTTAAATCTCGATTTGGTTGGGGCCTAACGGTGGCGATTGAGCCTCCTGAATTGGAAACCCGAGTGGCCATCTTGATGCGTAAAGGTGAAGAAAGTGGTATTAAGTTATCGTATGATTCTGCCTTCTTTATTGCTCAGAAAATTCGCTCTAACGTACGTGAATTAGAAGGGGCGCTGAAGCGTGTTATTGCCAACTCGCACTTTACTGGCCGTGCCATTACGCCAGATTTTGTAAGAGAGTCACTAAAAGACCTTTTAGCCTTGCAAGATAAGCTAGTGAACATTGATAATATTCAGCGTATTGTGGCGGAATATTACAAGATTAAAATTAGTGATTTGCTGTCGAAGCGCCGTAGTCGTTCCATTGCTCGTCCACGCCAAGTTGCGATGTCTTTGGCGAAAGAGCTTACCAATCACAGCCTACCTGAAATTGGCGATGCGTTTGGTGGCCGAGACCATACCACGGCTTTGCATGCGATCAGAAAGATCAAAGAGTTACAGGATATGGATTCTGATATCCGTGAAGATTACAAACAATTAATGCGAATTCTGACCACCTGATGGTCTAAGACTTTGAGTTTACGAGGGAAATAATGAAATTTTCAGTCGTCCGCGAGACACTTCTTAAACCACTGCAACTGGTGGCTGGCGTTGTTGAACGCAAACAGACAATGCCAGTATTAGCCAATGTCTTAGTGGAAGTAAAAGACAATACTTTAACCCTAACAGGCTCGGATCTTGAAGTTGAGCTAGTGGGCAACATTCCCCTTGATGAATGCGAAGAAGGCCGTATCACGGTACCAGCGCGTAAGTTAATGGATATTTGCAAAAGTTTGCCAGACAGCGCTGTTATAGAGTTTTCTCTAGATGAGCAGAAAGCTGTGATACGTTCTGGCCGCTCACGCTTTAGCTTGTCTACCCTACCGGCGGATGAGTTCCCGAATATTCAGGATATGCAGGGAGACCTAACCGTCTCTATTGCACAAAACAGCGTGCGACGTTTAATCGACCGTACTGGCTTTGCTATGGCGAACCAAGATGTTCGTTATTACTTGAATGGTATGTTGTTTGAAGTCGCAGATGGCCAACTACGAGTGGTAGCGACCGATGGTCACCGTCTAGCGACTGCCATTGAAGATGCTCAAGTAAGTGGTGATCTGACACAAGTTATTGTACCTCGTAAAGGGGTGCTAGAACTGAACCGTTTGTTGAACGATAGCGACGATTTAGTGGAATTAACCATAGGAACGAACCATGTTCGCGCCAAAGTTGCGGATTATGTTTTCACTTCTAAACTTGTGGACGGCAAGTTCCCAGATTACCACCGAGTGATTCCTCGTAATAACGAAAAAATCATTATTGCGGATCGTTTAGAACTTCGTCAGGTTTTCCTACGTGCTTCGATTCTTTCTAACGAGAAATACCGCGGTGTGCGTTTAATTCTTTCGAATGGCATGTTGCAAGTATTTGCCAACAACCCAGAACAAGAAGAAGCTGAAGAATCCGTATTGGTTCAATATCAAGGGGATGATCTAGAAGTAGGCTTTAACGTTGGCTACCTACTAGACGTGCTGGGGGTTGTTGATACTCAAGAAGTTCGCTTGTCTTTGAACGACTCAAACAGCAGTGCTTTGATCGAAGAAGCTCAGAGTCATGCTGCTCAATACGTTGTTATGCCAATGCGTCTCTAATTCGCATTGGTTCAGTCACCCGCTTAGTCTGCTAAGCGGGTGGTCTTTTCTTCTTCCTTAAGGTTTGTGTTATGCCGCTAGTGCGTTTGGACATCTCCCATGTTCGTAACTTGTCTAGTGTTCGTTTTGAGCCTTCTCCCCAAGTGAATGTCATTATTGGCGAAAACGGCAGTGGTAAAACCTCCGTTCTAGAAGCCATACATCTTCTGTCTTTTGGTCGCTCTTTTCGTAGCCATAAACACAAAACCTATATTCAGCACGAAACCCCTCACTGTTTAGTCTTTGCCCAACTGTCGCAAGCTCAGGGTAATCCTATTCCTGTGGGCCTTCAGAGGCACAGAGACGGGCAAATAGATGTGCGAATTCAAGGTATGCGTGCTCAGTCTGTTATTGAGCTTGCAGAGCGCCTGCCAGTGCAATTGATTAACCCCGATGCGTTCCGCCTATTAGAGGGTTCACCCAGTATTCGCCGGCAATTTATTGACTGGGGAGTATTCCATTTTGATGGGGACTTTATTCGCGCTTGGCGAGGTTGGCAAAAAGCATTAAAACAGCGGAATACCTTGCTCAGACGTGGTAAAATATCGGACAGTTTATTAGCGGCTTTTGACCAAGAGTTAATTCGTCTTGGTGAGCAGGTAAATAACGCCCGAAAAGCTTATGTTGAGCGCTTAACGCCGCACTTTGAGCAAGTTTTAGCGGAATTATCCGCGGACTTGGCGGTGAAATTGCATTTTTTTCAAGGCTGGGATGCACAAAAAACATTAGCCACGATCGTTGCCAATGGTCGCGAGCGAGATATTGAGTTGGGTTATACCCATGGTGGCCCGCAAAGAGCTGACCTAAGAGTAAAGACCGCCGCTGGAGATGCGTTAGATACCCTCTCCCGTGGCCAACAAAAGCTGGTGGTATCGGCTTTAAAAATTGCGCAAGGTCAGTTACTAATTGAGATGGGTCGCCCTTTGGTGTTTTTGGTGGACGATTTACCCGCTGAGTTGGATGCTAACCACCGACAAAAATTGTGTCGATTGTTAGAATCTTTGGATAGCCAAATTTTTATTACTAGTGTCGGGCCCGATACGACGGATTTTGTTTGGGCAGACACCACAGACGTTCGCCAATTCTCCATGAATCATGGCGAGCTGTCCTTATTGAGCAAAGGTTTGCAGGAGAGTTAAATGAGTGAAAATAATTACGATTCATCCAGTATCAAGGTGCTCAAAGGGCTAGATGCCGTTCGCAAACGCCCAGGCATGTATATTGGTGACACAGATGACGGCACCGGTTTGCACCACATGGTGTTCGAGGTGGTCGATAACTCTATCGATGAAGCCTTAGCGGGCCACTGTGACACCATTACGGTACTGATTCACCCTGATGAGTCGATCTCTGTATCGGATAACGGCCGTGGTATTCCGGTCGATATGCACGAAGAGGAAGGTGTTTCTGCAGCCGAAGTTATCATGACGGTATTGCATGCCGGTGGTAAGTTTGACGATAACTCTTATAAGGTTTCTGGTGGTCTACACGGTGTAGGTGTCTCGGTGGTAAACGCCCTATCTGAAGAGCTGACCCTAACCATCCGCAAAAACGGTAAAGTATACGAACAGCAGTATTCACACGGTGTACCTCAAGCACCTCTGGCGATTATTGGTGATTCCGATGGTGCAGGGACAACCGTACATTTCAAACCTTCTGCTGAAACCTTCAGTAATATTCTTTTCATTTACGACATTCTTGCTAAGCGTTTGCGAGAATTATCTTTCTTGAACTCTGGTGTGGCCATCCATCTTAAAGATGAGCGCAGCGGCAAAGAAGAATTCTTCAACTACGAAGGCGGCTTGCGTTCTTTTGTTGAGCATTTGAACACCAACAAAACCCCTATCAATGATATTTTCCACTTTATCTGCCAACGTGATGACCTAGAAGACGGCATCGCTGTAGAAGTAGCTTTGCAGTGGAACGAAGGTTTCCAAGAAAATATCTACTGTTACACCAACAATATTCCACAGCGCGACGGTGGTACTCACCTTGCCGGTTTCCGTGGTGCCTTGACTCGTACTCTGAACAACTTTATTGAAAAAGAAGGCTTGGCGAAGAAGCAAAAAGTCGCCACCACCGGTGATGATAGCCGTGAAGGTTTGACCGCTATTGTGTCGGTGAAAGTACCTGATCCTAAGTTCTCTTCTCAGACCAAAGACAAGCTCGTCTCTTCTGAAGTGAAAACCGCCGTAGAGCAAGAAATGAGTAAGCGCTTCTCTGAGTTCCTATTGGAAAAACCGAATGAAGCTAAGATCATTGTTAACAAGATGATCGATGCGGCCCGTGCCCGTGAAGCGGCGCGTCGTGCTCGTGATATGACTCGTCGTAAAGGCGCACTAGACATTGCTGGTTTGCCGGGTAAATTGGCCGACTGTCAGGAGAAAGACCCAGCGCTTTCTGAAATCTACCTAGTGGAGGGTGACTCTGCGGGTGGTTCTGCAAAACAAGGTCGTGACCGTCGTACACAAGCGATTTTGCCCCTAAAAGGTAAAATTCTTAACGTAGAGAAAGCCCGATTCGATAAAATGCTTTCGTCCGTTGAAGTCGGCACCCTGATCACGGCACTGGGTTGTGGTATTGGTCGCGACGAATTTAACGCAGACAAATTACGCTACCACAGCATCGTTATCATGACCGATGCCGACGTGGATGGTTCACACATCCGTACCCTATTGCTGACCTTCTTCTTCCGTCAAATGCCGGAAATTATTGAACGTGGCCACATTTTCATTGCTCAGCCACCGCTGTTTAAGATTAAACGTGGTAAGCAAGAGCAATACATCAAAGATGAAGCGGCATTGGATCAGCACTTGATCGAAGTTGCCCTTGATGGTGCTCACATGCACGTTAACGAAAACGCACCGGGTATTCAGGGCGAGCATCTTGCGAAATTAGTACGCGACTACATTCATATCGAAGAAGATATCGAACGTTTGTCTCGTGTGTACCCTAAAGATGTTATGTCTAAACTTCTGTACTGTGATGCCTTGAGCACGGAAGATCTGAAAACCGAAGCGACGGTACAAAGCTGGGTAGAAGCACTACGTGCTCATATGCCTTTGGATGCTCGTACAGGCTTCCGCTTTGATTTCAGCGTCGAGAAAGACGATGAGCGTGGCTTGTACCTACCTGTGGTAGATATCATGTCTCATGGTGTTTCAAACCGTTACCGCTTTGAAGCCAGCTTCTTCAATTCACCAGAATATAAACGTATTGTGGCCATGTCTGAAACCGTGGATGAGTTGTTCGGCACAGAATCCTTCATCCAACGTGGCGAACGTCGTCAGCCAGTTTCAACCATTGAAGAAATGAAAACTTGGCTAATGAAAGAAGCGTCTCGCGGCATGGCGATCCAGCGATACAAAGGATTGGGCGAGATGAACCCTGAGCAACTTTGGGAAACCACTATGGACCCAGATGCTCGTCGCATGTTGCGCGTAACCATTGATGATGCGGTTGCTGCGGACCAAATGTTCACCACCTTGATGGGTGATGAAGTGGAACCGCGCCGTAACTTCATCCAAGATAACGCCTTGAAAGTAGCGAATTTGGACGTTTAAGTTCGTCTTATCGTTGAATTTAAAAAGCGCTTAGAGTGAAGGCTCTAAGCGCTTTTTTTGTGCTTGTATTTAAACTTTGGTATCACAGAATCATTTGTCGGGATAAATCCTGACCTACAGCCAGTGTATGTAACAAGCCAGAGACTGCTTGGTACCTAAAAGCTTTCATAGTAAATGGCTGAACGTTTTACCCCTAGCTCTTCAAGTTCCGTAGTTAAACCATTTAAAAAGCCAGTCGGTCCACAAAGGTAGTAGTCTGCATTCAGGTCGGGAAGGTGTTGTTGCACTAGCTTGGCATCAATGCGCCCTTGTCTATTGTAATCGACACCAAGCAAGCCTTGCGCATTGGGTTGGCTAAAGACCACATCAAGTCGTAATGATGGGTGCTGTTGCTGGCATTTTCTGACTTCGTTAAGCAAAGGGGTTTCGTTGCCATGGCGTGCGCCATAAAAGAAATACACTGGCCATGATTTCTGGGTGTGAATTAGAGAGTACAGCATGCTCAGCAAGGGCGTGATGCCAATGCCAGCACTGATGAACACTATGGGCTTGGTGGCGTATTTGAGGGTGAAGTCCCCATTGGGCTTTCGTGCTTCAATGACATCGCCGACTTCAATGTGGTCATGTAAATACCCCGAGCCTATGCCTTGTGCTTCTCGCTTCACGCTGATGCGGTAATGGTCGTCCATGGGAGAGTTGGACAGAGAATAAGTACGTTCAATGGAAGGCTTTCCTTCAAACACTGGTAGTTTAATTGGCAAGTGCTGCCCCGCGTAAAAACTAGGCAGCTTGCCGCTATTGGTAAGATCGTTTGCCGCCAATTCAAATGAGGTAACAGATTCACTTTCTATGGTTTTTTTGGTAACACGTAGTCCACCTTGGATGCTATTTGGCAAGCTCCAGCGCAAAGGCAATACGGCGGTTAGCTCAACGATTTCCTCTATTTCAATATTGAGCAGGCGATGCGCCCCAGGGTGTTGCTGAATTTTGTCTGAGTCCCAATCTACTTCTGCGCGCCCAGTTATCTGCAACATATTGCCCTTCTCAAAATCCAGAAACAGCAAACCCACCAAGGGGTTAAGGATGAGGTTTCCTATGGTGTTGAAAAAATTATTGCCAGAATAATCGGGAAGTACTAATTGACGCTTATTGAGCACCTTCACAAAACCCGGGGAGCCACCTCTGTGGGAAGCATCCATGCCATTGGATCTATGCTCGCTCTCTTCTTTATAGCCACTGCCAATAAATAGAGTATCCGCGCTAGCAATCCACTTTTGCAGGGAGTCCGTTAATCTATGGTGGCAGGTGGCACTCATCGTATTGGGGTTCGTTTCACGATATTCCCAGACGCGCTCTGAAATATATTGCGGGCAATTACCAAAGGACTGAGACACTTTAAAGGTGATGCTTTGGCCATCGTTGTTAGCAATGCTTCCTGTCGCCCTATTGCGGCGTCTATTACTCAGTTCAATGCCAATCAGACCTATGTCTGCCCCTTCTACAAAGGCCTCCGCCAAGGCATCTCCCGGCACTGGCTGAGTCGCAAAATGCAGGGTTTTATCATCTGGAAAATGCATGAATCCCTGTTTGCCTGCTAATAAAGTAACCCATGGTTTGCCTCGCGAATCCGTGGCCGACACCACCGCAAAAGGCAGTTCACTGAAAAAGAGCCTGTGTTGTTCAATAAAGAAAGGACGGATCGCCTTTGCTCCCCAATAAGCCATTTCTTCGTGCATGCCGACTCGTTTCTGGACTTGGACTTCGCCTTTGTGAAAAGCAGAAGAGGGTTTGTTGGAGAGCGTCATAAGAAGGTTCCTTACAGCTTGATCAATTCGAGGCGTATATTGCCAGGGATACGGCACATCATGTGTTCGATACCGCTATCACCTAAGGCTTCGGGTGCAAACTCAATGGTCACATCTTCACGAGCTTCCAGTGCTTTGTATAACTCAGCAAGGGATGTCTCTTCAGCAACTCGTAAGGCAAAGTGGTGTAAACCGATATTGCTTTTACGGTCAAAAGCTATGGCTTGCTCAGGTTGCTCTGCTTGCCAAAGTGTCAGCATGATGGTGCCGTCACTGACAAAAATTGCTGGGTAACTTGGGACTTGATTCACTTCTTTGAAACCTAAGGCTTCAATGAAAAATGCGCTGGCTTGGTGTACATCCACAACCGTGAGCCCTAGATGATGAATACCTTGAGTATGTGCCATAAATGATTCCTTTAAAATACGTATAATATAACCGTTAAAACTAAACTTTAACGGTTATATTATATTTTTGTTTATAACCTGTAAAGAATCCTTATAATGGTTAGTATGAAAAATACAAAATCGACATTTCTCCTAGTGGGCAATAACCTCGCTATGGACTTTATCAATACCGAGCTTGCTTCTCAGGAAGGCAGTATTAACTTGCTGGCGACCGAGCAAGATGTGTATGACTGGACAGAACAGGTAGGAATTCACCTTTCCAATGAGAACAACGCCCTGGATATGGCCGCAGTTTGGTCACTTAGAACAGCCCTCAGGGCTCTAATGGTTAATCAAATTGATGAGCAAGTATGGTCTATCGAGGCGATGGAGGTGTTGAATATTTGGTTACCCTTGGCGCCTCATCAGCAACAGCTTAGCTTTGATGGTGGTCAATTGGCTTTGCAACCCTTGTCTGAGGCATTAACCAATGAGCAGTTGTTAGGCAAGATAGCTCAGGCTGGCGCGGAGCTATTAACCTCGCCATTGAGCGCACAGATAAAGCGCTGCTCAAACGAGAAGTGTATCCTGATGTTCGTGGATACTTCTCGTTCGAGAAAACGTCGTTGGTGCAGTATGGAGCATTGCGGTAACCGTGCCAAAGCGGCGAACTTTTATCACGCTAACAAAAGCTAGACGCCGCGACGATTCTTTAACAGCAGCAGAATAAAGTACGCCCCACCAATGATAGCCACCATGGTGCCAGCGGCCAGTTGGTTGGGGTGAATAACAACTTGCCCTAGCCAATCAGCAAACTGTAATAACCCCGCCCCCAACAAAGCCGACAATGCTAATTGCGAGAACACACTGCGTGCGCCAAGTAAGCTGGCCAAATGGGGGGCGACAATACTGATAAAGACAATGGGACCTAACAAGGCGGTGACGGTGGCACACAAGGCGGCAGCCAGCATGAGTAACAATACAAAGCTAGGTCGCACTGATAGGCCACGGGCGGCGGCAGTAATCTTACCTAGCGACATTAGGGTTAGCGCTCTGTGCAAACTGAGGCTTAACACGATGAGAGCAAGGCTAACGCCGCACAACAGCAAGGCCTGATCCCCTGTGACTCGATAGGTAGAGCCAGCTAACCAGCGCAGAATATCGTAAACTTCTTCTGTACCCCTCATTAAACTAAACTGCACCAGTGTTTCTATAAGTGCCGATAACGCCACCCCAGTGAGTATCATAGGGGCAGCGGCAAAACGGAAATGACGTCCGAGTAACAGTAGAATACCCAATACGGTCATGCTGCCCACAAAAGCAATCAGCGGCCCAAGCTGTCCCATACGAATACCAAAATAAGCACTAAAGCTCACCATGGCCAGTACCGCCCCCGCCGACAAGCCGAGTAAATCTGGACTAGCCAAAGGATTATGAATGATCCGCTGCATAATCACCCCAGACACCGCCATGGCGGCACCAGCACTTAACGCTGACAATAGACGCGGCCATTTTAATTGCCAGTTAAAAGCATCAGGCCAAGCAAACACAAATCTGTTTAGCTCAAAGTGTGAAAATACCCCTAAAGCGACAATCGCGAGTAAGCCAAACATCGCCCAACTAACAGCGGTCTTATGAAGTCGTGTTCGCCCTGCCATGCTCATAAAACTGCTGTGTGACGCTTGGTTTTTCTGTTTAAGAATTAGGTAAATAAGTATTGGCGCACCGAGTAAGGCGGTGGCTAAACCACTGGGGACAATATCGACACTGAATAGACTGATGATCAGCGCCAAATTATCAGCCATCACCAGCACTAGTGCACCCAGTAAACAAGACCAATAGAGTTCTGAGGTGGCGGTTCTTGCGCCAATTAATCGGGCAAGGTTGGGTGCGACTAACCCTAAAAAGCCTATCACGCCGACCATGGTAATGGCCGCCGACAGCATCCATAGCCCACATAGCATTAACACCAGAAACAACGCAGTCACATTAAGACCACGGCCTTTAGCACCACTCTGTCCTAAACGTAATAGGGTTAAGGGTTTGCCAGCGTAAAGCAAAATCGCAATGCCAATTAGGCAGTGAGGCCACAACCAATGGAACTTGTCCCAGCCGTTTTGGCTTAGATCCCCTGCTCCCCAAATGAAGAGGTTTTTTGCATACTCTTCATTCAAAAGAATTAACGCGGTGGTGAGTGCACCAAACAGCAAGTTGACGGCCATACCGGAAAGAACAATGGACAAGCCCGTCAGCTGTCGAATACCACTGATGAGCAGTACTAGCGTAAGCGCCAACAAAGAGCCTGTCATGGCTGCCATGGCTTGGTAATGAGTTTGCCCTTCTGGCCAAGCGATGGATAAA
Source organism: Marinomonas sp. (assembly GCF_039940335.1). GTDB lineage: Bacteria > Pseudomonadota > Gammaproteobacteria > Pseudomonadales > Marinomonadaceae > Marinomonas. The sequence continues at coordinate 378,145 of NZ_JBDVGW010000005.1, read as the reverse complement.
ACAATAAGCCCTAGCCAAGCGCCACTAGAGGTACCTAATGTGGTGGGTGATAACAGAGGATTAAGGGTTAATTGCTGGATGACGCTACCAATAAGGCCAATAGAAGCCCCGACTAACAGCGCCATGGCAAGCCTTGGTAGGCGTGAATAGGCCCAGTCAATGTGTGCGAAGTCTTGGCCAATATGACCATTTAAAATTTGCCATTGGCTGGCAAGGTCTAATTGGCTGTCTATCTGTAGAAAGCTAAAGCAACACAGTCCTAAAGCAATTAAGGCCATGTATTGTAATCTGTTACTCATTTTATTCATGGGTTGTTAGCAATACCCAATAATGCTGTAGTCATAGCTTGTGCTAAATACTGAAGCGACATCGCGCCGCCATAAGTCCAAGTGGCCGCTACTGGGGCAACTTTGCCTTGCTGAACAAAAGGCATGGCTTGCCATAATGGGGAGCTATTGAGTTTTTCTTCTTCGTAGAAAGGTTGGAAATACAATAGAACATTGTCATTCACCTCCCGTAAATCACGGATTTTCTTTTGTGCAACGCCCCATTGGCTATTGTCGATTGAAAGGGCATTGTCGATCCCCAAGGCGGCAAGGGCGTATTCAGGCATGGCGTTTTTGCCGTAGACATAAGCCGATGTGGTACTGGCAAAACGCATACTGGCGACTTTGGGTAGACCATCTGGGTATTTGGCTTCAAGTTGAGCCTTGAGCTTGGCGAACACGGCTTTACGTTGGTCGAGCTTCTGTGTGGCAATCTCTTCTTTACCGAGCAATTTTGCTAACGTAAGAAAAGTTTCATCGGCCGCTTGAGCATTGTTGTGATCCTTTTTGTAGGTATCAAAAAATACCACGGGGGCTATTTTCTCCAGTCGAGATTGCAAGCTTTTTACAGCCGCACCGATCAAGATAACATCGGGTTTAAGTTGCGCCAGCTTGGTTAGGTTCGGCTCGGCGCGATCGCCAATACTGTCACTGGCGTCAGGTAACGCTGGTCTAGCAACCCATTCTTTATAGCCTTTAATATCCGCCACTGCGATAGGGGTAACGCCAAGCTCAATGGCATTTTCGGTGAGTTCCCAGTTTAAGGTGGCAATGCGTGTAGGATGCTCGCTAAAAATTTTTTCGCCATCACTGTCAGTGATGCGAATATCTCCGTATGCCGTGCTTAAAAGGCAGCAAGAAATTGCAAAAAGAGCCTTTTTTATATGGGTTAAACTAGAAGTAAGTACTAACATACAATGGCTACCTTAGAGTCATGTTGAGGGTGAGGAATTAGGGACATAGGAATCCCATACAGGGCTTCTAATTGTTGGCTCTCCATCAGTTCTGATGGTGGGCCTTGGAATAATACTTGGCCTTGCTTCATGGCGACTATGTGATCTGCGTATCGTGCTGCAAGGTTAATATCATGCAGTATTAGAATCATGCCTTGAGCGGTTTCTTGGTTGAGTGTTTGCAATAAACTCATCAGCTCATATTGATGGGCAACGTCGAGCGCGGAAGTCGGTTCGTCTAACAGCATGACGGGAGACTGCTGAGCAAGCAACATGGCAATCCATGCACGTTGGCGCTCACCACCAGATAACTCTTCGAGGTATTGTTGCTGGTATTCACTAATGCCGACTTGTTTAATGGCCTTATGAATAATCTCTTTGTCTTCTTCTTGCTGTTTGCCCCAAGTACCTCGCCAAGGAAAACGCCCTAGCTCGACCAGTTCTGCGACGGTTAAACCTGAAGACGTGGGCAGGTGCTGAGGTAAAAAAGCGATTTTCTGAGCAAGTACTCGCTGGGAAAAAGCGCTAATGGTTTGCCCATTAAAGCGCACTTCTCCTTCATCAGGCGTTAACTGACGTGCCAAACATTGCATCAGGGTTGTTTTCCCCGAGCCGTTATGACCAAGGATGACGGTGATCTTGTCGCTTGGTAGGGTGAGTTGAGGAATGTCCAAAATTTTTCTTTGGTTCCTTTCGATCAAAATTTTGGTTAATTCAAACATAGCTTTTCCTGAGACTTTTTATGTTGTCGTGGACAGTTGGAACACAACTCTCCGTCCCTGCGACGAAAGTGCAAGCAACAGGTTCGTCTTACGAAACTTACCTTCTCAGCTTGCTGTTGCAGTCTGTCCAGTGGCACTAAGGGCAAATCTAAATGCTTAGCCCATAACGCGTACTCATGTCGCATGGCTTCTATCGGGGCGGTGGGGTCCGCTAACACCACAGTATCCATAACTTGGTCGGCCAATAAGGCGCGGTATAACGTCTGACGCCCCCCGTGAAGGGCTAGATGAGCTGCTTCATAGGCGTTAAACAGAATGGCTAACTTACGGGCGGTGTAAGCAACCAGCTCATGGTGTTCCCCACCAAACCAATCACCTTCTGGTAACGCGTAGCCGGCGATGTAATTGTGCTGTTGATATTGGTGTAATTGGTCGAGAGTGCTGGGTGTCTTTTTCAAATGATAAACGCAAATCAGCGCCAAATAGATGGGCTGCCAACAGGCGAGTCCCCAAGACCTAACACGCCAATAAGGCGCACCCGTTTCCGGATGCGCCTCTTGTAGCGTGAGAGATAACTGCTTTAGAAACGGCGTAGAAGAAGCGACAGAGAGCAAGTTTTCTGTATATTCCTGCTCTTCTAACCGCTTTCCCTCTAAAGCTGCTATGTAGCCTTTACTCTCAATGAAAAGGTCGTTTAGATGCCCTTTCATACTATTTTTGCTTTAAGCATTTAGAATTCATAACGACCCTTCAGCTCGAAAGAACGGTCTGCGCCGAACCAGCAGTTATCAGTGTCGTAGCACGAGTAGTACTCTTTATCGAATACGTTTGATACCGCAAACTGTACGCTAGCGCCTTGCCATTGTTTGGATAGCTGAGCTAGATCATAACCTACAGATAAATCTGTTAGTGTATAAGAAGGAACAGTCGCTGAGTTTTCTGCATCAATTTGAGTTTCGCCAACATAACGTATCCCCACTCCGAATGAAGTCCCAAGAAGAGCTCCTTGGTTTGGTTGGTAGTTTAACCAAGAGCTAAACTGCTGTTCCGGTGTCCAGACTGGGGTATTACCTTCAACACCATTGGTTGAGTCTTGAGTAATCTCTACGTCTTGATATGTATAAGCCAATGAAAGGTTGAGCTCATTAGATATTGCTTTTTTGACTTCTAATTCAATGCCCTGGGAAGTTACTTCCCCAACTTGAATCTTATCATAAGCACTGCTTTCTGGATCATTCATGACGACATTACTTTTTACGATATGGAAAGCTGTTGCTGATGAACTAATAGAACGATTTTCGTATTTAATCCCTGCTTCCACTTGGTTTGCTGTTGAGGTTTCAAAAGCGTTTCCATCAGTATCTTGACCGATTTCAGGCTCAAAGCTTTGAGCAAAATTAATAAACGGGGAAATACCACTATCAAATTTGTATAAAGCGCCAACTCTTCCTGTCAAAGCAGATTGCTTTAAATCATTGATACCATAACTCGCACTTACGCCTTCTTGATCAATTTCATATTGGTCGTATCGTAAACCTGCCAAAAATACCCAGTCTTCGTATCTAATTTGATCCTGTACATATAGGCCTAATTGCTCGCGATCAGTTGTAAAGTCAGTATCACTTGTCAATGATGCCAGCAAAGCATTTCGGTCAACCTGATTATTATCAGGGTTAAATAAATTAACTGTCCCTACTGAACCGTATTTATAGACGGCACTTTCGGAGCTGTTTAAGTAGTCAACGCCTAAGAGTATATTGTGTTCAGTATTTCCAACATCGTAAAAAGCGGACAATTGGTTATCAATGTTAAATGCCTCAACTGACTCATCAGTTATATAGGCTGAGCGACTAACCGTTTCTTCATCAGTGCCTAGGCTATAGGCATAAACGTTTTCTTGATAAGCATCTCCAAAAGTAAACCGAGTATTCTGCAAGAAGCTCCAGTTCTTATTTATCTTATGATCCAGTTTGTAGCCTAAAAGCAAAACTTCACGCTCATAAGTATCCCAATTAACATCACCTAAATAAGTATCTGAGCTTAACTGGCCATTCGAATTGGCAAAGACAGTGCCTTTAGATGGTAGGGCTGAGTAAATGCCTGCACTTGGGTCATTTTGATAATACATATTCAAGTTGAGCAAAGTGTCTTCACTTAGCTTGATGTCAACGGATGGTGCGAGAAGTATACGCTCGTTTTCTGACGTGGCTGCTTGTCCGTCAGATTGAGTCACCTTAGCAATAACTCGATAATTCACATCATCGTTGATAGCGCCTGTTGTATCTAGGCTGACTTCTTTTTTATTATCGCTGCCAAGAATGACTTCAAGAGCTGTCTTGTTAGCGCTTTGGGGACCCTTAGTGATAATGTTGACCATACCCCCAGGAGGCATTTCGCCATACAGGGTAGATGTTGGGCCTTTAAAAATCTCGATTTGCTCAATAGCAGCTACATCAATTTGTAGCTGCAAGTTCCATTCGTTAAAGACGAGCGGTAGACCGTCTAGCAAAACGGTATCATTATCAAATCCGCGAATATTAAATAAATCAAAACGTGTGACGGCACCACCACGCAATTCGGTATTTACCCCTGAAGCATAACGTAATGCTTCTGCTACGTTGCTTACGCCTTTTTCCTCAAGCTCTTCATTGGTAATGATAGTAATTGCTTGAGGTGTCTCCTCAGAGTCTAGCTGAGTTTTCGTGGCCGTATTGCGGTAAGTTTGTCCTGTGACTTCGATCGTCTCTAATACGTCTGCTGATTGAGTGTCAGCCGCATAGGAGTAGCTAGTTACCGAGGCGATCGCGACGGCTAGAAGAGTGGGATGAAAAGGAAGGACGCGTTTCATTATTGCTCCAGGTAACATTAATATTATTGAGAATGGATCTCATTGTATTTATTTGTTAAATAGAAAACTTAACGTTTTGGGGCATATTTACTTAATGTTGGCGTAATAATGAATTTTTGCGGGGTTCTATAGGGAGCCAATATTCCATGTAGCTGTTTCGACAGTCGGGTTTGTAGTTCGGCGAATAAACCTCCAGTTCGAACCCAGGAATATTGCAGTAATTGGACTCTGGTAACCAGTGAAAGAAAAACCACTCGATAGCAGACTCAAGGGCACTGACTTCACCCTGTACCGGAATTACGGCGTATTCTTGTTCTGGAATGGTGAGAATATTTTCGCCACGGTTTTCTTCTACTGGATAGCCCGCCCAATACAGCAACTCTTCTGGCCGTCCTTCTCTCTCACGTGTGTCGATGACGCCCATGGGGCTTTTAATGAGCTCACTCACATGCTCAGGGTGCTTTGTGGCGAAGTCTTGCCAAACCTTTGGTACCTGATGGCTAAAATTGGGGGTCTTAGAGAATGGTCCATGTATCCAGTCATTGTGGCCCATGAGTTGAAATGCTGGACGAGTCTCAATACGGATCTGGGTAAACGCTGTTGGCCGCTGCCAGTTTCGTTTGGCGATACAGTGTTTTAAGGGTGTGCGTAATCCCACTCGCTTGCCCCGCTGGCGATATTCTCTTGGGCTGCATTGGAACATTTGTTTGAAGGCGCGACTAAAGCTAATTTCCGATTCAAAGCCGCAAGCGATCGCTACGTCTATGTGCTTGGTTGGAGAGTTTAATAGTAACTCTGCGGCTTTGCTAAGTCGTAACTCTCTGATGTATTGAGCTACCGTTATACCTGTAGCGACGCCAAACACGCGCTGAAATTGCCAACGAGACCAACTGCTCTTTTCGGCAAGTTGGGTCACATTGATGGGTTCATCCAAATGCTGATGGATGTATTCTAGAGCTTTTTCAATTCGGATAAAGGTTGAGCTAGACATGGCGTATACTATTTAAAAATCATTCTCATTTATAATACCCCGATTTATTTGATCAGGCTAGAAAAAGCTTAATTTATGAACAGTGTTAAGCTTGGCTTTTCTAGCCCTTTCTGGAGGACTGTAAGTGAGTGAACACTTCGGTACTACGTCATATTTACTTAAGTTGTTCCTATTGGTATTTATGCAATAGCGCGATACTAAAGGCGGCTAAATCGGTGTAGATATCAAAATGGAAATCTATCGCTTTGTATTGGGTTTCTCGACCATTTCCTGATAACACTAACACTGGCTGACAGCCACGAGCTCTACCCGCTTGTAGGTCTCGTAGGGAGTCTCCCACCATGATGGCGGGTGTTTGAGTAAAATCAACGCCGAGTTGTTTTTCTATGGCTTCAATCATGCCGGGTTTGGGCTTACGGCACTGGCATTCATCATCTGGGCCGTGAGGACAGTATTGTATGCCATCAATCTTACCGCCTTCTGCTTCAACCAGCTGGGTCATTTTCTGATGCATAGCCCCAAGGGTTGCTTCATCATAATAGCCTCTGGCAATCCCAGATTGATTAGTGACCACGAAGATTTTAAAACCGGCTTTAGAAAGTGCTGCGATGGATTTGATACTGCCGGGCAAGGGTTGCCACTCGTCTAAAGATTTAACATATGCTTTTGAATCTGCATTGATCACGCCATCTCGGTCGAGCAAAATGATGGGTTTAATTTGGGTCATTAGAATAGCCTTCTATTACTTTTATTTGGCTTCACCAATGTCGGCAAAGCTTGCATGACGGCATGCATTACTAAGATCTTGAGGGCTTAGGGAGATATCTAAACCCCGTTTACCCCCACTGACATAAATATTTTCGAAGCTTTTGGCGCTGTCATCAATACAGGTGGCTAGGCTTTTCTTTTGCCCGAGTGGACTGATACCCCCAACCAAATAGCCGGTTAAACGCTCGGCTTCTTTTGCTTCAGCCATACGTAATTTTTTAACACCGAAGGCGGTGGCTGCACGCTTTAAATTTAAGGTGCCGGTGACAGGTACTATGGCGACAAAGAAGTTTTTATCATCACTGACTAATAAGGTTTTAAAAACGCATCTCGGGTCTAATGAGAGCTTCTGCGCCGCTTCTTCGCCAAAGTTTTGACACTGTGGGTCGTGGTCATACTCATGGATTGAAAATGTAATTTTCTGCTTTTTCAGTAGATTAATGGCTGGGGTCATTTCCCTACTTCTCCTTATATAGAGTGCTTAACCAATTGGCGGTTATCTTTGCCAGAACATTGGAGTAAACAATACCAATAAAGTAAAGACTTCCAAACGGCCTAGTAACATAGAGAAGCATAACATCCACTTAGCAGGGTCAGCCAAACTTGAATAGTTCGCTGCAACTTCTCCAAGCCCTGGTCCTAGGTTGTTAAGTGTGGCAGCGACAGCCGACCAGGCGGTTAATTGGTCAACGCCTGTGGCCATGAGTAATACCATTAGAATCACGTACATGAGTAAGTAGGCAGAGAAAAAGCCCCATACTGCGGACACCACACGTTCATGAACGGCTTTGCCGCCAATCTTTACGGGGATAACGGCACTGGGATGAACTAAACGTTGGATTTCACGAAAACCTTGTTTCAGGATCAATAAGATACGAATGACCTTCATACCGCCACCTGTGGAGCTAGCACAGCCACCGGCGAAGGATGTCACGATCAATAAGAAAGGCAGAAAGTGTGGCCAGCTCGAAAAATCTGAAGTCCCAAAACCTGCGGTCGTCGCGATCGAGACACTTTCAAAAATGGCATAGCGAATCGCACTGTCCCACTCATAGGTCGACGTAATTATGAGCACAATAGCGGTTAATGAAATCGTACAGGAGAGGATGAACATAAAGAACCGTGCTTCTGGATCACGGAAGTAATGCCAAATGCTTTTATGGCGCCAAGCGTAAAAATGCAGGGCAAAGTTAAATGCCGCGGTTATCATGAAGAAGGTACAAATCATTTCGATGGCAGCGTTATCAAAGTAACCGATACTGGCATCGTGAGTTGAGAAACCACCAATGGCCACGGTCGAGAAGCTGTGGCAGATGGCATCAAACAAGGTCATGCCGGCAATCCAATACCCAAGTGCACAGACCACGGTTAAGGTGCCATAGATGTACCAAAGCGCTTTGGCTGTTTCGGCAATGCGAGGGGTGAGTTTCGTATCTTTCACGGGGCCTGGGGTTTCTGCACGATATAACTGCATGCCACCGATACCAAGCATCGGCATAATGGCGACGGCTAATACGATAATACCCATACCACCTAACCAGTTAAGCAACTGGCGATAAAACAAGATAGATTCTGGTAGATCATCTATGCCGGTAAGTATCGTTGCTCCAGTGGTAGTTAAACCTGATATGGATTCAAATAAAGCGTCAGTGAAGGTTAAATCTGGGGTTTCGGCAAGGAAGAAAGGCACTGACCCGAACAGACCCAGTACCGTCCAGAAAAGGACGGTAACTAAAAATCCGTCTCGTATTTTTAGTTCGCCACGTTCTTTATGAACGGGTATCCACAGCAAGAAGCCACTGATTAAGTTGATCGCTAATGCATAAAGAAAGGCATCGAGTACTCCATCGGAATAGATCAGTGAGACAATAATAGGTGGTATCAGTGAAACACTGAAAACCATAACCAATAAACCGATGACGCGAAGTATTACCTTAAAGTGCATAGTGATTCCTAATGCTTGCCTGCGCGGCTTGTTGATGCCTGTATCAGAAGAAAGTTAAGCCGACTTGGAAGAGTTGCTCGACAGCAGGGATTTGTTTCTTGTTGGTCACAAAAGTAATGACATGATCTTCTGCTTGGATAACTAATTCTCCCGTTGCAATAATTACATCATCCCCTCGAACGATAGCCCCAATTGTTGCCCCTTCAGGTAGGTTCAAATTCGCAATGCTACGACCCACCACTTTTGAAGATTTGTAATCACCATGGGCAATGGCTTCCAGTGCCTCGGCCGCACCTTTACGCATAGAATGTACGTTTACCACATCGCCACGGCGAATATAACTTAACAGGGAGCTGATGGTAGTTTGTTGTGGGGAGATGGCAATATCAATCATGCCTTCTTGTACAATGTCGACGTAGGCTGGGTTGTTGATAATAGTCATGACCGTGCGAACACCGAGCACTTTTGCCAACATAGAAGACATGATATTGGCTTCGTCATTGTTGGTTAGGGCACAGAATACGTCGGTAGATTCTATGTTTTCTTCTAACAACAGCTCTTGTTTTGAAGCGTCTCCGTTCAACACTATGGTGTTGTCCAGGTTTTCAGAAAGGTAACGACAGCGTTCAGGATCGCGTTCAATGATTTTAACGCGGTATTCTTTTTCCAAACTGCGAGCAAGCCGCTCACCTATGTTACCGCCCCCAGCAATGATGATTCGTCGATAAGGTGTGTCTAATGGGCGCAATTCGCTCATGACATCCAGTACATCCCGTTGAGCCGTTAGGAAGAACACTTCGTCATTCGCGTAAATGTAGGTGTTGCCGTTAGGAGAAATGGACTTGCCGTCTCGGTAAATTGCAGCGATACGGGTTTGAATAGACGGCATGTGTTCTTGTAAAAAACTGATTGGCTGACCAATGAGTGGGCCTCCCTTCTCTGCTTTTACAACCACTAATTGCACACGACCTTCCGCAAATTCCATGACTTGTAATGCGCCGGGGTAACGAATCAATCGACTTAAGTGTTTGGTTACTTCTTTTTCTGGGCTGATGCGTACGTCTATTGGCAGGTGCTGATCTTGAAATAATTGGGGGTATTTGGAATAAGCGCTGGATCTAACGCGTCCAATTTTCGTTGGGGTTTTAAACAAGGTATAAGCCACCTGACACGCTACCATGTTCGTTTCGTCTTGGTTACTCACTGCGATCAGCATATCTGCATCGTTACACCCTGCCTGATCTAGTACATCAGGGTGAGCGCCGTTGCCTTCTACTGTTTGAATATCAAGGCGATCTTGTAATTCTCTAAGGCGAACTAGGTCTGTATCTATGACCGTAATATCATTATCTTCACTGGCTAGATTTTCTGCGAGTGTTGCACCAACTTGGCCTGCACCAATAATTATAATTTTCATTTTTCGCCTTAGAGCTTAATAGATGGTGTGCTCTTGGTTGTCATAAAGGTTACGGCTTTTGGCCGGAAAGGATTTGCATTTTTCTTGAACAATTTTACCCCTTACTCCGCCATTATTTAACTCGTTGCCGTGAAATACTTTAAATATTTTTCAAGAATAGTCGTACAGAACTTTTCTTGTTCTTGTATTGCTCATTGCCATCCCCTTTGTGGTCCATCCCCAACTTCGCTTAAAGAGCTTCGTTTATTTGAAGGATAAAAAAAGCACCCTCATTTGTGTTCCATGTGAAACATAATGAGAGGTGCTTTTATATAAATCATATATTTTTCTTGGGGTTATCTGTACCCACTAGATTAACGGGATAGCTTAATCTGCTTTTGTAATTAAGCAGTAGTAAAATCCATCGTGACCGTTAATAGTCGGCATAAGCTGACGTCCATGAGAAACCGCTTCTCCCCAGTTTAACTCCAAGCTTGAATTCAAGGTGTTAAGGGGTACTTCCATTGCGTCCTTATGATCTGCGAGAAAGCGTGCAACTTGTTGCTCATTTTCTTCTGGCATCAATGAACAGGTAGCGTAGAGCATGTGCCCTCCAGCTTTCACCGTTTGCCAGACCTGATCAATTATTTCCTTTTGAATTTCCACTAACTCATTAATGTCTGCAGGCTTTCGATTAATCTTAATGTCTGGGTTTCTGCGAATCACCCCTGTTGCTGAGCATGGTACATCGAGTAAAACTTTATCGAATGCGTTGCCATCCCACCAAGCATCTAGATCGCCTGCATCAGCACAAATAAGAGGTATTGAATAACCTAGTCTTTCTAGGTTTGATTCAATTTTCTCTAAACGCCAAGGCTCAAGTTCAACGGCGGTGAGTTGTGACGAAGGTGCTTTCTCAAGTAAATGCCCCGTTTTTCCACCGGGTGCTGCGCACGCATCGAGGAGATTTTCATCCGCTTGCGGATGTAAAATATGTGCGCTTAGTTGTGCTGCTTCATCTTGAACACTGCATTGACCTTCCATAAACCCTGGTAAATCCATAACACTCTGTGCGCTTCTTAGATAGATAGCTGAGGTTGAATACTCACCAATATCCGCTTTTATACCTTTCTCAGATAAGGATTCTAAGTATGTTTCACGTGAAACTTGATCCTCGTTAACACGGATGCACATAGGTGGATGGATGTTGCTGGCTTCAATAATACTTTCTAAATGATCCGGCCAATGTTTGTTAAAGCGTTTGACTAACCACTTAGGCATGTTGAATTCAACAGATGGCATAGTAGAAAGGTTATCGATAATCTCGTCACACTCACGTTGGTAGCGTCTCAATACTGCATTAACTAGTTTGGTCGCCCAATCTTTCTTTAATAAACGACAGGCTTCAACCGACTCATTAACCGCTGCATGATCAGGTGTATTCATGTGAGTTAATTGATACAAGCCAAGTAGGAGAATAGCGTATAAGTCTATGTCTTTTTCTTCGAAGGGTTGGTTAAGCAAACTTAGGGCAACACTGTTGAGCGTTGGGTAATGTCGACACACGCCAAAGCACAATTCTTTTAGAAGCGCCTGATGTTCTGGTGCTACTTCTTGTTGGAAGCGCGCTAACTGAGTACTGAGGGAGCCTTGCTGTGATAAAACATGGCTAATAACTTTTATCGCGACTTGGCGTGCACTGTGATGTACCACATTGTTATCGGTAGCATTCATCATTTTTGGCCTGTAGAAGATGTTTGAGTAAAGGTAAGACCAGGAATCAGCGCTAGCTTGTTTTTACCGTTTAAAGCGTCTTGAACCTTCATGCGCTTACCACCTGAAAACTGAACTTCAGTAATTAACACACTGCCTTTTCCCGTTGCGACTACGAGTCCTTTTTTAGTGGCCTCGATAATTTCACCGGCTTTAGCCGTATCCGATGTTTGTTCGCCAGGCTCAGCGGCATGGATTTTCATTACCCCATTACTGGTATGGGTGAAAGCAGAAGGCCAAGGAGATAAGCCGCGAATTTGTCTTTCAATAAGTTCTGCATTGTTATGCCAATCAATATCACCTTCTTGTTTAGTGAGTTTGGCGGCATAACAGGTAAGCACTTCTTCCTGCTTCTCTGGCGTTAGTTTATTTTCTTTTAGCTGCTCTAAAGCATCGATCAATGCCTCACCACCTAAAGTCGCCAAGCGGTCATGTAAGCTGGAAAAAACATCTCTTGGGCCGATCTCGCAAGTTGCTTTCAATAGCATGTCACCGGTATCAAGCCCGACATCCATTTGCATGATGGTAATGCCGGTTTCTGAGTCCCCTGCAATGATGGCTCTATTGATAGGCGCCGCGCCACGCCAGCGCGGTAGAATGGACGCATGAACATTAATACAACCTAACTTAGGCGTCTCCAATACCGCTTTCGGTAGAATGATCCCATAAGCGGCTACAATCATGAGGTCTGCTTGATGAGCGGCTAGTTGCGCCTTGTCTTCTTCATTTTTAAAGTTTAGAGGCTGGTAAACTTCAATATCATGTTCTAAAGCCAGTTGCTTAACCGGGCTGTAGATAAGCTTCTGGCCGCGTCCTGATGGGCGATCTGGTTGGGTATAAACCGCAACGATGTCGTAGTTATTTTGCTCTTTGGTGTCTATTAGAGCTTGTAAACTGGCTGCAGCAAATTCTGGTGTGCCGGCAAAAATAATGCGTAATGGTGATGACATATTGAATCCTTAACAAAAAAATCAGGCCGTGGCCTGATTTTCAAATACAGTTGTTAGCGAAGTATCTTGTGCTACTTAGCTTGCTTTAGCGCCAACTTTTGGGCTTTTTCTAGCTTACTTTTGATGCGATTGCGTTTTAGTGGTGAAAGGTAATCGACCATCAATTTACCATCAAGGTGATCAATTTCATGCTGTACACAAACTGCTAGTAGTTCATCCACTTCCATTTCAAAAGGTTTTGCGTTTCTGTCTAAGGCTTTAACTTTTACTTTAGCTGCACGATAGATATGCTCGTAAAATCCAGGAACAGACAAGCAGCCTTCTTGAAATTCGTTGGCTTCATCATCAATGACCTCAAATTCAGGATTGATGAAAACAATCGGCTCATTACGTTCTTCGGAGAAGTCCATAACGACTAAGCGGTAGTGGTAATCCACCTGTGTTGCCGCAAGCCCTAAGCCATTCTCATCGTACATGGTGTCGAGCATATCATCGATTTGCGTTTGTAATTCTGGCGTAAATTCAGTGATAGGCTCTGCGACCTTCCGCAAGCGCTTATCTGGGTATTCTAATACGGGTAAAACGGCCATGATCTTTTCCAATAATGTCTCTATGTGAGGGATGTGGTATCCACTCTTTAACTAAACTTAATTTTTCATATTGTAACGTAAATCCCGTCTTTGTTCAGCGTTGCTATGCTGGTTTTTTGGCCAATAAAATCAATTCGCTTCATATAACTTGACTATAATTATGTGCCGATTATATGGAGCAACGAGAAAGACTAAATTTCTAATAGACGTTTTGCTATGAGCATGGAGGCTTTTATGGCGCAAGATGGAGAAGTAAATTCACTTAGCAAAACCGACTGGATCGCATTTAGTTTCTTAACTGCAATTGGTCCTGCGCGGCTATCGCGTTTATTTCATTATTTAACGTCGCTAAACGAACCCCAAGGTTTGTTCAAGGAGACTGACCATTCCATTCTTACTAAGCAAGAGATTCATTATGATTTGCTAAGGTCATTGAAGTGGCCTGAAACGACAGCAAGACAGGCGATTGAGTATTTAAATCACCATACCTTGAGTGAAGAGCAACAGAAAAAATTAGATCAAACTTTAGAGTGGCTCGAAGCGAGTAATCATCACTTAATCCTGCGTAGCGAATCTGCCTACCCTGTATTGTTAAAAGAGATTAGCACGGCACCTGCTTTGTTGTATTTAGAAGGACACCTTCCCACCCTAGCTAAGGATAAAATTGGTATTGTCGGGGCAAGAAAGTGTTCTGCCTATGGCCGACAAGTCACTCATGAAATTGCGACTCAACTGTCCGTGAATGGTGTTTGTGTTGTGAGCGGCGGTGCCCTTGGCATCGATACTGCTGCCCACCAAGCGTCCCTTAATGCTAAGGCTACCCCTACCGGGGTTGTGATGGGAACTGGGCTATTACAGTGTTATCCAAAGCAAAATAAGTCCCTGTTTAAGCAAGTCATAGAACAACAAGGTTTTCTATTGAGTGAATACCCACTAACTACAGCGCCAAGACCTCATCTATTCCCCCCAAGAAATCGTATTATTAGTGGCTTGAGCCATGGTGTGCTAGTCACGGAAGCATCGATTAAAAGCGGCTCTTTAATCAGCGCCAATTATGCTCTGCAACAAAATCGTGAAGTATTTGCCGTGCCAGCGCGTTTGTCGGATAAACAATCATGCGGCTGCCTCCAGCTTTTGCGTCAAGGTGCTGTCTTGGTTCGAAGTGCGGATGACATTATTAATGAATGCCCTTCTCTTAAATCTCTATACGATAACAAGGCAGTGTCTGAAACGACTATAACGGATAAAATCACAAAATCACCGCCCGTTCATAAATCACAGGTCAGTATGCAAACGGCTTCTAGTGTTGGTAAAACATTAATGGATTTGCTCATTGAATCAGCTGATGGCTTAGACTTTGATGCTTTAGTAAGAGCTTCAGGTTTGCAAGCCCCGCAGCTTATGCAAACACTAATGGAGTTGGAGCTTACGGGGTGTGTGGTGAATATTGGGGGGCTATATCGATTGAGTCAGGACTAGCTTCCTGTCTTTCGTCTTACTCCATGCCACTAAAAATGTCTTTTTTAAGTTGCTTAATATCGCGACGTTCTTTTTTATTGGGCTTATGGTCTGCCATGATTCGGCCACCAAACGACTTATGTTCGAGTGCTCTACGCTCGCGCTTTTCAATGGACTCAGGTGTCTCTTCGTAAAGAAGCTGAGCCTCAGGTGCACCTCGGCGCTGTTCACTCAAAGCCTTCACCTCAATAACCTTCTCATCCCAGCCTAATCTTAGTCCTATCGTAGCGCCCACTTCTACATTACGACTGGCTTTGCCCTTGCTGCCGTTGTAAGTTACTTTGCCACCGTCAATGGCGTCCTTGCAAAGGGAGCGGGTTTTGTAAAAACGTGCGGCCCAAAGCCACTTATCTAAACGAACAGCTTGTGGTGTAGACTGTTTTTCTGCTTTACTCATAAGTCTGTTTTACTCATAAAATATGTTGACCGTATTTGTTGTCATAGAGGCTGTCATGAAGGACGTTAATCAACACCCTATTTTCCAAGCTCTTCAAAAAATAATACACGATGCCGCCGATGTGATCATGGATATTTATCAGCGTTCAGATTTGGGTATTGAGCATAAATCCGATAATAGCCCTGTTACTGCTGCTGACCTAGCGGCCCATAAAGTTATTTTAGCTGGACTCGAGAGTTTAACTCCAGACATTCCTGTGCTGTCGGAAGAAGGTGTGGTCGATTTTGAGGAACGCTCGCAATGGTCTATGTTGTGGGTAGTTGATCCTTTAGACGGTACAAAAGAATTTATTAAACGTAATGGCGAATTCAGTATCAATATTGCCCTGATAGAAAATAACGAACCTATTGTGGGTATGGTATATCTACCCACCACATCTGAAGGTTATTTTGGGGTTACCCGCCCTTGGCAAGATTTACCCGTTGGTGCAATTAAATGGCAAGGGGATGAGTTCGAAGCAATTAAAATCCGCCAGCCAAGGGACCCGATCATTGTTATGACCAGCCGTAGCCATGGCCCCGCCCTGCCTAAAGATTTAAAAGATAGCTTAAAACATACCTACGAACAGGTCAGAGAATTACCTAAAGGTAGCTCTATTAAGGGCTGCCGTATAGCGGAAGGTATCGCCGATTTACATATGCGACGTGGTCCAACCAGTGAATGGGACACTGCGGCACAGCAGGCTATTATTGAGGCGGCTGGCGGTATGCTGGTGACACCTGAAGGAAAGCCTTTTAAATACAATAAACGCGAAACGTTACTTAATGGACATTTTTTTGTATCTGGGCCTGAGTTGGCGCCAAGTGTGATGGATTGGTATAAAAAGAATAGCTAACTATGCAGTCCGTACTTATAAGTTTCACGTGAAACAAATCTCGATCAATTTATAACGGAAACAATTAGATAGCTCTAATGCCTTCAAAGCTAAACCTAAGCGTGAGTTAGGTGCTCATTACTTTGTAGACGATAAACTATTCTTTCTTGCGCTCGCTTTAAAAAGTCTTTTTGCAGAGGCTGAGCAATAGAGCGCGCAATGGCCACAGTACCCACCAAAGAAACCACCGTTTCCTCCGCTAAGCTTTTTGCATTCGTCGTGCCACGATTTTGTAAAATCGTGCTGAGTCGTTCGACTAGGCTATCAAAGCAAATTTGATAAGCCTGACGGACTTTCTCTTCTTTGTGCGCCGCATCGGTAACAAGAAACTCTAATGGTGATGGATGCTCTTTATCACTCTTACTCCAGCTAAGATATCGAATCACTAAGGCTTTGAGGTGAGAAGCTTTATATTCGGTTTGTTTATCTTCCCGCGCCCAAAAAGCATGGGAGGTTGCAAACTGCATCGCCGCCTCATACAAGCTGCTTTTCCCTGCAAAATGAGCATAAAAGGCCCCATGGGTCATATTGGCTTTTTTCATGATTTGCGTCAGCGTAACGCGATCGAACCCATTGGAACAAAATAATTTCGCCGCCGCTTGCAGAATGCGTTGACGGGTTTGTTCTTTGTGACTTGGTGTGTAAGGCATATTTAGTCTCCTAAATATTATCTTGATCATATAAAGGCCCACTCTAACATGAGGGCTTTCTTGCCGTCGAATGCTGATGAAAACAACGACAGTTATTTCATCAAGAGGTAAGCCTAATACAAATGTAGAGGTAGAAAATATGTCATTAGCGCAACGTATTGTTATCACAGGTATGGGAATCGTGTCGCCTTTAGGTCTAGGCGTAAACGCAGTTTGGGACAGAATCATTAAGGGTGAGTCGGGTATCAGAGCGTTACCGAATACGATAACAGAAGGTTTAAACACCCAGATAGCGGGACAAGTGCCAAACCATGAAGCGTTATCTAACGGCCTAAATGAAGCGGACTATGTGTCGCCAAAGGAGCGTAAGCGAGTCGATCTATTCACTTTATATGCTCTGGCAGCTGCGGATGAGGCATTAACACAGGCAAATTGGGCCCCTACTTCCCTTGAAGAACAAGCTTCAACGGCAACCATTATTGGGACAGGTATCGGTGGTTTACCCACAATTACCCATGCACAAGGCATACTCAATAACCAAGGGGCTCGTCGATTATCGCCTTTTACCGTTCCTGCCTTCCTAGCGAATTTGGCGGCGGGTAATTTGTCGATTAAGTATGGCTTTAAAGGGCCAACAGGTACGCCAGTTACCGCCTGTGCCGCGGGTGTACAAGCCATTGGCGATGCCATGCGATTGCTAAAAACGGGTGAGGCAAAAGTGGCTCTGGCTGGTGGTACAGAAGCCTGTATAGATCCCTTGTCGTTAGCAGGGTTCGGGGCTTTAAAAGCACTATCATCCCGTAATGAGGATCCAACAAAAGCTTCACGGCCCTTTGATAAAGACAGAGAAGGTTTTGTGATGGGCGAAGGTGCAGGCTTAGTGGTATTGGAAACCCTAGAGCATGCGCTAGCACGAGGGGCGACACCACTCGTGGAATTGGTGGGCTACGGGACCAGTAGCGATGCGTATCACCTAACAGCGGGACCCGAAAGTGGCGAAGGCGCTGCTCGAGCAATGCAGTCGGCACTGACTATGGCGGGCATTGTGGCTGAGAAAATTGGCTATGTGAATGCTCATGCAACATCGACCCCAGTAGGCGATCGCGGAGAAATTAATGCCCTAAGAAGTATCTTTGGAAAAGCGGTGAACACTGTGCCTGTTTCTTCTACAAAATCGGCGACTGGGCATTTGTTAGGAGCTGCTGGTGGGGTTGAAGCCATCTTTAGTGCGCAAGCTCTTAGGAGCGGTCTTTTACCACCAACACTGAATTTAGAAAACCCAGAAGACAGCATGGCGGATCTGGACCTTATTCCCCTGAAAGCCAGAGAAAAACATGTAGATTATGTGCTTTGTAACGGCTTTGGTTTTGGCGGTGTTAATGCTGCGTTGATTTTAAAGCGTTATTAAAAAGAAAGGCGGTGGACGTTCATGCTTCTGGTAGACTGTCATAATTATCGTTTGGATGTGGCATCCGAAACTAAAAGATGATTTATGAGGATAAGATGAGCGCAAAAAACTACTCTCTTGGCCAAGTGGGCGACTACGAGATTAAGCAATTAAAGGTGTTTAAAACTGTGGTCGACTGTGGCGGCTTTTCTGCGGCAGAAACCTCCTTAAATATCGGCCGTTCTACTATTAGCCTGCATATTTCGAGTTTAGAATCTCGGCTTAACCTAACGCTGTGTAAGCGTGGCCGGGGTGGCTTCTCTCTCACTGAAGAGGGAGAGATCATCTACAATATGACGAACAATCTGCTGGAGTCATTAGATTCGTTTCGCACCACGGTGAACAATCTAAATGCTAGCTTAACAGGTCAACTACGCATTGCTTTGTCAGATGCGATTAGCCTAGATCCACGCAGTCGTTTTCCAGAGTTAGTACAGCGTTTTGCAGAGCAAGCCCCTGATGTGTCTATCATCACCAATGTTTCATCGATGGCGAACATAGAACGGATGATCCTAAATGACGAAGCCGATATAGGTTTCATACCCTATCACCGTAAATTTGAGGGGTTGGATTATGTACATCTCTACCATGATGTTTGCCATCTTTATTGTGGTAAAAACCACAAATTAGTCGCAATGGATTCTAGCCAGCAAGAAGAGCTAGTGAATAGCTTCCCTGCGACTCATGCGGGGTTAAAGCCCCATGAAGCGATGAGTGAGCAAATTGTGCCTTTAAAGCTTGCTGCCATTTCTTATTTCTATGACAGTCGTTTGGCGTTGATTTTATCGGGCCAATATATTGGTTTCTTACCCGAGCTCTATGCTCTGCCTTATTTGGAAAAAGATGAGATTGTTAAGGTATTGCCAGAGAGTCGACACTACTCGCTTGGGGTGGCGGTAATCTGTAAAAAAACTTCTCAACCTAACAAGCCGAGAGAATTATTCTTAAATGTACTAGATCAAACGGTAGAAGAGTTGGCCGCGGCACCCTATTAACGCTAATCTGATCATAAAAAAAAGCCACCGAAAATCCCGATGGCTTGTGTGCAAGTAATCATTTGCAAATGGGAGGACAAGGAACCAAACGTGTTTTTACACTAATTCTTCAATACAACGTTTAAAAATTGTCATACCTTCATCAATGATGTCTGTTTCAATGGTAAGCGCAGGCAAGAAACGAATCACGTTGCCTCGGATACCACAAGATAACAGTACCAGACCATTCTGTGCGGCTTTGGCTGAAAGGGCTTTTGTTAGCTCTGCATTAGGCTTGTTAGCATCACCATCATGCACCAATTCCATAGCGATCATGGCGCCAGCATGACGAATATTACCGATCAACTGAGGGTATTCAGCTTGCAAGGCGCTTAGGTGCTGAACAAAGTGAGTACCCACTTCGTTAGCACGAGCGCAGAGCTTTTCTTCTTCAATGATATCGAATACGGCAAGAGCCGCCGCACAACCTACTGGAGAGCCACCATAAGTGCCACCTAGGCCGCCAGGGATTGGCGCATCCATAATGTCTGCTTTACCGACCACCGCCGCTAATGGGAAGCCTCCGGCAATGCCTTTGGCTGCGGTCATTAAGTCCGCTTCAATGCCGGCTTGCTCGTGGCAGAACATAGTGCCAGTGCGGGCAAAACCAGACTGAATTTCATCAAGAATCAGCAAAATACCATGCTCATCACAGATTTCACGCAGTGCTTGGAGGAACTTAGCTGGCGCTTGGTAAAAGCCACCCTCCCCCTGAACTGGCTCGATTAAAATTGCCGCTACACGAGAGGCCTCAATATCACAGGTGAAGCGCATTTTTAGTTCTTCAAGAGACTGTTCAATACTGATGCCATGATATTCATTGGGGTAAGCCACATGATAAATATCACTCGGGAAAGGACCGAAGCCGACTTTATAAGGATTAACCTTACCTGTTAGTCCCATCGTCATGTTGGTACGACCATGAAAGCCTCCATTAAAAGCAATGATGCCTGGGCGCCCCGTGTAAGCACGGGCAATCTTTACACAGTTCTCAACCGCTTCGGCGCCTGTGGTTACAAAGATGGATTTTTTCGGTGTAGTACCTGGTGCTGCGTCATTAAGCTTTTCCGCTAACTCAACCGCCGATTCATAAGGACTTACCATGACACAAGTGTGTGTGAAACGCTCTAACTGAGCTTGTACGGCGGCTTTTACTTTCGGGTGGTTATGACCTGTGTTTACCACGGCAATGCCAGCACCAAAGTCGATATGACGCTTACCTTCCACATCCCAAAGTTCAGCGTTCAGGGCTTTATCAACATAGACAGGGGCCATGTTACCTTGGCCACGAGCGATGGCACTTTCTTTGCGTTTTTGTAAATCTAAGTTATTCATACTGTTTACCTTTAATTGGACAATGCAAGTGTTTGCGAGGGATGGTGTTAGGCTAAGCCACCCACACATAGGTATTTGATTTCGACGTATTCGTCGATGCCGTATTGGGAACCTTCTCGACCACTTCCCGACTCTTTAACACCACCAAAAGGTGCAACTTCAGAAGAGATAATGCCTTCGTTAATGCCAACCATGCCATATTCTAAGGCTTCAGAAACACGCCAAGTTCTAGCAATATTTTGGGAATAGAAGTAAGCTGCAAGACCAAAAGGGGTATTGTTTGCCATGGTTATGGCTTCTTCTTCTGTGGAAAAACGGAATAATGGGGCAACAGGACCAAAAATCTCATTGGAGAAAATCGCCATGTCTTCAGTGACATTGGTTAAGATGGTTGGCTCAAAGAATTGTTTTCCTAGTGTTTCTATCGCCTTACCGCCCGCCAAAGCCGTGGCACCTTGGTCGATGGCATCCTTAACGAGTTCAGATACTTTTTGAATGGCCGCTGGGTTGATTAAAGGCCCGATATTAACCCCTTCACTAAAACCATCACCGGTTTTAAAGCTAGCCACTCTTGCCGCTAACTTCTGTGCAAAAGCATCGTAGACACTCTCTTGCACTAAAATGCGATTAGCACAGACACAAGTTTGACCTGCGTTTCGGTATTTGGAAGCGATGGCACCCTCCACTGCGGCATCTAGGTCCGCATCATCAAAGACGATAAAAGGCGCATTACCGCCCAACTCCATCGAAGTGCGTTTTACCGTTTGCGCACACTGGCTGAGTAATAGTTTGCCGACAGGGGTAGAACCTGTGAAAGAAAGTTTACGTACCATCGGATTGCTGGTTAGCACGCCGCCAATGGCTTTAGCGTCTTGACCCACCACCACATTTAACACCCCTGCAGGGATACCTGCCTGGTGAGCTAATTCAGCCAAGGCTAAGGCACACAAAGGCGTCTCGTCAGAAGGCTTGATAACAATAGTACAGCCTGCGGCCAAGGCAGGTCCTGCCTTACGGGTAATCATAGCGATCGGGAAGTTCCAAGGTGTGATCGCTGCAACCACGCCAATAGCTTGTTTGATCGTCAGTACTCGCTTGTCTTTGGCAAAGGTCGGAATCACGTCACCATTTATACGGCGCGCTTCCTCAGCAAACCAATCAATAAAAGATGCGCCGTAGGCGACTTCTCCCATGGCTTCTGCTAAAGGTTTACCCTGCTCTAAGGTCATTAACTTAGCTAAATCCGCTTGGTTATCGAGTATCAGCTGATTCCATTGGCGTAATAATGTTGCTCGCTCTTTTGCTGTTTTCGCTTGCCATTCTTTTTGAGCCCTTTGCGCGGCTTCAACGGCTTGGGTCGTTTCCTGTGCCCCTAAATCTGCAACCTCAATGATGGCTTCACCATTGGCAGGATTAGTGATGGAAAAGGTTTGTCCAGATAGAGCAGACACCCATTGGCCATCTATATAGGACTGGCCTTTCAATAAATTTGGTTGCGACAATAGTGATTGCATATAAACTCCAAACGGAAATAACCAGACACCTAACGGAGTGTCTAAACTGAGTAACTTGTTCTGGTGAAAGCTTGCGTTAAGAAAGATAGTAAATAAGCCTTTGCGAATGAAAAATGGTGCGCAATCAATCTAATGTTTGATGTTTTTCAAACATTGTCATCTGTCATGAATCATGAAAAGTTACGCAGGCTATATAAAATATCCGTCCCCATGAAGTATTATGAACCTAGTCGTACTAGAACCACCTACCTATGAGTGTACAAACCAAATAAGTCTTATGAACAAAACGAAAGATACGCCACCGCAAGACCCCAAGTTACATAACTCTACTTTCAAATGGGCCTTCCTTGCCCCGCGCTATTGGCCAGCTTGGTTGATGGCATTGCTGGTTTTGGTGTTAGCTTATGTGCCGTATCGGTGGCGTGACAAACTCGGTAAGAAGCTTGCGGGTGTTATTGTTAACCGCAAGAGCAGTGCTCTTAAACGGGCAAAAATAAACTTAGAAGAGTGCTTTCCTGAAAAAACGCCAGAAGAGCGCCATCAAATATTGTTGAGCAGCCTAGAGACGGCCGCTCAATTCTGTTTAGCCTATGGTGAGCTTATGGTGCGTAGCAAAAAGTACCTTAAAAGCCGCGATAAAATTTATGGTGGCGAGAATTTGTTTTCGCTTCTCGAAAATGACGAAAAAATTATTACCTTAACCCCTCACTGCTGGACATTGGATTACACTGGCCCAATGTTGGCGTCTTTAGGGTACAGCATAACGACTATTATGAAGCCTCAAAGTAATGAGGTAGTAGACTGGTTACTGCATGTTCAACGCATGCAGTACGGTCGCGGCAAAATTTACCCTAGAGAGGCGGGTATAAAACCTTTTCTAAAAGCGGTGAAAGAAGGCAATTTAGGTTACTACTTACCGGATGAAGATCTTGGCGTGCAAAACTCTGTGTTTGTGCCTTTTTTTGCTGCAGAAAAGGCGACCATGAAAGGTCTGGGAAAGTTAACAAAATTGACCAAGGCCAAGGTTGTACCCATGCTCCAAGCGTATAATAGTGAGTCGGGAAAGTATGAGTTGCATATTTGGCCTGCTTTAGAAAACTTTCCTACTGGGGATGACACACAAGATGCAATCTTGATGAACGCGGCATTGGAAAAAATGATCGACGCGCATCCGGAGCAATACATGTGGATTTTGAATCTATTACGTAGTCATCCAGATGGTTCGCAACGCTATTAATTGGAGCGCTTTATGCCTACTTCTACTGTGCAATCTGCTGATATTGAAGCGGTAAGAAATTATTTATTATCCCTTCAGGATGCAATTTGTGCCTCACTTGAAACCCTAGAACCTGACGCCCGTTTTAAAGAAGATGCGTGGGATCGACCTAATGGTGGCAGTGGCCGGACGCGTGTCATTGCAAATGGACAGGTAATTGAAAAAGGGGGGGTGAATTTTTCCCATGTAATGGGCGACAACCTTCCTCCTTCCGCCACGGCTGACCGACCAGAACTTGCAGGAGGAAGCTTTGAAGCCATGGGCGTGTCCTTAGTGATTCATCCGAACAACCCCTTTGCCCCAACCTCCCATGCCAATGTTCGTTTGTTTATTGTTCATAAAGAGGGCATGGCGCCTGTCTGGTGGTTTGGAGGTGGTTTTGACCTGACTCCATATTATGGCTTTGAAGAAGACTGTACCCATTGGCACCAAACCTGTTTTGATGCCATTGAACCTTTTGGTGAAGGCTATTACCAACGCTTTAAAAAATGGTGCGATGAATACTTTTATCTAAAACATCGTGGAGAGCCACGAGGCATCGGTGGCCTTTTCTTTGATGACTTTAATGAAGCCAGTTTTGAAGACAGCTTTGCCATGCTACGTTCGGTGGGCGATGCCTACAGCCAAGCTTATCTGCCGATTTTACAACGCCGTAAAGATATACCTTTCACTCCTCAACAGAGAGACTTCCAGTTACATCGTCGTGGCCGTTATGTGGAGTTTAACTTGGTGTTTGACCGAGGTACGCATTTTGGCCTACAAAGTGGTGCCGGGCGTACGGAATCTATCCTTATGTCACTGCCACCAGAAGTGCGTTGGACCTATGAATATCAGGTTGAACCGAATAGTGAAGAAGCCAAGTTGACAGATTATTACCTGACATCGAAAGATTGGCCGATTAATAAGAATAATTAAGGAGAAACGTTTTGGATCAATATGCGGTTTTTGGAAACCCTATCGCGCACAGTAAATCACCGGATATCCATCTGCATTTTGCCGAACAAACTCAGCAGAATATCACCTATATACGTATTTTGGGTGATGACGTTCAGTTCGAAAACCAAGTACACGCTTTCTTCCAACAAGGTGGCCATGGTCTCAATGTGACGGCTCCTTTTAAAGAGCGTGCTTTTGCTATGTGTGATGTATTGAGCTCACGAGCGCAAAAAGCGGGTGCGGTAAATACCTTGCTGATGGGCAAAAATGGCGATCTTTTTGGCGACACTACAGACGGTGTGGGCATGGTGCGAGACATAATTGAAACTCACCAGCAAAGTCTAAAAGACAAGCGCATACTCATTATTGGTGCAGGCGGCGCGGTGCAAGGGATTTTGGACAATGTACTGGCTGAGCAGCCTTCCTCTGTGACTATTACGAATCGCACGGTGGAAAAAGCACAAGCGTTGGCGGAAAAGTTCGGTTGTTTTTCCTCTTCTTTTGGAGCGCTAGAGGGCGCGTTTGATTTGATTATTAACGGTACTTCTGCGAGCCGTTCAAGCAGTTTGCCGCCATTAAAAGACGAATTAGCGAACGAGCATACTTGGTGTTATGACATGACCTATGGAAAAGGCACGACTGTCTTTTTGCAATGGGCCATTGATCATGGCGCAACTGGCGCAGACGGTTTGGGCATGTTAGTTGGTCAAGCGGCAGAGTCTTTTTACATTTGGCGACAAGTACGACCTGATATGACCAGCTTGTTAAACAAGATGCGTGCAGAGTTAGAGTGTTAATTCAAACAATTTTCCTCAAACGTTGAAGAATCAAAAGGTGGACCGTCAATCAATGAAAGCGCAATGGTTTAATTCAGTGGATCAAATAGGCGAAGCCAAGTGGCAGGCGGCTATTGGCAGCACTCGTTATCCTTTTGCGCAATTTGCCTTCCATAAGGCGCTAGAGCAAAGTCACAGCATTGGAGACGGAACTGGCTGGTATCCAGAATACTTGCTGGTAATAGACGATGACGACGAGCCTTTGGCGATTGCACCGACGTATTTAAAGACGCACTCTCAAGGTGAATTCGTGTTCGATTGGTCATGGGCGGATGCCTATCAACAGCACAGTTTACAATACTATCCGAAACGGATTTGGGCTGTGCCTTTCTCTCCTGCCACTGGCCCGCGCGTTTTTTCTCACCTTGACCCAAATGGCGACGACGCTTCTTTTGCTCACTTGTATGCGGCTTTAACGGAACTCATGACGCAGGCGAATCAAGAGCGTGGCTTTTCGAGCTGGCATTTGTTGTTTGCGAAGGAAGACCATGCCAATTTGCTTGCCGCAAACAAAAGCCTTCAGCATCGAATTTCCTGTCAGTTTCATTGGTTCAACCGTGACTATCGTGACATGGAAGAATACTTTTCTCACTTTTCTAGTCGTAAACGAAAATCAGCGCGTAAAGAGCGAGAAAAAATCATTACTCAAGGCATAGCGCTTGATCGAAAGTTGGGCTGTGACTTGTCTGAAGAAGAGATTGATTTCTTCTATATGTGTTACCAGTCTACCTACGCGAAACGGGGTCAATGTGGTTATTTGACGCGAGAATTCTTTGGGCTGTTGGCAGAAACGATGGGAGAGCAAATCCTACTAGTGCAAGCTTATAAAGGCGGTGAACCGATTGCTGCTTCTTGGTGTTTCTTTGATGACCATTCACTGTTTGGACGCTATTGGGGTTGCATGGAAGAAGTGGATTGCTTGCACTTTGAAGCCTGCTATTACCAAGGCATTGAATTTTGTTTGGAAAAAGGGTTACAACATTTTGATCCTGGCACTCAAGGGGAACACAAAATTGCCCGTGGCTTTGAACCTGTCTTTAGTCACAGCATCCATTATATTGAGCACGAAGGTTTTCGCGATGCCATTGGACGTTTCTGTGAAGAAGAAGCGGAAGCGGTACGCGGATACCATCAAGATACCCGCGCGCTTTTACCTTTTAAGCAATCGCCTGCTCAACAAGACAATTAAACGTCTTGGTGTGGGCCAAACAATTCATAATGGATACGATCTGCTTGTACCCCAAGAGTGAGAAGTTGCTGTTTGACAAACATCATGAAGCCCAAAGGCCCACATAAGTAAAACTCGCCTTCCGTAATAGGCAGTTCACCTTTGATGGTTTCGAGATCCATCTTACCTTCGTAAACCCCATTATCTATTGCATCTGCCTTTTCATACCAAGTGTGTACATTCAATGGTAAAGACGCTTTTAAATCGTCCACATGCGCTTTAAAGGAATGCTGGCTTGGTGTCGCACAGGCATGTAAATAGCTGATTGGCTGTGTGTAACCTTGCTTTTTAAATGTATCCAACATGGCTTGCATGGGCGTTAAACCCACACCGCCAGAAATGAGGACAACAGGTGTTTGCTTGTCTTTGAAGTGAAAGTCACCCGCTGGTGGCATGAGCTCCACTTCGTCGCCGGCATTGAGATGATCATGAAGGTAATTAGACATGACACCCGCATGGTCACCGCTGCCTTCACGTTTCACACTAATGCGGTAGGTTTCACCGTTTGGTGCTGTAGACAAAGAGTATTGGCGAATTTCTTCGTATTGGTTGCCTTTAGGGTGCAGCTTTACACCTAAATATTGTCCCGGTAGATAATCAATGACCGCGCCACCATCTACAGGAGCGAAAATGAAGCTCGTCACAAACTCAGATTCTGGTGTTTTAGACACCACTTTAAAGCGACGGAAATCTTTCCAGCCGCCTGCTTGTGCCGCGCGCTCTTCATAAAGGTCTTTTTCGATCTTGATGAAGATATCCGCCAACTGTCCGTAAGCGGCTACCCAAGCTTCTTCTACATCTTTGGTAAAGGCATCAGGTGCCAACTCACGTAGCGTTTCAATTAAGTGGTGACCAACAATATCGTATTGGTCTGGCTGGATGTTAAAGCTGGTGTGTTTATGAGCGATACGCATCACGGCGCTCGTTAATACTTCCAAGTTATCAATGTGCGTTGCGTAGGCTGCGATCGCATTAAACAAAGCTGCTGGCTGACGTCCTGTTTTTTGATGCGTCATGTTGAATACATCTTGTAACTCAGGGTTATGAGTAAACATGCGCTTGTAGAAATATTCTGTAATGGTAGGCCCTACAGAGGCTAATAATGGAATAGTGGCTTTTACCGTGTCTATATGTTGCTGAGATAACATAGCGCTTCCTTAATAAGTGAGATAAATAAACCGTTTGTTGTTCGTGCTTTACTCTTCCTATTGCGAGCTTTATGCCAATTTAAAATAACTAATAAAAACATAAGGTTAAGTTTGTTTTGTGATTAATTGAGTCAATAAGACTCACTAAAAATAAGTCTATATGTTATATTTGAGTCAATATGACATAGATATAATATGCTCGATGAGTTAACCACTATGAATCAGATCTCGAATAACGCCCTACTCAGCTTTGCACTTGACCTTGCCAGTGCCGTGACGCAACCGAATCGTTTTGAACAATTAGTGTATGCCGTGCGCGCCACCATAAATTGTGATGCCGTTGCTCTGTTGGTAAACAATAATGATGTGCTAACACCGATTGCCCAGCGTGGTTTGACCGATGACCTGATGGGAAGACGCTTTGTCATTGAAGAACATCCTCGACTTCAGGAAATTTGTAGCAGTCATTATCCAGTGCGATTTCCCGCTGACTCAGAATTCCCCGACCCGTATGACGGCATGATCGCTGGTCATGATGATGATTTAAAAGTCCACTCATGTATGGGTGTTCCATTGCATTTGGAAGGCAAACTGATAGGTGCGGTGACGCTAGACAGCATTATTCCAGGTGTATTCGATGATATCGATTCAAGAGCATTAGAAATCATTGGCGCCATGTCTGCGATGACCCTAAATACCGCCATTCTGATGGAACAATTAGAAAACAAAACACAGCGCGCGCAACACGTTCTTCAAGCTATGAATGAACAAGCCCAAGTGAAAGATGGCGGCGAAATGATAGGCCAAAGTGACGTTATGAAAGCGTTAGATCAAGCGATTAAGCTGGTGGCACCTTCTGATTTCGCCATTCTGATTGAAGGGGAAACGGGGGTCGGGAAGGAACTCGTAGCACGTAGGCTACATCAAACATCATTACGCTCCGCCTCTCCTATGGTGTACGTGAACTGTGCTGCCATCCCTCATCATTTAATTGAAAGCGAGTTATTTGGTCATATAAAAGGCGCTTTCACTGGTGCGGACCGTGACCGGCAGGGAAAATTTGCGCTCGCCGATGGTGGAACCTTATTCCTAGATGAGATCGGTGAATTGCCTTTAGAAGTACAAGGTACCTTACTAAGAGCCATTCAAAACCAAGAAATTCAAGTGGTTGGTAAAGATCAGGCTCGCAAAATCGATGTCAGAATCATTGCCGCGACCAATCGTCTTTTGGAAACCGAAGTCAAAGAGCATCGTTTCCGTGCTGACTTATTTCATCGCCTCAGTGTGTTTCCTATCCAAGTCCCCGCGTTACGCCATCGACAGGGAGATGTGCCTCTATTGGCAGGGTTCTTCGCCGAGCGATTCCGCCGCAAGTTGGGGTTACAGCAGCTAACCTTATCTCGTTCTGCAATTGAATTGTTAGAAGCGTATCGTTGGCCGGGAAATGTGCGTGAATTAGAGCACGTCATCTCTCGTGCTGCCTTGTTTGCCAAGGCTGACACACCAATTGGCATTACGGTTATTTCGCCAAGTCATCTCACTGGGTTACAAATAAATCAAGATACAAAGGAAAGGGTACAAAATAAAACGAGCAATGTGGTGAAAGAAGCTTGTGAAACGGAAAAATCCATCGATTTTCGTTTAGAAACAGACGCTTATCAGCGTAAGCTGATTCGATCTGCTTTGGATAAAACGAACGGTAATTGGACTAAAGCGGCAGAACATCTGTCTATGGACAGAGCCAACTTAGCCCGACTGGCTAAGCGGCTTGGTATTAGAGTTATTAAAGAAGTGGTTGCGGAGTAACCGTTATAAAACCTACTTTAATTAAAGCGTCGGTTTTATAACAGTTTTTAGCGTGAAGCCTGTGGTTTTAATCGTCCCCGCTATTACTAAAATAGCGCCAATTAAGGTGTGCCATCCTACTATTTCATCCAAGAAAATCACGCCCCATAACACCCCAAAAATAGGGATTAAAAAGGTCACTGTTAAGGTGGATGGCATGCCGATATCGTTTAATAATTTAAAGAAAATCAGAAAAGCGACCCCTGTACATATAACACCTAGCGCTAAGACAGAAGTGATAACAACCCAATCAATATCAGCGACAGCGTTGGGCGGAATAAAGAATAAAAGTGGCGTAATAAATAAGGTTGCCATAAACATCGAACCGTAGGCGTTTGCAATTGAATCCACCTTTTTCGCTGTTTGTGTGTAAGTGCCCACTATTCCATAGCAAATTGGCGCACAGAGTACGACCAGCACAGCGAATAGATTGTTGCCTTCGAATAGCTCAGGGTCGAGCCCAACAATAACCGCGACGCCTAATAACCCGAGACATAAACCAAGCACTTTCCCTGATTCCAGCCTCGTTCGAAAATACAGTGCGCTTATAGCCGTGCCGAAAATAGGCGTTAAAGCATTTATCACTGACATAAGTGACGCTGTTAAATATTGCGCCGCGTAGCCGTAACAAAGAAAAGGAATGGCCGCACTTAAAATGCCTACGACAGCATAATGTTTGCCGTGTTCTTTAAAATTAATTTTCTTTTTTAAAACCAACGCGACAAAGAAAAGGAACAAAGCAGCAAAACCCACACGACCTTCAATAAGCCAAATACCGCCTAATGATGGCGCGCCAATTCGCATAAAGAGAAAAGACGCCCCCCAAATTGCCGCTAACAAAGTGAGTAAATAAGCACTTTTTACGCCCATGGAAATATCCTTAAGAAATGAAGTGAGGTTAGATTAGATTAGGAAAGTCCGTGTCGGACAGCGCTGACTTGGCGAATACGCTCAGCGGGAAAGTGTAGCTGAGTTAACAAGTAGTCTTTTAAATCCGCAGGGTAGCCGAGTTCATTTAGGGCATCTCTCATGCAGTTGAGCCACATTGCTTTTTCTTTTTCCGTGACACTAAGGTGAGCATGGGCTTGAGGTAGATGAATTTGACCATATTGTTTGGCATACAAACGCTCTCCTCCCATCCAGCCGGACAAAAAGGCCACGAGTTTATCGATACTCTGGGCAATATTGCTGGGGTGCATCTCAAACAATGGGCGGTAGTCTGGCGTGTTTTCCATTCGTCTGTAGAAGGTTTCGACTAGCGTGCGTAAACCTTCAAGGCCGCCTACCGCTTGTAGCGTACCATCACCTTCTCCGAACTGAGGCGGCTTAATACTCATCATTTACTGACTGTCTTGCTCTTTAGGACCATTTCTTTTGGCGTCCTTTTCATGATCCATTTTAATTGAGTTACGGTAGCCGCCCAACGCAGCTAAAGCTCCGATAATGAAACTCATATAAAGAGGAATTTGAAAGAGCATGGTTATACTGATAAACACACACCCTACGGCTAAGCCTTCAATAAAAGGTTTTAACTTCTTATTCATGGGAGTTCTCCACGCTTTAAATAAAATGGATTCTAGCAAAGTTCCCTGTGGATGTGCGTCACATTGTGGAAAAAAGCGCTAGTTATCCAAGCTTTTATTGGAATTAAGGAACCGTAAAGTAAATACCGACTTTTGTGGATATCTATCCGAAACGGCATGAAGTAAGAAAAAGACAATTTTGCATCAGAAGTTATTAAGTTTCTTCCTAAATTAACCATTTTTTGTGTATAACTGTAGATACTATCCACATTCTATTTCGATTGGTTCTTGCGAACTGTTTATCCACAAATGATTCTATGAACCGTGTATTAGGGTTTTATTTTTGCAGACTTTTTATCAAGCTTTAAAGCGTTCTTTCCAACGAGATAAGAACGAACACAATAAAATCTGGAAAATGGCGTGGCCGCCTATGTTATCCAATGTCACCACACCACTTTTAGGCTTGGTAGACACGGCTGTAGTGGGACATCTAGGGACGGCACTCCATTTAGCGGCGGTCGCCATTGGTGCGAGCATTTTCAGTTTTTTATTCTGGGCGTTTGGCTTTTTGCGCATGGGCTCAACTGGCCTGACAGCGCAAGCTTTAGGGCAAGGAAATGAGCGAAGAGTTCGTGAATTATTGCTCCAGTCTGTCTTGCTTGGTGTGTTAATTGGTTTGCTGCTGATTCTATTTCGAGCGCCCATCATCGAGTTAGCCATAATGCTCATGGCTCCCAGTGCCGAGGTTGAACCTTGGGCTCGGCTTTATTGTGAAGCGCGTATTTTCAGTGCTCCAGCGGTATTAGCGGGCTATGCCCTAATGGGCTGGTTCTTTGGTGTGCAATATTCGAAAGGCCCTTTGTGGATGCTGCTGGTTATAAATCTAGCGAATATGGTGCTGGATTATGTCGCTGTCTATGGGCTTGGTATGGCCAGTGATGGCGTTGCATGGGCAACGGTATTGGCAAATTATCTTGGTGTTATCGTGGCAGGCGTTTTAGCTTGGGGTAAACTACGCGGCTTTGCCGGCCATTTACCCGTGTCTGCATTATTCAAATGGCGTGAATATGTGGCTTTGGTACAAGTTAATCGCTACCTTTTTGTGCGAACCATTTTGCTGCTGCTGGTGATGTTATTCTTTACCGCTCAAGGGGCGCGACAAGGCGATGCGATTCTCGCCGCAAATGCGGTACTGCTAACCTTTTTGATGATTATTTCAAATGGTCTTGATGGCTTTGCGTTTTCAGTGGAAGCCTTATGCGGCGAGGCTTATGGTCGTAAAGATCAGCGGTATTTCCAAAAGATCATCCGCTTGTCTACTTTTTGGGCGTTACTGGCAGCATTCGTACTAATGTTAGTCTTCTGGTTGTTTGGCGAGCAAATTATTCACCTCTTAACCAATGTCGAGAGCGTTCGGGAAGAAGCCCAAAATTATTTACCTTGGTTAATTGCTTTTCCCTTACTGGGTATTTGGTCCTATATGCTCGATGGGGTGTTTATTGGCACTACCAGCGTTAGAACTATGCAAAATACTATGGTCATCTGTGTTCTAGGGGTGTTTTTCCCTGTTTGGTTTTTGAGTCAAGGTTTGGGGAATCATGGCTTATGGTTGAGTCAGGCGGTGTTGTTTCTTGCTCGAGGCATTACGCTTTACTGGTGTTATCAAAGAAATATGCGAACTAAGGTATGGTTTGAATAGAGCGCAACCCTCTATTCATGGGAGGCATGGCGGCGTAAGGAGCGCTCAATTCGAGTTTCTTCTTGGCGCATTTTTAGTAGGTTCTCTTCCACGAACACCAGGTGATCATGGCTGGCATCTCTCGCTTCATCGGCTTGCCCATTCATAATGGCATAATAAAGCCTTTCATGTTGCTCCATCACTTTGTGCCGTGCGGCTTTCTTCTCAAATAAGTTTTTCAGGTTAACTGTGATGCTCTGAGCCAACACGGCATGCAGCCCCCTTAAGGTATGTTGCAGAACCACATTATGTGCCGCGGCGGCAACCACCATGTGAAACTCAGCGTCCAGTTTTGCTTCTAACTTAAAGTCTTGAGCTTTGTTCGCGGCCAATAGCTGCTCAAAACACTCTGTTAATTTCGTTTTATCTGCGTCCGTGCTGCGCAAGGCGGCATAGTAGGCGGCAAGACTTTCTAGAGCATCGCGGAACTCGAGTTGATCGTAAAGAAACTCGTCATGGGCACAAAGTAAGTCTTGTAGCGGGTCCATAAACGACTGACCAAGCTGCTCACACACATAGGTTCCACCACCATGACGACTGATCAATACACCGCGAGCAACGAGCTTCTGAATGGCTTCTCTTAGGGAGGGGCGAGATACTTCAAAGCGAGCCGCTAACTCGCGTTCAGGTGGTAATTTCTGCCCTGCTGTGAAGCTACCTTCTAAAATCATATTTTCCAGTTCTTGTACTATGATGTCAGAGATTTTTGGCTGTTTAATGCGCTGATAAGAATGTGCCATGTCACGAACCCTTGGTATAAATAGCGTGGCTAAACCTGCCTGTTGATAAGTGTATAATTGGTAAAACCAATTGAAAAGTCGCTAAAATCGTCGAAATAACCACTAAAGTATTAGTTGACAAAAAAATGATAGCTTCTTATTGTGCGTATGTATTTGCTAGGTAAATTGGTATGACCAATATAGTGCCGATGCTTTAAACTTGTCTAGCAAAAAGTTTTATTCCAGCAAAAATAACAAGATAAGCCTTATCAGAGCCCTTGATAAACGGCTTACAGCAGGACTTTATATGACTTCTTCTACTGCCCTTGGTGCTCAATATGATGACATCCATCGAGCTCTTAGCGTTAAAATTGATGAAAATCGGTTAATAAGAGACCCACTAAGAACGCTTGCCTATGGTACAGATGCCAGTTTTTACCGCTTGATTCCCCAACTTGTGGTACGTGTTGATAATGAAGAAGAAGTTCGTTTAGTCCTTCATGAAGCTCGACAGCATGGGGTGCCGGTGACCTTTCGCGCCGCAGGCACTAGCCTATCTGGTCAAGCAGTCACCGACTCTATTTTGATCCAGTTGTCCGATAACTGGAAAGCGCATCGTATCAAGCAACAGGGTCGAATCATCTCCTTGCAGCCTGGCATCATTGGCGCTAGAGCGAACCAATTGTTGGCGGGTTATCAAAGAAAGATAGGCCCAGATCCCGCTTCTATTAACGCTTGCATGATTGGTGGTATTGCGGCGAATAATGCCAGCGGAATGTGTTGTGGTACTGCACAGAACAGCTACAACACGGTGCAAAGTGCGCGCATCATTATGGTAGACGGTACCGTGCTGGATACCGCCGACGAAGCCAGTCGAGCAGCCTTTGCGAAAAGTCATAAGGGCTTGTTGGAAGTACTGAAAGTATTGGCAGAAAAGACCCAAGATAATCCAGAGCTATCACAAAAAATAAGACACAAATATCGTCTTAAAAACACCACAGGGTACAGTTTAAATAGCCTAGTAGACTATAAAGACCCCTTTGATGTGCTGTTACACCTGATGATAGGCTCAGAAGGAACGTTAGGTTTTCTTAGTGAAGTTACCTACCAAACAGTCATCGACCACCCGATTAAAGCGGCGGCTATGATCTTCTTCGAAGATATGGAAGCCACCTGTCGTGCGGTCACGGCATTAAAGAGTGCCCCTGTTTCCGCTGTTGAGTTAATTGACAGAGCAGGCTTACGTGCGGTGGAAGGTAAGCCGGGTATGCCAGACGTTTTATCGAGCTTAGGGGCGCAAGCAGCAGGCTTGCTGGTGGATGTGCGTGCCAGTGATAGCGCGGAACTGGAAGAGAATTTACAGCAGGTTTCCAAGGCGTTGGATGGACTTGCGGCCCTAACCGAGATCGAATTCACCCAAGATAAAGTGGTTTACGACTCCTATTGGAAGATACGCAAAGGGCTATTTCCTGCGGTAGGTGCCGTTCGACCAGTTGGTACCACGGTCATTATTGAAGATGTGGCCTTCCCTGTTGAGCAACTGGCGGAAGGGGTATTGGAACTGCAAGGGGTTTTCCAAAAGCATGGCTACGATGAAGCCATCTTATTTGGCCATGCCCTAGAAGGTAATCTACATTTTGTATTCACTCAGGGGTTTGATGACCCGGCAGAGGTATCTCGATACGAAAAACTCATGGATGAAGTGGCGCAACTGGTTGCAGTGAAGTATCAAGGCTCATTGAAGGCCGAGCATGGCACTGGCCGTAATATGGCCCCTTATGTAGCGCTAGAATGGGGCCAAGAAGCCTACGAACTGATGTGGGAAATCAAACGCGCTTTCGACCCTGAAGGCCTGTTGAACCCTGATGTGATTCTGACTCACAATGCCAATTTGCATGTGGAGAATCTTAAGCCGCTTCCTAAAGCGAATGATAAGGTAGACACTTGTATTGAGTGTGGCTTTTGTGAATCCTCTTGTCCATCAAAGTCTCTTACCCTGACTCCGCGTCAACGCATTGTGTTATGGCGAGAAATCCAACGTTTACAAGCCTCAGGAGATCAACCTGAACGCTTAGAAGAATTGAAAGCCGACTATGATCATCAAGGTATTGATACTTGTGCAGGTTGTGGTTTGTGCTCCATGCAATGTCCTGTTGGCATTAACACTGGCGATTTAACGCGTGAGTTACGCCATGATCGACACCCTGATAGCCGAGTTGGGCATTGGTTAGGCGATCATTTTGATAGTGTGACCTCTGGAGCGCGAATTGGCCTGGCGACGGGTCAAGGTGTGAAAGGCGTCATCGGCAATCATGGCATGCAGCTAATTACCAAGGTGGCAAATAAAGCATCTGGTGGTGCTGTTCCGGTCTGGCATCCAGAAATGCCATCTTCCTCTCCTTCCATGAAGTCTATACGCTCTAAAGCGTCTAAGCTGAAAGACCTTGGTGTGCATCAGCCAACTGTGGTGTATTTACCAAGTTGTGCCACACGGGTCATGGGCAGTTCTCCTGATGCTTCGGACAAACGTTCGGTTATGGAAGTGATGCTAAGCCTACTCGAAAAGTCGGGTTATAAAGTTGTCATGCCTAGCGATGTCGAAAGCAGTTGTTGTGGTTTAGCATTTCAAAGTAAGGGGCAGTTTGCTGTGGCAGGGCAAAAAGCCAATGAGCTTAATGCGCGCTTGTTAGAAGCTAGTGAGAATGGCCGTTATCCAATAGTCTGTGATACTAGCCCGTGCTTGTTACGCATGAAAGAAACTTTAGACCCTTGTTTAGAACTATACGAACAGGTGTCGTTTGTGGGTGAATTCTTGATGCCTAAGCTAAAAATTAGCCAAAAACGTTCGAAAATCGC
The DNA here is from genome assembly GCF_039940335.1 of Marinomonas sp. GTDB lineage: Bacteria > Pseudomonadota > Gammaproteobacteria > Pseudomonadales > Marinomonadaceae > Marinomonas. The sequence continues at coordinate 341,949 of NZ_JBDVGW010000005.1, read as the reverse complement.
GGTTCATGTGACTTGTAGTACGACCCGTATGGGTTTAGCGAACGATTTTGTTTCCCTTGCTGAGCAGTTGGCAGACGAGGTGGTATTACCTGCGGACATTACTTGTTGTGGGTTTGCTGGCGATAAGGGGTTTTCGACTCCTGAGTTGAATGCCAGTGCTTTGAAGTCTTTGGCGAAAGCAGTCGATGGTTGCGAGGCTGGGTATTCGAACAGCCGAACCTGTGAGATTGGCTTAAGCCAGCATAGTGGTATTGAGTATCAGTCCATTGTTTATCTGGTGGATCAGCTCACTCACTAAGTTGTTTGAGTATTTGATAAAGCGCTCTACAACGACTCACTTCTCATTTTAGCACTGAGTGTAGTCTTGCAGTAGATGCGTCTCAAAGACTCTCTTCTCATTTCGGCGCTAAAGCGAGAACGTCCATTCGAAGTGAGTCTTTGCTCCGCCGGATGAGTTTATTCTTGTGCTAGGTGTCTTTTATGGCTCGAGTAACAAAGGCCTTCGGGAAAGTTTAAGTTGTCGCTGAGATAACAAGATCCATGTTGAGCGGATGTTCTCGCTTTAGCGCCGTAGCGAAATATGGATCTTGTTATACCCTTCAACCTAACATAATGATGGTTCAATGCATGATGGTGGAGTACAAGCCAAAAGCACAGACGATCAGTAAGGCAATGCCTATGTAGCGGAAGAAGACTGAGCTTTCCGTCTGTTGGATGCGATTGTAGAATTTCTGTCCAAAGACATGACCAATCAAGGCACAAGGTAATAACCAAAGCTGGTGGATGAGTTGTAGGTCGACGCCGGCAATTAAAAAAGACGACATTTTAATAAGTACTAGGATAAACCAGAGTACGAATAGGGTGTCTCTAAGCTGATAACGAGAAACCTTGGTGGCAAAGACGGAAACAATTAAAGGGGCGCCAATTAAAGAGGTACCACTTACATAGCCACCTAGCATGAGAAAAACGGTGTCGAGAATCTTGTTATTGCTATAAAAAGGTTTGTTGATGATATACGACACGGCAAATACCGAGACGATAATAAAGATTACCCCTGTGACAATATCTTGAGGCAAGGTTAATAAGCCGAATACGCCGATCAGTTTAGGGATGATCATGATGCGCAGCGCTTTTTTGAGATATTGCCAGTCGATGTTGCTGGTGGGTGTTGGCGTGTCTTGGTCTTTTGTTAACGCGGGTTGCGCCGCTTTAGCTTTTGCGTCTTTGGCGCCGCGCCAAGCGATCCAGCTGGAGAATACCAGTAGGTGAATTGAGATAATTGGTAAGAAAATCAGAGGGTTGTTTTCTACCAAAAGTAAAAATGGTAATGCTAATACCGCGCCACCGAAACCTAAACCACTGCGGACAAAACCGCTCCAAATAAAAATTAGACCGATTGCGGCATATTGCCACCAAAGTAAATGTTCCATATTTGTCCTTTCATTTTGAAGTGTGGTGTAGGATCAAGGTTATATTGCGCAAGTGACGCCTACAATGAGTCGTCAGGCAATGAGTTTGCTATTATGCTGTGCTTGAGCTGGCTGAGGAAGTTTAAATGAAGTTTCGTTTGTATTTTGCGGTGTTAATGTCCTGTGTTTTATCTTTTTTGATGTCTGGATGGATTACGTTTATCAACATTGGTTTGGCGGATAATTTTCTGACAGCTTGGATGGCGGCTTGGTGTTTGGCATGGCCTGCCGCTGCGTTCATTGCTTTTTTATTTGGTCCCTCAGTGCAAAAGCTTGCCCACTATTTAGTAAACAAATCTTAAGCGACCAATATTTTTTAAGGTAGGCACTCCAGTGCCTACCTGTTTCCCCTTTTTTGCATTCAATTAAGCTAAAACGCTTCTGGACTACTGGCCTTAGGGTAGGTTTGGTTTTGAATTGGATCTGTTTCGCCTGCTCCCCAGGATCTGTTCAAGGGTATCACCCCAGCCCATACTGGCCAGTCGTTGTCGGCAGGGTCGTCAACCGGTGGCTCGGCACGTAATTTAATCGAGGCTTCCTCAATCTTAATACGCACCAAACCTGTGGCTTTAATTTCGCTGTCGCTGATCGGTCTTAGAGACTCCCAACGACCGGGACTGACTTTCTCTAAGAAAATCTTAAACTGACGCACTTTTTCTGTTTTATCTTCTATCAACTCAGGCACGCCAAACAGTGTCACGGAGCGATAGTTAACCGAGTGGTGCATAGCAGAGCGTGCCATCACTAAGCCATCTAGTAGGCTGATGTTGATACAGACTTTTTCAGGCTCATCAATGGGGCCTTTTACATTGCGAGCTTTAGAGTGTGCGTGCCAGTAAAAGTAGTCGCCATCACGCCAGTGGCAGGTTGGGGTGACGAAGACCTGACCATTTTTCGTTTGGCCGATGTGGCACATGAGCGAGGCGTCCATAATTTCGAAAGCTGTGGCTTTGTCGTATTGCGCCCGATTAGGGCCTCTTTTAACTTTGCTAAGCGGTGTTTCCAGTGAGTCGCTCATGAAGGTGATCTCCTTGTTGTCTTTATCATCAGCTAGGGATATAAAAGAGATTAACTACTTCTGGATTCCTAAAAAATAGCCAGATTTTATATTAAATAGCAGGCCAGATATGAAGTATGCGACTAGCAGTTTAACTTTTTTTCTTGATGAGCAAGGCCCACCCTACTATCAGCAGTTGATTAGCCAAATACAGCAAGGTGTTGAGACGGGGCGGTTGTCACAGGGAGATAAATTGCCTTCAAGTCGTTTGTTAGCAGAATCTCTAGGCGTTTCCCGCAGTACCACCACTCGGGTTTATGATCAGTTGATCAGTGAAGGGTTATTAATCAGCGAGCCCAAACGGGGAGTATTTGTATCTTCTTTGCTTGTGTCGAGTCCTCGCAAGGCGTCTTCTAATAACCCAAGAACTTCGCCAATCAAAGCGTATCCTAGTCAAGCCATGTTGTCTTTCGATGCTGGAGTGGACGTTTCGGTGTTTCCGAATAAGGAATGGGCAGCCAGTATGCGTCGTAGCTGGTTGAAGCCTGATATTGCAGTCTTACAAGGAGGCTACGCAACAGGTTACCCTCCACTGAAAGAAGCCTTAGTGGATTATTTGTATCGTGTTCGGGGTTTAGAATGCGCCCCTGAGCAGGTAGTGATCACGGCAGGCAATCGTGACTCTTTGATTTTGCTGCAGCATCTGTTCAGTGGTTTGTCTCAATCTCGTAGAAGTCAGGTTTCTTGGTGGTTGGAATCACCGACGTATCCGCCTATCCGTAAGGTGTTTGAACAATTTGATTCTCCTCGTACTTTAGAGATTGATGACCATGGACCGACTTTACCAAGCAAGCAAGATGCTTTTAATGTCGGGGTAATGACCCCTAACAATCAATACCCCTTGGGCACTAGCATGAGTTCGCAGCGTCGCTTAGCTTGGTTACAAAAACTAAAACAACCTGAAGCGAGTTGGTGGTTGGTAGAAGATGATTATGACAATGAGTTTGTCTATCAGGGACGCAATGAAGTGCCTTTTATGCAAATGGCACAATTGGATGACACTGCAAAAGAGCGGGTGTTTTTTGTGGGAAGCTTTTCTAAAGTGCTATTCCGAGGATTGAGGCTGGGCTTCATCGTTGCCCCTATGTCGCAAATAGACCGGTTACAGAAAAGTCAGCATACTTTGGGCTCATCGGCGTCCTTGCCGATTCAACCTGCGGTGGCCGACTTCATGTTGCAAGGGAACTTTGATCGTCACATAAATCGCATGCGTCGACATTATCGTTTTAAACGGGAAAAGTTGTTGGCTTTGCTAAAATCCCATCTAAGTAAGTGGTTTGAATGGCGAAAGCCTCGTTCAGGTATGCATGTCTTGGTGGAATTTAAGGACGCTTACTGTACGAAAACACGTGAACCTTTAGACCAATCCATGGCGAAGGTGTTGCGAAAAGCTGGCTTAAAACTGTCGTGTTTATCAACGCACTATAGTGAGCAAAGCGCTATACGCCAAGGTTTTATATTGGGCTTCAGTGGTACTCATGAAGCGGCGATGGAGCAGTGTATTCAGCAGATGCATGATTGGTTAAAAGAGAATGTATAAGGGTTTGATTGTGGTAAAAAGAAGACTACTTCATCCCTATTTTGGCGAATCTTTACTGTCTACAACTTGGCCTTAAATACCTTGGGTAGAAGTGTTTTTTGGACAATTGTAAACGTATCTAATTAAATGACTTATATCAAAAAAGTAGTGGTTCTAAGCACAATTGGCGAGCAATCGGTCGGCCTTTCGATAGTTTTTTAGGGGCACGTAGTGTACCATTCACCCGAAAAATAATGATCTAAATTACTAAGCCAAGCGTACTATTCAACGAGTGAATTGTGTAAACAAGCCACTGGGGGGGATTTATGCGCCTTGACTATTGTAAAAGCCCTAGTGCAAAAATATAATTGTCTGGCTTAACCTAATGACACATTCAGTATGTGGGTATTGGGTGGTATCTATAAGATGCTCATGATCTAACTTTATTAAGCATTTAACTTAGTTTTCATAACTTTGGTTTTATGTTTATGAATTCTATGAGTTTACATTAAGCGCCTAGTCCACTTGCAATACTTGCTCTAGGACATTCTGAGGTTACAGATGAAGAAAAAACTGTTCCAATCAACCATGCTACTTTCACTTGCACTGCTGCTCAGCGGTTGTGATTTAGCCTTGTTCGATTCTAGTGGTGTCACAGGTAAACAAATTGGTGACACTATTCTACTTACTATGGGATTAATGCTTATTGTAGTTATACCAACTATTTTAATGTCTATTTGGATTCCCTATAAATACCATGCAAGTAAGTCCGATGAGTCTTATGATCCAGAGTGGGAACATTCTAGCAAAATAGAATTTTTTGCTTGGGGTGTACCAGTAGTTATCATCGTGGTTCTAGCCACTATTACCTACTTTACCTCTTACTCTCTTGACCCTAGAAAAGAGCTTGTGTCCGACAAGAAACCACTGACTATTCAAGTGGTTGCGATGGATTGGAAATGGCTTTTCTTGTTCCCTGAAGAAAAAATTGCGACCGTTAACGAAGTCGCCTTCCCTGTTGATAGACCTGTTGAATTCTTGGTCACCTCTCAATCCACAATGAACTCATTCTTCATACCGAAACTAGGCGGCCAGATCTACGCAATGGCAGGCATGGAAAACCGTATGAACCTAATGGGTAACGAGATCGGTGAGTACCGCGGTATATCAGCAAACTACAGCGGCTTTGGTTTTGCTGGTATGCGCTTTAAGGCTAAAGTGACGTCTGACGAAGACTTCGATAAGTGGGTTGAAGGCGTTAAAGCGTCTGGCAAAGTACTAACTGATGCTGAATATGATCGCTTAATTGAAAAGACACGTGATCATAAAGTGGAGTATTTCTCATCTATAAATCCTCTGCAGTTTAAGAATATTATTGAGTCTTTCATTGGAGCCCAAAATGGTTCAAACTGATCTAATTAAAGATCCTCATGTGCTGACTGGTAAGTTGCACTGGGGTGTCATCCCCTTCCATGACCCTGTTGTTGCCCCGGTTATGTTTGCTGCTATTCTTGGCGGTTTAATGTTGGTGGCATTCGTTACCTACAAAAAATTGTGGGGCTATCTATGGGAAGAATGGTTTACCTCTGTAGACCATAAGAAAATCGGTATTATGTACTGTATCGTTGCCTTGGTGATGTTAGTACGAGGCTTCTCTGATGCCATTATGATGCGGACGCATCAGGCATTATCGACCTCAGATACTTTCGGTCAAGGTTATCTTCCTCCTGAGCATTACGACCAGATCTTCACCGCACACGGTGTCATCATGATCTTCTTCGTTGCAACACCACTGATGATCGGTATCATGAACGTCATCATGCCGTTGCAGATTGGTGCTCGTGACGTTGCTTACCCATTCTTGAACTCGTTGAGTTTCTACTTGTTCCTAGTAGGCGCCCTGCTGGTAAACATCTCTTTGTTTGTCGGTGAGTTTGCGGCTGTTGGTTGGTTGGCTTACACACCTCTATCGGGCATTGAATACAGTCCCGGGGTCGGGGTCGATTATTGGATCTGGGCATTACAGATCTCTGGTATCGGTACAACACTAACCGCGGTTAACTTTGTTGCGACTATTTTGAAAATGCGCGCACCTGGCATGACTATGATGAAAATGCCTGTGTTCACATGGACAACTTTCTGTGCCAATGTTATCGCACTTGTGATCTTCCCAATCCTAACGGTTGCTATTGCTCAGTTAACTCTAGACCGTTACTTAGATTTCAACTTCTTTACCAATCATAATGGTGGCAACCAAATGATGTGGGTGAACTTGATCTGGGCTTGGGGTCACCCTGAAGTATACTTCTTGGTATTGCCAGCTTTCGGTATGATTTCCGAAGTGACGGCGACCTTCTCAAGAAAACGTTTATTTGGTTATGTTTCCCTTATTTGGGCGACTATTGCCATCATGCTTCTGTCTTTCCTAGTATGGTTGCATCACTTCTTTACAATGGGTTCAGGCGCAAGTGTTAACGCTTTCTTCGGTATCATGACAATGATCATTGGTATACCGACGGGCGTTAAACTCTACAACTGGATCTTTACTATGTATAAAGGTCGTGTAGAACTTACCGCTTCTATGTGGTGGGTAATTGCCATGCTAATCACCTTCACGGTGGGGGGTATGACAGGGGTAATGCTTTCTATCCCTGCAAACGACTTTGTTCTGCATAACAGTATGTTCGTTCCTGCTCACTTCCATAACGTAATTATTGGCGGTGCGGTATACGGTTACTTCGCTGGTTTCACTTATTGGTTCCCTAAAGCAACCGGTGTGAAACTGAACGAAACGTTAGGTAAGTGGTCTGTTGCTCTTTGGTTCTTCGGTTACTTCTTTGCATGGGTACCACTGTACTACACAGGTTTCGACGGTATGACTCGTCGTTTGCAGTACATTGACAACCCTGAGTGGCAAATGAGTATGTACATCGCTCTGATCGGTGTCGCTATGATTGCCGGTGGTATCGGTACTCAAGTTTTCAATATTGCTTGGAGTCTATACAAGCGTAATGATCCTCAATACAAGGACGTTACCGGTGACCCATGGGATGGACACACTCTTGAGTGGTACACAACGTCACCACCACAGTTCTACAACTTCGGTGATGTTCCTTACATCAAAGACCGTGATCCATTGTTAGATATGAAACAAGAAGGGATCGCATACAAACGTCCTGAAAAGTACAGCCGCATTCACATGCCGAAGAATACTTGGGCAGGTCCAGTACTAGGTTTGTTAACATTGCCTATGGGATTCGGTTTTGTATGGCACATTTGGTGGATGGTTATTGCATCAGTAGTGGCGATTTTCGCTTGTTGGGTAAAACTTAACTTCGAACGTGATAAAGATTACTACGTTGAAGTGCCAGAAGTTGAAGGTATTGAAGGCGAATTCTTGAAGAGTAATGCGGGTCGTAGCTACTACTTTGAGAAGAATGCTAAATACTACAAAAAGTGGAAGCCAACAGATCAAAATGACAGCACGGTTGTTGCTAAGTAATCAATGAACCGTAGTTATAGCGCCATACAGCTGGCGCTATAACTTGACCTTAAATTTTGGAAGATATTTATGACTGCATTAACTAACGATCATGATATTCATGACCATGATGATCACCACCACCATGAGGCGGAAGCAGCTGATCGCTATGTATTTGGCTTCTGGCTATACATAATCAGTGACTGTCTATTATTTAGTACTTTGTTTGCAACGTACGCCGTAATGGGACAAAGCTTTGCAAACGGTATTATGCCTGGTGAATTGTTCGACTTGAGCTTTGTTGCCGTTGAGACCGCCCTACTGTTGTTGAGTAGTTTCACTTTCGGTATGGCAATGTTGGGCGCTAATGTTGAAAATATGGCGAAAACTAAGTTTTGGCTAATCATTACTGCCATCTTAGGCCTTGGCTTCCTTGGTATGGAAATCTACGAATTCGTACATTTCAGCCATGAAGGTGCGACACCTCAGACTAGTGGTTACTGGACTTCTTTCTACAGCTTGGTAGCGACGCACGGTTTGCACGTAACCGCAGGTCTAATCTGGATGTTCTTCTTGTTCATTCACTTTAACCGAGATGGCTTTAGTAACGAAAACAAGATTCGTTTAGCTTGCTTAAGTTTGTTCTGGCATTTCCTAGACATTATTTGGATTTGTGTATTTAGCTTTGTTTATTTAAGAGGAGCTATGTAATGTCATCAACAAAAACTGGTCCTGGCGGACAAGCCCACGGTAGCGTTAAAGAATACGTTACGGGTCTTATTCTATCTATCGTACTAACGGTTATCCCTTTCTACTTGGTGATGACGGGTACTGGCAGTGACACCTTTGTCGTTGTAACAATTGTTGCGGCGGCGATTGCTCAGGTTCTTGTACAAATGGTTTTCTTCCTCCATATGAACGGATCCTCTAAGCAAACGTGGTTAACTGTCTCGGCTGTTTATGCGCTATTTATTTTACTTTTCGTCATTGTTGGTTCTATGTGGATATTCGAACACTTGAATCATAATATGCTGATGGGTCACTAACCTAGTCGAGAAAATTATGTTTAAAGACTATGTTTCGCTGACCAAGCCAGGCATTATCTTCGGAAATCTTATAGCCGCTGCAAGCGGCTTTTTCCTTGCTGCTAAAGGCAATATTGATTGGTTTGTATTGCTAATAGTGCTGATCGGAACAACATGTATTGTTGCTTGCGGATGCATTATTAATAATTACGTTGATCGCGATATTGATTTGAAAATGAGCCGCACAAAAAATCGTGCTTTGGCTCAAGGTCGCATTAGTGTTAGCTCCGCATTAACCTTGTCTGTTGTACTAGGTGCCATCGGTTTCATTTTGTTGTATCTCTACACCACGGTGTACACGGTATTATTCGGTGTCATTGGTATCTTGGTATACGTTGGCTTCTATACGCTGAAATATAAGCGTAATTCTGTTTACGGTACGCTTGTCGGTAGTTTATCGGGTGCTTGTCCTCCAGTGATGGGCTACGTTGCTGTCAGTAATGGCTTTGATGTTGGTGCCGCCATTTTGTTGCTGACATTCTGTTTTTGGCAGATACCTCACTCTTATGCGATTGCCATTTGTCGTTTTGACGATTATAAAGCGGCGGATATCCCTGTATTGCCTGTGAAATATGGTGTGCAGACTGCCCGTTATCATATGTTTGTCTACATCGCAGCGTTTGCTGTGGCCGCTTTATTGCTCGTTGAGCGAGGCTTTGTAGGCAACCTTTATGCTTTAGTGATTAGTCTGATGAGCATCTATTGGATTTACCTCGTTAAAGTGGGTTCCAAGGCGCAAGACGAAAAAGTATGGGGGCGCAAACTATTTGTTTTCTCCATTGTTATGATCACTGTGTTCAGTGTCTTAATTTCGGTTGATTATGTTGATAATGGACAGGTGGAAGTTGTTTCATCTGTGCAACCGGTATCAATAGCGGTATAAAAATGAATGAATCTAAAGTTGTAAAAGGTTCCGTCATTGTTGCGATTTTAATGTCTATCTTTATTATCGCTTTCTACGTAACCACCACTACCCGTCCTCTTGGCGAGAAATATAAGCCAATCAGTGAATTGGGTGGCCCCTTCACCTTGCAAACTAAGCAAGGATCATTCTCTTTAGAAGATATTAAAGGCAAAGTCGGCGTTGTTTACTTTGGCTTTCTAAGCTGTACTGAAGCTTGCCCTGCATCTATTGGTGTGGTGCAGGCGGCTTACAAGCAGCTTTCTGATAAAGAAAGGGATGATGTACAGTTCTTGTTTATCAGTGTGGACCCAGAAAGGGATTCCCTTGAAGATCTATATGACTTTGGTGATTACTACGATAATGACTTGCTTGCTTTGACAGGCACTCGTGAAGAAATCGATAAAGTTACCTCAGATTATGGTGTGTTTTTCGAGCTAACGGACCTTGAAGGTTCTGCGCTTGGTTACACTGTGGACCATTCTTCTCGTTTCTACATGATTGATAAAAACGGTAAATTGTTCACTACCATGAGTCACAGCACTACGCCAAATGAGCTTGCCGCTCGCATTCAGCAATTGCAAAACATGGAAACGACGGCTTCTTAAATAAGCCTTCCTTGTACTGCGTAAATGAAAGGACGTGTTATGAATAATATTGTTCGTCACATACTGTCTACTGTGATCATTGCTCCAAGTATTTTCTTATCTCTACAGGCGCAAGCCGAGACATCGATGTCCATTATTGTTGAGGAACATGACATTCAGCAATGTAAATTACCATTGTTGTCGATAGCAGATGAGTTAATCGGTAAAAACTCTCATCGACTACATGTCGATCAACCTAAGCATCATGCGGATAAATATCCGTTCACAGTGATTGGAGTGATTTCTTATAACGATCAGGATGCACAGGTCGTTTTCAATGCGTCACCTATGGTCAATGGCGAGTGTGAAGTGTCTTATCAAGAAGTTTTTGCTTTGCCTGAGACTTGCATTGCTGTGCGAGAGCAAGTCTTTAAAAAGTGGGAATACGTCGGCAAATTAAGCGACGATAGTTTCTTCTTACGCCATAAAGAACGTTTAACTAAAAATGCTACGCTAACCAGCATTAAGTCGGGTTCTGAGTGTTTAGTCACTCGTCGACACAGTGGTATTTAAGGGGTATTAACATGAAAAAGATTATCTCGAGCATTTTGATGGTAGCTTGCCCTTTGGCGTTTGCTGCACAATTAGAGATTAGCCGGACAAATGTTCGAGCAAATGTACCAGGTAGTGATAACACCGCTGCGTATATGTTGGTTGAGAATACGTCAAAAGAGGATGTCCGCATTGTTGGCGCGGCGACAGACGTCGCAGAGTTTGCTGAATTACATAGCCATAAAATGGATGGTGATCGCATGATCATGCGTCATGAAAAGTATGTGGATGTGGACGCTGGTGAGTCAGTGCGTTTTGCGCCAAATGGCTATCATGTAATGTTAATTGGTCTGAAAAAGCGCGTGAAACACGGTGAGAAAGCCGATATCACCCTGAAATACGATGACGGGACATCACAGACTTTCAAATTTGATATTATTGACCCAAGAAAAGCTGAGTAACCCTCAGCTTTTTTTTGCGCCGTGTTTAGTGAGTAGAGCATCAATGCCCTCTAACGTCACTTTTCCATGCAACACGTCGACTATTTCTCCGCTTGGGGAAAGCAGGTAAGTCGTTGGCAATACCGCTGGAATTTTCACCGGTAGATTTTCTAGGGAGGTAGTTTTCAATACGGGAAATTTAATCTTGTAGCGGGAAATTAGTCCCTTAATTTCTTCATCAGAAAGGCTATCGTAACTGATACCAAAAACCCGTAATTCGCCTGCATTAGCAAGATGGTTGAGCTCGGGTAACTCTTCTAAACAGGGCTTACACCATTCGGCGAAATAGTTGATAAGCGTCCATTGTTCGCTTTTCCAAGGGTAAGCGGGGCCAGAAACAGGCTCAAAAACAGGCTTTTTCTGTAAGCTTAGCACCACCAATAAAGTAATGATGGGCAATAAGGCACAGCCGAGCAGCTTGAAGAAAAGTGATTTGTTGTTCAAAAACATAATGAAGCTCTTAGGCTGGGTAAAAAACGAAACGGCATTATCGCAAATCCCCACAGTGATGAGAATCTCCTCTAGGACTTTGAGGTGGGCATTCTTTTTTATTTCGCTTTGTCATTTCCCCTAACTTTCTATTTCGGCCAATATTGGTTATTTTGAGTACCTCACTTAGGTGTTTATTGGATAACCTTAGATTATTGTAAAAACCCGTAAGGATGCTGTTGGTGAACAAGCTTTTTGCTCCCTATCTCATGACTGCTTTTGTCTCTTTAGCCGGGGCTTCAGGGAGCTTTGCTGCCCCCTTGAATTGCCAAGACATGCTAGATGAAAGCCCTCAAGGTATCAAAATCACGAATGCTGTGCGCACCGTCAACAAAGAGGTTAAGGGTGCTTTTTGTGCTGTGAGAGGGGTTTTAGAGCCACGACAAGGCATAGATGGTAAATCTTACGCAACTCATTTTGAAATCCGCATGCCCGACAATTGGCAAGGCCGTTTTGCGTATCAATTCAACGAAGGCAATGACGGCTATGTGAAACCTGCATTGGGTGGTATTACAGGCTTGAAGGTCAGCCAATATGCCATCAATCAAGGCTTTGCAGTGCTATCAAGTAACGGTGGCCATGATGCCAGTGCCAACTTAAATGAAGGTTTGGTAGGCAGCTCGTTGTTTGGTCATGACCCTCAAGCCCGCCTTGATTATGCCTATTTAAGCGTTGAAAAATTAGCCCCCTTAGCCAAGCAAATAGTCGAGCGCTATTATCAAACGTCTATTCGTTATGCCTACGGTATAGGGGAAGGTAACGGCGGCAGGTTAGCCATGGTGGCCGCCACGCGGTACCCAACCATGTTTGATGGTTTACTGGTGGGTGCGCCGGGGTTGAATCAGCCCAGAGCTGCGCTACAAGCGCCTTGGGATGTACAAATCCTACATCGTTTAAGTAAGGACATTCACCAACAGGCGAACTCAAAGGATCTAGCATTATTAGCTCAAGGTATCATTTCCCAATGCGACGGATTGGATGGCATTCGTGATAATATGGTGTTTGCGATTGACGCATGTCAGAGCGTGTTCAAGCCGACTGAACTGGTATGTCACGGCAAGTTTGACAGAGATTGCATAGCGACAGAAACACTTGCGGCGTTGATTAATATGCATAGAGGCCCTCATAACAGTAACGGCATTGCCCTGTATTCTAGTTGGTTGTTTGATACGGGTGTTCGTTCTAAAAACTGGCGCCAATGGCGATTGAGAAGTGATGTCGCTTTTTGGGATTACCAAGCCGTTCATCATGTTTTAACCGCCTCGGCTTTAGCCAACATTTATATGACACCACCTTATGATGTGAAAGGCACCGCCTACTCTCTAACCACCTTCTTATTAAATTTTGATTTTGATAAAGATGTGGGCAGACTCACCCAACAACAAAAACCTTTTACGGCGTCTTCATTAGCTCTATTGAATCCGCCCGATGTGCAGCGGCCGCGCTTAGATGAGTTCAAAAAAGCGGGGGGGAAGATGATTCTTTTCCATGGTAATAGTGATCCAGTTTTTTCGGTCAAGGAAACCGTTCGCTGGTATGATTTCCTAGATTTTTATCATCAAGGGCGAGCGTCGGACTTTGTACAGTTTTATCGAATTCCTGGTATGCCTCATGGTCAGGGCGGTTCATCCGTAGATAGCTTTAATAGCTTAGGTCCCTTGGTGCAATGGGTCGAACAACAGCAACCTGCCGGAACGATTACAGCCTACACTCGCCGCTCCAACCCAGAAATCACCCCTAGTATGATTGGTCTTTCACGACCTTTATGTCCTTATCCGAGTTATGCACATTATCAGCAAGGGGATCTTCGTGCGGCTTCTTCATTTGTGTGCCGAGGGGGATAAACTTCACAAAGCTGGTACTGGCATTTTTCGCACGTTATCATGCACCTCTTTTTCATCTGTAGCTTAGGAGCTGGATATGCAAGACAGAGAACGGCACTTTATCCTTGGCTATGGCAGCCTTATCAATGGAGAAAGTCGCGCTAAAACAGGTGAAACTGGGTCTGTTTGGCCTGTGAAACTGTCAGGTTTTCAGCGCCATTGGTCGATCATGTCATTAGAGTTTGGTATGAGCTCTGTGGCGGTGCTACGGGCCGAAGGTCAAGCTTGTAATGGTGTACTAGTAGAAGTTCCAGAAGATCAGCTCGCTTTATTCGATGAGCGAGAGCGCGGCTACCAAAGAAGCCAGATCAAAGCTTCGCACCTTAGCCCTTATCATGGTGATAAACTACCTGAAGGCACCTACTGGGTTTATCACACAGAAGAAGTGATTACGCCTAATCAGACCTGTCCTATCGCCTTGAGCTATGTGGATGTCATCTTATCGGGTTGTTTAGAGCATGGGGAAGATTTTGCTCAAGACTTTCTGTCATTAACCCTTGGTTGGAATGGACCCTTATTAAACGATAGGCAGAGACCTCGTTATCCAAGAGTACAGCCCGAACTTTGTACAGAGCGCTTGAATACGTTATTAGCACCTGTATCTACTTTATCAATTAAAGAGTTATCTATAACCTATGAATCTTAACTCAACGAGTCAGTTGTTGGCGCGTAATGAAGACGCGTTAGCGGGCAAAATATTGTTTGCTAATCCTGAGGATAGCTACCCTCAAACCTTATCTGGTTTACAAGATGTTTATGTCTGGAGTCAGTCTAAAACCCTTTGTGATCAATTGCTAAGAGTTGGTTTCAACGAAGAAAAACTGGTGTTTTCAGCCCAGTGGGATGCGGCACTTGCCAGTGATTTTGATCATATTGTGATTTACCAACCGAAAGCGAAAGACTTGTTAGACTACCTTATTGCGTCGGTTCTGCCGCTATTGAAAGTTGGCGGCCAAGTCTGGCTAGTGGGTGATAACAAAAGTGGTGTTAAATCCTCCATGAAGCGTCTCTCTCAAGGCTTAGAAGACGTGGGTAAAGTAGATGGTGCCAAGCATTGCTTGCTGTACACAGGCTATAAGCAACAAACTGCGAAAGCCTTTGTGTTCGAAGACTGGCTAACCACATGGGAAATTGAAATAGCTGGGCAAAAGCTAACCTTGTGTAGCCTGCCAGGGGTCTTTGGACACGGCAAATTAGATCGTGGCACGGCGCTTTTGCTCAAGCAGCTAGAACAACACCGCTTCATGAGTGACGTTGCCAATGCACGTCTTTTAGACTTCGGCTGTGGTGATGGGGTGATTGCCCTATGGCTTTATAAGCATACAGGGGCCAAGGTGACGGCCTTGGATGACAGTGCATTGGCGCTAAAAGCAACGGAACTCACCTTTGCTGCCAATGACGCCAGCCAGCAGCTTAGCTTGGTGGCTTCTAATGGACTGTCTGGTATCAAAGGCCGCTTTAACTATGTGATTACTAACCCGCCTTTCCATACAGGTATTAATACCGATTACAGTATCGCAGAAAGCTTCTTTATGACGGTAAAGCAGCACCTAACCTTAAATGGTGAGTTGTTTGTCGTGGCGAATGATTTCCTGCGCTACCCACCGTTACTCGATGCCGCATTGGGTTCCCATACCCGTTTGCTACGTGATCAAGGTTTCGCTATTTATCACGGGCGTCAGCCTAAAAAGCGTTAAGCAAAAAGGCCCCTTTACTCTTAGAGCAAAGGGGCCTTGATATTGATAAGAGTTGCTTAGTTAACGCTTACTTCTTATTTTCATCCCAAATGTTTAAATCAATTTTATCTGCCACTTCTGGGTAATCTTTTGGATCAAAGATAGGCGAGTCAGTTGTTTTACGTTGTTGGAAGTAGTCTTTCGTTAGCTTAATCACCAAACCAGAGAGCAACATTATTGCTACTAGGTTGACGGTTGCCATCAAGCCCATGGCAGCATCTGCAAGGTTGAAAACCGTTGCAACGCTTTCGTAAGCACCCCATACCACCATTAGTAGTCCCGCAACACGTAAGACAAAAATGCCAGTTTTGCCGCCTTTTAGGAATACCACGGCGTTTTCTGCGTAGGAGTAGTTACCAATAATAGAAGTAAAGGCAAAGAAGAAGATCGCGATGGCGATGAAGTAAGTACCAATCGAACCGATATGCACACCCATGGCGGCTTGAGTTAGCGGTACGCCCGTCAGCGTTGAACCACCTTCTAAAACGCCAGACATAAGGATTAAAATAGCCGTCGCCGTACAAACTAAGATGGTATCAATAAAGACTCCCAAACCTTGTACTAAGCCCTGTGATGAAGGGTGATGAGGATTCGGTGTTGCCGCCGCCGCAATATTTGGTGCAGAACCCATACCCGCTTCGTTGGAGAACAGACCACGTTTAATACCGTTAAGCATTGCCCCCGCAATCCCGCCAACTGCTTCTTCGAAACCGAAAGCGCTTTTTACGATCAGTCCCAAAATGTGTGGTACTTCAGAGATGTTGGTGGCAATCACGTAAAGGGCTACCAAAAGGTACAAGCCTGCCATAATCGGCACAACGAACTCGGCTACGCGCGCTATAGTACGAATGCCCCCAAAGATCACTACACCTGCCAGAATGGCTACCACGACACCAACGCCGATAGGCGGAAGGTCAAAAGCACCTTCCATCGCACCGGCGATGGAGTTAGCTTGTACTGCATTAAACACTAGACCAAAGGCGATGATCAGAGAGACCGCGAAAATAGCACCTGCCCATGGGGCGTTTAAACCTTTAGACATATAAAAGGCTGGACCACCACGCAATTGACCGTTTTCGTCACGCGTTTTAAACAGCTGTGCCAAAGTGCTTTCTGCATAGGCGGTTGCCATGCCGACAAGCGCGACCATCCACATCCAAAAAATAGCACCTGGGCCACCTAAGGTAATAGCAACCGCGACACCTGCTAGGTTACCAGTACCGATACGAGAAGCTAGGCTGGTACATAATGCTTGGAAGGGGGAGATACCGCCGCGATCTTTGCTAGGCGCTTTTAGCACAGAACGGAAAAATTCGGGGAAGTGTCTAATTTGTAGAAAACCCAATCTAACGGTGAAGTAAATCCCGACAGCGAGTAGTCCATAAATCAGGATATAGCCCCAGAAAATGTTATTGAGAAAGTTAATAATTGAGTCCATAAAGTGCATCCTAAATTTCGTGTAACAATTTGTGCGGTAGACTAAAGGTTTTTGCACCAAAATTAAACATAAAGTACGTTTCGCACTCAATCAATGCAAAAAAACATAAAAAACACGCCTAAAATAGAAAAATAAATGCGTATTGACAATAAAAGTCGCTATTTGAAAGCTTCCTAAACGGTAAATCTTTAATTATTAGTAATGATTCATGGGGATCTGGTCGTAATTCTGTTAAAGTTGCGCGCTCTTTGTCATGAGCTCTCCCCTACGAGTCATGACACTCAAACCTTAGGAAAGCATTTTGAATAACAATGACATTTTACGCCGCCTTCGTTATACCCTTGATCTGAAGGAACTGGAGATCGTTGACATTTTTTCCAGCGCTGAGGCTTCGGCAACTCAAGAGCAGGTGAATGCTTGGCTTAAAAAAGAAGACAGTGCCGGCTATGTAGAGATGCTAGATATCGAAATGGCCACATTCTTAAATGGTTTGATCAATGTTAAGCGTGGCAAGCGTGAAGGTCAGCAGCCTGAGCCTGAAAAGCGGTTAACCAATAATGCAATCTTCATGAAGTTGCGCATCGCCTTAAACCTACAGGCAGATGATATTTTGACGATTATGCAACAGGCCGAATTCAACCTGAGTAAGCATGAATTAAGCTCTTTTTTTCGTAAGCCAGGCAACCGCCACTACTGTGAATGTAAAGACCAGATTCTAAGAAACTTTTTAATGGGTTTACAGAAGCAACTTCGTCCGTAAAAAGGCTATTTAGCTCTATTTTCGGGCAAAAAAAGCGCCAGATAAGGTTGCAAGCCTCCTGTGGATAACTTTGTGAACGAATTTTAGACGCAAGACTTTTTTACGCTAACAGGGTATTGAAGATAAAATCGCGCATTTTTTAAGCTAAATGCTGAGTTTTGTGTACGAATTTTCTGACCTATGAGCATTGTTAAGAGTTAGAAAGGCGTTATCCAGTGCAAAAAAAGCAAGAGTCGAGTGCTTTACTCAGACTCCTGCTTTGTGAACACGGTTTGCTCTACTTTAAAAAATTCTTAAAAATATATTTAAAACAATGGCTTGAGCCTATAGGTTGGGCTTTATTAGCTCAACAAGAGCCGTGGCTAATTGCTGGTTCCCTTTCGTATCCAAATGTACTCCATCAATGCTACTTGGCTGTAGTACACCCGCAGAATTTAAGAACAGACAATCATTCTGAGAGGCTATTTTTTGATAGTGTTGATGGAAATATTGCGATTTTTCAACAGCACCTGCAAAACTTTCGGCCATTTCACCTGTTGGGGATAAAATATTCGGTGGGGCAACTATGACGATCTCTGGGTAAGGAAAAACCTGCTGATTAGGCATACGGGCTTTTTTGATCAGTTTTTCCACACCTTTGGCGGCTTCAAAAGCTCCAATATTGAAATGACGTTTTAGGTCGTTGGTGCCCAGCATAATAATCAGTACGTCTACTGGGCCAAACGTTTCTAGGGCAGCTTGAATGTAGGTTAAGCCATTACGCCCTTCAAGAAACGGCTCATTCCAGATAGTGGTACGTCCAGGTAAGCCAAAATTGATTACTTGATGTTCAGAGCCTAGGGCTTCGTTTAGCAGGGTAGGCCAGCGTAAATGGGCAGGATAACGTCCACCGTTTGGTACTGATCCCCACGTCAGAGAATCACCATAACAAAGAATTGTAGCCATCTATTACTCCTTTAGGTTTCCCTCAGTTTAGCGAACTATCAAGGGGTAAGGCTAGTCTGAGTTTTTATGCTACATTATATGATAAATAATTATAATTATCGGTCTATGTTATGTTTGAAGAGTATACTGAAGAGCAGTTGAAAGAAGTTTTTAAACGTCTAAATACTGTAAAAAACCATCACCCCTATCCCTCTTTAGAACAGCGTCAGCAATTATTATTGGCGTTACAGCATTCTCTGTTGCAGTATGAAGTAGAGCTACTAGAGGCACTACAAACGGATTACGGTCATAGAGCACCAGAAGAGTCGCGCTTGATTGAGCTTTTGCCTGTTCTACATGAACTGAAGCATGCCAAACAATCACTGAAAAACTGGATGAAACCTTCGAAGCGTCATCTACATTTCAGTATTCAGCCCAGTCGAGGCAAGGTCATTTATCAACCGAAAGGGATAGTGGGCGTTATTTCCCCATGGAACTATCCGGTGCTTTTATCTCTAGGGCCTTTAATTGGTGCAATCGCCGCAGGCAATCGTGTCATGATAAAAGCTTCCGAATTTTGTCCTGCAACCAACCAAGTGTTAAGTAAACTTCTACTAGAAGCACTCGGGCAAGATTGGGTTTGCTTTATCGAAGGGGAAGCAAACGTTGCAAACGCGTTTACGCAACTGCCGCTGGATCACATATTGTTTACAGGCTCCAGCCAAGTTGGCAAAAAAGTCATGGCCAATGCCGCCCAGAACCTTACTCCTGTTACCTTAGAGCTAGGAGGCAAGTCGCCTTTGGTGGTAGCACAAAGTGCGAACCTGGAGAGAGTGGCAGATCGCCTTCTTTTCGGCAAAATGATGAACGCTGGGCAAACCTGTGTGGCGCCTGATTATATTCTTTGTCATCAGTCTCATAAATCCGCCTTAATAGACTTACTCAAAACCAAGCTTAGCCAGCTTTATCCTCAAGGGATCGCAAGCCCAGATTACACGAGCATGATCAATGCGCGTCAGTTAGAGCGCCTACAAAGCTATCTTAAGGAAGCCGAGCAAGCAGAAGTACTTTGTGAAAAGCTAATGACTGGCCCTGCAGAGCTAGAGGGGAAACTCGCGTTGCATGTGTTGCATGAAGCAAATGATGCGCTGCAAGTTATGCAGGATGAAATCTTTGGTCCGTTGCTCCCAATTCTTTCCTATGACACTTTTGGCGAGGCTTTGGATTATATTCAGCAGCGGCCCAGACCTTTAGCCATGTATGTTTTCACAAGTGATAACTTGGAAATGATGCAGAGTGAAGAACGCATTCACAGTGGCAGTTTGGTGTTTAATCATACTTTGGTGCAAGTGGCTCAGGTCGACCTGCCCTTTGGCGGTACAGGCCATTCTGGCATGGGTTCTTATCATGCGAAAGAAGGTTTTATTACTTTTTCCCATGCTAAATCCGTGGTTTACAAGCAAGGACCAGACCTACTAGCGTGGCTGTTGCCACCCTATCAACGTAAACCTCATAAGCTATTTGCTAAAATATGGCGGCACTTGTAGGTGGTTTATCTAGTAGAGTATTTCGGCATTAATTAAGCATGTTGCTTCTCATGGTCGAGTAACCAACGCTTTCTTTCTAAGCCTCCGGCATAACCGGTTAAACTGCCGTCTTTACCTATCACTCGATGACAAGGGATCACAATAGCGATACGGTTCATACCGTTGGCTCGGGCAACGGCCCGTACTGCTTTAGGGTTGTTAAGGCTGGTTGCTTGTTGCTGGTAGCTTGCCGTGTGGCCATAAGGAATTTTCTGCAAAGCTTGCCATACTTGCTGTTGGAAATCTGTGCCGGGCGTATCCAAAGGCACATCAAAAACACTTCTTTGCCCTGAAAAATACTCTTCTAGTTCCTGTTTGAGTTGCTTTATATGTTGGTTTTCACCATTCACAATAGGCGCTTTAAAACGTTTCTGTAAATCTTCAACCTCGGTTTCGAGCATTCGTCGGTCGACAAATTCTAGTAAGCAAACGCCGCTTTCAGAGGCGCACACAAACATAGGGCCCAAAGGTGTCGTTAGACGATCAATTAATATCATTGCGTTCTCCGAATTAAATTTTGGGGAGTGCCCCAATACTTTCTTAAAGGTATAGCCAAAGCCACTTAAAGACTCATAACCTGTGTCCAGCGCCGTGACAGTAGCACTTTTACCCGATTTCAACTCTTGGTACGCCAGGTTAATACGGTACATACGTTGGAAAGTCTGAAAAGTCATACCGTAATGCTGGTTAAACCAGCGTCGCACATAAATAGGCCGAATACCCCCTTCCCGTAACTGCTGATCGGTAATCTTAGCTTTTTCGCTGTCTCGAACAAGGTCAATGGCGGCTTGTACTTCCCTTGGTGTTTGCTGACTATTTTCAGTGGGCCGGCACACTTTACAAGGCCGAAAGCCTGCTAACATGGCTTCTTTGAGGGTGGTGTAAAAAGTGACATTTTCGCGTTTCGGTTTGCGGGCTCGGCAGGTAGCAATACAGAAAATAGAGGTGGTTTTTACCCCAACAAAGAAACTCCCCACATAACTGGGTTTTCTTTCGAGCAAGGCCTGATAAAAATCATCGGCTTGTTGCGGATCAGTAATCACCATAAAGAGCATCTCTGTTAATTAACGGTAGCATGGTTTAAGCAGCGTTTTAAAAGGTTAATACAGGGCTTGGAGAAACAACAACCGAAAACTGAACAAGTATTTTTAAAACCATAAAAAAGGCACTTAAACGAGATAAATGTTTAAGTGCCTGATGGGCTATTAAATGTGTTGTCGGCTAGGTGCTTAGCTGGATTTAAAACGTTGCACCATAGCTTGTAGCTCGCTGGATAGTTCATTTAGCGCGGTGGCTGTGGCCGTCACCTGCTTAGACAAATCATCAGATTTAACCGTACCGTCATGAATGACCAATACGTTGTTGTTGATTTCTTCTGCCACCAAATGCTGCTCTTCTGCTGCGGCACTAATTTGAATCATCATGCCCTTGATATCGAGCACTGAACTGAGAATTTGCTCAAAAACTTGATAGGTTTGGGAGGCCAGCGCTACCGAGTCTTTTGCGACACTTACACTGTTCTGCATCTTGCTGGATGCGGAATTCGTTTGCAGCTGCAACTGGGTAAGCATCTTGTCGATTTCATCGGTAGACTGGGCCGTGCGGCCTGCTAGAGTTCGGACTTCGTCGGCAACTACCGCAAAGCCTCGGCCTTGTTCGCCCGCACGTGCTGCCTCAATTGCTGCGTTCAGCGCCAGTAAGTTGGTCTGCTCGGCAATGGCCTTAATGGTGTCAAGAATACTCACAATGTTGTCAGACTCTTTGGCCAATACCAGCATTGTGTCGTTGGAGCTGTTTATCTCTGTCTCAAGGTTCTGCAATGACGACATGGTTTGCTGAATAAGTTGATTACCCTCTTGTACTTGAGCTTCACTGTTTTCTGCCGCCTGTGCCGCAGCGCTACAGTTAGAAGCGACTTCATTGGCAGTGGCGACCATTTCGTTGAAAGCGGTGGACACTTGATCGACTGAGTCAACTTGCTGGTTCACTGTTTGGCTTAAGCTTGTCGATAACGTTTCTGACTTGTGGGCGACATTACTAATACGCTCACAGGAGGTTTTAGTATGGCCAATGATTTGGTCGATCGAAGAAACAAAATGATTGAAGGCTTGCGCCATTTGCCCCGATTCATCTTGGGTTATAACGTCAAGACGCTGTGTGAGATCCCCTTCCCCTTGGCTAATATCTGTTAGGCTATCGGCCATCACTTTTACAGGACGAATAACCACACTAGACAGAATCGAGCCAATTGCCATGAAGATCGCAATCATTACAATGGCAATCATTACGGTGGTCACAATTAAGCTATTTGCATGGGCGAAAACCACGTCACTAGGAACTAAGCCGATAAATTTCCAACCAAGGTCTGGGGAAATATAAACTTTGGCAAACCAAGTCTCGCCATCAATATTGATTTCTTGTACTGAGCTTTCGTCGTTGAGCTCTGCATAGGTACGAGAGGCTTCTTTAATATCCTTAAAATTATTTTCTGGATCGGAAGGATCGGCCAGCACTGTGCCAGTATCTTCCACCATGACCACATACCCTTCACCACCAAACTTCACATCAGACAATATTTCGGTAAGCTTTTTTAAGGTGACATCAACACCCACTGAGCCGTAAAGGTCGCTTTGTCCTTCAAAGCGCATGACATAGTCCACTAAAGGTGCGCCAGATAAAGAATCGGCATAAGCTGGAATGCGCTTGGCTTCTAAGCTATCAATAGATTGTGTGTACCAACCTCGTTTTGTGGGGTCATAATTTTCGGCATTTTTACCGGTTGGCCACTGTAAATAACCCGCATCATTGGTGCCGAGCCAAATATAGGTTAAATCGGGGTGAGTTTGGCCAAAGTCGTTCATTAGCGCGAAAGCTTGTCGCTCTAGCTGAGAGTTATTTTGAGGGGTCATTTCTTTGGAAGGCGCATTAACATAGCTTTTAATGCTGCCTGGGGTGAGCTGCTTTAACGCTGCGGTACGAGCAAAAAATTCCGTATTCTCAGCCAAGTTGTTTAAGAACATCGAAAAGATAGTGTCTACGTGCCCTATTTCTGTTTGGCTTTGTCTTTCAAAGTCTAATAAGGCATTGCTTCGAATATTACCAATAATCACTACGGAGACAATTAACACGGGCAATATCACCCCAGCAGCAACTAAAGCAATAATTTTAGATTTAACCGACATAAGTGTCCCTCATGGAATACGTTATATTTGAGATAAAAACACTAAACTTAAGGCATTTTAGGTGTTTTAAGGCTCTGATTCTATATGTATCGCGATAATACCTTTTTTACAAAATATCATTTTTTTTGTGTCTTTTTATCTAAGTCTTTATGATTCCGCAGCAGCCTTTTTAAGCATAGTCTCTAAGGAAAATTATGTTAATGGAATACAGTTTTTTTACCGTAACTTTGTTAATTAGTACGGGGTTTGTGGCGGGAATTATTAACACTCTAGCAGGTGGCGGATCTAATTTAACACTGCCCGCTTTAATGGTCATGGGAATGCCTGCGGATATTGCGAATGCGACGAATCGTGTGGGGGTTTTCTTGCAGAATATCACTGCTACGCTCGGATTTCGTAAGGCAAAAAAACTTGATGGGCATAACATTTTACCTGTCATGATACCGTCACTTTTAGGAGGTGTAGTAGGGGCTTTTGCGGCCAGTTATGCACCGGAGCAATGGCTCAAACCCTTATTGTTAAGTGCCATGATAGGCATGACGGTTATCATGATAGTGCGTCCTGCGATAATAGCCCCTCCAGAAGGCACAGTACCGTTTAAAGTTAAAGAGAAACCGAGCGCATGGCTGGCGTTGTTTGTAGCGGGGGTCTACGGTGGCTTTGTACAAGCGGGCGTTGGCTTTATTTTAATCGCTGCCTTGGCTGGCACATTGAGATATGACCTAGTGCGAACTAATGCTTTAAAAATGGTGTGTACTCTGGGCTTTACCGCTCTGGCTCTAGGGGTTTTTATTTGGAATGATCAAATCCTTTGGATTCCAGGTTTAATTCTGGCTTGCGGCACTATGCTGGGTTCACACCTCGCTGTGAAGTTGGCCATCAAGGCTAACCCACAGCATCTTAAGTGGTTTCTTTTTGTTATGACGGTGTGTGGCAGTGCCGCCGCGTTATTAAGTGATTGAACGCCTTTTGAAAACGACCATGGTGTAAAACTTTTATTTACACCATGGCTTATGTTCCGGTTATTCCTCTGTTCCTGCGTTAATCAACATCCCTTGAGGGCTAGTGTCGAATAGCAGCACGCGACTTAAATCCACCGACAAAGAAAGGCTTTGCTGGCGCTTAACGTGGGAACGAAGGTCTAAGCGAGCTTTCGCATCTTCTCCACCAAGCTTGAACATTATTTCTTTATCGAAGCCAAGGTTTTCTACCAAATCGACTTGAATGTCATCGAAGACAAAAACGTTACCGCTAGGGGAGGTGAGAGCGCTGTCTTCAAAAAAGTCAGGCCTGATGCCCAATAAAACCTGATTGTGCTGGGCGAGGGTATGCATATCGACATTGGCAATGCGCTGAGCTGGAATTCGGTATTGGTCGAACACCAACTCATCACCCTCTACTTGAGCCTCAATAAGGTTCATCGCGGGAGAGCCAATAAAAGTAGCGACAAAAGTGTTGGTCGGCTGAAGGTAAATATCCATAGGTGATCCCACTTGCTCAACGATACCGTCACGCATTACTACCACCCGGTCTCCTAGGGTCATCGCTTCTATTTGATCGTGGGTGACGTAAATGGCCGTAATATTGTATTGATGTTGAATTCGAGCAATCTCGGTACGCATGTGGTGACGTAATTTCGCGTCCAGATTTGATAAGGGTTCATCGAATAAATAGACATCGGCATCCCGTGCAAGAGCGCGCCCCATGGCGACCCTTTGACGCTGGCCTCCGGAAAGGTCGGCGGGCTTTCTGTCTAGGTATTCATCCAACTTGAGCATTTCTGAGACATCGGCCAATTTACTTTGAATCGTAGCCGTATCTGCCCCAGATTTTTTTAACCCGAAGACGATATTTTCCCGCACCGACATATGTGGATATAAGGCATAGTTTTGAAACACCATCGCAATATTGCGCTTGTGAGGGGGCAGATCATTCACTTCTGTATCACCAATATGCACCTTACCTTGGGTGATATCTTCTAATCCCGCCACCATGCGTAAGGTAGTACTTTTGCCACAGCCACTGGGGCCGACTAAAACCACGAACTCACCATCTTTTACTTCGAGGTTGAGGTTTTTGACGATCGGCAAGTTGCCATAGGATTTACAAACGTTGCGTAAAATTACTGAACTCATAAATTTCTCCCTGTCCTAATTGGATTAGCCTTTAACGCCGCCGTCGGTTAAGCCACCTGATAGGTGACGATTCGCCAACATGAAGCAGATGATGACGGGCAATAGCGTGAGCATTGAGGCGGCCATAATGCGATCCCAAATGGCATTCTTTGAGGTGAATAAGGTTTGCAATGCCAGTGGCAAGGTTTGGAAGTCTTGATACTGCTTTAAGAACACTGAGGCAAAGAGGTACTCGTTCCAAGCAATGACAAAACAGTAAATAAAGACTGTAAACAGCATGGGTTTTGAGAGCGGTAAAATAATGCGATAAAAGGCTTCTACGCGAGAGCAGCCGTCCATCATTGCCGCTTCCTCTAAGGAAAAAGGAATGGTGCGGAAATAATTACCCAACATATACATAGCAACGGGTAAGGTTTGAATAAGATAGATCAAAAACAAGCTTAAAATTGTCCCGCCTGCAGAAGAAGCAAGACCAACGTTTACGCTCATTTGATAGAGGGGTACCATTAATAAAACGCCCCCCACCATATAAACAAAAAGCACTCCATTAGCCATTAATGATTGAGCTGGGAAACGTAAGCGGGCAATGGCATACGCAGCCAGAGAAGCTAAGAAGGTAGAGCAAATACCCGTAACCAAAGAAATGGAAAAGGTGTTTAGCATGTAGCGGCCAAATGAAAACACATCACCACCATCGGTAAACTTAGTCAATAAGAGCTGCTTTTTCTCGGCAGAAAGTGCTGGGTTGTCCAGCAAACGCTGTATGCTGGCAGGCACTTCCACTTCTTTGCTGGGCATCAAGCCTAATAATTCTTTGTAGGCATCGAGATGCAAGACCCGCGGAATCAGCGAAGCGTTTCCCCAGTCAATCGGGTGCTTGAGGGATGTCGAGAGAATCTGTAAAAAAGGGAATACGCAGAAAATCACTAAAGCGATGACCAGCGTATAAAGTAAGATCGATTGCATGTTTGTGCGTTTATTCATCATAAGGTCACCATGCTGTAAGAGTGTGTTGTCGTAAAAATTACCATTTGAGTACCTTGCGAACGTATAGCCAGATGAGTCCCACTAGCACCAACAGTTGAATCACTGAGATCGCCGCGGCGGCGCCTTGGTCCACCAGTCCCGCAAAGGCTTGGTAGTAGGTGAAAATGGGCAAGGTTTCGACATTCGGAGCCAATAAGTAAACATCTTCAAAGCGGTTTAAATTCCAGATCACTCGTAAGAGAACCACCGTCGCAATAACAAAGCGTAATTCTGGCAAGGTGACATGCCAGAAGCGTCCCCAAGCGTTTTGCCCATCAATCGCGGCGGCTTCATACAAGTCTTTTGGCACACTTTGTAGTTTGGCCAGGAAAAGTAAATAGGCAATCGGGAAGTGTTTCCAAATATCGAAAACAATCACGACAAATAAGGCCGAATCTGGATCACCAATTAGATTCTCACGGGTGTTTGTCAGCTGCAGAACATCGACAACCACATGGTTGTAGATACCGTTGACGGGATCAAAAATGAACTGCCAACCGAATACCACACTGATCACTGGGGCAAAGTAGGGAAGAAGAATGAGGCCCCGAGCTAGGTTGCGAAAACGAAACTCTTGGTTCATTAATATTGCGGCCCCAAGTCCGAGTAGTGTTGTTCCGGCCACGGTTCCTATTAGATAGACGATGGAGACGCCAATTGAGTGATAATATCTCGGGTTGCCAAGTAAATCGGAATAGTTTTCTAAACCAACAAAGGTCTTTTCGCCGTTTAATTGCACATCAAAAAAGCTCAAATAGATGTTAAATAAAATCGGATAAATGACTAATAGAGCGATAATTCCGACGGCTGGCGCCACCAGTTTTAGTCCGAGTTTGGCTTCATTTTTTACGAGTATTGATGACATATTTCCATCCTTTTGTGCTGAACGTGACTCACGTTCCTTCGTAGCTTGAGGTACCAATGTGCCTCATGCTGTCTCGTCGCGAAGATGACAAAGCACAACAAGCGCTCTCATGTGGTCAGAGAGCACTTATTAGGGTGCAATGTTGCTATTGGGTAATGATGGCTTTCATCTCAGCTTCAGCGCTGTCGAGTGCCATTTGAGGATCTTTGCCTTCAATAGTGACATCGTAGATCATGCGAGGAATGACGGATTTAGCAAAAATCTCTCCAGAAGCTGGAAAGGTTTTACCGTCGACAACAGAAAAGGAGCGAATGTCGTCGAACCCAGACACAATCTGCTTCATTTTATCTGCGCCATAAAGCTTGAATACGCCATTGGGATCATTTAGGTAGGCCTCATCTTCAGCGATACCTTTTAACATAGGGTTCATACCGCCTGGTGCCATATGCAAAAAGGTTATGTAGCTAGCTGGGTCATACATAAATTCAATAAAGTCTTTGGTTGCCTGTGCTTCAGCACTGTCTTCAGTTTTCAAGGCTACCAGGCCAGATAATGTTCCGTAGGACGCGGCACTTTTATGCGTGATGATAGGAGCGAAAGCGGTGTTCTTAACTAGGTCTGGGTCGAAAGTGCCGCCGCTCAGCTCTGCAAAGTTTTCAGCAGAAAGAGAACTCATGGCAACTTCCGCTAGAGCAAGGTCGTCCATGATATAAGTGGAGTAGAAAAACATGGCCATTTTACCCTGTAGGTAATAATCACGGGCGCGCCAATTCTGAGGTCCAGGAGGGTTATATTGAGCGAGTTGTTGGTAGAACTCTATGGTTTCTAGCGTTTCAGGGCTATTGAAGATGAGATTGCCCTGATCATCGAACTCACTGGCGTTATTTGAGAGCGCTAATTGAGTAAATACCTGTTCCGTAAAGCTGTCTTGTTTGGTACCCACTAAGATACCGTACTGATTATTGTCCTTATTCGTCAATGCCTTAGCCGCAGTAAGTATGTTGTCCCAAGTATTTGGCGCGGCAAGGCCCTTTTCTTCGAACCAATCTTTACGATACCAAATACCTTGAATCCAACCATGGTAAGGCAGACCGTAATACTTTCCTTCTGGAGATTTTAATGTGGTCAATGCGCCCTTATGGAACGCCTCTTGTCCAAGATCATTTATAACGGCTTGATGTATATTGCTGTCAACAATCCCTTCTTCGCCAAATGCCATGATGATTTCTGAGTTCACCTCGATAAGTTGCGGTGTTGTATCAGCAGCAACGGCAGCAGCCATTTGGGTGGCCATCTCATTTTCGTCAACGGCTATAACTTTAATTGTGATACCGTCATTGAGTGCTTCAAAAGTGCTGGTAAGCAGCTCAATATTTTGTAGCCGATCTGTTTGAGTTTGAGTGGTCCAAAATTCAATCGTGGTCGCTTGAGCTAACGGGCTTAAAAGTAAACCATTGAGTAACACTGTGCTGGAGATTAATTGGGCAGTGGATCTCTTCATTGTGATTTCCTCGTATTGTTTTTATTGGTTTGTATCTAACAGTGATAAGTGGCTATGAAAACCCAGACGTCACGACGCCTGGGGATAAAACCACTTGCAGATCGTTTACGGGTTTACCTTTGATTCGCGCCAGCATCATGTCGGCAAGTTGCTTACCTATCTGTTGCGGTGGCGCTTGCTGAATACCTGTAATTCCCATGCTGGCATTTAGCTCATCAAGTGGTGTATCACAACCGACAATCTCTACATTGTGGTCGTTATTGTTTATCCGCATCGCGGCTAGGGCTGCGCTACGTGCACTGGTATTCGTGAGGCAGATCAACGCACTGATGTGTGGCTGCCGCAATAAGAATTCAGCACAGGCTACATAGGCTTCTTCTTCATCAAACCCGACCTTCAGATAATGATTCGTAGGAATGCTAAGGCTTCTTTCTTGCGCTGCGGCTTGAATGCCTAATAGGCGCTGCTGAGCAAAGAAATACCGCTCGTTAACGGAGACAACGCCAATATGACGATGCCCCTGTTCATAAAGGCGGTTTAAACTAAGTTGCCCTACTTGGTGATTATCGAGATCAAGCCAAGCAAATTTACTGGCATTTTCTGTTCTGCCATAACAGACAAATGGCACATTTAGCTTTAATAGACGATGGACTTTGGGGTCGTTAACCCGAGTGCGAAGGAGGAGAAAACCGTCATGATCACCGCTTTTAACTAAGCGTTCAAATTCGCTTAACTCCTTTGATCCGGTATCAATTGAGGCCACTTGCAGCAAATAGTTCGCTGCTTGCAATGCCTCCCTTGTACCAGCAAGAACCTTCGAAAGAATGGGGTCGAGATACTGAGCTTCCTGACTAGGAATGATCGCAGTGATCACCTTCTTGGTTTGTACCCAGTGTGCTGTGTCTACACCTTTAAGTTGGTAGCCTTGTCGTGAGGCTTCATTTAGCACACGCTTTTTAGTGCTCGGGCTAATATCCGGATAATCATTTAGCGCCCGGGAAACCGTGGAAACTGACAGCTTTAATTGTGTTGCAATTTCTTTAATAGACATCTTGTCATGTGCACTCTAACCATTCTTGTTGTTATTACTGTCCATCATTTAAAGCCTGTTTTAAAGCCCTATCGTGCGTTATGTGATCAGTATATTTAAACGTTAGTGGCGAAAATGTTTCGATGCAATGATTATTTTTTGCTCTTTTTTGGTGCTTTTTTGTCATTTAGATTGGTCGTTTAAAGGACTTTCGGGCGAGAGAGATTTTTTCTCTTAGAAAGCAATCTTCCTCATGATCATTGATCAGTCCCATGGATTGCATGAAAGCGTAGAGGGTTGTTGGTCCAACAAATTGCCAGCCACGCTTTTTTAACTCTTTGGCAAGTGCTATGGACTCTGGGCAGGTGGTTTGACTGATAGGTTGGTAAGCGCTACAGGTGTTGGGCTCGAAGCGCCATAAGAAGGCGGCGAGGGAACCTTCTTCTATCACCATTTCTTGTGCTCTTTTGGCGTTATTAATAACGGCTAAGATTTTTCGTTGGTTACGCACAATACCTTTATCCTGTAGTAGACGTTGAACATCCGATTCATCAAACTTAGCGATTTGATTGAAATCAAATTGAGCAAAAGCTAGACGGAAGTTGTCTCTTTTGTTGAGTATCGTGCGCCAGCTCAAACCTGACTGAAAAGTTTCCAAGCAAAGTTTTTCAAAAAGCTTTTGATCATCGGCAACAGGAAACCCCCACTCATTGTCATGATAGTGCGGGAAATCTGGGGCGCTAGTTGCCCACTGGCAACGTTTAACAGGGTGCAGAGATGTCATTGGTAAACCTTGAGTTAGGAGTCTTTTAGCGGTTATTTATAACAGGATAGACTCTCTAAGTCTGACAGCACAGCATAATAGGTCAAGCCATGCTCTAAGCCTGCTGAATTGGAGTCTTCAGTATCTGAGCCTTGGCTGCTGTAGCTAGATAATTTGACTTCTGGTGTTGCAAAGTAGCCTTGCGAGGCCAGAGAAGTGCTGCTGGATAAGGCCGCTTCTATGCCTAGTAAGAGCTGCTCCTCATCGAGCAACTTAGCTAACGACTGTAGCTTGCTAGGCTGAAGAGCAAGTTGGCTTTGTAAGGAAAAGGCGGAGTCTTTACTGGCGTGATAATAAAGTTCTTTCGCGGCTAATGTCATGGTGACAACTTTAAGATGGCTGGCATTCGTCATGGCTTTTAGGCGATTAAGTTCCTCACAAGACAGTTGATAACGGGACAAAATTAAGCTATTCACCAAAGTATAGCCTGCAGCTTGTTGAGAGAAAGTACTTTGACCATTATTGTTGCTGGATTGAAAAATACCACCTTTAAAAGTGCGCTCATCCGACCAGTTATACACCAGCCTATTGGCTTGAGTGAGCGCTTTATTCACTGCTAACTGCTTGGCGTTTAATTCCGTGTTTTGTCGGTCTTGTTCTTCTTGCTCAGTTTTACAGTGGCTTTTGCTAAGTTCTTTACTCGTTTCTAAGGCGCTAGTGTGATTAGTTGCTGAGTCGCCTTCATGGTTTTCTGGCAGTTGGCTAAGCTCTGCTTGATAAATTTTTTGTTGGCATTGCAGCAATTCTATCGCCGCTGATGAATAGGTTAAGACTTGCGCTTGTAAAGCGTTTTGGGCGTTAATGAAGGTTTGTAAGTCTTTATTTTGGCCTTTAACTTCATAGTATTCTTGATAAATTTGTCCCTGCCGTTTAGTTGGTTTTAGATCAGCGTTCTCTTTTATACAGTTTATCGTAAAGGGAGAGCGAAAACGGCTGGCCACGCACACTTGTCCTATGTTTAGACCCAGTTGCCCGTTAAGGGATACATAGGTGGTTTGCAGAGGGTGGCCAGTTATGAACCATCGTCCTGGGTTCATCATTACCCCATCATTACGAGCCGACACGGTGAGATTGTCGACCACATTGAGTTGTGATTGAGCACAGCCAGTGAGCACTAAGAAAGCGGGTAAAAAAACGAAACGACGCATGAGATATCCATCCATTTATTATCATTCATGATATTTTAAAAATAGATGGCGTATGATAATTGTACAAGTAAGCAATCTAGTTGATTGCTGGTGGCGTGGCAAAGTATGGACAGGAGAGAGTAGTGCTAATTCTAAAACCCAATTGTGAATGTTGTGACAAAGATCTACCACCTGCTTCCACACAAGCCATGATTTGCTCTTACGAATGTACGTTTTGTGTGGACTGTGTAACGGATGTGTTGAAGGGGGTATGTCCGAACTGTGGTGGTGATTTTGCTCCGAGGCCAATTCGCCCTGTGAATAAATTACGCACCGCTCCCGCTTCAACGCAACGCGTTGTTGCTCCTTGTGAGTAAGTTTTTCTAACCTAAATCAAGTGTTTTTATAAACTCCAATACTTCATCTGCGCGCATAGGTTTTGCGTAAAGATAGCCCTGACCATAGTCTATGCCGAGTCGAGAAAGTACTTCGAATTGCTCAGCGGTTTCCACCCCTTCTGCGGTCGTCTCTAAATCTAGGGTACGGGCAAGTCTTGCAATAGTATCGACAATAGCGGAAGAAGTGTCTTCGCTCTCTTTGGCTAATAGGGTGACGAATGAGCGGTCGATCTTTAGCTTATCTAATGGGAAAGTATTTAAATACGCAAGAGATGAAAAGCCTGTCCCGAAATCGTCGAGTGCAATACGCACACCTATATCGCGTAACTCATTCAGTAATATTAAGGTCGAAGCACTGTCCCCCATTAAGGTGGATTCGGTAAGTTCAACCTCTAATCGATTCGGCGCAATTTGAGTGCTCTGAAGAATGTTGTTTACTTCGAATACGATGTCAGACCGCTCAATTTGTATGGCCGATACGTTAACCGCCACTCTTAAATCGCTGGGCCAAGAGCAAGCCTCTGTACAGGCTTGTTGCAGAATCCAACGCCCCAGTGGCACGATGAGGCCACTTTCTTCAGCAAGAGGTATAAATTCAATAGGTGAGAGCAAGCCTCGTTGTGGATGGTGCCAACGAACTAAGGCTTCGAAGCCAGTAAGCTCACCGTCGATCAGGTTGATTTGAGGTTGATAAAACAACACAAACTCACCTTTGTTTAGGCCTCTTCTCATATCATTAAGGGTCGATCTTTTAAGCTGAGCTTGCTCCTCCATTTGTTGTGTGAAGAAACATAGGGAGTCCCGCCCGGAGGCTTTTGCTGCATAAAGCGCTAGGTCGGCAGCCTTTAATAAATTTTCAACACATTGTGCATCCTGATGAGCAATGGCAATACCTATACTGGCATGAACGTCGAGTTTATGACCACCATGGCTCCATGGCTTACTAATGCGATTTAGTAATTTATGGCCAAGCTCAGACAGCTGGCTAGGTTCAAGATCTTGGCGCACGACCAGAGCGAATTCATCTCCCCCTAAACGAGCTAAAACGGCTTGTTCTGGTAAGAGGCTATTCATTCTACGAGCCACCGCACATAATAAGTCATCACCTGCTGCGTGACCGAGAGTGTCATTGACGGCCTTGAAGTTGTCCAAATCAATTAATAGTAAGGCGCACGGAGTAATGGGTAAGGAAAAAAAGCGATTCAGTTGAGCCGTTAAATGATGACGATTGGATAGTTCGGTCAAAGAGTCCACATTAGCGAGCCGCTGCATTTCTTTTTCGTATTCATAGCTGTCTGTAATATCTGAGGTAACGCCACGCCAGCCACAAAAGTTTGCATGCGCATCCTTTAAGGGCTTTGCTGAGAAAGACCACCATAGAGGGGCTTGATTTGTTTTAATCGGCAGGATGAGATCGTTAAAGGGCTGGTGACTGTTTAGTGCGTCGGCGAGTGCTGTCAAATGGCGTGTATAGTCCGCTTCGCTGTGATCAACAAGAGAAGAAATGATACTCAAATAGGAGCGGCTTAATAACTGTTGTGAGCTGGTGCCAACCGCTTCAGTTAAACGCACCGATACATGGCTGAGAGTTCCTGCGGCATTAGTCTCCCATAGCCAGTCGCTGGCTTTTTCTTCAAAGTCGTTGAGCAGTAAGCCAACTGTCTCACTTTGCCTAATGACTTCCGTTTCTGCATCAAGCGCTTCAATTTGTTTTCTCGCAGAAGTAATAACAGCAATACTTAAGTACACACTGTAAAACAACAGAAGAGGGGCCATGATGTAAAATTCATGGCTAGGCATGAGCGCAATACCTAGTGCAAAAAGAATGCACAAAGGGAGCGACCAGAGAATGCCTGCAAGGGGTAAACTGGACAGCTGCCAAGCACCAGTAGAGATAAAGCCTGACACAACCGCCATTAAAATGATTCGATGT
Source organism: Marinomonas sp. (assembly GCF_039940335.1). Lineage (GTDB taxonomy): Bacteria > Pseudomonadota > Gammaproteobacteria > Pseudomonadales > Marinomonadaceae > Marinomonas. Next base: position 307,962 of record NZ_JBDVGW010000005.1, on the reverse strand, counting down.
GCATCAGAAAAGTTATAGAAAAGATGGATAAATAAAACGGCATATAAGGAGGAGACTAAAGTAATGCAACAAAGTGAGAGTATAGTGAGTCGTTTACTCACCATGCGCAGTACCGGCGGCCGGCTGTAGCTGTGCCAAATAAATAAAAACCAAGCACCACTTAACATTAAACTTGCCGCCCAAGCGAACAAACATAAAGTATTGGCAGTATCCCAGGCAATATACATACCGATGGGAGCGACTAGGTAAGTCATTACCCCAGACATAAACAATTGCTGGGCAACTCGTCTAAATTGCCTGTGTCGGTAGGCATCTGATAGCTCTAAAACGAATCCGTATCTTGACGAGTGATGACTGACTGACTTCATATAAGAATATCCATATCCTGCAATATGCATAGAAAGCTTACGCGAAAGACAAAGGCATATTTGTCTTCATCCTTTATGCTTAGTTATTAATAATACAATTATTTTCTTTTCTTTGTCGTTTTATTATGTAGTTTAATCAAATTGACGACGATTTTTTGACATGCATCTACGTTTAATAACTCACTTGATAGGTGAAACTATGGACAGCAAACGCTTTATTTTAGCTCTTACCTCGGGATTAATGTTAAGTTTTGATGTTTTATCCACTCCGTCACTGAATGAAATGCAGGAGTGTCAGGCAGCCATTGATTTTGTAGTGGATACAACGGATAAACTGGAAGCGTTGTATTCAACAACAGAACTGCAGGTGGTGCGTGAAGGGTTAGTATCTTATGAAGACTTTATTCAACAAGAGATTATTACGCCTGGGCTACTCGCTTACAGCCAAAATGATGTAAAAAAAGTAGAGGACTTACAACAACAAATTGACGAATATAAGAGGAGTATTACTCTTCGCTTAACTAAGCATTACGGTCAAGAAAGACTGTTCACTGATTATGCCGTAATGATTAATGGGTGTGCTCAAAAAGCTCTACCATCTTCAACAGAAGACATTGCCTTATTAAAAAATGCATTAGAAACCATCATTCGGCTTGCTCAACAATAGCGAAAGAAATGCGGATTAAAGCTAAATCTGCATTGCTCATTAGTTTGCATACCATTAAAGTTAACCTTCAAATATTTTACATAAATCGAACTTCGGGGCGGGGTGAAATTCCCCACCGGCGGTGATTTTATTGTTCAAGGTTTTACCTTGCTTTAAACAGCCCGCGAGCGCTTAGTTTTTCTATCATAAGGAGAACTAAGGTCAGCAGATCTGGTGTGACTCCAGAGCCGACGGTTACAGTCCGGATGATAGAAGTCGACTAAGCAAGTAGGTAGATACTCTCCATGAGTAGTATCTACCTACTTAGAGCGTTCGTGCTCTTTTATCTGCCTTCAATTGAAGGTAGGGCGCTTGGTATATTCCTCATCACCCCTGTGCATCTTACTGGAATGGGAGAGATCTAAGATGGCAGGTACATTCTTTATCATGGTGGCATGTTTTACATGGGCCCTTGATACACTCATACGCTACCCTTTACTGAGTGCAGGCTACTCAACTTTACAGATAGTGCTAATAGAGCACTTGACCCTTGTTTTAGTGACCGCGCCACTATTATGGCGTTATCGAGATACTTTTCGTTATTTGTCTAAAGCGTCTTATGGCTGTTTGTTTTTTATCGGCGGCATAGGATCAGCCGTCGGTACTCTCGCTTTCACGCAAGCATTCGCTTATTTAAACCCAACGGTGGTGATTTTGTTGCAGAAGCTGCAGCCGATCATTGCGATTTTATTGGCTTATGTGTTTTTAAAAGAGCGTATCCAGGTCAATTTCCTGCAATGGGCAGTCGTTATTCTTGGCGGGAGCTTTGTAATGATGTGGCCCGATCTAGTTAAGCTGAAAGCGGCTCAATGGCATTACTCCAGCGACAGCGTGAGTATCTTGAAAGGTTATGGTTATACATTGGTCGCGGTAATCGCTTGGGGGGCGGCAACTGTCTGCGGTAAATATTTGTCTCATCAAGGTGTTGCGGCCAATGCCATTATGTCTGGGCGTTTTCTTGCTGGCCTCATGGTGTTGCTGCCATTAGCGTTAATAGATATGGAGAGCCTTCGCCCTATGCTCACTCAAGACTTGGGCTTAGCCATTGTGATGGCCTTATTGAGTGGTTTGATTGGGATGTGGTTCTACTATCGTGGGCTACGGACTGTGCCCGCGCAAATGGCGACTTTGGCCGAACTGTCTTTCCCTGTGTTTGCAGGGGCGATTAACTGGCTATTTCTCGATATGGGGCTGACTAGCTACCAAATTGTCGGTGGCTTAATGCTAATATTGGGCAATATTGGTTTACGGCTGAAAGAACTAAGACACAGCGCTTTAGTCTCTCAAGCCTAAACGCTACCTTCAAACAGCAAGAGCACAGCAAGGAGAAAAGCATGACACAGATAAAAGCCGCCTTTATTGGTTTGGGTGTAATGGGCTACCCAATGGCTGGACACCTATCTGCTCAAGGGCATCAGGTATGTGTGTACAACCGTACGGCCTCAAAAGCGGAGCAATGGACTCAAGATTATGTTGGTTCATATGGCTTAACGCCAAAAATTGCAGCATCAGGTGCTAATTTTGTTTTTATGTGCGTTGGTAATGACGACGATGTACGCCATGTAGTGTACGGAGAAGAGGGCGTTCTTGCTGGTATGCAGGCTGGGGATATTCTGGTTGACCATACCACCACCTCTGCGGATTTGGCTCTAGAGCTTGCGGACGCTTGTCAAAAAGCTGGGGTAGCCTTTATTGATGCACCTGTATCTGGTGGGCAAGCGGGTGCTGAGAATGGCAAACTTACAGTTATGTGTGGTGGCTCTGAGCAAGCCTTTGCTAAGACTCAAGGGGTTATGCAGGCTTATTCTCAGCAAGTGCAAAGAATGGGCGATAACGGGCAAGGCCAGCGTTGCAAAATGGTTAACCAAATATGCATTGCGGGTGTTTTACAGGGGTTAAGTGAAGCACTGTTGTTGGCTGAAAAGTCAGGCCTCAATATTGGGCAAGTGGTCGATACTCTACAGCATGGTGCGGCAGGGTCATGGCAAATGGTGAATCGATTAGAGACCATGGCGAAAGATGAGTTCGATTTTGGTTTCGCCATTGACTGGATGCGTAAAGATCTCGGGATTTGTTTAGATGAGGCAAAGAGTCAAGATTTGTCATTGCCTTTAACTGAGTCTGTTGATCAGCGCTATGCCTCACTTCAGCAACAAGGTATGGGACGTCTAGATACCTCGGTGCTGGTGCGTTCCTTAAAAGGTTAGGCGCTCACGTTCACTCCTTCTATAATTTTGTACTTTATCATAATATTTACCATTCAAAGGCTCCAAACCAGGAGTCTTTTTTATTTAAGTTGTTGAATTTAAATAATTTTTTATCCTTCTCGAATCTCTTTTAAAAAAATATCAATTAATCTGTAACATTCTTTCACTTTTGACGTCTAATCTTTAATCCCTAAAGTTTTTAAGGTCTATTTCAAAATAGACAAATACGAGTTGCCTTGGAGTCTTGAATGAAAAAAATTGGATTGTTGGTGTTGATTGCGGCCATTGTGGCAGGTTTCTTCTACTTTGATTTACACCAGCTGTTAACCCTAGAAGGTTTGAAATCTGGTCTAGTGCAGTTTGAAGAGTGGCGCAGCGCTAGCCCTGTGCTCGTTGCGGGTGTATTTCTCCTGCTATATGTGGCGGTCACTGCTTTGTCATTGCCTGGAGCGGTCATTATGACTTTAGCGGCTGGAGCTTTATTCGGCCTGTTCTGGGGCACAGTAATTGTCTCTTTTGCCAGCAGTATAGGTGCGACTCTGGCGTTTCTTGCGTCGCGTTATCTCTTGCAGGATACCGTGCAAAAGCGCTTCGGTGACCGATTGAAAGCCTTTAATGAAGGTGTTGAGAAAGAAGGCGCCTTTTACCTATTTACTCTACGCTTAGTGCCGGTTTTCCCTTTCTTTTTGATTAACTTACTAATGGGATTAACTGCATTGAAAGCCTTTACCTTCTACTGGGTCAGTCAGTTAGGTATGTTGGTGGGCACGGTTGTGTACGTAAATGCAGGGACTCAGTTAGGACAACTGGAAAGCTTGTCCGGTATTTTGTCACCAGCCTTATTACTGTCTTTTGTTCTATTAGGAGTGTTCCCATTGATCGCTAAAAAATTACTTGGTGTGATTAAAGCCCGTCGCGTTTATGCCAATTTCACAAAACCGAAAAAATTTGATCGTAACCTAATTGTAATCGGTGGCGGTGCTGGTGGTTTGGTCAGTGCTTACATTGCTGCAGCAGTGAAAGCCAAAGTTACCTTGGTTGAAGCCCATAAAATGGGAGGTGACTGTCTGAATTATGGTTGTATTCCGAGTAAAGCTATCATTAAAAGCGCCAAAGTTGCCCAGCAAATGCGCCATGCAGAAAAGTATGGTCTAGAGGCTAGTCAACCAAACTTTTCTTTCAAGAAAGTCATGCAACGAGTTCATGATGTTATTGCGAAAGTAGAGCCTCATGACAGTGTTGAGCGTTACACAGAATTAGGTGTCGATGTGGTGCAAGGTTATGCAACGATTGTTGATCCATGGACGGTTGAAATTAAGCTAAATGACGGCGGCACTCAGCGCCTAACAGCCAGAAGCATTGTCTTGGCAACAGGGGCTCGCCCATTCGTACCACCGATTCCAGGTCTTGATGATGTGGGCTATTACACCAGTGACACGTTATGGGAAGAGTTTGCCAAATTTGATGAGCCACCAAAACGTCTTGTCGTTCTTGGTGGTGGTCCAATCGGTAGTGAATTAGCACAAAGTTTTGCTCGCTTAGGCTCTACTGTCACACAGGTGGAACGTTCATCGCGCATTATGATTCGTGAAGACGAAGAAGTGTCTGAACTTGTACAAGAAAGCATGCGTGCCGATGGCATAAATATTCTCACCTCTCACAATGCAATCCGTTGTGAAAAAGAAGGTGATGTGAAGCGTTTGATCGTTGAAAAAGACGGTCAAGAAAGTGTTATTGAGTTTGATGCTCTGCTATGTGCTGTCGGTCGTGAAGCACGCCTAGAAGGCTATGGTTTAGAAAATCTAGGCATTGAAACCAAGCGTACTATTGTAACCAATGACTATTTGGAAACCTTGTTCCCGAATATTTATGCAGCAGGGGATGTGGCAGGTCCTTATCAGTTTACTCATGTTGCGGCACATCAGGCTTGGTACGCTGCCGTGAATGCTCTGTTTGGTACTTTTAAGAAGTTCAGAGCAGATTACCGAGTAATTCCTTGGGCAACCTTTGTTGACCCAGAAGTCGCGCGAGTAGGTTTAAGTGAGCAGGATGCAAAAGAGCAAGGCATCGCCTACGAAGTTGTACGCTATGGCCTAGATGATCTGGATCGTGCCATTGCAGACAGTGCGGATCACGGCTTTGTGAAAGTACTTACGGTTCCCGGTAAAGACAAAATTTTGGGTGTGACTATCGTGGGTGAGCATGCAGGTGACCTATTACCTGAGTTTGTATTGGCGATGAAGCACGGCCTTGGGCTTAACAAGATCCTTGGCACCATCCATACCTACCCAACTTGGGCAGAGTCTAATAAATATGCGGCGGGTGAATGGAAGCGAGCTCATGCTCCTCAGGGAGTGCTGAACTGGCTAGAAAAATACCACACTTGGCGCCGAGGTTAAGTTTATGAAGAACTGGTTGCTAATTCTCTGTACGTTGTTTGGTTTGCAAAATACGGCTCAAGCAGCCAGTCAATTTGATCATTCTGCTTGGGACACACTGTTACAGCAACATGTTGTTTTGATTGAAGGTGGCAAAGCCAGTCAGGTTGACTATCAAGGCTTTGCTGATGATAAAGCCAGCTTAAATACTTACTTAAAAGCCCTAGAACAGGTGTCTCAAAGTGAGTTTGATGCTTGGCCAAATCAAGATCAGCTAGCGTTTTTGATTAATGCTTACAATGGTTGGACTGTCGAATTAATTTTAACGAAATGGCCTAACTTGAAATCGATTAAGGATATAGGCAGTTTCTTTAGTTCTCCTTGGAGTAAAGAGTTTATCCCTTTGTTAGGGGCCAAACGCTCTTTGGATGATATTGAGCATAAATTGATTCGAGGTTCAGATCGTTACAACGAACCACGTATTCACTTTGCGGTTAACTGTGCCAGCATTGGTTGTCCTGCCCTTGCGAATCAAGCCTTCCAAGGGGATAACCTAGAAGCATTGTTAGAGAGCCAAACACGCCTGTTTCTTGCTGATTCATCACGTAATCGACTGGATGGCGATACCTTAGAGCTATCTTCGATTTTCAAATGGTACCGCGAGGACTTTGAGAAAGGCTGGAAAGGGTACGAATCTCTGGCCGCCTTTATATATGACTATCGTGATGTTATGACGCTAACCGCTGAAGCGGAACAAGCGTTAGTAAAGGGTAAAATCGATATCGACTTTTTGAGTTACGACTGGGGCTTAAATGTTAAGCGCTAAGCACGTAATGTTGAGGCAGGGCTAGGCCGTGGGCGCTGATTTACAGGCCTGGTTATTATCAGGCCAGTTATCGCCAGCTTGGCTGATGCTTGGCATTATTCTACTGTCCTATTTGTTAGAAGATTTAGCCATAGTGACCGCAGCGGCGCTAGCTACACAAGACTTAATGTTACCAAGTCTTGCGTTACTGGCGATCTTTATTGGTATTGCCAGCGGGGATTTAGGCCTCTATGCCCTTGGTCGATATGGCCAGAACGTCCGATGGTTGCGCTATCGGGCACTCACCAATCGGCATTTCAAAGTAGTCAGCCAAAAGTTACATCACAGAGCCTTTTGGAACTTATTTATTATTCGCTTTGTTCCAGGGTTAAGAACCATAGGCTTTACGTTAAGCGGCTTTTTCTCGATCCCTGTCGGTTTATTTTTGTCCGCCGTTTTATGTGCTACCAGCTTATGGACAGGCGCAGTGTTTGCCATTATTTATTATCTGGGGGCCAGCGTTTGGTCACAGACGAGTCAATATCAATGGCTAATCATACCCATCGCATTGGGGGTGTTGTTTTTGGTCAATCGACTTGTTAATCATTCTATGTCACGAGGCTTGTCATGAGCACAATGTTAGGCAATAAGTTCATTGCCGCGAATAAAATTAACGCTGGTATGCCGCTTCTGGAAGAAGATGGTAAGCGTACAATTTCACCTTATGAGTTTCTACCTGCTTGGTTTTTTTACACGCCCGTTGTGTTGCAAAGCCTTGCTCAGGGAATACGTTATGGGAATTTAGCCTTACCTTTGGTGGCGAACCCCGGCATTCATTTAAGCGGTATGGTTGGTGAATCCAAACACGATATTTTAAGTTTAGCCGGCTCTGTGGCTCAGCCTTGGATCTCTCCTTTTATTACGTTAACCAAGCAAGATGAGAGATTAGAGGCGCAAAAAGACACGGCGATAGGGGCTATGAAGAAAGCCCAGCTAGTTTTTCCTATCGTAGCTAAGCCTGATCTAGGTTGCCGTGGTGTTGGGGTCAAACTGTTGCAGAACGAAAGCCAGCTTGAAGACTACATTCAATCATTTCCTTCCAAGGCTCGTTATTTATTACAACAAAAAGCGCCTTATCAAGCCGAAGCTGGTGTGTTTTATGTTCGCCAGCCTGATGAGAGCAAGGGCAAAATTATTTCTATTACGCTGAAATATGCCCCAAGTGTTCTTGGCGATGGTATTCATACTCTTAAGCAATTAATCGAAGCATCACCGCGTGCCGGACAGTTGAGCCATTTATACCTCCCAAGACACACAGACAAACTAGATTGGGTTCCTGCTGAAGGAGAGGAGTTTCAACTCGCGTTTGCTGGTAGCCATAGTCGAGGCTCTATTTTTCGAGATGGTAATCAATATATCTCGAAAGCACTGACAGAAAAGCTTGATGAAGTTCTGGGTGATGTACAAGGCTTTTACTACGGTCGGTTAGACATTAAATTCAAAGATATTGAGTCCTTTATGGAAGGGGAAAACTTCACCATTTTAGAGATCAATGGTGCCAGTAGTGAAGCGGCCCATATCTGGGATAGAAACACACCGTTGAAAGAAATTTTTTCTACTTTGCTGATGCAATATCGAATCTTATTTCAAATTGGAGCAAAGCAAAGAAAGCTTGGTCATAAAGTGCCGACGTTAAAGTCATTATTGACTGCTTGGCGACATGAAAAAGGGTTAACAGAGCAATACCCAAGTACCGATTAATTGTCTTTTTAGGCTTGGATAAGCCGTATGTAAACAATGGATTTTCTATGTTAGTAGCACTAAACGACACCTCTAGAGCATGTGGTCATCAGGCGGTATTGCCTGTTCAGCAAGGTTGTCTTGATACTCTTGAGCAAGGTTATAAATTTTTAGCCTCTGTAAATGATGAGCAATACGGCTATGCGGCCGCGCCTCATGTGACCAGTTCCATTGGTGAGCACTTCCGGCATTTACTGGATGTCTTCCAAGCCATCATTAAGGGCGCTAACACCATCGATTACAACCTACGTCGTCGTGGTCATGCGGTTGAAACTTCACGTACTCTTGCTATGGACGAGATGCTAGAGATCATGGCGTGTTTGTCGGCTAAATCGAGTGTTGAGCTTAAAGCGCCTGTGAAAGTAATCTCGGAAGTGACTTTGAGCGAAACCCAAAGCTGTGAAATGACCTCAAGCCTAGAGCGTGAGTTTACCTTTGCGGCGTTGCACGCCAGCCATCATTTCGCCATGGCGAAGGTGACGATCAGCCTGCTCGATCAAGAGTGTGAAGGAGTGGATGAAAACTTTGGTATTGCTCCTGCCACCTTGACGTATCTGAAGGGGCAATAGTTATGTGTTCCGTTTCTTGGCAACTCAACGAGCAAGGTTATCGGGTGTTTTTCAACCGTGATGAGCAAAAAACGCGTGATTTAGCGTTACCGCCTCAGCAACTGTTGGTGGATCAGGTGGATGTACTGATGCCCATTGATCCTACGGGACAAGGCAGCTGGATTAGTACCAATGAATTTGGTTTGTCTCTTTGTCTCTTGAATAACTATCAAGGCAAGCTGCCAACAGGGTGCTTAATCAGCCGAGGCCTATTGTTAAAACAGCTGTCTTGTGCGGATAACTTGGGGACTTTGAAAGAGCGTTTTAACAAGATAGGTTTAAACCAGTTTGCACCATTTATTTTATTAGCCTTTGCACCAGATTTAACGCAAAGCAATCCGGATGTGTGGAGTTATGAATGGGATGGCGAGGCGTTACAAATAAAGCTGACTCAAGCACCACGCTTCTCATCTGGGGTAGACCTTTCACGTGTCGTGGCTTATCGAGAACAGTCGTATGCCTTATGTGGAGGCTCGACACAGGATCATATTGATTTTCATCGTCACCACCACAGCACAGAGCCTCATTTGTCGGTTTGTATGCATCGCCAAGATGCTCATACCGTTAGTTTTACCCAGATATCCGTTACGAAAGGGCAGCAGCGAATGCATTATGTTGCTGGCTCTCCTTGCGGCTGCCTGAATGAGCCTTCACTTGTGAAGAACACGTATCAAATTTTAAAACCCGCTGCCTTGGTCAGTTAATATCAGCCCATATTTAATAGAGGTGATTTATGAAACAGTTATTCGGTATTTTTCTCTTGCTATTGAGTTCTTTTGCGATGGCAAAGGACCCAATCTCCACCGGATTTTTTAGCAACAAAGCCGTAAGCGGCTATGACACAGTGGCTTACTTTACGGAAGGGCGTCCTGTGAAAGGCAGCTCAAAGTTCACAACACGTTATCAGGGTGCTGTGTGGCAGTTTGCCAGCGAAAAGCATTTAGCCATGTTCGAAGCCGAGCCTGAAAAATACGCCCCACAGTTTGGCGGTTATTGTGCATGGGCCGTGTCTGCTAAAAGTGATTTTGCTCCATCTGACCCAAAGCAATGGGCAATTGTCGATGGCAAGCTATATCTAAACTATGATGCAAAAATCAAAGCCCTTTGGGATGAAACACCAGCGTTACATATATCTCAAGCGGATCAAAACTGGCCACAAATGATAGGCAAAAAATAATGAAACAAAAACTCATAAAGTATATCCCGAGCGTGTTCATAGCGTTCATTTTCATACAGTCACTATTTTTTAAATTCACAGGCTCATATGAAACTGAGTTTATTTTTGGCACCTTAGGAGAGTGGTCAGGCATTACATTATTTGGCCAGTATGGTGCCTACTTAGTGGGCAGTGCTGAACTTGTTGCCGCTGTGTTACTTTTCTCTCGCTTGCATGGCTTGGGTGCCGTGATGGCCATAGGGGTGATGAGTGGTGCAATCTTTTTTCACCTATTCACGCCGTTAGGTGTGGTGATGCCGGAATTTAATGCTCAAGGCGTTGTGGTTGGTAATGATGGCGGTTTACTGTTTACCATGGCTTGTATTATTTGGTGTTGTGCTGTGTTTCTGGCTTATCGCGATTTAAAGAGCAGTACAGGTACACTCTATAAATTACTAGTTAAAAAGGTATAAAACGGTGAGTACAAGCCCTTTTCGTTTGCCTCGCTATACTCCGTTTGGCGTGGCTGAATCTTTTGTGGAGTGGCTGACAGGATTGTCTAAGCTAGACTCTTTCTACCAGCAACGTCCAGAGAATTTATCCAGCTTTGAATTTATGCGTTACACCCTGAAAGCCCTTAATGTGGACTACAGTGTGGTCAGTGGCAGTCTAGACAATATTCCAAAACATGGCCCTGTTGTTGTGGTTGCCAATCATCCACTGGGAGCGATTGAAGGAGTTGTGTTAGCGGCGTTGCTATCGACCTATCGACAAGATGTGAAAGTCTTGGCGAATCAAATGTTGAAGCGCATTACTGAAATATCGGATCTGTTCATTGGGGTTGATGTCTTTGGAGGCCAGCAAGCGAAAAAGACCAATGCTTTAGCCATTCGTGATGCGAACCAGCATTTAACGGATGGAGGTTTATTGGTGTTGTTCCCAGCGGGGGAAGTATCCACTTATCCAAAAGGCAGCTCACAACTGGCAGATGCCAAGTGGAGTAATTCTGCGGCTAAGTTTATTAAGCGTGCTAAAGCGACGACCGTGCCTATTTTTATTGATGGTAAAAACAGCGCCTTGTTTTATCAGGCGGGACGCATACACCCAATGTTGCGTACTGCCATGCTAGGTAAAGAACTCATTAATAAAAAAGAGTCAACGATTGCGCTCTCTATGGGGGAAGCAATTCCTTATAGTGAAGTGGCAGAATTCACGAATGATGAAGACCTAGTCAATTATTTACGTATTAATACTTACTTGATGGGGCCTAAAGTTGAAAGCTTAACGAGTCAAGCAGACCCTTCGCAACAGCAAGAGATTATTGCTGCACTGGCGCCTTCTCGTTTACAACATGAAATTGATGCCTTGCCTGCTTCTGCACTCTTGCTCCAGCAAGGCAGCTTTATGGTGTATTGTGCCCCTAGTCGCTCTATTCCCGATTTAATGCAGGAAATTGGCCGTATTCGTGAAGAAAACTTCCGTGCTGTCGGTGAAGGTACAGGCCTGTCTTGTGACCTTGATAAGTACGATGAGTATTATCATCAATTATTCGTCTGGCATGCTGAAGAGCAAGAAATTGTGGGAGCTTATCGTTTAGGTCTGGTGGATGAGTTGATCAAAGCACGAGGCATAGATAGTCTCTATTCACGCAGTTTGTTTAAGTATGATGAAGCCTTTATCGAGAGCTTAGATCATGCCATTGAGTTAGGGCGCTCTGTTGTCTCGGCCAAGTATCAGAAAAACTTAAATTCTTTACTGATGCTGTGGAAGGGTATTGCTAGCTTTGTATCACGTAACCCGACTTATACCCATTTGTTTGGGCCTGTGAGCATTAGTAACGAATACAGCCATAGTGCAAGAGCTTTGATGGCAGAAGCGCTATCAATCCATTTTTATGATCAGCAAAAAGCCGCCTTAGTCGCTGCTTCGACACCGCTAAAACACAGTGAAAAGCCCTTTTGGCAGCCGAATTTGCTGTCTGCTCTTGCCAGTGTATCTTTGCTGTCTAAAGTACTGACAAAAATGGAATCAGGTAAAGGTTTACCTATCTTATTGCGTCAGTATTTGAAGATGAACGGTAAGCTAGTCTGCTTTAATGTGGACCCGGATTTTAACGATACGTTAGATGGTTTAATTGTGGTGAATTTAAAAGATGTTCCGGTTAAAACACTGGCTAAATATATGGGCAGGGAGGCGGCAGAAAATTATTTAACGCTACCCTAAGCTATTTCATATACTTTATCTTATGGCCTTTGTTGTAGATTCTGGTATGGTTTTATTTTATTAGTGTTATAAAATTTAAACTGACCTGAAAGGCTTAGTTGTTCAATAAAGGGAAACTTATATGGATGCTAAGATAAACAATGAACTGCAATTAGATGACTTTCTAAATGTCACGACAGTAGCGATTGCATGGAGTAATCGCCGTACGCAGCGAGTTGAGTATGTCAATCCAGCCTTTGTCGATATGTTTGGCTATACATTGGAAGATGTTAGAGATTCTAATGTATGGCTAACTAATTTTTACCCTGATGAGCACTTTCTTCATAACGTTTTTTTACCTTGGCGTGAACAGGAAGACAAACGCCAAGATCAGGGACTACCCGCCACGCAATTAGAACTGCAAGTGTGCTGTAAAGATAAGCGCTCCCGCTATGTACGCCTTCGTTATAAACTCATCGGAGATAAGCGCCTTATCCACTTTGTGGATATTACGGATTATTGGGTAACGTCTCAGCGTTTAAAACTACGCAGTGAAATGCTGGATATGGTGGTTAAAGGCTCAAGCTTGCCAGAGATGTTGCATGCCATAGTAAAGAAAGTTCAGGACGAAATTCCTGAGTCTTTTTGCAGCGTTCTCTTACTTGATGAAACCGGTACTCGTCTTGTCATTGGGGCGGCGCCAGATATGCCTGAATTTTACAACAACGCTATTCATGGTATTGAAATTGGTGCAAAGGTCGGCTCTTGCGGTGCGGCCGCTTTTTTAAATAAACGAGTGGTTGTTGAAGACATTAACACGCATGAAAATTGGCAAGCGTACCTACCACTTACTCGTGAAGCGGGGGTGGCGGCCTGTTGGTCGCAGCCTGTACGAGCATTGAGTGGTGAGGTCATTGGTACTTTTGCAATCTATCATACTAAGCCAGCAACGCCTTCTGAAAAAGATATTGAACTGATTCATTTTGCAAGCAATGTTGCCAGTATTGCGATTGAAAATCGCCGTAGCCATCAAGCTTTACAGCAACGAGCTTTCTATGACCATTTAACAGGTCTGGCTAATCGTGGCTATTTTTTAGAGCAAGCTGAGTCGGCGATTGAGGCGGCCATAGTTAACCGTCACTCTCTGGCAATGATCATGATGGATGTTGATTTTTTTAAAGAGGTAAATGATCAATACGGCCATAAAGTGGGCGACATGGTGCTGCAAGCATTATCTTCTGCATGTGAAGAGGAGTTGCGCAGCGATGACATTATCGGCCGTATGGGCGGGGAAGAGTTTGCTGTTATATTGTCGAATACACCTCAGCCCCAAGTGTTGGAAATAGCCGAGCGTTTACGCAGCAGGTTAGCCTCTTTGAACATGGTTAGTGATGATCAAATGTCTATTACATTTACCGTTTCATTGGGTGTCGCATATGCTAAACCTGATGATGAGTATTCTGTCGACGCCTTACTGATTAAATCTGATAAAGCTTTATACAAAGCCAAAGAAGCAGGACGAAACTGTGTTGTTTTAGAGGCTTTTTAGCCCTTCAAGTGTGAAAAATAATAACCATGAATGCACCTTCTTCTTTGGATCGAACACTTACTACCAATATTAAGCGCTATTTGGGGGCCTATAGCCCGCAAATCCAGCAACAAGTTCACACATTAATCGCATCGGGCAAGTCGGCAGACTGGCTACTGAAAAAATACCCTCAAGCCCATGCTCTAAGTTCAGAGCGGCAGCTATACGACTACGCTATGTCCCTTAAAAATCAGTTTATGCGGAGCTCTTCACCCATCAGTAAAGTTGTTTACGATGATAAAATACACGTCATCAATAATGCTTTAGGTATGCATACTTATGTTTCTAGAGTGCAAGGTAGTAAACTAAAGGCAAAGCATGAAATACGTATTGCTCGCCTTTTTAAAAGCACCCCAGAAGCCATGCTGAGAATGATCTTAGTGCATGAACTGGCTCACTTAAAAGAAAAAGAGCACAACAAAGCTTTCTATCGTTTGTGTTGTCACATGGATCAGGACTATCACCAGCTAGAGTTTGAGTTGCGACTATACTTGGCACATAAAGCTGTCGCAGGGGATGTCTGGTAGATATTGCAGGCATAAAAAACGGCTGATACATTGCTATGTCAGCCGTATTTTATGATGAACCCCGTTTTACGCTCGTGCAGATTTAAATGACATATCGTCATTGATATTAGTGAGTTTCTTCGCTAAGTAGCTGAGTAACATGCCATACATGGGGATGAATAGACCTAAACTGATCAGCAACTTAAAGCCATAATCCGCCAGTGCAATCTCTTGCCAATGCTGAGCCATAAAAGCATCAGGACTTTGGTAAAAAGCAATGCCAAAGAAAGCTAGCGTATCAAGACCGTTACCGATTAGTGTCGAGGAAGCAGGAGCTATCCACCAAGCTTTCAGAGCGCGTAAGCGATTAAATACTTGAATATCCAAGGCTTGGCCTAGTAAGTATGCTATTAAGCTGGCAATCGCAATGCGTGCCACAAACCAATTAACGGTATTGAGAGAGTTTAAGCCTTGGTACTCGCCCTGATAAAATAGTACCGAGATAGCATAAGACAAAATTAATGAAGGCAGCATAACAAAGAAGATGATTCTTCTTGCCAGTTGCGCACCAAAAATTCTTACCGTTAAATCGGTTGCTAGAAAGATGAACGGAAAACTAAACGCGCCCCAAGTGGTGTGGAAACCAAAAATGGTAAATGGGATTTGCACTAGGTAATTACTAGAAGCAATGATTAGTAGGTGAAACCCAGCAAGATAAAGCAGTGCCTTGCTCAGTTGAGCTTGATTGAATTGACTCATATTGTGGCCTTTTTCGTTAGTTTGGGGTGAGGGAACCCAAAGGGAAGTGTTTGCTCAAAATGGTATTTAGACAAAAACTTCAACTTTCATGATAAACAAACGATCCATGATCGAATGCGGAGCGAGATTATACATTAACCAGCGCTTCTGTCTATTTTTCAGGCGATTTTTTTATTCTTCGTTAGCTGCACTGATACGCTCTAAGCGCTCCTGTTCTTCGGCGAAGGCTTCTTTGATCTCCAACAGAACTGAGTCCACGTCGGCGTCGTCTTCTGGTTCGTCAAACAATCCGGTGAGCTCTGTGTCTGGGGTCAGTTTACCTGACTCGTAGATGGCCCAGATTTCTTTTGCGAACTGAGTGGAGAGTAACTCTGGGGCGAACTGTCCGTAGTAATCACGCATATTGTTGACGTCTCGCTCTAACATCCATTCGGCATGGTTGTTAGACACCGCATCGACCGCTTGGGGAAGGTCGATAATAACAGGACCATAGGCATCGACTAAGACATTAAATTCAGATAAGTCACCATGTACTAAGCCAGCACACAGCATGCGTACAATGTCACGAATAATGTCTGTAAAGTCTTCTCTTGCTTGATCCGCCGACATGGATACATCATTTAAGCGTGGAGCCACTTCACCATCGTCGTCTCGGATGAGCTCCATGAGCAGTACGCCATCGAAACAGCCGTAAGGCTTGGGAACCCTGACGCCAGCGTCAGCCAATTTGTATAAGGCGTCTACTTCAGCGCTATGCCATAGGGACTCTTGTTCTTCTCGGCCAAATTTAGAGCCTTTCTCCATTGCGCGGGCGCGACGGCTGTTGCGTACTTTCCGACCTTCACGATATTGAACTGCTTGTTTAAAGCTGCGCTTGCCTGCATCCTTGTAAACCTTAGCACAACGAATATCTGAGCCACAGCGGACAATATAGACCGTTGCTTCTTTACCACTCATTAATTGTCGTAGTACTTCGTCGACCAAACCATCTTCAATAAGAGGTTGTATTCTTTTTGGGATTTTCATGCTTCTCCTTATACACGAGACAGATGATAGATGAGTTTGGCGACAGAGTAAAAATGTCTCCAACAGTTCCCAATAAAATACTTATGAAAAGTGGTTCAGGATATATGTTGGTTGGATGAATCTTAGGAAATAGGGCTTCGATAGTGTGAAGCCTGAGAGGTGGCAGATAGCAGCAAACTTGTCTTTGCTCCTATCTGCCAGAGACTTAAAGCCCCCAGAGGATATAAAGCCCTAGCAATGCATAAATTAAGCTACCTGCTTTCACAACCAGCAGATATGTGCCATTCATAGCTGGTGATTTAATATAGTCTGTTCCTATCTGCCAGCCCGCTAGAACGGAGTTTAAACAGATTACCAATAGGGTCACGCTAGAATAGAGTTTGAACCACAGAGGAGAAAACAGTTGCTGCCATTCCTCATATGAGGCGCCAACACAGATCACTTGGCTAATAAAAACAACCGCCCATAAGCAAATTGCGGCATTGGCAATGCGCTGGAAAAGCCATTCTCTTGTACCGCTACGATTACTGCTTGCTGATGTTACGCCCATAACCAAACTCCTGAAAGAATACTAAGTAGACCGGCTACCACCAACACTGCAAGTGAGATTTGCTTGCCTGATTCAAGCTCTTCGAAATGCCCAAAGTCTTGAATGATGTGCTTACTGGTGGCGCAAATATAATAGCCCAATGCTGTTAGTAATCCCCAGACAATAAACTGACCCAAGAAATGACCAGTGAAAAAGTCTTTCATAGTCTGGTGACCCTCTGCAGAAGATAAGGAAACCAATAACACAGGCAAAAAGATAGCGAGTCCTACCCATAAAATGACAGACGACACGCGATGTAAGATAGACACGAAGGCGGTTATTGGCAGGTTGATGGTTGCAATATCCAGATTAACCGGTCTTTCTTTACTCATAGATTTCTCCAAATTAGAGTTAGGTGGCGAAGTTGAAACAATTATAGCGCACTGGGCTTATGGGATGCGCAGCTTTTTTTTAAGGTTGGGAAAGAATGTAGGACTGTATTACGCCCTGAATTCTTTGCAACATACAAATTTTTGTCTGCCACGGTGAACACCTCAGTCATTGAACTGGCTTGCGAAGAGAATGCAATACCAATACTGACGGTTACTCCAGAGCAAGGCGGGAGGTCAAAGCCTTCTATGCCAGCGCGAATTTTTTCAGCTAAATCGAGTGTTTGCTCTGTCGTTTGATCCATAGTTAATACCAAAAACTCCTCACCACCCCAGCGACCGATAATATCGTTGGCATGAATGACGCGACGGAGTTTGGCTGCAACACTTGTAAGTACTGCATCACCCACTAGGTGACCATGCTGGTCGTTTACCTGTTTAAAGTGGTCGATATCGATCAACAAAATTGCGTAGTTACTCTTATCATGCATCTCATTAAGCTGTAGCTTTTGAAAAATATTTTCGATGCCGCGTCTGTTGAGTATGCGAGTGACCAGGTCAATATAGGCCAGATCTTCAAGGGTATTCACTTTCTCTACGACTTGAAGAGCTTTGGTTCGTAATTTAACCACGGTCCATAGAAGAATAATGTAAGCGAACTGAGCAATGGCAATGTTCATAACGACACTTACTGAATCAGCAATATTGTGATGCTGAATTAGCGCCATATAATGACCAACAACGGTAAGTATAAAAACAATAATAGTAATGGTGACCGCTCTTCGAACCTCTAAGAATAAATACGCGATAACATAATTTAGTCCTAACCATTGTGAAGCGTTGGAGTAGAGGCCCTCTGAGCCACTGTGATGCCAAATACTAGAGCTCAAAAGATAACTGGCGACGATAAAATAAGTAAATAAAAATAAGCGCTCTTGGCTGATTTTATTTATGAGGCTGAGAAGGTAAGTAACTGTAAAAGCAGTAATGCATAAAGGGTAGGCACCTGCATCAAACGTAGCAATCATAGTACTGTTTGAATCAATGACCCAAGTTACAGAAAAACAAAAAATGGCAAGCAGCAATAAACGACGAAACAACGCCGGATTAAGAGTGGTGGTATTTTGCAAATCAGTATTTATCTGTTTGTACATTAGTAAATTCTTATTATCGTGTACTGAAGAGGTGGAAATTGTGCAACATTATACAGGATTTTCACCAGTTGAGCGCTTTTTGAACATTAGAAATACAGACAAGAGTGTTTTTACTCAGGGTATATAAGTGTCAACTATCGACGCCTATTTCTTTGTTTGTTCCCTCGGCTTTGCCCTAGTGCTTTGGCCCGCAAAGTTTTTTTAGAAGGGGCTCGACTAGGGTTACTTGTTTGCTGATCTTGCCGAGGCTCGAAGCCTGGGTACCACTGGCAAATCAATGATTCACCTAATAGTTTCTCAATATCTGTTAACAAGTAATGCTCTTTTTCACACACAAGCGAAATAGCGAGTCCTTCTTCTCCAGCACGACCAGTACGGCCAATACGATGGATATAATCCTCCGCGTTATAGGGAAGCTCATGATTAATAACATAGCCTAAGGCTTCAATATCAAGGCCTCGGGCCGCAACATCCGTTGCCACTAAGGCGCGCACCTCACTATCTTTAAAGGCTTGCAAAGCTTTGTCTCGAGCTCCTTGAGATTTGTCGCCGTGAATAGCTTGCGTCTTGATACCGTCCTTGAGCATCTCTTTGGCAAGTTCGTCCGCACCTTGTTTTGTACGCGTAAAAATGAGTACCTGTTGCCAGTTCTTTGAACCAATGAGGTAGGAGATAAAGGCACTCTTCTTGTCTTTATCTAGGCTATAAATCCGCTGCTCTATTTTATCGACCCGGGTATTTCTCTGACTAACTTCAATTAGCTTGGGTTGCTTCAGTAAGCTCTTACTTAAAGTGAATACTTCGTCATTAAAGGTGGCAGAAAAAAAGAGGGTCTGCCTGCCATCGGGTAGTTTTTTAAGAATACGTTGTATATCAATGATAAAACCCATATCCAGCATGCGATCTGCTTCGTCTAGCACCAGAGTGCGGAGCTGGCTAACATCAATTAAGCCTTTCATTAGCAACTCTAATAATCGCCCTGGGGTTGCGACGAGAATATGGCAACCTGCCTGGAGAGCACTTAACTGCGGATTAATGCTGGCTCCACCGTAGGCAACAACAGATTTTATTTCTGTATCTTGGGCATACCTCAAGACACTTTGGTGGACCTGTTGGGCCAACTCCCGAGTGGGAGTAAGAATTAAGCCATGGATCTGGTTTTCCAGTGATGCAGATAGTAAACGGTGTATGAGGGGTAAAACAAAACTAGCTGTCTTACCCGTGCCCGTTTGTGCGCCGGCCATAACATCTTGATTTGCCAACACTTCTGGAATGGCCTCACGTTGAATATCGGTCGGCTGTTGGTATTGCAAACTTTCTAATGTTGCCAATAGTGTGGGGTGCAGGCCAAGTGCTGAAAAACTCATTTTATTATGCTCTTTTACAGAAGGAAGGACTAACGAGGTGATCGTTTTACCAGTGTTAAACAAGAAAGTCCGTATAGCACAATAATTAGCGCGGTGAATATAGAAGGCGGAAGGCCCCAATGTAGGCTAATGGGTCGGATCATCACTAGGCTAAACGCTACCGGAATGATCAGCAGTAGCATACGTTTCATGCTAAGTGTTACTAGGAACCCTTCATCACATGCATGGCATGGCTGTATTCTACGTAAGCTTTTTTTAAGCGAAGAAAATGGCAGTTTTGTCTGGCAGTTTGGACATTTCATGGGAACAACCTAATTAACACTTAATAACCTGAAAGAGCCTTAGTTTGAAGGACTCTCTCAGAGGTTACAAGAAATACGTTTATCTAACTCGGCATCTTCTCAAAGCTAGGTACATCTACGAAGCCTTGGTCCCAGTTACCGCGACTGTCAGTGAAAATATGAGCTTGCGGGCTAATTTCCACGGGTGTATTTAAACACCCAGCAGGCACTTTTACTAAACCGCGAGTAGGGATATCTGTTGGTAGGTTTGAGCCGCAGGTACGGCAGAAGGTTAAACTGAAGTGTGTTTCTGGATGCTGATACAATTGTAGGTTCTCCTCGCCACTCAACCAGTCAAGTTGTGCCTCAGGAGCAAACAGGTTGGCGCAATGGGCACTTCCTGATGTTTTTTGACAACGGCTGCAATGACACAAGAAAAATTTCTTAAACTCGCCTTTGAGTTCGAAATTAGCCGTGCCGCATAAGCACGAACCAGTATAGGTTTTACTCATCTTAGGGTGCCTTTTTCAGGATGAATCAATAACTCTGAGTGCGATTGCGCCCAGCACTTTTAGCACTATATAAGTGCCGATCTGCTAATTCAAATAAACTCTCACCAGGTTCTAAATTGTGGCTACAGGCGACACCTAGAGAAACCGTTAGTGGGTGTTTTTTGAGAGGCTGGTCCATGGTCATATTGAGGCTAAACACTGCTTCCCTCATGCTTTCAGCAATAGTGGCAGCGGTTTCTAAATCCGTTGAAGGCAAAATAATGGCAAACTCCTCGCCACCATATCGCGCAACAACATCACAGCGGCGTTTTGCCTGCCGTTCTAATGTTTGGGCTACCAGTCTCAAACAGTCATCACCTGCTGCGTGCCCATAAAAATCATTAAAATTTTTGAATTTATCTATGTCACAGATAATAAGAGAAAGAGGCTCTTTGGTTCGTTCAATTCGGTTTAGTTCCCGTTGGAAAATCATATCGTAGTAACGTCGATTAAAGAGCCCTGTTAGACTATCGATTGTGGCACTGTGTTCGGCTTTAACAAGCTGACGCTCTTTTTTTAATGCCCAGATAAGGCAAAGTTCAATGATAATAAAGCCTAGTATGCCGTATAGAATATTCATGGCGAAGGCGCTGCGAAACGCCAAAATCATATCTGAAACATCACTCCATATAAGAATGAACCCTGCCGGTGTTGAATCAGCTTTTTGCATGCCCTGGTAATCATAGAGTGGAAAATAGGAGTTGGATAAAAACTTCTGACCATTTTGAACCACCCGTGCTTCGGGGGCGTTGAAGCTCTTATTAATGGTTGTTTGATTAAGTACTTGCAGTGCGATTTTTGAAGTCGTGGATGAAGCCTCAAGGTAATACAGGGAATTTGGATACTGGTTAAATTTCGCTTGCAGCAGCTCTTTTTGCATTCTTGGTTCTAAATACGGTTTAGAAAGGAAAACTGCGGCATCAAAATCAAAGTTATTAGTTAACACTGGTAGCATTTGATCGAACGAGGTACCTACTTCCACCGCACCAACATAAACATCTTGCTGGGTTTCAGGGTCTTTTGCCCAGATAGGTGCAACACCTTTCAAGCCACTGTATATTTTGCCTGTTTCAAAACCAAATTTAGGGCGTCTTTCCGCATTGGTATCGACTACAGCACATTGCAAGTGCTCCATTTTGTCACCGAATAAATCAGGTTTATGGACGCGTAAAAAACTTACATTGTCGGGTGCTAAATAGTAGTGTAACTGACGGATTTGGAAGGCTTGGTTCATTTTTTTCCAAGCAGGTTGTAGTTTGTTTAGAAGAGCCTGCCGAGCTTGCACTGCTTGTCTTTGAGTACTATTGCCTATTTGCTCTAGGGCTTGCTTCCCTGTTAGCAATGCTTGATTCCACTCATCTTGCTGACTAATAAAAGTAGCGAGCTGTAGCATGCTTTGAAAAGACATTTTTATGGCAACATCGAAGGCTCTATGATGGTCTTCGGCATGGTGCTGAATATCTGAGTGTAGGGCTTTTCGGGCATTACTATAATTTAACGAGACAAAACAAATATCGAGTAGCAATATGATTGTACTGAGGTATAAGAAGGACTTTTTTGAATACTTTATATCGAGTCGTAGAGGCATAATTCTGCTCATCCCTTGTCATGATTAACGTTATGCAGGGTGACGCTTTTATTATTTAATACGTTATAGTCTAGCGACTTGTTGGGGAAATTGAATCAATATTTGATAGCAACTGGAAATAAGGCAACCGATTAAGCTGTTTATTGCCTGTTTTTTATACTAAAGTTGTCACTTCTCATTTGCTTTTGCTCGATAGAATATGCCGTTTTTTGTTTTCCCAATACGTTGTTTGACTTTTTTCTTAGTGTTTCTCTTTTCCCAGCTGAGTTTAGGGCAGGCATCTGTGAACTTGTCTGGCAAATCCATCGAATTTGAAGACATCGGCTTATGGCGCTCCCTTGAAACTTTGCCTAATGGTTCCTTACTTCCCCCTTGGGAAAACGATACGTCCAATACGTCTAATACTTCGATTGTTGGTCATTCAGGCGTTTACGTGACGGACATACCGCTTACCTCCAGTCATGCGCAAACCTGGTATGTGGTGTTGATGGCTAACTTTATGGATGAAGGGGATGCTTATTGGCAGCCAGAAAACGGCAAATTGAAATACATTGCGAACTTTTCTCAACTAGATGCTTTTTCCATCCCGAAAGCCATGCATGTGCAAAGCTTCCCTCTTGCTCTTCAAGCAAATGAAAGCGGCAGGTTATGGATACGCATTAAAGCTAAGCATTACCCAACGCCAGCGCCCATCGTTATTCATTCAGCGCAAAGCTTTTATCATTACCAGTTTATCGTCAACACAGTGACCAGTGGCGCTGTGACTGTGATGTTGACCTTGGCATTAATTGTTTTGGCATTTGGTATCAGTACCAAACAAAGTTTGTCTATTTTATGTGCTGGTTATGTGGGCTTACACGGTATTGGTTGGGCGATGGCTGCAGGTTTAATGGGCAGCCTGTTAGGGCCTTTACCGATCAATTTAACCTATGGCGGTATCTATTTATTCCCGTTCGCGATTGCTTTTGCAGCGCTCTTTACCCGAGAGTTGTTTGATACGCAAGAGACTGCCTCTCGTTTAGCGAAACACCTTATGTTATTCGCTAAAATGTGCCTAGGTGCCGGTGTTTTCATGCTGTTTATTCCTTTTCAGTGGGCGTTTTATTTATCCCATGTTATCGCCATGGTTTGGGTACCCCTTAGTCTGTATGTGGGGTTTCATCGTTTGACCAAACGAGACTTTAGAGCGAAGTATTATCTGGTAGGGAACCTGCTTTATGGAGTGTCACTGTTTTATTTTCTCACTTCGCATACCCATATAATTCAGGGTTTAGTCTACCCAGAGCTGGTGGTTTTAGTTGCTCTAGCAATTGATTGTGTTTGTATTGTTTTGTCTTTATCTGAGTGGCTGAAATTGCGCCAAAATGAGTACCAACAAATATTATTTGAAGCGCGAATCGATTCTCTTACGAAGGTGGGTAACCGTTTTTCATTGGATGAAAAGCTGGCCACGCTAGATAATAAAAAATACATGATCGTCTTCATCGATTTAGATGGCATGAAGCAGATCAACGACAGTATGGGGCACGAGGCGGGAGATACATTTCTTATCGAAGTGGCTAACCTTATGACGGGGGCATTAGGCTCTTATGGGCATGTGTACCGTTCCGGAGGGGATGAGTTTGTTTGGTTGGTGGCGTCAGACGAAGTCATTAGTAAGGAACAAAAAGAAGAGATAGAAAATATCATTCTTCAAATAAATAGAAAGCTACGAGTGCGTTGGCCAGAGGCAGGCTTGAGTTATGGGATCTCGACTAATGAAGAAGCCAATGATCAGTTTGAGTGTTTGGCTTATGCGGATCAAAGTATGTATGAGCAGAAATTATTGAAACGCCAAGTAAGCGAGTAAAATTCGCATACTTGGCGTTATCACGTCTAGATTTTAAAGTAATTAATATCCTTGTTTAGCTTAGTCGACAGTTGATCTAGCGCTAGGGTTTCTTGGCTACTGGCTTTAAGAGATAAACTGCTTTCTTTGGACATATTCGCAATTTCTTGAATTTCTTCGTTGATATCCACCACGGTAGAAACCTGCTCCGAAGTTGCTTCAACAATTTCCAATACTCTTTGCAAAGAATCTTTAGATTGCTCCTGAATATTGGTTAGCAATTCGCTGGCTTCATGGGTGAGTGCTAAGCCATTTTCGACTTGCGGTACAGTGGTTTCCATTGCTTTTACTGCCGCCAGTGTATCTTCTTGAACTTGGGTAATCATTTTCTCGATATCCCCCGTTGCTTCCCCTGTTCGCTGTGCAAGGTGCCTTACTTCATCGGCAACCACAGCAAAGCCTCGACCCGTTTCACCTGCACGGGCGGCCTCAATAGCGGCGTTGAGAGCCAACAGATTTGTTTGATCGGCAATTTCGCGGATAACGTTGATGATGTCACCAATATCTCGAGTGCGTTCTTGTAAACGATTCACCTGCCCTACCGTGTTGTTCACCGTCCCGGCCACTTTTTCTATTTCGTTCGAGACTTTCTGTACCGCCTCTTTTCCTTGTTTAGACAGGTCGGCTGCGATATCGGAGTTATTGGCGGTTTGTTTAACCTTTTCTGATATATCGTTAATGCTTAACTTCATTTGATTAAGCTTATTTACGGCAGAATTGGTGTATTCCAATTGTGTGTCTGCCGCAACAAGTGATTGCTGAGTACCTGCCGCCACGACTGCTGAGCGCTGTGATAGCTCATTTGCTGAAGTGACAATGCTGTTCACAGTGAACACCAATTGCTTCTGCATAATTTCAACCGAGGACATCATACTGTCATCGCAGCAAGACGACACTTGACCTCGCAAATCCCCTTTAGCAATTTCTGCGATAACAAGAGCTGCCTCTTGAGGTTCGCCGCCAACGGAATTGCGAATTCTAATACTGATAAGGTAAGCAACATACACGGCAATAAGGGTCGCTAAGCTTGTGAGACCTATCATCCAATTTTGGAAATTACCTGTTACTGACCTAGTTTCATCGGTAGCGAGTTGATTGGCAGTCTCTTCCAGATTGATGAACTCATTAATGATCGCTAACCATTGGGTAAAAGCAGGCCTGGCTTGATTGAGTAGTAAGCTTTGAGCTTGCTCGAGATTTTGGTTTTGTTTGGCCTGAATGATCTGTTTAATCAAGGGTAAGGTTTTGCTCTCGACGGCTTGGATCTTTTTGTACAAGGCGCTTTCTTGCTGTGTCATAGTGAGCTTAGGAGACGCCATAAGCTTGACCGATTCCTGATAGAAGCTATCTAGCTCTTCGATCATGGTGACGGATTTAGCTAACTCTTCAGGGTTTCGTGACAACACAACGTCTCGAATCGCAATGGCTCTATCATGAACACTGCCACGGAAGTTAATGGCATAGCGTTGTTTGATTGAGTTAACGTCATTAATTTGCGTAATAGTCGCATCAATAAAGTTAACACGATGAATACTAATGACAGTGAGCACTAACATCATAATGATGGTGATGCCAAAACCTATAATAAGGCGGGTATTAATCGTCATGGAGGAGGTTCCTAAAGGCAATATGGTTCGAGTTCAGCTAAGTGTAGTTGTATATTCTCGAAGTGTAGTTTGAGCTATCCACACAAGGAGAGCAAACAAATAAAAGCTATGATAAAGATAGCCAATTTGTTGTATTAAGAGAAGTTTTTATGCAACAAACTGGCTTTTTAGCATAATGATCAAAGGGTTAATGTGTTGCAATTGTATTGAAAACAGCTTGTGAAATTAGGCTTTCTTTTACCTTGGTCCGCGGCACGGCTTGCTCAAACCAAAAGTTCATCGGCTGCTCAAAGCCAATGCCATGCATGTAGTTATACAGGGCCTTACGAAGACCCTTGCCGAGCATGTCGTGGTCTGTGCCGGTGGGGTCTGTAAAATCAACATCGTTCTCGGCAAATTGGATGTCAGAATGGGGTTCTAATGTAATGCCATAATCTTGTGGGCGTATGCCGATTGGGCTGTGTACGGTTGCTGCAAAGCGATGCCAATAGGCCGATTGGAAACAGCCTTGCGCCATCATTTGTCGCACCATTTCCAGTGAATCGACGGTTTCTTGATCGGTTTGGGTGGGAAAGCCATACATCAAGTAGGCGTGTACCAAAACATCGGCATCACTGAAGGCTTTAGTGACTCTCGCGACCTGTTCAACACTGACGCCTTTCTTCATTAGCTTTAACAATCGGTCCGAGGCGACTTCTAAGCCGCCACTGACGGCAATGCATCCAGAGTCCGCCAGTAACTGGCAGCGTTCTGGGGTAAAGGTTTTTTCAAAGCGAATATTGCCCCACCAGCTGATCACCACACCGCGCTCAATAAGCCGATTGGCTAGCGCAAACAGAGCTTTTGGTGGCGCGGCTTCATCGACAAAATGAAAGCCCGTTTGGCCGGTTTCTTCGATAAGCTCTTCAATCCGGTCCACCAATAAATCAGCCCCAGCGGCATCATAGCGGTCAATATAATCTAGGCTGACATCGCAAAAGCTACATTTACGCCAATAGCAGCCATGAGCAATGGTGAGTTTATTCCAACGGCCATCACTCCAAATACGGTGCATAGGGTTAAGCATGTCACATAAGGATAAATATTCACTCAAAGGCAAACCATCGTAGATAGGAGTACCCACGTCTGATTGAGGAATATCATGTAGCTCTTTGTTGTCGTTCAAATGCACATAGACCTGCCCCTGCTCATCTTCGGCAAGAAAGTAAGTACGAACTAATTCGTCTAGCTGGCGCTCACCAGCAAAGTATTCCAGCAAGGTCATGAAGGGGCGCTCCCCATCATCAAGGCAAATAAAATCTACAAATTCAAACACACGAGGGTCTTTTAGCGCACGCAATTCGGTATTCACAAAGCCACCACCTAACACCACCGGCAAATCTGGCTGAATGGCTTTACAGGTTTGCGCAATACGCAGAGCCCCGAGCATATTGCCAGGAAAAGGCACGGTGAGTGCCACAACACTGGGCTGGGTTTCTTGCAAATACTGCTCAACCAATTGTTCGAGTATCTCAGCGCTAAAACTGGGCTCATCTAGCAAGGTGTTATAAAGATCGTCAAAACTTGGGTTGGCGGCGGCTAAACGTTCACCATAGCTACTGACTTGAAAGTCTGGATCCACACCTTGTGTAATAACAGCACACAAGTCATTTATGAATAAGGTGGCCAAATACTTGGCTTGATCCTGAATGCCAAGATTACCAAAGGCGGTTTTTAAGATATCACCGGACACGGCTTCCATTTGCGCTATAGTGTCAAAGGCGGGGCCTTCCGGTAAAAAGCGTCGTGAGACAATGCGTAGGGCAAGGCTCGAGTCCTTACCCTGCAAAAAACGAATGACAGGCTCAACACACAGGCGATAACGGTCAAATTCGGCCAAAAAGTTGAAGATAACATCTGGCAACTCTTCATCCGCGAAGGCTTCAAAATTGGCTTCAACGTGCTGACGAATAATATCCAGTGCAGATGCTGTCATCATCTCCAAGAAAAGCTCAATGGCAGGGTCTCTTTGTGTCGCCTCATAACCCCGTGAGCGTAAAAAGCCCGTTAAATACGCCGTTGCTGGATAGGGCGTATTGAGTTGCGTCATGGGGGGAGTCATTAGAAGAACGGTCATAGCCTGCCTTTAAGCGTAACAACTGAAAAATAACAGGCATTCTAGCAGTAAAGAGAGGCCTTAGCCTGCTAATTATCGAGTATAGGGGCAAGGTAACCACTGCCAAGTTGCTGCATCTGACGCTCCACCCAATCGGCCCTTTGACGCAGATTTGGTGTTAAACGGTTTGGGTCTCGTGTTCGAGGGCTGGGCAATAGTACGGCTAATCGTGCAGCTTGATTGCCTGTTAGATGACGGGCAGAGCGACCAAAATAATGCTGGCTCGCAGCGTCGATACCATAAATGCCTTGGCCGAATTCCGCCACGTTTAAATACACTTCTAGAATACGTTTTTTGCCCCAAATGACTTCAAGGCTAATGGCTAACCCTGCTTCTAACCCTTTGCGAATAAAACTTCGCCCCGGCCAGAGGAAAAGGTTCTTTGCCGTTTGTTGAGTAATCGTACTGGCGCCACGCAGGCCTTCGCCATCATCGTATTGACTGAGGGCTTTAGTAATAGCAACAAAATCAACGCCAAAGTGCTGAGGAAAACGCTGATCTTCGGAACCAACAATCGCTAATGGCACCTGAGGTGGCAGCTTATCAATACTGATCCAATGGTGAGTGACGGGATAATCACTTTGCAGCATAAATGCCGTTGTTGGGGGTGGTACAAAGCGGAACAACAATAAAAATAGTACTAAGAGTAACGCCGCACGCCAGATGACAAACCATATCCAACCGAAAACACTTTGTTTACGCCTTGTCATTTGAAGTCTCTTTATCGATTTAACGAGGCGCTTAATGCGCCTCGTCCCAGTTGTTACCAACGCCTGCTTCAACCAGCAAAGGCACGTCTATTTGGCTGCTGTTCTGCATGATGTCGACGATTTTCGCTTGTGCGCTTTCAAGGTCGTTTTCGGCCACTTCGAAGATCAATTCATCGTGTACTTGCAGGATCATTTTCACGTCTAGGTCGGTGTCGGCGAGCCAGCTGTGCATCTTGATCATAGCGCGTTTGATGATGTCGGCGGCGGAGCCTTGCATCGGTGCGTTGATCGCGGTGCGTTCGGCGGCTTGGCGCATCATGGCGTTGCTGGCCTTGATGTCAGGCAGGTATAAGCGGCGACCATAAATGGTTTCCACGTAGCCTTTCTCTTTCGCGCCTTCACGGGTGTTCTCCATGTACTGTTGCACACCTGGGTAGCGCTCAAAGTAGCGTTTGATGTATTTCGCCGCTTCTGGTCGGCTGATATCCAGCTGCTTCGCTAGGCCAAAGGCTGACATGCCGTAGATCAAGCCAAAGTTAATGGCTTTAGCGCGACGACGCTGCTCTGTGGTGACTTCCTCTAAGCTGACTTCGAATACTTCCGCTGCGGTGGCTTTGTGAACATCGGCATCGCGGGTGAAGGCATCGAGCAAGCCTTTGTCTTGCGACAAGTGCGCCATGATACGTAGCTCTACTTGAGAGTAATCCGCGGCCAGTAGTTTGTAGCCTTTTGGTGCGACGAACGCTTGGCGAATGCGACGACCTTCTGCGGTACGGATCGGAATGTTCTGCAAGTTTGGATCAGTAGAGGACAAACGCCCTGTGGCAGTGATTGCCTGATGGTAAGAGGTATGGATGCGCCCAGTCGTTTGGATCATTTCTGGTAGCTTGTCAGTATAGGTTGATTTGAGCTTAGATAAACTGCGGTGCTCCATGATTAAACGTGGCAGCTCATAATCCTGCGCTAACTCCTGTAAGATGGGTTCAGCAGTAGAAGGCTGGCCTTTCGGGGTTTTCTTAATGACTGGCAAACCTTGCTTTTCAAACAAGATAACTTGTAGCTGTTTAGGTGAGCTCAGATTGAAGCTTTCACCGGCCAGTTCATGCGCTTTAATCTCTAGTTCTTGTAGCTTGGCACCGATCTCGGTGCTTTGTAGATGCAGTAACTCAGGGTCGATGAGAGCGCCCGTTTGCTCCATTTTCGCCAGTACTGGCACTAGCGGACATTCGATGTCTTTAAAGATACTGACAAGCTCAGGTGTTTGTTCCACTTGCGGCCAGATTGCCTGATGCAGGCGCAGGGTAATGTCGGCGTCTTCGGCGGCGTAGAAAGCGGCTTGTTCCAGTTCGATTTGGTTAAACGTCTTTTGCTTCTTACCTTTACCGGCTAACTCTTCAAAGCTGACACAAGTGTGGTTTAAGAACTTTTTCGCTAGGGTATCCATGTCATGACGAGAACTCACCGAGTTGTAAACATAGGACTCGAGCATGGTGTCATAAGCAATGCCGCGAAGCTCAATGTCATAGTTGTTCAACACATTGGCATCGTACTTAAGGTGTTGACCGACTTTTGCTTTGCTGTCGTCTTCAAGCCAAGGCTTCAATTGCGCCAATACCCAGTCACGATCCAGTTGCTCTGGCGCGCCTTCATAGTCATGGGCAAAAGGCACGTAGGCCGCTTTACCCGGTGAGACAGAGAAAGACACGCCGACCAGCTCTGCAACCATATAGTTTAGGCTGGTGGTTTCGGTATCAAAGGCGACTAACTCAGCGTCTTGAATAGTTTTTAGCCAAGCAGCAAAGCTCTCTTTATCCAAAACAGTGTCGTATTCAATCTCGATATTGGCCGCGACAGGGGCTGCTGCTTGTCCGGCGCTATTTACCGTATCACTGGCGGTTTCAACGCTTGGCGCTTTGTCTAGGTCTGCCAGCCAAGTTTTAAACTCCAGCTTAGCGAACCATTCTTTAAGCGTGGCTTTATCCGCTTCGCCATTTTTAAGTTCAAGTGCATTGAAGGGCAGTTCGACATCACACTTGATGGTGGCAAGGGTGTATGAAAGCTCGGCCATTTCTTTGTGTTCGGCCATTTTCTTGGCCATGGTTTTTGAACCACGAAAGCCCAAGTCAGCAATGTCATCAAGGCGCTGATAAATGTCTTGTATGCAGCCTAAGCCTTGCAACAAAGCCAAGGCGGTTTTTTCGCCCACGCCAGGCACACCAGGAATGTTATCCACCTTATCACCCATTAAAGCGAGATAATCGATGATCAATTCTGGTGGAATGCCAAACTTGTCTTTGACACCTTGAATGTCCATCACGGTATTGTTCATGGTATTTACTAGGGTGACTTTCTCTGTAACCAACTGAGCCATATCTTTATCGCCAGTGGACACTACCACTTCACGACCCGCTTCACCGACTTGCTTGGCGATGGTGCCAATCACATCATCCGCCTCCACGCCATCAATAATCACTAAGGGAAGCCCCATGGCTTCTACCATACGGTGAATGGGCTCAATTTGCGGGCGAAGATCATCCGGCATAGGTGGACGCTGTGCCTTGTACTCACTGTAGATTTCATCGCGGAAGGTTTTACCTTTGGCATCAAAGATGATCACCATTGGAGAGTCAGGATAGGTTTTGATCAGGCTGCGGATCATGCTGATGACACCACGAGTCGCGTTGGTAGGGTGCCCGTCGCTGGTACTCATGGGGGGGATCGCATGGAATGCTCGGTAAAGGTAAGACGAGCCGTCTACCAGAATCATAGGGGGTGTTTGTGTTGATGAATCCGTAGCCAAAATAAGACCTCTAAATGAATCGGCGATAATTGCTATCTATTCTAAGCGCTTGCGATGATTTTTGCAGTCTTAATGCTCATTAATGATGGAAACTCCTTATGGCTTGCAATTCGTTGCTATCTGAAGGAATAAATCACGCTTTTGCTTAGAACGAATTGACCTTTTCCTGCTTATTGTGGAGCATAGGCTTTTGGATTTTTAAATTACCCTTTTACGACATTTATAGGTAGCAAACTTGGCTGTTTACACTTCCCTTTCGGACTCTGACATGCGGGCCTTAGTGGCTGATTATTCTTTAGGCGAGCTGGTTTCTTTTCAAGGGATCTCAGGTGGTGTTGAAAACACCAACTATTTTGTGAACACCACAACGGGCAAATACGTTTTAACTTTGTTCGAAGAGTTTGAGTTTGAGGAAGTGCCGTACTTTCTAGATGTTGTCGCACATCTACAAGAAAAAGGTTTCAATGTTCCTGCGGCGCTAGTAGACAGTCAAGGCGAGCGTTTGCGGATGGTCAATGAGCGCCCAGCGATTATCGTTGACTGCTTTAGCGGGCAGGAATTGGCCTCGACTAATGCCAATACTTGTCGTGAGATGGGAGACGTACTGGCGAAGTTACACCTTGCGGGAGAAGACTTTCCAACGCAGCGAGAGAGCCATCGCGGTATCGCTTGGTGGCATGAAACCAGTCGTTTGCTAGAGTCTGAGTTAGAGTCTGAACAATTCAGTTTGTTAAGTACTCAGATTGCTCAGTTTGATACCTTTATTGCCCAACATGGGGATCTGCCTAAAGCGACCATTCATGGGGATTTGTTTTATAACAATACCTTGTTTAACGGTGAAAAACTGTCGGCCATTATCGACTTCTATAATGCTTGCCACACTTGGGTAATGTACGATCTAGCCATTGTGGTAAACGATTGGTGCAGTGATCGTGCTACTGGCGAGTTGGATATGGAAAAATACCAAGCGTTACTGACGGCTTACACTGCTCAGCGTGTGCCGAGCGTAGCAGAGCAAGAAGCCTGGCCATATATGCTTCGTATTGCTGCGTTACGTTTTTGGTTGTCCCGATTAGAAGCGTGGCATGGTGCGAAAGATGACCCTGAGCGTTTGGCTCAACAGCATGATCCAAAAGAATTTCAACGAATTTTAGAGGCGCGAGTGAGACATACTCCAGCGCTCATGGTGTAACACATGAAACATTTTTGGCTGGCGCTTGTTGGCATCTTTTACTTGGGGAGCAGTCAAGCGCATCCTCATGTATGGGTAGACTCCCAGTATCAGATTACGGTGGACCAACCTCAAGTGGAGTATATACAAGCGACTTGGTCGTTTGATCTATTTACTTCAACCAGCCTGATTGTTGAGTACGATGTGGATGCAAATGCCCAGCTTAGTGGCCAAGAAAAAGTAGAGTTGATTGAAGTGCTTAGCTCGTTTGACCAGTACAACTACTTTATCAAGATGGTTGTAGATGGTTACCCAATGGCACCTAAAAGCGTAGACATTTTGGATCTTGGTATCAAAGATCAAATGTTGTGGGTGAGCTTGCGTATTCAGTTGCCTAAAAGTGTCGATTTAGTGCGTGATACATTGAGTTTAGCGTTCGGCGATGATGAGCTGTATTTTGCTATGGTGCCTTTAGAAGAGGGCCTGCTTAGATTGTCTGGTGCCTATGCAGAAACGTGCACGCTCATTTCTCGTGAAGCAGAAGAAATGGCCGTTGAATCTTGGGTCGATCTGCAGTGTTCCCCTTAATTTTTCCGTGGTTTATGTCATCCCTTTCGTTGGAGTTGTAACATGCTAGAGCATTTTCAGTGGTTTTCGTTTTTGGCTGCCATTATGGTACTGACCATGAGTCCGGGGGTAGATACCATCATAGTGATGCGTAATTCTGTCACAGGAGGTTGGAAACTAGGTTTTTTAACCAGCTTGGGCATTTGTATGGGCTTGTTTGCCCACGCCACGGTTTCCGCTTTGGGGTTGTCGGTGATTCTACTTGGCTCGGCAGGCTTATTTACCGCTTTTAAATTGCTCGGTGCAGCGTATTTAGTTTACTTAGGTGTGCAAGCGCTGCGTAGCGCTTGGCGCCCTAAAGGCATGACCTTTGATACTAGCAAAGGTCCTAAAGCGTTAACATCATGGGGAAGCTTTCGCCAAGGGTTGCTTTCTAACGTGTTGAATCCCAAGCCTATTATTTTCTATATGGCATTTTTGCCTCAGTTTATTGATCCGAGCCATTCGGCATTGGCGCAGTCACTTTTTATGGCCTCCCTTCACTTTATCATAGCGATGGTGTGGCAAACCTTTCTGGCTCTTATGGTTCATAGAGCGAGAGTTTGGCTAGCGCGACCAAAAGTTGCGCAAGTCTTGGATGGCCTCACAGGCGTATTGCTGGTGGGCTTTGGTGTTCGTCTCGCGTTAAGCCAACG
Organism: Marinomonas sp.; assembly: GCF_039940335.1. Taxonomy (GTDB): domain Bacteria; phylum Pseudomonadota; class Gammaproteobacteria; order Pseudomonadales; family Marinomonadaceae; genus Marinomonas. Next base: position 274,401 of record NZ_JBDVGW010000005.1, on the reverse strand, counting down.
CTAAGCGAGTCTCTTATGTGGAAACCACTCAATGAGTTTACTGATCTCAACTTGGATAAAATTCTTCTTTTTATTCGCTCCCTTCTTTGTGCTTTCAATGTTCTTAGCTTTAACCCGAGGCGAATCCGCCGCGGCGCGTAAGCAAGTCGCCAATAAAGCTATTATCGCCGCAATCGCCATTGCCTTAGTGCTACTGTTTTTCGGTAGTAGCTTATTTGCGGTACTGGGCATTACCCTCGACTCCTTCCGAATTGGTTCCGGTATTTTGCTTTTTATGTCGGCGCTAAGTTTGGTAAAAGACGGCACTCGTAATCATGCCGTGGGCATGCCCAGTGAAGAGCGAGATGATGTGTCTGTGGTGCCGTTGGCCGTTCCAACTATTATTGGTCCTGCCACAATTGGTACGATTCTGGTGTATGGTGCGGAATTACAAGGCTGGGATTTAATTGTTGGTCTTATGGGGCTTTTGCTGGCACTAGGCTCTCTGCTTGTGCTGCTGTACTCTTCATCGATAATCGAGCGCCTATTAGGGCGTACTGGCCTGAATGTCTTATCGAAAATTACCGGTCTTATTTTAGCGGCGATGGCGGCACAAATCTTCATGAGTGGCGTAATGGGCTTTCTACAACCTATGGTCAGCTAGATCACCTATCGACCTGAAAGAAGGAGAGTTGCGATAACGGCTTCTCCTTCTAAGTCAAGTGTTATACTATAACAATTAAATTTTTATTAATGGGTAGGTGTTATGGTACGGCACGCCGCTTTTTTGGCCTTATCGTTTGTTTTTCTGGCAGGGCCAGCATTCGCCGCAGTCGATTTCTTCGGCTACCAAGAATTTATTCAATGGGGGCTTGCTCAACAGGCGCAACTGCATCGTGAGTTAGTGACCTTAGTTCGAGCCATTAGCCAAGATGCGAGCCCAGCTTTGTTGTGGAGCTTGATGTTTGCCAGCTTTATGTATGGCGTGTTTCACGCCGCGGGCCCTGGTCATGGTAAGGCGGTTATTTCAGCTTATATGCTAGCAAGTCGTTCTTCTGTTAAACACGGAATTGCCTTGTCTTTTGTTTGTGCGTTGGCACAGGCTTTAATGGCCATTGCTCTTATGCTCGTACTCGGCCAGCTGTTTTCCTTGGCGGGTAAAGCCATGCAGATCAGTCGCTTGCTAGAGATTGCTAGTTTCTCAGCGGTGGCACTAATGGGGATGTGGATGCTAACTCGGCTGCTGCGAGGTAAATCCAGTTGTGGGCACGATCACTCACATGACCATGATGACCACACACACCACCATTGTTCTAGTGAACATTTGCACTCTCCCGCTTGTCATCACAAGCATGATCATGAAGTTCATGAGCATCAAGCGGCCGAGCAAAAAACTGCACAACGCAGCCTCTGGGCGATGATTTTAGCGGTGGGCATTCGTCCTTGTACTGGGGCGGTATTAGTCTTGTTGTTTGCCATGAGCACCAACATCTTCTTATGGGGGGTTGCTGCCACTTTTGCGATGGGCCTAGGCACTGCCATTACAGTGTCTGCTTTGGCGGCGGTCAGTGTCTTGGTGCGTGACACCGGCTTTATGGTCAGTGGTTCACAGGGCGTATGGCGTGCTCGTCTTAGCAAGACCTTTTCCTATGCTGCGGCATTAGCATTGATCTTAATCGGTAGTTCCATGGTATGGGGCTACATGATGAATTCAGGGAGGGCATTTTAATGGTATTCGACCAACATGATCACAATCACAATGCTTGTATCAAACAGGCCTTAGCGACAGCGGAAACGCTCTGTTTAGAACAAGGCCAACGCCTGACCAAAGTACGCCGTCGTGCATTAGAACTCATCTGGGAAAGTCATCGTCCATTGGGGGCTTATCAGCTGCTAGCAAAGCTCGCCGATGAAGGCTTTAATTCGGCCCCGCCAACGGTCTATCGTGCATTAGACTTTTTGCTGTCAACGGGACTGATCCATAAAGTAGAGTCCATGAATGCATATTTGGGCTGTGCCCATGCGGACAAACCGCACAAAGGGTATTTTTTGATTTGTGACGACTGTCATATTGTCATGGAATTTGACTATCAAGATATACATGCATCTCTCGAGAATAAAGCCATGACGCAAGGTTTTGCATTACGCTCAGAAACCATTGAACTAACAGGTGTGTGCCAGGATTGCCAGACCCACGAAGGGGAAACAAAAGAATGACTCAACAATTGGCGGCCTTTAAACAGGTTGGCATCTCATTTGACGGTCGAACATTATTAGACCAAATTGATATGACGATAAACGAGGGCGAAATCGTTACGTTAATTGGCCCTAATGGTAGTGGTAAGAGTACTCTAATTAGGATTCTTTTAGGGTTGCAGGCTCCAACCATAGGGCAGATAGAGCGGCACCCGTCTTTGCGGATTGGTTATATGCCTCAGAAGCTACATATTGATCCGACTCTTCCTTTAACCGTGAAGCATTTCTTAGCTCTGGTGCGCGGTGTCGATAAAAAACAAATTCTCCCAACGTTAGAAAAGTTGGGTATTGCACATTTATTACAGTCTCAAGTGCAAGTGTTATCTGGGGGGGAGACTCAGCGTGTTTTATTGGCGCGAGCATTATTGAACCGTCCTAATTTATTGGTGTTGGATGAACCCGTACAAGGGGTGGATGTTAATGGACAGGTAGAGCTTTATAACCTTATTGAAAGCATACGAAATGAGTTGAATTGTGGGGTTTTAATGGTTTCCCATGACCTGCATTTAGTGATGGCAAAAACCGACACGGTCGTCTGTATTAATCAGCATGTCTGCTGTTCTGGAACGCCGCAACACGTGACGGGTCACCCTGCTTATCAAGCTTTGTTTGGGGTGCCGGGCGCTGATGAATCCATCGCAATATATGCCCATCAACATGATCATGTTCATGATGACCATGGCGATATTTTATCCACACAAGATGATGCGCATCGTCATTGCCATCATTAATCTGGTGAGTTAGATCCCCTTGTTACCGATTTGGAGTACTTTTAATAATGTTTGATATTTTACTCAGAGCGCTGTTGGGAGGCTTGGGTGTTGCGGCGGTTGCCGGTCCTTTAGGGGCGTTTGTCGTATGGCGTCGCATGGCCTATTTTGGCGATACTCTGGCTCACTCGGCTTTGCTTGGCGTCGCGCTTGGTTTCCTGTTTGATGTGAATTTGAATCTAGCCATCATAGTGCTTTGTGTGGGCTTGGCCGCAGTTCTAGTGGTTCTGCAGAAAAAACATATTATCGCCACAGATACATTACTGGGGATTTTAGCGCATTCAGCTCTATCATTAGGTTTGGTTGCCGTCAGCTTTCTAGATAATATCCGCATTGATCTAATGGCTTATTTATTTGGTGACTTGCTAGCGATCAGTCCAGAAGACTTATATTGGATTTATGCAGGTGGTTTAGCTGTTATTTCACTTTTAGTAATTTTTTGGAAACCTTTGTTAGCAATGACGGTCAATGAAGAGCTGGCTAAAGTGGAAGGTTATCCGGTTGAGTTCATTCGTTTACTACTGATGCTATTGGTGGCCTTAGTTATTGCCGTGGCAATGAAAATTGTCGGGGTGTTGTTGATCACTTCTTTGATGATCATTCCGGCAGCCACCGCACGAAAGTTATCTCGAACGCCCATTCAAATGGCCAGCATGGCAAGTATTATTGGCTGTCTTGCTGTCTTGCTGTCTGTGGTGGCATGTGGGCATCTTATCAATGGGATACACCCACAGGACCAAGTGTGGTGGTGTGTGCTGCCTTTTTGTTCTTGGTGGCTTATACCGTGCCCTTTGCTCGTTCACGCAAAGCCTTACCATGAAATCACTAAAGCAAAACGCTTCATTGTAGACATAGTAGTTCAGCTGTTAGGATTAAATAGATTATGGACGTCTAACGAGTTAATGGTTTGGAACCAATAACAAAATGTAGAGGGTGATTTATGTTGGGTTTTGCAAGTATTCGTAGCCGTCTAACGACAAGTTACATAGTGTTATTAGCCTTGTTGATTTTAGTCATTGGTTTGTCTGCAACACGCTTTCAGCTACTGTCGAACAATATTCGTGGCATTGTTGATGAAAACGCCGCATTGGTGGATTTAGCAGGTGAGGTAAATGTCAACGCGGAAAGCCTCGCCAGCCGCTTACTACTGCTGTTTGTGCTCGAAGAGCGAGATGCCCGAGTGGCAATCTACAAAGAAATAGACGAGCGTAATAAGCGTCTAGATGACAGTTTAGCAGCCATGTCTGAGCTCGTTCAAGACCCTGCTAATAAAGAGATGGTAGAATCCCTCAAAGCTCAACGAGTCGTTTATCAAGCCGCGTTACAATCCACAGTGGAAGCGTTAGAGTTCGGTGAGCTGGCCGATGCTAAGGCTCTCATGGCAGGTTTAACTCGGGCAGAACTGCAAACCTTTCTAGATCAAACTCAAGCTCTGTCTTCTCGTGAACGTAATATGATGCAGCATCGCCAATCTGAGATTTTAAGTGAAGCGGATATTGCTATTTGGTCGACTGTTGGTGTCGGTATTTTAGCTATCCTTATTGGTGCAGTCATGTCTGTGTTGATTACCCGTAGCATAGTCACGCCATTAAGTTATGTGGTGAGCATACTCGACAAATTTGCCCGAGGAGACTTATCCCAAACGATCGAAAGTGAACCGAAAGGCGAGATTGGTCAATTATTGGCGAGTGTTAAGCGCATGCGTTTAAGTTTAATCGATGTTATTGAGAAGATTGATCAAAACGTTGGCGTGGTGGTTGATGCAACCGAGTCCATGTGTAAGAACGTGAAAGATGTGCAGCAAGGCTCACAAACTCAAGCCCGTATGGCTAATGAAATCCAGCAGTCCGTGGGGGAATTGTCCGGTGCGGCAGGGGTTATTTCTGAGCACGTAGGCGTTTCTCGAAATCAAGCAGAAGCCGCCCACGATCTTGCTAAGCATGGTAAGCAAGTGATCACGGATGCAGTGCAGGATATTACCTCTGTTGCGGCCTACATTAATGAAACTTCTCACGCCGTAGCACAGCTGACCAACAACGCAGTGACCGTCACTGAGTTTGTAAACAGCATTCGAAACATTGCCGAGCAAACCAATCTATTAGCACTGAATGCTTCTATTGAAGCCGCTCGTGCAGGTGAAACTGGTCGAGGGTTTGCCGTTGTCGCTGATGAGGTCCGTAATCTTGCCACCAATACCGCAGAAGTGACCGCATCGATTGATGAGGTGATTACCCGTATCGCGAGTCTTTCTGAACAGATTTCCGCTGAAATGTCTCAAGGGCAAGAGAAGATGCGTGTTGGCGTAGAGCAGATAGAAAACGTTGTTGCGCCTTTACAGCAGCTTGAGGCCGATTCGGCTCAATCTTTGAGTAGCCTTGATGAGTTATCTCTCTTGGCACAACAGCAGGCGAACGAGGCGAGTGATATTACCGAGCATGTGACACGAATTGTCGAAGTGACGAGCAGTAACGAAGCCACGTCAGAGCAATTAAGTGAGCTCACTGATACCTTATCAGGGTCAGCAGAGCTCACTCACAAAGCAACACGAACCTTTACGCTGCCGAACGTTTAGTGATTAAGTGATCGACTGAAAACGCGCCTGCGCCACGGTACATTAGTACAAGAGCAATCGCTAACCATGTGCCGTGGGTTGGGTAGGCATCAGGGTAAACAAACAGTTGAATGACCATTGTCATCGCCGCTAAACCAAAAGCAGCCAAACGCGTAAATACTCCCGCTAATACCAAAATAGGTAAAATGTGCTCTGCTAAAGTCGCTAACACAGCGGCGATCATAGGCGGTATCAGGGGCAGGTTGTATTCGTACTCAAATAGAAAGGGCGTGGTTTCTGCCAATTGAGGCCAGTCGAGTTGAAATTTCATGGCAATAAAATCAAGAGAAAAGCCCTCAATTTTGGTTTGGCCGGATTTCCAAAAAACCGCTGCGATGGAAAAACGTGCGATAAATAGCATCAGTGACTCAGGAATCTTTTTGAAAATTCCCTCACTGGTTTTTAGTATCAAAGACAACATAATGGCTCACCTTAAATTGAGAACGTTAACGGGATGCTTTTTGTATTTGGGTTAATACTTTCCACTCTATTAACTTAGCGAGGCTACTCCCTAAGTCAAAATCTTCTTCATCTGGGGCGGCTTCCGCTAAGGACTTGCCCTGCAATAAGTTTTTAAAAAAAATCGCTTCGGCTTTAGTGATGATATGCAATTGGGCGTATAAGTGCGACTTCACCAAAAATAAATGTTCTGTCGAATCTACCTTCACCTCACCTAAGCGGGTATTACCATCATTAAGATGGGCTTTGTATATTGAGCCTATGGCGTAGGGCGAAACAAAAATTTTCGAACTGGTGGGCAGTGCAAGCAACAAATCACTAGGATCTTCTACTTGTGAAAATGCTTCAGCCACGTCTTGCTGCGACAAAGTAGATTCTTCGGCTTCATTGGTGAGTGTCAGCATGCCGTGCTCAAGCGCCGCAAGGTTGGCCAAAAAAGGCAAACTTTGGGCGGGTGGAAACTGAGCAATAAAGTCAGCAAAATGCTCACCATATTCACTGATCACTGGGCTTTTCGGTAAGTTTTGCTGAACGTATTCTCTCGCCATTGCACGAAAAAAGTCTTCTCCGACAAGGGTCTGTGTTACCGGAAAAATATCGCTTAGAGCATCGATGAGAGAAACGAAAACGTTATTGCGATAGACGTTAAGACGAGCTTCTTTTTCAGTAATAGAAGGGGCGTCTACAGTTTGATAGAACTGGTTGTCTTCACTTAAAAGTGCCGCTTGGAACTTTGAGTTCACACTTATCCCCTTAGGCCAAGCTACGGCGAATATGGTCCGCATGTTGTGCTTCGGCAAGTAATTCTGACAGTGGTGGTAGGTTTCCGTCACGCTCTATTAAAGTAGGGCAATCTTGCGTGAGTTGCAAAGTGTGGCGATACAGTTCCCAAACTTGGTGGCAAACAGCGGCATCGTGGCTGTCGATTTTCAAAGGCACCGTTGGATTGTCGTCGAGTGTGTGTCCAGCCAGATGTATTTGCCCAACAGAGGCCACAGGGAATGCGTTTAGGTACTCGAAAGGGTCGGCAGATCGATTGAAGCAAGAGACCTCAACATTGTTTACATCCAATAATAAGCCACAGCCAGTACGCTGGCTCATTTCGGATATGAAATCTATTTCGCTGCGATCACTATGAGTAAACTCAAAATAAGTCGAAGGGTTTTCGATCAGTACCCGACGCTGAAGGGCATTCTGTAATTGATCTATGTGTTCACAGACTCTGTTTAAGCTTTGCTGATCGTATGCCACAGGCAACAGGTCATTAAGAAAGGCATTGTTGTGAGTTGACCATGCTAGGTGTTCAGAAAAAATTTCTGGTTGCATGTCATTGACCAGTTTTACCACCCGCTTAAGGTGCGTCTGATCAAGAGGCATTTCGCCACCGAGAGATAAGCCTACACCATGAATAGTTATAGGGTAGTGTTGTCTGATTTTTTCTAAATGAAAACGTGCTGGGCCGCCTGCGCTTAAGTAATTCTCTGCATGAATTTCAAAGAAACCTACTTTAGGGCGATCCGTTAAAATAGTTTGGAAATAATTGGCTTTCAGGCTAATGCCTGTTTGGGATAGAAAGCTTGAGGGTGTTGTGTCACCCTCATCTTTATTAAGCACTTGTTGTCTAAGAGCTTGTGTCGCTGAGTTCATGATAAAAGCGTCTTAGAAAGCTTTTAGTTGGCCGAAACCAGTTGCAGAAGTTTTAGATTCCATTTCAACACAAGAGCCTGCTGGAACAAGTTTCCAAGCGTTGCTTTGGAAGTCTGTTTTAGATGTACCTGCACAAGATGTACCTGGGCCCGCTGCACAATCGTTTTGACCTGCTAATGCAACGCCGTAACATTTTTCTTTGCTAGCGGCTTCAGCAGGTGCGGCAACGGCTGTAAGAGCGATGGCTGTACCTAGAGCAAGAGATAAAGAAGTTTTAGTGTTTTTCATGGGTATTTCCTCTTTTCGTTTAAAGGTAAGACAGTCATGTCTTATGGTTACATTGAGTTAGTCGTAGGTCCCTATTGATTTATTACACAAAAAAATCAAATTTATTTTTTGTGAGATGTTTCAGGGTCCATATAAGCTTTAGCAATAAAACGTAAATCTTCCATCTGTTTGCCAAACTGACGGCAAGGGGGACACATCGCAGTGTGCATTGCCAAAGCAAGCTTTTCCTTTCTGTCCAACGGTCTATCAAGTTTTTCAGATAGCAGTTGGGTGGCTTCTTTACATTTCATCATAGTCTAAGAATTCTCCACTTGAAACCAGTTGTCCTCCAGACATTCACGAAGGCGTAAGCGCGCGCGATATAGGGTGACATTCAAATTACTGACTGACATTTCTTCATTGTGGCAGATTTCTGCGGTATCCATTTCTAGGAACTCCCGCATCATAAAAAGTCGACCATATTTTTCTGGTAAACCATTTAAACAGGCGTCAAAAATCACCCAAAAATCTTTGTTTTCTACATGATGATCGGGTTGATCCCACTTTTTTGGACGCTCGTTCATTTGCCAATGTCCGTTCTCGACAAATAATTGATCCATTAGAGCCTCACCATTTGTGTTACTTCCATTTTCAAGATCGGAAGCCGCTGAATGGCGTTTTTCTTTGCGAAGCAAATCAATTATTTTGTTTTTCAGAATACTAAACACCCAGGTTTTAAAGGCGGACTTTCGAGCAAAGCGTTCTATGTTTTGGTAAGCCGATATCATAGCCTCTTGCACCGCATCTTCCGCTAGCTGAACATCTCGGACCTGTAATACCGCAAATTTTTGCATTTGATTACGTAGATCCTCAATAAAAACAGCATCGTGGAAGATAGCCGCTGTTGGAGCACTTTCTATATCAGACGTTGACCTTGCATTGCTCATTCTAGCCTCGGTTTAGTATTCAATGATTAGACGGCGTTGTTCACACTTTATTACACAAAATATGAAAATTTTTAAAAAGATGGAGTATCAGTCCCTATTGGGAGCTGAAAGTTCCCACTCGGCAAGGTATTCATCTTTAAGTTTCACATAGTTAAGACCTGCATATTGGAAATATTCGATCTCTTTTTCGCTTAGCGGACGAACTTTTTTAGCCGGGGAGCCCAAATACATAAAACCGGATTCAAGTACTTTACCGGGTGGCACTAAGGAGCCTGCACCGATAATGACCTCGTCTTCAATCACTGCCCCGTCTAGTATGGTTGTCCCCATCCCGACCAATACTTTATTGCCAATCTGACAGCCGTGGAGCATGGCCATGTGGCCAACGGTGACATCGTCGCCTATGACTAGCGGATGGCCTTCAGGCTTGTAGCTACTTGCGTGAGTGATGTGTAAGCATGAGTTATCTTGAATACTGGTACGAGCGCCGATGCGAATGCTGTGCATATCACCACGAATCGCCACTAGGGGCCACACCGAACTGTCGTCGCCAATGTGAACATCGCCAATCACTACTGCGTTTTCATCAATCCAAACTCGTTGGCCTAGTTGAGGGGTTTTGCCTCGAAAAGATCTCATCACCATAATGTTTCTCTATATTGATTGAGCAAGGTTGTTTGTTATTAACCTAATAGTTATTTATTCATTGAAAAAACACAATTACTACCTATCTAATAGGTAGAGTTTAAAAACAGTTTGGCACGTGAGTACTGCTGTCTCACACATTGGATGTGAGCCTATTCACCCGTTACATCGTGCCCAATATACTTATTCAAAAAAGGATATCATGTTATGTCACAATCTGTTTGGGACGCGACCAGTTTACCTGTTTTCTCAGCGGTTAACGTACAGACAATAGAAAGCGAGTTGGACAAGATACTGGCCCATAATCAGCAAGCTATTGAAGCTTGTGTTACGAATAATACTCAGCCTACATGGGAAAGTTTAGTGTTACCTTTAGATCAATTACATGACGATCTAAATAATTTTTGGTCACCTATAAGTCACTTAAATTCCGTTAAGAATTCCCCGGAGATCCGTGAGGCTTACAATGCCTGCTTACCTAAGCTGACTCAGTTTTATACTGAACTTGGGCAAAACAAGGCGCTCTATCAAGCCTATAAAGCCTTAGCAGAAAGTGATCAAGCTAAGCATTTGTCGGTGGCACAAACCGAAGCACTAACTCAAACCATTAAAGATTTTGAACTTTCTGGTGTGGGTTTAGAAGGGGCAGCAAAACAGCGTTATGCAGAAATTAGCCAGCGGTTGTCTGAGCTAGGCAGCCAGTTTGGTGAAAATGTGTTGGACGCAACGCAAGCTTGGAGCAAGCATATTACTGACGAGCGCGAATTGTCTGGCTTACCTGAATCGGCTCTCGATCAAGCAAAACAAATGGCACAGGCTAAGGCCTTAGATGGCTGGTTGTTTACGCTCGATTTACCTTCTTATATTCCTGTGATGAGCTATGCAGATAACGCCCCATTACGAGAAGAAATGTATCGCGCTTATGCCACTCGCGCTTCAGATCAAGGTGGCGAGGTGAAATTCGACAACGCGAACCTGATTGACGAAATTTTAGCGCTACGCCATGAAATGGCAGAAATTTTGGGGTTTGAGAACTATGCCGAGTTATCTGTCGCGACAAAAATGGCCGACAATGGTCAGCAAGTCATTGATTTTCTAAATGACCTAGCGAGCCGTTCAAAACCTTCCGCAGAGCAAGACTTGGCGCAATTAAAAACCTTCGCCAAAGCGCAGTATGACGTTGAAAGTTTGAATGCTTGGGATATGCCCTATTACTCGGAAAAGCTACGCCAACACGAATACAGCTTGTCCCAAGAAGAGCTAAGACCTTACTTCCCAATGAACAAAGTGTTGTCTGGATTGTTTCACGTGGCACAAACCTTATTCGGAGTGTCAATCCGCGAGGAGCAAGACTTCGATAGTTATCACAAAGATGTGAAGCTCTTTACCATCAGTAAAGAAGGAGAAGATGTTGCGCGCTTCTATCTTGACCCATACGCCCGTGAAGCGAAGCGTGGTGGTGCATGGATGGACTCTTGCCGAACGCGCCGCAGACTAAGTGATAATCGTCTTCAGCTACCGGTTGCGTATCTTGTTTGTAATTTCACGCCACCTATAGGTGACAAACCAGCCTTGTTAACTCACGATGAAGTCACCACTTTATTCCATGAGTTTGGTCATGGTTTACACCATATGCTAACGCAAGTAGATGTATCCTCCGTGTCTGGGATCAATGGGGTTGCTTGGGATGCGGTAGAGTTGCCAAGCCAGTTTATGGAGAACTGGTGCTACGAGCCCGAAGCCTTGGCTCATATTGCTGGCCACTATGAAAGCGGTGAAGCTTTACCCGTGGATTTATTGGATAAAATGTTAGCCGCTAAAAATTTCCAATCAGGCATGCAAATGGTCAGACAGCTGGAATTTTCACTGTTTGATTTCCGCCTACACAAAGAATATCAAACAGGCATGTCGGTACAAGCTGTGATTGACGAAGTGCGTAGCCAAGTGGCGGTTACCGCACCCCCGAGCTTTAACCGTTTCCAAAACAGTTTCTCGCATATCTTTGCGGGTGGTTATGCTGCCGGCTATTACAGCTATAAATGGGCTGAAGTATTATCTGCCGATGCTTTCTCGAAATTTGAGGAAGAAGGTATTTTCAATACGGTAACCGGTGCCCACTTCCGTGATACCATATTAGCCAATGGTGGTTCCCGCCCCGCAGCGGAATTGTTCGCTGATTTCCGTGGCCGTGAACCAAGTACGGATGCACTTTTAAGGCACAGCGGTATTGCCGCTTAACCCGAATATGGGTGGAGAACTAATGACAGTTAAACGTTTTATCGCGGGAGCCGTATGCCCTCGCTGTAGTGAGATGGATAAGATTCGTGCTTGGCGAGATGATGAAGCGGAAAAACAGTTTCGTGAATGCATTGCTTGTGGCTATGAGGATACTCAATCTACTAGCATACAAGCGCAGTCACCTGAATTGGTAACCCGCGTCAATCAGCCGCATGTGAGTGCCCCAGAAGCGGAAGAAGTTGTGATTAACTTTATTCCGAATCCTGGCATGACCAAGCATTAACCTGTGGATGAAACGCAAGCGGTCGACCTGAATAGGTAGGCCGCTTTTTTCTTTAGTGGCTTGCGTAGCCACTACCAATGGCACTAAAAGGCATGTTTAGTTCTAGTTCAGGTATTTCTTTGCCCAACCAAGCAGGAAAAGTATTGCTGTTTGGTCCTGGGAAAACCGTGTATTCATTGGCCCATGGATAACGCGCTACCGCGGTGGTGATTTCAGGGATTAAACGAGCGGCTTTTTCACCACTCAGTGACAGCACTTTTTCTGGTTCGGCACCGAACCAATAGCGATCAGGGGTTTCGGTATGATATTCATTGAGTGCCGGTAAGCCTCTTTTGACTCGCCAGCCAGTGACTTCATAAACTGTATATTGACTGGCATTTTCTGGCTTAACGGCCACCCAAGTATGCACGGCAAACCAACCTCGCCAGCTAAAAGCATCTGCTGCGTAAAACTCAATCACGGCTTCTTTATGCTCGTCTGGGTTAGGTGCAATACCGGCTGGCTCACGGCTGGCGGTTCGCCAATCGGCATTAGAGCAGGCGCTTAAAAGCAAAGCGAGTAACGCGTAACTTATATATTTCATCGAATCTATCCTTGTCATTGGCGAGTACTCATCATTATTACCATGCTGGCAACGTAAAAGTAGATGAGAAATTAGGAGCTAATAGGGATAATCATCTAACAAAATCCGTACCACAAAGTGCCATGAGACCGTAAAGACAACCAAATCAAGATAGGGAAGTTCGCTCAAGTGATAGTAGGAGAAAAGATTGGCCAGTACATTTAGATCGTTATCGAACCCTAATTATCGAATTTGGTTTTGGGGTTCAGCCATTTCAAATATCGGTACTTGGCTACAACGAACCGCCCAAGATTGGTTGGTGATTGCAGAACTGTCCGATAAAAATGCCGCAGCCGTAGGCTTGGTGGTATTTTTACAATTTGCGCCACAAATTCTGCTATTGCCGATTACGGGTTGGACGGCAGATAGGGTGGATCGACGTAAATTACTCTTTATTACTCAAACGCTGATGGCGGCCTTGGCCTTGCTCTTAGGAGTATTGGTGATCAGTGGTCATGTGGTGTTATGGCAAGTGTGTGGCTGTGCCTTAGCGCTAGGCTGTGTGGCGGCTTTCGATGCTCCTGCACGTCATGCTTTTGTTTCCGATCTAGTCAATGAAAAAGCACTATCTAATGCGGTGGGGCTAAATTCTGTGGCCTTTAACAGTGCACGTCTTATAGGACCTTCTATTGCCGGAGTACTGATCGCTTTGGTGGGCAGTGGTTGGGTGTTTATGATAAACGTGTTGACCTTCTTTCCGCTACTTTTAGGGTTATTTGTTTTACGTAGACGCTTGCCAAAAAGAGCAGCGGATGTGTCATCCAATGGTCCGAGCATGGCCAGATTTTTAGATGGCTTTCGCTATATTTGGCAACACAGAGAAATGGCCGTGATTTTATTTATGTCTTTTTTGATCTGTAGTCTAGGCATGAATTTTTCAGTGTATCTGTCTGCCATGACGGTACATGTATTTGAAGGCCATGCAGACCAATACGGATTGCTCATATCCATGATGGCGATCGGCTCGATTTCGGGTGCTGTGGTCACAGCAAGTCGTGCCTCAGCGCCGACCTTCCACTTTATGATATTAGTGGCCGCCATGTTTGCACTAAGTTGCTTATTAGTATCAATGGCGACTTCATTTTTGTCCTTTGCTGGACTGCTGATCTTGCTGGGCTTAAGTTTGCAGCTATTCACAACCTCCACTTCATCTTATATGCAAGTGGCGACAGAGAAACCCTACCGTGGTCGAGTTATGGCCGTGGTTATGGCCACAGCATTAGGCAGTACAGCCATTGGCGCACCCTTGGTTGGCTGGGTAGCAGATACTTTTGGTGCTCGCTGGTCGATCGGTATGGGGAGTATTTCTGGGGTGTTAGCGGCATCATTAGGTCTGTGGTATCGTCAAAAAAAGCTAAGCTAGAAACAGAGCCATCTTCGTAACCCAGTGGTTTTATCAAGGATGGGCCACACAAGATAATAACAAGAGTAGGAGTACCTTATGTCACAGCATTTAGTGTTAAGTTTTATTGGTGATGACAAGCCTGGTTTGGTAGAACGCCTTTCAGCCACTGTGGTAGAGCATCAGGGCAACTGGCTGGAAAGTAAAATGTCTCACCTTGCCAATAAGTTTGCCGGGATTTTGGTGGTATCTGTGCCATTAGATCAGAAAGACGCCCTGATCCATGCCCTACAAGATGATGAAAAGCTCGGGCTTCATATACGCGTTGAAAGTGGCGATGTGGTGGAAACCGACAATACTTTGGTGTCCTTATCTGTGGTTGGGAACGATCGTCCGGGTATTGTCCGTGAAGTTTCTCAAGTGCTGCATAACTTAATGGTTAACGTGAAATCCCTTACAACCGACTGCGAGCCAGCTCCGATGAGCTCGGAAATGTTGTTTAAAACGGATATGGAGCTATCCGTGCCAAACGACGTATCTTTAGAGGCATTAGAGTTAGCGCTAGAGAAAATCAGCAGTGACTTGATGGTTGAGTGGCCTCAGCGTTAATGCCTGCCTACCTAGTCCTCAGAAGCTATTAAGGCAACGTTGCAGAACTTACGAGAAAGTAAGTTTTGCTCTTTCTGAAATCTCTTGGATAAAACATAAAACCCTAAGAAAAATAGGGGTATAATGCCGCCATTATTTTATGCAACTCAAGGAAATGATTATGGCTCTGCCCAATTGCCCACAATGTAACTCGGAATATACTTACCAGGATCAAGACCTATTGATCTGCCCTGAGTGTGCTCACGAATGGAATCCCAATGAAGTGTTGGTGGATGAGGATGCCCTAATCATCAAAGATGCCAGCGGTAAGCTGTTAGAAGAAGGCGATAAGGTTACTCTAGCCAAAGACTTGAAAGTGAAAGGTTCTTCTCAGGTTTTAAAAATCGGCACCAAAGCCACCATCAAGCGTCTTGTCGATGGCGACCATGACATCGACTGTAAGGTGGATGGTGCAGGGGATATGATGTTGAAATCACAGTTTGTGAAGAAAGCTTCTGCTTGACCCTCAACTAAGTTAATTCATAAACATAAAAAACCACCCATCAGCTAGGCTGAGGGTGGTTGTCGTACTATGAAGTTCTCACTTCATTTCTGGGGTACCCGGTTTAATTTCGGATTAGGTAATCAAATGCGCCCAATGCAGCGGTGGCACCTGATCCCATAGAAATTATGATCTGCTTGTAAGGTGTTGTTGTCACATCACCGGCTGCGAAGACACCTGGTAGAGACGTTTCACCGTGACTATTGATGACAATTTCACCACGGTTCGTCAGTTCTAATGTGTCTTGCAAGAATTCACTGTTTGGCACCAAACCGATTTGCACAAAGATACCTGCGACATCTAAAAGGTGAGATTCATCTGTCTTACGATCAGTGTATTTCAAGCCAATAACACGCTCGCCATCGCCTAGTACTTCTGTTGTCATCGCTTGCTTGATGATGGTGACGTTTGGTAGCGATTCGGCTTTTTTCACCAATACATCGTCGGCACGTAGTGTGTCGCCAAATTCTAGAACGGTAACGTGCTCAACAATACCTGCAAGGTCAATGGCGGCTTCAATACCTGAGTTACCACCACCAATAACGGCGGTTTTCTTGCCTTTAAACAAAGGACCGTCACAGTGTGGGCAGTAAGCAACACCTTTACCGCGATACTCTTGCTCACCCGGTACGTTCATTTCTCTCCAACGAGCACCAGTGGCGAGAATGACAGACTTACTTTTCAGTACTGCGCCATTTTCAAGCTCTAGCTCAACGAATTCTTTTTTCTCTAAACGCACTGCTTTCTGTGTTTTCATCACATCAACATCGTAATCTAATACGTGTTGTTCTAGGCCTGCGACCAGTTTCGGGCCGTCAGTGGCTTTTACCGAGATAAAGTTCTCAATGGCCATGGTGTCAGCCACTTGGCCGCCAAAGCGCTCAGCAACAACACCGGTACGAATGCCTTTACGTGCAGAGTAAATCGCTGCTGCCGCCCCTGCAGGACCACCACCAACCACTAATACGTCGTATGGCTCTTTTTCTGCTAAAGCCGCCGCTTGTTTGTCCGCCGCACCGGTATCAACCTTGTTCAGGATCTCGTCCAGTGTCATACGGCCTTGGCCAAAGTGCTCACCGTTTAAGTAAACGGAAGGTACTGCCATGATGTTTAAGTCGTTTACTTCGTCTTGGAACAAGGCGCCATCAATCATGGTCGCTGTCACTTTCGGGTTCAATACGGCCATCAAGTTAGTGGCTTGAACTATGTCTGGACAGTTGTGGCATGAAAGGGAAATGTACACCTCAAAGTTTAACTCTGTATCAAGAGATTTAATTTGCGCTAATAATTCTGGTGCCGCTTTTGATGGGTGACCACCTGCTTGCAACAAGGCCAATACTAATGAAGTGAATTCGTGGCCCATTGGGATGCCAGCAAAACGCACGCGTGGAGCCTCGCCTTTGGCACCGATCGCCATTTGAGGTGCGCGACCGCTGGCATTGTCTTCGATAGTTAAGGTGATTTTGCTGCTTTCTAGCTCGGTAATTTCGCGAGCCAACGTTAATAATTCGGATGATTTTTCTGAACCGTTTGTGGACACAGTAATCTCAATCGGATTAACGATATTCTGTAGGTATGTGCCCAACTGCTGTTTTAAGTTTGCTTCTAACATGATGTAACCCATTATGATTGAGTGGTTATTTACTGCATTTTTATATTTCTAGTATCTTCGAAATAAGATAGTAAAAAAATATTTTTAGAAATAGCCCCCCTCTTAGAAGGGGGCTTTAGGCTAGTGTCTAATCGAAATTAGATTTTACCTACTAGATCTAGAGAAGGCGCAAGAGTCGCTTCACCTTCTTTCCATTTAGCTGGGCAAACTTCACCTGGGTGAGCGGCTACGTATTGTGCAGCTTTCACTTTGCGAAGTAGGTCTTCAGCGTCACGGCCGATACCTTCAGCAGTGATTTCCATTGCTTGGATAGTACCTTCTGGATCGATCAAGAAAGTAGCACGGTCAGCAAGGCCTTGACCTTCACGCATTACGTTGAAGTTGTTAGTGATGTTGCCTGTTTGGTCGCCTACCATGAAGTATTTGATTTTGCCGATTGTTTCAGAGCTGTCGTGCCAAGCTTTGTGAGTGAAGTGAGTGTCTGTAGATACAGAGAATACTTCTACGCCACGTGATTGTAGCTCTTCGTATTTGTCAGCAACATCACCAAGCTCAGTTGGGCAAACAAAGGTAAAGTCAGCTGGGTAGAAAAAGAAAACAGACCATTTGCCTAAAACGTCTTTTTCTGAGATCTCTACGAACTCACCGTTTTTGTATGCTGTTGCGTTAAATGGTTTGATTTGTGTGTTGATCATTTTGTTTCCCCTAAAAATGAATTAAGTGTGTTAAGAACAGGACCTATAGTAGGGAATATTTTAGCATTGGTAAAATTATTATTTTTTTACACTCTAATAATAAAAAACTATCAGGTGTTTTGGAGGGATTGTTTGACTGCATACCTACCTGAGCAAAGTCAGGCAGGTATTGGGTTGAGCGTAAAAATGGCTAGCGCCACTGTGCGAGACGAGACATCTGTAAATGTCTTTGCTGTTCCGCTTGATCTATGGTGATGGGCGTAAACTGCACGCATTCTCCTGGCTTTTGTTGCGACAAGATGGCGCCGCCAGCACTGGTAATACAGCCCATTTTTGGATAGCCGCCAATGGTTTGTCGATCTCTTAGCAGAATGATAGGTTGGCCATCTTTAGGAATTTGAATGGCCCCATAAGCGATGCCTTCCGAAATAATGCCTTTTTGTTCACTGTGAATGGCGACCCCTTCCATGCGGTAACCCATACGGTCACTGTTTGATGAGACTTTATAGTCGCTCGAAAAAAAGTGTGCTCGTTGACGTTCTGAAAAAAACTGGTATTGATAACCTAATACCACAGGGATTTCAGTTTGGCTGTAATCAGGAATGGCGAGACGTGGCACGTTTCTATGTACGTGTTCTGTCGTTGGGGTAAAAGCTAGGCGATCGCCTTTTTGCAACTTGTCTCCCTTGCCGGTCAGACCGCCCACTTTTTCTCGCATGACGGTGGCAACACTGCCCAAAATAGGCTCACAAAAAAAGCCTCCTTTCACCGCTAGGTAAGCTCTTAGCCCCCAGACCGGTTGCTGGAAACTCAACACGTCGCCTTTTTTTATGGCGTAGGTTTGCCAAGGCACAATGCTTTTATCGTTCAGTTTGGCGGCTAAGTCCGCACCTGTGATGGCGATACTGGTAGCGGCATGTGCCTCTAGAGTAAGCATGCCGAAAGTGATTTCAATTTGTGGCGCATTCGTTGGGTTGTCAAGTAAGGCATTGCCCCAACGAAAGGCGATTTCATCCATCGGGCCACCTGTGGTTAGGCCGATAGATTGATGGCCATGGCGACCTAGGTCTTGAACTAATGCCAATAAGCCGGGTTTTACCACATTAAAAGCCATCTAACTGTCCCCCTAATACTAAAAACTCATCTCTGGAAATGGCTTCAAAACGTACCGCATCACCCATGGCAATCAGGGCAAGATTTTTGCTGCCCCAATCGATCAGGTTAATCGGTGTGCGGCCAATGATTTGCCAGCCACCCGGTGTGACACTTGGGTACACCGCAGTTTGATTTTCAGCAATGGCAACACTGCCGGTGGGGACTTTCAGTCTAGGGGTGGTTTTACGAGGGACATGCAATTCATCGGGTGTATTGCCTAGAAAAGCAAAACCTGGGGTAAAGCCAATGGCGTAGGCTCGATACAGAGTCTGGCTATGGCGCTGAATGATCTCTTCTATGGATAGCTGACAATGCGCCGCCACATCGTCAAGGTCTGGCCCAACTTCCGTACCGTAATACACAGGAATCACTACTTCACGTATATCGGCCTGTAGGCTTTGTTCTGGGTCAATCTCTGTAATGGTGTCGCGGATGGTTTTGCAAATAGCGTAGCGGTCAAAATGGTCGCTATCAAACACCACTAATAAGGTGGTGTAAGAAGGGACTAGATCCACGATGCCGGGTAACACTTTAAGATAACTTGTGACCAAGGCTATTTGATTCGACACCTGCTCATTGATGATTTCAGAGAAACGTAACAAGCAGGCGTGGTCGCTCACCATTTCTATGCTTGGCATAGTAATCGCTGGTTGTTGATTGGGTTGTTTCATAGGATTACTTTACCGCTGCACCATTAAGTTGGTCGACTAAAGCTCGAATACGTGTCACGGCTTCTACCGCATGGCTGCCGTCCCCATGAACGCAAATGGTGTCGGCATGAATCGCGAGCTGTTTGCCTGATGAAGTAGTAAGGGTGCCGGTTTCGCACAGTTGCGTAACTTGTTGCTCGATAAGTTCAAAAGAAGCATGTACAGCAAGAGGCTCTTTACGAGGGGTAAGGCGGCCTTCGTCGGTATAGAGACGGTCAGAAAAAGCCTCGAACCATACGGTTAAACCGTATTTCTCAGCCATGACTTTGATCTCTTCTGCTTCTGGTACAGCCATGACCATTAGAGGTAAATTTGTATCTAATTCACTCACGGCTTTCATCACTGTTTCTAGCACTGAGAAGTCTGCCATCATGGTGTTATACAAGGCACCATGGGGCTTAACATAGTTGATTTGCGTGTTGTAGCTTTTACAAATGCCCTGTAACGCACCGACTTGATATTGAATAATGGCTTTTAGCTCTTGTGGGGCAATGTCCATGTTGCGGCGCCCAAAACCTACCAAATCTGGGTAGGCTGGGTGAGCTCCAATCGTGACATTATGCTCAACAGCAAGGGCGACGGTTTTTGCCATGGTGTATGGGTCGGAAGCATGAAACCCACAAGCTACATTTGCTAAGTCAACAAACGGCATGATTTGATCATCTAAACCCATTTTCCAAGCGCCAAACGCTTCACCCATATCACAATTTAATTTCATTATTATCTCCTTGTCCTAACTGACTAGTTCTGGGACATGGTGGTTGGTAAGTAAGTCACTATTTCAGGGAATACACTGATTAATAGAATAGCGACACCTATGAGTAGGAAGAAAGGCAGTGCCGCTCTAGCGACGTATAAGATGTTTTTGCCGGTAAGGGCTTGGATGACAAAGAGGTTAAAGCCCACCGGCGGTGTTATTTGCGACATTTCAACAACCAGTACGATGAAGATACCGAACCAAAGCAAATCGATATTGGCCGCTTGTACCATAGGTAAAATAACCGCAACGGTCAGGACCACAACGGAAATTCCATCTAAGAAACACCCTAATATTACGAACAATACGGTGAGGTATAAGATCAATTCCATCGGTGACAAAGACATGGAGCCGATCCACACGGCCAATGCTTTAGGTATGCCGAGGAAACCCATAGCAAGGGTCAGGAAGTGTGCCCCGACTAAGATAAAGCCGATCATACACGAGCTTTTTACGGCTCCTAGTAAGCTGTCCATAAAACTGTGACGGCTTAAGGAGCCCGTGCAAGCGGCCAGTACTAACGCGCCGGTTACACCAATGGCCGCGGCTTCCGTTGGTGTCGTAATACCACCATAGATAGAACCCAGCACAAAACCGATTAAACCGACTACGGGCAGCAGTTGGCGTAAACCTTTAATGCGGGCGCTCCAGCTGCTTTCATGACCCGTGCTTTTTGGTAGTTCGTCTTTGTGTAGGTAGCCCCAAATCATGGTGAAGCCCATAAATAATGACACTAACAGCAACCCAGGCATGGCTCCGGCGATAAACAATCGAGCAATGGATACTTCTGCTGCCACCCCATACACAATTAAAATAATGGAAGGTGGGATCAATAAACCAAGCGTACCCGAACCTGCTAAGGTGCCGATGGCCATACGATCACTGTAACCCTGCTTACGTAGCTCAGGTAAGGTCATGCGGCCAATGGTGGCGGCAGTTGCTGCAGAAGAGCCTGAAACCGCGGCGAAAATACCACAACTTAAGATATTAACGTGTAGCAATTTACCCGGTACGCCTCCTAACCAAGGAGATAAGCCTTTAAAGAGATCCTCGGATAAGCGGGTTCGAAACAGCACTTCCCCCATCCAGATAAATAACGGCAGAGCGGTGAGTGACCACGCCGTACTTGCACCCCAACTGGAGGTAGCGAAGAGTAGGTCAATTTGATAGTTCTCTGACAGTATGAGTCCTAGACCGCCAATGGTGATCAGGGTAAATGACACCCACACGCCCATAGAAAGCAAGGCAAACATGCCAAACGCAAGGAGGATTGAAATCCACATCATGTCCATTAAATTTCCTCCAAGGATAAAGCGTCTTCTTGCTCAGAATAGCTAGGTTTTTGGCCGCGTATGACCATGATCCAAGCGTCTAAAATTGCTAAATTTAAAGCAATGACACCGAGGGCAACGGGAATTTGAGGAATCCATAAAGGCACAGGAATATACCCATAGGAAACTTCTTCATAAATATAAGACTCGTACACCATGTAGGAGCATGAGTAGCTTAAAAAACACAGTAAGAAAAAGGCCAAACTTAAAATCACGCCTTCTTGAATACGTCGTGGCAAGGGTGAGAAACGCTGAATTAACAGTGTTACGCGAATATGACCACCTTCACGAAAGGTATAAGCAAGCCCTAGAAAAGTTGATGCAGCTAAGGAATAACCGGCAAAATCTTCAGCCGAAGGGACAATAAACCCAAACAGTCGACCAACGATTTGTGCGAGCAGCAGTAAGGTGATCGCGACAATGAAAAAACCGGATAACAACCCAGAGCATTGGTAACATTTTTCTTTTATATGGCTCATAGTGTTCTCTTTTTGGAATAAAAGACACCGTCTAACCTGGCCGAAGGAGTTAGAAACCAAGCCAGACGGTGAAAGGAGGACGCGGTGTATTAGGACAACAGCAATTGCCTAATTAATTTTGGTAGCGAGATAAGATGGCGCCAACTTCTTTAGGGTCTTCTGCTAACCATTCTTCTGTCATCGTTTTACCAATGGCTTGCAGCTCTTCAACTAGCTTAGCGGTAGGGTCGGTAACTACCATACCTTTCTCGATTAGAGTCGCTTTGTCTTTCGCAGCGCGTGCAGCAACGCCAGTCCAGCCTTTTTGCTCAGCATTTTTCGCAGCATCTAGGATGATTTGTTGAGTGGCTTTATCTAGGCGACGGAAAGCGCGCTTGTTAACCACTACGATGTTCTTCGGAATCCAAGCTCTAACATCCGTAAAGTGTGAGACATAATCCCATGCCTGGCTGTCTACACCTGTAGAAGGCGAGGTCACCATGGCTTGAATAATGCCAGTACTGAACGCCTGAGGAATATCTGGTGTTTGTATCGTCGTTGGTGTGGTACCCATTAGATCCGCTAGGCGTGATGTAGATGGGCTGTAAGCACGCATTTTTGCGCCTTCAATATCTTCTAGGGAGTTGATTGCCTCTTTACTGTAAAGGCTTTGTGCAGGCCATGCCACAGCATAAAGTAGTTGCATACCATCTTTATCGAGTTGTTTTGCAACAGAAGGCTTAGCTGCTTCCCATAGCTTCTCAGCTTCTTCATAAGTCGTGGCCAAGAAAGGAATGTTGTCATGCTTATAAACTGGATTTTCATTACCTAGGATGCCTAGGAACAACTCACCCATTTGCACTTGACCTGTTTTTACGGAACGTGGGATTTCTGTGTGTTTAACCAGCGAGCCGCCAGAATGCACGGTAATGTCTAGGTTACCTTCAGATTTGTCTTTAATCTCTTGAGCAAATTCATAAGCGATTTGCGTTTGCAAGTTACCGTCACCGTAAGGTGTTGGCATGTGCCATTTGTCAGCATAGCTAGCCGTTGATACAAGTCCGCCGATAAGTAGAGCACTGGTTACTTTTAACATAATTCCTTCCTCTTAATGATGCGTTATCTTTTCATTATGGTTTTAGGTATATCCGACACCTGACAAGGCCAGGTGGTAAAGCAATCGTTTTAAAGAACGGATAAATCCGTATCTAGAATATCGGTGATGAGCATCTTGCCAGGTGCATGGGTGATGCAAATGGGTGGCTTGGCATTGCGTAGTGCCACTTGTGGGGTCACACCGCAAGCCCAAAAAACAGGCACTTCACCTTCTTTTACGCTCACCGAGTCACCAAAGTCTGGTTTGGTTAGGTCATTAATGCCAATATTTTCTGGGGTACCAAAATGTAAAGGCGCGCCGTGAGCTTTAGGAAAGCGCGTGGTGATTTGTATGGCACGAATGGCATCTTTGGGTTGGTATGGACGCATGGTGACCACAGTGTTGCCGTAAAAACGTCCTGCCGGTACGGTGGCAATATTGCTCTCGTACATGGATACATTAACGTCTTCTTCAATATTGCGTGGTGTCAAACCCGCTTGTGATAGCGCATGTTCGAATGAGAAAGAGCAACCTAGTACAAAGGCCACCATATCGTCTTGCCACAAATCTTCAATGTCGCTACGGCTTTCAACTTTTTCACCATTGCGGTAAACAAAGTATTCAGGAATGTCGTGGCGCATATCAATGTCTTGACCAAGTTCTGGCAGTTTGAAACTGCCGACTTCTGAAACGCCAATGAGAGGGCAGGAGACAGGGTTCTTTTGGCAGAACAGTAAAAAATCATTCGCCCAATCGGCCGGTAAAATAACTACATTGCCTTGCATCGCCCCTGTAGCTAGACCGCTGGTCGGGCCAGTATGGCGCTTGCTTCGAATGGCTTGACGCAATTCATAGGTTTGTTGCAATAGTGGTGCTGCCGATAGACTCATTGTGCTTATTCCTCATTCTTGCCACATTTCTTACATTCAAGAGTAGATGTTGTGGCAGAGGAAAGTCTAATCGTGTTTTTTTTGCTTGTTTGATAAAAAATATTTATCGAATGCTTTTTCTTTCATACTCCTGTGCCGCTTTTACAGCGAACTCAACGGCCACTTCTGCTAATGGGTTAAAAGGGTCATTAGAATAGGATGCGGTAAATTTCAAAGGGCTTGGAGACCAAATAGTACGCAGCTTTTTCAGCGTGCCTCGCTCTAATTCTTTACCAATGATCACATCTGGTAAGGTTGAGATTCCCACAGCATCGATGGCTAAACTGCGACAAGCAGATAAGGAAGTGGAAGCAAAAAAATGTACCGCAGGCCCTTCAAGCTCTCTCAGTTTTTGATTGATTTCTACATAAGGGCCTGTGGCTTTGGCGTAAGTAATGATGGGCCATTGAGTAAGCTCTTCCAGATAGAGCAGGCGATCAGGTAAGTCTAGATGTGGGCTGGCCACCCAAGAAAGCGGAAAGGTACATAGCTCTCTATTGACTATATTAGGCTCAGATATTGGTCCCATGAGAAGGCCCAAATCAAGGGTTCTTTCTTTCAGTGCCACCGCTAAAGCACTAGAGATGTCGACCGTCATTTCGACGTCTAAATTCGGCATGTTTTTGTGTAAACGGGACAGGAAGTCAGGCAGCCAAGTATGGACTATGGTTTCAGAAACACCGAGTCGAAGCACGCCCGAATAAGCGGTCGAGATTTCTGCGCGTTTTCTGAGCTGCTCTGTTTGATAAAGAATTTTTTCGACATAAGGAAGCAACTCTTTGCCCTTGGACGTCAAAATAATAGGACTAGAGCCACCTTCTCGTTCAAATAGCTTTACCCCCAAATCGCTTTCTAATCCCGTAATGCGTGCTGAGATGGCAGGTTGTGTGGTGTGCAATCGTTCCGCTGTTTTGCGGAAACTGCCCAAAGTAGCCACCCACACAAAAGTTTCTAGGCGTTTGTAATTCACCAGCAGGCTCCTAACAAGTTGTTTAAAGTTAATAGTGAGAAAGAGTATAAGGTGGCCGGACGATGAGCAATCTTTTGTTGTGGCAGAGAACAAATGGCCGCTTAATCTAGAGTATTCCCTGCTCTAGTTGGCGTACAATGTGGGAAAATCTTCAGCGAATAAGGCGATGTGATCATGAATAAATTGATGTCTTTATTATTAAAAGGGCTTGCAGCGGTACTACCGATAGGCTTAACGGTTTATTTAATCTACTGGCTACTTTCCAAGGCTGAGGAAGTGACTAAGTCACTATTATTATGGGTAATGCCAGAGGACTATTACTTTTTGGGGCTAGGAGTATTAACCAGCCTTGTGAGTCTAGTGTTGATTGGCTTATTGGTTAACTTGTACGGTATTCGCTATCTGATAAAGCTGAGCCATAACTTATTCGAACGTATCCCTTTAGTTAAATCTCTCTATGGCGCGATTAAAGACATGATGAAGGTCTTTAATCTATCTGAAAAAAATGACATGAAAAGCGTGGTGGCCTTGGAAATGAACGGGGCACAAATGATTGGCTTTGTCACCGGTGAGCAAACTGGGCAACGGCTGTTTAAAGAACAAGATCTAGTGGGAGTTTACATTCCTCTAAGTTATCAAATCGGTGGGATTACCGCTTACGTCTCCCGTGACCGCTTAACAGAGCTGGATATTGGCGTTGAAGAAGCGATGCGTATCGCGATTACTGGGGGAGTGCAGGGTGGGGAGAAACCCTAAAATAGAATTAGCTAGACTCTTATTATGTAAAAGTCTAGCTAATGGGGGGTTATAGGGCGTCTTGAATACCTTGTATTATTTCGTCGGCAGAGGGTGTCGTTGCATCAGGACGCATGACAATATAATGATCCTCATAACGTGGTGTGTAGCGAAATGGCACGGTAGAAAAGAAAATACCGACAGTTGGTGTATGTGTTGAAATACCAATATTGCGCACACCTGTATCAGGTGCAACTAGAAGACTGGCTTTCGCAATCAAGGTCACCAACTCATCAAGGTCAAGACAAGGCTGAATAGAAAAGTTTCTCGCTGACGACACTAGGTCTTCTAGATAATCGCCCTTTTCAAAGTCATTTTTACCTTCTAAATACACGTGTTGATGATCAGGGAATTTCTCGATGGCCTTTACCATTACAGTGCGCATTTGTTCTTTGGTTAAAATTTTTCTTAATTGCGAAGCACCATTGAAATACAGAATAAACGGTTTTTCTTTTTCGCAAAGCACTTGATGGTCTGGGTAGGCGAAATCGAGTCGACGCGGTGGGTTATGGCCCAAAACTCTCAGCATGTCGAGCATAGTTTCAACCTCCGCTTGAAAGTCGGAACGCCACACACACAAATTATATAGGGTGCCGCGATGTAAGGGCTTATAAGGAAAGCCTACTTTCAATTTGGCTTTCGTAAGCAGTGTCATCCAATAGGAGCGATTTGTACCAGCAAGGTCAAAAATAATGTCTTGTTCACCAAGCTCCTTGATATTCGCAAACTTTGCTTTCACGCCTTGGTGCTGTGTATCACCTTTACCCGGCATAATATGAGTTTTATCAACCAGATCAATCGGCATACCGTACTGATAGTTTGACACACCTACTAGCGTAATCTCGGCATTCGGGAAGAAACGTCTCGCTTCGATTAAGAAAGGCCTTAAAATGACTTGATCACCAAGTGCTGCGTGGCGAATTACAGCTATTTTTTTAACGCCCTCTGGAGAGAAGTCAGAGGTGATATACTCACGGGCCTTTTTTGTAACGTATGCCCCTTGTTCAAACCAAAGGTTTTTCATGCTCGCAAGCCATGGATGTTTCATGTGATGTCCTAAAGCCCTGTAATATGGTCAAATTTTCAATACAATTGATAAGAATTAGAACATAGCGTTGATGATAGGTAAATTAGGAACTTGCTTGCACTGTATGCGGATTAAACATTAAGTAGATTTACCCTACGGTTATTTTAGATTTGAGCACCTCTTCCATGCCGAAAGGTAGATGGATATTGACAACATGACGTAGTTTTACAGAAAAGGATAGATATGAATAAAAGAGTTTTGGTGCTAAACAATAGAGGGATGGGGGACTGTATCGTTAGTGTTATGACGTTCCCCTATATCAGGGAATTGTTGGGTGATGTAGACATCCACTTTGGTGTGCATGAGAAGCATGCTGGCCTATTTGAACATGAGCTTTTCGCAAAAGATAAGGAGGGTTTCGAGTTTTCATCTTTTGGAGTGGATTACAGATCGCTTAAAGGCATCATTTCATTCTATAAGGCACTAAAAAGAATAAAGCCCGACTACATCATAGAGTTATGCCCGGTAAGGCGAGTCGGTAAGGTTATAAAAGCCTTGAAATTTATTGACCTAACCTTAAAGTTTACTTTCTATTCTTCAAAAAACAGAGACTTAGAAATTCCAGATGAGTTCGTCGATAAGAATATTTTACAATCAAGCCTAAATGAAATTTGGTGGGCTATTGGCACTGGTAGAAAAAGTCCTCCTTCTTATGAGCAGTATCAGCAGGTAGTGGAGCAAAGGAAGGGCTATTTTGTCATGTCTATGGCGTCCTCGTCCTTTGATCATTTATGTAAACCTGAAGACTTCCTGAAATTGATTACAAAAGTTAAGACGCGATTTGAAAAAATTGAGATTATTTACCCTCTAAGCAAATCCAAGGTGGATCAGACGATGAAACAAAAACTCATCGAACTGGAAGCCCCCGTAACATTCGTTGAAAAACCTTTAAATGAGCTACCTTTATATTTTTTAGATGCCATTATGTTCATTGGGATGGATACAGGGATTAAGCATCTGTCAGCTTATATGGGGGTTCCCACTTTTTCATTGATTCCTGTTAAAAGTTACCCTTATAGCCACTCCTATAATGACGAAAAACATAAGGCAATCCCAATAGATACACCTTTTTACCTTATTGAAGAAGAGCTTGAAGCGAGTATTCGTAAGTTGTCTTCGACCTAGCATTAAAGTGTGAATGATATAGACGAGTTCTAAGGAGCCTGTATGGACATGTTCATGACATTCTTGTTGTCATTGCGCAACAAGTTAAAACTTAAAGGTGAATACCACCTTGATATTGAAGAAGGTGTACGTATCCGAGGCTGCACAATTGTTATGAAGGGCAAGAATAACCAATTACGAATAGCGTCTGGAGTGAACCTTAAAGGCGTACACATTGAGATTCTAGGTGATGATTGTGTTGTTTCTATCGATAACGGCTGTGTAATCGGTGAAAATTGCTATTTATCGGCACGGGAAAAAGGGACACATTTAACACTCGGTAAAAACTGTATGCTGTCTCGTAATGTTAAGGTCATGACCAGTGATGGACACAATATTATGAAATCAGGGCAGCGCATTAACCCAGCTCAAAACATTAACATTGGTAATCGTGTTTGGCTGGCTGATAATGTAACCGTACTAAAGGGCGTACAGGTTGGAGATGACTGTGTGGTTGGCATTAACTCGACTCTTACTAAATCTGTGACGGCGGGCAGCATCGCGGCCGGTACGCCTGCTAAGGTGTTAGTAGACGGCGTAACTTGGCAAAACGAGTTAACCTATTAGTTTATAATCATTTGGTACTGACGCTACTTTTCTTTATGATGCCTGTTTTCCAGTATTTATGAGTCGATCGATGCCAAAGAAAGTCATTGTAATAGGAGCAGGGCCTGCTGGCCTTATGGCCGCAGAGCGTATTTGTGCACAGGGGTATCAAGTGCATGTTTATGATGCCAAACCCAGTGCTTGCCGTAAGTTCCTATTAGCGGGTGTGGGTGGCATGAATATTACCCATTCAGAGCCCTATGATGCTTTCATCCAACGATATTACGATAAAGCCAATTGGCTTGACCGAGCCATCAGTCAATTCGATGCAGATACATTGCAAGATTGGATTCATGGCCTAGGAATTGAGACTTTCATTGGGAGCTCTGGCCGTATTTTTCCAAAAGATATGAAAGCCGCTCCCTTGCTACGTAATTGGCTGAAACGCTTACGAGAAATGGGCGTAGTGTTTCATATGCGCCAAAAAATGCTCGCTATCGAATCCACATACGCTGTTTTCTCCCATGATAATCAAGAAACCGTCGCCAAAGCAGATGCATTCGTTTTGGCTATGGGGGGAGCAAGCTGGCCAAAGCTAGGCTCAGATGGCCGTTGGCAGCAGGCACTTGCAAAACATAAGGTAGTGATTGAGCCTTTGAAAAGTGCTAATTGTGGTTTCTACAGTCCATGGAGCAATTTCCTTAAGGAAAAGTTTGCTGGCTCTCCTCTTAAAGGCGTGGCGTTTCGTTGTACGACGATCGAAGGGGTAGAGGTGTCAAAGAAAGGCGAGTGTATTTTGACCCAAGATGGTATGGAAGGCAGCTTAATCTACGCTTTCTCTAAATACCTGCGGGATCAGATCGAACAGCGCGGACAAGCTCAGCTAGTGATCGATTTATTGCCACAGCTCGATCATTCTCAGTTGGTGAAAAAACTGTCTCATCGTAAAGCCAAAGAATCGTTTTCCAAGTACATCAAACGCACCTTGAATTTAGGTGGTGTAAAAGTGGCGTTACTGCATGAAGTGACTAAGCCAGAGAATTTATCCACACCTGAAAAAATTGCTGCAAGTTTGAAACGTGTGGTCGTACATTTTGATCAAGTGAAAGCCATTGAAGAGGTCATCTCGAGTGCTGGTGGCGTGTGTGAAGAGAGCGTTACAGAGCATCTTATGCTAAAAAACATACCCGGGATATTTTGTGCTGGAGAGATGTTGGACTGGGAAGCGCCAACAGGTGGCTACTTATTAACGGCTTGTTTTGCAACGGGTGTTCTGGCTGCGCAAGGAGTTGAGCAATATCTACAATCATAAAAAAGCCATACCCTAAGCTTAGGGTATGGCTTGATCAGTAGGTCGTTTTTCTTTACTGAGCCGCTTCTTCAACGGTTGCAGAAACAACGGCAACTACTCGACGGTTAATGTTACGGTTGGCTGCAGTATCATTATCCACTTTTGGTTGAGACTCGCCGTAACCAATAGCTGCTACACGATCTTCCGCAATAGAAAATTCTTCAACGAGTACATTGGCAATTGCCTTAGCACGCTTTTCAGAAAGTTGTTGGTTGTAAGCAGCAGAACCACGGTCATCAGTGTGACCTTCAATCACAACGTTGGTTTCTGGGTACTCGGTGAGGAAAGTTGCTACTTCTTCGATTCGTGGGAAGTATTTCGCATCCACTGCATCAGAGTTGTTAGCAAATTGAACGTCTAAGCTCACGGTCTTAGTGCTGCTTAGTGTTTCATGACAGCCTTGCTCGTTCACTTTAGCGCCTGCTGCTGTGTACAAACATTGGTCTTTGTAATCCGCAACGCCATCTTTATCGCCATCAAGAGCACAACCTTTAGCATCTACAGAGGCGCCATTTGGTGTCGTTAAACACTGATCTAAACGATCCACTACGCCATCATTGTCGCCATCAAGCTCACAACCATTAGCGTATACGGCAGCGCCTTTTGGAGTGCTTAAACATTGGTCATTTGCGTCTACAACGCCATCACCATCTGTATCAACTGGTGCTTGCTCTACAGGCTCTTCTGCAACAACGGCAACAGGTTGTGCCACCGCTTCTTCTTGCTTACTTGCTTTATTACCGAATGTGAATTGCACACCCAGAGTGGTCAGGTTATCTAGGTGGTGGTCTTCGGTATCTTTTAGTAGACGGAAGTCACCACGTAATGAAACTTGGTCGTTGATGGCATACTTAATACCACCACCCGCATTAAGTTGAGTGTTGTCTAGGTTGGTCGGGCTACTGAAGTCTGTTGAACCAACACCTGCTGCTAGGTAAGGCGTTAGGCCTTCGCGGCTAGCAAGGTGGTATAGAGCGTCAAGACGCAATTGATCGACATCCACATCAGCACCACCGCTAAGTGTGTTGCTGTCAGCGTTTAGGTAAGTAAACTCAACCGCCCAAGGGGAGTTGAACTGATAACCTAAACCAAGAGACAAAGCGGTTTCGTTATCAACACCACGTTTATTGTCCATGTTGTAGTAGCCGATGCTTGGCGTCAGTGTAAAGCCTTCCTGGGTTTCTGCCATTAGTTGAGAAGAAACCGTTGAAAGAGCTAAAACACTTGTCATTAATGCGCAGTGTTTCTTATTAAAAGGCATGTTGTGTCTCCTTGAGAACAATAAAGTCGAGTTTTGTTAATGCAATAAGGGGCATTATCCCTAGATTGCCTGTTCATGTCTCAATATAGATACAAAATAACACTTAATTAAAATTACATTACAAAAGCGCTCCAAAGGCTGACACCAACTGTTCAAAAAATACACACTTCGATTTTATCGAAAGCTAATCAGTGTCTCTTTGAGCCAAGTTAACCACCGACCAAGCGAAGATTTATACTGGTTCACCAGCTTCATCTGAGGCAACGATTTCTGTTTCGGAAAGTGCCGCCTGATACCATTCCTGCATAGCTGGATGAGAAAACATAGTGTCCATATAGGCTTTTACTGAGTCAGATACGACGACACGATAAGTCATGAAGCGGAAGATAAGTGGCGAAAAAAATACGTCAGCTAAGCTAAAGTCGCCAAACAGGTAATCACCCTCTTTACTATTTTCAGCCCGCAATTTTGACCACATGCCATCTACATGGGCAATTTCTTGAAGAGCGGATTCAGTCGGTTCAATACGACGTGTCGCACGGCAGTTCATGGGCATTTCGTTACGAATCGCCAATAATCCAGAGTGCATTTCTGCAACGATAGAGCGAGCTACCGCACGTTTGTTTTTGTCTGCAGGCCAGCCTTTGCCTTGTAAATACGCTTCATTAACATATTCACAGATGGCCAAAGAGTCCCAGACAGTCAAATCATTATCAATCAGTACTGGTACTTTACCCACGTTAGTGTGCTGTGCGAGGGTTTGGTAAAACTCTTCCGTTTCTAGGCTCAATTGGATTTCATCGAATGGCACATTAAACGCTTTTAGTGCCAACCAGCCCCGTAATGACCAAGATGAGTAATTTTTATTCGCGATGATGAGTTGCATAGGCTTTCTCTCCGTCATGGATAGTATTTATGAGTGGATTAGATAGTGGCAGCGTGTGTTTATAGAAACGAACGAATAGCTTTGATGCAACCTATTTCTAACATTGCTGCGTGGTTTCCTTATCCGCCAAAAAAAAGACCGGCGCAAGGCCGGTCCAAATCAATGGGAGTGACTAGGCTCTAGCTTATTCCCAAGAGCGAAGTAGCTCATCATAAGAAACCGTTTTTCCTTGTGGTTTCTCATTAGCAAGCTTAGCTTTTGGTGAGCCTGGCTGTGCTAGCCAGTATGCCTCATCACGAGGTTCGTTCAATTTAGGGCCACAAATGTCTTGAACTTTTGCACGTTCAAGGCGAGTCATGACTTTATCTTGCGCTTCCGCTAAACCATTAAGCGCTTCTTGTGGTGTTGCTTCACCGCTTGCGGCCTGTGAAATGTATTGCCACCATAGCTGTGCCAGTTTTGGATAGTCAGGCACATTAGTACCCGTTGGCGACCATTCTTTACGGGCAGGACCCTTGTAGAATTCAACCAAACCACCCAGTTTTGGCGCTGCAGCAGCCATTTCTGGTGAGTTAATATCAGACTCACGAATCGGCGTTAAGCCCACCAAGGTTTTCTTCAAAGAAACGGTTTTAGACGTAGTGAACTGCGCATACAACCAAGACGCTAGACGGCGATCATCTGGTGTGGAGTTCATGAAAGTCCATGCGCCCACGTCTTGATAACCTTTTTTCATGCCTTCTTGCCAGTATGGCCCGACAGGAGATGGCGCCATACGCCATTTCGGAGAACCATCAGGGTTCACAACGGCTAAGCCTTCTTTTGTCATATCGGCCGTGAAAGCGGTGTACCAGAAAATTTGTTGTGCAACGCCCCCTTGAGCCGGTACTGGGCCGGATTCAGAGAAGGTCATACCTTGTGCTTCTGGTGGCGCGTACTTACGCAACCAATCCACATATTTGGTGGTCGCGTAAACGGCCGCTGGGCCATTGGTAGCACCACCACGAGACACGCTTGAACCAACAGGGTGACAGTTTTCTACACGAATACCCCATTCATCCACCGGTAAACCATTTGGAATGCCTTTATCGCCGGCACCGGCCATAGAGAACCAAGCATCGGTGAAACGCCAGCCAAGAGAAGGGTCTTTTTTACCGTAATCCATGTGGCCGTAAACACGCTCACCATCGATATTTTTTACTTTATCGGTAAAGAATTCCGCAATGTCTTCATAAGCAGACCAGTTAACGGGTACACCTAGGTCATAACCATAAATGGATTTGAATTTCGCTTTGAGGTCTTCACGAGCAAACCAATCCGCACGGAACCAATACAGGTTAGCAAATTGCTGAGTTGGCAGTTGGTATAGCTTGCCATCTGGACCTGTCGTGAAATCAAGACCAATAAAGTCTTCCAAATCTAGCGTCGGTGAGGTGAAAGCTTTGCCATCTCCAGTCATCATGTCTGAAATTGGCACAACTTTACCGTAACGGAAATGAGTACCAATAAGGTCGGAGTCATTTACATAAGCATCGTAAATATTACGACCTGATTGCATTTGAGTTTGTAGCTTTTCAACCACGTCCCCTTCTTGAATCAGATCGTGGTTCACTTTAATGCCAGTGATTTCCTCAAAGGCTTTTGCTAACACCTGAGATTCGTATTGGTGTGTCGTAAGGGTTTCGGATGCAACGTTGATCTCCATACCACGGAATTTTTTCGCGGCTTCTGTGAACCATTGCATTTCACTTAACTGCTGGTCTTTAGTCAGCGTTGAAACAGAAAATTCGTTTTCTACCCACTTTTCTGCGGCGTCAGAATAGGCGTCTGCCCATAATGATGCAGAATGCAGCATAACAGCTAGGGGTAAGGCGGCTAGTGCAATTTTTTTCTTATTGTAGTGCATGATTTACCTCAACAAAGTTAATAGTGATTGGCTTCCAAGCCAGATATTCCATCGTTCCTAGTGTCTAGGGACGCCGAGACTAACCCCAGCGCATTAGGACGATCATCCAAATGGCACATAGGGCGGTTGCCACCGCGATATTCACGTCCGTTAATGCAACGAACGCAAGGTGGATAAAAGCACTGCTAAGCAGTCCTATAAATAAGCGGTCACCGCGCGTAGTGGCCAATGGCAAGAAACCACGGCGTTCTATACAGGGTGAAATGATTTGCCACGCGGTCATCGAGATCAAAATGACCGCAATGGTGATAAAAAACATTGCCGTTGGTAGTGTCCAAGACATCCAAGCCATCGGGGTTCTCCTTATACTCGGCCAAGGGCAAAACCCTTCGCGACATGGTTACGAACAAAATAAATGACCAACATACCCGGGATAATGGTTAGCACACCGGCGGCGGCGAGCAGCCCCCAATCCATCCCAGAAGCCGACACAGTACGGGTCATGATGGCCGCGATAGGTTTTGCTTCCACAGAGGTCAAAGTACGCGCCAGTAGCAACTCTACCCAAGAGAACATGAAGCAGAAGAAAGCGGTAACGCCAATGCCTGAGCGGATCAAAGGAATAAAGATACGCACAAAGAATTTCGGAAAGGTGTAGCCATCGATATAAGCGGTCTCGTCAATTTCTCTTGGGACGCCGCTCATAAAGCCTTCTAAGATCCATACCGCCAGTGGCACGTTAAAAAGACAGTGGGCAAGGGCGACGGCAATGTGGGTGTCAAATAAGCCAACAGACGAATAAAGCTGGAAGAATGGCAACAGGAACACTGCTGGTGGTGCCATACGGTTAGACAGTAGCCAGAAAAACATGTGCTTATCGCCAATAAACTTATAACGACTGAAAGCATAGGCCGCTGGTAAGGCGACGATCAGACTGATGACCATGTTCATGGAAACGTAGAAAATAGAGTTTACATAACCCATGTACCACGTTGGGTCACCAAAAATCTTAGCGTAATTTTCCAGCGTAAAATCCGCTGGGAAAAAGGACAGGCCGCTCAGGATTTCGGTATTGGTCTTGAACGACATGTTGATTAACCAATAAATAGGCAACAATAAAAGCACCACATAGAGTACTAAGCCGAAGCGGCCTCTTAAGGTGGCATTACGAGCTTTACGTTCTGCTTTACTGTGCACTGGGGCCTGTGTCGCTGTGCCTTTGTTTTGTGCTGATCTGGGAGTAATAGATGCTTGTGTCATGATCGGCTCCTACTTGTCTTTTTGCATGTTCATGATGGTGGTGTAGAACACCCAGCACACCAATAGGATGATTAAGAAGTACACCAGCGAGAAAGCGGCTGCAGGACCTAGATCAAACTGTCCAATTGCTTGCTGTACCAAGGACTGACTCAAGAAAGTCGTCGAACTACCAGGGCCGCCGCCGGTTAATACAAAAGGCTCGGTATAGATCATGAAAGAGTCCATGAAGCGCAATAGCACACCAATAATCAGCACGTTGGTTAGCTTCGGCAGCTGAATGTAGCGGAACACGGCCCAGCGCGAGGCCTGATCAATGCGTGCGGCTTGGTAATAAACCTCGGGAATTGCACGCAGACCTGAGTAACACAATAGCGCCACAAGTGGTGTCCAGTGCCAAACATCCATTAGTACTACGGTTAGCCAAGCATCAGTTGGGTTTGAGGCATAGTTGTAATCTACTCCAATGCTGCTCATGAAGGCGCCGAAAAGACCAATGTCGGCACGACCGAAAATCTGCCAGATGGTGCCGACAACGTTCCATGGAATCAGTAACGGAATGGCGACCAATATTAACGCTAGGGAGGCACTACGCCCTTTTGTGGGCATCATTAAGGCCACACAAATCCCCAAGGGTACCTCAATGGCCAGAACTGTGAAGGAGTACAAAAATTGGCGAAGCAACGCTTCGTGTAAGCGACTGTCGAGAATGACTTGCTTAAACCATTCTGTACCAACAAAGTAGCGGGTATAGGGATCAAAGATGTCCTGTACCGAATAATTGACCACCGTCATTAAAGGGATAATGGCTGAGAACGCCACAATCAAAAACACAGGCAGTACAAGGAACCAAGCCTTGTTATTTTCAACCTTAGTTTGCATGAGAAACCTCCTGCTCAGTCGCGGATGTGGCTTGTGGACGCTCCACTAGATATTCGTCAACGTAAATCTTCGTCCATTGCTCTGGGAAGCTAACGTATACCTGCCCAGAAGGAATGACTTGATCTTCGCTTAGGCGTGCTTTCATGGCTTGGCCATTAAAGAGGAAAGACAAAATCTTATAAGTGCCCAAGTCTTCAACGAAGTCGACTTCGACGGCAAAAGCATCATCACTTTTACCGTCCCAAACATGAACAAATTCAGGTCGAATACCAACTGTAACTTTATTCACATTCATGGCTTTTAAACGCGCTAACATAGCGTCGCTGACAGCAATTTGATGGTTACCAAAGGTTAAGCCTTCCTCTAGGTCCGCCTCAAAGAAGTTCATGCCAGGGCTGCCAATGAAGTAACCTACAAAGGTATGAGCTGGATTTTCGAAAAGCTCTCTTGGCGTGCCAAATTGGACGATCTGGCCGTTATACATAACGGCGATTTTATCGGCGAAGGTAGACGCTTCGAGCTGATCATGGGTGACATACACCATGGTGATATTAAATTGCTCGTGGATCTGTTTTAGCTTACGGCGTAATTTCCACTTCAGCTGAGGGTCAATGACGGTCAGTGGTTCATCAAACAAAATGGCAGACACGTCATCACGTACCAAGCCGCGGCCCATAGAGACTTTCTGCTTTTGGTCCGCTGATAAACCCTTGGCTTTACGTTTTAGTTGATCGGAAAGCTCTAGAATTTCCGCCACTTCATGAACCTTCGACTTTACCTTGTATTCAGGAATGCCGATGTTGCGCAACGGAAAGGCCAGATTATCAAACACCGTCATGGTGTCGTAGACCACTGGGAACTGAAACACCTGAGCGATGTTACGCTCTTCCGGTTTCAGTTCATTGACACGCTTACCGTCAAATAATACTTCTCCATCGGAGGGCTCAAGCAGTCCAGAAATAATATTCAGCAAGGTGGATTTACCACAGCCAGAAGGGCCCAGTAGTGCAAACGCTCCCCCTTGTTCCCAGACATGGCTCATTTCGCGAATGGCATAATCTTCTGGTTTGCTCGGGTTGTCAGAGTAAGTATGAGCTAAAGCATTTAAGGTAATTTCGGCCATGATTATTGCTCCCTCATGCGTGCTGGGGAATGCACCATTTGACCTTGATGATCAAAGGCATAGAGTTTGTGCGTAGGGAAATAGACTTTGATTTCCTGATCAACCTGATAAGCGTGTACACCAGATAGGTGTAGTACTAAATCAAAATGAGAGTTGTGCACGTGTAAAAATGTTTCTGAACCACTGATTTCAGCCAGATCGACTCGAACAGGAAGTTCAAGATCATCATCGGAATGGGGCACCAAACCGATATGGGAAGCGCGTACCCCAAATTGGTATTCACCCGGAGGCAGACGACGTAAATCATTATTGAGACGAAAATGCACCGTATCATCAAAGGTGACTTCTTCTTCGCTGACTCGCCCAGGCACTACATTGATTGGTGGCTCAGAAAACATTTCCGCAGTAATGATGTCTTTCGGTTGATGGTAAACCTCAGCCGTAGGCCCCATTTGTAATAAGCGCCCCTCGTGCAGAACTGCCGTATTGCCTCCCAAGGCAAGCGCTTCGTTTGGTTCCGTTGTGGCGTAGATTGCAATGCAATTGCGGGCTTTAAATAGGGCTCTTAATTCCTGACGTAACTCTTCTCTTAACTTGTAATCCAAGTTCACCAAAGGCTCATCGAAAAGAATAATTTGGGAATCTTTGACCAGGGCTCTGGCCATGGCGGTACGCTGCTGCTGGCCACCAGACAATTGTAAGGGTAGACGATCTAAATAGGGATCAATGCGCAGCATGGCCGCAGTTTCGCGGACTCGTTTGTCTACTTCCGCGTCAGCCATTTTGGCGAGCCGTAACGGTGATGCGATGTTTTCGTAGACAGTTAGATTGGGGTAATTGATGAACTGTTGGTATACCATGGAAATGTTGCGTTCACGAACAGCAACCCCTGTAACATCCACACCGTTCATGAGGATCTTGCCAGTGGAGGGGCGGTCGAGACCGGCCATTAATCGCATCAGCGTGGTTTTACCGGATAGTGTTCTGCCCAGTAAAACGTTGAAGGAGCCTGGTTCTAGGGTCAGATTGACCTCATCGATCCATGTTTCTCCGTCAACAACGCGCGAGACATTCTGCAGCGTTAAAGACATTGAGAGTACCTTTTTCTTGTTGTTATTGTTTTGTCTACGTGAACACATCTGACCTTGAACAGGATCAAAAAAGAACACGTGATGTTGATTTATACATTACAAATGCCGTGCCAAAATAAATTAACACTCCATTTTTTATTCTATCTACATGAAATATATGAGGTTTTTTCGCTGTTTCTTGAAGTGTTGATGAATTTCACATCTGAAAAAATGCTGTTCAGTTGTGTTCAAAGTGTTTACAGTGAATTGACAAAGTGAACACTTTTTAACAGTTTTAGTGAACAGCTATAACGAAATTTAGAGCTTAGCAACCTATTCCGGTTAGCCATAAAAATAAGAATGCCCCCAGTGAATCTGGAGCTGTAAATGCCAACAAAAAATAATCAATTCAAAGACACAAAGATGTCTGATGAAAAAAATAAAAATGAAGATAAACAAGAACATAAAGAATTAATTCAGGCTTCTTGGTATCGCTGTGAACAATTTGGTTTAGAGCATGGTAGTCGTCCCGATTTTTCTTCGTTAGCGAAAGGCCCATTAAATGACCTAGTTGATCAACATCGCAGTCTCTTGGAAACCACAGAAAACGAAGTTTTGCCTTACTATGAAAATATTCTTAGTAATTCTTCCTGCATGATTGTATTGGCTGACCGCCAAGGCCATGTGCTAAATACGTGGGGGCAGCCGAGATTCGGTAGCGCCGCCGAGCATGGCTTGGTAGGTGGTAATCAATGGACGGAAATGGCTGCTGGCACCAATGCCATTGGCACCGCTTTGATTACGGGGGAGGCGATACAAGTTGGTCGAGATGAGCACTTTCTACGAGCGAATCGTTTCATGGTGGGGTCTGCATCGCCTATCTATAACACCCAAAATGACCTGGTAGGCGTGTTGGATATTTCCTCCGATGCTTATTTGCCCCAAGACCATACGTTAGGAATGGTCAAACTCATGTCTTTGAGCGTTGAGAATCGGCTTATCTTCTCTGCTTTTCAGCAAGAGCATTTTATTCTCAGTTTTAATACCAATGTTGTCAGTTTAGATAGCCACTGGTCAGGCATATTGGTGTTGGACGAGAACGGTACGATTGTCTCTGCAAACCGACGGGCGGAAGTTGTGCTCGCTAGAGATCTAGCTTTACTCAATATTAACCAGATTTTCGACGTAGAAATGCGTGAAATCAAACATCATCCTAGTCGATTACCCATGAAACTTCTGGCGATGGGCCGTTATCAGTTTTATGTCAAAGTCATTCCGCCAGTCCAGCAGATTATGAAAGTCCCCGACTTTCGCCAGCGTGGCGGGTATGTTGCTCCTCAACAAGGGGCAATGAAGGTCAACCATAAACAAGAGAATCAAAGGATAGAAATGAGTCGCATACCGGACAATGTTATCCCATTAACAGAGCTACAACACGGGGATGAGCATGTCGAGCGTATCGTCAAACAAGCCCATAAAATAATGGAAAAAGACATTCCTATCTTAATTCACGGTGAAACAGGGGCCGGTAAGGAAATTTTTGTTCGGAGCCTTCATTACCATAGCTCGCGTCGCCAAGAAATGCTGGTGGCGGTGAACTGTGCTGCGATTCCAGCGGAATTAGTCGAATCTGAGCTGTTTGGTTACGAAAAAGGTGCCTTTACAGGAGCGCAAACGAAAGGGTCTATTGGCCTGATTCGCCGTGCACATCGTGGCACCTTGTTTCTCGATGAAATTGGCGAGATGCCCACGGCTGTCCAGTCTCGCCTACTACGCGTGCTGCAGGAAAGAGTGGTCACGCCTTTAGGTTCGACAGAAGTTTATCCTGTAGACATAAAGCTTATTTCAGCGACCAACCGCGCTTTGAAGAACGAAGTAAAAGAAGGGAATTTTAGACAGGATCTCTATTATCGAATATCTGGCCTTAATATTGAATTGCCAGCGTTACGGGATCGGCAAGATAAGGCAAGGCTAATTCAATATCTACATAATCGTTTGCGACTTGAAGAGGCTGGGCCTGAACTTTCTCAAGCCATGCTGGATTTACTTGTACAACACCCTTGGCCGGGTAACATGCGTCAACTCGCTCACGTACTCAAAGTCGGTTTAGCCATGGCGGATGGTGAAGAATTGGAAGATTGGCATTTGCCGGATGACTTTTTTGAGGATTTAGCTTTCCCTGCGGATGACCCCGAGAAGCTTGAGCAACCTGCAAAAGTCATCGAGCCTCTAGAGCGTCTAATCCCTCGCCTGCTAGAGGCGTTCAATGGAAATGTTACGCAAACCGCCAAAGAAGCTGGGGTGAGTAGAAATACTGTGTATAAATATGCCAAATAGTTATTTGATTGCCACGCCAAGCGAGGAGTGATTTTTTGGTGATAAAAAAAAGCTTTAGAGGGCTATTTTTAAGCGATTAACCAGAATTTAATTAATGTTCACTTAAGATGCTTTAAAATATATAATGACCCATACTTTTATGACGCCTGTCGGATAGTTTTCATGTTCAAAAAGGAAAGATTATTTTTCTTAGTGTTCTTTAATGTTTTCCTTGTGGCTGCTTTTTCTGTTTTTCTTTATTCTGCAGAGAAAAGGTGGCACGAAAACACCGAAGAAACTAGGATTCAAACTCAAAGACAATCTGCCTTTGCTGTTGCCGAAAGCTATTTTGGCGATATTACTGAAATGATAACTAAACTATCAAAAAGTTATAGTGAGTCATGCCCTCAAGACTTCATTTATTCCATGCGCCAAGAGCTATTCACCATCCCAGGCGGTATCGAGTTCGGTATAGTGGACAACAAAGGCGATCATGCGATTATCACTTGTGACTCATGGGGAAATAAGGTCGTTCTGAAAGTAGGCAGACCTCTGCCATTTGAAGGCTTTGTAATAATAGGGCCATTCGATATTAAGTCATTGTCAGAGCCTGTTTTTATTATAAAGAAGACAGTTGGTCCGCAAGAATATAACTTGGTTATTAAAAGAAGTACGATAGAAGAGTTATTGCCTGAAGAATCATTGTTAACACTTTCTATTTTTAACTCAGTACATCCTGCTAGCACTTTTTATAAAAAGTCAGATCATATTAAGAACTTATCTTATATTTCTCTTCCAAAACGTAATGACCAAGAAATAAATTACTATGTTATTCCGACAATCATATTGTTCTTCATTATTTGTTTGTTTTTACTAACTCCTAAACTAGTACGTTGGTTTGAATTAAAAGACCTTAAGAGAAAAATAAATAGAAACTATTTCTATAATGTCTACCAGCCAATTGTGAATATAGAGACCAAAAAGTTGTTTTCTATAGAAGTCTTTCTGAGAAGTAAAAGCACTCAAGATGCCGGTGAAATTGCTAAAATTATCAAAGACTTTGACTTATACATCGAGCATACTTTGTTCCAAATTGCCGAGGTTGAGACGAGCTTTACCGAACACTTTATACGAGAGAATGATTTTCAAATTAACGTATCAAGTAAGCATATAGAGAGTGAAGACTTTATACGTAAAATTTCTGAATTAAGTGAAGCGATGCGCAACAGTCTTATTCTAGAAATTACAGAAGATGAAAATCTTATGAGGCATAAGGATAAAATCAAACAAAACATGGAGTTACTTCGCACTGCTGGTTGTCGCTTTGCAATAGATGATTTTGGTATGGAATATTCGGGTTTATCTTATATTTCTGAATTTGATTTTGAAATCATTAAAACAGATAAAATTTTTATGGGCGACAACCTAAAAAATAATGCAATCATGAAGTCAATTCAAACGCTTGCTCAAGAGCTGAATATAGCTTGTATTGCAGAAGGGGTAGAAAGTGAAGAGAATGTTGAGCACTTAACAGAAATGGGTGTGGTGCTACATCAGGGTTGGTATCATAATAAAGCTATGTCTGCTCACGATGTTCTGAAATATAAACTGGCCTATGAAAATGCAGAGTAAGGGCTGACTTTTTTCGCCCTTACTCAACGAGTTTCCTCTTAATTACTTCCTAATTTAGATTCTTACTGTCATCACCATCATTGCCCGATGAGGCTACTACTTCTCTATTCATTCGTATATGGGTTAAAGGTGCAGTGCTAAAACGATACGTGGCGTTTTTGACGCATCAAGAAGACGAAGGCAATACCGCCCACCAACCCAGTTAAGATACCGATAGGCATGTCTTGTGGAGGGATAATGACTCTGGCGACAATGTCTGCAATGACAAGAAAGAGTGCCCCTAATAACCCAGAGAGAGGCAGTAACTTTCGATAATCCCCACCGACCAGTAAACGCGTAATATGGGGTACCATGAGCCCCACAAAACCAATCACGCCAGAAAAAGCTACGGCAGCACCAGTGAGTAAAGCGCACACCACAATCACCATGAGGCGAAAACGTGTGACAGGTACGCCTAGGGTGCTGGCGGTCTCATCTCCCAAGGTCATGGCATTAAGAAAACGTGCTTTGTAGATAAGATAGCTTGCCCCTAATAGAAGCGCCAAACACGGAAAC
Organism: Marinomonas sp.; assembly: GCF_039940335.1. Classification (GTDB taxonomy): domain Bacteria; phylum Pseudomonadota; class Gammaproteobacteria; order Pseudomonadales; family Marinomonadaceae; genus Marinomonas. The sequence continues at coordinate 231,641 of NZ_JBDVGW010000005.1, read as the reverse complement.
CAAAGTTGATCCCACTGGGCTAGACCTAAGCCTCCCAACATCCAAAAGATAACGGTATGAGATGCCCTATGGTCGCCCATAAAAATAAACAAGTTTCCTAACGCCGTGAGAATGAAGGCAATGGCAACCCCTGCCAAAATGAGACGGCCAGCACTGTGTGCCACGGAAAAGTTTGCGACTAATAGCACACAAAAAATAGCCACTAATGCACCGATAAAAGCAAACACAGGCACGGTCGCAACCCCTAAAATCATACCGGTATGGAGTAACGCGATAATCGCTCCTAGTGCCGCTCCAGAAGACACGCCTAATAAGTGCGGGTCTGCCAAAGGGTTACGCGTAACAGATTGCAGTGCGCCACCCACCATGGCTAACGCAGCACCGACGATGGCAGCTAAAATCACTCTGGGTAAGCGTACAGCCCAAATAATATTTTCGCGACCCATAGACCAGTCCGGCAGGCTACTGCTCAAGGAAAGTTTATGAGCAATGACACCCCAAACCGTTGCTTGGTCAATGGCGACTGAACCTACACCCACCGCAATTCCCATACTAACGACCAATAGAATAGCTAGGCTGGTGAGCAGCCAAGTCATCGGCAGCTTAGCCAGCGATGGGGTATGTGTTTGTTTAAGAATCATAGGGCCGTTCTAAATGCCTCGGCTAAGGTTTTAATAGCGTCGATATTGCGAGGCCCAGGGGTAGCGGCTACATACTCAAGCACAACAAAGCGTTGGTTTTTAATCGCAGGGATGTCACTAAACGCTGGATTGCTCAGCAAGAAGTCTATTTTTTGTTGAGCGGTCACATCACCATAGTTCACAATGACGATGACTTCAGGATTACGATCAATTACAGATTCCCAACCGATTTGTGTCCAGCTTTTAGCGACATCATCTACAATGTTGATCCCGCCTGCCGCTTCAATAAGCGCCGTTGGCATGCCGAAGCGACCGGCTGTGAAAGGCTGTTCCTCTCCAGAGTCATAGACAAATACTTTTACGGGTTCAAAAAGAGGTGCCAGTGTTTGCTGGAACTGCTCTAACGACTGCTGGTAACCCTTCACCAGTGCTTGAGCTTTGTATTCAACGTTAAAAATGCGACCCAAGTTGAGTAAGTCGATGTATAAATCATCCATGGAGACTTTGGGCTTATCCATAATATGAACACAGCTTTCACTCAGCTCATATACCTTGATACCTAGAGGCTTGAGTGTGTCCGGGGTGACGCCACCACCAACACGCATACCGTAATTCCAACCGGCAAAGTAAAAGTCCGCGTCTGCTCCTAACAGTACTTCTTTGCTTGGGTATTTAGGGGACAGCTCAGGCAACTCGGCCACCCCATCTCTTAGCTCAGGGGAAAGCGTCTTCCAGCCAGAGATACCTGTGTAGCCAACCATGTGTTGCTCTAAGCCCAGGGCGAGCATCATCTCGGTTAGGTTCACATCATTTGACACCGCAGCCTGAGGGGCTTGTTGAAAACTAACTACTCTATTGCAGCTTTGTACCTCGATTGGGTAATGACCATCATTTTGGGCATGAGCGGCAAGAGAGCTCAGTAATAAAGCAGGCGTGATTAGCAGTGCATTCATTGGTAATAGATTAGCAATTGTCATGGTCAGTCCTCAGGGTTCTCAAGGTAAAAAGAAAATCGTGGTCGTTGTGTCACCGGGTGTTTGTCAATGACGGTGTTTACCCCAAAAACATGTTTAATCTGCTGTGCTTTAAAGGCTTCTTGCGGTGGCGAGTAATCTTGCATCTTCCCTGACTTCATCACCAAAACTTGATCTGCGTGAGCGGCAAGGGATAAATCATGTAAAGAGACAATCACGGTACAGGGTAAACTGGCTAAAAGCTCCAGTACCTCTAGTTGGTGCCGAATATCAAGGTGGTTAGTGGGCTCATCTAGAATAAGTAGGTCTGGGCCTTGTACTATGGCTCGGGCAATCATTACCCGTTGGCGCTCGCCACCAGATAAAGCATTAAAAGGGCGCTGCGCCAAATGCGTCACATCCAGTAGCTCTAAGGCGTTTTCAATAGCGGCCACATCTTCGTTTGAGCGCCCCCAACGATGGGACTTTGGTGTAAGACCAATCTCAACCATCTCAAAAACACTCAAGCCAAACTCCCCACCTGCGTCTTGTAATACGGTGGCAACGCGTTGGGCACATTGGCGAGGAGACAGTGACCAAATATCGACACCATCGAGCAGCACACGGCCAGATGAGGGTTTATTAACACGATAGAGGCAGCGCAACAGACTGGTTTTACCTGAGCCATTCGGGCCTACTACCGCGATAAATTCCCCCGCATTGATTTTAATACTAATCGGCGCTAGCAAAGCTTTATGCCGGTAGGGTGACCAAGCAAGCGACTCCAATTGGAGTGACGCAGCTTGGCAATGAGCAAAGCTGTTGGGCACAGTATTCTTGTTGAGTGAGTTAGGTATTGCCGATGTCATCAATATTAGCCGGTAAATTATATTTTGTTATAGTATAACATTTGAGTGTAGTTATCATCTATTCTATGACGATAAATGTATTACTCTCATGAAGAGGGTCGACTATACGTAAGGGCCAGAGTGCTAACAAGTTAGAGGAAGCGGAGAGTTTTCATCTTGGCAGGCACAGATTGAATGTCCTCCTATTTGTCGGTGAATCTTTTATCGTGAAGGGGAATTTACTCTCTAACGGATGGCTGACGAGCGCGAAAGACAATCTTCTGTTATTTGATAGAAACGCTCAGCATGACGACTGATTGCTCCCCAGTCGGAGTTCTTCACACGAGCTTGGTGGGCTTCAAAAGAAGGGCGATCGACAAATTCTTCATGGACATCAAAGCGACCTGTTTGTTGGTGGCTTTCAGTCACCTGAAACAGAACACAAACCACCTCTTGGCGGGTAAGAGATATGTGCAGTGGCAGAGCCTGACGAACGGCTGCTAAGTCTTCAGGGGAAACAAGTAGGTAGCCTTGTAAGCTAACGCGCATTAGCTTTTAAACATGGCCACTAACGCCATGCTAGACGTTGGAACCAGGCCAACTTGCAATTCAAAGGGTTGAAACACCTTGTTAATAATTTCTGAGGTGTAGTTACCCTTATTATTTTCAATTTCAGACAAGGTTTTTCGAGACACGCCTACTTGATTCGCAAAACTTTCTTGGCGAATGCCCAATACTTTCACGCGTAGTTCTCGAAGCGCAAAGCCTTGAGTCATTTCTCCTAATATCAATTGCTTAACAATGGTATTAATGGCGAGTCGTTGCTCTGTTGCTGATGGTATCTGTAGATTTTTGGAAACGCGATTACGGCTAATGTCCGCGGTACTAGTTTGTGCGCTTACAGTTTCAGGGGGCGGCGCCTTTGTCGCTTCTGGCGAACGAGCTTCTACTTCAACACTTTCTGGCCGTTGCTTAGGGGCGGAAGGCTTCGTTTCTTTAAGCTTTTTAACTTCCACAGGGGCTTTTTTCTTTGGGCTTTCTTTGGCTGGTTTCTTTTTCTTGGCGGCTTCTTTCTTGAGCTTTTTCTTTTTCTTCACCTTTTTTTCCGGCTCAATACTATCCAGTAAATCTTTCATTTTCATAATAGGGATTTTCCTGTCATTGTGACGGTGTTAAAAATATTGCACACAAAACAAACAATTACAATTATGAGTGTTCATAGGTAACAATATATTGAGTGAAGATGACAGTTGAGTGACGCTCAAGCATTATTTTGCCTTACGATTGACACAAAAACGTCATGGCATTGTCCAAAATCTGTCACGTTCAACTTGTACTATGCCCTACAGGAAACGCTCTTTTAGAGATGTTTTTCCAGCTGATTGGCTAAATAACCTTGTTAAGCAGGGTTAGATTCCAACCGAAGAGCTAGGCTTCTGGTGTGGCTCCATTCTCCACAAGCTAGCTCACACTCTAATCATCGCGCTGATCTCTTGGAAATGATTTTTCTAGTGCTTGCTCAATATACGCCCATCAATTCGTCCCATCACCTTGCTCTTAACGCCTATGTAAGGGTTGGTATTTACTCGCACTTTTCGGCCCCAAACCCGCAAGTTTGAATTATCCACAGCACAAGTTAGGCAGCGCTTTTTTCGCCAAAGGTAATTTATGTGGATAATCTCAAGGCTTATCTACAGGGTTATTTGTTTATATCTCACAATCTACCCTGCATGGCTTTTTGTGAGAGGCGAAAAAAGCGCTTATGAAGCTTCTTCTGTAAGCCTCAATATGTCGGAAACAATTGAAACTGATATTTATTTGCGGCAATATGACGCTTTGTTAATCATCATACAAATAAAGAGGGCAGCATGTTTGTATATAACAGCGATGTAAAATTAGAAGATTTGGGTGCAGGCGTTTCTCGTAAGATCATGGCATACAGTGACAATGTGATGAGTGTCGAAGTTTACTTCGAAGAAGGTGCGATTGGTGCGATGCATAACCACCCTCATGAACAAATTACTTATGTATTGTCTGGTGAGTTCGAATTTACCATAGGCGAAGAAACAAAAATCGTGAAAGCTGGCGATGCCTTGTATAAAGTACCTAACGTAATGCACGGCTGTGTTTGCCTGAAAAAAGGTGTTTTGCTAGATACATTCGCGCCAATGCGCGAAGATTTTGTAAACCAAGCTCCAGGTAAAGACGGTTACTAAGCCTTAACAGGCGATAAGACCCGTAAAAATAACAATAATGAGGTGGCTGATCTTGATTAGCCCTTGGAGAAAAACATGAAAATTGCATTGATGATGGAGAATAGCCAAGCGGCGAAAAATGCCATCATTTTAGAACAACTCACCGACGTGGCTAAGCCATTAGACCACCAAGTATATAACGTTGGCATGAGTGATGAAAAAGACCATCACTTAACCTATATACATCTGGGCATTATGGCCAGCTTACTGCTAAATGCCAAAGCCGTAGATTTTGTGGTTGCGGGTTGTGGTACTGGTCAAGGGGCGATGATGTCTCTAAACGCCCATCCTGGAGTCGTGTGTGGCTATTGTTTAGAGCCTTCGGATGCTTTTTTGTTCAACCAAATCAACAATGGTAATGCCATTGCTCTAGCTTTCGCCAAAGGCTTTGGTTGGGCGGCAGAACTTAATGCCCGTTACATGTTTGAAAAAGCCTTTACCGGTCCACGTGGTGAGGGTTACCCAGTTGAGCGTAAAGCGCCTCAGGTGGAAAATGCCAATCTTTTGAATGACATTAAAGCGGCGACCATGAAAGACAACTACCTAGACACGCTAAAAGCCATCGACCAAGAATTGGTGCGCACTGCCGTGACAGGTAAGCGTTTCCAAGAGTGTTTCTTTGCAAACTGTCAGAACCCAGACATAGCAGACTATGTCACCTCATTATTGGGCTAAACATTAGCCAGCAACAAAAAAAGCAGTACCATGAAAGTGGTACTGCTTTTTTTGTGTTACCTTTTATCGAACAAGAAAAGCTTAAGCCTGAGCTTTTTCCTTCTCTAAAATCTCTTCTAGGGCTTGTTGAAACTGCTCCGCTGGTTGGCCACCAGAAATTGCATACTTGTTATTGATGATCACCGTTGGTACAGAGCTAATACCGTTTTCATGCCAAAACTTTTCTAATTGGCGCACTTCGTCACTGTAATAACCATTCTCTAGCACCCCTTTGGCAGTTTGGCGATTAAGCCCAACATCTGCAGCAATGTCGGCCAAGATTTGGTGATCGCTCACATCTTGATTATGGGTGAAATGGGCTTTAAACAAAGCGTTTTTAAGTGGCGCTTGCTTACCTTCTAGGTTTGCCCAGTGCAATAAACGATGAGCATCGAAGGAGTTGCGCATACGGCTTTCAGGGCTGAAGCTAAATTCAAAATCGACTTCTGCGCCTCGGGCTTGAATCATCTTACGGTTTTCACTGGACTGCTCAGGCGTGATGCCATATTTCTCAACAATGTGCTCAGCGAAGTTTTGTCCTTCTGCTGGCATTTGCGGGTTCAATTCAAAAGGCTGGAAAGTCATCTCGCTGTTAACCTTCTCATCCAGATTAGCGAGAGCGATCTCAAGGTTGCGCAGCCCAACCACACACCAAGGGCACATGATATCGGATACGAATTTGATCTCTATTGCTGCTTTCATAACATTCTCTCATTAGTTTGTCGTTACAGCATTGTTTAGGGCGTAAAGGGAAAATAAAAGCCCATATTCGTAAAAGCTTTTGAGGTTGCGCATGATTTGCACAATATAGACAGGATATTAAGAGTGCTTTAGCCTTTATCCCTAGAGTGTAAAGGCTAAAGCTGGTGATGCTAGACGATACCGCCATCAACAATAAAGTTCTGGCCTGCACAAGCGCGGCTGTCATTCGACGCAAGGAATAGCGTCATAGCCGCCACTTCTTCGGGTTGAATGCGAAACTTTAATGATTGCAGATCAATGAATTGCTGATCAATCTCTGGGGTCAACCAAAGGGCTTTCTGACGTTCGGTCACGATAGCACCGGGCACGACGGAATTCACACGAATGCCACGAGGGCCAAGATCACGAGCCATGGTTTTGGTTAAGGTGTGGATCGCGCCTTTTGAGGTGGTGTAGCCGACCATTTCATGGCGACCACGCATCCAACCAATAGAGCCCATGTTAATGACACTCGCGCCTTCTTTCATCCACTTTACTGCCGCTTGCATACCAAAAAAGTGAGGGCGTAAGTTGATGTTCAAACAGTTATCCCAGTATTCAGGGGTAACATCTTCCATATTATGGCGATCGTCTTTACCTGCGTTATTAACCAACACATCAAGGCCACCCAGTTGCTCTGCGGCTTCGTCTATGGCGGTTTGTAACTCAGCGATATCTCGCACATCTACTTGTTTAAACCAAGGCGTAGCTTGATAAGTGTCTTCCAGTCTTTTATTTAGGGTCAAAGAGACGCTTTCATCGATATCAATGTAAGCGACTTTCGCGCCTTGCTTGATAAAGTTCTCAACAAGGCACTCACCGATGCCAGAACCGCCACCTGTGATGAAAATGACTTTGTCTTTTAATGAAGGGTAAACATTGCTTAATGCCGGCATTAGATTCTCCTGTCGACAAATGAAAACAAGGTGCTTACGGAACGCGTAAGCACCTAAAATGGGATGAAAGGGACTTACTTATCTAAGCCTGCCAAACAAACATATTTGGTATTCACATAGTCGTCGATACCGTATTTAGAACCTTCACGACCCAATCCAGATTCTTTGTAACCACCAAAAGGTGCGACTTCTGTGGCGATCACGCCGGCGTTTACGCCTACTAGTCCGGACTCTAGTGCTTCGGCAACACGGAAGATGCGGCCAATATCACGAGAGTAGAAGTAAGACGCTAGGCCATATTCTGTGTCGTTTGCCAACGCAATCACATCTTCTTCTGTTTCAAATTTGAACACTGGTGCCAGCGGGCCAAAGGTTTCTTCTTTGGCAAACAGCATGTCTTGGCTAGCGTTAGCGATAACAGTTGGGTGATAGAAGTTCGTCCCCAATTCGTGACGTTTACCGCCCGTGACCAAGGTGCCGCCTTTTTGGATGGCGTCTTGCACATGTTCGTCAACTTTATCGACCGCCGAACTATTAATCAGCGGGCCTTGCTCAACGCCAGACTCTGTACCGTGGCCAATCTTCATGGCCGCGACTTTTGCAGCGAACTTTTCAACAAAGGCATCGTACACGCCTGCTTGCACATAGATGCGGTTAGCACAGACACACGTTTGCCCAGCATTACGGTATTTCGAGATCATTGCACCTTCTACGGCATCATCAACATTGGCATCATCAAACACCACGAAAGGCGCGTTGCCGCCAAGCTCAAGGGAGACTTTTTTCATGGTGTCGGCACAGTCTTTCATTAGCAACTTGCCAATCGGTGTTGAGCCTGTGAAGGTCAGCTTACGGACAACTGGTGAATCGGTAAGGGTCTTGGCAATTTCACGAGCCGAGCCGACGACGATATTGATAACACCAGCCGGAATGCCTGCTTCTTGCGCCAAGACGCCCATCGCCAATGCACTTAAAGGCGTTTCGGACGCTGGCTTGATAACAATGGTACAACCAGAGGCCAAAGCAGGGCCGACTTTACGAGTGATCATGGCCGCAGGGAAGTTCCACGGGGTGATGGCAGCACAAACCCCTACAGGCTCTTTCAATACCATGATGCGGCGGTCAGGAGCATAGGTCGGAATCATATCGCCGTAAATACGCTTGCCTTCTTCTGCGAACCATTCAATAAAGGACGCCGCGTAACCGATTTCGCCGCGGGATTCAGCTAAAGGCTTGCCTTGTTCAGCGGTCATTAACTTAGCTAAATCGTCTTGGTTGGCCAGTAGTAGATCGTGCCAGCGACGTAATAGTGCGGCACGCTCTTTAGCGGTTTTTTTCTTCCAAGTCTTTTGTGCGGCTTCAGCGGCAACAATGGCATCTTGAGTTTCTTCCGGCCCGACACTGGCAATAGTGGTAATGAGCTCACCCGATGCAGGATTAAAGACATCCAGTGTTTTTCCATTTTTAGCGTTGACCCATTCGTCGTTAATTAAGCATTTGGTTTGTAGCAGTGCACTATTTGATAGTTCGAGCATGGTGTACCTCAGTAATGATCCAGTGTGTTTTTATTGGCTTTCGATCGTAAAAACAATGATCAAGTCTCTAATTTATAAAAGAAATCTTACCTTTTTAACGTTTCAAAGAGGCTTTTTAATCGCGCAATTTAAAAGCAATTATAGGATAGTTCTTGACTTGTCTTATGTCTTATATAAGATTTATAACACAAGTTTCAAGAAGCCGTAAATAAGAAGCGTTTGTTAACTTGATGAAACAACAATAACAATGGTTAAAATTACAGGATAGTTACATGGCGAAACAGATTGAAGATCTTCGCAGTCAGCGATGGTTTGCTCCTGATAACATGCGAGCTTTTGCCCACCGTCAGCGAACCCAGCAAACCGGCTATAAACGTAGCGATTTTATGGGGCGTCCGGTTATTGGCATTATCAATACTTGGAGTGACATCAGCACTTGTCACACGCATTTAAGAGAGCGAGCGCAATTTGTCAAAGAAGGCATTATTCGCGCTGGGGGCTATCCATTAGAGCTGCCCGCCATGTCGCTTGGGGAAGTGATGGTAAAGCCGACCACCATGATGTACCGCAACTTTCTCGCCATGGAAACCGAAGAGCTACTGCGCAGTCATCCAATTGACGGCGCTATCTTGATGGGCGGCTGTGACAAAACCACCCCCGGCCTCCTAATGGGGGCGATCAGTATGAACATCCCCGCTATTTATATCCCCGCCGGTGCCAGCTTAAACGGTAACTTTAAAGGCCAAAAAATTGGTACGGGCACACATACTCGAAAATTCTGGGACGAAAAACGTGCCGGTAATTTAAGCGACGAAGATTGGCTGGAACTCGAAGCTAAGATGACCCGTTCTGTGGGCACCTGTAACACCATGGGTACCGCATCGTCGTTAACCTCGATGGCGGAAGTGCTTGGGTTTTGTTTACCGGGCTCAGCCACTATTCCAGCCGCAGATTCTGCTCACCAAAGGCTCTGCTCTTTAGCAGGCGAGCGTATTACCAAAATGGTCTTTGAAGATCTTACGCCAAAGCAGCTCGCCACTCGCGAAGCCTTTGAAAACGCCATTGTTACCTATGTGGCGCTGGGTGGTTCTACCAACGGTATTATCCATCTAATTGCCATGGCAGGACGCGCTGGCATTGATTTGCCAATGGCCGATTTCGATCGCTGGGCGCGCAAGGTTCCAGTCATTGCTAACCTAATGCCGGCCGGTGAATACCTGATGGAAGATTTATTCTACGCAGGTGGTCTACCCGCACTGTTAACTCGTCTTAAAGAACATCTGCATCTGGATCAACTTAATGTGAATGGTCGCACTCTAGGGGAAAATCTAGAGGGTGTGGAAATTTACAATGAAGACGTGGTTCGTCCATTGGATAACCCAGTGAATGATCGAGGCACGATTGGTGTGATCACCGGTAATCTTTGCCCTGATGGCGCGGTGTGTAAACCGTCGGCAGCGTCTCCTCATTTATTAAAGCATCGCGGCAAAGCCTTGGTGTTTGAAAACCATCATGAAATGAATGCTCAAATTGATGACCCAGCGTTAGACGTGGATGAGAACACCGTTTTGGTTCTCAAACAAGCGGGGCCAATTGGTGGGCCGGGCATGCCTGAATGGGGCGGTTTACCTATCCCGAAAAAGCTTTTGCAAAAAGGTGTCCGTGACATGGTGCGCATTTCCGATGCTCGTATGAGTGGCACTCACTATGGCACTTGTATCCTACATGTGGCGCCAGAATCCTATGTTGGCGGGCCTTTGGCTTTCGTTAAAACCGGTGACTGGATTGAGCTAGATGTCGAACAACGCATCCTTAATCTTGATATTAGTGATGAAGAAATGGCCGCTCGTAAAGCGGCTTGGACGCCACCACCGCCTAAGTTTGCCCGTGGTTATGGCGCCATGTTCTCAAGCCATGTAACCCAAGCCAACGCAGGTTGTGATTTTGACTTTTTACAAGGTGACGCTGTCATCGATGAACCGGAGATTTTTTAAATGAGTACAACAATAAATCCTTTTAAACAGCGTTTGATCGATGGCCAAAAAATGGTCGGTGGCTGGACGCTATCAGGTAGTGCGACAGTGGCCGAAGTCATGGCTTTTTTAAATTATGATTACCTCGTTGTGGATCTAGAGCACAGTCCTGCCAGTATTCATGACACAACGCCGATATTACGCGCCATTGAGCAAACACCAACGATGCCGGTTATTCGTATGCCGAGTCATGATGCCATTGCTATTAAGCAGGTGTTGGATCAAGGCGGCATGACGCTTTATTTTCCATTTGTAGAATCCGTAGAAGAAGCCAAAGCACTGGTTCAAGCCAGCATGTACCCACCGTTAGGTAAGCGCGGTTTCGCTAAAATGCATCGTGCGGCGCGTTACACCACTCGTGAAGATTACCCGCAAGCGGCCAATGAGCAAATGTGTTTGATTCCTCAGTTGGAAACACCTGAAGCACTTGAGTTGGCGGTAGAAATTGGTCAATTAGAAGGTATTAGTGCCGTCTTTATTGGCCCTGGTGATCTATCCATGACCATGGGTATGCCGGGTCAGGTGAATCACCCCGAAGTACGCGCCAAAATCGAAAAGTGCGTAGCGGCTTGTAATGCGGCGGGTATTCCCGTGGGTACGGTAATGCCGTCTCCGGAAGATGCAAAGTGGGCGCTAGAAATTGGCTTTAGCTTTGTTTCAATGGCGAACGATTTGGCGAATATGCTGAATCAATGCAAGGCGCATTTGGCGCAAATGAACAAGGATTAATAGGTATCCCCATGCTTTTATTGACAACAATAATAACTTGGCTGGGGCGCTTAAACGCCTCGATAATATTTATCTTCAAGTATCTTGCGATAACGGCTGTGGCCGTGATGACCCTGTCGATCCTAGTGCAGGTGTTTTGCCGTTATGTACTGGATAACTCCTTGCCTTGGTCGGAAGAGTTAGCGCGCTATTTGATGGTGTGGATGACTTTTCTTACCCTGCCAGTGGTGTCTCGTATGAAGCAACATGCGGCGTTGGACATCATTCTTGGTGCTCTGCCTCGTCGTCCCGCGCTTATCCTTGAACTTATCTTGTATGTCTTGATGGGCGCAGTGCTGTACTACGCCTTTGATCGCAGCCTAGGTTTTGCCATTAAGGGTGACCGAGTGTTGGCCACGGCGTTGCCGATTACCAAGGCTTGGTCTTATATGGCAATGCCAGTGGGTTTTGGCGTCATGATGATGGTGTATGTGGAGCTGTTCTTAAAAGCTGTGGTTGATTTTGTTACCGGCGCTCCGAAAAGTACACCGTTAGCTTCCACCATACAGAGCGAGGGATAAGAGCATGGGCATCGCATTTTTCTGGATATTATTATCTGTCATGTTTTTGGGCATGCCAGTGGCATTTGCCTTGTTGTTTGCCCCTGGGGTGAGCTTGTTTTTGGAAGGCAAAGAAATGTTTTACCTGCTGCTAACGCAGCGACTGTATAACGGTATCGATAGCTTTCCACTAATGGCAATACCCTTCTTTATGTTGGCCGGTGAGGTCATGAACCGAAGTGGTATTACCCTGTCTTTGGTGCAAGTAAGTCAGGCCTTTATTGGTCACTTACGTGGCGGCTTGGCACAAATTAATATCTTATCTTCTATGTTGTTTGCGGGCTTAAGTGGCTCGGCCGTTGCTGACTGTTCGGCTCTGGGTAAAATGCTGATTCCAGCAATGGAGAAAAACGGCTATTCACGGCGTTTTGCCGCAGCCGTCACGGCGGCATCGTCTGTCATTGGGCCAATCATTCCGCCAAGCGGCATTATGATCTTGTACGCATTTGTGATGAATGTGTCAGTGGGTGGCTTGTTCGCAGCGGGGTTAATTCCGGGTGTGCTGATCGGTGGTAGTCTGATGCTGATGACGTGGTTTTTGGCGCGTCGTCGTGGTTATAAAGTTGCTTCGGAAAAAGCCACATGGGGCGAACGTGGCACAGCGGTTAAGCAAGCATTTTGGCCTTTATTGACGCCAGTAATCTTACTTGGCGGTATTATCTCAGGAGTGTTTACACCGACTGAAGCAGCCGCCGTCGCCGCCGCGTATGCTTTGGCAGTCAGCTTGCTTTCTAAAACCATGACAGTAAGTTCGTTACCAGATTTGCTCTATGCTACCGCTAAATCTTCTGCGGTAATCCTATTTCTTGTGGGCAGTGCAGTGGCGTTCTCATCTGTGATTAGCTTGTCTGGGGCACCGCAAAAGATTGCCTCTTTCATGGTGACATTGACAGAGAATCCATTGCTTTTGTTGTTAATCATCAACATCCTATTGTTGCTGGTGGGTATGTTCTTGGATGCGGGACCAGCAATCTTGATTCTAGGGCCTATCCTAGGACCTATCGTGACTCAGTTCGGTATTGATCCATTGCATTTCGCCATCGTGATGTGTGTCAACCTTACCATTGGTTTAACCACGCCTCCCATGGGCTTGGTGCTCTTTGTTGCTTCCAGTGTCAGTGGTGAAAAAGTAGAAACCATTAGCCGCGAAATGCTGCCTTACTTGGCGGTACATATCTTCGTGATCTTGTTGATTACTTATATTCCAGCGTTAACCATGACGCTGCCTCGTCTGTTTGGGTTTGCCTCATAAATGAGGCCACTCACAAAGTTATGCAGGGCACAGTTGTGCCCTTTACCTGACAGGAGGCAGCATGGATATCGATGGTTCTAGTTTATTATTGCTGCTGTTTTTCGCGCTTGGCAGCTACATACAAGCCACCACAGGGTTTGCTTTCGGACTAATCGTTGTGAGCAGTGTGTCCGCCCTTGGTTTAGCGCCTATTGAGGTGACAGCGTTTGCGGTAAGTGTACTAAGTCTCATTAATGCAGGCTTAGGTTTACGGGGCGGTGATTGGCGAGAGATAAACCGCCGTGCGTTTGTCGGATTCCTTGTACCTTGCCTTCCGGCTATTGTGGTTGGGGTTTGGCTGTTGGAGTATCTTGGGGACAATGCCATAGGTTGGTTAAAGTTCAGCCTAGGTGTGTGTATTGTGGTGAGCAGCTTGATTATGATGATACAGGCGCATCATGAGCGACAAGAGTCTTCGACGGGTGCGTTTGCACTAAGTGGTGTCATAGGCGGTGTAATGGGCGGTATGTTCGCTACGTTTGGCCCGCCAATCACCTTCATGATGTATCGCCAGCCCGATGCTCAAAGCAGAATACGGGCGACTTTGCTGGGCATTTTCTTCTGTACTGCTACTCTGCGAGTAACATCCGTGAGCTTAACCCAAGAAGTGGATATGGCCACTTGGTGGTTGTGCGTGGTGGGCTTTCCGGTGGTGGTTGCAATGACACTTATTGCGAAGAAATTTCCTCTGCCGATATCCAGTCGAACCATGCGTTTTCTAGCGTTTAGCTTGCTGTTATTGTCTGGTGCGAGTTTAATTTGGCAAGGTCTATAGGGCCTGCCAAATTGGCGCTAATTTAGTTCGACAAGATAATGAAGATTCTCGGTGTTGGCACGACTGAGACGATACTCCACAATACGACCATCCAACGATTTTGCCGTACGAGCTACTTCTAATAAGGGCTGACCCAGCTCGACATTCAATACGTCCTTATCTTGCTCAGTGCTCAGCACCGCCTTGATGCTGTCGGTGGCTTTGTGGATGGTAATGTTGAACTGCTGTTGATAGTAGTTATACAAAGAATGGGGCAATTTCTCGACCTGTTCTAAATCCGCGAAATAGCGCGCTGGAAGATAGATTAACTCACGAATACTGCTGGCATCTTGGACAAATCGAACTCGGTGAATTTCGATCACTTGATCATCGTTTTCAAGCTCAAGAATTTGGCGTATGGCGTCGCTTGGGTGAATAAGACGAGTGGCGATCAGCTTGGCGTTAGGCAACTCAGCCGCCACATCGCCATTGTCGCTTTTAAAATGGAAAAAGTGGAACAGCATCTTTTGTAAGGTGTGTTCAGAAACAAAGGTGCCTACCCCTTGACGACGGAACAAGACATTGTCTTCCGTCAGAGCGTTAAGCGCCTTACGAACCGTACCTTGGCTAACGCCTAATAAGTCTGCCAGTTGGAATTCACTCGGCAGCATTTCGCCAGGTTTCCAAACACCCTCAATAATACGAACGGTGATCAGCTCTTGTACTTGCTGGTAGAGGGGTTTGAAAGTCGGTGCGGGTTTATTACTGCTGGCCATTTTGTTTCCTATCACTTTTTTATCTAAGAATACCTAAAGGTAAGAAAAAAAACTGTTCTTTTCTTGCACTACATGTCTTATATAAGATATAAAACCATCATAGCAAGAAAACACTAAATGTCACCATGAAAAAACGTGTCATTTGGTAAGCCTGCTTTTAATGTTTCCATAACATGAGTGCTTTAAAAAAATAACAACGGAGCTTTCGTAATGAAAAAAACTACCTTCTTAAAATCGACTGCCAGCAAATTCGCCCCAACACTTGTTGCGGCCTCTATGGCGGTTGCCGCTCTGCCTGCGCTAGCAGCCGACTATGAGTTCAACATTGTTCATCTTTCAAACACTAGTGATGAAGATTACGACGGTGCCGTGGTACTGAAAGACTACGTGGAAGCTCAGTCGAATGGCCGTATCCAAGTGAATATTTATTCTGGTGGCCAGCTGTGTGGTAACCCAACGGAGTGTATTGAGGCCCTACAGGCCAACCTAATTCAGGTGTTCAATACCACAACAGGGGGGTTAGCCAACGTCTTCCCTGAAATCCAAGCGCTAGACATTCCTTATATGTTCCCAAGCGATCGTATTGCTGAGTGTGCGCTAAACAGCGAACTATTGGCGGGTCCTATCCGTAAAGAGCTTTTGGACAGAACGGGCAGCTTGCGTCTAATGACGATCGGTAACACTGGCGGCTGGCGTAACTTTGCGACAACTGACACACAGATCAAAACACCTGCTGATGTGAAGGGCCTAAAAATCCGTACCATTAACTCACCAATCCAAATGGAATTGGTAAAGTCCATGGGTGGCAGCCCAACCGCAGTGCCATGGCCTGAGGTTTACACATCTTTGGCAACTGGCTTAGTGGAAGGCTCTAAAAACGGTATTACCGATATCATGGGGATGAAATTTAACGAGCACATTAAATACATGACGCTGGATGGTCACGCTTACATGGCGTCTATGTGGTGGATGAATAACGATTCCCTAAAAGATATGCCAGAAGATCTTCAGCACATCATGATAGATGGTTTTGATGCGCTACGCATGGTGACGACGGTTATGCCTAAGCGCCGCCAAATCGAAGCTTACAATGCTTTCAAAGCCGCTGGCGGTACGATTTACGCACCAACAGCGGATGAAAAAGCACAATTCCAAACGGCGGCTAAGCCGGTTCGTGATTGGTTTATTACAGAGTACGGTGCTAAGTGGGTGGATATCACACAAAACGCTGTCAATGCTTGTGAAGCGTCGATCGACAAAGCTTACATGGCGCAACAATAATTCGCTAAAACCAATCGCAATATGAGTTTGATGTTCCGTTTAACCAGTGGCCTATGGCCACTGGTTTTTTTTGACTCAAGCTTTATTGCCCCCGAACACCATGCTCTTGTAAATGTTCAATTAAGCGGCTCATTAAAGGGCTCTGGCTATTTTTACGCCACATAAAGTGAATGGCCAGTTCAGGTAATTTACCTTCAATAGGGCGAAAGGTAAGACCTTCGCGCTGATCAAACTGGGTAGAGTCAGGCACTAAGGCAATGCCAACGCCCGCTGCCACTAATGTTCTAGTGGTTTGTGTAAGGCGTGCGACCTGCACTATGTCGGGCTCTACACCGGCGCTGTGTAGGTGATGCATGATTTGATCATAGAGTGATGGGTGGGCTTGGCGAGCAAAAGAAATAAAGGGTAACTGGTGCAGTTTAATGAGTGGGACAACCGTTAACTCAGCCAAAGGGTGATGTTCCGGCAGCGCCAAAATATGTTGCTGGCTCTCATAGTGCTGGTGTTCTAAATCAGCGGTGTCCATAAGCGGATTATAAAGCACCATAGCTATATCGAGCTTTTCTGCATGCAAAGCGTCCAGAGCTTGGCTGGTGGTCATTTCCTCTAGGTTAAGAGTGATGTCTGGGTTGTTTTGTTTAAAGGAGGCAATACCCGCAGAAAAATGCGGTGTCCCTGCTGCCCAAACAAAGCCCAGTGACAAATTACCCACTTTGCCTGTTGCCACGCCTCGAACCGATTCTTGGACCTTTTCCCAATTTTCTATCATGGCTCTGGCTTGGGGTAAAAACGCTGCCCCAGCGGGCGTTAGGGTGACTTTTTGACTGCTGCGTTCAAACAGCTTTGCGCCCATTTCATCTTCGATGGCTTTGATTTGCTGGGAGAGAGGGGGCTGCGCTATGTGTAAGCGCGCGGCCGCACGGCCAAAATGCAACTCCTCAGCGACGGTAACAAAGTAATGTAATTTTCTAAAGCGCATAAGACGTTTTTTATATTAAAGATGATAGAAAGATATATTAGACATTATGATGCTGTTTTTCTATCTTAAGCCCACAAAATAAAACTAATAATTTGTTAGGACAGGCATCATGAGCAGAGAAAAAATAGACGGTCAATTATTCAGCTACACAGGCCCAGCTTTCCATTACATCAATGAAGAAGAGCGCCACTTTTTCGCAAAAGAGCCCGCTCAATTTAAAGTCAGCTTAATCGGCTGTGGCATGATAGGAATGGAGCACATGCGTGTTGCCACCCGTGTTGGGCGCTCAGCGATTCATGGTGTATTCGATCTTAATGAACGCAGTATTAAAGTAGCGAAAGAAGAGTTCGCTAAAATTACCGATGAAGACTTCAAGGTTTACGAAAGCCTAGAGGCTGCTTGTAATGATCCAGAAGTAGACGGCATTCTGATCTGTACGCCAAACTACACTCACCTAGACGTACTAAAAGTTGCGATCAAATCTGGCAAGCACATCTTCATGGAAAAGCCGATGGCAACCAAATTAGAAGATGCTTACGAAATCACCAAAATGGCCAAAGAGTACGGTTCTGTACTGCAAATTGGTCTGCAATACCGTTATAAGTCTATTTACAGTGAAGCCATTCATGAAGTGCTAGAGCGCAAAGCTGTGGGCGATGTGAAAATGATCAACATCATGGAGCACCGCATTCCTTTCCTAGACAAGGTTAATCAGTGGAACAAGTTCTCTAAATACTCAGGTGGTACCTTGGTAGAGAAATGCTGCCACTACTTTGACCTAATGAACTTATTCGCCCAGTCTCGCCCTGTACGCGTTTACGCCAATGGCTCTCAGTCGACTAACTTCCGTGATTTTGAGTTTAAAGGTGAGAAGTCCGACATTCTAGACAGCGCTTTTGTAACTGTAGAATATGAAAACGGTGTCCGTGCTGGCTTCAACCTGTGCATGTTCGCCCCTATGTTCCACGAAGAATTACTGGTGTGTGGCGATGAGGGTCGAGTGAAAGCCGCCGAGATTGAAGACTTTAGTGAAAATGCGCGTTTGCGCACGGAAATGGAAGTTTTCTGTGGTCAAAATCGTCCCTCTAAAACTTCTCAGCCAAGCTATCCGAAACTGATCGAAGCGTCTGGTCACAATGGGGCAACGTGGTTTGAACACGTGGCTTTCGCGGACCAAATGGCTGGCAAAGAATCAGACAGTGCAACGGTAGAAGAAGGTTTCTGGTCTGTTGTGGTAGGTTGTGCAGCAGAGGAATCCGTAAAAACGGGTAAAATCGTTGACGTTGCGGACTTGCTGAAAGCAAAAGGTATTGATCTATAACTAAGTAGACCAATAGGCCATAAAATAAAACGCCCAACAGTGCTTGCTGTTGGGCGTTTTATTATTTAGATAACACCAAGCTCGACCAGTCTTTCATGCAGGTAGCTGCCTGCAGTATGGCGTTCCGATAACACCACTTCGGGTTTAGGGTGTAAGAACAAAGGTAAAGAAATACGCGACTTAGTTTTGTCAGCCCCCTCTGGATTGATGACACGGTGGGACGTTGATGGGAAGTAGCCACCAGAGGCTTCTTGAAGCATGTCACCAATGTTGACGATCAAGGTGCCGAAGTCACAAGGCACATCCATCCAGCTACCGTCTTTGGCTTTCACTTGCAGGCCATGCTCATTCGCTGAAGGTAAGATAGTGAGCAGGTTAATGTCTTCATGAGCACCCGCACGGATAGCGCCTAGCTCTTCATCACCTTTAAGTGGCGGGTAATGCAATACTCGAAGTAGGGTCTGGTCGCTGCCATCCACCATGCTCGAAAGGGTTTGCGAATAGTGCTTCGCAATATCGGCAGGCGTGAACGTTTCTACCCAAGTCAACAGCTCAGCCGCCAAGTCGTTGGCTTCGCTGTAGTATTGAGCCAGTTTGGCTTTCTTGTCTGCAGGGCATTGGCCCCAAGGGTAGTAATGGAAGTATTCCTTAATGTCTTTCTTAGTGTGGCCTTTGGCCGTTTCAGAAACATCGGGCGGGAAATAACCGTCTTGAGTGCCAACGTTGTAGCGATAGTCATATTTGCTATCAGCATCGAAAAAAGTCTGCCACTCCGCATAAATTGCACTGACTAAGGCTTTTTGGATAGGGTGGTTTTTTAAGACCCCAAAGCCTGTTTCGTGCAAGGATTTAACAAAGTCTTGTTGTGCAGTGGCGCTGGTGTAGTCAACGGCTTCAAGTTTCATGGTAGTGCTCCTAAAAATTAGCGTGTTACGAGTTTCATCGAAAATAAAGGGACAAAACCAGCAGGCTAGGAAGACCAACCACTGTGGAAAAATAAGCGCAGATCAATTGATTCAGCGCAATAATGGCTGCGCATCAATTGAGTTTGCGGATGAGGCATTGCTATGAACATACTTATTTTCCGTATTAAACAAGATGACCGACAGCTCAAGCTGTATGAATTTTCTATTTTACTGCCCGATTGGTTAATTTTGAAGCCGTACAACATAAAAAAACATGTTTTGGCTGGGTAAATCCCAACCTTCGCCTATACTGCATTGAATCAGCTGAGATTTTTAGCTGTTTTTTTTGGTCTAACACCTAGACCTATCCTTGGCGCGAACCCTGCGCTTTATATAAAAGAGGGCTCAACAATATGACTGCATTTTTTGATTCGTTTAAAAATCACTTCCTTATTTCTATGCCTCACCTTGATGACCCGCACTTTGAACATACCGTAATTTATCTTTGCGAACACAACCACGATGGCGCTATGGGCATCATCATTAACCGACCTTCTAGTATCGACTTTTCGGAATTGGCGGATCACCTTGGTATTCAGGTGGCGAACCCTAGACTGGCGTCCGAGTTGATATATACAGGTGGACCAGTAGAAGCTGAACGTGGCTTTATTTTGCACTCGGCTGAGAAATCTTGGGGAAATACCTTAAAAATTACCGATGAAGTATCTTTGTCAGCTTCCTTAGAAACCCTTGAGAATATAGCGGAAGGTAAGGGGCCAAGAGACTTTCGAGTCACGTTAGGTTGTGCAGGGTGGGATGGAGGTCAGTTAGAAGAAGAAATTGCGAATAATGATTGGCTAGTATGTGAAGCGGATTTAGACGTATTATTCCATACACCAAGCGAACTGCAGTTTTCAGCGGCAACGAATGTGCTGGGAATTGATATCACGCGACTTTCACCGGACATAGGACATGGTTAATGACAGCAACACCTTCATCAAGTGATCAGCAAAAGCCCAATATTGTTAACTCAGTATTGGGCTTTGATTTTGGTACCTCCCGAATGGGCGCAGCGATCGGCCAAAGCATTACGGGCACAGCAAGACCGCTGGCCCCGCTTAAAGCAAAAGATGGTATTCCGAACTGGGACGAAATCGCCAAGTTAGTGGACGAGTGGCAGCCCGATGCATTTGTGGTGGGTTTGCCTTTGGATATGGATGGCACAGAAAATGAAATGTGTCAGCGTGCTCGTAAATTTGCCAAACGTCTGCATGGTCGTTTTAACCGCCCTTATTTCATGATGGATGAGCGTTTGTCCTCTTATGAAGCGAAAGGACAGGTAATTGCTCAAGGTGGTCATCGTAATTTTAAAGAAAATTCAGTGGATGGTTTAGCCGCCCAAATGATCGTTGAAACTTGGTTTATGGAATCGCAATAAAGTAGCGAATATCCTCGCCTAATAGGATAAAATACCTGCACATGTTAGGCATTTGTCGAGAATTCAACGAAGGTACTAGGTGGCAATGAAATTAGATGTAGAACAGTCGATATCGTCGATGAAGACGAAAATTGCAGAATACTGTCTGCAAAAGAATATTTACAACCCTATTGTCGTTGGTATTCACACTGGCGGAGTATGGGTTGCCAAGCAACTCTTAGACGCCGTACCAACCCAAGAGCCGTTAGCAACACTGGATATCACCTTTTATCGTGATGACTTCACTCGCGCAGGCTTAAACCCTAAAGTGAATCAAACTCTGCTGCCTTCCATTGAAGGTCGCCATGTAATTTTGGTAGACGATGTGTTGATGTCTGGGCGTACTATCCGTGCAGCCATGAATGAAATTTTCGACTTTGGCCGTCCTGCCAGCATCAGCTTAGCGATTCTTTATGATCTGGGGCGTCACGAATTACCTATTAGTGCAGATATCGTTGGTGAAACACTGTCGCTACAAGCGCACCAGCGTATCAAGTTATCTGGACCTGATCCTCTATCTGTCGCACTGATGGAAACAGCAAAAATGGTCAGCTAAAAGCACACAAAGGCTTGCTCGATATGATGCACTCCTTTGGCATGAACTAGACTTTGGATACCCTATTTAGAAACAGAGCAAGGCGACACAGCCTTCACAGTTTGAGGAAAGCAAACCATGATGCGATCCGACCCTCGGGCACTACAGCTAAATGAGCGCGGTCAACTAAAGCACTTCCTAACCTTGGATGGATTAGATAAAACCATCTTGACAGAAATCCTCGATAGAGCGGATTCTTTCCTATCCATGGGGGAGCAATCGGTTAAAAAAGTTCCCCTTTTACGCGGTAAGACGGTCGTAAATTTATTTTTTGAAAACTCTACTCGTACACGTACCACCTTCGAACTTGCCGCGAAACGCCTTTCTGCCGATGTCATCAACCTAAACATAGAGACCTCGGCCACCTCGAAAGGCGAATCTTTACTTGATACTCTGAAAAATCTTGAAGCCATGCAAAGTGATATGTTTGTGGTACGTCACTCAGACAGTGGCGCAGCGCATTTCATTGCTGAGCATTGCACGCCTAATGTTGCCATCATTAACGCGGGGGACGGACGACACGCACACCCGACACAGGCAATGTTAGATATGCTGACTATCCGTCGACATAAAGGCCAATTTGACGGGCTGAAAGTGGCGATTGTTGGTGACATTCTTCATTCACGCGTGGCGCGTTCTCAATTGCATGCGCTCACCACCCTAGGGGTCGATGAAGTTCGCTTAGTAGGGCCAAAAACCCTAGTGCCAAGTTACTTCTCAGAAATGGGTGCGACCATTTGTCATGATCTAGAAGCGGGCCTACGTGATGTCGACGTCGTCGTGATGCTGCGCTTACAGAAAGAGCGTATGGCGGGCGGCTTATTGCCAAGTGAAAGTGAATTTTACCGATTATACGGCCTCACAGAAGAAGCCTTATCTTGGGCTAAGTCAGATGCCATTGTGATGCACCCAGGGCCAATCAATCGCGGCGTGGAAATCTCTTCGGAAGTGGCAGACGGCGAGCATTCAGTAATTTTGAACCAAGTAACCAACGGCATCGCCGTGCGCATGGCTGTCTTATCCATGGCGATGAGCGGCCAGTTGCAAACAATAGAAGACAGTAATTCAGCGGGGGAGAATGTCTAAATGAAATTACGAATTCGTAATGGTCGACTGATGGACCCTAGCCAAGGTTTAGATACACAGGCAGATCTGTTTATTGACAACCAAAAAATTGTTGCGATTGGCGAAGCCCCAGCGGATTTTGACGATGCACAAGAAGTGGATGCCAGCGGCCTTTGGGTACTACCTGGATTAGTCGATTTAGCGGTGTCGCTACGTGAACCTGGTTTTTCCCAAAAAGGCAGCATCGCCAGTGAAGGTCGTGCCGCGGTATCGGGTGGTGTGACCACCTTGATCTGCCCACCAGATACAAAACCGATTGTTGACACGCCTTCTGTGGCGGCTCTCATCCAAGATAAAGCCGATGAAGCAGGCATGGCCAATGTGTTTCCGTTAGGTGCTTTAACTCAAGGTCTAGACGGTGCACACTTAAGCAACATGGTGTCTTTGACGGATGCTGGTTGTATTGCGTTATCGAACCATCGTCATCCGATGGCCAGCAGCAAAATTCTGACTCGTGCGTTAGAGTACGCCGCTTCCAATGATTTATTGGTGGTTTTCCACTCAGATGAAGTGAGTTTATCTGAAGGCGGTTGTGCCCATGAAGGTTTGATGTCGACGGCTCACGGTTTGGCGGGTATTCCTGAAACGGCGGAAACCATCGCCCTGATGCGCGATTTATTGTTAATCGAGAAAACAGGTGTACGGGCTCACTTCGCACGTATCTCTTGCGCAAAATCCGTTGAAATGATCGCCAATGCGCGTGCGGCGGGTCTAGATGTTACCGCCGATGTGGCCATCCATAACGTATTGTTAACCGACAGTGTCTTGAATCAATTTGATGGTCATTACCATGTTATCCCTCCGCTACGTAGCGAGGCGGATCGCCTAGCGCTGATCGAAGGGATCAAGAATGGCGTGATCTCAGCAATTTGTTCGGACCATCAGCCTCATGAAAAAATGGCTAAAGTTGCGCCATTTGCCGCGACCGCTCCCGGTATGGCCAACGTGGAAGTGTTATTACCCTTGGCTTTACAGCTGGTGGAACAAGGTTTAGATCATGCGACGATCCTGAGTCGTATTACAGCAGGACCTGCGTCGTGCTTTGGTCTAGAGGCAGGTTCTCTTGCCGTGGGTAGCTTTGCTGATTTCGTGCTATATAAAGAGGACGAACAGTGGCAATGGACGCCCGAAAACCGAAAAACAAAAGGGCACAATTCGCCGTACATAGGCGAGTCTTTTACTGGTAAAGTATTAGCCACTTATGTTTCTGGTCAGTGTGTTTTTGCTAACCGTTAACATTTTTCCTCTTGGATAAGGAAGAGCAAGGGTCGGGTTGTATCTTGGTCTTACTTTACTTTTTTTATAGGCGAGTTAAGCTTGTCTAAATGATCAATTAATGACGGTTCTTTTTATGGATATAAATGTACCGAATACTTCGTCGGATGCGACAGAAGTATTACGAACAAGAGCAACCTTAGCTGAGAAAGAAAGAGACTTTATACGAAGCCTTTTTGATTACTCATCGCAAATGTTAGAGCCCATCGCAAAAGGCGTGGCGCTGACGGGTATGATGGTGGATATCCATGCGAAAATTCGTGCATCCATGAAGTTTGCTTACTGCTTGTTTTTGGAGTGCGATAAAGACTGTCTAGAATGGCAAGTTAAATCCATGGATGATGTGTCTAAGAAACTAGCGAATCATCAAGGTGATCTAACGAGCATCCCTCAGTCTTTGCTGACGTTTGCTGCCAGTCCTTCTTGCCCTATCAGACATGAAGACAGTCTGCGTGATGCGAAGCATTGGCAAATATGGCGTGAGTTTTATGAAGAGAACGGTTTCACGTCATTGTCTATGGTAAGTACGCCAAGCAGCGACGGAAAAATTCAGTTGACGCTTGTTTTTCAGAATGCTCAGAATGCGATTAATACATCATTGATGGAATTGGCTTTGCAAACCTATGCAGGCTGGATCCAAGCCGCGCTTACTCGTGATAAAGCAGACCGCCTATTGCTGGAAGACAGTCACAGAAATGCTGTCACTGGCTTTTTGAATCGCTATAGCTTCGAAAACAGCTTTGAATTGATGCTGAAAGACTGTCGCCGTCATTTTCAGCGTGTCGCACTATTGTCTGTGAAAATACTGTCTACTTCTAAGCTGGACCCAGATGAGTTACGTGCCTTTGCTGAAGTGGTAACAGAGACCGTACGCGATAATGATCTTGTGGCGCATTTTGAAGAGCGTGAGTTGGTGATTGGTATCCGTATTCAAAATATGGAAGATGCCGAAGTCGTGGGTACTAAGTTACTCAAGACGTTGCAAAAGCCTGAATACAAAACCAATCGTTTGGTACAAGACGGTATTGCGCTTGGTGTTGCCTTCTATCCTGAGTGTTCCTCTGTAGAAGAGCTATACAAATCGGCGTTGTACGCAGCGAACTCTTTGAAATCATCTAATGGCTTCCGCATCGAGTTCCACGGTGAATTGTACGCAACTACGTCAGAGCTTTACCCGAACCAATCTTAATCGATCCGTTCAAATATCGCTTTGTGGATAACATATAGTTAAATGGCTTAATTCGTTAAGCCATTTTTTTGTTAGGAGAAAACGTTTAATGATCACCGAGAGCCAGCAAGTTGCCGATAATTTAGTGGATGTCGTCGCCAAGATAAGTGAGTACGAGCAAGCATTCGCCCGTCCGCAGGGCGCGGTAAAATTATTGGCGGTTAGTAAAACGAAACCTGTTAGCGCTCTGCAAGCCGCATACGACGCAGGCCAGCGTTTATTCGGTGAGAACTACGTGCAGGAAATGGTGGAAAAGCGCCAAATTCTTGAGCAATTGAGCGACATTGAATGGCATTTTATTGGCCCTATTCAATCGAACAAAACTCGTCAAATCGCTGAACATGCAGATTGGGTACATACCATAGATAGAGAAAAAGTTGCCCGTCGTTTAAGCGAGCAACGCCCCAGTCATTTAGACAGTTTGAACGTCTGTATACAGATCAATATCAGTGGCGAAGAAAGTAAAGCGGGCATTGCGTTTTCCGAACTAGATGATATGGTCGAATTAATAAACAGTCTACCGGGTTTGACCCTAAGAGGGCTAATGGCGATTCCTGCGCCATGCTCGGATCAGCAAGCGCAACAAAAAGTTTATGCGCCCTTACAGCAAGCCTTCCTTGAATTAAAAGAAGGCGACAATATGATAGATACATTATCGATCGGAATGACAGGAGATATGCCCGCGGCAATTGCTTCTGGCAGCACCATGATTCGAATTGGCACCGCGATTTTTGGTGCACGAGACTATGCGTCTCGTTAAGAATAGCTTGGTCAAAACGTCGAAATTCATACCTTAATCCATTGTAGTAATAGGAAATAGAATGACAGCAAACGTCGCCTTTATTGGTGTAGGCAACATGGCTAGAGCCATTATTAGTGGCATGATCGCAAGTGGTTATGCAGCGCAAAACATTATCGGTACCTCTCGCACAGCAGAAAAGCGTGAAGCTTTCCAGCAAGAGTATGGTATTCGCATGTTGGCGGATAACAACCAAGCCGTCACTCAAGCAGATGTGGTGGTATTGTGTGTGAAACCTGCGCAAATGCAGGGAGTAATAGAAGACTTTGCTGAACAAGTGCGTGAAGGCCAAATGTACATTTCCGTGGCCGCAGGTGTTGAACGCAGCGCCATTGAACAATGGTTGAACAAAGACGTTGCTGTGGTACGTTGTATGCCAAACACCCCATCCCAACTGGGTGCTGGTATGAGTGGGTTAATTGCCAACCAACAGACAACAGACGAGCAAAAAAGCTGGGTAAGTGAATTGTTTAGCCGCGTTGGTGATTCTGCTTGGGTAACAGACGAAGACCACATGCACGGTGTGACCAGCTTGTCAGGGAGTTCTCCTGCGTATTTCTTCCGCTTCCTAGAAGCCATGATCAAAAGTGGTGTGGCACAAGGGCTGGATGAAGCGACGAGCCGTAAGTTGGCGACTCAATCTATGCTGGGGGCTGCAAAAATGGCTACCGAGCTGGAGGCGCCTATTGCTCAGTTGCGTCGCAATATTACTTCTCCTAACGGCACGACAGAGCAAGCGGTGTTATCTTTTGAAGCCGCAGGCATTGATACAATCGTCGATGATGCAATGTCGGCTTGTGTGAAACGTTCGAAAGAAATGGCCCGTGACTTCGCGGCGAAATAAGGAAAACCGATCATGAATTCAGATCCTTTTATTCTGTTAATTAAAACACTGGGCAACTTATATTTATTTGTCGTGTTATTGCGCATGGTATTGCAATTAACTCGAGCTGATTTTTATAACCCTATTAGCCAAGGGGTGGTGAAAGCCACAAGCCCGCTAGTTTTACCGCTGCGCAAAATCGTACCTTCGATTGGCCGCCTTGATACGGCCTCTTTGGTATTGGCTTTGTTAGTACAGCTGGTGACATTAATACTGATCGTCACCATTAAAGGGGTATCCATCGCACCTCTAAGCTATGCGATTTATACCTTGGGTGGCACCTTGTACCATTTGCTGGATCTGTATTTCTGGGCAATGTTGATTTCTGTCATTCTTAGCTGGGTTGCGCCTGGGGCAAGCCATCCGGGAGCCATGTTGGTGGGGCAAATCACATCGCCTTTATATCAAACATGCCAGCGTTTCATTCCGCCACTTGGTGGTTTGGACTTGTCGCCTATCTTTATCTTCTTGGCGATTACCTTCTTGAAGCAGTTCTTGGCGCCATTTGTTGTCTAACTCCATCGCCCTTATATACAGTGCGTCAATGACTGCGATAATAAGGGCGAATTGAGTACAGAGTCGTATTCCTATATTATGCGACCCCACAATGGGAAATATAATAAACAGGCGTGATGCCTAGGCTAATCCCAGCCGCTGATCCCTTAATCATTTTGGATGAAAGCTATGAGTACGATTGCAGTTTATCCGGGTACATTTGACCCTATCACGAACGGCCATATGGATTTGGTAGAACGTGCGTCGAAACTGTTTGAAAAGGTTATCGTAGCGGTTGCTGCGAGCCCTAAGAAACGTCCTGTGCTTTCTCATGAATTGCGTATTGAGCTAGCAAAGAAAGTGTTAGGCCATTTGTCTAACGTAGAGGTTGTTGGCTTTGATAATTTGCTAACGGAGTTTACTCGCTCAGTAAATGGCAACGTTGTGGTGCGTGGCTTACGCGCCGTGTCAGACTTTGAATACGAGTTCCAGTTAGCCAATATGAACCGTGCTATTGCACCAGATGTTGAAAGCTTATTTTTAACGCCGTCGGAGAAGCATTCGTATATCTCTTCGACATTGGTACGCGAAATTGCCTCATTGAATGGCGACTTCGGTCAATTCGTGAACCCAGAAGTCGCACGTGTTTTAAAAGAACACTATGGCAACCTTTAATTAATAATTTCGCTTATTGCTGATAATTAAGCGTTTTTAGGAGTGAGTAATGTCTCTGATCATCACTGATGAATGCATTAACTGTGATGTATGTGAACCTGAGTGTCCAAATGAAGCGATTTCTCAAGGTGATGAAATTTACGTCATTGAGCCTGCTAAATGTACTGAGTGTGTGGGTCATTTTGACGAACCTCAGTGTCAGCAAGTCTGCCCAGTAGACTGTATTCCTTTAGATCCGAATCATAAGGAAACAGAGGAGCAGTTAATGGAAAAGTACTTGGTGTTGACCGGCCAGCTGTAAGAGCCGCTTAGCCCCGTAGAGAACCCGTAACACAGACCTTATTAGGGTCAATGTTACGGGTTTTTTTATGTCTTATAGAAAGAGCCTGCGAATATCATCAGCGGGTGGTAGGGGCTGATCGTCATTGACTAAAATGATCAATGAGTTCGTGGTAATGCTGCTGCCAGTCTGTGGGTGGGTAATGATCTTACCATCACGGTCTTCGTAGCCAAGGGCTGTGCCTATGTCGTTTTGTATTAAGGTGATCACGACTTTTGACCAAGTCACCTGCTCTAGGTGTATATCAAGGCGGATAGTGTGGTCCCCTTGATGGCGAAATAGGTTTTCCAGTACCTGCTCTGTGCCCGGCGCAATAAGGGAACGCACCAGCATTTCAGGGTACGCTCGAACAGGGCGTATGACGGCATTTGCCCCAGCGCTGCGAAAACGGGCGCGGTTATTGTCATTAATCGCCTCAGACATGATGAAAGCCGGTGTGTTGTAGGACTTAATGCGATGCAATATATCAAAGGTTAAGCTGTCGCAATGACCGTCTTGTACATCTGGTGCTAGCACAATAATGTACTTAGCCGTTTTAACCCCTGCGCTTAGCAGCATGTCTTCTTCTGTCGCATCGCCTGTTAAATGCACGACACCTAAATTACGCAGTTTAGGTGGAAGCCCTTCAGGGAAATCTGGTGTCAGAATTTGAATTGGTGTGTCTTCTAGTTCAGGTGTAGAGCAGACCTGTGAAATGAGCAGCTCTAAGTAGCTCTCGGCATTATATTTTGGGGTATTGATAATTAAGATATGGTCGTTCATTTTAGTCCACTCCAAGCGGCCTTTAATGTGCAATTCTTTTCGGGTGATTCTGAGCTCGACATAGTCACTGGCAATTTGCGCTAGCAGTGTGATACCCATGCCATAAATGAGCACTATGGTGGAAAACTGCCCCCAAAAGGTCGCTGCCGAGATATCACCATAACCTGTGGTACTGGCAGACGTCATGGTCAACCAGAAGGCTTGCCACCAATTTAAATCCTCGAAACTCACCATCGCAATGCTATGAGCGGCGATTACTCCAGCAAACAGCAGAAATCGCTTTTGCAGATCTTTCACATCGTGACGATGGATTTTTTTACGAAATTCTCTACGGCGGTTTCTACGTTTTAGTAACAATGGAAAAGCGTTCATGTAGGCTCACTTCATTCATTCAGGTTCGCTGGCATGGCATAGTCAAGCTGACGCCAGGATTCATACACCATGACCGCCACAGTGTTAGACAAATTTAGGCTGCGGGAACTTGCTTGCATAGGCAATCTTAACCTTTGCGCAGGCGGCAAGGCTTCAATAAACTCTGCGGGCAAACCACGAGTCTCTGGACCAAATACCAACACATCGTTGGCTTGGAACTCGGCTTCACTGTGAGTATGACTGCCTTTCGTGGTCAGTGCGTAAATAGTACCTGTCTCGTTCTGCTCAACGAAGGCGTCAAAATTAGGGTAGCGTTTTAGGTTGGCGAACTCATGATAGTCTAGGCCTGCGCGACGCAGTTTTTTGTCCTCTAAATCAAAACCTAATGGTTCGATCAAATGTAGCTGGTAGCCTGTATTAGCACATAGGCGAATCACATTCCCCGTGTTAGGCGGGATCTCAGGCTGGAAAAGAACGATATGTAGCATGCAGTGTCTCCTTTATT
Organism: Marinomonas sp.; assembly: GCF_039940335.1. Lineage (GTDB taxonomy): Bacteria > Pseudomonadota > Gammaproteobacteria > Pseudomonadales > Marinomonadaceae > Marinomonas. The sequence goes on along the minus strand of NZ_JBDVGW010000005.1, from coordinate 201,859 downwards.
TAAGCAGCATGATAGCAGATGCAAAGGGCTTCTAAGTGATTGTTTAAAATAATTTAAAAAAAGTATTGACGCGATAAGAGGCTCGTATATAATACGCCGCACTTGCCCAGATAGCTCAGTCGGTAGAGCAGAGGATTGAAAATCCTCGTGTCGGCGGTTCGATTCCGTCTCTGGGCACCATGATTAAAGAAAACCTGCTTTTATAGCAGGTTTTTTTTTGCCTGCGATTTGTGATTTGGTACTCTTCGAGCGTTCTGCTTCTCTCAATAAATTTCTTTTTTTTACAACATGCAACATGAGTGACCTGCTTAGAGCACACAGTCATCCCGCTTAAGTGGATTTCTCTCGTGGCCACTTTCGGCGGAAATAATGTAAGAGCTATTCTGCTCTGCAAGAATACAGCATACAGCGATATGAGCCTTTTAGAGGTCAGGTTGTGATGGTTTGTAACGACCCTTTCAAACAACAGAATAGTCGTAAAATTTGCCATGATAATGTATTAAAACAAAGGTTAATCAAACATAATAAAAATCACAGACTAACTTATAGGGAATTATTAGCAGCATGGATAGAAATGTTTTAGATAGGCCGGCGTTTACTTGGTGCATCTCACTTCTTATTGTTTATTCACTATTTTGTTTTTCTTTTGGCACTCTTCCTAATCTAACGCCTGGTGAAAAGAAATTCCTACGATACTCTGAAGTGGTGGTTACCATCATATTCACAATCGAGTATGTAGTGCGAGTGATATTGGCTGAGAGACGCATTAAATTTATCTTTAGCTTTTATGGATTGATTGATTTGATCGCAATCCTCCCTTTTTATCTCACTTTTGCTGTTGATTTGAGAACTTTAAGGATAATTAGGCTTTTACGCTTAGCTCGAATACTAAAGTTGCTACGATATAATCAAGCCTCTCTTAGGTTTATTAAAGCCTTATATTCGGTAAAAGAAGAGCTCGTTATATTCTTATTAACCAGCATGATGCTTATATATTTAGCGGGTTTAGGAATTTATTACTTTGAACATACAGCACAGCCAGAAGCGTTTCGCTCGCTTTTTGACTGCTTGTGGTGGGCTGTAGTGACATTGACCACAGTAGGTTATGGAGATATATATCCTATAACCGTTGGAGGACGTATTTTTACATTCGTTTTGCTGATTATAGGTCTTGGATTAATTGCAATACCAACAGGAATAATCTCATCGGCATTAACATCTATTAGGTCTAAAGAGGATTAGCTGTTGTTACTGTAAGGAGTAATTGGCTCTTGTGTCGAGTGAACATAAGAGAAATCAGAGGGGGTAAGTATCAATGCAACAAATGATGTCGTTAAGCACTCAGCGCCTCCAGCAGCCACTACCAGCCCTGAGTAGCTTAACTGTTCGCATAAGCTCCTTTCTTATCTAACGAAAAAATAATCGCTGTCTACTCTGATAGATTCCCCCATAACGTTCACCAGCCGATCCGTGGCAATTCCTTGTTCGAAAATGCTTGCTTAGCCTAACTATCGAGGCAAAGTCTTCGATTGGATGATGGGCAGGTATGAGGTGTGCTGGTTGCATGGTTTCCGCTTCCCCCTGAAGGGAGACCTACTTATGGTGGGGTGGCAGGTATGTTTTTTTAGGCTTTATGTGAAGTTTTTTTGTGCGCTGATGCTGATGCTCGGATTTTTATAAGTTGTTATTTTTTCAGGAATTATTGAGAATGTCTGTTTCGTTTTGATGGGTTTAATGTCATTTTTTAGTTTCATTTGAGCTATTGTTGTTTCATTTGAAATAGGTTTATCATAAAAGTGACATATTTGGTGTCTATAGTGTTTTCTCGAATTTAATAATAACTCGTCTGAGGGACATGGTAATGCATAAGTTTAAGATGGCGTCTGCGTTGGTTGGTTTGTCTGTTGCGACTTCTGGTTTTGCGGCTACTGAAATTGAGTGGTGGCATGCAATGGGTGGTGCAAACGGTGAGAAAGTGAATGAGATCGCGCAAGCGTTTAACGATTCACAAGATGCGTACGAGGTTAAGCCTGTTTATAAAGGTAACTACTCTGAAACAATGACGTCTGCTATTGCGGCCTTCCGAGCTAAGCAACAGCCTGCAATCGTACAAGTTTTTGAGGTAGGTACAGCAAGCATGATGGCGGCCAAAGGCGCTATTTATCCTGTTCACCAATTGATGCGTGAATCGGGTCAGTCTTTCAACGAAAGCTCTTATTTGAGTGCAGTAACCGGTTATTACACGAATAATGAAGGCAAGATGCTTTCACTTCCTTTCAACAGCTCTACACCTGTGCTGTATTACAACAAAGATTTGTTTGCCAAAGCAGGCATCACTCAAGCACCAAAAACTTGGCAAGAAGTGGAAGCAACTGCGAAAAAACTGCAAGCTTCTGGTGTGTCTTGTGGCTTCACGACCGCTTGGCAGTCTTGGGTTCATTTAGAGAACTTTAGTGCGCGCCACAATACGCCTTTTGCAACGCTGGATAACGGTTTTGGCGGTCTGAAAACTGAAATGGCGTTCAATGGTCCTTTGCAAGTTGCTCACATCGAGAAGATGGGCGAGTGGCAGCAAAACGGTATCTTTAGCTACTCTGGCCGTACGAACGACGGCGCGGCTAAATTCTACAGCCAAGAATGTGCCATGTTCACTGAGTCTTCTGCGGGTTACGCGGGCATCAAACGTAATGCTACTTTTGACTTTGGCGTAGCGGAACTTCCTTACTGGGAAGGCAAGGTAGAAAAACCATCTAACACTATTATCGGTGGTGCTTCTTTGTGGGTGCTTCAAGGTCATTCTTCTGAAGAATACAAAGGCGTCGCGTCTTTCCTAGGTTTCTTGTCTGGCGCAGCAGTGCAAGCCGACTGGCACCAGTTCTCTGGTTACCTGCCAATCACTAAAGCCGCTTACGACCTAACTAAAGGTCAAGGTTTCTATGAAGCGAACTTAGGTACGGAAACAGCGGTTACTCAAATGACCACTGGTACGCCAACTGGCAATACGAAAGGTTTGCGTCTAGGTAATTTTGTACAAATTCGTGGTGTGATCGATGAAGAACTTGAGTCTGTATGGAGCGGTAAAGTGACTGCTCAAGCAGCTTTAGATAAAGCGGTAGAGCGTAGTAATGCTCTATTACGCAAGTTCGAAAAAGCGAACGACTAAGCGTTTAGTCAAGCCATCTCCCTATGGTTTTCAGCCATAGGGAGATACCCGTTTTTGTTTTCCGGATACCTATCTCTATGACAGTAACTTTTCCTAATAAAGGCTTACCTTGGTTGTTAGTCTTGCCACAACTTGTGATCACTTTTATTTTCTTTCTTTGGCCTGCTGAACAAGCATTAGAGCAAGCTTTTTACCAAGAAGATGCATTTGGGATTAGCCGTGAATTTGTTGGTTTAGATAATTTTCATGAAATCTTTACTGACCCTCTTTATTACCAGTCAATTTTAACCACGTTGATTTTTAGTTTTTCCGTTGCCTTTGCCGGTATGGCCATTGCGCTGTTTCTGGCGGTGATGGCAGACCGAGTGATCCGTGGAAAATTGGCCTATCAAACTATGTTGATTTGGCCGTATGCTGTAGCACCCGCCTTAGCTGGGGTGTTGTGGTGGATTCTATTTGATCCGAGTATGGGGCCGATTGCCCTGTGGTTGCAGAAAATTGGTATCGACTGGGACCATTATCTGAATGGTAACCAAGCAATGATTTTGGTGGTGATCGCCGCCACGTGGAAACAAATCAGTTATAACTTTTTATTTTTTTTAGCGGGTTTGCAGGCCGTGCCTCGCTCGTTAATCGAAGCCGCTTCTATTGATGGTGCAGGTCCTGCGAAGCGTTTTTGGACCATTGTTTTCCCTATGCTTTCGCCTACGACTTTCTTTTTATTGGTGATTAACCTGGTATACGCCTTCTTCGAAACCTTCGGGGTAATCGATGCCACCACGAAAGGTGGTCCAGGGCAAAGTACCACCTTGTTGGTTTATAAGGTTTTTGAAGACGGTTTTGTTGGCCTAGACCTTGGTAGCTCGGCGGCACAATCTGTAGTGCTAATGGCCATCGTCGGTGTAATGACAGTAATACAGTTCCGCTTTGTGGAGCGTAAGGTGCAGTACTCATGATAGAAAATCGACCTTGGCTAACGTTTATAAGCCACGCCACTTTATTATTGGGTATTGGCTTGGTGGCCTTGCCTGTTTGGGTAGCGATTGTTGCTTCTACTCATGAAGCCTCTGCCTTTGGGGTTGGCCATATTCCTTTATGGTTCGGTGATGCTGCTGAAGAAACTTGGGGCGCGGTGTTATTCGAAGAAGCAGGCAATGGTATTTCTCAGCCAGTTTGGATGATGATGCTGAACTCTTTGGTGATGGCGTTGGGCATTACTTTTGGCAAGATCGCGATCTCTTTGTTATCCGCGTATGCGATTGTGTTCTTTCGTTTTCCTTTGCGCACATTGTGTTTTTGGACCATTTTCATGACGCTAATGCTTCCCGTAGAGGTGCGTATCGTACCGACCTACGAGGTAGTCGCGAATCTGGACTTGTTGAATAGCTACACCGGATTGACCTTGCCATTGATCGCCAGTGCGACGGCGACTTTTTTGTTCCGTCAGTGCTTTTTGAGTATCCCTGGGGAGCTAGTAGAAGCCGCACGTATTGATGGTGCTGGTCCAATTCGTTTCTTCTTTGATATTTTGCTGCCCTTATCGCGCACCAATATCGCGGCCTTGTTTGTGATCTTGTTTATCTATGGGTGGAATCAATACCTATGGCCTTTGTTGATCACCACGGACGATGCCTATTACACCTTGGTAATGAGTATTAAAAGAATGCTGTCTGTAACGGATGGCGATATTGAATGGAACCAAATCATGGCGACAACCTTGTTGGCGATGTTACCGCCTGTTGCTGTGGTCCTTGGTATGCAGAAATTGTTTGTTAAAGGTTTAGTGGACTCGGAGAAGTAGTCATGACAGATGTGGTATTGAAAAATGTGGGTAAAACTTACCCTAACGGTTACAAGGCGATCCCTGATGTCAACTTGTCCATTGAAGAAGGTGAATTTATTGTTTTAGTCGGGCCTTCCGGCTGTGGTAAGTCTACTTTATTACGCATGGTGGCAGGGCTAGAAAGCATCACTCAAGGCGAGTTGTTGATCAAAGGCCAAAAGGTGAATGACAAAGAACCGGCTGATCGCGACATTGCGATGGTGTTTCAGAACTATGCTTTGTACCCACATATGTCCGTGTATGACAACATGGCCTACGGCCTGAAAAATCGCGGCGAAAGTAAAGAAATGATCGCCGATAAGGTTAATAATGTCGCGCAAATGTTGGGGTTGGAAGAGCTGTTGCAACGTAAACCTAGGCAGCTTTCTGGTGGTCAGCGCCAACGTGTGGCTATGGGGCGTGCCATGGTGCGTGACCCGAAGGTATTTTTGTTTGATGAGCCTTTGTCGAACCTAGATGCCAAATTACGCGTGCAAATGCGCATGGAAATTCGCCAACTACAGCGCAAGCTTGGCACAACCACTCTATATGTCACCCATGACCAAGTAGAAGCCATGACCTTGGCGGATCGCTTAGTGGTATTGAATAAAGGGGTTGCAGAGCAAATTGGCTCCCCTTCGATGAACTTATTGGAAGCGAATTTAACCGAGAAGGGCATTACTCTCTCACCAACACTAAGCTTGCCATTGCCACACGACTATCGCGGCTCGGTGATTTGGGGCATACGCCCAGAGCATTTATTAGTGGTAGAAGAGGCAAACGCTGATTTCGCTTTAGAAGTTCTCGCGGTAGAATCGTTAGGCGCAGAAACACTGGTTCATGGTGTGCTTAAAGACGGTTCAGAAATGGGGAAAACTATGGTTGTCCGTATGTCTGGCCCACATAACCCCGCTTTGAATAGCACTTTGTGGTTATCTGCTCCAACAGCGAATTGGCATGTTTTTGATGCCATGACACAACGACGTTTGTAACCCAATAGGTGACATAGAAAATGCAGTTAAACACACGAGTAATGGGCCACCGAGGCGCCGCTATATTAGCTCCTGAAAATACCTTAGCATCGATCAAAGCGGCGGCTGCAGCCGGTGCGAAATGGGTGGAAATTGATGTTTGCTTGATCGCTGAGGGTGGCTTAGTGATTTTTCATGACGACACTTTAGAGCGTTGTACTAACGGCCAAGGCATTACTCGTCAGGCATTACCAGAAGCGCTTGCTCAATTGGATGCCGGTAGCTGGTTTGCGCCTGAATTTAGTAATGAAAAAGTTCCGACATTGCTAGAAGCACTGGCTTGCATTCAAGCGTTAGGATTGGGCTTGAATCTTGAGATCAAACACGCAGATGCGGATGTTGAAAACATCGTACCGGCCGTATTAGCGGCGCTTGATGAACATTGGCAAGACAATGATATGTTGATGATCTCAAGCTTTAACCACCAAGCGTTGGTGCTCTGCAAAGAGATAGATAGTTCTCGTCACTTAGCACAGTTGTATGAAGGGATTCCTGAGCATTGGTTAGCTGATTTACAAGCGATCAATGCTTATAGTTTGAATTGTGACCATAGCGTACTAACACAAGAGCAGGCATTAGCCGTCAAGGCCGAAGGCTACAAGCTACTATGTTATACCGCCAATCAAGCCGACTTGGTAACAGGGCATTGGCAGTGGGGTATGGACGCTGTCATTACGGATGATCCTGGTCAGTTTTCAGATTACTTCTAACTATAACTCTACAGTAGGTGACTCCTTGGCACTGAGCGACAGACAGCATCAAATCTTAAACTGGGTTCAGCAAGAAGATACCTTGCTGGTGGAAGATATGGTGGCCAAATTTGGGGTCTCCTCACAGACCATTCGTAAAGATATTAACCAGCTTGCGGAACGTCATTTGGTGCGTCGCACGCATGGTGGTATTGCCCCCGTTTCCAGTATTGAAAATCTGCCTTTTGACCATCGCCAGTTTCTTAACGGCGATGCTAAAGCGGCGATCGCGGCTCGGGTCGCCCGAGATATTCCCGATGGGGCATCGGTGTTTTTAGGCGTTGGTACTACGGTGGAATATGTAGCGAAGGCTTTGTTAGACCACAAAGAGCTGCAAATATTTACGAATAATCTTACCGTCGCCAAAATTTTTAGTGTGACCTCTACCTCTCGTGTTCGTGTAACGGCGGGCAAGTTGCGTCCTCGACATCATGATTTGGTCGGGGAAGATACCCTTGCCAGCTTACGCCAATATTATTTTGATTATGGTGTACTGGGCTGTGGGGGAATGGATGAGACACAAGGACTATTGGATTTCGACCCAGAAGAGGCCGCCGTGAGCCGAGTGATCGTCGAGCAAAGTCGACATAGTTTGTTGGTGGCGGATCAGCATAAGTGGGGGCGTAAGGCCATGGCTCGGGTTCATCCTTTTCGTAAAATCGATTGCTTGTACAGCGATTATTTAAGTGACCAGCAGTCACGTTTACTTGCCTCTCAAGGCGTGCAGTTTCAACTTTGTCAGTAGGTTTATTTATGGCTATTCACCCTTTAACATCGCTCTCTCTAGAAGCTCGCCAAAAAATACGTTTTATATTGACCGATGTCGACGATACGCTAACTTGGGAAGGGCGCTTACCTGTGGCGGCTTTGTCTGCGCTGAGTGCTTTGGAGCAGGCCGAAATAAAAGTTATACCGGTTACCGGCGGTTGTGCTGGTTGGTCGGATATGATGGCCAGAACCTTGCCGGTAAGTGGTGTTATTACAGAAGGAGGCGCTTGTTACATTCATAAGGATGAGCAAGGGCATTTAGATTACCAGTTTTGGCATGATGAAGTACAAATGCGTGCAGAAAAAAGTACGTTACTGGAAAAAGTAATCCCTATATTAGCGGATTACCCACCGCTTAAATTAGCGCGAGATCAAGATTTTCGTATTACGGATGTCGCAATTGATTTTGCTCAAGATGTCGCGCCGCCAGCTATCCAAGCTAAAGACCAATTACTTGTGCATCTTCAGAACATGCAGCTCAATGCCAAGGCTAGCTCGATTCACATTAATTTGTGCCAGCCAGGTTATGACAAGTTTACGATGGCCGAGCGAGTACTCATGAATCAATATGGGTTGAGCGCGGAACAAATGCGCGAACAAGTTCTGTATGTGGGTGATGCGCCAAATGATGAGAGTATGTTTGCCCGTTTTCCATTAAGTGTAGGGGTGGCAAATATTATTGATCATCTGCCAAAACTCAAGTGTCCACCGACTTTCATTACTCAATCTTTTGGTGGTTTGGGGTTTGCGGAAGTAGCGGATTTTCTTTTGTTAGCAAAACGTTAAATTCCTCCTAAAGTCCTAACAATGTTTAACAAAAGCAAACAGTTTATGTTTGCTTTTTTTGTTTTAAGTCATGGTTATGATAGTTAAGCTATAAGGCGTCTGTGAGCATTTTTTACTTCAGGTAAAATTCATTTTTTCTACTAATATTTCATCCGTTAAGTTATTGCCTCCAAGAGATCAAACTCTACTATGCTGTAAGTGGCTAACTAATCTGTATCCTAAAGAGGCCATGATGCCAATAATGTTAAAGTTTTTTGTAGCACTTTTATTAAGCTATACATCGTCTGCCAATGCATTTAATTTAATTTTTGCTTCCAATATCCCTAGATTAACTGAAGTGAATGAAACTCGCTCGTTAGCGAATTTAGCGGGATTTATTCAGAATAAACGCTCCCAGACCTCGAGCTTTTTTATTCATGGTGGCGATAGTTTGTTTCCAAATGCGCTGTCTGTTTATGACTCAGGCGCACATATGGTGGATGTGCTAAATACTATTCAGACGGATGTTTTTCTCGTTAATCAAAGAGAGATGGCAAAAGGTTTGGATCAACTCACTATGCGGACTCATGAAGCAGAGTTTCCTCTGGTGTTATCCAATGTATTTGACCAAAGAACGTCTACCAATATTGATGGTGTTTTGCCCTATTATTCGTTGGCAACACCAATCGGCGACGTCGGATTTTTAATGTTAATGAGCGAGACAGTAAACAGTACCTATCTGACAGAAGATGTAGTCATTCTTGATCCTATCGAAAGAGCGGAAGCCTTTATTCACGAAATGCGCAGTCAAGGTATCAGCCATTTTGTGGTGGTCACCGAGCCTGATTTACTAAAGTTATATCCCGCTGAGCGATTTTCTTTTGCTGATGTGCTTTTTGTTGCCGCAGAAGTTCGGGAGGGGGTTCGTTATCATCCTGATTTAATTGAAGTTTGGGGTGGTGGTTCGTCGGGTAATGTGGCGGTTGTAGATTGGCAAAAAGACGACATTAGAGCGCACTTTGAATCTTATTCAGGCGCTGAAATAATGCCTGAGACAGAACAAATGATTCAACGTTATGTGAGTCATTTAGGTGTCGTTTTGGAGCAACCGCTGGGGGTTTTAGTGACCCCTATGGATTCCATGCGCAATAGCATCAGAACACAAGAGAGTGCCATGGGGAATTTATTTTCCGATGCATTGCGCAGTGCAACCAGAACGGATTTTGCGGTGCTTAATGGCGGTGCGATTCGAGGCAATCGACAGTACCGTCAAGGTGATAAAATAAGCCGGAGAGATATTCAAAACGAATTACCGTTTGGTGGTGTGGTGTACAAGGTAAAAGTCTTGCCGATGGAACTTAAAGAAATAATGGAGCACTCTTTAAGCGACGTTGATAATAAGGCAGGACGTTTTTTACAAGTGTCTGGTTTCGAAGTGGGTTACGATTTATCTCGACCTGTTGGTCAGCGAGTACTTACTTTGACCTCAGGTGGACGCCCCTTAATGAATAGGGAGTATTGGCTGGCAATCCCGGACTATATTAAGAATGGCGGCGATGATTATGTTATTGATGCCAATAAGGTCGCGCGAGAAATGAGCAATCAAGATCGTTTTGTTTGGAACATCGTGGCAGATTATCTTGTGTCTTTAGAAGTGCTAACACCCAAGGTGGAAGGGCGCTTGCGAGACCAAACTGTAAAAAATGTGACGCCACAATGATGAAGCGGCCTAAGCGCTTTTATCACAGCTTACGTTGGCAAATGAATTTGGGCTTGCTGTTATTAACCATGGGTGTCGTCTTGGTTAGTGTTATTTCATACAACCAAATTAAAAGCTTTGAAAAAAGTGCTCAGCTTCAAGCCGCCAACTATATACCAACGCTTAAAACGTTTACGCATATTGAGCTCACTATTACACGCCTATCTGAGCTCTCCAGTAATATGAGGAAAAGTGAAACTAATGCCGAAACCCGGGTCGTAATGGATGGCGCCCAAGTGCTGATTGAAGATTTAACCTTTAACCTAAAAATGCTGGAACAAACCCCTCAAGTCTTACAGTTACAAAGGGTGTTGCAGCGGCTTTCCCCGAATATTAAACGCCTCAGTGAAAAACAAATTGCTTATCATAATCTAGAACGACACTTTAAGAGTAAGGTAGAAAAAGCTATTCATTATAGTGCGTCGATCTTTTCGTCACAGAAAGACATGATGAAGGTGGAAGAATGGCGCCAATTGGTGCTGTCATTTGTTAGCTTGTCGAATAGTGGGCGCCAATATGAAATGCGTCGAGTCTTAAGTCAGATACAGCAACTTGTCGAAATTCTCGAGGAGTCGCCTTTAAGCGCAAACCGTGGGGCGGCATTGGTGTTTGGTAAGCTTCTTCATGCACAGGATGGCATTATGCCTTTGTCTAAAAGTCTTGCGGCATTGCGTGCTGAGGTGACGGGCATTGATACTCAAAACAAAATTCTTGTGGGTAATATCGTTGATTATAGCCAGAGAATTTACCAAGAAATTCAAGACCATGTTTCTGCTCAAGCAGAAGACCTTGTCGTGACCACAAGTCAGACTAAACAGCAGTTATATGTGATCTTGGTGCTCGAAACGCTATTCTTTGTAGCTATTTATGTATTCTGCCGTCGGCATTTATTTGCCCGCTTAACGATGTTGACCGATTTGGTTTCGACTTCCGAGCATGTTATTGAAGATAAGTTAAAATCGTTCGATCAACGTAACGAAATAGGTAGTTTGGTTTATCAATTACGCGACTATCTCATCACAATTAGCCGTCAGCAGACGCAACTGACTCAAGTGAGTCAGCAAATGCAAGCCGTTGTGAGTCACTCTAAATCAGGTATCGCTGTTTTTAAGGGCGATAATATTCTTTTTTGCAATGATGCCTTGGAAGATATTTTCCTCAATGTTGGCTTAAAAAATGTTGCGGATTTACCAGTAGTTCTTCAAGTGTTAGCAAAGCCTGTGGCTATTGAAGTGGACACAAAAGACGGCTCTATGACCTTAGTAAAAGCGTATTATGATGTGCCGAGTGAACGTTGGTTTGATGTGATTGGTGTGAATATTTTTTGGGGAGATAATGACGCATTGTTAGTAACTTTTATTGATGTTACTGACCGAGAACAGGCCGCTCAGGAATATTTAGAGATATTGTCCGAAGTGGAGACTAAGGTTAAGAAAGATGCGTTGACTGGCTTATATAATCGCAATAAGTTTGATCAGGAAATGATAGATATGGAGGGCAAAGAGTTTGCGATTTTACTCTTCGATATTGACCATTTTAAGGGCTACAACGACACCTTGGGACATTTGCAGGGGGATGTGGCGCTAAAAGCAGTCGCGAATGTAATTTCTTCCACCGTGAGAAAATCAGACACCGCGATACGTTATGGTGGTGAGGAGTTTGTTGTCATTCTTGATAGCTCAGATAAAGATATCGCCTTAAGCAAAGCGACTGAGATATTAGAAAATGTCCGCGAGCTTCACGAACCTCATCCCATTTCGGAACATTCCTATGTCACCGTTAGTGGTGGTATAGTGCTTAGCAATGAAATAGCGAATGGTACACCTTTAGAGTGTTTCAAATTGGCCGATAACCGTTTATATGAAGCAAAAGCTTCTGGACGTAACTGTCTTGCCATGTAATGAGGTTACTATCTACCCAAATCGTCTATTAAATGCTTAGAGGTAAATATGCCGAGTTCTGCTCGTATTTGGCGTCGCTTGATGATGCCTGATGCTGCCCGTCTTCATCGCTATCAAGTCATGCCAGAGCAAGGCCCTAAAATCCTATTTTTTAGTGGTGGTTCTGCTCTTAACAATATTAGTCGAGTACTCAAGCAGTATAGTCACCAATCAATTCATCTTGTTACGCCTTTTGACTCCGGCGGCAGCTCTGCCAAGCTAAGAGCACAATTTGATATGCCTGCGGTAGGGGATTTACGCAGTCGTCTCATGGCCTTAGCGGATGAAACCGTGATGGGACAACCTGAAGTGTATGATCTGTTTACTCACCGCTTTGCTAAGCAAGCAGATCAACAAAGCCTGCAAGCAGAACTACAGCAATTAGTGGCAGGAGAGCATCCGCTAATCGCTTGTATTTCCAACCCAATGAAAGCTCTAATTCAAACGCAACTTGCTGTTATGCAAGATAAAATTGATGATAACTTTGATCTGAAAGGGGCGAGTATCGGTAATCTAATAATCGCTGGTGGCTACTTAAATAACTTACAGCAGCTCGATCCTATCGTATTTCTATTTTCTCGATTGACTCAAACCCTTGGGGAAGTAAAAACCACAGTAGATGCGCCTTTTCATTTAGGGGTGGCATTAGATAATGGCGACATTGTACTGGGGCAACATAATATTACCGCCAAAGAAACCAGTGAACTTATTGCGCCGATTCAACGTATTTGGTTGAACAAAGGGCTAAAGAAATTGCAGCCAATTAACCAGGCTATCGCTGAAGACAGAATTGAATTGATTAATAGTGCGGAATTGATTTGTTATCCACCTGGTAGTTTCTTTAGTAGCTTAATCGCTAATTTATTACCGCAAGGTGTAGGGACAGCCATTTGTCAAAATGCCAATCCGAAGGTCTATGTCCCCAATTTAGGTACGGACCCTGAACAATTAGGTTATACTTTAATGACACAGGTAAAAACCTTAATAGACATCGTCTTGGAAGATGCTTTTCAATTTGAGGAAGGTTTTGGCGCTTTAGATTATTTACTAATAGATGACCGCTATGATTATGGTTATATTGATCAAGCTTATTTAAGTGAATCAGGGGTGAAAATTATTAAAACCCCATTAATCAAAGACCAACCTGAAGAATACGATGAGACACTATTGGTTGAAGCTCTATTGTCTCTTACATAATAAATTCAGTGTAAATAAAATCACCAAAAGGACTCGATAAATAACAAGGTTGTTAGTGAAATTGTATTTTGTTACTTGAATTCGCCGAGTTTTGATAAGACGAATGGGAAGGCTGCATGAGTACAAAAGTACTAATTTGTGACGATTCAAAAATAGCAAGAAAACAGCTGACTAAAATTCTGCCTACGGATTGGGATATTGAGCTTGAATATGCCCATGATGGACAGGAGGCCTTAGATTTTATTGTATCCAACCCGGTCGATATTCTTTTTCTAGACCTGAATATGCCAGTGAAAGATGGCTACCAAACCCTTGAAGCGTTACAAAGCTTCCCGTCTATGCCCAAAGTGATTGTTGTCTCTGGCGATGTTCAGCCAAAAGCTGTGCAACGTGTAAAAGAGATGGGGGCGGTCGCTTTTATGAAAAAGCCTGCCCTTGCTGAATCATTACAAGACACGCTCCTATCGTTAGAGCTCTATTCTAAAGCTAAAACAACCCAGCAAGCGCCTTCGGCAGTAACGCATTCTGTGGTGGATGATTTTAGTCTTTCCGATAGTTTGCAAGAAGTCTCTAATATCGCAATGGGACGCGCTGCCAGTGTGTTAGCTAACATGCTTAATGTGTTCATTAAACTGCCGGTCCCTAATGTCAATATTCTCGAAGTTGGTGAGCTGCAAATGGCGCTGGATTATGGTGTCAAAGGGGACAGCTGTTCCGCGATATCGCAAGGTTTCGTGGGTTCTGGTATTGCCTTTGAAACGTTACTAATTTTCAGTGATTCAAGTTTTCCAGATATGGCTAAGCTGTTGGGCGTTACCGAAGAAATTACCCGAGAAATAGAAACTGAATTATTAATGGATGTAACGTCTGTGCTAGTGGGGCCCTTTATGGCTGCCATTGGTAAGCAATTGAATATTGATTTCAGTCATAGTCATCCTGTGTTGTTAGGTCAACATGTCAAAATCCCCGATATTATTAATGTGAAAAAAGCCACTTGGAAACGTACTCTGGCTGTAGAGATCGTTTATGAGGTAGAAAATTATCAAATCAGCTGTGATTTGATGCTGTTGTTTACAGAAGACTCCGTACCCACCTTAGAAAACCTGCTGTCTTTTTTAGTGGAGGAAGATGAATGAGCGATGACGCGGAAGGTCTAATTGACCTGCATTGGATGTTCGATATGCTGCATCATATTGATGTGGGCTTAGTCGTGCTGGATAAAGACTATAAAGTACAGTTGTGGAACAGCTTTATGGAAAATCACAGTGGTGTGAGCTCTTCTATTGCTAAGCAGCAGTCTTTATTGTCATTGTTCCCAGATTTGAACACTGGCTGGTTGCATCAAAAATTAGATAACGTATTTGGTCTAAGCACGCCGATATTTATTGCTTGGGAACAGCGCCCTCATTTATTTCCGTTCAAGAGTTACCGACCAATTACGAGCATTGCCGATAAAATGTATCAAAACGTCGCCATCCGCCCTATCTCCAGCCCTGACGGTCAAACCAAGCACCTTTGTATGGTGGTATATGATGTGACGGACGTGGCGACGAATAAAATAGCTTTAACAACCCTGAATGATAAGCTTTCATCTTAAGGGTTGTTAAAGAGGTGAGCGGGTTAGTAAAGCTCGTTTAGCTCATCGGCTGTTTTGTCACCAAACAAACATTCACCTTCAGGGTTAATGAGTATACGTCCAATCATTGCCTCACGACCTAGCAGCATGCGATAACCCATGCTGTCACGGTCTGTCAGGGTTACTTCTACCTGCCAAGTGTGTTCCCCAAGGGTAAGTAAGGTTTGGATGACAGGGCGCTTCTCCTTGTCTCCACTTGAACTCTTGATGACACGATGATCTAGGATCTTTTCTTCACAGCGTACTTTTGTCTTACGATTCTTTTGCAGAGGGTGCACGTCGAACTTGACCCAATGTTCGCCATCTCGCTTAAATTTCTTAATATTGATGGCGTGCAAGGAAGACGTTTTGGCGCCCGAGTCTACTCTTGCTTTCACAGCAGGGATTGCCAAGGAGGGAAATGCGCACCACTCTTCACAGCCGATAATTATTTTGGAGTCGGTTGAACTCATACCATATCACCTTTAATCAGTCGTTAGGTGGCATACCATGGACAACAAGCAACAGCCACTTTATCTTGGAGTGCGTTATAGCTTAAAAGCCCTTTGGCGTTAAGCTTTTTATGGTGTAAAAAGTAATTATTTGTCTTGCTGAATTGTCAGCATAAACACAAACTATTGTAATCATATTTTGTGAAGCTAATATGTGCCTACAAGTTTAATGTTTTGGAGTAATGAATGAATGGCCAACTGATACAAGAGTTGGAAGAGTTGGGTGGTGAAATTCATCCGGCGAGCCTTAGGAAATGTGACGAGATCGTCATAGATCAGCCAGGTTTTAGTGCTCGTATAGCATTATGGGGCGGTCATTTAGAAAGCTTCGTTCCTGCAGGTCAGGAGGACTTGTTATTTCAGTCGAACAACAGTGGTGGCAAAGGGCGCTTTGGTCGCCGTCATTTTGGTGTACCCGTTTGCTGGCCTTGGTTTGGTGCACATCAGTCTGATGAAGACTTTCCTGCTCATGGTTTGGCGCGTTATTTTCGCTGGCAGTTTGTCGAAACAGGACGATTCAAAAATGGCGATGTAAAGATTGTTTTGCGCCTCGCCTCGGAAGATCACCCTCTAATCGAAGAGATGTGGCCACAAGCTTTTGAACTGCGCCAGGTGTTTCGTTTCTCAAGTGAAGGTTTCAGCGTTAATTTCTCAGCGGCTAATTTATCCACTGAGCCTATGGTGATTAGCGAAGCCTTGCATACCTATTTCAAAGTAGGTAGCAGCCAAATGACGGAAGTTCATGGTTTAGAAAAAGTTAACTTTGTCGATAAGTTCGACGAAAGTAAGACAAAAAGCCATAAAACTCCTGTGACCCCATGTGAATACATGGACCGCGTATACCTTTCAGCGCCGAACGAATGTGAGATTCATGACCCTGTTTTGAAGCGTAAGCTTTTGATCAGTGATAAAGGCAGTGCCAGTACGGTGTTGTGGAACCCAGGTCCTGAGTTATCGAAAAAGCGTAAGGATATGGAAGACGATGACTACCAACACTTCGTCTGCGTAGAAACCGCTAATGCTTTGGATGACAGTTATACGATAGAGCCTGGTGGTATTCACCAGTTAAAACTCAATGTGAGTGTCGCGCCTTTAGAGCAAGCCTAATTTAATTTGAGTCGATAATAAAAAGCCGCTTCAATTGAAGCGGCTTTTTGATTGTGGTGGATAAGGTTTGGTTAATCTAGGTTGTACTCCATGATTAACGGCGCGTGATCGGAAAAACGCTGGCCCTTGTACACACTACCACCTTGAATCAGGTTCTTAAGTCCCGGCGTGGTGATCTGGTAATCTAGTCGCCCACCTTCATCAAGTTTCCAAGCGCGCTCATAATCTGGCCACCAAGTATATTGCTTATCTTGTTTGTTGACCTGACGGAACGCATCGATGTATTCCAACTCGTTGAAGATTTCATTAACCCATTTACGCTCTTCTGGTAAAAAGCCAGAGTTACGCTGATTGACAAACCAGCTACTCACATCAATTGGTGATCGCGCCACATTGGCGGTTCCGCAAAAGATGAACTCGCGACGCTTACGACGAGTTTTGATCAAATGATTCTTAAAGCCTTCCATGAATCGATATTTGTGTTCCTGCAATGCTTCTTCATGGTTTGAGCCATGAGGCGTTAAAAAGGCACCAATGCTGACTTTTTCAAAGTCCGCTTGAATAAAACGTCCTTCAAAGTCGCACTCAGGGAAGCCCATACCCGTCATAATAGCTTTTGGCATGGTTTTACAATAAATCGCTACACCTGCTTGCTCTGGGTCCTCCATGGAGTCAAAGAAATAGGTGTTGTAACCTGCAGGGAAGAAAACACTGTCGTTCAAAGTGCGTTCATCCGCTTGCACGTCTTGTAAACAGACGACATCAGGGTCCTGACGTACCATCCATTCAAAAAAGCCGCGATCGGCTGCTTGTCTTATACCGTTTAGATTAAGGCTGATGACCTTCATTTCTGGTCCCTACATTTCCTAGCCGTGTGTTATATTAGCGCCTATTCCAATGTTAGCATGGCTTCGCTGGTTTTAGGCGGCGCTTTGTTGTGTATTTTCTTATCTTTCTGGAGTCAGCATGAAACCGTACCAAAGAGACTTTATCGAATTCGCCATCGAACAAAACGTATTGCGCTTTGGCGAATTTACGCTTAAATCTGGCCGTGTTAGCCCGTATTTTTTCAATGCTGGCCTGTTTAATTCAGGGCAGGCATTGGCCAAATTAGGGCGCTTTTATGCGGCCGCATTAATGGAAGCAAATGTTCCATTTGATGTTCTTTTTGGTCCTGCTTATAAAGGCATTCCCCTAGCAACCACAACGGCGGTTGCTTTGTTTGAACATCATCAAGTAGATACACCATACGTATTCAACCGTAAAGAAGCAAAGGCTCACGGCGAAGGTGGTTCTCTTGTTGGCGCTCCATTGGCTGGCAACGTCATGATTATTGACGATGTTATTACCGCTGGAACCGCCATTCGTGAAGTCATGACCATCATCCAAGATGCTGAAGCAGCACCTGCCGGTGTGCTTATCGCTCTGGACCGTCAAGAAAAAGGCCAAGGCGAGCTTTCAGCTATCCAAGAAGTAGAACGTGACTTCTCTATGCCCGTCATCAGTATTGTTAGCTTGAACGATATCATGACCTATTTGGCAGAACAGGCTTCCCCTGAATTTGCCAGCCACTTAGAGGCGGTCAAAAGCTACCGTCAACAATACGGCATTTAATTGTTTTCGTTAGGCTTTTTTAGATTTTAAAAAAGCCTAACGGTTTAGCATCAAGTTTTGTGCCAACACAGCCCACTGTTCAGACCAAGCAGTAGTCGGCTTCACTTTGAACTCACTGCGCACATAATGACGAATCTTACCTTCAGCAACGGCAACCAAAAAATCTGCACAAGGGGCAACGCCCATGGCAGGTCTTAGGCCTTGTTTTAAGTCAGCTTCGCGCATTAGCTGTTTTAATTGAGTTTCAATGCGATCAAATAATTGAGCAATACGAACCCGTAAACGTTCCGTCTCACCAGCTAAAGCATCCGCTGTTAATAGTCGACACATACCAGGATTCTGTTCAGCAAAATGAAGGATTAGCGTCAATATCATTTCAATGCGCACTTTTACGTCACTTTCTTCTTGCAGAATGCGATTGATGCGCGAAAAGAGACTTTCTTCAATAAACTCGATTAAACCCTCAAACATCTTGGCTTTGCTGGGAAAATGGCGGTAAAGGGCGGCTTCAGACACACCTACCTGCTTAGCAAGAGCCGCGGTCGTGATGCGTGCTCCAAGGCTATTTTCTAGCATTTGTGCCAGTGCTTGCAGTATTTGAGTGCGACGATCGTTTTTCTTATTGCTCATTTTTATGTCCAGTTTTAAGCCAAGTTGGTGAATATTGTTTAAAACACGTATTACGCTTTGTTCGCATTAGAAATAAGAGTGCCGACACCTTTGTCAGTGAAAATTTCAAGCAAAGTGGCGTGTGGTACTCGACCATCAATAATAATGGCACTGGTAACCCCTGCATTTACTGCAGACAAAGCACAGCTAATTTTTGGTAACATACCGCCATAAATTGTGCCGTCAGCGATCAAGGCGTCCACTTGAGCAGTGCTCAGGCCAGTTAAGACATTACCTGACTTGTCTTGAACCCCTGAAATATTGGTCAACAGCATGAGTTTTTCAGCGCCCACGGCTTCTGCCACTTTCCCTGCGACCAGGTCTGCATTGATATTGTATGCATTACCTTGGTCATCAACACCAATTGGAGCAATGACAGGAATAAAATCACTGTGCTCTAGTTGCTTCAATATGCTGGTATCGATATGGGATACCTCGCCCACGTGGCCAATGTCGACCTGCTCTGGGGTGTCCATGTCTTCACTTTGATGTTTTACAAAGAGTTTCTTCGCTTTAATAAAGTGGCTATCTTTACCCGTAATGCCGATGGCTTTACCGCCCGCTTCACAGATCAGATTAACGATCTCTTTATTCACTTGTCCGCCGAGAATCATTTCCACAACGTCCATAGTGGCCGTGTCTGTTACTCGCATACCGTTAACAAATTTCGACTCGATATTAAGCTTGCTGAGCATGTCGCCAATTTGTGGGCCGCCACCGTGAACAACAATAGGATGAATGCCAACGGCTTTCATAAGAACTATGTCGCGAGCAAAGCCTGCTTGTAGTTTTTCATCAGTCATGGCGTTGCCGCCATATTTGATCACAATTGTTTTGCCTGCAAAGCGTTGAATATAAGGCAGAGATTCGCTTAATACCTTAGCGACATCTAAAGCAGGTTCACGTGAAAGAGTCACGAAATGGATACTCCTGTAATTAATAGTAAATACGCTTTTACAAAAAATAGCGTGGCTAATTTTTTAAGCGCTGGTGTCGGCTTGCTTGGTAAATGTATCGCTACGACTGAGGAGTAGCGTATGTAAGCAACCACTTATGGCGAAAATAATAACGTGAAGTTAGTGGATTAACTATATAAATTTGTATGAAAATTACCAAATTTAGTAGGAAGAGAGGAAATGAAATGTCATCTTATTAATATAGATGAGGGAATGTGTTACAAGTACCAGAAAAGGTGAAATAAAATCACCTTTTCTGGTTTTTTGCTACTTGGTTCCTGTATGTCCAAAACCGCCTTCGCCACGTTCAGTGCTTTCAAATTCACTAACGATATCAAATTCGGCTTGTACCACTGGGACCAA
Source organism: Marinomonas sp. (assembly GCF_039940335.1). Lineage (GTDB taxonomy): Bacteria > Pseudomonadota > Gammaproteobacteria > Pseudomonadales > Marinomonadaceae > Marinomonas. The sequence goes on along the minus strand of NZ_JBDVGW010000005.1, from coordinate 181,829 downwards.
AACAAGCTGAGCAACACGTTCGCCTGGCTCAATGGTGAAAGAGGTGTTACCTCGGTTCCAGCAAGAAACCATCAGTTCACCTTGGTAATCGGAATCAATTAATCCCACTAGGTTGCCCAGAACGATACCGTGCTTATGGCCCAAACCAGAGCGTGGCAAAATAGTCGCCGCTAAGTTGGCATCCTGAATATAGATAGCCAGTCCAGTAGGAAGCAGAGTGGTTTCACCCGGTGCAAGCTCAATGGCTGCATCAAGGCAGGCTCGTAAATCTAACCCCGCAGAGCCTTCTGTTGCATAGGCGGGTAAAGGGATTTCTTTGCCAATCTTGTCGTTAAGAATTTTTAACTGAATTGCTTGTTTCATAATCTACTCTTGTTCACCAATGGTTTAGGATGATTGGGTGTGTTCATAAATATGTTGTACCAGTAGTGCTGCCAAATCCGCTTTCGAAGCTTTGTCTGGTGCCCATGTCTGATCTTTGGTTATAACGGTGACTTGATTTTGATCTTGATTAAAGCCGATATCCTGACGCGACACGTCGTTGGCGATAATCATATCCAGCCCTTTGCGTTGTAATTTGCCTTGAGCATACTCAATAACATTTTGCGTTTCTGCGGCAAATCCTACCATGCATTTCGCGCTCTGCGTGGAAGCGAGAGTGGCGATGATGTCTGGGTTTTTCACTAGGGTTAATTGCAGTTCGTCACTGTCATTTTGTTTCTTCATCTTTTGGGTGTTTTCGACTTTCATCTTAAAGTCCGCTACGGCGGCGGCACCAATGAAAACATCTGCTTGTGTGTCCATGGTGGTTTGACAGGCGACGAGCATTTCGTCCGCACTTTTTACCAGCACAAGATCGATTTTTGCTGGAGGGGGGAGCTGAACTGGGCCGCTAATAAGGGTCACGCGCGCGCCACGTTTCTGGGCGGCTTTCGCGAGGGAATAACCCATTTTCCCTGAGCTATGGTTACTAATATAGCGTACGGGATCGATCGCTTCCATGGTCGGCCCTGCCGTGATAACCCAATGCTGGCCGGAAAGGTCTTGCTGAATTTGTGTTCCTAGGAAATGCTCTTCAATAGCTTGGAATATGTCTGCAGGCTCACTCATTCGTCCCGGGCCAATATCGCCACAAGCTTGCGCACCATCCGCGGGACCAACGCTCAATACGCCTCGGTTAGCGAGTGTTTTTGCATTGTCTTGTGTTGCTGGGTGACGCCACATGGCTTGGTTCATGGCTGGCGCCATAAGCACAGGTGCCTCGGTAGCCAAACACAAGGTGGTTAGAAGGTCGTTGGCCATGCCTTGTGCATAGCGGGCTATAAAGTCGGCAGAAGCTGGCGCAATAAGAATAAGGTCCGCCCATTTTGCCAGCTCGATATGCCCCATACCCGATTCTGCGCTGGGGTCTAATATGGTGGTTCTGACAGGGTTGCCTGATACGGCTTGTAAGGTCATTTCTGTGACGAATGCTTTGGCGCCTTCCGTCATCACTACCTGTACTTGGGCGCCGGCTTTGGTAAGTAGGCGAATAACTTCTATGCTTTTATAGGCGGCGATGCCGCCAGTTATCCCTAATAGAACTTTTTTGTGGGTAAGGTTTGACATAAAAAGTATCTCATAATGGCGATGGTTGTGGTCTCAGGAGCATTGTGCGTGTGACCAATCTCGCAAAAAATTAATATCTGCAAGATTATCATGGATCAAGGAGTAGATCATGAGCATTAAGCATTGGCCCGAGCAAGAAAGACCCCGTGAAAAGCTGATACAGCATGGCGCAGGGGCGTTAAGTGATGCGGAGCTGTTAGCTATCTTCCTACGCACTGGCACTCAGGGGCTTAGCGCGGTAGAACTTGCACGTCGTTTATTGACCCACTTTGGAGGCTTACGTTCCCTACTTTCTGCCACTAAAGACGAATTTTGTCAGGGTTTAGGACTTGGAGATGCCAAATACAGTCAACTGCAAGCCGTTTTAGAAATGTCGAAGCGGCATTTACAGGAAGAGCTTATGCGGACTGATGTGTTTAATAGCGCAGAGCAAGTGCGCATATACCTTTCCTCCCAATTACGTCACGTACCAAGAGAGGTGTTTGCTGTGTTGTTTTTGGATTCCCAGCATCGACTGATCCGCTATCAAGAATTATTTATGGGCACGATCGATGCTGCAGCGGTTTACCCGCGAGAAGTGGTAAAAGCAGCATTACAATATAATGCCGCAGCCGTGATTCTTGCACACAATCATCCAAGTGGCGTTGCAGAACCTAGTCAAGCAGACATAGCAATTACAGCCCGCATTGGTGATGCTCTTAAGCTTATAGATGTCCGAATGTTGGATCATTTTGTTGTAGGAGATGGTGATCCTGTGTCACTGGCGGAGAGAGGGCTGATTTAACCGAATAATGCGCCAATCTTAGCAAGTTACTATGCCTCCCCTTGTGTACTAAAAAGTTTTTCTATTATGGAAGCATAAAACATATTTTATGCTGGCTATCACCGTAATAATGTATAAAAAATAGGATGTTGAGTGAATTGCGCAAATTGTTTTTCTTGCTTTTGGATCTAGAACAGACCTTTATACGCAAATTTATTTTGCTTTGCGCTCCGCCCAGCGTTGGGGAGAAGGCAACAATAAAATTACGGTGTTAACCGATCAACCTGAATTTATGTCTGTATTGGCAGAAGATATTGAGCTTATTGAACTGGCCTCAGAGACGTTACAGGAATGGCGTGGTGAACATGACTTTATGTGGCGCATCAATATGAAGGCTTTTATCAGTGGCTTTTAGGTAGTATCGGACAGTATTCAAATAGTTGTGGCAGAAAAAATGTTAAAGTGAAGTGTCCATTAGAGTGCAAATGGACTTAAAAGAACGGCACATTCAAGCCTACCTTGACGTTTCTCATCACTACATTTGAATGAAATTTGAGGATACTTTCGTCGTCTAGAAACAGTTCTTGAGTGATAATATCGTAGCGTTTCATGCTGATAGCGGCTATGACCAATATAAAATCATTCTCTCCCGCAACGTAATAACATTGCTGCACTTCTGGATAATTGGCGGCTTTCATTTTGAAGTTGTTTACGGTGGCTGCCCCTCCTTGTTTTAACGTGACCTCGACAATAACTAAAATATGACCTCTTAAACTAGAGGTGTTGAGTACGGCGATTTCTTTTTCTATGACGCCTGATTGGCGTAAAGCTTTCAATCTTCTCTGCACTGCGGTGGCAGATAAACCAATTTCTTGGCCAATTTTTTCCGTCGTAAGGCGTGAATTTAACTGCATGATTTTTAGAATGTGATGATCGAAAGAATCCATGTATGAAAATCCCCATTTAATCGTGTTTTATGCAGTTAATCGGCGCATAAGAGTCTATTGTGATGCGTTTCGTTTTTAGTGTGCCCCTAAAATAGAGGAAATCCAAGATTTAAAAATGTTTAAGGGGAGCGTGTTGGTTAAAAATACTGGAATGTTTGTAGGTATTTGTATGGGGCTTGTTGCTTCCTTGATTTGGGGGAGCTGGCCTGTGATTTCAAAACTTGCACAGACTCAAAATATTAGCTCTGTTGAAATTACAATTTTACGTTTTGGCATATCTGGCCTGATTCTTTTGCCTGTGCTGTTCTTCCATGCGGTTTCATGGCGAACACTTTGCACCAAAGGTATCGCTTTAGCGGTAGGTGCTGGTATGCCTTATGTCCTGTTAGCCATGAAAGGAATCAGTCTTTCGTCTAGTGCCCACTTTGGCATTATTGCTCCGAGTAGTATGTTGGTGTTTTCAACCCTTGGCAGTATTTACTTATTATCCGAAAGACTTACTTGTCAGAGATTGTTGGGCGTTTTGATGATTGTAGTGGGTGTTTTTGTAGTGGGCTGGCATAGTTTTGCATTGATGAGCCATCAGGTATTGATGGGGGATCTAATGTTTATCGGTTGTGGCGCACTTTGGGCGATGTTTACGCTATTAGGAAAGTACTGGAAGCTAAATGCGTGGCTGGCTACGGCGATGGTATCTGTGATATCAGGAACACTGTGTTTACCTCTTTATGTGTTAATTAGTGAGCCTTTATTTGTGAATATGTCAATTGCGACCTTCTTGGCCCATGGACTTTTTCAAGGCGTATTGGTGGCAATACTTGCGTTGTATAGTTATTCAACTAGTGTTTCCATCTTGGGGGCCGCAAAAGGCGCTGTATTTGCCGCACTCGTTCCTCCCATAGCTATATGTCTCGGTGTAATGATCTTAAATGAGATTGTGACCTGGGTTGAGTTGACGGGTATTACTTGTGTATTTCTAGGTATGGTGTTGGCGCTTGGTTTGGTGGTTTTCCCATATAAAGCAGGCGTTGGAAAGGAAAACGGGTCTAGTGAATTACCAGGATAGGCCAAATTGATCATTTTTTAACAAATAGTTTGCCCAATCCGAGGGGTTATGGGAGAATACGCGCCGCTATAACCTCGGTACGGGATTTATTTGATTCATAAGGAATCATGCTCCGCCTGAGGAAGTGAAAGCACACTTCCAATAATCTTCTGGATAGCAAAAGGTATTTAAATATGTCTCGCGTATGTCAAGTTACTGGGAAACGTCCTGTTACAGGTAATAACGTTTCTCACTCAAAGCGTCGTACTAAGCGTCGTTTTCTTCCAAACCTTCACTGGCACCGTTTTTGGGTCGAAGGTGAAAACCGCTACATCCGTTTACGTGTATCTTCTAAAGGTATGCGTATTATCGATAAAAAAGGTATTGAATCAGTTCTTGCTGAAATTCGTGCCAACGGCGAAAAAGTATAAGGATCTGAATCATGGCTTCTAAAGGCGCTCGCGATCTAATTCGCATGGTATCTTCTGCTGGTACTGGTCACTTTTACACAACTGACAAGAACAAGCGAAATACTCCAGACAAACTTGAAATGAAAAAGTTTGATCCTGTTGTACGTAAGCACGTTATGTACAAAGAAGCGAAAATTAAATAATTTTTGCTTTTTGTTACAAAGGAGCCGACTCTATATAGAGTCGGCTTTTTTGTATCTAATAGAAGCAACAGAAATAATATTCACGCCATGTATAGACCCACGTTATTGAACTAGGCGATTTTGGAGGTTGTTAGTGCCAGAGTTACCAGAAGTTGAAACAACACTGCGGGGAATTGAGCCTCATATTGTTGGCAAAACCTTCCGCCAGATCGATATTCGTCAACCTAAGCTGCGTTGGCTAATTACCCCGCAACTCACCGAAGATATGGTTGGGGAAAAGGTTACCCACCTTTCTCGACGAGGCAAATACATCATTGTACACACCGCAAAAGGTTGCATGCTTATTCATCTTGGTATGTCTGGTAGCTTGTATTTTGTTCCAGAACAAACGCCGCCTTTATTCCATGATCATGTGGATTTCCAAATAACGGATGGTGATAAATGGTTGAGATATACAGATCCAAGACGCTTTGGTGCGATTCTCTGGACCACTGAAAATTGGCAAGATCATGAATTGATTGCCCATTTAGGACCAGAACCTTTATCTGATTTTTTTTCTGGTGAGTATTTATATACCAAAGCTAAGGGCCGTAAAGTGCCAATAAAAACCTTTATCATGGATAGTAAAGTTGTGGTTGGGGCGGGCAATATTTATGCAAATGAAGCCTTGTTCATGGCTGGAATATCGCCGTCTCGCATGGCGGGAAAAATCAGCAAGGCGCGCATGATTAGGTTAGTTGAGTGCATCAAAATAGTGCTTGATGCCGCTATTAAGCAAGGCGGTACGACTTTAAAAGACTTTGTTGGTGGTGACGGTAAGCCCGGTTACTTTAAGCAAGAATTAGCCGTGTATGGCCGTGCAAATAAGCCTTGCAAGGTTTGTAGCAAGCCTTTGACGGAAATTCGCCAAGCCCAGCGCAGCACGGTTTATTGTACAAAATGTCAAACTTGACTAAGCGTTCAGTTTAGGCACGTTAATTGCTGTCTGAAGATGAAGGGGCTTATTCCGTAAATTCAAAAGAAGAGTTGAATTTTTAATCTTCTTTTTGTGCTAAATGCACTAGAATATGCGATTAATATCGTATATTCGCATTGCGAAATTTCTGGAATAGGTTTATTTTTGACCGAATAGACAGTTTTTACTGTCTAACTATAATTAAAAAAGAGAAGAGGAATTGGAATGAAAGGTGTCTTTCTTGCGTCCGCTACAGCGCTAGCCATTTCGGCAGGTATGGTTCAAGCTGCAGATAGTAAACCTGCGGTTGTTTATGACCAAGCAGGTAAATTCGATAAATCTTTTAACGAAGGTGTCTTCAATGGCGTTCAGCGCTATACAGCAGATACCAGCATTCAAGTTCGTGAATTTGAACCTAAGAATGAAGCACAGGTAGAGCAAGGTTTGCGCCGTTTGGCGAAGCGTGGCTACTCACCTATTGTCGCTGTTGGCTTCTCTATGACGTCAGCGGTTGAGAAAGTTGCGAAAGATTTTCCTGAAATCCATTTCAGCATCATTGATGGCGTGATTGACCTTCCAAACGTACAATCCATTGTGTTTAAAGAGCACGAAGGTTCTTTCCTTGTAGGTGCTTTGGCTGTTATGGCTTCCAAAACCAACACGGTTGGTTTTGTTGGCGGAATGGATATCCCTCTTATTCGTAAATTCGGTTGTGGCTATGAGCAAGGTGCTAAATACATCTCTGCAGACGCAACGGTAATTCAAAACATGACAGGCTCAACAGGCGCAGCGTTTAATGACCCGACTAAGGGTTCTGAACTTGCGAAAAGCCAATTCTCTCAAGGTGCAGACGTAGTCTTCGCTGCTGCAGGCGGTACGGGTATTGGTGTTTACCAAGCGGCAAAAGATGAAGGCAAGTTTGCTATTGGTGTCGACTCAAACCAAAACCACTTGCAGCCAGGCACAATGCTAAGCTCTATGGTTAAGCGTGTTGACCAAGCGGCTTACAATGCTTACAGCGAAGCGGCGGCCGATGAATGGGAAGCAGGCTTTACTGTTCTTGGTCTAGCTGAGGGCGGTATCGATTGGGCGCAAGATGAGCACAATGCCAACTTGATCACCTCTGAAATGAAAGCCAAAATGAAAGAAATTTCCGCGAAAATCATTAGCGGTGAAATTAACGTTCACGATTACATGTCAGACAATACCTGCGCATATTAATCGTATGAAAAACAGCTACTCGCCATGATAGGTGAGTGGCTGTTTTTTTGTTTTAGTGTTTTGAAATGAATGAACCTAAAGGAATTTTGGTTGCCTGCCTTCATTGCCATTAGACTAAAAAAGTGACAGATGAACTGGGTGTGTATTGTTCACAGTGTATTCAGTCCGTCTTAATTTATAGCAGACGAACCATTATTAAAATATGACAAATAAAACGCCATACGCAATTGAATTGCGCGATATCAGCAAACGTTTTGGGGCAGTACAAGCCAACAAAGACATTTGCCTACAAGTCCCCGCGGGCACTATTCACGGTATTATCGGTGAAAATGGTGCGGGAAAATCTACCTTAATGAGTATCATATATGGCTTCTATGAAGCGGATACAGGTTATATTGAAGTAGATGGGAAGCGCGTCGATATTCGTAATTCTCAAGAAGCGATCCACTCCGGAATTGGCATGGTTCACCAGCACTTTATGTTGGTGGAAAACTTCACGGTATTGGAAAATGTTGTATTGGGCGCAGAAGGCGGATCCTTATTAAAAGAAGGGATGGATACAGCTCGAGTTGAATTGCAAAGACTTGCGCAGGAATACAGTCTAGATATTGATGTTGATGCGGTGGTGGAAGAGCTACCTGTTGGCCTCCAGCAGCGCGTTGAAATTCTAAAAGCTTTGTATCGTGGTGCGCGCATCCTAATTCTTGATGAACCAACAGGCGTGCTGACACCACAAGAAGCTGACCATCTATTTCGTGTATTGAAGTCCTTAAAAGAGCAGGGTGTGACCGTTTTATTGATCACACATAAACTGCGAGAAATCATGGCCTCTACCGACAATATTTCGGTTATGCGCCAAGGCCAAATGGTCGCACATCGTCAAACTTCCCAAACCAATACAGATGAACTGGCTGAGCTGATGGTCGGTAAAAAAGTGCGTTTGGTGGTCGATAAAGACGACGCACAGCCGAGCCAAGTAACACTGAGTGCAAAAAACCTTTCTTTATATGACAGCCAAGGTGTGCAACGTTTGAAAAACGTTAATGTAGACCTTCGAGCTGGAGAAATCGTTGGCATCGCTGGGGTATCTGGTAACGGTCAAAGCGAGTTGCTCAATGTATTGTCTGGCATTGAATCTATGAGCGACGGCGAGATTCGTTTCTCTGGTGAAGTAATTAATGCAAAGACACCAAAAAATGCTGCTCAAATGCGTGATTTGAAAATGGCTCATGTGCCAGAAGATCGTCATAAAATGGGTTTGGTTACGGGCTTTGAAGCTTATGAAGCGGCTGTGCTGGGTTACCATAATTCCGATGCATACAATGGCAAGATCCTCATGAATCGCACCGTAATGTTGGATGAATGTAACGAGCGCATGGCGGCTTGGGATGTTCGACCACCGAACCCGCATTTAAAGACTGCTAATTTTTCAGGCGGTAATCAGCAAAAGATTGTTATCGCCCGTGAAGTAGAGCAAAACCCAGATGTGCTGTTGATCGGTCAGCCAACTCGTGGGGTAGATATCGGTGCGATTGAAAACATTCACGAGCAAATAGTAAAACTTAGAGATGCTGGCAAAGCCATTTTGCTAGTGTCAGTAGAATTGGACGAGATTATGGCGCTGAGTGATCGCATTTTAGTGATGTTTGATGGTGCGGTTGTTGGCGAGCTTGATGCGAAAGACGCTGATGAGCGTAAGCTTGGCTTGATGATGGCGAATGCCTATGAAGAAGAAACAGTAGGAGAGACCGCATGAGTCAGGCGAAGGTTCCAGCTTGGGTGAATGTTGCCCTAATTCCATTTTTGAACATTATGTTAGCTTTTTTGGTCTCTGGTTTGGTTATTTTGGCCATTGGTGAGAACCCAATTGAAGCGGCAGGTTATCTCATTTACGGCGCGTTTGGTTACGATGAAGGCGTCGGTTATACCCTTTACTACGCCACTAACTTTATTTTTACCGGCCTAGCTGTATCTGTGGCATTTAAAGCGGGTCTATTTAACATTGGTGGTGAAGGCCAAGCTTACATTGGTGGTCTTGGGGTTGGTTTAGTTTGTTTGGCTTTTGACCATACTTTGCCTTTTTATGTGATTGCACCATTAGCGATTATTGGTGCGGCGGTGTTTGGTGCTGGTTGGGCGTATATTCCTGCCTACTTGCAGGCCAAGCGAGGTAGCCACATCGTAATCACGACCATCATGTTTAACTTTATCGCTTCTTCTTTAATGGTTTACCTGATGGTGAACTGGCTAAAAGAAGATGGCCGCATGGCACCGAACAGTCGTACTTTCGAGGAAAGTGCGTGGCTTCCTTACTTGCATGAGCTACTTTCCCCACTTGGCATTGAAATCGGTGATTCACCGTTAAACATGGCTTTCTTGTGGGCGTTAGTATGTTGTGTCTTAGTTTGGGGCTTGATCTGGCATACTCGCTGGGGCTACCAACTACGAACTTTGGGAACCAACCCAACGGCGGCTAAATACGCGGGTATCGATACAGTGAAAGTGACCATCTGGGTCATGCTGATCTCGGGTGGGTTAGCTGGCTTTGTGGGCATTAACGAGATTATGGGGGTGAACCACAACCTTTTGCTTAACTTTACAGCGGGTTACGGTTTTGCCGGTATTGCTGTGTCATTGATGGGGCGTAATCATCCGGTTGGTATCATCATGGCATCGATCTTGTTTGGTGCTCTATATCAAGGTGGTGCGGAGTTGGCGTTTGAAATTCCCACCATTACCCCAGAAATTGTCGTGGTGATTCAAGGTTTGGTCATCTTATTCTCAGGCGCGCTTGAACATATGTTTAAGGACCGCATCGAAGGCTTCTTTATTCGTCGAGCGGTGGCATAGGAGATAAATTATGTTTGAGACATTAATACTTATTTTAGATGCGACTATGCGCGTATCGACGCCACTGATCTTAGCGGCCTTGGCTGGCTTGTACGCTGAACGTTCAGGTATCGTAGATATCGGCCTAGAGGGCAAAATCCTCGGTAGTGCCTTTGCCGCTGCAGCAGGTGCTGCCGTATACGGCTCGGCTTGGATTGGGCTTGGCTTTGGTATTCTGGCATCGGTTTTCTTAGCCATGGTGCACGGCTTTGCTTGTATTACCCATCGTGGTGATCACATTGTATCGGGTGTGGCCATCAACACAGTGGTCGCAGGCTTAACCGTGACCTTGGGGTTAGATTGGTTCGGTATGGGCGGACAAACGCCAACACTGAGCGGTGATGCACGCTTCCTGTCTATTACTTTCCCATTCGCCGATGCTTTAGCGGATGTGCCTGTTATCGGGCTTATCTACTCTGAATTGTTAAGTGGTCATAACGTATTGGTTTATCTGGCTTTCTTGATGGTCCCTGCAACCTACTGGGTGGTTTATAAAACCCGCTTTGGCTTGCGTTTACGCGCCACAGGGGAAAACCCTCATGCCGTAGATACCGCGGGTATCTCAGTTGCTTTGGTTCGCTATCGCGCTTTGATCATTTGTGGTGTGCTTTGTGGTATCGCTGGGGCTTATTTGTCTACGGCTCATAACGCAGGCTTCTTGAAAGACATGAGTGCTGGTAAGGGCTACATGGCCTTGGCTGCCTTGATCTTCGGTAAGTGGCGTCCAGTGCCTGTGTTATTTGCTTGTTTGCTGTTTGGCTTCCTTGATGCGGTTGCGGTTCGTCTACAAGGTGTCGTCATCCCTGGTATTGGTGAAGTACCAGTACAAGCGATCGAGGTATTACCTTATGTATTGACGGTACTCTTACTGGCTGGTTTTATCGGTAAAGCGGTAGGGCCAAAAGCCGTTGGTCGACCTTATGTTAAAGAGCGAGCCTAAGATGGCAGCGGTTAAAACAGAACTGCTGGATTTGGCTCAGCAAGCCATGAGTAAGGCCTATGTGCCTTACTCAAAATTCTCGGTTGGTGCGGCGATCGAAACAAGTAACGGCCATCATTTCTCGGGGTGTAATGTTGAGAATGCCGCCTATCCAGAAGGGACTTGTGCCGAAGCGGGTGCTATCGCCGCCATGGTGCTGGCTGGAGAGACTCAGATTAAAGACATCTATGTCACTGGGCAAGGTGAACAACTTGTGACCCCTTGTGGCGGTTGTCGCCAGAAGATTCGCGAGTTCGCCTCCGCAGACACCATGATCCATATCTGTGGCCCGCAAGGTGTGCGAAAATCCATGACCATGGAAGAGTTATTGCCCTTCTCTTTTGGCCCGGAAAACCTTATTTAATTCAACCAAAGCATAAGATAATGGCGTGTTACCAATACAGCGATACATCATGGCTGTATTGGTTAGCACGCTTATCGATTGTCTTTGCAAGCTGCGCTATTTCTCACTTCGGTCGGTGATTGGTTAAAGAAGCGATGGAAGGTTCGGCTAAAATGAGCTGTACAAACAAAGCCACAAGCTATAGCGACCTGTAAAATACTTAAGCGCGATTGCTGTAGGAGCTGTCTGGCACGAGTTAACCGCTGCTCCATGTAATAGCGAGCTGGTGTGACACCGATATTACTCTTAAATAGTCGCTCTATCTGTCTTCTTGAGATACCGACAAGCTGAGTTATTTCATCAATCGTTAAGATGTCTTCAATATTATTTTCCATCAGAGTGATTGCTTCTTTAATGCACTCAGGAATATTGGAATCCGCTAGTAAAAAATGATTGGTTATTTTGGCGTCAGTTGTAGGGGATCTATCTGATGCGATGACTTCTACGATGGCCTTTGCGCTTTCTTTGCCATGCTCCTTTTCTATAAACATTAGCATCATATCTAGAGTGCTATTCGGTCCAGAGCAAGTTAAGACAAAATTATCTTCTGAATACGGTGACGAGGATAGGTTTAAGTCCGGGAATCGCTCCCCCATGATGGCTTTGTTTTCTTGATGAATAGAGATTGGGCTGTTCTTTTTGATCTTACTATCCGCGATGTAAAAGCTACCATTCCATAGTCCAATAATGGTCGCTTGATGTTGGTCTGCTTCAAGAATTTTTTTATTCAATAGAGGGAAAGGTTGGAGTTGATTTCGAAATCCACCGCAAATAATCAAAATTGAGTTCTTATCGACCTGAATGTCGTTAATATTGCCGCTAGTATTCAGTTCAATTGAAATGTCGGACATTACCGTATTGTGGCAACCTACACTGTAGGTATCACATTCGTAGACTTGTTCATCATTAATCAAATTAAATGTCACGAGAGAGTCGAGAGCAACGGAAAAAGATGACATTGAAAAGTGATCAAGTAGCACAAAACTTGCTTTTCTTAACGGTTTTGATGGCGTTGTCTGTGGCTTGCTTCGTACCAAGTTCGAATGTCTTAGATGACTTTTGAAATTAGAATCCACGCTAGTTTTATTCTTACTATGACCTAACATTTCTAATTCCTTGGGCTAAAACTTGGCCAGTATATTAGCAGAGTTTTAATGACCAGTTAATCTGCCTAGGCTGTTGTGTGTCTTGAGCAAAAAAGTAGCCGTGTTTAGGCGTAGCGTAGAGAATTTGGCCTTTTTCAAAACTCTGTTGGTCACAGTATTTGTGAGTCAGGTCAATTTCCCAAACCTCTTGGCTTTGCCAGCCTACAGGCTCTAGTTCAAAGCGTACTTCTGCACCAATAGGATTAATGGCGAGGATCCTCAATGGTAAATTCGCTTGTGCTGAGGCTTCTGTTCCTATCGTGAATTCATGGGAACGAATGTAGACCTGTCCATCCTGTGGGGAAAGCCCTTCTGGTAGGGTTAGGCTCGCGTCACCGTTTTGCCATTGGTTATTGCTGACTGTGGCGTCAAAGACATTGGCATTACCGAGGAAATCAAATACAAAGCGACTGTTTGGCGTGCTGTATAAAGCGCCAGGCGCGTCGATTTGCTCAATATGTCCATTGCTCATCACCACAACGCGATCAGACAGTTCTAAGGCTTCTTCTTGGTCATGGGTCACAAATACGCTGGTAAAGCCTAGCTCGTCGTGAAGACCTCTTAGCCAACGACGCAACTCTTTACGGACTTTCGCATCAAGCGCGCCAAACGGCTCATCAAGCAGTAATACTTCTGGTTTTGTGGCTAACGCTCTTGCTAGCGCGATACGCTGCTTTTGGCCGCCAGATAGTTGTGACGGGTAGCGATTAGCAAGGTGACCAAGCTGTACCATTTCAAGCAAGTGTTTGACCCTTTGCTGAATGTCGCTTTTGTTAGGGCGTTGTTGTTTTGGTAGTACTTCAAGGCCAAAAGCAACGTTATCAGCCACTGTCATGTGGCGAAACAGGGCGTAGTTTTGAAACACAAAACCTACGCGACGATCTCGTACATGCAAGTTGGTTACGTCTCTATCAGCGAATTGAATACGACCACTATCCGCACCTTCTAAGCCAGCAATAATCCGCAACAAAGTAGTCTTGCCTGACCCAGAAGGGCCAAGTAGTCCTATCATCTCACCTTCATCGATCGACAAAGAAAGAGGCGACAGGGCTTGAAAGTTACCGAACTGCTTGGAAATGTTTTCAATAAGTATGCTCATGGTGTCACCTATTTATCTGTATCAATGTTCAAACTGCGTTCTTGTCGCCACTCGACGAAGGCTTTAAAGAGCAGGGTTATTAGGGCAATAATGGCTAATAGAGACGCACTGGCAAAGGCTGCCGCGGCTTGGTAGTCCTCATATTGCAACTGTACATGCAAAGGTAGGGTGTTGGTTTCTCCGCGAATATTGCCGGAAACCACAGAGACTGCCCCGAACTCTCCTACGGCACGAGCGTTGGTTAAAATCACTCCGTAAATCAGCGCCCATTTAATGTTCGGCAAAGTGACTCGACGGAACAGTTGCCAGCCGGAGGCGCCTAAAATGACGGCGGCTTCTTCATCTTCTCGGCCTTGCTGCTGCATAAGCGGAATGAGCTCCCGAGCCACAAAAGGACAGGTCACAAAGACAGTCACCATGACAATACCTGGCCAGGCAAACATTAGCTGAATGTCAGCATCGTATAGCATGGCGCCTATCCAACCATTGTTGCCGTACAACAAAAGATACAACAAACCGGCGACCACGGGCGACATGGCAAATGGGATGTCTAATAGCGTCATTAACACCTTACGGCCAGGGAATTCGAAGCGTGTGACGGACCATGCCAGCATAACCCCGAAGACCAAGTTAATGGGAACGGTTAAGGCGGCGACCAAGAGCGTTAAGCCAACGGCATGCAATGTATCGGCTTCAATGAGGCTACTAAAGTAGTGAGATACGCCCAGTGCAAAGGCTTGCTGGAAAATACTGATTAGCGGTACGACCAGTAACAGCATCGTTAAGATTAGCGTCAGCCCGATTAAAGACCATTTTACCCAAGGGCTATCGCCGACGCGTAATTGGGAAGCGTGTTTCTGCTTACTCATAATAATCTCCTAGCGACGGCCGTGTAGGCGGCGCAAGTAGCGAGCCTGCCAAAGGTTGATGGCAAATAACAACACTAAAGAAGCCATTAACACTACCGAGGCGATGGCGCTGGCAGCAGGGAAGTTAAATTCCTGTAGGCTGACAAAAATCATCAGTGAAGTGATTTCACTCACATAAGGCATGTTGCCCGCAATAAAGATAACAGCGCCAAATTCACCGAGACTGCGAGTGAACGACAGGGCTACACCTGTCATTAGCGATGGCCAGAGGGCTGGAAAGATAACCCGACGAAAGACCGACCAATCTGAAGCACCAAGGGTCATCCCTGCCTCTTCTTCTTCCGCGGAGAGTTCTTCTAAAACAGGCTGTACCGTCCGCACAACAAAAGGAATGCTGGTGAAGGCCATAGCGAGCACGATGCCAACAGGTGTGTAGGCGACCTTGATGCCTAGGCTGCTGAGCACTTGCCCATACCAGCCATTTTGCGCATACAAGGTGGCGAGGGTAATGCCCGCCACAGCAGTGGGCAGAGCAAAGGGTAAATCCACAAGGGCATCAAGGATGCGTCGCCCTGGGAATTCATAGCGCACTAGTACCCAAGCCAGCAATAAACCTAAGAAGCCATTGAAAATAGAGGCAAGAAAGGCGGCCCAGAGAGTGACTTTATAACTGGCAACTACCCGTTCATCACTGATTACATACCAGTATTCATCCCAGCCCATCTCAACGGACTGCATGACTAAACCTGTCATGGGCAATAGCATGACAAGGCTGATAAACAACAACGAAGTCCCGAGGCTTAAACCTAGGCCAGGTAGTACGCGTTTATGTTTAGGGCGTGTTGCAGACACGCTTAAATTTGTTGCCATGTATATGCCTATGCGAATCGGGCTTAGTAGAAGCCGCTAATGGAGTGGTTGAAATACGCCATAAAGCGTTGCCAATAGAATGCACAAAAGCCGGGCACGCAATGCGTACCCGGCTTAGTCGTTCAGCGACCGTTATCGACGTTGTAATTTGTCGAGCTTGCCACCGTTTTTAAAGATTTCTTGGGTCGCTTTTGGCCAGCCGCCCGCGATTTCTTCAACAGTAAGCAGTGTTACTTCAGGGAATGTCTCAGCAAATTCAGCTTTTACAACATCATTGTGAATACGGTAGTTAAAGCCGGCTAACAGACGCTGAGATGCTTCGCTGTATAGGTAGTTTAAGTATTCCGTTGATACTTCTTCTGTGCCGTGTTTTTTAGCATTTTTGCTGACAACGGCCACAGGGAATTCGGCCAAGATGGACGTTTTTGGTACCACCACTTGGTATTCGTCAGCCCCGTATTGGTTGCGAATGTTGTTTACTTCAGATTCAAAAGTAATCAGTACGTCACCAATGCCGCGCTCAACAAATGTTGTCGTCGCACCACGACCGCCGGTATCAAATACCGCAACGTTTTTTAGGAAACTCGCAAGGAAGTCATCAATTTGGCTTTCCTTGTCTTTACCAAAGGTTTTCTGAGCATAGCCATAAGCCGCTAAATACGTGTAGCGACCATTACCAGATGTTTTCGGATTCGGGAAAACTAGCGCGACGTCATCACGAACTAAATCACCCCAGCTTTGAATATTCTTTGGATTGCCTTTGCGAACCAAGAAAGCCGTCGTGGAGTAATAAGGAGAGCTGGCATTCGGGAAAGCGTCTTTCCAATCCGCTGGGATCATTTTTGCGCGATCATGCAAAACTTGAACGTCTGTCACCTGGTTAAAGGTCACCACATCGGCTTGTAAGCCATTCATGATAGCGTTGGCTTGCTTAGAAGAGCCCGCGTGAGACTGTTTAATTTCGATCGTTTGTCCTGTTTTTTCTTGCCAGTGTTTTTCAAAAGTAGGGTTATAAGTCGCGAACAACTCACGTGCAATGTCGTATGAGGTGTTTAGGATAGTCTGATCCGCTGCAGAGGCTTGAGCAGCACTCGTTAGTAAGACAGCACCAGCAATAGATTGGTAAAAGCGTGATTTCAATTTCATAGGTCCCTCAGCGGAAATAACAGTTATTCTCAATTGTGAGGGAGATTCTACTTAAAAGATTTTGTTATTACAATTGATCGAATTGAACTTTTTTGGAATATGGTTGTCGCGATAAATTATGAGCAAAAAATAACCAAAAGACCCCCTTAAAGGTTAAGGCTGATAATGGTGTAGCAGTAGAAACAGAAGCATAAAAATAAGCCAGCTAAGCTGAGTTCAAATAGCCCTTGCGGAAACCCTCGGGCTTTTTTTTGTAAACTTTGCAACCGGCTGCTTATGGGAGCTGGCCAACGTTTCGCTGGCAACATTGGGAAACTCGCCAGTATCATTAATGCGCCAGATACACAGGCCATATTCCCCCAAAATTCACCTAAATGCTGACTACCGTACCAAAAGAGATTCCAAATACCGGCGAGCAGAATGAGAGTCGATAACCAATCTTGCTGAGTTTTCAGCCTTGCACGAAAAGGGTTTGGTACTAATAAAAGTAATGCAAGCGCCATAAAAACAGTCATTACAATACCCATCAGATTTACCCCTAAGTGATGAAAAAATGTTCTATAAAGTGTGAGAATAACGATTAGTCGTAATAGGGTGAACGTTTCTTACACAAATTTACAAGAAAAGTAGAGTGAGGTTGCCTGAAGAAGGCCGCCATGTTGAACATGGCATTCGAGCAAGGAGATGGATTTTTTAAGTTTTGTAAGGTTGAGATTAGTCAATCTACAGGGCTGCCCATATTAATAGCATTTGCGCTTTAAATAACCAAAATATTAATTCTCTTCTTGCTGGTTATCCAGTTGCCTAATGATAAGAAATGAATTACTGTACTAGTACGCGAATACATGGCGTAAATTAAAGCCCCAAGCAAGAGTCGAATTTATGCAGGACTTAATTCAGTTTCTAAAGGTCGCGAACGATGATGGCGAGTTGGCCAAGCGTTTGACCGCTTTACTAACCCCTAACGAGCTGGGTGAACTTCAGCATCGTTTACAGATTTTTGCCTTGCTAGAGCAAGGTGTGCCCCAGCGCGAGATAGCCAAACAGCTAGGGGTTGGAATTGCTACGGTGACCCGTGGCTCCCGAGCATTTAAGGAATTAAAAGAATCATGAGCAGCCAGTCTTATTATCAAAAAAGACCGGAGCGTATTACGCTACCGAGAAAGCCTAAGTACATTACCATCAGTTCGGATTGTGACTTTTTTGCCTTATTCAAGAAGGTGGAGAAGCGTTTTGACAACTGCTTTATGTTGGAGTCACTTGGGGAAGAGAGTTTTATCTCCCGTCACTCCATCATAGGTTTTGACCCTGAAAAACTGATCTGGGCAGAAGGTAAGAAGCTGTTTATTCAAGAGCGAGATGGCACTACAGAAGCTTATGAATCGGACAACCCTTACTATTTATTGCGGGATATCGTGCCACAAAACATCTTGTCTCGTGGTTTTGCTGGTGGGTTAACGGGTTATATTGGTTACGATAGTATGAACTACTTCGAGCCGAGTTTAGATCTACAAGCCAGTGAAATGTTCGATGCATTCCGCTTTGGACTGTTCAAAGACGGTTTGATCTTAGACAAGATGACAGGTGAAGTTTTCTATTTCTACTACGAGGACGGCGATTTAACCGGTAATCGTGTGGATCTTGTGAAGGAAATGATGGCGGAACCTACCCCTGAAAATGGCCCTTTTGTGGTTCGCCCAGTAGGGGAGTCGATGACCAAGACGGATCATGCAGATGCGGTAGCGAAGGTTAAACAAGACATCATCGACGGTAAGATTTTCCAATGTGAGGTGGGCTTCAAAAAGTGGTTTGACCTAGAAGGCGACACCATCAATTTGTACGAGCAGTTGCGTGAGGTTAACCCATCTCCGCAAATGTATTACATCAAATTTGGTGAACAAAAAGTCATTGGGGCTAGCCCTGAGTTGTTGTTCCGCGTCCGTCAGGGAGAAATGGAAACCTTCCCACTAGCGGGAACGGCAAAACGTGGTAAAAATGCCACAGAAGACACCGCTTTGGCGCGTGCCTTACTGAATGACCCGAAAGAAATTGCGGAACATAACATGATCGTAGACTTGCACCGTAACGATATTGGCCGTGTGGCACGTTTTGGTACGGTGAAAGTGCGCTCACTCATGGACATTAAGCGCTTTAGTCACGTGCAGCATATCTCCAGTGAGATTGTTGGCATTATGGCGGAAGATCATGACATGTTCTCCGCCCTGGCGAGTAATTTTCCTGCCGGTACGCTGACCGGCGCGCCAAAAATTGAAGCCATGAAGATCATTGATGATCTAGAAAACGACGGTCGTGGGCCATACGGCGGTGCGGTAGGTCAGTTTTCATTTAACGGTGATTGCATGTTTGCCATTCCGATTCGTACTGTGTTCGCTAATGGCAATAAAGCCTATGTACAAACCTGCGGTGGTAATGTTTATGACTCCAATGCAGAAGATGAGTACGAAGAAATTCAGCGTAAATTTGCGGGCACGAAACGAGTATTAGACAGTTTCGCTCCCGATAATTCACAAGATAAGGTTTAAGGAAGGCAAGATGAAAGTTTATATTATCGATAACTACGACTCCTTCACTTATAACCTGTATCAGTTTATTGGTGAGGTTTTGGAAACGGAAGTGAGCCAAGGTGCACTGCACCAGTTTGAAGTGATCGTAAAACGTAATGACGAAGTCACCCTAGAAGATATCCGCCAAGCGGCGCCCGATAGAATTATCATTTCTCCGGGGCCGGGCTCACCAGACGATAAAGCTTACTTTGGTGTGTGCGCTGAGGTAATTTTAGAGTTTGGTAAAACCATTCCGTTAATGGGCGTGTGCCTAGGCATGCAAGGTATCTGTCATGTATTTGGCGGCCAAGTTGTGAAAGCGCCTTTGCCGATGCATGGTAAAACCAGCCCGATCAACCATAACGGCGAAGGCATCTTTTACGATATTCCCGACCAGCTTGAAGTCATGCGTTATCACTCATTAATTGCTCAAGCCGAAAGTTTCCCTGATGTGCTGGAAGTTACCGCATCCGTTGGGGAGTTAGCGTCAGCAGACTTTAACAACTTGGCAGCCATTCATCAGGGAGGTGAGTTTGAATTGATGGGGGTTCGTCATAAAGAGTATCCGATTCAAGGCATTCAATTTCACCCAGAATCTTTTGCTACGGAAGGCGGCAAAGACTTGATTAAAAACTTTTTATTTCAAGCCTAACTAAGTCGTTATATCGCAAAAAGACCGCTTATCGAAGCGGTCTTTTTGTATCAGGTTAGGTCTCTGAAGGCGTATCTTTTAGCCATTGCCAAATGCGTCCGAGCCATTCATAAAAAGTTCTTTCACTCTGGTACGCACCGTAAGCACTGATTTTCCAGCCGCTAGTATCGGAACCCAGAAACAGCGCTGGCGCAGGATAAATTTGGGCATCGAGGGTGTCGAAATAAATCTTGGCACGTTTCAGATGGGAAGCTTCGGTCACTAAGGCCACCCGCTTTCCGGTTAGGTAAGGGGCCATGCTTTGAGCTTCTTCTTGGGTATCTTTGGCCTCAGGGAAAGAACGGATGCGATCCTCGGAAACGCCGAGTTCCATGGCGGCTTTGCGCATGACATAGGCATGAGGTTCTTGCATGGGACCAGAATAGCCGGAGACAAATAACTGTGCTTTAGGGTTAGCTTTTAAGATGCGTAGCCCTTCTTCTAGGCGAAATAACGCGCTCTGCCCTAAAGCCATTACTGCTGGCTGATTGCTGATATTTTTATGACCGCTTCCCAATACCACCACGAAATCAATGTTTTGTTGGGTATTAAACACTGCAAAATCCTGTTCGACCGTAGTAATCAGTCGATTCGATATAGGCTCCCAACTGGTGGTTGCGAGTAATAAAATACTCGCAACCAAACCTAATCGAGCCATGTTTGGCCATTTTCTCATGAGGAATAAGCTGACGATCAGTAGCATTAAGGTGAAGGGGATGGGCATGAGTAACATGCCAATGACTTTTTTAAGATAAAATAACACCCAGCTCATAACGTTTTACTCAACTTAATAGCTTTATGAATTCATGTCTCTAGGGTAAAGATATTGCCAGACGATGGAAACGAATTTGTGACAGTGACCACGAGCAAGGTGACAATCGCTCACTAGAATTTCACCACTAAAGAAGGAGCCTTTATGTCCACCACGGACAATACACCATTAGCCATTCAAGCTTGTCCTCAAGAAGCAGAATGGTGGCTGCCACGCCATCAGCAAAAGCAGCAAGAAAAGTCGGCCATGGAAAGCGTTAATCTGGTGTTTCTTGGGGATTCCATTACCCATGCTTGGGAAGATAAAGGTCTTTCTGTCTGGCAAGAATACTATCAGCCCCGAGGAGCCTTAAACTTAGGCTTTTCTGGAGATCGTACCGAGCATGTGTTGTGGCGTATTGCCAACGGAGAGTTGGATGGTATTGCCCCTAAGGTGCTGGTGCTGTTAGTTGGAACGAACAATACTGGCCACCGTCAGGACCCAGCTGAAGAGACGGCACTTGGGGTGAAGTGCATTCTCGAGCAGCTGAAAGAGAGACTCCCTACTACTAAAATTTTGTTACTCGCGGTTTTTCCTCGTAGCGCCAAGCCAACACAAAAATTGCGTTGCCTAAATGATAAGATAAATACCTTAGTTGAGAAATTTGCTGATGAGGAAACGGTTTTTTATCGTGATTTATCTGCCCTTTTTTTAGATAGGGAGGGCTACTTGAGTGGTGAGGTAATGGCGGATTATTTGCACCCAAATGCCAGCCAATATCCCCTTTGGGCGAGTGCCATCGAGGTCTTTTTGCAAAAACATCTCTAGTTTCTACGTATTAATACTTATCTGTCTGCGTAGTTTTTACGTCCTTTTCGGTATTCGTACGAATTGTTTGCGCTTTCTAAGCGGTGCATGATCCATCCTGCTTTAACCGTTCAATAAAAATAAACGAAGTGCATAGCCATCATAGGCATAGGTAAAGCAGATTAAGGTAAGGGTGTCCTGCCTAATTTGTTGATGTTTTCCTGTTACTTGATGCAATGGTTACTTCTTAATTTGATAACAGGATGATAAAAACAATGAAATCCTTGAAATTTACCACTCTAATCGCTGCTGCGGCAGTGACCATTAGTACCTTCTCTCTACCTGCTTTCTCTGCAGATCGCGTATACAAACTTAAGATGGCCGAAACTTGGTCCTCTAACTTCCCAATTTTTGGTGATGCGCCACGTAACATGGCCCGCATTGCAGAAGAAATGTCTAACGGACGTTTAAAAATCACCATCGACTCAGCGAATAAGCATAAAGCGCCATTTGGTGTTTTTGACATGGTTCGCTCTGGTCAATACGACATGGGCCACTCAGCGTCTTATTACTGGAAAGGTAAAGTGCCAAATACGTTGTATTTCACAACGATGCCTTTCGGTATGACAGCGCCAGAGCAATATGCATGGTTCTATCACGGTGGTGGTATGGACTTGATGCAAAAAGTCTACAAGCCATTTGGCCTGTTGTCTTTCCCAGGTGGTAACACAGGTAACCAAATGGGTGGTTGGTTCCAAAAAGAAATCAACTCTCTTGACGACCTTAAAGGTCTAAAAATGCGTATCCCTGGCTTCGCTGGTGAAGTTATGGCGAAACTGGGTGCTAAACCAACGAACATTGCCTCTGGCGAGCTATACACAGCCCTTGAGCGTCGCACTATCGATGCACTTGAGTGGGTAGGTCCTTCTCTTGATCTACGTATGGGCTTCCACAAAATCGCCCCTTACTACTACACAGGCTGGCATGAGCCTGCAACGGAACTTCAGTTCTTAGTAAATGAGCGTACTTGGAAGAAATTGCCAGATGACCTTCGTGCTATCTTGAACACTTCTATGAAGCTTGCGTCTTACGATATGTACATTCAGTCTTACCACGAAAGTGCTGAAAACTGGGTAACAATGAAGACCGAATACCCGAATGTTCAGGTAAAAACCTTCCCTCATGACGTTCTAGTAGCTATGGAAAAAGCTAACCAAGAATTGCTAGATGAAAAAGCAGCAGCGGATCCACTAGCGAAAGAAATTCTTGATTCTCAAGCCGCTTACATGGAAAAAGCTCGCGTTTGGACGAATATTTCTGACCGTGCTTACTTAGATAGTGTTGATTCCCTAGCAGACTAAAACCTCTCTTAAGGCGAGCCACAAAACATTTGTGACTCGCCTTATCATTTTCTAGGAGCTTTATATGGTGTTACTTAACCTAGAACGAGGTATTACTCGTTTTTCAAATTTACTGGGTGTGGTTTCCACGGTTCTGTTCATCGTTTTACTGTTTAACGTTTTTTACGATGTCCTTATGCGTTATGTG
Source organism: Marinomonas sp. (assembly GCF_039940335.1). GTDB lineage: Bacteria > Pseudomonadota > Gammaproteobacteria > Pseudomonadales > Marinomonadaceae > Marinomonas. The sequence goes on along the minus strand of NZ_JBDVGW010000005.1, from coordinate 158,916 downwards.
TTTAACGACGTATCTATTGCAATGCAGGAGCTGGAGTGGCACTTATATGCGGCCATCTTCTTGTTAGGTATTCCTTACGGCATTCAGCACGGTGGTCATGTTCGAGTCGATTTGATTTACGAAAATTTATCCATTCGTGGTAAAGCATGGATTGATTTATTTGGTTGTGTGTTTTTCCTATTACCCTTCACTATTTTGGTGGGTTATTACGGTGTTGGTTTTGCCCACGAGGCTTATGCTTTAGGTGAGACCAGTGGCGATCCAGGTGGATTACCTTATCGCTGGATTATCAAGGCGGTCATTCCTTTTGCCTTTTTCTCTATGGCGATCAGTGGCTTAGGCATGTTGATTCGCTCTATTAATGTGATTCGAGGCGTGAGTGAAGAAGGTTTCTCTCATCCCCCTATTCAGCACTAATTCAAGTTTTTATTCTCAGCGAGTAGGTTGTTTATGATTGGCATTATTATGTTTTTCGTTGCCCTAGTATTGTTACTACTAGGCTTCCCCGTGGCCTTTACGTTTGGCGGCGTGGCATTGATCTTCGGTGTATTTGCCGAAGGCTTCGATATGTTTGCTTTTATGCCTTTCCGCATACAAAGCTACATGGAAAATACCGTTATGATGGCGGTCCCCCTGTTTGTCTTCATGGGCATAGTGTTACAAAAAACCAAGTTGGCTGAGCAGTTGCTAGAAGCCATGGGTAAATTATTTGGCGGTGTACGAGGTGGTTTGGCTATCTCGACTATCTTAGTTGGTGCATTGCTAGCGGCTTCTACCGGTGTGGTAGGGGCAAGTGTGGTCGCCATGGGGCTTATCTCACTACCGGTAATGTTGAAGTACAAATACAACAAATCATTAGCGTGCGGCACCATCTGTGCGTCTGGTACTCTGGGGCAAATCATTCCACCGTCGATCATCTTGATCATTCTTGGTGATGTATTAGGCATTCCAGTCGGTGACCTTTTCCAAGCGGCCTTAATGCCTGGTATGGTGTTGATTGGTTGTTACATTGTTTATATCTTGATTCTGACGTATTTGAATCCTGAAATGGCGCCACCAATTCCAAACGAAGATGATACTGAAACCCGTGCGCAACAGATTCGCAGTGCACTCAAAGCGATTATTCCACCGCTTGCCTTGGTACTGATTGTATTGGGTTCTATTTTCACAGGTGTCGCAACACCAACAGAATCGTCTGCTTTAGGTGGTGTCGGTGCGATTGTTCTAGCCCTTATCTATGGTCAGTTTAGCTGGAAAATGATCTACGACAGTGGTCTAGAGACAGTCAAAGTAACCGCCATGGTATTCGCTATCTTAATGGGTGCGACCGCCTTCTCTATGGCTTTTAGTTATACTGGTGGTGATTACATCGTAGAAGAAGTATTGCTAAACCTACCGGGTGAGAAATGGGGCTTCATCATTCTAGCGATGATCGCGATTTTGATCTTAGGCTTCTTTATCGACTTCGTAGAAATTGCTTTCATTATCGTACCGATTTTGGCACCAGTCGCGGAAGCGTTAGGAGTGAACATGGTATGGTTCGCGATCTTGATCGCCATGAACCTACAGACATCCTTCTTAACACCGCCCTTTGGATTTAGTTTATTCTATCTCAAAGGGGTGGCACCTAAGTCGATACGCACCACCGATATTTATAAAGGGGTAACGCCGTTTATCCTGATTCAAATCGCGGTATTGGCCAGTATTATGATCTTCCCAAGCTGGTATGGCATGGGTTAATAAAGTGATCTAATACATCGTACTGACATACTAAAGCGGATCATCATGATCCGCTTTTTGTTTTTTGACACAGACAGAGTAAAGTGACGCTTTGCTAAGTGCTTTAAGAGGATAGTAATAGTGGGGTTAAAGAGTAAGGTTTTCTTGTTAGCACTTGTGCCACTGATTATGGCCACATCCATTATTACGTTTCTCAGTTTGCAATCTGCACGAGAGCTGGCCGAAGAAGAGCTGTCCATTTACGAATTTAATTTAGTTAACGCGAAAAAAGAAGCGCTTATTAATCATGTAGATATCGCGTTAACTGCTATTCAGCAAGTACTAGATGATGACAGCCTGACGGATTTAGAGGCACAGCAGCAAGTCAAAAAAACGCTTACCAATCTACGTTACAGTGACGACGGTTACTTTTTTGCCTACGAAATGTCTGGGGTAAACCTTGTTCACCCAACGATTCCCGGGTTCGTGGGTAAGGATTTGTGGAGCTTCCAAGACAGTAGCGGCAACCATCTTATCCAGGGTTTAATCAGTATTGCTCAAGCGGGTGGCGGCTATTACCGCTACATCTGGGAAAAGCCACCTCTCATGACTCAAGAGGAAAAAATCAGTTACGTAGTGTCTATTGATCGTTGGAATTGGATGATGGGCACGGGGTTATATCTAGATGATGTCTATGATGAGCTGGCAAAAACCAAGCAAACCATGAATGAGAACATTCAGCGTAGCTTTATCAGTGTGTTGATTGTCGTTGTGATTACTGTGGTTCTGGTTATCCTGCTCGGGGTGGCGATCAATCTTCATGAGCATAAGTTAGCAGACACCCGACTTAATGAAATGGCGCAACGTTTTATGCGTTTACAGGTTAATGAAAGGCGTGGCTTCTCCCGTGAATTGCATGATGGCATTAATCAGTTATTGGTCAGCTGTAAATTTCGAGTGGAGTTGGCGGGCAACAAACTGCGTCGAGCCATTGATGATGAAGCGGTGCAATTAGAGCTTGAGAAAGCCAACGATTTAATCAATCAAACTATCGGTGAGGTGCGGCAGATTTCTCACAACCTTAGACCGACTATTCTGGATGATTTAGGGTTAGATTCCGCATTACGCTCTCTTATTGATCAGTTTACTGAGCGCACTAGTATGCAGGTGGACTACCGCTATAAAGTCGCCTTTGAGATGGCCGATGAGGTGGAAACGTCTATCTACCGACTGACGCAAGAAGCGCTGACAAACATAGAGAAACATGCTCAGGCAACTCTCGTGGTATTGAGTTTTACTCAAACAAATCAACAGCTTGAGTTTACCTGTCAAGATAACGGCGTCGGCATAAATAAAACGGGCAAAACGTCTCCTGGCATTGGTTTTATCAATATGCGTGAACGCCTAGAGTTGATTGGTGGTGAATTTAGTGTTTCCTCTAATAAAGGGCAGGGCACAAGAATTTATGCAGCCTTTCCGGTTTGATGGTAGGGTATAGTCCTGAAAATAACGATAGAGAATTCATTATGTCAAAGGCGTCTTCTAGATTAAGAGTGTTATTGGTAGATGATCACACCTTGGTGTTGGATGGTTTGCAAGCTCGCCTTGAGCTAGAAGATAATATGGACATTATCGGTACGGCCAGCAATGGTTTGGAAGCGCTGCAAAAATCTGCTGAATTAACGCCAGATTTAATCTTGATGGATGTTTCTATGCCCGTTTTAAATGGTTTAGAAGCGACTAAGCGTTTTAAAGCAGAACAACCCAATGTGAAAATCCTCATGCTAAGTATGCATAATGACAAAGAATACATACTGTCACTCATACAATCGGGTGCCAATGGCTACGTATTAAAAGACGTGTCCTCGGAAGAGTTAGTGCAAGCGATTAACACGGTTCATCAGGGCGGTACTTACTTTAGTGCTGGGGCGTCAGCTTCGCTCTTCTCCCCAACGGAAGTGAATCAACAAGCGGAAGAGCTAACCAAGCGTGAAATCTCTGTGCTCACCGAAGTGGCCATGGGCTTGTCTAATAAAGAAATCGCCCAAGCTTTAGACATTAGTGTGCGTACTGTTGAAACACACCGTCAGAACATTAAGAACAAACTCGATATACATACCTCAGCCGGCTTGGTCAAATACGCCATTGAACAGCAGTTGATAGACTAGTTGTCGAAATAGCTTAGCTTTATGAGATATGTCAGGCGAAGTAACTCATCAGGATAAGGAGTCTGCTATGTTGTTTCAGCGTGTTGCTATTGCTCTATTCATCGGGCTATTTAGTCTTAGTCTACAGGCGAGCAGTTCCCAACAAACATTGCCTCATGAAAACATAGCCGATGAACCCGATAATTTGGCGGAGACGGTTTTTGAGCTTGAGCGCAGTTTGGCCATATTACAGCTTTCTACTGCGCGATTAAGCGACTACCAAAGCTTAGCGGAACACGTTGCAGAGAATCGCTCCTTGCAAGATAAGGTTAATTTTCTCATCTGCTTTGTTTTTATCATGCTGGTGGCATTACTTGTTGTTGCTTATCAATTGCGGAATACGCAGAAAGCCCTCAACAAGCTCAAGGTTTCCACCGAAGGAGACAGCTGATGCAACCTCTACTAATGATCATTGATATGCAGCAAGGTATGTCGTGGCCGCAGGCGGGGAAGCGAAATAACCCTAATGCAGAACACGATATTGCGGAATTACTTAGCCATTGGCGCCAGCAACAAGCCCCTATCCTCCATGTTTGCCATCATTCCCGTGACCCCCACTCATTATTTTGGCCTGAGCAAGAGGGGGTGTTGTTTCAGCCAGCCCTCGTGCCCTTAGAAAACGAAAAGGTGCTTAAGAAATCTGTACCCGATGCTTTTACCCATTCAGGTCTTGAGCAATGGTTACACGAGCAAGCCATTAGGGATTTGGTTGTGGTGGGTGTGAGTACCAATAATTCAGTAGAAGCGAGTGTGCGAAGTGCAGGAAATTTAGGCTTTAACACCTATGTGGTAGCAAGTGCTTGTTTCACTTTCGATAAAGTGGATTTCAATGGCGTGTTACGCAGTGCAGAAGATGTACACGCTATGTCATTGGCCAATTTACAGAGCGAATATGCCGAGATTATCCACAAAGATCAGGCGATAAAACACCTCTCAGCTGAAGCGTTTTAAGCTATCTAACGATACACATAGGGGTGTTGGCAATTGGGTCTGTATGTATTTGAGCATCCACATTAAAAACAGACAGAAGTAATTCTGGGGTCAACACGCTATCTGGACTGCCTTGAGTGACGACATCTCCATCTCTCATAACAATTAAGTGGTCACAATAACGAGCCGCTTGGTTAATATCATGCAAAACAGTGATAATTGTTTTTCCCTTTTGGTTCAACTGCCGTAATAGCTTCATTAGTTCTACCTGGTGGTTGAGGTCCATATAGGTTGTAGGTTCATCCAGCAGTAAATAAGGTGTGTCTTGAGCGAGTGTCATCGCTAACCAAACACGTTGCCTTTGTCCTCCAGAAAGCTCACTGACGTATTGCTCAGCTAAAATATCGACACCTACTTGCTGCATGGCTTGTTGAATGATGACGTGATCCTTTTTGTTTAAACGTCCCCAAAAACCGGTATAAGGGCTGCGCCCGTAAGCGACAAGATCTTTGACCTTGACGCCTTCAGGTATTGGCTGGGTTTGCGGTAAAAGCGCCAATTGAGTGGCCAATTGTCGAGAAGGCAATTTATGTAAGTTTGTACCTTGCCAGCGTACTTCACCACTTTGTGGTGTCAGAATTCTTGCGATGGCTTTTAATAAAGTAGATTTACCGCAGCCATTTGGTCCTAGCAATGCCACTATTTTACCATCCGGAATGTCCAAGGTTATTTGCTTGACGATGGTTTTGTCTTGATAGCCAACGTTAAGTTGGTGAATGCTAAGTGACATATCTATTTTGTCCGAAAAAGTAACCAAAGAAAGTAAGGCGCGCCAATAATTGCGGTCATGATGCCCGCGGATAATTCAATCGGTGGGTCAATCGTACGTGCGGCCAAATCGGCCAGTAACAACAAGGTTGCACCGACGAGCATTGTACTGGGTAATAAAACCTGGTGACGGCCGCCCACGAGTTTTCGAGTCAAATGCGGAGCGACTAAGCCTAAAAAACCAATTGGACCACAAATAGCCACGCAAGACGCGGTTAGACCCACGGCGGTTGCCAAAGAAATGAGTCGTAAAGAGTGAGCATTCACTCCTAAACTAACCGCACTTTCGTCTCCCAGTACAATCAAATTTAAAGGTTTAGCGAGCCAAAAGGCCAAGGGTATTAATACTAACCAAGGTAATAAGGTCGTGAGTTGCTGCCAGCCTCGACCCCATAAACTACCCGTTAGCCAAAGTAAGGCGTTATTGATCTCTAAAGGTTTCACAAGCATGAGAAAATCTACACAGCTTGCATACAGTGCTCCTAGCGCGACGCCTGTAATGGCCAGTTTAATGGCGCTACTGTGCTGCCCGCATAGCCACCAAAGAATGAGCGCAGCGCTGAGTCCTCCCAACAGGGCAATACCGGGTAGCCAACCAATATCGGCATCAGGAAAAACTGTCATGTAAACAACAGCGGCTAAACCTGCTCCGTGACTTACCCCTAATACATCTGGAGATGCTAAAGGGTTGCGAATAACCCCTTGTACCAATGTGCCAGCAAGCGCCATCATTGCACCGACCAGCATGGCGATAATAGCTCGAGGTAGACGATATTCGTGCAAGGTAAAATAGTTTGCACTGTCGGGCTGAAAGCCGTCTAGAAGCTCTGCTATGGGAATCGAAACAGCACCAAACATTAAGTTGACGACGAAGAGTGACAAAACGCATAAGACCAATATAGGCAAGGCTTTAGTGTTCATCACACGGTTCTCTTCTTAACAAGGTAAATAAAGAAAGGGGCACCGATTAGCGCTAAAATTGCACCAGCGGGTGTTTCTAGGGGAAACACAATGGCACGGCTAAGCGTGTCGGCAATCACTACTAATATTGCACCTAATAGCATCGCCATCGGCAAAAAATATCGATGATCTCGTCCACAAATGAGCCGGGCCATATGAGGAATGAGTAAGCCGACAAAGCCAATACTGCCAGAGACACTGATAGAGCTACCGACTAAAAATAATACTAAGACACTGCCACCTAACTTTACCCAAAGTAGTGATACACCTAGGTTTTGTGCATTATCATCGCCTAGCTGTAAGAGGTTTAATCGAGGCGTTAGTAGCTGACAACCGATAAGACCAAACATGGCAATGGGCCAGAACATAGACCAGCGCTGCCAACTAGAATTAGCGAAACTGCCCGCCAACCAAGAAAGGACTGCAGAGGCTTGATCTTCTTCCATGATCACGAGAGCTTTTGTTAAGGCGGCACACAGAGCAGAAATCGCTACGCCAGCTAATACTAGGCGACCATTATCATCTCCTACTCGCCAGGCGCTCGACAGCACCATCACTAAGCACCATGCAATACCGCCGCCTATCATGGCCGCCATCGACGTGCCTAGCAGGCCAAACCAAGGCGAAATAGTGGAGACTGTTGCCATGCCTAAGGCCGCACCAGCATTAATGCCGAGTACCGAAGGCGATGCCAGAGGGTTCTGGGTAAGCCCTTGCATAATGACGCCTGCGGCGGCCAAGCAAGCACCGACCGTTGCCGCTAACAATGCCCTTGGCAAACGAATATCGTAAATAATATGCTGAGCAATAGACTGTTCATCAAAGTGGATAAGTGTCGAAACAGCGTCATTAAAGGTGATAGGAAAGCTCGACCAAGTAAAGAGACTGGTAAGAAACGTCACGACCAATAAAAGCACCAACATCAGGCTGTAGGCTAGATAAGTAGGTAGGGGTAATTTCATGGTTTTAATAAACTAACAAGGGTTTGACCGATTGCTTCTGCAGCCAGTACACCACGACTGCGCGACCAAATACTCGGGTTATCAATGTGATAAACATGTTTGTTGCGCACGGCTTGCAACAATTGCCAAAGAGGCTCTTGTTGCCACTTAGTACTAATGTCTGGCTGCTGGTAATGGCCGATAATGAGGTATTCAGGATTATTCGCGAGGAGCTGCTCTAACCCCGTATGCACCGAGCTGGATTCTTGTGCGACGATAGTTGGTGTTTTAAAACCGAGACTTTGCAGTAACGTACCTACATAAGATTGACCGGGATGTAGCGCCATATAATCGTCAAGAGCAATGCCAAATTGGACTTCTATACCTTGTGGAAGTTGGTGTGATATTTTCGCCATGGTTACTTTATGTTGTGCCAGTCTGGCTTGCATTTGGGCGTCGTGACCAACCACTTGACCGATTAAACTGGCGGCTTTTAAGTGTCCATCATAGGTATCATGCCGAGATTTAAGCATTAGGGTCGGGGCAATCTTTTGCAAATCACTATACACGGCTGCATGGCGTCCAATATCAGCAATGATTAAGTCAGGCTTTAATGAGGCTATCATTTCTAAGCTAGGTTGAGAGCGCGTGCCGACCGATGTCCATGGCGCAATGCGCTGGCGAACCGCTGACAGAATACGTGTTTTATCTTTGTCATCGGCGATGCCGATGGGACTGATGTCGACAATAGCTAGTGCATCCACGAACGAATACTCTAACGCAACGATTCGTTGTGGCACATACTCTAAAGTGAAGTCTCCCTTCATGTCTTTAACCGTCACCGCCATTGTTGTATTGGCGATCAAACCTAAAAGTAGAAAAGAGCGCTTTAACCACATAGTAAGCATGCTTGAGAACCTTATAAGCATCGTTGGCTCGCTAGTGAGAAATAAGAGCGACGAGATCTTGTGCCATACGTTCTGCGGCCATAATTCCTCGGCAACGCGCCCACACATTGCCGTCTACTGCATAAATATGCTGAGATTGAGAGGCTCTCAATAAACCAAATAAAGGGTTACTTTGCCACGTGTCGATAATATTTGGTGAAACATATTCGCCAACAATCAGGTACTCAGGGTTCACGGCTAGTAATTGTTCTAAGCCAATCTGACGGCTAGATTTTTTATCGCTCAAGTCCAATTCTGGCTGAGTTAACCCCAATGCGGTGATAACACCGCCAGCGTATGAGTCTGAAGTATGCAAGTAAAGGCTATCTTTTCTGGCGACGGTAAATTGCAGTTGTGCGCTTTGAGGAAGCTGTTCTTTATAGCTTTGCATGGTTTTCTTATGTACAGCTAAGCGCTCTTGCATTTGATGATCTTTATTAAGCACTTTGCCGATAATGGCTGCCGCTTTTAGATTGTCCTCATAGGTTTCACGGCGTGAAGGTAAAATCAACGTTGGGGCGATTTTTTGCAGTTCTTCATAAACACTTTCATGGCGCTCAATGTCAGCAATAATTAGATCTGGTTTTAATGACGCAATGGTTTCTAGGCTAGGTTGGGAACGAGTACCGACAGACTGCCACACACCAATGACATCACGTACTTCCTTTAAAACTCGAGTAGCATCTTTATCGTCTGCAATACCTATTGGGCTGACACCCACTGATGCGAGAGCATCGGCAAATGAAAACTCTAAAACGACGATACGTTGCGGAGTGTAATCTAATGTGAAAGTGCCTTTGCTGTCTTGTACTTCGACGGCACTAGCAAAAGAAGATATTAATAAAGATAGACTAAGAAGAAAGAAATGGGCCAAACGTACCATCGGAAATGTCCTTTTAAGAAGGTATAGGAAACACGAATGATAACACTTATCAACCATAATATCAGCCAATGACCCAGCAGATGTTTGTAAAGTTAGATGCTTTCCCCTTCCTCAATTTTAAAGGGAAGATTGATCACTCTTTGATTCACTTTTTCCCCTTTTAAGCGGGCTAAAAGGTGCTCGGCGGCTAGTCGCCCCATTTCTTCTCTGGGGGTAATGACGGTGGCCAATAATGGTGTCATCACTCGGGCAATATCGTGGCCATGAAAACCGGCAATGCCCATATCTTCAGGCACCTTTATACCTGCCTTCTGGCAACCGTAGAGCGCACCAATCGCTAAGTCATCGTTGGTGCAAAAGATGCCGTTGGTGTCTGGGTGGCGTTCAATCGCTTCCTTCATAAAGCGCTCCCCTAAGGAGAAAGAAGAGGAACTGTCAGTAGACATACAGAACGGCTTAAGCTCATGATCATGCATAGCGGCCTCGTAGCCACGAACCCTAAACAGGGTGCGTTGGTCCATGCGTGCAGCAAAATAGACAATTTTATCATGGCCTTTTTGAATCATTCGCGAGGTCATTGCATAGGCGGCGGCTTGGTTATCAATGCCTATGGCCTGCTCAATCGGAGGGGAAACTGAATCCATAATCTCAATCACTGGGATACCCGCGACCTTTAGCATTTTTCGCACACGCTCTGTGTGGTAGCTTTCGGAAATAATTAAGCCGTCAACATTGTAAGAAAGTAAAGTCACTATGCGGGCTTCTTCCGCTTCTTTACTGTAACCATAATGGGCTAGCATGGTTTGGTACCCAGCGGGTTCTAAAACAGATTCAACGCCACGGATAACTTCGGAAAATACCTGATTTGTTAATGATGGCAGCAATACGCCTATGGAGTGGCTTTTGGATTTAGATAATATATCCGGTGCTCGGTTAGGAATATAGCCCAATTCATCAAGGGCATGAGCAATACTTTTTTGTAACGGGGCTGAAACTTGATCTGGGTTTCGTAAGAAACGACTCACTGTCATTTTTGTCACCCCGACAAGGTCTGCAACATCCTGTAATGTAGGGCGTTTCTTTTTCATAAAAATAAAAATCCTTAAATTGTTACCTGTAACATTATCACGGTGCACAAGGCTAAAGAAGTAAAATAATGACATCTAAAGTATGTTTACTAGGAGGATTTAGTAGAAGGAAGTTAAAAGTTAGAAGCGTGGGAATCGAGTGAGGAGTAAGCTTAAACGCTGTAATGATTACAAATAAGCATAATCTCGGCAGGCTTTGTCATCATTAGCCTGCCGGATTACTTATAGTGTTGATTTAGTCTGTAGTTTTCCGAGGGTCTCTTTTAATACAGCCTCCGGCGCTTGAGCGATGTCCACGATAATGGCTTCGTCCGCAGTTGGCTCGATCAGCGTCGCAAACTGACTTTCTAGCATGTCGCGACCAGTGAAATAGTGGCTGTTTCTTTGCTGGTGGCGCTGCCAAATGGTTTCAATACTGCCTTTTAGGTACACCATGATTAGCTCATCAATACCGTCACGTAATGCAGCACGATATTCAGGCTTTAGCCCAGAACAAGCCACAACTGCCGTATCGTTATCCTTAAGTAACTGGTTTAGGGTGATGAGCCAGTCTTTCCGGTCTTCATCATTTAGCGGAATACCATTGCTCATTTTGTCTATGTTGGCTTGGCTGTGGTAATCGTCACCATCAAAAAATGCTAACCCAAGGCTTTGTGCAACACGTTGGCCGATGGAAGATTTACCCGAGCCAGAAACGCCTAATACTACAATTTTTTTACTCATTTAAACACGTCCTCATAACCTTGCCATGGGCAAGGTTTAATCCATCAGTCGTTTGTCTACAATGGGATAACTACAGAAGTTATTTCCACCAAAGAGCGAGTTGTGGGAAGAAAATCACTAAGCTTAGGACCATTACCTGTAAGCAAATAAATGGCATTAATGAGCTAAAGATTTCACCTAAGCTAATGTCTTTGGGGGCCACGGACTTCAAGTAGAAAGCAGCTGGACCAAATGGTGGGGATAAGAAAGAAACCTGCATATTTAAGCAAAATACAACCCCGAACCAGATTGGGTCGAGCCCTAGCCCCGTGATAATGGGTACAAAAATCGGCATTGTTAAGAGTGCGACACCTACCCAATCAAGGAACATACCCAGTATTAATAGGATGACCATCATGATCAAAATGGTGCCCATTACACTGCCGCCACTTAGCGATAGAATGAGTTCTTCAACAAAGTCGATCCCCCCCATTAGGTTGTAAACACCCACCAGAGCGGTAGCACCTATGCCGATCCAAATAATCATGCCACAGGTGTTCATGGTGGCTTTGGCACTGTCTTTTAGCATGGCCAAGTCAAGTTCACCACGAATTGCTGCACTAATAAGAATACCTACAACCCCAAGAGCAGAAGCTTCAGTAACCGAAGCAACACCGCCATAGATGCTGCCAAGTACCATAATGACGGTAAGCAAAGGGAAGAATAGTGCCTTGAAATAGTTTATGTCTTTATCTTCTGCCAACTCTTCTGCCGTTGGTAAAGGTGCATATTCTGGATGAATCCGACACAAAATCAGCACATAGGCCATATAAGCCAGAGCGAGAATAAAAGCCGGTAAAAAAGCGGCTTTGAAGAGGTCACCAATGGACACACTAGCGGTTAAGCCATAAATAATAAGCACAATACTAGGCGGTAGCATGGTACCCAATGCGCCACCGGCACAAGTGGTGCCTATGGCGAGTTTGCGGTTATAACCTAAACGCAGCATCTGAGGTAACGCCAGAATACCTAGCAGTACAGTTTCGCCACCAATTACCCCAGACATAGACGCTAGCACAATCGCAACCATTAGGGTTTGTACCGCCACGCCACCACGCAGTTTACGGCCAAATACCTTCATGGCATCAAACAAGTCTCTAGCGATGCCAGAACGGTCAAGTAGTGCGGCCATCAACACAAACATGGGCACGGCGAGAAATACATAACCGCCAACAAAGGCGTATAAACGACTAGTGATAAGTGGTAGCGCCCCAACGCCAAACCAGCCGATCGCAAAAACTAAAGCAACTAATGCAGTAACAAAGGCCAGTTGCATACCAGTCAGCAGTAATAGAATCATAGAGCCTAGCATCAGCAGACTGCCATAACCTATGCCCATTGCGGATAAATCAAACATCGTCATTTTTCCTTAGGCCGTTGATTTCTTGAATAAGGTGTAAGCAAAATTGTAGAAACATGACACTTAATGTGAGGAAAATCATGCCTTTAACAAGCGCGGGAAAGACAGGGTTCCAAGCAGATCCGGAGGTTTCTAAGCGCATTTCTCCAAAGGGTGAAAACCAAGAATCTTGCACCATTTGATAGGCCGCCCAACTCAACAAAGCTGAAAAAAATAACCCCATAATATGATGGAAAACATTTAGCCAGCGGCGTGTCCGTGTTGTAACTAGGTCATAAATAAGTACCACGCGAACGTGTTTATTGATGGATAAGGCATAAATACCACCGTAAACGAATAAGCAGCCCCCTAAAAAGGAGGCTGTCTCATGCACCCAAATAGTGGGCGCATTAAACACATAGCGCATCAGTACTTCGTAAAATGATATCGCCACGGTCACAATGAAAAGTAAGCTCAAAGCATTGCCAAGTTTAAAGATAGCGTTATCTAAAAGGTTCCTTGGTTGCTCTGCAGGGTCAGTTTCTGTTGGCTGGTTTTGGTCTTTCATAGTCAGGGGTCCAGTGAAAAGCAGGTGGGGGTAAGGCACCTGCTTTGCGTGGTTTAAAAGCCTATTAGTAAGCGCGAGGTCTTATAGTAAGCCGTTTGCTTCTAGGTAGTTGGTAATAGAGTCATAGACTTTTTGCGCATTTGGAGAGCTTTTCGCGAACGCTTCCCACTGGGTGCGGGCAATAGCACGGAACTTTTTACGCTCTTCTGCGGACCAGTCGTGGACCGTAATGTTTGGATTCTCTTGCGCTGCCTTCACTGCAATTTGATCAGCAATGCGAAGCTGAGTTGTCATATCTTTAGCAAAATCTCGTACTGAAACCGTTAAGATTTCTTGGATATCTGCAGGCAATTTATCCCACTTCTTTTGGCTCATTGAAATGTCGATTAATGGCAAAGAGTGGAAACCAGGCTGTACTGGGTGCGTAGCAATGTCATTCATGCCTGCTTTTTGGTTGGTAGAGAATACCGTGTAGTCGGCAGCATCAATAACGCCTTTACTAAGACCAGTGAACACTTCAGAGCCAGGTAAGTTAACCGGTGCAGCGCCCGCTGCAGCAAAAACTTTTTGAACCAAGCCTTCTGGTGCGCGCAGTTTTAGACCTTTTAGATCCTCAACTCCATTAAGAGGGACACGAGAAACAAAAGACTCTACGCCTGTTGTTGAGCCACCAATAAATTTAACACCGTAAGGGGCGTACAACTCAGTCATTAACTCGAAGCCGCCACCATAGTTAACGTACTGTAAAAGCTGCTGGGTGCTTGACCAAGCTCCAACAGTGTTGCCGATTAGGCCGAACGCAGGATCTTTCCCTGAAAAGAACTCTGTCGCGGTGATATGGCCGTCCAGAATACCCAGTTTTATGCCGTCTAATGTCTCAGTATGTTTGAAAACACTGCCTACTGGTAGTAGGTCGATATGAACTCGACCACCCGTCATGACTTCTACACGCTCGGCCCATTCTTTCTGTACCTGAAAGTTTTTATCGCCCGCTGGGTCAGAGGATTGAAATTTGAATTTGTAATCGGCAGCAAATGCTGAAGTAGAAAGTACGCCAGCCAAGGCTGTGCTAAGAAGTGCGGTGCTGAATTTGCTCATGATATGTCTTCCTGATGTTTATTCTTTTTAGGAAATAGTTAATTGTTACAGTGTAATGTTACCGGTAACTAAGCGCAATGTTACCGGTAACTTTTTGCTGCCGTCAATAGATAACGTTGCAATTTTTGCGGCTTTTCTATACTTGCTTGATATATAAAGAATTCTTTTTCTGGTTTGGCGAGCTAGACCTTAGTCTAAAGAGCATTTTTTTCTGTCGGATAAAAGTGCACACTGAATAACAATAAGAAGATAGGGGAAAAATATGGCTGCGTTAGACATTCCTGAAGTGCAAAAATTTATAACGACGATTCCACCTTTCTCCAGTTTGTCGGCACTCGAATGCAGTCATTTATTGCGCGCTGTTTCTATGACTTATGTTCGCCAAGGGCAGATAGTTCCTTTGCAAGGAGAGGACGCGACGGTACATTTAATTCGTCGAGGCGCTTGTGAAATTCGCACCGCCAAAGGCGTGCTGGTGGATCAAATCGCTGATGGAGAGTGCTTTGGAGTGTCCAGTGCCATGGCTCAGAACCCTGATAACCTTGACGTTGTGGCCCTAGAAGACAGTCTGGTGTATCGCTTAGATAAGACACGTTTTACTGAGACATTGGAAAAGAATGAAGCCTTTGCGATTTTCTTTGAACATACCCGTCATAATCGTCTACGAAAACTCTCCCGCAGTCTAAAAACCAATCTCACTTCACCAACATTACAATTATCCATTGCCGTTGATCATATTATGACTCGGCAATTGATACAGACTGGGGCAGAGGCATCCATTCAGTGTGTTGCTCAGCAAATGACCCAAGCTAGGGTTAGCTCGATTCTGGTGATCGAAGAAGAACGTTTACTCGGCATAGTGACGGATAGGGATTTAAGGTCTCGAGTGCTGGCACTGGCAGGCGATGCTTCACAGCCGGTAAAAACGATTATGACGACTCAACCCACTTGTTTGCCCAGTGGGGCCTTGGTGATGCATGCGCAAATTCTAATGAGTGAGCAAAACGTGCATCACTTACCCATTATCGATACACAGCAACGCGCTATCGGCTTGCTGACGGCGGCAGATTTATTGCGTCATCAGGAATTGAGCCCGCTGTTGTTAATCAACCAGATTAACCGTCAAACTGATGTGCAGAGTTTGGCGAGAGTCTGTCAGCAATGGCCAACGTTACTGGTTAACTTGATCGTCACCGATATGAAGCCTGCGGACATTGGCAAGGTGTTAGCGACCTTGAGCGATAACCTTACCAAACGCCTGATAGAACTGGCAATCGACCAGCTAGGCCCTGCGCCTATGGGGTTTCAGTTTTTGGTATTTGGCTCCCAAGCACGCAAAGACCAATCTCTGGGCAGTGACCAGGATAATGGCTTGATGTTAGAGCGCCCCCCTAACGAAATAGAAGCGGAGTATTTTAGTGCCTTAGGACTATTTGTTTGTGAGGGCTTGGCTGCTTGTGGCATACGTACTTGCCCCGGCAATATCATGGCGTCTAACCCTAAGTGGAGAATGTCTAAAGACCAATGGCAGCAGACATTTCGCCAATGGATAACCAGCAGTGCTCCTAGCGCTTTGCTACACGCCAGTATCTTTTTCGATATACGTTGCATTTATGGGGATGAACGCCATGTGGCAGAATTGGTGGCAGAGATGCAACGAGAGGTAGCTAAAAATAGCTTGTTTTTGGCCACTTTGACCCGCAGCGCTTTAGTAGCTAAGCCCCCGCTGGGTTTTTTCCGTCACTTCGTTTTGGAGTCTTCGGGGGAGCATAAAAATCAGCTAGATTTAAAACACCAAGGCTTGGCACTGGTTAACGATCTAGGACGACTCTATGGATTATCCTGCACGACCTACCGTACTTCGACCCTAGAGCGTATTGCGCAAGCCATGCGGGAGAAACACCTAAGCCAAGAGGTAGCTCGTAGTTTGATGGATGCGTGGAACGAGTTAAATCATCTGCGTTTGGACGCGCAGCGCCGCGCTTGGCAAGAAAACGGCAGCGCCAGTGGTTATCTTGATCCGAAAGCGCTTAGCTCCTTGGAGCGTAAGCATTTGAAAACCACCTTTAGCATCATTAGTGAGGCTCAAGAAGTGGCTCAGCAGCACTTTCTAAGAGGTTACAGCTAGATGTTGGGCTATGTTTGGCAAACACTTCAGCAAAAATATCACTATTGGCAGTCGGCTAAGAAGCATTGGTCTGAGTGGGATTATCTTGTGCTGGATATGGAAACCAGCCACCTGGATGCCAAACAAGGGCATATTGTCAGTGTAGGTTGGGTGTGTATTCGGAATGGCCGGATTGATCTAGACAGTGCCCGTCATATTCTCTTGGAAGCGGCAGATGTGTCTAGTCAGATAGGTATTCATCTTATTACGGATGAAGACATAGAGTCCCAAGGTAAGAAACAGCTCAGTGTGTTGAGGTACTTGCGACACTTACTGCGGGGGAAAATTTTAGTCATGCATCACGCCCCTTTAGAATTGAGCTTTTTGAAACAGGGCTGGAAGACGGAAAACTTAGCGCCTTTTCCTTTGGTATGGCTAGATACCCTAGCTATAGAGCGGCATAAATCACACCGTGCCCAACAACCTATTCAAGAAGGTGGTTTTCGCCTTGGCAAATGCCGAGAGCGTTATGGGCTACCTGACTATCAAGGTCATGATGCCTTGACGGATGCCTTGGCGACCGCAGAACTTTTGTTGGCGCAAGTGGCTTATCAAGGCAAAGACTGCCAGCTACAAGACTTGAATCAATTAGGTGGCGGTCAAACTAAGCTGACGTCAAGCTAATAGGGGCTAACCGCGATTGGGGATGGGTTGAAAGCCCCAGCTCTGTGGTGCAGGTTCGGTGGCAATGATCTTTGGTTGTTCTGACCAATGTAATAGGCTTAACTCGCCCGCCTTGGATTCTGTTAGTGCCGTACAGTGTTCTACCCAGTCACCGTCGTTGCAATACAGCGTCTCGTCTTTCATGCGAAAAGAAGCAAAGTGGATGTGGCCGCAGATGTACCCGTCTACCTGCTGGTTTTTAGCAGACTTTAACGCTGCAGTTTCAAAACGCTCGATAAACTCTTTGGCTTTGCTAATGTGGCTTTTTAGGTAGCCTGCTAGAGACCAGTATGGCAAACCGATAAAACGCCTCATGCCATTGATCCATTGATTCAACGACAGCATAAGCCCATGGGCACGGTCACCAATGGCCAGCATCAGTGGGCTGATTTTCACCATTTGATCGAACTCATCGCCATGGCTAACATAGAAGGTTCGACCATTCGCGGTTTGGTGGCGAACGTTAAGTCGAATATCGATCCCAGACAACGTTTGCCCCGCAAACTTTCGGAAGAAGGCATCATGATTTCCGGGAATATAAATTACCTTGGTGCCCGATTTCGCCATGGCTAAAATCTGCTCGACTATCTTGTTGTGGGACTCTACAAAATAGGCTTTGTGACGCATTTCTTGAAGGTCAATAATGTCGCCAACCAGATACAATGTGTCGGTCTGAATATTTTGTAGGAAATCCAACAAATGAGTTGCTTGGCAGGCTTTTGTGCCAAGGTGAACATCAGAAATAAACACAGATCTAAAGGTCGTTTGCATACTTGCCTCCTAAGTTTATAGCCTTAGGCTAAGGGGAAAATATGACAATCAGGTGTGGGCTTTGTGACAGTTCTATAACACTAGGCGCTGAGTTGATTCGTGCTGGTGTTTTCTTTGTGTAGATACAGATAATTGCCCCCATTTTGTTTTGCGAACTTTTTGGCTAACGCCGCGAGTTCCGCAACATCATGATGGTTTTGATAAAGACTTGGGTCTGGGTTTACTACGCCAATAGCTAAGCTGAGAATAGGGTGGAAGGCGATATCCCCATGACGATTTTTACTCCACACACCTCCTTCTTTGAGATTTTCTTTTGGGTAGAATTCGCGGATGCGCTGGGAGAATTGTCGCAAAATTTCTTCACATTGCTGACGCCAATCGGCCGACTCAAAAATTACCACAAAATCATCGCCACCAATGTGACCGATAAAATTACGCTCTAAGCTGACGATGTCTTTGATTAAGGAGCCCAGCAGCTGAATAACCATATCGCCTTTCGCGTAACCAAAAAAATCATTAAAGGGCTTAAAGTCATTCAAATCAAAATAGGCCACATGAAAGTGTCCGTGGGCCAATAGGCGACGGCTTACATCCTTATGGATGGGGACATTACCTGGTAGCAAGGTTAATGGGTTGGAGTAAGTAGCGGTCTGAATTTTTAATTCGGTAATACGTTTCAGTAGGTCTTTTAAATGACCTGTGCCCACATACTGGCCATTGTTAACCACAATAATTTCGTGGCTGATGGTGTCGGCTTCTTGATTGGTGAGTAACGCAGAAACGCTCGAAAGGCTTGTGTTACTTTCAACAATGAGTATTTCATCACTCAATAAATGAGTTACAGGTTTGTTTTCGTAGAGAGATCGGCCATAAGGTGTCGAAAAGAGCTCGTGCAATTGGTGGCGACGAATCACGCCCACAGGGCTGCCTTCAGACAGCACTGGAATAGCAAATAAATCGCCATGTTGTTTGAAGTATCGAGAAGCGTCGATTAGTTCACTGTCTAAAGTAATCGCAGGGGTTGCTTTACACAAAGACAGCACAGACTCACCAAAATCTTCTTGGAAATGTGTGCGGCGCTGAGCTTGCTTCGCTAGGTAACTGTTTTCATGGAAATCTGGGTGCTCACAAGGGCGACCCAAGAAATAACCTTGCCCATATTTAACACCAATTTCGAGCAGCTGATCGAGTTCTTGTTGTGTCTCAATGCCCTCTGCAATCAAGGTGCAACCTAGGCGCTGGGCAATGGTGACAATAGATTGAACGAATGCCCGCTTAATATCATCTTTATCAATATCTTTAATGAAGTGTTTGTCTATTTTAACTATGTCTGGTTGTAATGTAGACCACAGCTGCAAACCCGAATAGCCGACCCCTAGGTCATCAATTGCGACTTGAAAGCCCATTTCACGATAGTGATCAACGCTATTACGAGACAAACCATTGTGGTCATAGGGGTGTTGCTCGGACAGTTCAATGACAATCTTCTTATGATCAAGACCCAGCTGATTTAGAATGGCGAGCGTCATACCTGATTGGTGGTCTGGGGAAGACAGCAAGGAAGCACTGACATTTAAAAATAGCAGTCCCTCTAAGGCCAGAGTCGAAAATTTCGTAATAGCTTTCTTACGGCACAATATTTCTAGTTGGTGTAATTTACCTTCCTTTAACGCAAGGCTAAATAATGGCTCGGGAGAGAACAGAGGCGAGTTTTTTGGGCCGCGAGATAAGGCTTCATGACCGTGAATTTTGCCATTGGTTAAATCGTAAATAGGCTGAAAATATGGGGTGACTAATCCATCTTTAAGAATGCGATTCAGCAAATCTAATAGGCTTTCTTGATTCATAATGTCCCATATACGACTAGTTAAATTGAAGAGGTAACCAGTTTATTGCGTATTTGTGACAGTTTAATGGCAGATTGAGGATTGTAATGTAAAGGTAGATAAAAGGGCTGGTGTTGAATGGCTAGCCCGTAACCGGATCTGTATTGTTATTTTAACCTTAGATCTTCGGTAACGAGTGCTATCTTAGTTTTCTCCAGAGAGGAGAAAGACTAATAATTATTTAGAGTGTACTGGGGTTTGAGTAAAACGAATGTTTGCAAGGTTAGAAAAGAATGCTTTTGCACGGCTAGCTGCAGACTTAATCGCTTCAGCGTAGTAAGTGTTGCGCATAGCGTAAGCTTGTTCTACATAGTAGTCAGTGTCTAAGTTGCCAAATTCGTCATATTTTAAATCGTTGTTCATGGTGTATCTCCTGTTTCGGTTAAATATCGTCTATGTGGTTAATATTAAGAGTTGCCTATAAAAACCACAAACGATCAATATTCAATCGAATGGTGAGAAATATTCACCTATTTTATTTGTCACCTTGAAAACGACTTAGCGCCTAGTCTATGCGAGTTAACCACAGAAACATGGCTTCTACAGCTTGAGTCGACCAAGCGGTTGAGGCTTGCTCTGTTGCTCGCAACTGGTTCTTGCCAATGCCTCGGGCGCTGACGGTCCAAGAGGCTAAATGTTCACCTGTTGGGCCGATAAGGTCCAGCGTTCCCTCTTCAAACACGTAATAGCGGCCATTCTGGATTTCGTTATGTTGCTGGGTCTTACTCTGCAACTGGAAGACGCCATTGGCCTTGGGCGTAAAGCCAAAGCCAGACAGGGCGCTTGCCAATGAACTTGCTTGTTCACTGTTTGAGACATCGAAACCAAAGCTCAGTAAAGCATCATTGAGCTGGGTTTCAATATCACGAATATCGGTAGCGGCCTGCCCTTGAATATCATGGTTGGTGGAGTAAAGGTTGAGCTCACTTTGATAGGAATTACGCTGTGCGAAAAGTGGGATCAACCCCATGTAAGTGGACCAATCTTGGGTTTGTATGCCGGGGTTCAGACGATTGGCTTGTTGGCGAATTAGCGAGTCTTGCTCAATGATTTTTTGCTGTAGGCGGGACTCAATACGTGAACGATCAACCGACTGGAGGGCATACACATACTGCTCTCCAGCAAACCTCTGTTCATTCACAGCTTGTTCTAACTCAATCGGAGCGGTACTGACACGGGTGTAAGCCGTATTGGTCTTTCTTACATCTTCTGCACCATTACCGGATGAATTGACTTGAATGTCTTGGGTATTCACCTGGCTTACTTGGGTACGTAGCTGTTGAGCTATTTGAGCATTACCATTTTGCTCCGCTTGCGTGAACGCCAGCGCAAGGTTCTCGATACGTGAGGCACTGCCCACACCGTAAAGGTAAGTGCTGCTTTTTGGCGGTGATGTCACCCAGTCTGGGATTTCTTCAGCGCTCGTGTTACCGCTTGATTGGCTATTTGTGCCAAAACAACCCGCCAGACCCATAGCCAAAGCAATGATCGACAAAGATTTAAACATGGGTATCTGGTGGTTGTAGGTATTCATGCTTAAAAGAATCCCTTATCAGCCAGTTTTTTGATTTTCTTTTGACCATTCCATACTTCGCGGTTAGTGGTCATATCAATCAGTTTCAAATCGACCTGATAGAAGCTCACACGTTGATCGCCATTTGAGTCAACAATAGAGTTAATACTACCTGATAGCGCGAACCCAGCACCTTGCTCTAAGCCGAATTTCGCAACCGTATCTGGTGCGGCATTCAATTCTTGCTCTTCACGCTCATTACGAATTTCTTCGCGTTCTTCTCCTGAGACAACAAAGTCCACTTTACCTGCTCGCAGTAGACTACGTTTAATATCGTTGATGAAGGTATCAACAGGAATGTGCTCTGCGGTCTTGTTGCGAATGGTTTGAATGATAACCGTTGGGTTACCTTTTTGACTGAAGTTGTAGTCACGGAACCATGGGAAGGTAAGCATGTCGCCCATCATTTCCTCAGAGACTAAGCGAGAGTCCGTATCGTTCCAGCGATCCGATAGGGCGACTTCCTCGTTGTTATCTAAGCGCTTCACACTTCCGCTGGAGCAGGCGACTAATGTGGTAGCAATGACCATAACAAGCAGGCCTTTCCATTGTAACTTACCAAACATTGGGATACTCATGTCTATTTCCTTATTCGTTATGCCTAAAGAAGGCGATTAATTTTGAAAGCTTAATCAGGATTTCGCAAGTTCCAAACTTCAATTTGATTCGCTTTAAGGTGGAGCTCACCTAGGTTAAATTGTTTGCTGTTCACACTGTATTCTGGATTGTAGTCTCCAGCGGGCACCGATACACGAGTTAAGCGTATTTGTGCCGGTAAGGTTAGCCAATTTCGGGTATCTGCGGCAGAGGATGCAAAAACCGCCACTTGTCCTGCAAGGCTTAATAATAAGCTTGCGGTGCTGTCTTGAACACTACTGGCAAGGCGATAAGCTAGCCAGCTACGAATAAGCTCTCGTAATAGCCCCTCATAAATATCCCTTTGGGCGTAGGCCAGTTGCTCTTGTAAGGCGATATCAGACAGAGAGGTCATTCTTATTGTGGAAGTATTGGACTCTTCTTGATTCGAAAGAGTCCCGGACAAACGTAAGCTAGGCTGGTGGTTATCTAATTGGAAACGGCGATAAAAAGGTACGGTGACTCGCACTGGATATTGGGAGAGCAAGCTCTCTATGTGTATATCTTGCAGCTGTCGCCAGATGCCGCTGCCCAAGATGACGCGCTTGGTAAATAAACCAGAAAGACTGCCCCAGGCGCCGCCGGTTTTATAGTTGGCGATAAGGTTTAACGGGCTGATGTCCGCATAAGCCATGGTAAACCAACGAAATGAGTCGTTTTGCTCAATGTTATTGCCACCGTGTAGCGGCTGTAATACTAAAGAGTAGCTGCGTGGGTCAGCACTGAGCAACAAGGTCATTTCGCTTTTGTCTTCAATAAAGCCTTGATGCTCAAGTACGACAATTTCGGCACTGTCGGCTTGGTAGCTGTTGAGCTTTTGTTGCATGCTAGAGGAAAGCTTGGTATCGATTAGGCGCTGTATTTCATCGCTACCCCAGCCTGTTTTTTGCATCATCCGAATGGTGTCTAGCCAAGCTCTTTCAGTGGTTAAATCTGCGAGACTGTATTGCTGGGCATAACCCGCTTCATAGAGGTTGGCTGCTGCTTGATAACTAATGCGTGCATCGTCGTATTCTGCTTGCAGCTCATATTGTAGGCCTTCCATATAACGAGCCCAGGCATCATCACGGTAAAGGTATTTATCGGTATTACGTCCGCCTTTATAAAAATCCCCTAACCAGCTAAGTGCTTTGAGGTAAAAGGCTTGGTTATCTGCATCGTCTAAATCTTGATAACTCGGAGTTTGGGCTTTGATTTCATTAAGTTTTAGTTCAATACGGCGTACTTCGACAAGAGCGGCATCCTGTAAAACTAAAGCTTGCGACGAGGTTTTGGCTTGTTTCGCAAGGGCGATGTAGTTGAGGGATTTTAAGTAACTAATATACACGCGCTCTAAGCCCGTGCCGCGATAGTCACTTTGTCTTGGGTTGGTCAGCAGTGCCCAGGCCCGATTGCTGTAGTTTTCTTGGAAGAATGTGTCGCTGAGTTTTTCTGCCTCTTCCAAAAGCGTGTTGCTTCTTTCGTAGTCGCCTTGGTTCTGTGCCAAGGCGCCAATTTCTAAATAGTAAAGTAGCTGATCTTGTTTGCTACTAAGCGCTTTTTCGAGCTGGCTTTCAGCTTCATGCCAATCGCCTTCTTGGGCTAACGTTAGTCCTTCTTCTATGTCTTGCTGATAGGTTGAACAACCTGTCAGGAAAAGTATTAGAATCCAAAGTGCCGCCTGCTTCACGTCCGCTTCCTTAGCTTAAAAATCGATTTGCAACCAATAACCCAATCAGAGCTATGCAAGCTAGATAGAGTACGAACCATCTTACTTTAAGGCAATAGGAGCAGGTTTTTTTTCGTTTTTTCATGGGTCTTACCTTAACCTAACTTTACACACTGTACCCCATATGTGCAGCAATGAAAAAGGGGACTTACAAAGTCCCCTTTTGGATTCTATATCAAGCTATTTATTGCGTATTATTGCTCAGTTTGAGCTGCTTGCTGCTTTTGTAAGCTTTCTAGGTACAAAGCGTCGAAGTTTATTGGCGCTAGCAATACTGCTGGGAAGCTGCCTTTTACAACCACCGCATCGATGTTTTCACGAGCGTATGGGAAAAGTGTCGCTGGGCAGAAAGCACCTAGCGCGTGGTGTAGTTGTTGGTCATCAAGACCGGCAATGACAAACAAGCCACCTTGTTGTACTTCTACTAGGTAAGCTGGCTCGTCGCCGTTTTTAACGTTAACAGTAATCTCTAAGACGACTTCATAAACGTTTTCACCAACCTGACGGCTTTTAGTGTTTAGTTCTAAGCCAACTTCAGGTTTCCACTCTTCTTGGAAGATCATTGGAGAACGTGGTGATTCAAAAGAGATATCTTTTAAGAACACACGTTGTAAAGACAGTTGTGGCGCTTGCTGTTCTTGTGTTTCTGTTGCTGCAGTCGTCGTGTCAGACATGATTTATCCTATAGTGTTATATAAATAATTCGACCTTACCCCAAGTGCTCATTAGAGCGATTACTTGGCCAGTAAATCATCCAGTTTATTAGCATGTTGAAGCGCATACAACTCATCACAACCGCCAACATGAAGATTGTCGATCCAGATTTGTGGGACGGAAGTGCGGCCACTTTTTTGAGTCATTTCTGCACGTGCAGAAGGTTTGCCATCTACATTAATTTCGTGAAATTTCACTTTTTTTGAACTCAAAAGCTGTTTTGCTCTAATGCAGAAAGGGCAGTAATTACTTGAATAAATTGTGACATTTGCCATGGCGAAATCTAACCCTCTTAAGATTTTACAAGAGGCATGTTAGAAGATTGCCATTCAGCAATGCCACCCTGTAATTTGAATACTTTATTGAAACCCGCTTTTTTCATTTCTTTCGCACTCGTACCAGCGTTGATACCAGTCTTACAAGTTAAAATGATGGGGGTGTCTTTGTAACTTTCAAGGCTAGACAATTGATCTTTGATTTTTGTCGCTGGAACATTTCTTGCGCCAGTAATGTGTCCAGTTTTGAACTCTTTTTCAGGGCGAATATCGACCACAATTGCATCATCAGTGTTGATCATGGTGGTTGCTGTCGATGGGCTAACACCTTGAGCGCCGCCTTTGCTCTCAACAAATAGTAAAGTGGCTAGGATAGCGAAAAAAACAGCTACCATTTCCCAGTGGTTCATCGAAAATTCAAGAAATTGATTCATCATAATAGTTAAGACCTGTATTAAAACTGCCAGCATTATACACGCCGAACGGAATCGGTACATAGTTCAGAGGGCCTTCAAAGCACTTATAAGAGGTTTCTTGCCAGAGAGTTTTACCTTCCTCGCTAGCTTCAATAGTGAAGAGGTTCCAATGAGTTACAAAAAACGGAGTGGGAGGAGGGAATAGCAGAAAATACACAGGGCACACTTCAAAAAGAGGCTCTGTGTAGTGGTTTAGTTAGGAGTTTGTCGAATCGAAAATTTTGTCGGCATTACCCTCAATAAAGCTGTCGAATAGGCTTCCATCTGCTTGAAGATGACGACGAGCAAACTCGTAAAAACAGCTAGGAATCTCTCGACTTTTTCCGTCACTAAATACGTAATCGATTTTGTCGGCTAAGGTAGAAGATTGTTCCAAACAGGACTCAGGAGAGCCTTTAACTAAACCGCCCACCTGATTAAGTACATAACCTTCATCTAGCAACAATTGGTTTACTTGTTGAATGCTCGTGACATTCTTCAGATGGTTAATGCTGACGGTAAAGTGGTTGGCTTGCAATCCCATGGTGGATAACCAAGCGGCATACTCAGAGTGTTTTGTCAGCGTCAGATAATCTTGTTCAGTTAGTTTTTTCCACAATAATCCCGCCCAGAAAATAGCCGGTGTTTTTACGACATCAGCGGGGATCTGCGCGATTAGGGTTTGAATGATGTCTTGGCAATCTTGAGGTAATTCTTCTACCAAGAGTTCCGAGAGAAAAATTTTAGGCGCTTTATTATCTGTTTGATGCTTATAACAGCGAGCGCGCAAGTGCTTTGTTTCGAAACGGAAAGCACCGTAGGCAATATAGCCTAATACGATCAGTTGTCCTTCCAGTATTTCCAAGGAAATAGGTGACTGATTAAAGGTACGAAAGGCAACATGGTCATTTAGGACAGACTCTCCCTGCTGTTCAAATAGAGCTTGAATACGCTGGGCTTGTGGCGTGACTTGGGTGTATTGCTGCCATAAAGCCGAAAAAAATTCTGTCTGATGCATAGGGCTTTCCAATTTAGGTCAATGAGCGATAAGCACCACTCTAGTACAGATGCTATGGATTTTACAAAGGATGAAAACGCACATGGTTATGCGCAAAACTCTTATGAACAAAGGTGTGAGCTAAACACCAATGAGAGCGTGTTAGGCGTCCATTAAGAGCTTGATTGACATGGCTAAACACATAAAAATCACCAGAGGGCGAATCAACTTAGAACCTTTTGTGATCACTAACTGTGAGCCGATTTGAGCACCGATCCACTGACCTATGCCCATGGCGATCCCTAGCATCCACACAATATGTCCAGTAAACGCAAACATAATAAGAGAGGCTAGGTTGCTGGTGGCGTTTAGCACCTTGGTGTGTGCCGTTGCAGAAATAATGGATAAGCCCATGAAACATAAATACGCGGTTGAGAAGAAAGCGCCTGTGCCAGGACCAATCAAACCATCGTAAAAACCAATGCTGGTGCCGATGATAAAAGCAAATTGGGTTTGAGATAGGGCTACCTTACTGGCAATGAGAGGCTGAACTTTTGGCAAAAAGAGAAAAAATATAGCCACTGCTATAAGGACAATTGGCACCGCTTGAATAAGTAATCGGCTGTCAATATAAGACACCAATATTGTGCCTAAGGCGCTACCAATCGCCGTCATGGCAATTGGCAATATCATGTCGGCTAGTTTGACATGACCTTTACGAACGAAATGAAAAGAGGAAGATAGGGTGCCAGCACAACCTTGCAGTTTATTGGTTGCTAGGGCTTCTGCAGGTGATAGTCCTGCTGCGAGCAGCGCGGGGACGGTGATCAAACCACCGCCGCCTGCGATGGCGTCAATAATACCTGCGACTAGGGCAACACAGAATAAGGCTAGGTATACCCAGAGGGAAATGTCAGCAAACAAAAAGTCCATTTTGATCTCGGCAGAAGAATCTTTAGTACCTTAGTAGATCAAAAAAAGCCCACTTAGACAATGTCTTAAGTGGGCTAGGCAGGAGTAGTAATTAGTTTATTTAGCGGCGGCGATATAGTCGCTGAGTCGTGTCACTTGGTCTGGGTTGAACTCCAGCCCAAGTTTACTGCGGCGCCATAAAATATCTTCACTGGTGTAAGCCCACTCTTTCTCTAGTAGGTAATCCACTTCCACTTGATACAGATCTGCGCCAAAGTGCTCACCAAGTTCGGTTAAGTCTGTTTTGCCTTCCAAGATTAGGTGGCTTCGATCTCCATAACTATTGGCAAAGCGCTTCGCCAAATGCGAACCGATAAATGGGTAGCTCTGCTGAAGTGATAAAGTAAATGCTTCCAGGGACATGCCCAAGTTACCGCCTGGTAAGGGTTGGCTGTGGGTCCATTCTGGCCCAAGCTGATCAAAGTAAGGTGTTAACTTACCCATAGCGGACAGGGCTAATTTTCGATAAGTCGTGATCTTGCCACCAAAAATACTTAATAGCGGCGCTTGGCTATTATCGTCTTCCAAATGCAGAGTGTAATCACGAGTCACAGCAGAAGGGTCATTTGACTCATCTTCCAATAATGGGCGGACACCAGAATAGTGCCAAATCACATCATCTGTGGAGAGATCCTTTTTAAAGTGATCGTTGGCAACATTAAGTATGTAGTTGGTTTCTTCATCTGAGATTTCTACATCGCTAGGGTTGCCTTTGTACTCAACATCCGTCGTGCCAAGTAGGGTGTAGTTGTCACGGTAAGGAATAGCAAAAACGATACGCTTATCCGTGTTTTGCATGATAAAGGCATTAGAGAACTGATGAATTCTAGGTACCACAATATGGCTACCTTTAATCATACGAATACCATAGGGTGCTTTTTTCTCAAGCTTGGTTTCGATGAATGAAGACACCCAAGGACCCGCCGCATTAACGAGTGCCTTCGCTGTAATCGTCGTAGTTTCTTGGCTGATTTGATTTTCTAGACTAATTTGCCATTGGCCATCGACACGTTTAGCGCCAGTACAACGGGTACGAGCGTAAATTTCAGCTTTGTTTTGCTGTGCGCTTAGGGCATTTGTTACCACTAAGCGAGCGTCATCTACCCAACAGTCTGAATATTCAAAGCCTTGGGTAATATCGGATTTTAATGGGCTGTCCGCACCATATTTCACTTTATGGGAACCTAATAGCGTGTCGCGCTTACCTAGATTGTCGTAAAGGAAAAGCCCAATACGAATTAACCAAGCAGGGCGTAGGTGTGGGCGATGAGGCATTTGAAAACGCATCGGCGTCACCAAATGAGGCGCCACTTTTAACAGCACTTCGCGCTCTGTTAAGGCTTCTTTTACTAAGCGGAATTCATAATGTTCTAGGTAACGTAGACCACCATGAATCAGCTTACTGCTAGAAGAGGACGTTGCTTGAGCCAAATCTCCCATTTCACACAGGCCTACATGCAATCCGCGTCCTGCGGCATCGGCAGCGATACCTGTGCCATTAATGCCGCCACCGACAACAAATAGATCAAAATGCGAGTTTGCCATGCTATTCCCCATAAGTAATGAATATCAGTATGTTCGAAAGTGAACATTATTGTTCGATATTAAACTTATAAAATGCCGCTGGCAACCTAGATGAACGGAAAAATTGTTGAAAAACTATGCACACCTTCCAGATCAAAGTGTGCAATCTGGAGGTGATGACGGCGGGAAAAACTATTTGGTTTTACAAAGTTCTAGGTGAACCTGATGCTCAGACATGAGGTTGATAATGGCTTTAGGGGGCGTTAGGTCAGTGAAAAGGCGGTCCACCTGAGTAAGATTACCTAAACGCACCACCGCATTGCGGCCAAATTTTTCACTGTCAGCGGCTAAGAAAACCGTGCGCGAATTGGAAATAATGCTTTGGGCAACACGCACTTCTTGGTAGTCGTAATCCAGCAAAGAGCCATCATTTGGGTCGATACCACTAATACCAATGATGCCGTAGTCGACGCGAAATTGGTTAATGAAATCAATAGTGGCTTCCCCCATGATTCCACCATCACGAGAGCGGATAGCGCCTCCAGCAATAATCACGTTAAAGTCTTCTTTACCGCTTAGAATAGTCGCTACATTAAGATTGTTGGTGATGACTTGAAGACCTTGGTGGTTTAATAATGCTCTAGCCACTGTCTCTGTGGTGGTACCAATATTGATGAATAGTGAGGCGTTATTGGGGATCTGTTCGGCAATTCGCTTGGCGATTTGTTGCTTGGCGGAAAGCTGCAAAATCTGACGGGTAGCATAGGAAACATTGGTGGTGCTGGAGTCGTAGCTCGCACCGCCATGATGTCGGCGAATCTTGTTTGCTTTGGCTAATACATTTATGTCACGACGTATGGTTTGCGGTGTCACCGCAAAGTGCTCAGCAAGCTGGTCAATACTAATATAACCGGTGTTCTTAACAAGAATGACTATTTGCTCTTGGCGAGTGAGTTGTCCCATAGGTTTTACGACTCCAAAATGTTTATGCTTGCTAAAGGTGTAGGCATTGGTTTTTAATATGGAACATTCGATTTTGAATATTGAAGTTCAAAAATAATAATAGGCGACTCGTTTTCGAGTGCCAACAACATCAAAGAGAATTCCACATGACTCAATATATTCTTGCAATAGATCAAGGAACGACCAGTTCACGGGCTATTTTATTCGATGAAAAAGGTGCTCGCCTAGGGCAATCCCAGCAAGAATTTCCGCAAATATTTCCTAATGATGGTTGGGTTGAACATAACCCAGAAGACATCTGGTCTTCTACCATTGCTGTGTGCCGTTCAGTATTAAAGGATACAGGTATTGATGCCAAATCGGTAGCCAGTATCGGCATCACTAACCAACGTGAAACAACCATCTTGTGGGACACAGAAACAGGCGAAGCTGTTTACAATGCGATTGTTTGGCAAGACCGACGAACCAGTGAATTCTGCCAGTCTTTGCATGACCACGGTTACTCTGAGATGGTGCAAGCAAAAACGGGTCTATTAATTGACCCTTACTTTTCGGCTACCAAGATCCGTTGGGTGCTGGACAATGTGGAAGGGGCGAAAGAGAAAGCTCAAGCAGGACGTCTGGCGTTTGGCACCGTCGATACCTTCTTGCTATGGCGTTTAACGAACGGCCAATCTTATAAAACTGATGCAACCAACGCTGCACGAACCATGGCGTTTAATATCCATACCCAAGAATGGGATCAGCAACTTATTGATATTTTGGGTATTACTGATGTTCAGTGGCCAGAAGTCATGGATTGTAGTGATGACTTTGGGGTAATTGATGCTCAGTGGTTAGGTGCTGAGATTCCGGTGAATGGTATTGCTGGAGATCAGCAGGCAGCATTAGTGGGCCAAGCTTGCTTCAAACCCGGCATGATCAAAAGCACCTATGGTACGGGCTGTTTTATGATCCTAAATACTGGTAACAAGGCCATCACTTCACAGCATAAATTGCTAACCACAGTAGGTTACCGTATTAATGGTGAGGTCACCTATGCGCTTGAGGGCAGTATTTTTGTGGCCGGGGCCGCTATTCAATGGCTCAGAGACGGTTTAAAACTCTTTACGGATGCCAAAGAAACTCAACGCCTTGCCATGCAAGCGAAAAATGATGCTTCAGTATATTTGGTGCCTGCTTTTACTGGACTTGGAGCGCCTTATTGGGACCCGGATGCCCGAGGTGCCATGATAGGTTTAACGCGTGATACCAGTGTGGAAGACATTGTCAGTGCCGGACTACGTTCTGTTTGTTATCAAAGTAAAGATTTGGTGGGGGCGATGCAACAAGATGGTGCTGTGTTCCATTCATTGCGCGTTGACGGTGGTATGGTGGTGAACGATCTTGTTGTGCAATTCCTAAGTGATATTCTTGATATTCGTGTGGAACGTCCTGAAATTACAGAAACCACCGCACTTGGTGTGGCTTTCTTGGCAGGACTAAAGTGTGGTATTTACCAGTCTCTAGACGAAGTTGCTGACTTCTGGAAGGCTAATAAAACCTTCGAGCCAGAAATTGATAGCGCGACAAGCGAGCGTTTATATCAAGGCTGGCAAAACGCGGTAGAGCGTGTAAGAACTCGTAACTAGTATTGATTCAGGAAGGCTTAATGGGTTTAAATGAAGTTTACTTCATTTGCCCATTGATTCTTAGAAGGCTCGATTAATGTCCAAACAGTTTGCAGAAGTACAACAAGATGACTTTATGAAGTTTGGTGGCGAACGTCCCAGCTACTTAGAAATTGAAGATGCCTTGATGGCTTTAGGTGGTCACGGAGTTAATGGAAATAACTACAAAAATGAAATGGTTAAACTGGCTGGCTGGACAGGTGGTGCGCTCACTACGTACGCACAGCGACCAGAAGTGGCTCAAGCCGCTTTTAATAAAATCCGCTTGGTTCTTCATAAGGTTAAAAAGCCTGAAACATTGCGCGCTTACCTAGAAAAAACAAAATAGAAAGACAGTTGTACTAGACGTTCTTATCCTGTCTTTCTTCTTTTAAAAATGTTACTCTGCGTCGGCAATGGCACGTATGCCATACTCTTCATCTAAAATGCGACCAATGACATTATCGCCAGCAAGGTGATGAGCATATTGCATGTGTAGGCAACGTACTTGATCCCAGTTAGCAATGCCACCTATGCCTAACTTTTCAAACAAAGGCTTAAAGCCTTTCTCTTCAATAATCGCCTTATGCTCAGGCTGCATCACATCCCAACGGCGTGCGATATAGTCGCGATGAGCGTTGTGATGGGCTTCTCTTAAGTCTTCATCGTCTTTAATGCGCTGTTCTAGCTCTTTCACAACGCCTTGGCTTTCAATCTTTGCTAGTGCTTTATCAATGGCTTTGCTTGATAACCAATATAGGGTTGGAAAGGGCTGATTAAATACCCAAGTTTCCATTTCTAGAACTTGAGGAATGCCATTAGGAGAATAATGAGCAATAGCACTGATACCACTAGGGGTGCGGCCAAGCTGTGACGTGATGATATCTATATCACCTTGAGAAATTGTTTGGGTCATGTGGGTATTGTGTGCTTTTTATAGGGTGAATGCTGGGAACTGTGCGGCGAATTTTTGAATCCATTCGGCGGCGGCTTCATTATAATTAAGACGGCGACCTTCATTTTTAGCTCGGCGTCGATAGTGCTCTATCTGGGATAGCTGCTCTACCATGCGTACGGAATAACAGGCTTCTTGGGTGGGGAATTCGATGGCAATCAGATAACCGCCTTCTTCTTGATTACACCAGGCAACTCGTCCACAGACACAGAAATTAGGGTCAATTTCTTCTAGAGTCACTTCAACACAAGCGCCACTGTCAAAAGCGCATGAGGTTAAGTAGGTAATGCCTGCAAATCCAGTTCGTTCACTATTACATGGAGGAAAGTGTTGATCCTCAATGGTGGTGAGCTTTAAAGGAAGTTCATTTGGGTGTGCAACAAATTCCATCGAAACAAGCCAATTTTTATTCTAGACAATTAATTTATCGGCCAGTACGGCACAAGGTTTAAAAAAGAATGAGCGATTGTACGCTTTTTGTTCTGCCTGTACAGATGAAATTTGACCTAGTCGTCATGATTTTTATAGATTTCGCTTATATAGCGCTCGGTCTTTAATTGTATTGCTAATGACAAGCTAAAATTGCTCGATATATAGAGAATAAAGTAAATTATTCGGGATATTTAGGCTCAACTGAGTTGCTGGTAACAAAGTTTACCCAGCATACGCAGGGCGGCATCAGAGTAGTTATCCCAGCTCAATGCGTAATTGAGTCGAAAGTGATGTTTGAATTCAGCACTCATGCTAAAGGCCAAGCCGGGTAATATGCCTATGCTGTTTTCTAGGGCTTGGGCGTGCACCTGCATAGCATCTATTTCCTTAGGTAGAGTCACCCAAAGTAAGAAGCCGCCTTTCGGGCTAGAGACCTGTGTGCCTTCAGGGAAGTGTTGCTGTATTAGCTGCTGACAGTGTAGTAGATTCTCTTGGTAGGTTTGTCTAGTTTTGCGCAAATGCCTATCGTATGCACCATTTTCTAGAAAGTTTGCAATAGCAGTTTGAGTAAGAGTCGGGATCGCCAGAGATTGAGCATAGGCTAAATGATTGATTTTAGTGTGTAAGGCACCACCTATGATCCATCCAATGCGGAATCCCGGCGCAATACTTTTCGAAAAGGAGCTGCAATAGATAACTCTTCCGAGATTATCATCGGCTTTTAGTGCTCTTTCACGTTTAGCGAAATACCCAAGTTCCCCATAAACATCATCTTCAATAATCATGAAATTATGCTGGTCAGCGCATTCTAGTAAGCGTTTTCGATTGGCTGAAGAGAGGGTGGCTCCCGTCGGATTCTGATTATTTGGTGTAACGATACAAGCTTTAATGGATTGGTTATGAACCGTGTCATTCAACAGCTCTAAATCTATTCCATGCTCACTGTCACAAGGTATTTCAATCACGTTCAGGTTAAGCACTTCTACCGCTTGCAATATGCCATGGTAAGTTGGGCTTTCAATAGCAATCGTATCACCCGCCTGAACAACCGCCTGTAATGCAAGAATTAAAGCATTCTGGCAGCCAAGAGTAATGACAATATCATCAGGCTGTAGCTGGCAGCCGGCATCGAGCATGCGAATGGCAATTTGTCGACGCAAACTTAACGAACCGGGTGTAAACTCATAAGCAGCACAAATTTCTGGCTCTAAACGCATTAATCGCCCCACAGAACGTTGTAGCTGTCGGATCGGTAGGAATTGGCTGTTAGGAATCGCCGCTCCAAATTGGATGATGTCTTCATCTTGAGAGGCGTGTAGCAATCGGCTTAGTAGGGCATGGGTGCTGGTGTCTTTTTGGGAGATGTCAGGCGCGACAGGAGATTTTGTTAAGTAATGCTCTTGGACAAAATAGCCCTTTTGAGGTCGCGCTTTAATAATTCCGCGATCCTCAAGCAAGCTATAAGCTTGTAGGACTGTCGCAACACTGACTTCCATTTGCTTACTGGATTTTCGAACGGAAGGGATTTTCGCACCCGCGGGGAAAATGCCTTCCTGAACTTGCTGTTCAATTGTATTGGCGATTTTCTCGTAAAGGGGCGCGTCCATATGTTTCATCATTGAGCTCAAAAGTGTTGATGATTAATTTACCAGATTGACCCTTCGAATGAAATCGGTATGCTTTGTGCTTATATGGTTAACCAAATGGTCGATATTAAGTATGGGCGCATGAATTTCGTGCAAATAACCCTTACAGTTCGACCAATCGCTAAAAACTGAGGGCATTCGGAGAACGCCTTGGTTTTTTTATTATCTGTAATGACACTACTTTTTAATACAGGGTTTGTATAGTGGTAGTGACTTAGTGTCAATACAGAACACTTTCTCTAAAGGTTATTGGAATATGTCATTGTCTGTCATACAGCGAATTGTTCTGGGTTTTGGTGTGCTATTGCTGCTCTTGCTAGTGCTTGCTGCATCTGGTTTTTCAGGTATTGCGAAACTCGAGTCTCGACTTAATGTCGTGACGGGCGAAGTCACCGATATTGTGAGTACCAGTAATTATGTGAGTGATGAGTTGGCCTTTCTCAATACTTCAATGATGCAATATTTATTGAGTAAATCCCCAGACTCTTTGGCAAGTTTGGAGGAGAATTTTACCCATCACCGTGAAGAATATGAAAGTGCATTTAAAACGCTAATGTCTCTGGTTCAGAATCAACCAGAGATGTTGAACTCTCTTACAAACATTGATGGTCAAGCGAATGCTTTTTTTGAAAGCAGTAGTGTTGCTTTTGTAAACCATAAAAGAATGCTGGAATTACAAAACAAAATTGTTAACGAGAAATTGGATTTAAAAGACGCGCTAAATTTTTCGGTTGAGGATTTAGGGTTTCTCGTGGAGGGAGGGGATACTTCTGAAATCCAATTTGCGGCCTCCTACATGCTTAGCCAAATGGAAAGTTTAGCCGTTACGGTGAATGATTACTTTGACCAAAACGAACTTGAGTCACTCGAATCCTTCCGATCACAGATGGCCTCGACTATCTCGAGTATCAAGTCCAAGCAGTCATATGTAAATGATGACAACATAAACGAATTGATTGCAGAAGTAGAGCAGGGTGTTGTCTCTCCAGAAGGCGTTGTTGCTGAATATTATGAATACATAAGTTTGACCGCTAGCGCTGAAGTATTAGCTAAAAACTTAGCGAGTAGTATGCAAGTGGTGGTGGACAACACCGCATTATTGCTCACAGAAACAACGGTGATGCGCAATCAAGCAAAAAACGAAGCGAATGATGTCGCTAGATTTTCAATGGTGATGATGGCTGTTGTCTCTGGTATTTCTATTTTGATTGCAGTATTAGTGGCGTTGTGGGTGAGTAAAAGTATACGTAAACCTTTGGCTGAAATTATGTTGGTGCTAGGGGATATCTCTAAAGGCAACTTTACTCGTCGTAGTGAAGTGACCAGTAACGACGAGTTTGGCGAATTGTCTCGTTGGGTCAATCAGCTAGTAAGCAACCTACAAGAAGTCATTAAGAACATAGATCAAGCAGCTAACGATGTGGCCAGTGCAGCCCAGTCTAATCTTAGTTTGGCTGCTGACTCAAAATTACAAATGTCGTTGCAAAATGATCAAACGACCAGTGTTGCTTCGGCAATGACAGAAATGGTGGCGACAGTGCAAGAGGTGGAGAAAAATACTGAGATTACTTTCTACCAGATTCAAGACCTTGATCAACGTGCGATGGATAACCGACAAAAAATGCAACGTAATATTGCAGAGGTAGAAAGCTTAGTGAAAAACATCGAGCAATCTGCCCAAGTTGTTAATCAGTTGGATGAATACTCGCAAAGCATCGGACGAATTCTAGAAGTGATTCAAGGCATAGCCGAGCAGACCAATTTACTGGCTTTGAACGCAGCGATAGAAGCCGCTCGAGCGGGAGAGCAAGGCCGAGGCTTTGCCGTGGTCGCCGATGAAGTGAGAACGTTGGCAAACCGTACCCATGATTCAACTGAAGAAATTCAGGGCGTTATTACACAGCTACAAAAAGGTGTCAAAGAAACAGTGCTAAGTATGCAAAGCAGCTGTGAGAGTGCTCACACTAGTGTGGAAGATGTTCGCTCAGTGGGTGAGTCATTAACCGAACTGCAAACGTGTATGGAAGAAATACGTCATTTAAGTACACAGATTTCAACCGCCGCAGGTCAGCAATCTGCTGTAGCACAGGAAATCAATCGCAGTATTCATAATATCGCAGATATGTCTGAAAAAGTCTCGCAAAGTGCGGCGCAAAGTGAAACAGGGAGCACAGAGCTTTCTTCACTCTCGGATCGTCAAAAGGCATTGCTGCAACAGTTTACGGTTTAGAACGCGTGTCACGGTTAAAAGCATTCAACCTTAGCGCTGACTTTGTTGTAAGATAAGCGCAACTTAGTTGCTAGGAGATAAAAATGTCGATTCAAATCGGTGATATGTTGCCAAATGGGCAGTTCCAAGTCATGGGTGAAGAAGGTCCTGAAACCCTTGATGTCACTGAATTTTTTAGCGGCAAAACAGTGCTCATGTTTGCTGTGCCAGGAGCATTTACACCAACCTGTAGTGCCAGTCACTTACCGGGTTATGTGGTGCACTATGATGCGATTAAAGAGAAAGGGGTTGATGACATTGTCTGCCTGACAGTCAATGACGTGTTTGTTGTTCATGCGTGGGGGCAGGCACATAACGCTGAGCACCTTATCATGGCATCAGACGGATTAGCAGAACTGACTTGCTCTCTTGGTCTTGAATTAGATATTTCAGCCGCGAAAATGGGCGTTCGTAGCCTGAGGTACGCTATGCTGGTCAATAACGGTATTGTGCAGCAGCTATGGTTAGATGAGCCTGGCGAATATAAAGTTAGCTCAGCAGAGTATGTTTTATCTCAGTTGTAGACTATTTTAAAGCGAATAAAAAAGGCGCTCTAGATTTATTAGAGCGCCTTTTTTGTGGGGTAAAGGAATTATTTATTGTGTAGTAATTTAGTGACAGTGGACGTTACGTGTTCAGCGCCCTGTAAGATCTCATCGATCAGACCAGAAGCCTCATTGATTAACTGAGCATTTTCACTAGATCGTTCACTTACTTTATCCATGCTTGCTTTAGCTTTACGAGTCAGCTCACTATTCTGGGCAACCATATCTTCAATTTCAACGGTAGAAGTACTGGTGCGCGCCGCTAGAGTACGAACTTCATCTGCGACGACCGCAAAGCCACGACCATGTTCGCCAGCTCTGGCTGCTTCAATCGCAGCGTTGAGAGCAAGCAGGTTTGTTTGGTCTGCAATGGAGCCAATCGTCGTGACAATTTTGGCAATGTTTTCTGATTGCTGATGTAACTGCTCGATCAAGTGAGTGGATGAGCTAACGTCTTCAACAATTTGGTCTGATGTCGCAACTGTTCTTCGTAGAATTTCGGCTCCACTTTCAGATACTTGAGCGGTTTTAAGAGAAGTGGTGTGAGCAACTTCAGCCGCGTCTTGTATCGCGTGCTTCTCTTCAATGCGCTGACTTATATCCGAAGCAACTTTTAGTATTTTGACCACTTTGCCTTCATGGAAAACTGGGTTGTAGCTGGCTTCAAGCCAAACTCTACGACCATGCTTGTTTATACGTTCGAATTGCCCTGCCACAAAATGGCCTTCTTCAAGATACTGCCAAAAATTTGGATTCTCTTGATAAAACTCTTCGGTACAGAACTTACGGTGATGTTGTCCGGCAATATCTTTTAGGGCATAGCCCATGGTCTCCAGGAAGTTATCATTGGCAGTAATGATCGTGCCGTCAGGGAAAAACTCGATGGTAGCGGCAGAGCGGTCAATGGCCGAATACACGGCCTGTTGCCGATCGGACATTTCTTTAGCTTCAGTAACATCCGCTGCAATTTTAACCACTTTTACGATTTTACCGTCTCTTTCAACAGGGAAGTAAGTCGCTTCCAGCCATAAATCAGAGCCGTCTTTGCGTTCACGTTGGAATGTGCCTTGATGACTTTTACCTGCGGCTAATTGAGGCCAGAAGTTTTTATACTCTGTGCTTTGTGCCACTTCTACCGGGCAGAAAATCACATGCTTCTTGCCTTGTATTTCAGAAAGGGTATAACCGGAGGCTTTAAGAAAGTGTTCATTGGCGTCAAGGATGGTGCCATCGGGTAAAAAACTGATGGTGGCACAAAACTTATTCATTGCTTGAATAAAGGCGCTGTCTTCTAGAAACGTATCGTTTTTTGCTTCTGCTTCTATATCTGGGCGTTTTCTAAAGAACATAGTCAACCTTCTAAAAGTGATGAAATTGCTGTAGGAATATCCTTACATTTTAGTCTAAATAATATAGATGTAAACAAAGATTAATAGTGTAAGTTTATGTAACCAATGCGTTGGTTTTTTATCATCAATGTTCATAAAATAAGGAATAGTAGAGCAGTCTCGCATATATTTAATTTATATATATCGAATGCAACATATAGGTTCTTTTAACTATCAATTAAATTCTTCTGTATCAATATCTTGTTGCTGCTCTTGATTGTACCGCGCACCGTAAATATTATTTTGATTTATATCATTGTCTAGTAAATCTAGTTGCTGGGATGTTAAGGAAATGCTTTTAGCAGCTAAATTTTCTTCCATGTGGGGTAAAGACCGGCTGCCTGGAATGACTCGAATATGTTCACCTTTTGAGCTTAACCAAGCTAAAGCTAGCTGAGCCGGCGTGCAGGCCAGTTCTGCGGACATGGATTGCAAAGTGTTTAACAAAGGTAGGTTCTGCTCAAAATTTTCTGGAGAAAACCTAGGCATGGCGTGACGCATATCCGAGCGCTCCAATTGATTTAATTCTCTCAATTGGTTGCTTAAAAAACCTCGCCCTAATGGGCTAAAAGCAACAAACATAACGTCAAGCTGTTGGCAGGCGTTAAGTACTGCTATTTCGGGGTTTCGAGTCCATAGTGAGTACTCAGATTGTAGGGCACTGATGGTAAACTCTTTGTGTGCTCTGATAAGGGTTGGGGCAGATACTTCGGATAATCCCACCGCACCGATTTTGCCTTCTTTTACTAGGTCACCAAGGGCACCGACACTTTCTTCAATGGGGACATCTTTGTCCATGCGATGAAGATAATAGAGATCTATATGATCTGTTTGTAGACGTCTTAAGCTGCCTTCACATTGGCGTCGTAAGTTGTCTGGTCGGCCATTAATTTGCCTTTTGCCATTGAGGTTTTCCATTCCGCATTTACTGGCTAAGAAGACTGATTCTCGACTGGGCTTTAGTGCTGCGCCGACAACCTTTTCATTATTACCACCACCATAAAGGGTTGCGGTATCAAAATGTTGATAGCCCATATCCACCGCGCGTTGGATAAGTGTTATAGCTTCGGCGTCAGCTAATGGCTCCCCGTAAGCATGGGACACATTCATGCACCCTAAACCTATAAATGGTAAGTTAAATGGGTTATTTTGTGACATCTTGTCCGCTTCCTTTATTTAAGAAGATTCATGTAAAAGTATTGCTAGATTAAACACTTAGCCGGTGTTTTTTAAGATTGAGTCTTATTTTAGTTTCTATTAGTATGACAAAATAGAATATTCGGATCTGTAAATTTTCTCTATCCGACATCTCTTTTTTGTTAACAGTTTTTAGTTAAAACTTCATTGCAACTGTATAGTGCTTTTTAGCAAGGGTATTCTTCCATGGAAGCTATGTTAACCATTACTGCCCCTATTTTCTTTGTAATATTGTTAGGTTTTTTAGCTGTACGTCATGGTTTCTTAGCGCCCCAAGCCTTGCCTTCTTTAAGTCGTTTTATTCTTTACCTAGCCTTGCCTGCACTTATTTTTACCAAGCTTTCCAGTATGAATATCCGTGACCTAGTCGATCTGGATTATATTTTTGTGTACGCCGTAGGTGGACTGCTGGCCTTTAGCATCACCGTTTTAATCGCTCGCTTTGTCTTCCGACAGCCCTGGGATTTATCTGGCGTACGAGGTGTAGGTGGTAGTATGCCAAATAGCGCTTTCATTGGCTTGCCTGTTCTTATTCAGTCTTTTGAGCACGCTCCGACTCAAGCTTTTGCGATGGCTTTAATTGTCGAGAATGTGGTGTTTTTACCTATTTACCTATTTTTCGTGGAAACCATGAAAGGGCAAAGTCAAGCGAATGGCCAGAACTCTGGTGCTGGGGTTATGGCCGTGGTGGCGAAACGTCTAGTGACAAATCCATTACTCTTATCTGTGGTAAGCGGGTTGGTTTGCTCTTTGTTAGGCTGGCAGTTGCCAGCGTTCATGCAGCAGAGTTTTACTTTGTTAGGCGGTGCGGCAGCCGCTACGGCTCTGATCGTTATAGGCGGCTCCTTGGTGGGGGTTTCCATTCGTGGGCAGTTAAGCCAAATTGGTTTGGTGGCCGTGGTGAAACTCATGCTGTTTCCGCTAATTGCATCACTCTTGTTAGTATTCACCCCGAACATGCACCAAGACTTAAAACTCGCGGTGGTGATACTGGCGGCTATGCCTATGTTCACTTCCTACCCAATCATTTTTGGTGAGTATGGAGAGAAAGGTTTCTGTGCCAGTGCCTTATTAGTGACAACAGTGTTGTCATTTTTTACCCTGAGCGTAATGTTAAGTTTTTTGGTATAGACTATCGGGTCATTATCATTACGCCCAAATGGGACAGTACAAAGCAATTGAGGAGTGTTGAATGTCGAAGATCATGGTGCTAAACGGCCCTAACCTTAATCTACTAGGGAGTCGAGAGCCGGAGCAATATGGCCACGAAACTTTAGCGGATGTAGAAGCCATGTGCGCTGCAGAAGCACAACGCTACGGCCATGAAGTTGAGTGCCGTCAGTCAAACCATGAGGGTGCGCTGATCGATGCCATACATGAAGCAGGGCAGCGTATCAAAGCGGGTGAAATGCTCGGTGTTGTCTTTAATCCGGGCGCATACACTCATACCTCAGTAGCGCTGCATGACGCGATAAAAGGGGCTGAGGTGCCGGTTATCGAAGTGCATATTTCCAACGTACATACCCGTGAAGCGTTTCGTCATCATTCTTATATCTCGCCTGTGGCGGCGGGGATTGTGGTGGGAATGGGCATACAAGGCTATGTACTTGGTATCCAAGGTCTTATCCACAAAACTAGCTGATACCTTCTTGCTTCCTCATAAAGCGGCTAAGTAGTGGTTTTATGGGGATAAACTTTCTCAATGTCACTCAGGCGACGAAAATGCCAGATTAGTGACTACTAAACAGGCGTACCGCTGCAATGGTGGTCATAATCCGTATCAGCCACTTCACTTGGCTAAACTTCAGCTTGTTCACCGTCCAATATCCTATTAAACAACCTACTAATAAACCAGGAAGCGCTTGTACGCTGTAGCCTAGACTGTCTGTTGTAAGTAGTCCTAGACTATAGAACATGGGGAGTTTGAAAATATTGATAAAGAAAATACACCAAGCACGGGTCGAGACATAGTGCTCTTTGGGTAGCTTTTGCGCCATAAGATACAGGCTGAATAGAGGGCCTGCAGCATTTGAGACCATGCTGATGAATCCTGCAAAGGCGCCTAACACACCACCAGTGGTTTTGCTTTGCATAAAACTTGTATCGTGGGTGTCGAGCCAAAGCCCCAACAAAAGCATACCGGCGATGATTGCCCCAAGAATGGTATTAAAAGACTCTGCATTAATAAAAGACAGTAAATAGGTGCCTAGTAATACACCGGCCAAGGCCAGAGGGATGACTTTGGCTAGTACAGACCAACTGATACCTTTGCGGTAGCTAATGATGGCAAGTACATCAATCAAGAGGTTAATGGGTATTAAAATACTCAATACTTCGGGACCCGGAAAAACCACCATAAGAAGCGGTAGAACAAGCAATCCCATGCCACCGATAGAAAATTTAGAAAAGCCTGAGAGTAGGCCTGCGAGCAGTAAAAAAAGAAGGGTTGTATCCATTGTATGTGTCCTGTTTCAAACGCTGACTGAAGTCCACTCGGCTTGTGACTAAGTGGTGTAAGCTAGGCTGTTATAGTACGCTTTTTTGGGTGATTTTTCACCGGTTAAGCGTGCTAGGATAGCGACTATAACGACTACGAATACAGGCTTTGGACGCGGCCTTTGAGGAGTCAAAGGCCGCGTATGATTTAATGTGTAGGTGCTTGCAAAAAAGCTTCGCGGGTCAGGTTAAGGGCTAGCTCCTTTTTCACCACCACATTGTCTTCAATTCGAATGCCACCATAAGGCAGCAAGCGTTTGACTTTCTCTAAGTTACAACCATGGTCTTTAATTTCATCTTGCATTTTTTCCAGTAACATC
Organism: Marinomonas sp.; assembly: GCF_039940335.1. Taxonomy (GTDB): domain Bacteria; phylum Pseudomonadota; class Gammaproteobacteria; order Pseudomonadales; family Marinomonadaceae; genus Marinomonas. The sequence continues at coordinate 116,445 of NZ_JBDVGW010000005.1, read as the reverse complement.
GGGATAAAATACAAGCCAGGTTCGATAGTTACAACCATGTTTTCTTCTAGGCGGCGAGTAAGACGTAGAAAGGGAGCTTGTTCAACTTTACGAGTGTTACCTGCTCGGTCCTGTTGAAAACCGCCCACATCGTGTACTTGTAGGCCGAGTAGATGACCGACTCCATGGGGGAAGAAAACTTGCGGAATTCTTTTGGCTAGCTGTTCTTCTACACTCAATTGGCAAATATCATGGGTTTTCAAACACTGTGCAATGGCGATTAAGGTTTGCTCATGAAGCGCTGGGTAGTCCACTCCAGCCAGCGCTTGGTTGGCGATTTTCTGCTCCAAAGCATCCATACTTTCCACCAATGCGCTGAACTCATCATCATAACGAGTAAAGGTACGGGTAATATCACTGGCGTAACCATGCTGGCTGGCTCCGGCGTCAATCAGTAGGGTGCGAGATTGAGGGTTATTTTGTGGACTTTTATGCTCGTAATGTAACACCGCTGCGTGTTTATCCACACCAACAATGCCTGGGTAAGGCTCTTGGTCAGCGGTTTGTCGGCTGGCTTGTAAATAGGCAAGGTGAATGTCTAATTCACTCGCGCCTTCTAAAAAAGCGTGTTTGGCGGCTAGATGACCCAGTACGGAGCGCTCGTTAGCTTGCTGAATGGCGGCGATTTCAAAGTCTGTTTTTATAGCTTTATCGTAATCAACAAATGCTTTCAGGCCATCACAAGGCTTGGTGAAATCTTGGGGCTGAGGACCAAGCCATGCAGTGTCTTGAGAGAGTTGGCTAAACACCTTATCGTCTTGGCGAGCGCAGACAATCAGCCATTCTTGACTCCACTCACCTGCTGGTACTGGATTTGGTGCATGCCAGAAATCATCGCGTATTGGCCAAATTAATGTCGGCCTCTTACCTGCTCGTATAATTATGTAGGTTTCAGGTCCTATGCTAAAAGGTAGCCATTGTTGCGCGCCTGAATACGGATGGTAAGGAAATGCGTGATCATCCTGGAAATAATAACTTTTAGCACCACTGGCCAAGACTATTGCTTGTAAGCCAAAGTGACTCATGGCTTGTTCGTATCTTTCTTGCAATGTCTTTAAATGTGCCTGATATAAGGCATGTGATGGCGTGGCAGAGACGGTTTGCATAAACGAATACCTCGAAGAAAAAAGTGCGCGACGTCGAAGTGGTGGCGCAAGGAAAAAGTCAGTTTAGCGCGGTAGGTAAAGTATGGCTATTGTCTCGGCTTATGTTGTTTAAAAAAGCCGATACAGGCTACAATATCTGTCTATTTTTTGGCTAATTGGAACCTCTTTTGACCGCACCAACTTCGACACTATTGAGTAATCTGTTTGACGATCTGCCAGATACCCCACAACCAATCTATGCCAAGTTAAAACAGGCGATTTCGTTAAAAATATCTTCTGGCGAGTGGCAAGCAAATCAACGTGTGCCTTCTGAAGCAGAAGTTGTTAATGCATTGGGCATGAGCCGCATGACGGTGAACCGTGCTTTACGAGAATTAACTGCGGAAGGTTTGTTGGTTCGTCATCAGGGTTTAGGCACTTTCGTTGCGGAAAAGAAAGCACACTCAGCACTATTTGAGGTTCACAACATAGCGGAAGAAATTTCTGCTCGCGGCCATCAGCATAAAGCGCAACTCTTGGTACTAGAGAGTGCTAAGGCGTCGGTAGAAGAGGCGATGATGCTAGGGGTGCGTACTAATCATGAAATCTACCGCTCGGTGGTATTGCACTTTGAGAATGAGTTACCGATTCAGATAGAAGAGCGTGTGGTCAACGCCAAGCTCACTCCAGATTACGATAAACAAGACTTTACCCTGCAGACTTCCTACGCTTATTTGATGAGTGTTGCCCCGATGACAGAGGGTGAGCATCTGGTGGAGGCTATCTTGCCCAGCGAATTGGAGTGCCAAAGGTTACAAATCTCTGCCCAAGAGCCCTGTCTCCAGATCAAGCGTCGTACTTGGTCTGGGGAAGACATAGTCACCGCCGCCCGACTCTTGCACCCGGGTTCCCGCTTTCAGTTATTCGGGCACTTCGGGCGCTAGGGCGTGGGCTAAAACTTTTTATGCTTTGTTAATCTTCTTGCCAATATGTTCAATATTGGAGTGTGAAGCTTACCTCGAATAATAAAGTTTTATCCACACGCTGAAGCCAGTGGACTTGTTCGTACCTTCCCTAAGCATTCGCCGAAAATTACTTGGCGTAAATGCCTATCTCCACACCTTGCCCTGTTATTAGGGAAACCTCCATGCCCTCATTAAGGATCACGAAACTGCCTTGTGCGATTGAATACGACTTTTTGTTGGTCGCCAGCTCACAATCTTGATGAACATAAAAAGCGCGTAATAAGGCAGGGGATGAAGTGTTAGCGTGCAAAGTGCAAAGACCGTAACAGGCCTGCACTTGTGCTTGACTATCCTTATCTCGCACCATGATGTTCAAGTCTTCAATGGCTCCTTGGTGAAGCTCTGCAACGGTCTGGTCTGCCCCAGAGAAGGTTGCCATATCCAGTGCTTTTTGTAGCGGGTGGCGATATTGCTGTTGCAGTTTATTTCGATGGCTTAGTGTCATGCCTGTGTCGGAGAGTAGCACTAAGGTACGTTTCAACCCTGCAAAGTCTGAAAATACCCCATCCTTGACCACCGCGGCTTGGCTAATGCGAAAGCGCACCCCCTCAGCATCTTTATGTAAATAGATTTGTTGGGTGACTCCCAAACCATTTTTCCATGGCATGGAGGTAAATGCCTCTTTTGTAATCAGTACTAAGTCGTCTGCTAAATAAGTGCCTTGATCAGTCATACATCACCTTTTTAATCACCTGAGTAAATGCCTGTCGGCTGCTCTCTTCTAATGGGTGATGGAAATCTTTAATGACCTGTTGTCCGCAGACGAAGACGTCTTTTATAAGGTTTTCATTACAAGCGAATAACCAACGGTTAAGCAGATCTTGTGGCGCACTGGCGGCCATAAAGGGGTGCTGAGGGTCGAGTAGCATAAAGTCTGCACGATGGCCGGGAGCAAGTCCGAGTTTAACGCCGCAGGCTTGATTGCCTCCAGCCAAGGCTTGAGTAAACAAGTGATCGCCCACACGATTTTGCGCAGTATTATGCAGACGATTGCGCTGTTGGTCACGAAAGCGCTGGCTGTATTCTAATGTGCGTAACTCTTCCACCAGAGATAAGCTCACATGGCTATCTGAGCCAATGCCCCAGAGGCCATTTTGTGCACTAAAGTCGACTCCCGGGAAAATTCCGTCCCCAAGGTTGGCTTCTGTGGTGGGGCATAAACCCACTACAGCTTGGGTGTTGGCGATGGCGGTGATTTCTTTTTGGTTTAAATGGGTTGCGTGTACCAAACACCAGCGTGGGTCTAAACCTATGTTGTCATCTAACCATTGTACCGGACGTTGGCCGCTCCAAGTTTGGCAGTCATTTACTTCTTTTTGCTGTTCAGCAATGTGAATGTGAATGGGTAACGAGCTGTCTAATTGACTGAGCACAGTAACGATTTGTGGTTGAGTGACTGCTCGTAAAGAATGGAAGCAGATGCCCATTTGGTGTTTGTGCTGGTGGTTTACATTGCGTTTATTGAGCTGGCTAAGCGCCTCGCTGGAGGCGTGGTGTAAGGCCAAATACTCATCGGTACTATTAATAAAGCGTGCTTGCCCTACACTTGGCGTTTGGCCGCCAAAGCCTGCATAAGAATAAAGTACCGGTAATAAGGTTAAACCTATGCCTGAGTTTTGAGCCGCTTGCATAAGTTGCAAGGCCATTTCTTCCACTTGCGAATACGCTTGTCCGCCGGGGGCGTGATGTAAGTAATGAAATTCAGCAACCTGACTGTAACCTGCTTTGAGCATGTCTATGTAGAGTTGGGTCGCAATGATTTGTGCATCTTCTGGGCTAAGCTTTTGCACCACCTTATACATAAGGTCTCGCCAACTCCAAAAACTGTCATTGGGATTCAAGCTGACTTCTGCGGCACCAGCCATAACACGTTGAAATGCGTGGGAGTGTAAGTTACCTATGGTGGGTAGCACTGGACCATCAAGGTGAATGTCGCCCTCAATCATGGTGCTGTTTGGGCGGACGTGAGTAAAGCGTCCGTGTTGGACGCTTAAACGCACATTAAAAGCCCAACCAGAAGGCAGTAAAGCACGTTCAGCGAAATAGTGTTGCAAGGGAGCAGAAACTTTCGTTGTTGACACGATTATGTCCTTCTATAAGCCGCGATATAAAGTTTGAGTGTAATAGAATTCACAATGTATATACAAGTTTAAGTTTTTCATCAGCGCCGATTCTATTTTTGACCTCGTAACCTCCTTCTATAGACAGCAGTTAATACGTTCAACTCTTCAAAAGAAGGGGATGTTTTTCGGTTTTTTGCGAAATTTTGAGAAAAAATACTTGCATCTTGCAATGATAAAAATTATGTTTTCGTTAAGTTGTATATACATTTAAATTTTATTGAGTGCAGTACATCCTGAACTCCTCTTGAAAAGGTAAGTAAAATGACTCAACAAACTCTTGCTCAAAAACGCTTTCGTGCCGGTGAAGTGAAAGCCGCGACAGGTAATAAACTGACTGCTAAGTCTTGGTTTACCGAAGCACCAATGCGCATGCTGATGAATAACCTTGATCCAGAAGTAGCGGAAAACCCAGAAGAGTTAGTGGTTTATGGTGGTATTGGGCGTGCAGCACGTGATTGGGAGTGCTACGACAAGATTGTTGAGACCCTTAAAAACCTTGAAGAAGATGAAACTTTATTGGTGCAATCCGGTAAACCTGTGGGGGTGTTCAAAACCCATTCCAATGCACCGCGAGTGCTAATCGCCAACTCTAACCTTGTGCCTCATTGGGCGAACTGGGAGCATTTTAACGAACTGGATGCCAAAGGTTTAGCGATGTACGGTCAAATGACCGCCGGCTCTTGGATCTATATAGGTAGCCAAGGCATAGTGCAAGGCACTTATGAGACGTTTGTAGAAGCGGGTCGTCAGCATTACGGTGGTAACCTGACAGGACGCTGGGTACTGACCGCGGGTCTAGGTGGTATGGGGGGCGCACAACCTCTTGCAGCGACCCTTGCTGGTGCCTGTTCATTGAACATTGAATGTCAGCAAAGCCGTATCGATTTCCGTTTGAAAACCCGTTATGTGGATGAGCAAGCGACCGATCTGGACGATGCCCTAGCGCGTATTAAGAAATACACAGCAGAAGGCAAGGCAGTTTCTATCGCATTGTGTGCCAATGCTGCCGACGTGTTACCAGACATGGTAAAGCGCGGCATTCGCCCAGATATGGTGACAGACCAAACGTCTGCCCATGATCCTTTAAATGGTTACTTGCCTGCTGGTATGAGCTGGGAAACGTACCGAGAAAAATCGCAAACAGAGCCAAAAGCTATCGTAAAAGCGGCTAAACAGACTATGGCTGTGCATGTGCAGGCTATGTTGGATTTCCAGAAGATGGGTGTCCCGACTTTTGATTACGGTAACAATATTCGCCAAATGGCCATGGAAGAAGGGATCGATAACGCCTTTGACTTTCCAGGTTTCGTACCGGCTTATATCCGTCCGCTATTTTGTCGCGGTATTGGTCCTTTCCGTTGGGCCGCTTTATCGGGTGACCCACAAGATATTTACAAAACCGATGCAAAGGTCAAAGAACTCATTCCAGATGATGCCCACTTACATCATTGGTTAGACATGGCCCGTGAACGTATTCAGTTCCAAGGTTTGCCAGCACGTATTTGTTGGGTAGGTCTTGGCCAACGTGCAAAATTAGGCCTAGCCTTTAATGAAATGGTCCGCAGTGGTGAGTTGTCGGCACCGGTTGTTATCGGTCGTGACCACCTAGATTCTGGCTCTGTTTCCAGCCCTAACCGTGAAACAGAAGGCATGCAAGATGGTTCGGATGCTGTATCGGATTGGCCTTTGCTAAACGCTTTATTGAACACGGCGTCTGGGGCGACTTGGGTGTCGTTACACCATGGTGGCGGTGTTGGGATGGGGTTCTCTCAGCATTCTGGCATGGTCATCGTCTGTGATGGCAGTGATGAAGCCGCCGAGCGTATTGCTCGCGTCTTAACGAATGACCCAGCGACAGGTGTTATGCGTCACGCAGATGCGGGTTATGATATCGCTATTGAATGCGCCAAAGAGCAAAACTTACATTTACCTATGATCACTGGCAAATAATTTTTGATACTCGCCCAGATCAATAAAGCAGTGCACTACAACGCACATTAAAGAGGAATACCATGTTCGAATTAACCATTCAGCCAGGAAAATTAAGTCTGCATGATTTGCGTCAAATCAGTCGTCAAAAAGTAGCGTTAAGCCTAGACGAATCTGCCATTGCTGGTATACATGCCAGCACCCAAGTGGTCGATGATGTGATCGCTGAAAATCGTACCGTGTACGGCATCAACACAGGTTTTGGTTTATTGGCCAATACTCGTATTGCACCAGAAGATTTGGATGAACTACAGCGCAGTATCGTCTTGTCTCACGCGGCCGGTATTGGCGAGTTGATGAGCGATAATACCGTGAAGCTGATTATGGCGCTTAAAGTAAACAGCTTAGCTCGTGGTTTTTCTGGCATTCGTCTGAAAGTGATTGAAGCCTTGATTACCTTGATTAATAAAGAAGTTTACCCGTGTATCCCGCAAAAAGGCTCGGTGGGGGCATCCGGTGATTTAGCACCTTTGGCACACATGAGTACGATTTTGTTAGGTGAGGGTAAAGCGCGTTACCATGGTGAAATCATCTCGGGTGGTGCGGCGCTATCAATTGCGGGTCTTGAACCGATTGCATTGGCGCCTAAAGAAGGCCTAGCTCTGCTTAATGGCACACAAGCTTCTACCGCATTTGCTTTGGAAGGCTTATTCCATGCGGAAGATTTATTTGCTTCGGCAGTAACTTGCGGTGCTTTGTCTGTCGAGGCCGCACTCGGCAGCCGTAGTCCTTTCGATGATCGTATTCATCAGGTACGTGGCCACCAAACACAAATTGACGCGGCAGCGGCTTATCGTCATTTGTTAGGTGAATCCAGTGACCTTGGCAATTCCCACGAAGATTGTGAAAAGGTGCAAGACCCTTATTCATTACGTTGTCAGCCGCAAGTCATGGGTGCGTGTTTAGAGCAAATTCGCGGCGCAGCGAAAGTGTTATGCGTAGAAGCCAACTCTGTTTCGGATAATCCGCTGGTATTTGCAGAGCAAGGCGACATTATTTCAGGAGGAAACTTCCACGCAGAGCCAGTTGCTATGGCGGCGGATAATCTAGCCTTAGCCATTGCTGAAATCGGCAGTTTGTCTGAGCGCCGTATGGCGTTGTTGATCGACAGCAACTTGAGTAAATTGCCGCCTTTCCTTGTGGATAATGGTGGTGTTAACTCTGGCTTCATGATCGCTCAGGTAACGGCTGCAGCCCTTGCGAGTGAAAACAAGACCTTTGCCCACCCAGCTTCTGTAGACAGTTTGCCAACTTCTGCGAACCAAGAAGATCATGTGTCGATGGCCACTTTTGCTGCTCGTCGCCTAAAAGACATGGCGGAAAATACCCGTGGTATTTTAGCCGTAGAAATTCTTTCCGCCGTTCAGGGCTTGGATTTCCGTGCACCACTAAAAACCAGTGAGCGCTTAGAGCAAGCTCGTGCAACCTTGCGAGCTCGTGTTCCTTTTTACGATAAAGATCGTTACTTCGCGACGGACATCGAAAAAGCCAATGAGCTTCTACTAGAAGCGGCTCACAATGACAGCATGCCGAAAGGCTTGTTGCCAAGTTTGGTGGCTTAAGACTATGGATTTGATCGAAAGCCCTGTGCAGTTTGATGGTATTTGGTTGGGTGGCCATGTGGCGACCATGGAAGGTGGTCAGTATCATGTCATTCATGATGCCGCTATGGGTGTTAAGGATGGACGTATTGCGTGGCTAGGAGAAGCTTCCCAGTTACCCGAATATCAAGCTCAACAATGTCATGATTTGCAGGGGGCTTGGATCACGCCGGGTTTAATTGATTGTCACACGCACTTAGTGTTTGGTGGCAATCGAGCGGGTGAATTTGAGCAACGCCTTAATGGTGTAAGTTATCAGCAGATCGCTCAGCAAGGAGGTGGTATCGCCGCCTCTGTGCGCGCCACTCGTGACGCTAGTGAAGCGGAGTTAGTGGCAAGCAGTCGTCGTCGTTTATTAAGCCTAATGCAAGACGGAGTGACCACGGTTGAAATCAAATCGGGTTATGGCCTGTCGTTAGAAAGTGAATTGAAAATGCTGAGAGTGGCGACTGAGCTGGAAAACACCTTGCCAATTACAGTGAAGCGTACTTGTTTAGCTGCTCATGCTATGCCTCCTGAGTTTGCCGATAAAGATGCTTACATTGATCATTTGTGTGAAGTAGTGCTGCCAAAAGTGGCGGCCTTGGGCATGGCGGATGCGGTGGATGCTTTCTGTGAAGGCATTGCTTTTAGTGTTGATCAAGTTGACCGTTATTTTAAGGTTGCCCAGTCTTTAGACTTGCCTGTCAAACTACATGCGGAGCAGCTATCTTCATTGGGCGGTACGCGTCTAGCCGCTTCCTACCAAGCTTTGTCGGCGGACCACCTTGAGTTTATGGAAGAAGCGGATGTGGCCGCGATGGCCAAATCCGGTACGGTTGCAGTGTTGTTACCGGGCGCTTTTTATACCTTGAAGGAAACCCAATTGCCGCCCATGGATTTATTGCGTGAGTATGGGGTGAAGATCGCCATTGCGACCGATGCGAATCCGGGTACTTCGCCTGCGTTATCTCTGCGTCTGATGATGAACATGGCTTGTACTCTGTTCTCCATGACACCTGAGGAAGCGTTAGCTGGGACAACGATTCATGCAGCCACAGCCTTGGGTATAGACAAAACTCATGGTAGTTTAGCGCTAGGTAAAGTCGCCGATTTTATTTGTTGGGATGTCGAGAGTCCGGGTGAACTTTGTTATTGGTTGGGCGGCAATTTAGTGAAGCAAAGAGTGCAGCAGGGTGTGGTGACATGAGTCCGTTTACAGAACAAGCAATGCTTGAGGGAAAGATTCAGCAGCCGTTTGAGTTTCGTCCTTCACAAAGTCCTATCTTGGTAAGTATGCCTCATTCTGGGCTGTTTGTGACGCCGTCCGTCGCCGCTGGGCTCACTGAATCTGCAAAGAAACTCCCGGATACAGATTGGTATATCCCTGAGTTGTACGATTTCCTTGAACGCTTAGGAGTTGGTTGCATTAAGGCTAATTATTCACGTTATGTGATTGATTTGAATCGACCTTATGATGATAAACCGCTGTACGAGACCAAAACCACCGGTCTATTTCCGGATATTTTGTTCGCCGATAGTCCGGTATTTGAAGTGGCAGGTGAGCCAGGTGAGGTTCATAAACAGCAATGTAAGGAACAAATTTGGCAACCTTATCACCAAACTATCGAGGCCGAGTTGCAGCGTATTAAAGCACAGTTTGGCTTTGCTATTTTGTTTGATGCCCACAGCATTGCGGCCCAAGTCCCTATGTTGTTTGAAGGAACGTTACCAGATTTCAATTGGGGCACGAATCAGGGCAAATCTTGTGATCAAAGCTTGGCCCATGTGGTGACTCAGGTACTTAGTCCGAATTACTCGCAAGTGGTGAATGGTCGCTTTAAAGGAGGCTATATTACTCGTGAATTTGGTCGCCCAGACGCTAACATCCACGCTATTCAGCTAGAGCTTTCTCAAGCAACGTATTTGGTGGATGAACTAGCACAGCAGCAAAGTTATCAACTGGATGACACTAAGCTGCCAGCGATTCAGCAACAGCTTAAAGATGTGATAGCCGCTTTGTTAAGCCTTTCTTTTTCGTCTTAAACCTTTTTCCTTCGCTTGTTTTGGCGCTTAGTAACTAAATCGGCTTGGTATGCTCTATTTACTTGCACCTGTCTCGTGCCTCGACGCGTCAGCGCAAATAAAGATACTCAAGCTTTCCGTAAGGCCTGATTTATTTTTTGCTTTAGCTGATCAACTGAGGACTTTTATTAACCCAAATTCCCGCACCAGCCCAACAGTATTAATTCATGGTTATCCAAATCGGCTTGGTATGCTCTATTTTCTTGCGCCTGTCTCGACGCGTCAGCGCAAATAAAGATACCCAAGCCCCTTTCTTAGTTTTCTATGAGAGGCAAATTGTGGGTTTCGCTTTAGCGTATCTCGGAGTGTTTGAACGAAAGCCAAAAGCGCCTACATTGAAGGATGTAGGCGCTTTTTTGGATGGTGAAAAAGGGTTATGCCCCAGCCGCCCAAAATGCTATTGGTGTCGCAATGATCATGGTTAATACGGTACGTAGGTACCATACAACCAATATTTGCTTCACTGAAATAGGAATTTGGGTGGATAAAATGCAAGGAATGGATGCCGAGAAGAATAGTATTGATGAAATAGAGATAACACCGATTACAAACTTCGTAACGAAAACACTTTTGGCCGCAAGAAGAGCAGGCAGAAACATTTCGGCTAAGCCGGTTGCGGAAGCAGTAGATACTAATAATGGGTCAGGAAGTTGCAGTGCCCATGCGAATGGGTAGAACAAGTAGCCAATCCATTCAAAGATGGGGGTGTACTTAGCCAATACTAAGCCTAATAGTCCCACAGACATAATAGAGGGCAATATACCCATTGCCATCAGTAGGCCGTCTTTGGCGTTTTGTAGAATACTTTGTGATAACGGTGGTGCTTGCTTTGCAACGCTAAGCCCTTCATTGACGGCTTGTACAATGCGAGATCCAGTCACCTCAATATCATCTTGAACACTTTTGCTATCGTCAAAATTTCGCAGTGGCGGAAGACGTACGGTAATAGCCGTAACGAGGAAGGTAATGATCAAGGTGCTCCAGAAAAATAGGTTCCAAACTTCCATTAAACCAAGCGTCTTTGCCACGATGACCATAAAGGTGGCTGAAACGGTAGAAAAACCGGTAGCAATAATCGCCGCTTCTTTCGCAGAATACTGTCCAGACTTGTACACCTTGTTGGTAATTAGTAAACCGACAGAATAGCTCCCCACGAATGAAGCAACGGCATCTATAGCGGACTTCCCTGGTGTTTTAAAGATTGGTTTCATTATGGGTTGTAGGAGGACGCCTGCTAGCTCTAGTAATCCATAACTAATGAGAAATGCCAAAAAAATGGCACCGATAGGAACAATTAAACCAACCGGAACAACAAGTTTAGAGAATAAAAATGGCAGCATGCCTTTTTCAAGTAGAAAGGCTGGTCCTATTGAGAAAAAAGCCATAAAGGCTGTCGCCACACCCAATAGTTTAAATAGAGAGAGAATTCTTTGGGTGAGGCTATCATTCCATGTGCCTTTCAAAAAAGGGTAGATGCCGCCAGCAATGATGACGAGTAAGGCATAAATTTGAGTACCGCCTGAAAAGTCGGCGCGTAGCCAGGACACTATATGATCTAGTGGAATGGTGCTTTTACCATTCAGGTTGATGGGAAGAAAGAAAAACACTAAGCCGACAAGGCTAAAGATAATTAGCTTAAAAGCTGAGGCATTATTAGGGCTGGTCGAATTCATTTTCGTGGCTCCTTTTAGGTTAGATTAAATTGTGTAGCAATAAATATGCCTACATGTATATACAATTAATCTTGGTTGTTATTTTTGTTTTATAGGGCTAAAACCTTGGTCTGTTGCTAGAATTTAGCGCGTTTTTCTAATATATGCACTAATTTTGTTCATTTAATTTATTTGGTTTTTTCTAGATGTATATACCACTTGTTTATTTGGTTTTGCCTTTATACACAACTTCCAAATAGTGCTAATGGATGGAACAAGCTAATATGGCGGAATGGTACGTTATTTCTAATTTGGTAGATGTGTATTAATGACAGCGGAAAACAAAGTAGCAGCTTGGGCGCCATGTTCAAAATGCCAAGGGCGAGGTAAGCGCAGCCGTCGGGTGCGTAAAAAAGTGCGCTTAAGTTACTTAAAAGCACTGGCCGAGTTTGAAAAGGCTGGCTCGATCGGGGAGCCGCCGGAGCGCCCGAAAGGTCACCTTGATGATTGTGTAGATTGTTCTGGTTCTGGTCTTTTGCTTGCGGAGCAATGGTTAGAGCCTGATCGCGATAACTTGCCCCACGTGGCGATTATCGGCGGGGGGATTGGTGGCGTAGCTCTAGCCGTTGCTTGTCGTCATCGTGGTATTCCTTTCACTCTTTATGAACGTGATGATGGCTTTGCGGCGCGTTCGCAAGGTTATGGATTGACGTTGCAGCAAGCCAGTAAGGCGATTGAAGGTTTTGGTCTGTTTGAATTACCTAGTGGCGTAGTTTCTACCCGCCATGTGGTACACAACACGGAAGGGAGAGTATTGGGTGAATGGGGGATGCGCAAGTGGTTGGCTGGGGAAAACGCGTCGACCCCTAAGCGCACCAATATTCACATAGCTCGTCAGTCATTGCGCGCCGCCTTGTTGGAGCAGCTAGGAGGTGATGGTCAGGTCACTTGGGGACATCAGTTGCTGGAGACTCGTCAACAAGATGGAGGTATCGAGCTGGACTTCCTTGTAAATGGCCAAGTACAAACGGCTAAAGCCGATTTATTAGTCGGAGCTGATGGCATTCGTAGTGTGGTGCGCCAGCAATTAGTGGGTGAGACAGTAGCACCCTTGCGCTATTTGGGCTGCATGGTCATTCTCGGTATTTGCCCGCTAGCGAATTTAAAAGATATGCAGCATGAGCTATTGGACGGTGCGACGGTTTTTCAAACCGCCAATGGTAACGAGCGAATCTATATGATGCCGTTTACGGCGGATTCTGTGATGTGGCAGTTGAGCTTCCCTATGCCCGAGGACGAGGCCAAGTTGCTAAGTCTGCAAGGCGCACAGGCATTAAAAGCAGAGGCGTGTCGTCGAACTCAATGGCATAATCCTATTCCGGCCATAATGGAAGCTACCGATGCCTCGTTGGTCTCAGGTTATCCAGTGTACGACCGTACTATGTTACAGCCGCAATGGTTGCAGCAAGGTACTCATACCACTTTAATCGGGGATGCTGCGCACCCAATGAGTCCCTTTAAGGGACAAGGAGCCAATCAAGCGTTGTTAGATGCGTTAAGTTTGGCTAGAAGTCTTTATCAAGGCTGCGGGCCATATTCAAACTGGCAAGAGGTTGGCATTCGGCATAGTGTTCTAAATGACTATGAAGCAGAAATGCTTGTTCGCAGTGAAGTGAAAGTACGAGGTTCTGCTCAGGCGGCTGAGTTTTTACATTCGGATATTGTGCTTTATGAAGGCGATGAGCCTAGAGGGCGTTGTTTAGATCGATAAGATTTAAAGGCAAACTAACCCGAGTCCCTCAACGATTCTATTAGTGGGGGATCGGTGCTTCGATGCAGCAATTGCGACCGCTAACTTTGCCTTGGTACATGGCTTTGTCCGCTCGATCAATAGCCGACTTCAGAGTTTCGTCCGGCAAGACCTTAGCGCAACCTATGGTGATCGTCAGAGGAACGGAGATACCATTAGCGATGGTAATAGGCGCTAGGGCAACTATTTCTCGAATACGTTCCGCGGCATTTAAGCAATTGTCGTTTTCATGCTCTGGGTGCATGAGGATGACAAACTCTTCACCACCATAGCGGTAAATTTTATCGTTCGCTCGCAGCATAGGGGTAATGATCGAAATTAAATGTTGCAGCAATTGATCGCCAATATTGTGTCCGTATTGATCGTTGACCCATTTAAATCTATCCACATCTACCAACATCACCACCAAAGTTTTATCCGGCGGTAAGCTTGAAGAACGTGCTTTAAAGTCGAGATCTAAACGTTGGCGTAAGGGAAGCTTGGTCAGTGCGTCGGTAGGGGTGGTGCAATATAAGGCTTGAGTTTTAAAGTAGGCTAAATGGTCTAACAAACCTTGTTGGGCTTTTTCGAATTCATCTAGGTCTTCTTCTTTGCCTGGGGCACCTGAACAAATGCACTGGAAAATCTTGCGAATAGCATCGTGCATGGTTTGATGCTGATGAATTAGGTCGTAAGTTTTGTCTTCGTCAATGGCAACAAACAGGGCTTCTTGCTCGATCAAAAAGCGACCAAAGCTACACCTAAGGTGGGTATCTTCAAGTAGAACGTCCTCTCCTGGAAGAGAGTGCAAGACAGCGCACCTCAGAACACTATGAGTCCAAGTAAAATGGGTTTTTTGGGCGGCATCGAGCTCATCCACGAACTGCTCGAAGTTATATTCCATCATTGCTAACCTGACTATTTGCGAAAAGCTAAGGCAACACTATAAACCTAAATGTCTGGTTAGAAAACAGACAAGCCTAAAAAAATAGCCATTTACAATTTTCTTACTTAGGCTTGTCTTTTTGTCATTTGGTTCTAACTGTGAGCCTATAGAAACCTATTTTGCAAACAACTGGCCCATGTCTTTAAAGGCTTTGAACTCTAATGCGTTACCACAAGGATCTAACAAAAACATTGTAGCTTGCTCGCCAACTTGTCCTTTAAATCGAATGTAAGGCTCGATTACAAATTCTGTACCATGAGCTTTTAAACGCTCCGCTAGGTTTTCCCATTGTGTCCAAGTCAGCACAACACCAAAGTGCGGCACAGGTACATCATGACCATCTACTGGGTTAGTCGATGCTTGCTCTTGGCCAGGCGTTTTTGGATGATGATGAATGACTAATTGATGACCAAAGAAGTTAAAGTCGACCCAAGTTTCTGAACTACGGCCTTCTTCTAAAGCAAATACATCACGGTAAAACGCGCGCGCCAGTGGGACATCGTATACAGGAATGGCTAGGTGAAAGGGTTGTACGCTCATTAAGTGCCTCTGTCTTTTTTCTTGTGGGAATAGAAAGATTGTAATCGGCAACTAACAACAATAATATCAATGTATATTGTTTTAATTGATAGATTATTTTTATGATTAAAGAGTTGAAAACCCTATTGGCGGTAGCAAGTGAAGGTACGTTTGCGGCAGCAGGGAATAAGATTGGTTTAACTCAAGCAGCGGTCAGTGCACAAATACAAAGGCTTGAGCAAGAGCTTGGTTTGCAGCTTTTCGAGCGAGTTGGCAGAACCGCCCAACTTAACCAAACTGGGCTTGGAGTGCTGGATCAAGCTAAGGAAATCATTGAACGGTATCATCAGCTAGGTACCAGTAGTCGCTTGGAAGATAGCAAGCAAATGCTGACTATGGGGGCGATTACGACGATTCAGCGTTGTATTTTACCCAGCGCCTTAGCGAGTTTTCATCAGCAACATATAAATTGTCATTCACGGGTGTTGCCCGGAGTGTCTATGGATCTTTTCGATAAGGTCGATGCGGGGGAATTGGATTTAGCCATCATTATTTTACCGACCTTTAATCTGTTGCCAGACCTTGCTTGGCGCCCTCTCATCCGACAGCCTTTTCGATTAATTGCGCCGAAAACGTTTGCGGTGAAAGACTGGCAAACCGCTTTAATCGATCTGCCATTTATTCGTTATGACCGCACTTCTTTTGGTGGTCGACAGGTGGATCGCTGGCTCCAGCGTGTTCAAATTAACGTGAATGAAAAGTGTGAAGTGGATGAAATCAGCGCCTTGGTAAAGCTGGTGGAGCTGGGAGTGGGCATTGGTATGGTGCCGCAAACAGATGAATACCTCGATTGGGGGCCGAATATCCAAGAGATCCCTTTAGGCGAACTGGGGTTCGAGAGGGAAATCGGTGTTGTTTATAAAAAACAAGCGCTTGGGAATCGGTTAATTCAAGACATGCTAATCGTGCTACAAAAAGCGACTCAAGGTGTTTAGTTGAGTTTTCTCACGTCACATTTTGATGGGAAAATAGGGAGAGGTTGTGACTGATTTTATTGTGTTGGGTGCTGGAATGGTAGGGGTTAGCACTGCGTTGGCTTTACAGGCTCAAGGTCATAAGGTTGCCTTAGTGGATAAGCAGCCTCCTGGTCAAGAAACCAGCTATGGCAATGCGGGTATTATACAGGCCGAAGCGGCGGAGCCTTATGCTTTGCCCCGTGATTTCCCGACACTGGCTAACTTCATGTTTGGCTTGACCAATCATGTTACTTGGACGGTTCCTGGGGTACTAAAAATGGCGCCCGCTTTGTGGTCGTATTTTCGTCACTCTTCAGTCAGTCGACATCAAGCCACTTCGTCACTTTATGCGCAGCTCACCTCAAGAAGCACTGTGGATCATCAGCCGCTTATTGAAGCGTCTAATTGCCAACATCTCATCCAGCAGGATGGTTATGCGTTACTTTTTAGAGAAGAAAAAGCGTTTGATGAAGCGGCGCAGCGTGCCCAGAGATTTGCTCGTCAATACGGTGTGACATCAAGAGTCTTAGCGGGCAAAGACTACCAAGCGGAAGAGCCTGCATTATTACAAACACCAGCGGGCGTAGTGCACTTCACCCAAAGCTGGACCTGTGCTTCCCCGGGTGAATTAACGCAAGCCTACAGTCAGTTGTTTGTAGCGCGTGGTGGGGAAATCTTTACAGGTGACGCTGACTCTTTGCAGCCACAGCCTAATGGTTGGAGCGTTAATACTATGTCGGGTGAGGTTCAGGCTGAGCAAGCGGTGGTGGCTCTCGGGCCTTGGTCACCAGAGCTATTAAAACGTTTTGGCTATACCATCCCGATGATTTATAAGCGCGGCTATCATGGACATTATCCATCTCCGAATATGTTAAAAAGACCTTTTCTCGATGCAGAAAATGGTGTGCTAGCAGCTCCCATGAAACAGGGGATTAGAGTGACAACAGGCGCGTCTTTAGTGTCATTGGATGCCCCAATTGACACTCGCCAGTTAGATTATGGGGTGAATGCTCTGAGTGATATGTTGGCATTAGAGGAAAGAATCAGTGAGCCTCAGTGGTTTGGTTCTCGCCCTTGTATGCCAGATATGTTGCCTATGGTAGGAGAGGCTCCGCGTCATAAAGGCATGTGGTTCCATTTTGGTCATGGTCATCAGGGTTTTACCTTAGGTCCGACAACAGCAGCCTTGCTGACGGAAGCGATGGCAGGCAAAGACGATGCTTTATTAAAGGCGCTTTCTCCCAAACGAGCCTTTTTATAGTAGGCATAAAAAAGCAGACCCACCATAAAGTGGGTCTGCTAATGAAATACCGGTTAGCAATCGCTGGATTAGCGTGCTTTTAGGTAGTTCAGCATAGTGTCTGCATCAGATACTTCAAAAGGATCGGCTGGAGCATCGTCTTGGTAGCCAGCTTCAGAGAACATTTTCTTGATGGTGCCGTTCTCAACGTGCATAGCATAACGCCAGCTGCGCATGCCGAAACCTAGATTTTCTTTCTTAACTAGCATGCCCATTTGACGAGTGAAATCGCCGTTACCATCTGGTAGTAAGAAAACGTTTTCGGCGTTTTGGCTCTTGCCCCACTGGTACATAACAAATGCATCGTTTACTGACACACAGATAACGGCGTCTACGCCCTGTGCTTTAAATTCACTGTATAGCGCTTCGTAACGAGGCAAGTGAGAAGTGGAGCAAGTTGGCGTGAAAGCGCCTGGCAAAGAGAAAACGACTACGTTCTTACCTTTGAAAAGGTCATCAGAGGAAACATCTTTCCATTCGAATGGGTTTGGTCCACCTAGTTCTTCATTGCGAACGCGAGTTTTAAATACAACGTTAGGCACGGTAGTAATCATGGCATTTCCTTTCTGCAAAATAGTAAATGAAAAATGAAGCTTAAGGTGAAGATAGTAAAATCCACACCCTTTCAAAGCAGATGTTAGCATAGCTTGTTACGTCTTTTTATGCATGAAATGACAGATACTGAATATCTTTTGGTATTTCTCTAAGCGAGCGAATGAGACTGGATAGGTTTGTGGTGATTAGCATGGCAAAATAGCGAGCTCAGAACACCGTATCAACGTGAAAAATAAGGAGTGAATTCTTGGCTAAGGACTCAGGTCAGCCTATTGCGGCGACAGATTCGCAAGACAAACCGCTAATGCACACCATGAAAATATTGGCTGTATTTTTACTGACAACTTTATTGAGCTGGGGGCTGAGCTTTTACCTAACCTTGCCTCAATCATTGAGCGCGGGCCTATTGTTTATCTGTATTCTGTTCTGGGCGACCTCTTTAATTCCAGCTTATTGGCCTGCATTGGGATTGTTGGCGTTTGCGATGGTGGCCAAACTCGCTCCCCCCGAGGTGATTTTCTCGGGCTTCCAATCTTCCACCTTTTGGTTACTGTTCAGTGGCATGGTGTTTGGTGCGGCGATCAGCCACACTGGATTAAACAGTCGTGCAACGCGCCTATTACGTATGGTGCTAGGGCAAAGTTATCGGGGCACTATTATCAAAATTGCCTTGTTTGCCATGCTGCTGGCCTTTGTTATCCCATCTGGTATTGGGCGAATTGTGTTGATTGTCCCCATTATTGCGTCTCTTGCGGATCACTTTGGCTATGAGCAAGGCTCCAAAGGCCGCCAAGGTATGTTGCTCGCAGCGGCATTTGGAACCTTTCTTCCGGCATTTTCCATTTTGCCAGCAAATGCCCCAAACATGTTGTTATCTGGTATGGCAGAAGCTTTATACAGTATGCCTGCCTCCTATGGAGGGTATTTACTCCTGCATTTTCCAATACTTGGTTTGGCGAAATTGGCTTTGTTAATTGGCGTTATTCTCTGGCTATTCCCAGATAAAGACCCAGTTGAAAAGAGTGATGAGGCATCCACGAAGCAGCCTTATTCTGAAGCAGAGAGACGTTTGTTTATTGTACTGGGTGGTTGTTTAGCGCTTTGGTTTACCGATGCTTGGCACCACATATCAGCGGGTTGGGTCGGGTTGATGGCAGCGTTAGTATGTCTATGGCCGAGCAGTGGTCTAACGTCGAAAAACTGTCTGGATAAAGACATTCAATACACTACTTTATTTTTCGCAGCAGGCATCATAGGGTTAAGCGCCATTATTGCCTATTCTGGCTTGGGTAAGGTGCTGGTAGACAGTATGACAGCGGTGATTCCCTTTGTGGAGGACAGTTCACTAACCAACTTAACCCTACTGACGCTGCTTTCCACTTGTGTCGCAGTAGTGACGAATTTGGCGGGTGTGCCTGCGGTGATGACACCTATGGCTGAGCATCTTGCAGACATTACTGGGTTGTCGACATATACAGTCATCATGAGTCAGGTGTTGGCTTTTTCAAATGTACTTTTGCCTTATCAAGCACCGCCTTTGATTACCGCAATTGCCTTAGGTCGTTTGTCCATTAGTGCGGTCAGTAAAGTGTGTTTACTGATGTTTGTACTAACGTCTTTGATATTGCTGCCATTGGATTTTATTTGGTGGAAAACATTGGCGATGTATTAGCCAATAGGCGTATTTAGCCAGCAGATATTTCGGGAAAAATAGCGTATTATGCACGCCATTAACTTTTCTCCGTCCTAGCGAAAATAAAGACTCTTATGATACGAATTTCTAATCTACAACTTCCTCTCGACCATGATGACCAAGCGTTACAGCAAGCGGTTTTAAGCCAGCTTGATATAAGCGCTGAGCAATTGGTGGACTTTACGGTTTTCCGACGTGGCTATGATGCTCGTAAGAAGAGCAAAATTATGCTGATTTACACATTGGATGTAGAAACTAGCATGGAAGAGGCGTTATTAGAGAAATTCACAGATCATCAGCAAATTAAGAAAACACCAGATTTAAACTACCACCCTGTAGCGCAAGCACCTGTTACTCTAACAGAGCGGCCAGTAGTGATCGGTTTTGGTCCTTGTGGGCTATTAGCGGCTTTGGTGTTAGCCCAGATGGGTTACAAACCTATTGTTCTAGAACGGGGCAAGGAAGTTCGTGAACGTACTAAAGATACCTTTGGTTTCTGGCGCAAAAAAATTCTTAATACAGAATCGAATGTACAGTTTGGTGAAGGAGGTGCTGGGACGTTTTCGGACGGTAAGCTATACAGTCAGGTAAAAGACCCCAAGCAATACGGTCGCAAAGTATTAGAAGAGTTTGTTGCGGCGGGCGCACCAGAAGAAATTCTTTATGTTAGTAAGCCACACATCGGTACTTTCAAGCTGGTGGCCATGGTTGAGAAAATGCGTGCCGAGATCTTAGCGCTAGGGGGCGAAATACGCTTTAGTGCTCGAGTAGATGACCTACACATTGAAGATGGGCAGATTACGGGTGTTACCTTGGCGGATGGTGAACGCATCGTATCCAACCATATCGCGTTGGCGATTGGCCATAGTGCTCGTGATACCTTTGAAATGCTGTACAACAAAGGTGTGTATATTGAGGCAAAACCTTTCTCGGTGGGCTTTCGAATCGAGCATGAACAATCTGTGATTGACCAAGCGCGTTTTGGTCCGAATGCGGGGAATGAAATTCTAGGGGCGGCGGATTATAAACTTGTACATCATTGTAAAAATGGCCGTTCAGTTTACAGCTTCTGTATGTGTCCTGGCGGTACTGTTGTAGCGGCCACGTCAGAAGAAAACCGTGTAGTGACCAATGGTATGAGTCAATATTCCCGAAATGAGCGCAACGCAAACAGTGCCATTGTGGTGGGTATTGACCCTTCCGATTATCCGGGTGGACCGTTGGCTGGCATCGAATTTCAGCGCAAACTGGAAAGCCATGCGTATGTGATGGGCGGTAGTAATTATGATGCGCCAGCGCAAACGGTGGGGGGCTTTTTACGTGGTGAAACACCCGCAGAGCTTGGTAGTGTGGAACCTTCCTTTAAACCGGGTATCAAGTTAACGGATCTTTCTGACGCATTACCTGACTTTTGTATAGAAGCCATCCGAGAGGCGATTCCTGAATTTAACAAGAAAATTCGTGGTTTTGCTTTTGAGGATGCTCTACTGACTGGTGTGGAAACTCGCACCTCAGCACCGATCAATATCAAGCGTGACAGTCAAAACCTGCAAAGTATTAATACCAAAGGCCTTTTTCCAGCAGGAGAGGGTGCAGGCTATGCTGGAGGTATTATGTCAGCCGCTATTGATGGTATTAAAATCGCTGAAGCTATGGCATTGAGTATCAACGCCAACGCTTAATGTCCCTGCTAGCACGACGCTATGAGGCGCGTGCTAGCAGCATTTTTTCACATCTCTGCGAAAGTAAATTAACGTAAATTTACGCGTTAGAATTATCCTTGCTGAACTTTTTTTTAATATGATGATCCAAGCTATTACGTTTTTCGTAAAGCACAAGGTCCATCATTTAACGGGAGATAAGCACATGTCAATTCAGCGTTTGAACACAGAGTCTGCATCAACCATTCCCCAAGAAGCCTTCGATTGGTACGATGAATACGCCCATGGCGATATTGACCGACGTACGTTTTTGACTCGATTAGCGGCCATTGGCCTAACCTCTGCTGCAGTGGCAGGTGGTCTAATTCCTAATTACGCACTCGCTGAACAGGTTTCATTTAATGATTCAGATATTACGGCCAGCTACGCTGAATTTCCTTCTCCAGATGGATTAGGGGGCGGTCGCGGTTACCTTGTCGTGCCCAAAGGTGGCGCAGAGAAAAAGCCGGTTGTGCTTGTTGTTCATGAAAACCGTGGTTTGAACCCATACATTAAAGATGTGGCGCGCCGTGCAGCGAAAGCTGGCTTCGTGGCTTTCGCTCCAGATATTCTTCACACTCTTGGCGGATACCCTGGTAACGATGATGAAGGTCGTGCCATGCAAGCAAGCCTAGATAAAGTGAAAGTGGAAACAGACTTCATTAACGCCGCGAAATTCCTGAAAAACCATGAATTAAGTAACGGTAAATTAGGGGTTGTTGGCTTCTGTTTTGGTGGGTATGTGAGCAACATGCTGGCAGCACGAGTCCCTGAACTTATCGACGCGGCTGTGCCTTATTACGGTACACCTGCAAAAGCGGAGTTTATTCCAAATATTAAAGCGCCACTGCTGTTGCAATTTGGTGAATTGGATAAGCGAGTCAATGCCACTTGGCCAAACTACGAAGCGACCTTAAAAGCAATTAAAGCGGACTATACGGCTTATATCTATAAAGGCGCGAACCATGGTTTCCATAACGACTCTACCGCTCGTTATGTGGAAGACCAAGCTGAACTGTCTTGGGATCGCACGGTTGAGTTCTTCAATAAGCATTTAGCTTAACTGAAGAAGTACCATGATGGCTGGCATCATGGTACTTACCTTTCATCTTGGTAAGCGAGACCATTCCTAGTGGTAGGCTTTACTCGCCACTGCACCCCATAGATTTTTTATCTTGCTGTCACGTCCGCAGCTACTACGGTATAGGTTGTAGCGAATAGGGTTTTTCTTGTAATAATCCTGATGGTATTCCTCTGCCGAATAGAAAGTGCTGGCAGGTAGAAGCTTTGTTACCACCTCTGCATCGAAAGGCTTAGTCGCCTCGACTTGTGCAAGAGACGCTTCGAACACGGCTTTTTGTTGATCATCTTGGTAAAACATGGCCGTTTTATACGGTGAGCCTTTATCGCAGAATTGTCCTATTGGATCGGTTGGGTCAATGGTTTTCCAAAAGTAGTCGCTCAACTCGGTGAGAGAAACCTGATTATCATCAAAAAGAATTTCTACCGCTTCATAATGGCCGGTATTTTTTGACGATACAGAGCTATAGGTTGGGCTTTTGGTGTAACCCCCTATGTAGCCAGATTCTGCACTCAGAACCCCAGGTACTTTTTCGAAGTCGGATTCGACACACCAGAAACAACCACCTGCGACAATGATACTTTGGGTCTCAGCATGTGCGGTATTCACAAACAGGCTGGCACTACAAAGCAGGCCAAAACCCAAGGAGGAGCGCAATACTTTTTTAATCTTCATATCTATGAGCCTTATCGTGGAAAAATGAACGAAAGAGCTATTTATTTCTTACTTAGAGCGATTTGATCTAATGTCATCATATTGCAAAAGGCTTAGACAATCCTATATAAGATAAATAACCAAGTATTCGTTCTTTGACGTTGTTAATCGCAACTTTCTTACAAAATAAATTATTTTAAGGGTATTTTTCATGGCAACTGACAACACCAATCAGCAAGATTACGTACCACCAAAGGTCTGGAAATGGGAAGCGGAAAATGGCGGTGAGTGGGCGAGTTTGAATCGACCTATAGCTGGCTCAACCCATGATAAAATCTTGCCTCAAGGCAAACACCCGTTACAACTTTACTCTCTTGCAACCCCTAATGGTCAAAAAGTAACCATCATGCTTGAGGAGCTATTAAGCCTAGGTTTTAATGAAGCAGAATACGATGCTTTCATGATTAAAATTGGTGACGGCGATCAGTTCTCTTCTGGCTTTGTGGAAGCTAACCCGAACTCAAAAATTCCTGCTTTATTAGATCATAGTACGACGCCTGTAACCCGTGTATTTGAATCTGGCTCGATCTTACAATACTTAGCTGAAAAATTTGATGCCTTAATTCCCCAGGCTCACAGTGCCAAAACAGAGTGCCGCAACTGGTTATTTTGGCAAATGGGTTCAGCCCCTTATCTAGGAGGTGGTTTTGGTCACTTCTACCACTATGCACCTTTCAAAATGCAATACCCAATCGATCGTTTTGCCATGGAAGTGAAACGCGAATTGGATGTATTGGACAAGCACTTAGCTGAAAATACCTACTTTGCGGGCGAAGAATACTCCATTGCCGATATTGCTATCTGGCCTTGGTATGGCAACCTTGTATTAGGTAACTTATATGAGGCAGCAGAGTTCTTAGATGTGGCAAGCTACACCCATGTCGTTCGTTGGGCGAAAATGATGGAACAGCGTCCAGCCGTTCAGCGTGGTCGCATTGTAAACCGTAGCTGGGGGGATGCTTTCTTGGAAGAGCGTCACAGCGCTGCAGATATTGATCAGGCACTTGCGGACTCTGAAAGTTAGTTGAGACACAAAATTTAGCAATTTTATCTGTGTGTTTATCTGAATTTTTCGGTAGCCTAATCAATAGGTTAAAAGAGTGCTACGCATTATCGCCAGCACTTTTTTCTATTGAGATATATATCGAGAGCTCATAGCTCAATAAGGAACACACGATGAGATTAATACTAGCAATACTCTTGCCTTGGCTGCAGTTTTTTACCATAGGCCGACCGTTTGCCGGCATCTTCTGTCTGATTTTACAGATCACTCTGATCGGATGGGTGCCAGCGGCGATTTGGTCTGTTTATGCATTGAGCCAATATAAGACAGATGAAAAAATCCGTAACGCCCAAAACGGAAGATAGCCTGAGACATTTGAAAAGAGCGATTAAGGTAACTTAATCGCTTTTTTTATGTCTGCTTAAAACCAAGTGTGAAACACAGAAAACACAAGCAATAAGGAAAGTCCTTTCTTCAGCCTTTAAATCGTCGTGCTTACATTGTTTTTCTCGTGCCCAGCCCAAGATATACCGAGTCTTTGATCTAAGTATCAAAATTTGAATATTAAGGAGCTTTTCATGTCGAACAGCGAAAACAACTTGTTTACCCCAACAACATTAGGGGACTTACAATTACCTAACCGTTTTATCATGGCGCCTTTAACGCGTGGACGAGCCGTAGACCACCAGCCTAACGCTTTGATGGCAGAATATTATGGTCAAAGAGCCAGTGCAGGCCTGTTAATTACAGAATGTACTATGGTCAGCGAAAACACCTCTTCCTTTGGCAATGACCCTGGCATTTATAGCCCAGCCCAAATCGAAGGCTGGAAGCTCACTACAGACGCTGTGCATCAAGCGGATGGACGGATTTTTCTGCAAATATGGCACGCAGGAAGAGCGGCTCATCCACTGCTGAATGGTGGTAAACCATGTGTTGCGCCAAGTGCTATAGCTATTGATGATGAAACTCATACACCAGAAGGTAAAAAGCCTTATACGGTTCCTCATGCGCTTACTGTGGCGGAAATTGACGAGATTGTAGAGGATTTCCGCCAAGGTGCGGTCAACGCCAAAGCGGCAGGGTTTGATGGGGTGGAAGTACACGGTGCGAACGGCTATTTGATTGACCAATTTTTACGTGACAGCAGCAACCAGCGCACCGATGAGTACGGTGGTTCTTTTGAAAACAGAGCGCGTTTCTTGAATCGTATTTTGGCAGTAGTCACGGACGTGTTTGGCAGTGGTCGCGTTGGATTGCGTTTATCCCCTTTGAACAGCTTTAACAGTATGAAAGACAGCAACCCTGTTGAGTGGGTTCGCTACCTTGCAACTCACCTGAATCAGTTTAACCTTGCTTATCTGCATGTTATGCGTGCTGACTTCTTTGGTATTCAAGAAGCAGAGGTGATCAGTGTTGCTCGCGAAGCTTACCAAGGCCACTTAATGGTGAACATGGGCTACAACGCCGAAGAAGCCAACCAAACTCTACAGGCGCAACAAGCTGACAGTGTGGCTTTTGGTACGGCGTTCCTAGCGAATCCAGACCTTCCAGCACGAGTCAAAGCGGGTCACGCTCTAAACGTGCCAGACCAAGAGACTTTCTACACAACCGATGCAAAAGGCTATACGGATTACCCGTATATGTCGGCGAGCTAGGTAATTGACGCGATAAGAATAATACGCCGCCATGAGGCTTTCTCATAGCGGCGTATTTTATTGCACATCGTTGTTTAAATTAAACTTAGATTAGCTTTTTACGAATATTCACCACTAATATCTCAGCTAAAATTACCACGACGAAAATAGCCAACAATGCAATGGAAACCCTTTGCCATTGGAATAAGTTCATGGAATCACTGAGTACGACACCAATGCCACCTGCACCTACCAGCCCTAGTACCGCAGATTCACGAACATTTATATCCCAGCGAAAGAGCACGATACTAAAGAAAGCAGGTAACACCTGAGGCCAATAACCTTTGAATAAAATGGTTGTTGGGGAAGCACCTGTAGCGCGTATTGCCTCGACCGACCCCATATTTACTTCCTCCAAGGCTTCCGCTAAAAGCTTACCGACAAAGCCTACCGAGCGAAACGCAATAGCTAGTACTCCTGCGAGGACTCCTGGTCCGAAGATAGCTACGAACAGCAGAGCCCAAACCAATGAGTTAACAGAGCGAGAGGATACTAAGAAGAAGCGAGCAATCCATTGGCTCCAAACCGAACGGGTAATGTTGCTGGCATTCATCAAAGCCAGAGGCACCGCAATAAAAAGTGTTAACAAGGTGCCAATAGTGGCGATGTTCAAGGTTTCAATAATTGCATCATGAACGGAAAGTGGATAATAGCTCCACTCCATTGGCCACATACGACTGAACATATCGGCCATCTGCTCTGGCGCGTCATAGAAAAACTCAGGGATAACTTCGACGCTTTGTACGGACTGTACTAGCGCAATAACTAATACCAGATACACACTATAGCGAGAGAGTTTTTGTTTGAGTGTGAAACGTTGCCAATGGTGATTAATATTTGTTTGCATAATGGACTCCTTCACACCTAGCTAAATATGCGGCGCACAATATTAGATAAAAACTCACCTACCATGATGATCGCAATAATGGTGATAAGAATCGCTGCGACAAAATCGTAGTCAAATCGCTGAAATGCCGAAAATAATGTCCCACCAAGTCCACCGGCACCAACAATACCGACCATGGTGGAATTACGTAAGTTGGAGTCGAGTTGGTAGGTAGAGAAACCTATAAAACGGGCAAATACTTGTGGCATAACAGAGAATAAAATAACACTCACAAAGCCTGCTCCAGTGGCGCGTACTGCTTCCACTTGCTTAAGTGATATTTCTTCAATGGCTTCTGCAAACAATTTGGCAATAAAGCCAATAGATGCAACGACCAATGTGAGAATACCGGCGAGGGCGCCAAATCCGACACTCTTAACAAACAAAATCGCAATGATAACGGGATGAAAAGTACGACATAAAGCGATCAGGCCACGCATAGGAATGCTTACCCAGTTTGGCATTAAATTACGAGCAGAAAACAACCCAAAAAAGAGTGATAATACTATGCCAGCAATACTGGCAATAATCGCAATCTCTAAGCTTTCCGCAAGGCCACTTAACAGCAATTCCCAGCGTGAGAAGTTGGGCGGAAACATGCGATCCAATAACGCACTCGCTTGGCCTAAGCCTTGCTGGATTCGTTCCCACTCTAGACCCATAGCATTGAATGAGTAAGCAAGATAAGCCGCAATGATCAACTAAGCCACACGAACTAACCAACTGGGTTTGAATGGATCCTCATAATGCTTCTCGGTTGTTAAACGAGCCATGATTCACCTCCGTAAATTTGTTTCAGATGGTCATCCGTAATGCCTTCAGGGGCACCGTCATAAATAACAACACCATTGCTCATACCTATCATGCGCTTTGCATAACGACGAGCTAGATTCACATCATGAATATTGACAAGAGCGGGCATGTTTTTCTCTTCAGCGAAGCGTTCTAAAAGCTCCATGATTTCAACCGCTGTTTTTGGGTCCAATGACGAAGTCGGTTCGTCAGCGAGCAGTAGTCTAGGGTTTTGCATGACGGCTCGAGCAATACCTACACGTTGTCTCTGTCCACCAGATAAACTGTCAGCACGTTTCTTAGCATGTTCTGCAAGACCAACGGCTTCTAATAGTTGAAAGGCGGTATTAATGTCTTCTTGTGAAAACTTGCGACGCCAAGCATCCCACGCGGACATATAACCCAATCGACCCGTTAAAACATTTTCTATGACCGTTAAGCGCTCAACTAGATTGTATTCTTGGAATACCATGCCTATTTTACGGCGTAATGTTCGCAGCTGCTTGCCACTGGCTTGAGACAAATCTTCTTGCTCTAATAAAATCTGTCCCTGGGTTGGGTCAATTAGACGGTTAATACAGCGTAACAAGGTACTCTTACCCGTACCGGAAGGGCCGATAATAGCGATAATGCCTTGTTCCGCTATATCGATATCAATCCCTTTTAAAATAGCGTTACCAGCAACGTATTCCTTGTGTAAACCGCGAATGGAGAGCAGGGAGTTGGGAGCAGTTGTTTGCATAATAAATTCCTAAAGACGAGCAAGGCTATGGAATGTGATTTTCACAATCACATAGCCTTATAATTAAGATCAAAAAAAGTTAAATAGGATTACTGGAGGTGGCTAACCGTTTTGTTTAGCCAGTTCTGCTGCTCGTTTTTTAGCGGCTTTTTCTGCTTCTTTCTCCGCGAGTTTTTGCAAACCAGTTTTGGTGTACGCTGTACCTGTTGCGTGTGCGATATCACGAATAACAGCCCAGTCTTCTTTGTAAGTGATAGGGAAGAAGCGGTCTGCGCCACCGAAGGTGTTTTGCATGTCTTTAGAAAAACGGAAAGTAAAGAAAGCCTCTTTAATTTTTTCAACGAGTTCAGGGTTTAGGTCATGAGCGTAGCCGAATGCCGAGGTAGGAAAACGAGGGCTAGTGTAAATAATACGGAAGTCTTCCGCTTTAATACGCCCTGCATCAACCATACGTTTAAATACGTCGGATGCGACTGGGGCGGCATCGTAATCTCCAGATAATACGCCCATGATAGATTGATCATGCTTACCTGAGTATTTAACTTGGTAGTCTTTATCTGGCGTGATACCTAGATTTGGGAATAAAGCACGAGGTGCAAGGTTACCAGAATTAGAAGAAGCTGAGGTATGAGCAACCACTTTGCCTTTTAGGTCATCAACCGTTTTAATGCCACTGTCAGGCTTGGTTACTATGATTAGGTTATAGCCTTGGAAAGCTTCTGCTGTACCTTTTACGGCGATAGGAACATAGCCTCCTAGATTTACAGCGTAACCAGTAGGTCCTGTTGAAAAGCCAGCAATATGTAAGCGTCCAGATCGGATAGCCTCAACTTCCGCTGCGTTAGAGTGGACAGTATAGTAGATGACCTTCTTGCCAGTTTTTTCAGTTAAGTATTCTTGGAATTCATGGAAGGCATCTTTATAGACCGCAGGGTCTTCTACAGGCGTATAGGTAAACACAAGGGTACTTGGATCACGCCATTGGCTTGGGTCTTTCGGTGTGTCAGCAACTAGGTCCATGTTTTCATCACAGAACTTTTCATCGAGTACGCCGCGATGGTCACAATCTGCCGCCATAGTCATGGAGCTGGTAAGTAACAAAGATCCTGAAACTAATAGTCCTGTTAGTATTTTTTTAGACATTATTATTTCCTCAACACATTTTTTTTATTTTTATCACCGGTCGGGAGGTTCCGTAGACGGAGATGCGTTTACCCAACTATTGTGGGGTAATACGCTAGAGCAAAGCGAATGCCAGAAATATAAAACTTATATTTATCAGTGTCTTATGTTTATATTGCATTAACTAACACTTTCTTTGGGTCACCTTTGTCTTCATAGTGTTGGCAAATGGGTCAAAGTTGTCCTGAGTCGTCGGAGAGTTTAAAATTATGTTTATCTAGGTGGTGCTTTCTCATTTTTCGATAGAGGGTTTTTCTGGATAAATTCAGTAGCTCTGCTGCATCATTAAGCTGGCCTTGGGTAGCCCTCAAGCCATCAATAAGTAATTGCTTTTCAAACTGCTCCATGCGTTCCTCATAGCAACCAACACGGTCATCTTGTGCTTTGATCGAGTCGATAGAAGCTTCACTAATACCTAGCACGAAACGATCGGCGGCATTTTTGAGCTCTCGAACGTTTCCAGGCCAATCATGTTGTAAAAGTCTATTGAGGGTCATAGCATTGGTATCAGGTAAAGGTCTCTGATAACGCTTTGCCCCTTGAGCAACGTAAAAATGGAATAATGGTAATACGTCTTCAGGACGATCTTTTAAGGGCGGAATCGTCAGACTGGCGACATTTAAACGGTAAAATAGGTCTTTTCTAAAGAGCCCTGCATCTCCCAGCTGTGCGAGATTTTCTTTGCTAGCTGCAATAACAGTTAAGGTTAGAGGAATAGTTTTTGTGCTGCCAACACGCTCAATGGTTCGTTCTTGTAGCACTCGTAATAGTTTTATTTGTACTGCAATAGGCATGGTTTCTATTTCATCAAGAAATAAGGTTCCGCCATTAGCCGCTTCAATTTTACCTATATGGCGTTTGCTTGCGCCTGTAAAAGAGCCTGCTTCATGACCGAATAACTCGCTTTCGATGAGGCTTTCACTCATTCCGCCACAGTTAATGGCAATAAAACGCTGTTCTTTTCTTTCACTGTATTCGTGTAAAGCTCTTGCTACCACGTCTTTACCACAGCCAGTATCACCATAAATAATGGTATCTACATTCGCTTGAGCTAAAGAAAGTATTTGTTGGCGAATGGCTTGGATAGCGCTTGAGTCGCCAATGATTGTGCTTTCTATACCTTGATGCGGCTGTATTCCCTGGCGAAGTTTGCGGTTTTCTAAGATCAACTGACGTTTTTCGATGGCTCTATGTAACTGTTGGATTAGCACATCTGGTATCAAAGGTTTTTCCAAGAAGTCATAAGCGCCTTCTCTCATGGCCTCAATCGCCATTGGAATATCACCATGACCACTCATCAGAATGACAGGGATATCTTTATCGAAAGAGTGTATTTGAGCTAATAGACTTAAACCGCCCATTTTGGGCATTTTAACGTCGCTTAGTACAACCACAGGGCTATTTTTTCTTAGTGATTGCAACGCTCTGTCAGGTTGCTTGAAAACTTCAACATGGAAACCTTCAAGTTCTAACATTTCTGTTAATGCCTCAAGAATGGATTGTTCGTCATCAACTATCATGATGCAGATGTCACTTAGCATATAAACCTCAAGTTTTTAATTATTGTATTTTTTTAACTCTAGGGAAAAACAACTACCTTCACCCTCTGTAGAGGTCACTAAGATGCGGCCACCAAAATCTTGGATGATGTTGTAGCTAATGGATAGGCCTAAACCTAAGCCTTCACCCACTTCTTTTTGGGTGTAGAAGGGGTCGAAAATATCGTTCAAATGTTGTTGTTGGATGCCACAACCTGTGTCTATGACATGGATGAGCACTTCAGTCTCCAGAACTTCTGCTGTAATCGTTATTGTTTTACTCGCGCTGTCTGTAAGTGAATCAACTGCGTTACTGAGTAAATTGACCAACACCTGCTCTAATCGTATCGGCTCAGCAAGCACCCATAGATCATTGTGCTGTTGATACTTTAGTTCGCAGTTATGCTCATGGATTGGGGCGCGCATTAATTCGACCGCTTCTTGGATTACCTTGTTTAAATCAACGGCATAGCATTCTGTTCCGGCTTCACGAGCAAAGGCTTTTAGATGACGAGTGATCCCAGCGGTTTTACTGAGTAGGTGGCTGATCTTATCCAGGCTCGCTGTCACTTTATCGAATTGATGCTTTTC
The DNA here is from genome assembly GCF_039940335.1 of Marinomonas sp. Taxonomy (GTDB): domain Bacteria; phylum Pseudomonadota; class Gammaproteobacteria; order Pseudomonadales; family Marinomonadaceae; genus Marinomonas. Next base: position 85,123 of record NZ_JBDVGW010000005.1, on the reverse strand, counting down.
TAAATAGCGTTTAGCGGTATGGATATGACTTGATATAGCAGTAAGGGGTTGATTAATTTCATGGGTAATCCCCACACTTAACTGCCCTAAAGCGGCGAGCTTACCCGCCTGTACCAGTTCTGATTGAGTCGTCTTTAACTGTTTTTCTGCCGCAATGCGCTCTTCAACCTCTGCCGCCAATTGTTGGTTAGTTCGCTCGACTTTAATAGCGGTATCTTGGAAGAACTTTAAGTCTCTGGCCATTGACGATATTTCATCTCTACCAATAATTTGCACCTCTGTTTCCAATTGCGAACTGGCAATTGCCCGCATATTTTTCTGTAGAGCCAAGATGCGTTGTAGGACATTTTTTCGAACGTAAAACCATGAAATAGCACAAGCGGCAGTTAAACTTATTAAGGAAAGTAGCAACACATTCCGCACACTGATATTCATTAATTGCAGAGCGCTATCAAGGGAGCCACGGATACTAGCATTAGTTTGATTGGTGTATTGGTTAACTTGTGCAGCTAATTGCTGAATATGATTTTGGCTATTGCTGAGAAAATAGCTTTGCTGGTAACGCAGTTCCAGCTCTTCATTTTTTAATTTAAATAGCGCACTTTGGCGTGAACCAAGAGCGACAAATTGATTGATTTTTGTCTCTAATGAGAGAGGAATAGTTGTTGGTTCTTGTAAGGCTTGTCGGATTTCATTCCCTAACTTTTCTAACCGTAAGAATGTGTAATCAAGCTCATTAAAGGAGTTGTCATTACTGACTTTTTCAATTAATCCAGAGAGGTAATACAAACGTTCAGTAATAGGTGACAACTGCTTAGCATTTGTAAGAGACATGATCTCGGTGATTAATATTTCAAAAGATGGGTAGATATGTAAACTTTGCTGATAAATCTGTGCTCGTACCTGTTCACCTTGCTCAACACTGCGATTCAACAGAGTAAGGCTATTATGAATTTGGGTAATTAACTCAACAAAATAGCGATTATAGTCGGGTAAATTACGCATTAGTGTGTCCATTTCTAGGATCGCAATTTGCAATTCTTGCATGGCATTTTTACGGATAGCATTAGCTTCTGCTGTTACCAGCAAAGGGGCGGTCGCTACAATTAAGCGGCTTTTGTCATTAAGGCGTGCGGCCGCGTCTAGGCCAGGAATATCTTGTTGTTTGAGGGACGTAAGTCGATTACTTAGGTCTAAATAAGTGTGGGTAACGAGCACACTGGCCAGCAAGGTGATTGAGGATATCAGCACAAAAGCGAGGAATAACCGCCCACCAATGCCAATTTGTTTGATCCATAAAGGAATGAAGGCCTTCATATGAGTTTTGCCTGATTGTTATTATTGTTTATGGGCTAATGAAAAATTAATGCCAACTTTAGGCCTTGATTTTCCTCAGTATAAAGCCAGATCATGGACAAAAATGTCCCATTACTCTGTTATAACAGCTGATCTACAGAAAGGTAAGAGGGGTGCACACCAAAGGTAATAATTACTTTGGTGTGCAGTACTTAAAGAAAGGGTGATGGTTAGGCTTTAGCAAAGGCTTGGCATTGCTTAATGAGCTGATCGATATTCATGTGCTCTTCTGCACTGTCGGCAAGGCGATCAATTTCTTGGTCACGAAAACCCTGGTAATCAAAGGGGCTTATTTGCTCCGCACCGGCCCATTCTAATAGAGCCTGCAGCGCTTCTGGGTGATCAAATATACCATGGAGGTAAGTGCCGATGATTTGCCCATCTGGGGACACGTAACCATCATGGTTGCCGTTGTCGAGCTCAGCGAAGGCCTGTATGTCTTGGTGAAAGTGCGCCACTCCACAATGGATTTCGTAACCGCTTAATTTTGCTTGTTGATCTTGGATATTAAGTGTTCCACCACACTGTTTGAGTTGCTTTTGTGCTTCAAGCACAGTGCTCATGGGGATATAGCCAAATCCCTCAGCTTGCGAATTAAGTTCTTTATTTTCAAGACCTAACGGGTCTGAAAGTTTTTCCCCCAGCATTTGAAAACCACCACAAATACCCATGACCTTGCCGCCATATCTAAGGTGCTTGGCAAGGTATTCACTCCAGCCCGCTTGACGTAAAAAAGCAAGATCAGTTTGCACGCTTTTGCTACCGGGCAAGATGACGAAATCCGCAGGGGGAATGACTTGATTGGCACCTACTAAGGTCACTTGTACGTTCGGATGTAGGCGTAAGGCATCCCAATCTGTGTGGTTACTGGTGCGGGGTAATATCGGAATGACCACTTGCAGTAAGGCTTGCTGATCATCTTTTGTTGGGCTGTGGGCAACGGCATCTTCTGATTCTAGATGAAAGCCGGGTAAAAATGGCAGCACACCTAGAACAGGCTTTGCGGTGCGTTCTTCCAGCCAATCCAGACCCGATTGCAATAAACGAATATCACCACGAAAACGGTTGATGACAAAGCCGATGACTCTTTGTTGCTCACTAGCACTGAGTAAATCCAGTGTTCCCACTAGATGCGCAAATACGCCCCCTTTGTCGATATCTGCAATGATAATAACTGGGCAATCAATCGCTTCGGCAAAGCCCATATTGGCGATGTCTCGAGCGCGTAAATTAATTTCTGCAGGGCTGCCAGCACCTTCGATGAGGACAGCTTGGTATTGATCCGCCAAACGTTCGTAGGAGGTCAGCGCCGCTTGTTTGGCGATGCTTTTATATTGGTGATAGCCCACAGCATTCATGTTGCCTACCGCTTGACCGTGAACTATCACCTGAGCGCCCGTATCTGTATTGGGCTTCAACAGGATAGGGTTCATATCCACATGGGGGGCTAAGCCTGCTGCGTAAGCTTGCACCGCTTGGGCACGGCCTATCTCGTCTCCTTCGGGCGTGACGGCACTGTTAAGAGCCATGTTTTGTGGTTTGAAAGGGGCAACGGCTATGCCACGTCGAACCAACAGGCGACATAAAGCCGTCACCAGTGTGCTCTTTCCGGCATCGGAAGTGGTCCCTTGGACCATTAAACTAAAAGCTGGCATTCAGTATCATCACGTTTTAAATCAATAAGGTGTTAGAATTCTACCCTACCTTATTAGCTTGTTAAGTGAAAAAACGACTTATAAACATGATCTCCTCTATTTTTGACGCTCTTACGGGCTTTATTTCTTCTACGGGTTGGATTCTCATCTTGGCGTTGCTGATCGATCGCCTTTTTGGCGAGCCAAAGTCATGGCACCCACTGATCTTTTTTGGGCGCTGGGTGGATTTGTGCCGTCAATATTGTCAGTTACCTTTGATGGAAAATTCTGCCCGTCAACGCTGGGCAGGCGTCTTAGCTTGGGGTCTTGCTGTGGTGCCACCTGTCTGGTTGCTGGCATATTTGTGCATGGCTTTGCCAACCTGGTTGGAGAATGTGCTGAGCGTATTAGTGTTGTATTTTGCGATTGGCTGGCAAAGCCTGCGCGAGCATGGATTAGCCATTGCTAAGCCGCTCAATGCCCTGCCACTAGGACGTTCCGATTTAGACGAGGCGCGCTTGGCTGTATCTCGAATTGTCAGTCGAGATACTCAAAGCCTAAGCCCCGACGAGATCGCCAAGGCTGGTATTGAGTCAGTGTTAGAGAATGGCAGTGACGCTATTTTTGCGCCCATTTTCTGGTTCTTAATTTTAGGCGCTCCTGGGGTTCTACTGTATCGCTTGGCTAATACACTGGATGCCATGTGGGGCTATAAAAATGAAAAATTCTTGTACTTTGGCTGGTTTGCCGCGCGTTTTGATGACGTGTTGAATTACTTGCCTGCTCGCTTGGTGGTTTATAGCTACGGGGCGTGTGGTCATTGGCGTATTGCCTTGGCCAGTGCTCGTCGCCCTTCGGCTCGCTGGAAAAGCCCAAATGCAGGCCCTGTGATGGCTGCGGGTGCGGGTGCGCTGGGAATTGAACTAGGTGGCGATGCCATTTATTTTGGTAAAGCTGAGTCGCGTCCAATTTTAGGGGAAGGGGTAAAACCGCAACCCAAACATTTATTAGAGGCCATTTCGCTGGTGGATAAATCCGTGTATCTATGGGGGCTGGTTATATGTCTCTTACTTTAACCCCCCCAAGACATGGCGGAGATCTTGTTGCTTGGCAACAACAAGTCGATGACGCTGCACAAAGCTGGCTGGACCTTTCTTCCGCCTGTAACCGTGAGCCGTGGCCTATTCCTAAAATAGACTCCGATTTGTGGATGGAACTGCCAGATCAAAGCCTGTTAATGACTCAAGCCAATGATTACTTTGGTGTTAAGCCCATGGCCATTGGCAGTGGCTCGCAGCAAATCATCGAAGCGTTGCCCTTGTTGTTAAAAACGGCCGAGGTAACAGAAAATCAAATTGTGATGGTGCCGAAAGTTGGTTATCAAGAGCATGCTTTTGCTTGGCAAAAGTGGGGCTATGAAGTGTGTTTCTACGACAATCTAGACGATTTGCTATCGCAAGCTTGGAATGTTGTGGTGGTGATTAACCCCAATAATCCCACAGGACGAAGTTACGATAGAGCAGGCCTGCAAGCCGTGCACGCTAAAGCCCAAGCTCAATCCGGGTATTTAGTGATAGACGAAGCCTTTGTGGATGCTCAGCCAGAGTTAAGCTTTTTATCCACTCTTGATGAGGAAGATAAATCTCTGTTTATCCTACGTTCTGTCGGCAAATTCTTTGGTCTTGCAGGGGCAAGAGTGGGCTTTGTTTTTTGCGCACAAGCTTGGCAAGCTATTTTACGTAACTTGTTAGGCCCTTGGCCGGTAGCAACGCCTAGCTTACATATCGTTGGAAAAGCGTTGGCAGATCAGGAGTGGCAACAAAGAGCTTTGCAATCTTTACAGCAGCGTCAGCGTACTTTTGCTGAAACCCTAATCCCTAAATTCAATACTATTTTTGATAGCCAAGAGTATGCCCTGACACCTTTGTTCGCCACTTGGCAATTGGAAAGCCATGAATATGCTCAACAGGTGTTTGAATGGCTGCATCAGGTAGGTGTTCATGTGCGCTTAGGGGACGGCTGGATTCGTGTGGCGTTGCCCGCCATGAATGAAATACGTCCTTTGGATAAGGCGTTAATTGGTTTATTAAAAGGCGCCGGAGGTCGAGATTTAGCATGAGATATCTAGTATTAGGTGGTGTGCGCAGTGGTAAAAGTGCCTATGCAGAGCAATTAGTTGCAGGCAATGAACAAGAGGTTTGCTATATAGCTACTAGCCAAGTTTGGGATGACGAAATGGCAGCAAGAGTGCGCATCCACCAAGAGCGTCGACCTAGTCATTGGCAACTCATTGAAGAGCCGATTGCTGTGGCAACACGTCTAAACGCATTAAGCACTGGTAAACAGAGTGTTTTGGTGGAGTGTTTAACACTTTGGCTGACCAACCTGATCTGTCTTGAAGATGAGGTTCGTTTTGCCGCTGAAAAAGCCGCTTTGCTAGAAGCCGTGGCAAATTTTCAAGGGGAATTAGTCTTGGTGTCCAGTGAAGTGGGCTTGGGCATCATACCCATGAATGCCATGGCTCGTCGTTTTGCGGATGAAGCGGGACTATTGAACCAACAACTGGCAAAATTGACCGAACGGGTAACTTTAGTTGCAGCGGGCCTACCAATGCCGCTAAAATTTTAGTATTCCGATAATACCTTTATTAAAACTAAGCTTAGGAGCTTTACATGACCCCGTATTCGAAGGATTTTCCAGTATCTTGGGAAGAGTTACACCGCAATGCTCGTGCTTTATCGTGGCGTTTATTGGAGCAGGGTCCTTGGAAAGGCATTATTGCCATTACTCGTGGTGGTTTGGTGCCAGCAGCCATTTTGTGTCGTGAAATGGACATCCGCCTGATCGACACTATCTGTGTGGTGAGTTACAGCGCAGAAGAAGGTGGCGCGGCCATGAAGCAAGGAGAGCTGAACGTACTGAAAGGGGTGGAGGGTGACGGTGAAGGCTTCATTCTGATCGACGATCTGGTCGACACAGGTCGTACCGCAGCCAAAGTACGAGAAATGCTCCCTAAAGCGCATTTCGCAACTATCTACGCAAAACCTGCCGGTAAACCATTAGTGGATACTTTTGTCACGGAAGTGAGCCAAGATACTTGGATTCGCTTCCCTTGGGATATGGAGTATACCTTCTCGACGCCTCTGGCGGACCGCCAAGGAAAATAATTGCTATCATCGAATTGAATACGTAACTTAAGTGTTTCTTGCTAAGTTTTAACAATTAATTTCGCTCATCTAATGTACAATAAAGATCGTTTTTTATTGTTAATAAGACTATTTTTTCTAGCAAAAAACACTATGCTGGAGAAAGTTGGGAATAAGTTGTTAGATTTTGAACACTGAGAATCGTATTAGGATTTGATTATGTGGAGAGTACTTGTTCAGTTTGTTGTGGTGTGTGCTTTATCCTTGTCGGCAATGACTCAGGCATGGGCAGAAGACACCAATGTCGCTCGTGCTGTGTTTTCGAGTGATGTCATAGACCGTGAACCAATTGACGATATTGGTAACATGATCAAAGTAGAATACGGCGAAATACAGCGCGTGTACTTCTTTACAGATCTGCGCGGTATGTCAGGCAGTTTGGTGACCCATCGCTGGAAACTGGACGGTATAGATCAAGCGGATGTTGGCTTCGAGATTGGTGGCGACCGCTGGCGTGTATGGTCTAGTAAGCGACTCATGCCAGGCTTTGATGGCACTTGGAGCGTCGACATTATCCGTGATGGTCAGGTCATTGAAACCCACTCTTTTGATTATGTAGATGACTATTAAGCCATTTTAATGTTACAAGAATAGAAAGGGACTTAGTCCCTTTTTTTATTTATGCCTTTTGTTGTTTAAGGATTAATATGCCGCATTTACGTGTTCGTGGATTACCACTTGAAGATCTAGAGTCGGTAGGGGATTTACTCATCGAGCGCTTAGCCGTCATCACTGATACCCCTAACTCGCATTTTACCTTAGAGTACCAAGCCAGCACTTATTTGGTGGTGGGTGGTGCTTCCCCAGCGTATCCATTCTTTGAAATGCTATGGTTTGATCGTGGGCCAGAAATAAAACTGAAAGTGGTACAAGTGATAGAAGACTTGGTGCGCCCATTAACAGAGGTCGGCAAAGATATTACGGTGGTGTTTCGAGATATTAAGGGGCAGGACTATTATGAAAATGGTGAGCATTTCTAACTAGAAATACGCCTTGAATAAAAAAGCCCCAGCATGACTTAATGTCGTGCTGGGGCTTTTTTTAGACCTTCTGGAACTCGTAAACGCTGCCCAAATTCATGATCTGAGTTAGCTCATCCAGCGCTTCACGGCTTTCTATGAGCAGTTTAGGGTCAGCTAAATCCGCTTCGTATAATTCGTCACGGTAATGCTTGTCCACCCAAGTATTGAGGCGCTCAAACAGGCGATCATTCATCAGCGTTGCGGGGTTAACCGCTGCTTGCTCTTCTGGACTAAGAGCGACACGTAAACGTAGGCACGCAGGGCCGCCGCCATTGCTCATGCTCTGCTTTAAGTCGAATACTTTGACTTCATTAATCGGTGCTCGGCTAGCAACGAGTTCGTTCAAGTAAGCCCAGACGCGAGGGTTGTTTTCACATTCTCCCGGTACGATCAACACCATGTCGTTGTCGCCACGGCTTAAAAGCTGGCTATTAAACAAGTATGAGCGGATGCAGTCATCCACCGAAACCGCTTGGCTAGGTACTTCAATAAGGTGGAATTCGTTTTGACGATCTCCCCAAGCCGCTAATAAGTCCTGCTTCATTTTTGCCGTATCAAGAAAAGCTTCTTGATGGTAGAAATGCGCATTGCCATTACCGACCGCGATGACATCGTTATGGAACACACCGGCATCGATGACATCTGGGTTCTGTTGTGCGTAGACAACTTGGCTTTCATTAAGACCATGGCTTCGAGCCACCGCTTGAGAGGCTTCTAGTGTGTGTCGTGCGGGGAACTTCTGCGGTCTTGGTGCTTGGGTGTTAAAAGCTTCCATTCCATAAACAAAGAACTCAATGCCTGCTTGGCCATAGCCGTCACAGAAACGGGTATGGTTGGCGGCACCTTCGTCACCAAAATGCTCGACGCCCGGTAGGGCAGAATGATGAGCAAAGTAGTCGCTGTCTCTAAATGTCGCACGCAAAATAGCGCCAGTGGTTTCATGCTCAATCGAACGATGGAACTTATTCACCAAGTTGGCTGGGGTGAAATGGACCCGGCCATCTTGAGTGTCAGCACTGGGGGAGACTGTCGCTGCATTGGCTGTCCACATACACGAAGCAGAAGACACAGCAGCGAGAATCTTAGGCGCTTGCTGAGCGGCTTTAGCAAGAATACTCTCATCGCTACCGGTAAAGCCTAAACGTCGTAAAGACGGTATATGAGGGCGTTCATGGGGTGCTAGAACACCTTGAACAAACCCCATATCAGCCAGCGCTTTCATTTTCACCAAACCCTGCTTAGCCGCGGCTTTAGGGTTGGATGCTCGCGCAGAATTGTTAAGTGAGGCCACATTTCCGTAGGAAAGGCCACTGTAGTTGTGAGTAGGACCCACTAAGCCGTCAAAATTGGCTTCTGCCATGGTTTTCATAAATACCTCTAAACTCGTCTAATCTGGGGCGGCGATACCGTTAAGCGCGGTACTAGGTTATAAACTTAGCCCAGGCAGTAGCTTCTCTGGCATACTTAAACTGTCAGCTTCAATACTGGCAACTGGGTAAGCACAGTAGTCAGCCGCGTAGTAAGCACTTGCTCTATGATTGCCACTTGCTCCTGTACCACCAAATGGTGCGGCACTGGATGCGCCTGTTGTCTGACGGTTCCAGTTAATGATGCCTGCACGGCTGTGCTGTAAGAACCACTCATATTCGCTGATTTCGTCCGACAAAATACCTGCCGATAAACCAAACTTGGTATTGTTAGCGATGGTCATGGCTTGGGACATGTCGCTATAGCGAATAACGGTTAATATTGGGCCAAAGTATTCTTGGTCTGGAAGCTGATCAAGCATCTTGGTGGCATCCACAATGGCGGGTGTTACAAAGCCAGTGTTCGCCTCGCCGCGTTGCATTGCCAACACAGGCTCTGCACCAAGCGAGACAAGATGTTGATACGCTTCTATCAGGCCGTCTGCTGCTGCGGCAGACACGACAGGTCCCATGAAAGGAGCGTCTTCAGCGTCAAAACGGCCAATTTTTAAGGCTTTGGTGGCGCTAACAAGATCCGCTAGCAGTTTATCGCCAAATTCCCCTGCAGGAATCAACAAGCGACGGGCACAAGTACAGCGCTGTCCCGCTGAAATAAAGGCCGACTGAATAATTTCATGCACGGCGGCACGGGTATCAGCAATTTTATCAGAGACCAGTAAAGGGTTATTGCCGCCCATTTCCAACGCCAGAATCTTGCCAGGATGGCCTGCAAAACTTTGGTGCAAAATGTGACCAACTAGGGGGCTACCCGTGAAGAAAAGTCCATCAATGCCCGCATGGTTTGCTAAGGCGATGCCGGTTTCTTTTTCCCCTTGGATTAAGTTTAATACCCCATCCGGTAGACCGGCTTGTTGCCATAATTGAATAATAAGATCGGACGTCGCTGGCGCTTGCTCACTGGGTTTGAAGACCACGGTATTTCCCGCGATTAAGGCGGGCACTATGTGTCCGTTTGGCAAGTGCCCCGGGAAGTTGTAAGGGCCAAATACAGCTACGACACCGTGAGGACGGTGACGTAAACGGGCCGTAGCGCCGGGCATAGCGGTACTCTTTTCGCCTGTGCGCTCATGGTAAGCCTGTTTAGATATCGCGATTTTTCCCACCATAGCAGCGGCTTCCGTGCGAGTTTCCCAAATAGGTTTACCCGTCTCACGGCTAATAATGTGCGCGATATTTTCGCTGTTTTCTTTTAGTAGCTCACCGAAGGCGTCGATAATGGTTAAGCGTTCTTCGAGAGCTAAGTTTGCCCAAGTAGGAAAAGCTTGGCGGGCCGCGTCAATGGCCAAGTCGACCTGAGTGACAGAGGCACTTTTGGCTTGCCAAACTAAGCTAGCATCGCTCGGGTCGATAGATTTTGACAGCTGACCTTCACCAATCAACCACTGACCATTTATAAAATTTGCTTGTTTCATCGTGTTACCTTGCTTGATTGGGTGATTAATTGGGAGAAAGCTCAACGATACGTACAGGGTCTTTATTGACGATGCACAGGGTATCGGCTTCATCTTGGCTGAGCACAATGGCACTGTTTGGAGCCGTTGGTCGCTGGATTAAAATGCAACGAAAATCTTTGACCTTGGTGTTAGCAACAATGTAATAGTTGCCTTGGTCAGTGCTCTTCGGTTGGCCAATGTTGGCGAGGTATAAACGGCTTTCTCGTACCGCGCGAATATCTTGTACGCGCGCTTCAAGGGTTGGACCACCATCAAAAATATCCACATAGTTTTCGTAGCGGAAACCTTCTTGTTCTAGCAGTCTGCGAGCAGGAACAGTATTTTTGTGAACCTGTCCTAAGACGGCTTTAGCCTCTGCTGATAACAAGTTAACGTACACTGGGTTACTTGGCATCAGTTCGGCAATGAATTGCTTGCTACCTAGGGAGGTTAGTTCGTCGGCACGGTCAAAGTCGATGGAGAAAAAATGTCGACCAAGACTTTCCCAAAGTGGAGAGACGCCATTTTCGTCACAAACACCACGCATTTCGGCGAAGATTTTATCGGTAAAGCGTTCAGGGTATTGCGCCATAAACATAAAGCGAGATTTCGAGAGCAGCTGGCCATTTTTAGAATGACGGTAGCCTTCTTCTAAGAAAAGCGTACAAATCTCACTGACCCCAGTGAAGTCATTATTCAATATGAGAGTCGGCATAATGTTGTGCACACCCAACTCACGGGATGCATGAGTAATGGTGCCTAAATGATAGCTGTAGAAAGGCTCATCTAAGCCAACCGCAGCAAGTAATCCTGTGGTACCGACGATATCACCGGTCTCTGTGTCTTCGAGTACCATTAAATAGTCTTCGTTAGCAGGTTTGCTGACATTCTCTTTCGCGAAAGAGCGAATCGCTGCGTCAATTTTAGCTTGTAGTATGTCTGTGTCGGCTACTAGTGAAGTAAAGCCAATGCCTGTTTTTTCGGCTAAGCGATACAGGGAATCGAGATCGCTTTGCTGGATGGGGCGAATTACCATCATAAGAAAAACCTCCACAGGATGGATGAGTAAATAAAGGGTTGTGTGTTATTAGCCATTAAAGAATAGCCCACTGAATTTGGCTCCCAGAGGAAATATTTAAACCTTCTTGGGTCGCCTGATTAATCGAAAGTCCTGCTGCCTGAGGTTCTGCTAAGGCGGCAGTAACGCGAAAATTCTCTAAATGGCCGGTAGCGATTAAGTGCATTTTTGCATTGTTGTTTTTGCTGGCCGTTGTGCCAGAAGGCTGAAGTAAGGCTTTGCCCGCTTTTTGCTGACTAACCGTGCGTAAGTTCTCAGTGCGGGACTCGATTGTCGGACCAGCATCAAAAATGTCTACATAGCCACGGAATTCAAAACCTTCTTCTAATAAAATGTCGGTGCCTTGTCCTGATTCCTCGTGGACGACACCGATAACCTCTTGGGCTTCAGCAGGAAGGGTCGGTACATAAATAGGGTATCTTGGCATCAGGTCAGCGATGAAATGTTTATTGCTGATGCCTGATAAATAGTCCGCTTTTTGAAAATCCATAGTGAAAAAATGTTTGCCTAACGCTTCCCAAAATGGCGAATAACCATGCTTGTCGCTTTCGCCTCGAATCTCGACGAAACAGCGCTTAGTAAAGCGTTCCGGGTAGCGAGCCATAAATAATAGGCGGGCCTTTGAAAGTAAAGACATAGCTTCATGGTTCTGATGAGCTTTATCCACCACAAGTGCCATTAGGCGGCTGGTGCCACTGTAGTCATGACACAGAAACAGCGCAGAAATACGGTTATGGATTTGCAACTGTGGCGATGCGTGAACGACTTCATCAATACGGTAGCTGTAAAAGGGCGTATCGGTTCCTACCATGGCTTCCATACCACAGGTTCCGACTATTTCATTGCTACTAGTATCCTCTAGCACAAACAAGTAGGATTCGTTGCCTGGCAAGACGACGTCAGTTTGAAAAGAGCGACGTGAAGACGCAATTTTATCGTTAAGGCGTTCTCGATTGGCTGGAAAATTGGTAAAGCCAATACCTGCTTGCTGAGCAAGTCTCTCTAAAGCGGGCAGATCGGCAAAATCAACAGGTCTAACTAGATACATAAACGGCCCTATGAAAAATACGGTGACGCTATTTGGAATAGGTCTATTATGGCTGAAGAGTGAAGCGACTAGTAAGGGTGTGAATTACTAAATTGCGACATTATTTTAGCTTTTAAGGTGAAAATGGTCGGTTTTTTATAAAAACGGCAGGAGAGAGAAATGAAATTAGGGGTCTACCGCCACTATAAAGGGGCAGAGTACTGGGTTGAGCGTGTCGTAAAACACAGCGAAACAGAAGAAAGTTTAGTGATTTATCAGGCTTTGTACGGGGAATTTGGCTGGTGGGCAAGACCTATGTCAATGTTCCGTGAAAGTGTTGAGATTAACGGTGAGAGTATTCCGCGTTTTGATTGGGTAAGAGAAGAAAAAGAGAAAGCTTAAGTTCACCTTAAGCTTTCTGTGAGTCGGGCGTTATTCTGGTACTTGCATCCAGGGTGACTCACGCATGAAATAAATGATTCGCTCACGTAACCAGCGGTGAGCAAGATCATTGTTTGAGCGTTCATGCCAGCATATTTGCAGCGGACGATTACCGTTGTGTTCATCGAGTTCAACAATTTCTTTTGGCATCGGAATGAGCTTAACAGGGTAAAAATTCGGTTTGGTGCTGATCACATTTAAGAATAACTCTCCTATGGAACGGGGAGCAAAAAAAGACATTCCTCGTTTCACCGCTTGCATAGCCACCATTAAACTGTCCGTTTCTAAGGTAGGTTCAATGCAATAACCTTGGTTTTTTAACTTGTTAGCTGTTATGGACAAGCTGTTGATACAGTTCAATGGTAAATGATGGGTGACACTTCGGTGAGTCAATAAATCTTCAAAACTAACATCTTCTTTATGAAACAATGGGTTTGTCTCACTTAAAATGACGCAAGATCCCATATAACCAATCAATTTAGAGCGAATGTTACCTGGGGTTTCGCTGGCGTGCATGATACTCATGTCCGTTTGTGCAGACAGTAAATCATCAAAATTTAGCTCATCGTTGCTGCTTAAAGACAGTCGAATACCTGGTGCCTTATATTGTAACTCGGCTAACAGAGGCTCGATAAAGCTTTCTAAATCCCCTTCGTTGACTTTAATTCGAAACTTTCTATTTAGAGTTTCTAAATTGAGGGCAGAAGGGTGCATAAGATCCGATAGGGAATTGAGTATCGGCTTTATCATGTCACTCAGTTCAATGGCCCGTGCGGTTGGGCTTAAGCCATAAGCCTGTCGAGTGAAGAGTGAATCTTTGAATATTTCTCGCAAGCGCTGCAAGCTTTTGCTTAAAGCGGGTTGCGTAACCCCCAATCGTTCAGCGGCACGAGACACACTGCCTTCTTCCAAAATGGTAATGAAAGCCACCAATAACTTAATGTCCAGTTTTAGTATCTCGTTAAGATTCATCCTTCCCTCACAACATAAAAGGAAGGCCCTATAGACCTTCCTTATAACAGGCTAACCTTGTGCAGTTAGTTGATTTTTTTGGTTATTTGAATTCAGCATGTTTTCTGTATTTCACGCGGAATAACATAGCGTAGAACACAGGTACGGCAATTAGCGTCAAAATGGTTGCAAACCCAAGGCCAAAGGAAATCACCACTGCCATGCCTTCAAAGAAAGCATCGTAGAGTAATGGCACCATGCCTAAGATAGTGGTTACCGCCGCCATACACACAGGGCGTACACGACTGACTGCTGAAGTAAAAATGGCCTGATAAATCTCGGTGCCTTGGTCGCGCTCGAAATTAATCTGATCCGCCAGCACTATGCCATTTTTCACTATCATGCCCGACAGACTTAAGAAGCCTAGCAACGCCATAAAGCCAAATGCTGAGTTCATGATAAGTAAGCCAGAGGATACCCCAACCAATGCTAAGGGTACGCAGAACCAAATGGTTAATGGCACTCGGATAGAGTTAAACAACAAGATGGTAATGATGAACATAAATAGGTAACCCATTGGTAGGGCTTTAAAAATGTTCGCTTGAGCATCTGTGCTGCTTTCGTACTCTCCACCCCATTCTAAGTTGTAGCCTGCTGGCAGTTCGATAGCCTCAATCGGAGCACGCACACGGCTAAACACGGCCATAGCGGTTTCATCGTCAAGAATATTAGGATCGGCCATCACTGTGATGGTGCGTTTGCGATCACGACGTTCAATGATCGGGTTTTCCCAACGGGTTTCAAAGCCAGAAACGAGTGCCGACAGGGTGACATAGGAACCAGAAGAAGGACTATAAATCTGCAGATCACGTATCTGGTCAATCGATACTCTTTCATGGGCTGGCACGGTTTGTACGATCGGTAATAGGTCTGTGCCTTCACGGTACAAGCCAATCTGCGAGCCTGTGAAATTCGTTAGTAAGACATTGTCTAGATCGGTTTTGCTAATGCCTAAACGACGAGCTTGAGCATCATTAAATATAGGGCGTAACACTTTAACCGGCTGACGCCAGTCGTCTTTGATGTTCTCCAGTCCGCCATCGGCACGGTAAATATCCTGGATCTGGGCACTGTATTGACGCAGAAGCTTAGGATCAGGCCCACTAATGCGAGCTTCAATCTTAGCGCCACCTGCTGGCCCAAGCTGCAACCTTTCCAGTTTTACTTCCAGCTCAGGATAACCTTCTTTCATCTTTTTATAGAGCTCAGTGAGCAGTTCAGGTATCACTTCTTTCGACGTGGTACGAATGATGAACTGAGCATAACTAGAGTTTGTTTGCTCGGCGTTATAGGTCAGCATGAAACGCAGGGCACCTTGGCCTGTGGTTGACGTCACGTATTCGATACGCTCATCACCCAGTAGTTCAGACTCGATCTTTTCAACTTTGGCATAAGTGTCTTCAATGTGCGTGCCTTCTGGCATCTGCACGTCCATGTAGAACATAGGCGTAGTGGAAGGTGGGAAAAAGGCTTGCTTAACAAATTGGAACGCCCAACCCGCGGTGAACAAACTGCCCAGCAGTAGAACCACGGTTAGCCAACGAAAACGTAGCGCTTTATCTAAAAGCCACTTGTAGCCCGTAAATAAGAAGCCTTTGTATGGGTCTACATTTTCATCGTTTGTACCTTGAGCGATGCTTTCTTTGAAGAATAAATCACAGAAGAAAGGCGTTAGGGTAATGGCCGTAATCCAGCTCAATAGTAGAGAAATTAACAACACGTAAAACAGCGAGCCAACAAATTCACCCACGGCGTCAGGAGACAAGCCAATTGGAGCGAAAGCGGTTACCGCGATGATGGTCGCCCCTAGCAATGGCCACTTGGTCTGTTTAACTACCGAGCTTGCAGCCTGCAGTTTGGTCATACCACGCTGTAAGCCAATGAGTATGCCTTCGGTCACTACGATGGCGTTATCGACCAACATCCCCAGGGCAATGATGAGCCCTCCAAGAGAGATGCGTTGCAAGTTGATCTTAAAGTAGTCCATCACAATGAAAGTACCCAATATGGTCAGTAGCAAGATCAAACCAATCAAGATACCAGAGCGAATGCCCATAAAGACCAATAGCACTAGAATTACGATACCCACGGCTTCGGCTAGGTTTAGCAGGAAGTTAGATACAGAGCGATCAACTTCTTTGGATTGGAAATAAATAGCGTCCATTTCCATGCCAACAGGTTGTTGGTACTTCAGCTCTTCAATACGTTTTTCCAAATCCGCGCCGATCTTCACCACGTTCACACCTGAGGAGAAAGACACACCAAGTAATAGCGATTTAGCGCCATTAAAGTTGACTAAATGGCTTTGTGGGTCTGTGTATTCGCGCTTCACGGTGGCCACATCGCTTAAACGAATGAGGTTGCCATCAATTGGTGTTCCAACAATCAGGTTTTCCAGCTCGGAAATATCTTTGAACTCTCCTGTTGGGCTGATGCGAATGTATTCGCTGCCGACTTTCACGCTACCCGCGTTGGACACACTGTTTTGATTGGCTAGCAAAGATTGTAATTGGCTTGGAGCGATGCCCATGTTTGCCAATTTTGAGCGAGAAATCTCAATAGTAACTTGCTCACTTTGTTCACCCGCTACCGTCACTTTGGCAATACCATCGACCAACACTAGCTCACGCTTAATGTAATCAACATAGTTTTCCAAATCTTTATAAGGGTAACCTTCGCCGTGTATCGCAAGCATGACGCCGTATACATCACCGAAATCGTCTAATACCAGCGGTGAGCTCACGCCACTAGGAAAGCTACCTTCGATATCACGGATTTTTTTGCGTACTTCATCCCAGATTTGCTTAAGTTCAGCGGCGCGGTAGCTGTCTTTTATGGTGAGTTGAACTTGAGAGTAACCTGCTCTCGATGTGGAAGTTATCTTATCCACATAAGGAAGGTTTTGTAACTCCTGCTCAATCGGGTAGGTCACTTCTTCTTCCACTTGCTCCGGAGAGGCTCCCGGATAAGTCGTAATGATCAATGAGTCTTTAATGGTGAACTCAGGGTCTTCCAGTTGGCCCAAATTGGTGAAGGCAATGGCTCCCCCGATCAATAAGATCAGAGTAAGCATCCAACTGGTAACTTTGCGTTCAATAAAATAGGAAGCGATATCCATTATAGACCTCTCTCACGTGTCCATGGACGCACCATCATGTTTGCTGTCAGGGTATGGACCCCAGCAGTCACTACTTGATCACCTACTTTGAGCCCTTCCACAATCTCAATGGAATTGCCTTGTAAGGCGCCAAGCTTCACCGCTCGTGCTTCGACTTTTTGAGTGGCGTTGTTATACACCCAAATCGCGCTCTCAGCTTCGCCAGTGGTGGTGTTTTCTTGACGTAATACCGCTTCAACAGGGACAGTGAAGTGTTTGACGCTGCCTAGTAGCTGCTCAAGATCAATGTCTACGTTGGCGGTCATGCCGGGTAGTAAGGTGTGTTGGCTTTGGTCTGTACGCAACAAACTAAGAGTGACATCGTACGCTTTCGTGCTCACATCTGGTGTTGTTTTATGTTCCTTATATTTCCCATAAAGAGTGTCATCTGGTGCAACATCAATAATGACCTGTGGGGTATAACCTGACTCAGTTGAGCGAATACTGGCCACTAGGTTTTCAGGAATTTGAAAACTCACCTCAAGATTATCAATGTCTTGAATGTGCATTAGCTTCTGAGTTGCACTGACATATTGAAAATTCTCGGTATCGACAGAGGCAATAACACCACTAAAAGGCGCATAAACCTTAGTGTATTTAAGCTGGTTGCGAGCCGTTTGTAGCGCATTGTTGGATTGATCTAGGTTTGCTTTTGCGCTATCAAATTGGGAGCGCGTGGCCGCGTTCTGCTTAAGCATGGTTTGAATGCGCTCAAATTGGGCTTGAGCCAGTTGTTGGTTTGCTTCTGCTAGCTCAACTTGGAGTTGGTAGTCGGTTGGGTCTAGGGTTGCCAGTAACTGGCCTTTTTTCACTCGTTGACCCGAGGTCGCATCTAATTTGATAATCTGACCGCCTACACGAAACGCCAAATCAACTTCTTCGCTGGCCTGTAATTCGGCAGGAAAGCGACGAATATTTACGGCATTTGTCGCTTCGATGGTCAGTAGTTTGACAGGGCGGACAATTTCTTCTGTGGTTTGGGCTTGGGCATCCTCTTCTCCAGAGCAACCTGTTAAGGCAACCGTGGTGAGCAACATAGCACCGAATAGGCGTGTTTTACCTGAAAGGCGATTCATTGATGACTCCATATTAGATATAAAAATGACAATTCCGTTATTTTATATCTCTTAGAGCAAGATATAAATTTTAATACATATATGACTGATATGTAATTTTTTTATATCTTGCTCGATTCTCATGCAATGTTCTCGTTTTAATGACTATCGAGGTGTGTGCTCGTGCTCTCTAATTCGCTTAAAAAAGTTTCCAGAACCAAATTTGGGCGAGCGCCTTTGCGAGTAATAGTTGAGAACTGGGTGACGTAATGACATTCGTCAGGCAATACACTACGCATGCGGCCATCGCGTACCCAGCGTTCAGCGACGTGATCAGGTAAAAAGCCAATGTAGCGCCCCGTTAGGATAAGAAATGCAATGCCTTCTCGGTCGGTGGCAGTCGCGGTTGAGGTGAGAGGTTGATGCTGGGCTTTAATCTCGGGCGTTTGTGCATAAGCGGGTAATACTGCATCAAAGTCTTTCAGGTGACTTTTTTGTAGAGCAACGTTTTGGCTAAACAAGGGATGCATATCACTGCAATACAGTTGCGAGCGCTCTTCATAAAGAGGTTGGTAATCTAAGCCGTGTAAAATCTTTAGATTAGGCACTATACCGATGTGCAGTTTGCCGTCGAGCACGCCTCGTTCCACTTCGTTTGGTGGGATCATGCGGATATTGATTTTAACATTTGGTCCTTTGTCTTTTAGCGCTGCGAGCGTCTTGGTAATGCGAGTATAGGGCAGCGTCACTAAGTTGTCGGTAATACCGATGTTTAACTCACCTTGCAGGTTTTGGTGTAAGGCATTGATTTGTGTGCGAAAGTCTTCAATGGAAGAAAGTAATTGTAAGGTGTGATCATACACTTGACTACCTTCATTGCTCAGGGAAAAGCCTGAGCGTCCACGCTGACAAAGGCGAAAACCAAGTCGCGTTTCTAAATCTGAAATAGCAATGCTTATGGCGGCGCGGCTAATGTTGAGTTCTACTTCTGCCGCAGAGAAGCCGCCACATTCAACGACTGTTTTAAAGATCCTGAGAATACGCAGGTCTGCATCACTGACTTGGCTTTTAAATTCTTTCATGGTGGTTTCCCCAACTTAGCTAAGCAATTAGATTAGATATTTATATAGTTAACTAAATGATTAACTAAGAATTAATAAAATCGTCTTTTACTAATCTATTTCTATGGGCATAGTCTGTCAACAATGATTCATCTAAAACATTCAACTTAACAGTTAGTAAGTTTCACAGTATCGAGTAGGAGTGCATATGGAAACCATCGGACATTGGATTGGCGGTCAGTTATCTTCACAGGCAGCACGCACACAAGATGTGTTCAATCCAGCAACAGGACAGGTGGCAAAACAAGTAGCCATTGCCCCTCGGGCGACGGTTGAAGAGGCTATTGATGTTGCTCAGGCAGCCTACCCAGAATGGCGAAATATGCCTGCGTTGAAGCGAGCGAGAGTTATGTTTCGCTACAAAAGCCTATTGGAAGAGCATGCGGACCGTATTATCGAATTGATTGGTGCTGAGCACGGTAAAATTTGTCACGATGCAGCAGGTGAGCTGCAGCGTGGCATCGAAAATGTTGAATACGCTTGCTGTGCTCCTGAATTGCTTAAAGGTGAGTTTAGTAAAAATGTTGGCCCAAATATCGATTCTTGGAGTGAGTTTCAGCCACTGGGTGTGGTGGCCGGTATAACGCCATTTAACTTCCCTGCTATGGTGCCACTATGGATGTTCCCAATGGCCATCGTCTGCGGCAATACGTTTGTCTTAAAGCCTTCTGAAAGAGACCCAAGTACAGCGTTATTTTTAGCGGAATTGCTGAAAGAAGCGGGTTTGCCAGACGGCGTATTCAACGTGGTAAATGGTGACAAAGAAGCAGTAGATACGCTTCTAGAAAATCCAAAAGTTAAAGCGGTAAGCTTTGTGGGTTCCACCCCGATAGCGGAATACATTTACAGCAAAGCCAGTGCCAATGGTAAGCGTTGTCAGGCACTTGGTGGCGCGAAAAACCACGCTATCGTGATGCCAGATGCAGACATGGATAACGTTGTTAGCCAGCTATTAGGTGCGGCTTTTGGTTCCTCTGGTGAGCGTTGTATGGCGCTTTCTGTTGCCGTAGCGGTTGGCCAAGAAGCGGGCGATGCGCTAATCGAAAAAATGTCTGCCGCGATGCAGCCTCTCAAGGTTGGCGAACATACCGATAAAGATAACGACTTTGGTCCTGTGATTACCAAAGAGCATCAGCAAAAAGTGGTTGGCTTTATTGATAGTGCTGAAGCTCAAGGTGCAACCGTTGTCGTAGATGGCCGTCAACCAAAAGTAGCTGGCTTCGAAGAGGGCTTCTTTGTAGGCGCTACCTTGATCGATGGCGTCACTAAAGACATGGACAGCTACCAGCAAGAAATCTTTGGTCCAGTTCTGCAGGTGATTCGTGCGAATACCATGAATGAGGCCATGCAGCTGATCAATGATCACGAGTACGGCAATGGTACTTGTATCTTTACCCGCGATGGTGAAGCGGCTCGTTATTTCTCTGATCACATTGAAGTGGGCATGGTAGGTATTAACGTACCGCTGCCAGTGCCCGTGGCGTACCACAGCTTTGGTGGCTGGAAACGCTCTTTGTTTGGTGATCTGCATGCTTATGGCCCAGATGCCGTACGCTTTTACACTAAGCGTAAAACCATCACTCAGCGCTGGCCTTCAGCAGACTTGCGTGAAGGCAGTCACTTCTCTTTCCCATCCTAGTCCCAGACGTTTTCTTCCTTGCTGACAGGGGAGGAAGCCATTCGATGGCCGCGGCTAAACATTAGTCGTGGTCATTTTTTTTCCTATTCTCGGCTATGGTATGGCCTAGTGATTTACTCTACTATTTATTCATCAAAGAAGAATTTCCCATTCATTGCTTGAAGTGCTTAGTATGAGCTTTATAGGTCTGTTCAAAATTTCCCTAGTAATGGTTGTGTTGACTCTAGTCGGCTGTCAATCGACGGGCTCTAAACCCAATGATAGCAGCGAGTATGAGGACACGTTGACCATAGGTGTGAGCAATAACACAGCGTTTTTGTCTGGGGTACTAGACAGTAACTTAGTGACGACATTGACGGACTTTATTCGACAAAATCCAAATATTACCGACATAGTGCTGGTGGACATCCCAGGCTCAATTGATCAGCAAGCAACCATGGATGGTGCTAGACTGATTCGTAAATTAGGGCTAAATACTCATATTGCCCACACCGGCTATGTATTATCTGGGGGCGTCGATCTATTTTTAGGAGGGGTGGAACGCACTATTGGTGCAGGAGCAGGGGTTGGTATTCATGCTTGGACGGACGGCAGTGGCGTGAAGGCTTCGGAGTTAAATATGGCAGACCCAATACATGCCACCTATGTGAACTTCTACTTGGAGATGGGTATTCCAGAATCCTTTTATTGGTTCTCGCTAAGTGCCGCCCCAGCGAGTCGTATTTATTTCTTATCACCGGAAGAAGTGTACGACTTTCAAATGGCGACTCAATAACCGTGTTATCACATCGGAGGGGGAAGCATGCAGCAGATTGAGCTATTCAGCATAGAGAACCCCTGTATTAGCGTATGTGAGAACAGTGCTAAGGGATTTTGCAAAGGGTGCTTACGCAGCCGTGAAGAGAGATTTCACTGGTTTTCTTTGAGTAACGAAGACAAGCATCATGTGCTGGATCTTTGTAAACAGCGTAAAGCTCGGCTGTTAAAAGCGCGCCAAGCTAGATTAGAGGCCAATTCTGATAAGGCACTGCCTTATGGTATGGAAGATGAGCCAATTGCCGATTTGTTTTCGACTCTCACCTCCCCGCAGAATTAGCCACCAATAAAGCCTAGCCAAATATTTGTTCCAATGCTTCGGACAATCGATCAACACCTATTACCGTCATGCCTTCGATGGGCTTTTTGGGGCAATTAGCCTTGGGAACCACTGCACGGGTAAAGCCGTGTTTGGCTGCTTCGCTAATACGCTCCTGACCCGAAGGTACAGGGCGAATCTCGCCTGATAGACCCACCTCTCCCAGTACGACCAGATCATGTGGAAGTATTTGATCCCGAAAACTCGATACTACTGCCGCAATAGCCGCAAGGTCGGCGCTGGTTTCTAGAACTTTTACCCCACCTACCACGTTTAGATAAACATCTTGGTCTGAGGTGAGTAAACCGCCGTGTTTGTGTAATACGGCTAACAGCATAGCGAGTCGGTTGTGGTCGAAACCAACGGTGACACGACGGGGGTTACCTAAAGCCGAGTCGTCTACGAGCGCTTGCAGTTCTACTAATAAAGGACGAGTACCTTCCCAAACCACCATTACTAAGCTGCCAGCCGCAGGATGATTGCTGCGATTCAAGAAGATGGAGCTAGGGTTTTTCACTTCTTTTAGGCCATTTTCCAACATAGCGAAGACACCCAGTTCGTTAATAGCACCGAAGCGGTTTTTCATACCTCTAAGGGTACGAAAACGTGAATCTTCCGAGCCCTCTAATAGTACCGAGCAGTCCACCATATGTTCCAAAACTTTTGGTCCTGCAAGAGAACCATCTTTCGTGACATGGCCGACCAGCAGTACCGCTGTCTGGGTTTGTTTTGCAAAGCGCGTTAGCACGGCAGCACTTTCGCGCACTTGGGAAACGCTGCCCGGTGCCGATTCGATGCCATCAAGATGCATTACCTGAATTGAGTCAATGACCATGACTTTTGGTTTCACTTGCTGAGCAATGTTTAAAATCGCTTCAACATTGGTTTCTGAGAGCATTTTTAGGTTTTGTGTCGGCAGCCCTAAGCGCTGAGCACGCATGGCCACTTGCTGTAGGGATTCTTCCCCTGTGACATAAAGAGCACCTTGTTGTTGTGCTAACCAACACATGGTTTGTAATAGTAGGGTACTTTTACCTGCCCCTGGGTGACCGCCAATTAATACCACGCCGCCGGGGACTAGACCACCGCCCAGTACGCGGTCAAATTCACTGGCGCCAGAGCTAAAGCGGGGGACATCACCTAGATCTACATCGGATAAATCTTGTATGCCTGTAGTGGCACCAGCGTAGCCCTGATACCTAGGGTCTTGAGTAGCGGAAACTCGTGCCGAGGTTTTGCTGGAGGTTAAGCGGATCTCGCTAAGGGAGTTCCACGCTTTACACGATTGGCACTGGCCTTGCCATTTGGCGTAGTCCGCGCCACATTCATTGCATACAAAAGCGGTTTTTGCTTTAGCCATTTTGCTCTCTTTAAGTTGTTTCCAGTTTAGGCAGTATAGGTTGTGACGGCGGACCTTTTGCAATCATTAACTTTGCAACGGCTCGCGTCTTTTCATGGCTTAGAATGATACCTTGTCTCGATAGAAAACGAAGTAAAACTTGCAACAAGGCCAGAAAAACAAAACCCCCGCCGAGGCGAGGGTTTTGATGTTATAAGCTAAGTTTGAGCTTATAAAGTAAGGTCGAAGATTTTACTTCTTGAATTCTGGGTAGGCTTCCATACCACATTCAGAGATATCAACACCTTCGTACTCTTCTTCTTCCGTTACACGTACACCCATGATGGCTTTAATGATCAACCAAGTCACAAGGCTGGCAGCGAATACCCATACAAAGATAGTGATTGCACCGGCGATTTGACCAGAGAAAGAAGCACCATCGTTTGTTAGAGGAACTGCTAGAAGACCCCAAAGACCAACAACACCGTGAACAGAGATAGCGCCCACTGGATCATCGATTTTCAGTTTATCAAGAGTCAAGATAGAGATAACAACGATTAGACCACCTACAGCACCGATTAGTGTTGCACCTAGTGCAGTCGGAGTAGAAGGCTCAGCTGTGATTGCAACAAGACCAGCAAGTGCACCGTTCAACAGCATTGTTAAGTCAGCTTTACCAAACAAGATGCGTGCTAGGATAAGTGCTGCAATTGCACCACCTGCTGCCGCAGCGTTAGTGTTTAGGAAAACCATAGCAACAGAGTTCGCGCTAGCGATATCGCCAAGTTTCAATACAGAACCACCGTTAAAGCCGAACCAGCCCATCCAAAGGATGAAAGTACCTAGTGTAGCAAGTGGAAGATTAGCACCAGGAATCGCGCGTACTTCACCGTTAGGACCGTATTTGCCTTTACGAGCGCCTAGTACAAGTACACCAGCAAGGGCAGCAGCTGCACCGGCCATGTGAACGATACCAGAACCTGCGAAGTCAGAGAAACCAAGGTCGCCTAGGTTGAACATACCGAATACATCCGCGCCACCCCAAGTCCAAGAACCTTCTAGTGGGTAGATAACACCAGTCATGACAACTGCGAATGCTAGGAAAGCCCAAAGCTTCATACGCTCAGCAACAGCACCAGATACGATAGACATAGCCGTCGCAACGAATACTACTTGGAAGAAGAAGTCAGAAGCGCCAGAGTAGATAGATCCACCTTCAAAACCGCCTTCACGGCCAGCGTAATCACCTAGTGTAGAGGCAACGTCTACATCTTGAATGCCTGTTAGGAACCAAGTGCCGCCGTACATAATTGAGTAACCACATACTAGGTACATGATGCAGGAAATCGCGAACAAAGCGACGTTTTTAGTCAGGATTTCAGTTGTGTTCTTAGAACGAACAAGACCTGCTTCTAGCATTGCGAAGCCGGCTGCCATCCACATAACCAGTGCGCCACATACTAGGAAGTAGAATGTGTCCATGGCATATTGTAAGTGAAAAATTTGATCTTGCATGTTGTGCCCCCCTAAAGGCTTGTAAGATTCGAGTCGTTATTAAACGGCTTCTACACCTGTTTCGCCGGTACGAATACGAACCGCCTGTTCAAGGTTAACGATAAAGATTTTACCGTCGCCAATTTTGCCTGTGTTTGCGGCACTAGTAATAGCCTCAACCACTTGATCGCTCATGTCGTCTGCAATGGCTAGTTCGATTTTTACTTTAGGTAAGAAATCCACAACGTATTCCGCGCCGCGGTATAGTTCTGTGTGGCCTTTCTGACGTCCGAAACCTTTAACTTCCGTAACGGTAATACCTTGTACACCGATTTCAGAAAGTGCTTCTCGAACATCATCGAGTTTAAATGGCTTGATGATGGCTGTTATAAGTTTCATACCCACTGTCTCCTGTTAAAGTCAGTCTAGTTTTCGTTATGTCTTATGTATTGCAGGTAGAATCCTTTATTCAATATGCGTGCCATATCTTTGAACACTAGGCGTTCTGCGTGTTTGCTATGGGATGAATGAATAAATAGTGCAGTTGTCTTTATTTAGTGCGGCATCTTGGGGTGAATGGGGGATATTGCGCACCCATTTGGAGCGAGACTGTCAGTTTTTTGTAATGTGTAGGTGTAGGTGTCTGATTTTTATTGGTATTTTTTGTCCTTAATTGGCTTTTTTACTGTGCTCTATGGTGGATGGGTTTGTCTCTAGAGGCTTAAGTGAAATGTTTTTTTGCACATTTTTGATGCGCAATAAAATTCTTGTCCAGTCTTAAGGTCCTATTTAGTGCAGTGGAAAATAGTGCAGTGGAAAAGCCTGTGATAGCACATTCCCCGAGACAGCAAGGGGCTAGGCTTTTATACTAACGTGAGAGAGAGTTAGGCAGCTTTAAAATGCTGCCTTTTTAAAAGATTAAATGGAGGCGTTAGGCCAGATGATAGATCAATTTATTAAACAGCTCGGTACGGGCTTAGAGCAAGCGGCTGATACCTTAGGTAAACTGCCTAAAGAAGAGATACAAGCGCAATTACATCAAGTGGCGCAAAACACCTTATCAAAAATGGATTTGGTGACTCGTGAAGAGTTTGAAGTGCAAGCAGCCATGTTGCAAAAATATCGTGAGCGCCTAGTGGCGCTTGAAGCACGCTTGAGTGAATTGGATAAATAAATCCTCTTAGGCTGACTATACTAAGGTCTTTACCTCTCTGATCAAGGAGTGATCATGAGCTTAGCGACCTTATATAGCCGAGCAAGAGTGGGTGTCGTTGCGCCTCTTGTCACAGTAGAAACTCACATTTCAAATGGCCTTCCAGCGCTAAACATAGTGGGTTTGCCTGAAGCCGCGGTACGAGAATCGAAAGATCGCGTGCGCAGTGCCATCATTAATAGCTATTTCGAATTTCCTACCCAGCGTGTCACGATAAATCTTGCTCCAGCGGATCTACCGAAAGAAGGTGGTCGCTACGACCTTGCCATTGCGATTAGTATTTTAGCGGCGTCAGGCCAACTGGGCGATATTAACCTAAGAGCCTTCGAATTTATCGGTGAGTTGGCTTTATCTGGAGATATTCGAGGTGTGTCGGGGTTGCTGCCTTCGGCCATCGCCAGCCATCAATCCAGACGGCAATTAATTTTACCCAGTAGTAACCAAAGAGAAGCCGCACTGGTAGACAGTGACGCACTCCACGCTTCCCACTTGACCCAAGTGACTGCCCATTTGTTAAAGCAAACCAATTTGCCCATGTGCGAGTCTAGCAATGATGTCCTAGTGGGCGAGCTTCATAAAGACATGCAGGACGTAAAAGGCCAATATCAGGCTCGTCGAGCACTAGAAGTCGCGGCGGCGGGTGGCCACAACCTTTTGTTTGTTGGGCCCGCGGGGACAGGCAAGACAATGTTGGCTTCTCGACTGCCCAGCATTATGCCCAAAATGACAGAGCAAGAAGCCTTGGCCGTTGCCTCCGTTCAATCAGTTGCTGGCCGAAAAATGGGCTTCGATTGGCATTGGTCCGAGCGGCCATTTCGATCACCTCATCACTCTTGCTCAGCAGCCGCTTTAGTAGGAGGAGGTTCGATACCTAAGCCGGGGGAAGCGTCTTTGGCTCATTGTGGGGTTTTGTTTTTAGATGAGTTGCCAGAGTTTGACCGTAAAGTTCTGGAAGTACTGCGAGAGCCGCTAGAAAGTGGCGAAGTGCATTTGTCTCGGGCCAGAGGGCAAGTTAGCTACCCGGCCCGTTTTCAGTTGGTCGCAGCAATGAATGCTAGTAATGAAGCTTACAGTGGCGGAATGGAATACTACCAATCCAGTGCCAGCCAAAAATACTTAAAAAAACTCTCTGCTCCATTTTTAGATCGTATCGATTTGCACGTGGAAGTACCCCCACTACCATCAAAAGTGCTGGTAGATGAAAAGGAGGTAGGCGAGAGCAGTGAGTCGATTCGTTCTCGGGTTGAGTTAGCCGTTGCTCGACAAAGAGAGCGGCAGGGTTTTTTGAATGCACAATTAGGCGGCCGACAATTAGAAAGTATCTGTGCGTTAAGTCATGAAGACAAACAATTCATGCAACAGGCGTTAGAATCTTTAAAACTCTCCGCTAGGGCTTACCATCGGGTATTAAAAGTGGCATTAACTTTGGCAGATTTAAATGCCAGTTCAGTATGTCGAGAGCATTTAATGGAATCTTTAAGTTATCGGAAAATGGAGAAAGTACTGTCGTCAGCGAATAATTGACGGATCGTTATGACGTATTTTTAGAATATAAATTTTGTTTGGCTATTAAAGGAAAATCAAAGGAAAAACTCATCTAGTTGCGCTACATTTCAATCAAAATACGTAGTACAGTGCCAATATGGTTGTTTCATAGGAAACACAAATCAAACTTTGTGCAAAGGCAGGCTTTACTTATATGAATACTCTTTTAAATGCCTCACTTAGATTATTCCTCTTCATTTTTACTTTATTTCTTAGTTTTCCTTCATGGTCTGCCGTCGAGAAATGGCAACTGAACTTAGGGCCTTATATTTCTAATATTACGTACACTGAGCCCAATGTGATGAAAGAAAAAGGCAGCTTGAGTGGCTTAGCGGGAAGCATGACCCTTTACAACAGTTTAGCCATGATACGTATTGAGGTGAACTATGCTGACGGCAATATGGATTATAATGGCTCCGGACGAATAGACGGTATTCCCAATACCCTCTGGGAAACTCGTGGTTTACTTGGCCGCAGTGCACCGTTTGGGGACGCTAAGTTACTGACGGTATTTATCGGTTTAGGCTATCGAAACCTAAACGATGATTCTAGTGGACGAATCTCTTCCACGGGGCATCATGGCTATGAAAGAGAGCAACTTTATTACTATGCGCCAATCGGTATTGAACTTAAAAATCGTCTAAGCAGTAGTGATTGGAATGTAAGTGGTCGTGCGGAGTACGATAACTTTTTTTATGGTAAGAATACCTCTTACTTAAGCACTATCCCGGGTTATAGTGATGTGCAGTTAGAGCAGAATTATGGTCACGGTTATCGTTTTTCACTTGAGTTTGAAAAAGCTCTTTCTCCTCAAGGCGGGGCGATCATTGTGAATCCTTTTTATCGTCACTGGAACATTGAAAAATCCCAAATCACCTATAATAGTCGCGGTGGTTGGTATGAGCCGGCCAATACTTCTGATGAATATGGTGTCGCGGTATTTCTGTCTTTTTAACCGGTAACACTCTGCAGCGTTATCCCTTCCTTAACGGCCTTGCGTGGAATTAGCCCATCAGTAATTCACGGATTAGGCTATTTAAGTAATTAACATTTCGTTACAATTCACACCCCATTTTTAAAGTGATCTTCTTTTAGCAGATTTTTACTTTTCGTTGGTGCTATGTATGGCCCTTGGGAATTAATAATAATGAATTATTTCGCGCTTGCTCGTTGTGACAATATGAAACACAACAAGCGCATTTTTGGAGTGTTAATTTATGGTTATTCAGCTATTCCCTTTATGGGCGTTATTACTTTCTGTTGCAGCATTTTTTCAGCCTGATTTATTCGTAGGGCTAAAATCCTATATTGTTCCCCTGCTAACCATCATTATGTTGGCGATGGGGCTGACCTTGAGTCCAAAAGATTTCAAGAAAGTTTTGCATAACCGTAAAGCGGTTGTGGTTGGGGTTTTACTGCAATTCATGGTGATGCCGATTGCTGCGTTTGCCGTGGCGTTAAGCTTTGGTTTTAACACGGAACTAACCGTCGGTATGCTACTTGTCGGTAGTGTAGCGGGTGGTACATCTTCAAATGTTATGTGTTATTTGGCGAAAGGCGATACCGCCTTGTCTATTTCCATGACGGCAATTTCAACCTTGTTGGGTGTGGTACTTACCCCTTTCCTTGTGTCTTTGATGATTGGTCAGAGTGTTGATGTGCCAGTGGCTTCTATGCTGATAAGTTTATTTAAAATTGTCTTATTGCCTGTTGCGGCTGGTGTGTTGATTAACACCTTCTTTGGTAATGTGATTCGTAAGGCTGAGCCTGTGCTACCGTACGTTTCAATGTTCGCCATTGTCTTGATTATTGCAATCGTGGTGGCGTTGAGCTCCTCTAAGCTCGTTGAGGTTGGCTTGATCGTTGTGGCTGCCGTCGTTATACATAATGCGATTGGTTTACTACTTGGCTACTGGGTTACTTACTTGCTTGGTTTTGATGCGCGCGTATGCCGAACTATTGCTTTTGAAGTGGGTCTGCAAAACTCAGGTTTGGCCGCCGCCCTAGCGATTAAGTTCTTTACCCCAATGGCCGCACTACCAGGCAGTATCTTTAGTGTGTGGCACAACATTTCTGGTTCGTTATTGGCCAGTTACTGGAGCCGTAAACCCCTTGCAGCAAAAGACAGCGACACAGAGTAATCAATAAAGCTTATCTGCGCTAAAGTAGATAGGTGTTTAGAAAACTTGTGTAGTCGTTAGGAAGAGCAATGCAGAACTCAGCATTGCTCTTTTTTTTGTGCTTTTGATCGGGAAATTGTGCGGGCCTTGGGTATCTCGGGTACACTTGTCGTCTAATTATTACCTTCTTTTTGATTCGAGTTATTTATGTCTGAGCCGCTATTATCCATCACTCATCGCCTCAAGAGTCTTAACGACCGCCAGCTGGATGCCGTCAAGCAAATTGATGGCCCTTTGTTGGTGTTGGCCGGGGCAGGCTCAGGTAAAACCAGTGTAATTACCACGAAAATCGCCTATCTGATTCAAACCTGTGGCTTTAAGGCCAATAGCATCATTGCCGTAACCTTTACCAACAAAGCTGCTCGCGAAATGAAAGAACGGGTAGTAGGCATGTTGTCGAAATCGGAAAGTCGTGGCTTGAGTATTTCGACCTTTCATAACTTGGGTTTACGCATTTTGCGCAAGGAATATCATCGAGCAGGACTGAAAGAGGGCTTTACCCTATTTGATTCGCAAGACTCTCTCGCCTTGGTGAAAGAGATATTAGACAAAGAATTTAATGAACAAGTCGATGCGGCGAACTTCTGTCAGAACACTATTTCCAATTGGAAGAACGATTTAACCACGCCGAACGAAGCCATGGTGAATGCCGATACGGAAGAGTTCCTGTTGGCCGCTCAGGTGTATAGCCAGTACCAGCGTTATTTACGTGCCTATAATGCAGTGGATTTTGATGACTTAATCCTCTTGCCAGTAAGTCTATTAATGGCCGATGAAGCGCTTCGAGATCGTTGGCAAAATCGCGTGCGTTACTTGCTGGTGGATGAGTGTCAGGATACCAACGCCAGCCAATACGAGTTGATCCGTTTGTTAGCGGGCTTTCGACGCTGCTTTACTTTAGTAGGAGACGATGACCAATCCATCTACGCTTGGCGTGGCGCGCGCCCAGAAAATCTTGAGCGCCTGTCGACCGATTACCCGAATCTAAAAATGGTCAAACTGGAGCAAAACTACCGCTCCACAAAAACCATACTAAAAGCTGCCAACACCCTGATTGCCAATAACCCGCACGTTTATGACAAGGCCCTATGGAGTGATCTAGGTGTCGGTGATCCGATTCGTGTCATGGTGACTCGTAATGAAGATGCCGAATCGGAACGGGTGGCGGCGGAAATTCAATCCCGTCATCTGCGCCATGATATTCCTTACCGTGACTTTGCTATCTTGTATCGAGGTAATCATCAGGCGCGTTTGCTCGAAATTAAACTGCAGGCCTATCGTATTCCTTACAAAATGAATGGCGGCACCTCTTTTTTCTCACGGGCTGAGATCAAAGATCTGATGGGCTATCTGCGATTGCTAGTGAACCCAGCAGACGATAACGCCTTCTTACGTGTCGTCAATTTGCCCCGCCGTGAAATTGGTCCAGCCACGTTAGAAAAAGTGGGTAACCTTGCGACCGAGCGTGGCGTAAGCTTATTTGAAGCAGCAGGCTACAAAGAGCTTGAAGAAACGGTTTCTGGCCGCTCGCTAAAAAGCCTACAAGACTTTGAACGCTGGATGTCTAACCTGCGCCAGCGTTTAGAAGGCGCTTCCCCTGTGCCGGTGATCGAACAAATGATCCACGATATGGATTATTACGGTTGGATTCAGGAGCAAACCGCCTCGGCTAAAGCGGCCGAACGACGCATTGAAAACGTACGATTCCTACTGGAATCTATCCAACGCATGATGGAATCCGCCTGGGAAGAAGATGAAACCGCAGGTCTCGACCAAGCCATCAGCAAGTTGTTATTGATCGACATGCTGGAGCGACAAGAAGAAGAGGAAGATGAAGACAAAGTTCAGCTACTGACACTTCATGCCTCGAAAGGGCTGGAGTATCCCCACGTATTTTTGATCGGCTGTGAAGAAGAGCTGCTACCTCACCGTAACAGCATCGAAAACGACGACATCGAAGAAGAACGACGCCTCGCCTATGTGGGCATTACCCGTGCAAAACGTACCCTTTGCATTACCCTTGCCGCTAAACGCCGCCAGTACGGTGAAGAAATCGACTGCCTACCGAGCCGTTTTCTAGACGAGCTACCGGAAGAAGATTTGGTTTGGGAAGGTCGTGGCGATGAAACCGAAAGCGTTAAAAAAGAGCGTGGTAAAGCCTCGTTATCTGCCTTGAAAGCCATGCTGAATGATTAGTTGAGAAGAAGCGGGGCAAATCTTATTGTTTGTGTTACAAAAATGTACATTACTCTTCAGATCTTGGTAAAATTTGCTGAGGAAACAATAATAAACCACCAGAGAATCGCCCCAATGAAACTATCTAAAGTATTATTCAGTGCCGCAATGGGTTTGTCTGTCTCTCAGCTAGGCTTTGCACAAACACAAATCACTTATAAATCTGCTAAGACCAGCTCATCTTATTATCAGATGGCGGTTGAGATTGCCCAAGCTGTTAAAAAAGACACCAACAGTGAACTGATTCTTACCGTAGAAGAAAGCCAAGGCTCTGTACAAAACGTTATGGAATCGGCTTTTCGTGGGGCGAATTATGTGTTTACCACTCCGCCAGCCTTAGTTGGACTAGCCCAAAGTGGTAAGGCAATGTTTAAAGGCCGTAATAACCCTAAGTTCGACGAAATTCGTGCGCTTTTCCCTATTCCATCGTTAACCATGCATTTTGTTGTATCCGATAAAAGTGGTATTGAGAGCTTTGCTCAAATGGAAGGTAAAGACATTCTACTGGGTAAAGGCTCGTTTGGTGCCAATGAAGGCGCGAAATACATTAAAATGTTTGGTTTAGAGGGTAAGATCAATCTATCTAAAGTTGAGCTTTCTAATGCCGTATCGGCGTTGAAAAACGGCCAAATTGATGGGTTTGTGACGGCAGGCTCCTTCCCTGCGCCCAACGTGATTGAAGCAGCCGCTGGAACAGGGGTGAAAGTCTTGTCTTTGTCGGATGAGCAAGTCGCTCAAACTAAACGTACTAAGTTAGTCATTCCAGCCGGTACTTACACAGGCCAGCAACAAGACATTACGACCACTTCTTTACCTGTTGTCGCCTACACAAGTAGTACCATGGACGAGGCGACGGCTTATGCACTTACCAAAGCCTTTTGGGGGCAAAAGCAGACCATGTCCGATACTTCCCCTTGGTGGAAAGGCGTTTCTACCGACATGTTGAGCAATATAAATGGCAAGATTCACCCAGGTGCTGCGAAATATTATCGTGAAATGGGTGTGACATTGAGCGCTGCACAGCAATAATTTTATTGCCAGTAAGTGTTATGGAATAGAGTCTGACGAGATAACGTCAGACTCTATTCAGATGGTATTTCGATAGTTTCATTTTCCTTCTCACTCTTTTTTAACAGGCGATTTTCCATGCCTAGTAAGTACTTTTGGGCCGCTTTTGGCTTTGTAAGCATTATTTTCCATCTAACGTTAATTTTTTCTGGCTTGGTCCCCAACCTTGTTAGCCGGCCTTTACATATGGCGTTAGCTTTGCCTTGGGCCTTCATCTTTTTGAGCAATACCCCATGGCAGCGTTATACCGGCTATGTGTTTACCCTGTTAGGTTTACTCGCGACGTTTTGGGTGGCATACAATGCTGATGTGCTCGGGGATCAATATGGTTATATCAGCCAAGAGTATCAGCTGTGGATAGCAGCTATCTTACTTTTGTGTGTGTTAGAAATGGCGAGACGTTGTATTGGCTGGCCTTTGCCTATGGTCGCCGCGCTAGCACTGGCCTACGGGTTGTTTGGGCAGCATATACCGGGTGAGTTTGGTCACCCATCCTTACCTATTGGTAGCTTCTTAGGCACCTTAACTATTGCCGAAGGCGGTATTTGGGGGAAATTAACCGGCGTGTCCGTTAGCATTGTCGCCATCTTCGTGATATTCGGCGCCATGCTAAATGCCGGTGAAGCAGGCCAAGGCTTTATGAACCTTGCGGTCACCGCTGCTGGGCGTTTAAAAGGCGGCGCGGCGAAAGTTTCAGTGATCTCCTCCGCTCTGTTTGGCTCTATTTCTGGGTCAGCTTCGGCTAACGTGGCTTCCACCGGCGCCATTACCTTACCAGCCATGACTAAATTGGGGTATCCCAGATCTCTAGCTGGCGCCACCGAAGCCGTTGCTTCTTCAGGCGGGCAAATCATGCCCCCGTTAATGGGCGCGGGCGCGTTTGTGATGGTAGAGCTGACGGGTATTCCTTATCAAAGTATTATGTTTGCCGCGATTTTACCGGCAATTTTGTACTTCTGGGCAGTTTGGGTTGGAATAGACGCTTTTGCACTACGTTACGATCTAAAAGCTGTAAGTAAGGATCAACGACCTAGCGGCCGACAGTTGTTGATTACTTGTAGCTTCTTCATGGTGCCCTTCGCACTCTTATTATGGGGAATGTTTGGACCTGCTTATACACCCCAGTTTGCGGCCAGTATTGCTATTTTTGGTGCGGCGATTTTGCTCTTGTTTAATCCTAAAGGCTTGTCAGGAAAAGCGCAGATACTCAGTCGCATTGAAGATGTAGGCACCAACGCAGGCAAGCAAATTGCCATGATCGCCTCTATTATCCTTTGTGCTTCGATCGTTGTGGGTGTGCTATCCATTACTGGCTTAGGGGTGAAAATTACCTCTCTGATCATTGCAGGCTCTTCCGGAATGCTTTGGTTAGCCATCTTATTAACGGCGGTAGCATGCCTTATACTGGGAATGGAAGTACCGACGACGGCGGCGTATGTGATTTGTATATCCGTTGCTGGGCCTGCTCTGTCACAACTTGGCCTTTCACCATTACAAGCGCACTTGTTTGTATTCTGGTTTGCTTTGTTGTCCACCATTACCCCGCCTGTTTGTGGCAGCGTATTTATTGCCGCAGGTATGGTGAAGGAAAACTGGCTGAAAGTGGCAGGTGTCGCCATGATGCTAGGCGTGGGCTTGTATCTTATTCCGTTGGCTATGGTCAGTAACCCATCCCTATTGGGCTTGGCAGAGAACCCTTTACTCGCGATTCTGGCCGCATTGAAGATAGCGCTTGCACTTTACTTCATCTCGATGGCGCTGATTGCACCGTTAGGCAAGATAAAGCGAGTGGTGTATTTGATGCTTGGCTTAGCCTTGATCTTTGCCTTTTCAATTTAAGGCTGACTTCTAGAACCCATGATGATC
The DNA here is from genome assembly GCF_039940335.1 of Marinomonas sp. Classification (GTDB taxonomy): domain Bacteria; phylum Pseudomonadota; class Gammaproteobacteria; order Pseudomonadales; family Marinomonadaceae; genus Marinomonas. The sequence continues at coordinate 50,381 of NZ_JBDVGW010000005.1, read as the reverse complement.
TGAATAGAGAATCATGGGTTTTCTCTTCAATTAGGCTTTATTACTGAGACGCTTTTTCCTGCATGTAACGCACCGCATTTTCTAATTCTTGCTCGGTACAGTTGGCACATAAACCTTTGGCGGGCATAGCATTCAAGCCGTTGGTTACACTGGCTAACAGTTCCGTTATGTCTTTATCTTCTCTTGGCTGCCAATCGGCTTTATTACCAATACGAGGCGCCCCCGCCACACCGCTGATATGACAAGCGACACAAAAGGTATTCACCACCTGCTCACCACTACGCTCTGCTAGGGCGTCATTTGCGAAGACAAAACTCATAGCCAAAAGCGGCCATGAAAGACGTAAAAGAAAACGAGTGCGCATCATTGTAAGGTCACCTAAAGGTAAGAATTGGCTTAGCATAACAGAGTGGTGCAGTGAGCAAAAAATGTTACCTTGATAAGCTCTGCCTCGTTAAGCTAAATGCTTAGCTTAAAAGACAAATCAAAACTTAGAAAGTTCAGCCTATTAAAGCGAAAGCGCCATTAAGCACTGGAATCCTGACGAATTTCCTTTAGAATACGCACTTCATTTCTTGCTTGGCTTTTTTACATCTTAGCCACAGTCATGCGCCCGTAGCTCAGCTGGATAGAGCGTCGCCCTCCGGAGGCGAAGGCCGGAGGTTCGAATCCTCTCGGGCGTGCCATTTATTTTTTTTAAAACCATGATATATAAGGATTTTATTTTTAATATTGTCTCCTATCGAAAGAGATGACTACAATTTGACTATAGTGTTGATATCTATAAATATAGAAAAAATGATAAATCAAGTTTACATTCCTTATGTATGTTGCTAGTATATTGATGTGAATGAAGCGGCGGCAGTGGAGTCCCCGCATCAACAATGAAATGTCCACATGTAAAGAAGCTGCGCCACTGGAGAGCCAGCATTAACAATGAAATGTCCAGACTTAAAGATTATTCACTCAGATTAGCCTCCTAAATGGAGGCTTTTTTGATTTTACATGGAAGATTTCCTAAATGTTAAAAGTGTCGACTCTTACAGAATTTGCTGTAAATCAGAACTCTACATTACGAGAGATCATTCATGATAAGAGTCGACCACATGGCATAATTACTATTCAGTATAAAGATCTCACATTTGCCATTCCATTACGTAGTAATTTGAGGCACAGCTCTAGTGTAGTGTTGGATACTGTTGTTCGTGATGGAAAACGATTAAAACGGGGGTTGGATTTTACTAAAGCTCTTTTGATAAAAGATCAGGAAAAAGAAATCGGAGATCCGTTTTTTATTCCTGATACGCAAAAAGAAAAATTAATATCTAGTAAAAAAATGATTAAAAATCAGTTTGAACGTTATGTAAAAAACTATGTTAATGCAGTTGAATTTGGCAAAGATAATACTTTGAACTCTAATGCATATAAGTTCACAACATTGATTAATTATCATGAAGAGTTAGGTTTAAATCATCTCACTTCTGATTAAGAGGGTTAAGTCTCTCTGCATCTTTCAAATGCTCTGGTGCTAAATGAGCATATCTCATTGTCATTATAATCGTTGAGTGTCCAAGAATTTTTTGTAATGTCAGTATGTTTCCACCGTTCATCATGAAATGGCTTGCGAAACTATGTCTCAATACATGTGATGATTGCCCTTGAGGTAGTTTTATACTCGTAGTTTTCAGATATTTTCTGAAAGACTTTATGCAATCGAAGAATCGACCATGAGTTTTCATGTGATCTTCAAGTTGCTTGAATAGAGAGTCATTAATTGGAATCGAGCGATTTTTACCACTTTTTGTATCTGTAAAATCTACCTGACCATTCCTAATATTTTTCGCTGTTAGTCCTTCCGCTTCTCCCCACCTTGCCCCAGTAGATAGACAAACTCTTGTTATAAGGGAAACGTGCTCATTACCAATCTCATCTAGAGTAGATAACAGCTCTTCGATTTGTTCTGAAGTTAACCAGCTCAATTCTTTTTCACTGATTTTGATAGGGCGCACACCCTTTAAAGGGTTGCTGTAGCCAATTGTTTGGGTGCGTTCCAGTTCATTAAAAACGGCATTGAGGTATGGACTTCCCAGACTTTACTAGACACCTATTAACGTTAAAATCTAGTTAAATAAGAGGTGTATTATGAAGTCCAAACGTTACCCTGAAGAATTTAAAAGAGAAGCGGTTAAACAAGTGACAGAGCGTGGTTATTCTGTTGCTGAAGTGGCTCAACGGCTCGATACAACCACCCATAGTTTATACGCTTGGATCAAAAAGTATGGAGAGCCACAGCCTCAACCATCCAAAGACATTGATTTAGCCTCTGAGAACGCTCGACTCAAGTCTGAACTGAGACGGATCACGGAGGAGCGTGACATTCTAAAAAAGGCCGCAAGGTACTTTGCCAACAACCCAGAGTAAAGTACGCCTTTGTTCGAGATCACCAAAAAGAACACTCTGTTCAATTGATGTGTCACGTCTTTAAAATTCATCGAAGCGGTTATTATGCTTGGTTGAAAAAGCCACTGTCTGATCGGACTATTGAAGATCTGCGACTGTTAGAACGAATACGTGAATGCCACATCGCTAGCGGTGGGACCTATGGAAGCCCATGGATACATCGTGACCTTCGGGATGAGGGAGAATCTTGTAGCGTACATCGTGTTGCCAAGATCATGCGTAATAACAAGATTAAGGCCCAGATTGGCTATAAACGTCGCCATATCCAAGGCGGTAAAGTAGGCAAGATTGCTGACAACATATTGAAGCGTCAGTTTAATCCTGATGCCCCTAATAAAGCGTGGGTAAGTGATATCACCTACGTTAGGACCCATGAAGGTTTTTTGTACGTCGCGACTGTTATCGACTTATTTTCCCGACGTGTTGTTGGATGGTCAATGGATAAAATGATGGATCGTCATCTGGTCATTAATGCTTTACTAATGGCCATCTGGCAGCGTAAACCTAAAGGTGAAGTTCTGGTACACAGCGATCAGAGGAGCCAATATGCGAGCTCTGACTATCTCGCTTTTATGAAGGCTCATAATTTAGCACCATCAATGAGTCGTCGAGGAAATTGTCATGATAATGCGGTGACAGAAAGCTTTTTTGCGACTTTCAAGAAGAGGGTGACAAAACGGAAGATCTACTCGACACGAGAGGAAGCGAAAGGTGAGATATTTAATTTTATTGAGATGTTCTACAATCCGATAAAACGACATTCGCATACAGGCGGTGTGTCACCTGCTAAATTCGAAGAAAAGTATTTTTTAGAAGTTCCTACTGTCTAGCAAACTCTGGGAAGTTCATATCTTATCTTAGCTAATGTCCATATCATGACTACAAAATAGAGTCGTAATGAGCAGTAATGAATCACTGGGGTGGCTACAGCCTTTTGATTACGTTCATTGCAGCTCATTAGTACTCATTGTCAGTACTAATAAAAGGGTTCGAATCCTCTCGGGCGTGCCATTCTCACAATTGCTCAATACATGACTTTGGCTAAATGTGCCGGTTGATTCAGCAGTTCGGACAAAATGGTCATTTGCTCTTGGCACTGTTGTCTTGAGGATGGGCCTCCAAAGCAGATCCTTAATGCCTGCGGTGGATTGTTATCTGTTGCAAATGCTGCACTAGCCACTGCATTGACGCCTTGCGAACGAAGCTTGGTTGCCAAATCTGATGGATTCCAACCCAAGTGCTTCGGTAGCTTTATCCAGAAGTGAAAAGCATTTTCTTCCATTGATAAGCTATGTGCTTTTAATGACTCTCTGATCATTAGCTGCCGTGCATTGGCTTCTCTTTTTATGGCTTGGATCATGTGGTCTAGCGTCCCATCTTTGACCCAGCGACAGACGATGTCATGCATAATAGGATTTTCCATTACATTTAATGAGCGTAATGCCCCTGCCGTATATTCAGCTTGGCGATGAGTAGGGCATAAAATAAATCCTGTCCGCATTCCAGGGCCAAAACATTTAGATAAACCACCAATATAATAAGTTAACTCTGGCGCTAGAGTGGCAAAAGTTGGTGCTGTATCGTTGCTGATTAAGCCATATGCATCGTCTTCAATAATTGGAATACTAAAGCGTAGAGCAACGTCAACAAGCGCTTCTCTACGACTTTTTGAAACACTCGCAGAAGTCGGGTTTTGCATTGTTGGATTGATGTATAAAGCGGCTACATCATGTGTTTTACAGGCATCTTCGAAGGCGTTTACTAGTGGCCCATCACTGTCTCTTTCTAAAGAAAATAAGGTTTTACCAAGTTGCGCCGCGATAGTTTTAATGCCCGGATATGTAAGACTGTCGACACAGATAATCTGCTGATTACTGCATAACTGAGTAATCAAAGCGACTAATCCACCATGGATGCCGGGACAAGAAACTACCCGATCTAAGTTAGCACTTTTCACACGTCTTACTATTAACTCTAGAAAGCACTGTTTAGTTTCTGAGTTCCCTCCAAAGTCTTGATAACGGATACAACTGAGTAAGTCTGCTGAAGCGATGCTACTTAAAGCTCCGTCTTTTAGCTCTTCCAGCAAGGTTGGTATAGAAGGTTCGATTACTAGGTTCATCGTCATTTCATAGGGAGCAAGGCTAGGTTTTACAGCAGGAACTTTGCCTTTAATGAAGCTACCTGCACCTGTGATGGTATCAATTAGACCTCGCCTTTTTGCTTCGGCATAGGCTCTTGAAGCCGTTGAATAATTAATACTTAGTGCTTCAGCTAGATCTCGCATAGGTGGGAGTTTGTCTTGTGGCTGAAGTTTTCCCGATTCGATGTTTTCGTCAATCAGCTCGGCAATCCGCTTATAGGCTGGGTATTTTCCTTTGTTATCTAGTTCTTTTTTCCAAGTAAATAATAGCGATGTCGGCATTCTAATCTCTTAATTAATTATATATTTATTGATTGCTTTTATATGCAATCAATTTGCCAAATTTTTAAATAATTACTCCTGACTGTTATATACAAAGACAACGTTATTGGAAAAAATTTCGTGATGGCCGGGAGGATTATACATTAATGCTCAGTTTTTAAATTTTGAGTCTTTGGGCTTTGAACTAGTCTATACAAGGCATGTAGGGCTATTTTTCATGGATGTATCAACTCATTTCGCCACAGAGTGCCCGCTATTTTTCATTTGTTATTAATGAGGCTATATAGCATTTCATTGGTCAGTTCTTACTCGTTATTACCATTCAAACGAAGGATTTTTTGCACTCAATTGGTGAAGGTTCTCACATAATGTTTTTTTATGGTGCAAGGTTTTTCCTGGAATTTAATGATTTTTTAAGTCTAATCAAGCCGTTTTTTAAAAAATATTATCGTGGATGTTTCAATTATGTTTTGCTTTATCGCACATTGATTGCTTTTTTGTTTGCGATCATTGGCACTCGGGTTGCAATGATCAAGTTGAAAGTAGACACATCGGTTTCTTAAACAATAACTTGATCGGAGAGATAACATGCCAGAAGTGACACATGCATTAAATAAAGACGGTGATTTCTTAGTGGATTACGAAGAAAAGGTCTTTGAAGACGTGAAAGCTGAACCTGGTGAGAAAGCCTTAGTGACTTTCCACACCGTTGCATTTGAAGGTTCAATTGGTTTTGTAAACATGCTGCAAGCGACTCGCCTACTTCGTAAAGGCTATGAAACCAGTATTTTACTTTACGGTCCAGGGGTGAATTTGGGTGTGCAACGTGGTTTCCCTACTTTGGGCGATGAAGCGTTTCCTGGTCATATGAACTTTAACAATCAGCTTAAAAAGTTTATGGCAGAAGGCGGTAAGGTCTACGCTTGCCGATTTGCTTTGCAAGCACTGTACGGCCATGGTGAACGATCATTAATTGAAGGGATTCGACCGATTAATCCATTAGATGTGTTGGATATTAAGCTTCTTCACAGTCGCGACAATGCGTTGATTGTTGATACTTGGACAATGTAAAAGGAGCCGCGGTGATGAGTGATTACCCAATCGTTCGCGCCGCGGCCGTCCAGATATCTCCTGACTTAGAGAGTTTGGCCGGTACGCTGCGTAAAGTACTAGATATGATAGATGAGGCATCTAAAAGCGGTGTTCAAATCATAGTGTTTCCTGAAACTTTCATGCCTTACTATCCTTATTTTTCCTTTGTTCTGCCTCCTGTGAGTCAAGGCCCTGAACATCTTCGTTTGTACCAAGAGGCGGTAGTGGTACCAAGTTCAACAACGGAAGCTATTGGTCAAAAAGCGAAAGAGAACCAAATGGTTGTTGTGATAGGTGTTAATGAGCGTGATAACGGCAGCTTGTATAACACTCAACTGGTGTTTGATAAAACAGGCGAGTTAATTTTGAAACGCCGCAAAATTACACCTACCTATCATGAGCGAATGATTTGGGGGCAGGGAGATGCATCAGGTTTAAAGGTAGTTGACTCTGCCGTCGGCCGAATTGGTGCTTTAGCCTGTTGGGAGCATTACAACCCATTGGCTCGGTACTCATTAATGGCGCAACATGAGCAAATTCACTGTGCGCAGTTTCCAGGGTCACTAGTCGGTCGTATTTTTGGCGAGCAAATGGATGTCACTATCCGTCATCACGCATTAGAGTCTGGCTGTTTTGTAATTAATTCAACCGGCTGGCTCACAGAAGAGCAAATTCAAAGTATTACTGCAGATCCGACCATGCAAAAAGCACTAAGAGATGGCTGTAATACAGCGATTATTTCTCCTGAGGGGAAACATCTAGCCCCCCCTCTGACAGAAGGTGAAGGCTTCATTTATGCAGATTTAGACTTCCGGTTAATCGATAAGCGTAAACGCATGATGGACTCTGTTGGTCACTACGCACGCCCTGAACTTTTGAGTCTGCAAGTGAATTCTCAAACATCTCAATATGTCACAGGCCTCCCAGAGTCTGCGCCAGAAACTGTTCGTACCTCAGTGTTACCAGAATCATTTAATAGAGGAGAGTCCCATGACGACACAACTCAAGATGAAAGCATCTCAATTTCTAACTGAGCTACAAACCAAAGGCTTGCGCCTGACCTCATTGGATCAAGAGCACGTTAGTCGCCGTGGCGGAGCGGGCCCTTCAGACCATCAAGCCATTACCGTCGATGGAACGACATTAATGGTGCCTATATATACTCAAACAGCGTGGGCATCACCTTTTACCTTGTCGGATGACGAGGTGACTAATGGACATATTGGTGAAGAAATTGATGCCACACAAGATACTCCCGCTACTCAGCTTTTATCGAACAGTATTCCTCTAGCCGACGTGACTTTTGCCAAAGATCCAGAGTTTTACAATTTATCGACCAAAGATGGGATTCCTTATTCACATATCGCCACGTTGCACAGTACTGATGTCCTAGCTACCACGGTCTTGCAAACATGTATTCGTTATGAAAGCCGACGTAAAGCATGTCAATTTTGTTCCATTGGTCAGTCCCTTCGTGCGGGGCGAACCATCGCTCATAAAACTCCAGAGCAATTGGCTGAAGTAGCGAAAGCTGCCGTGGCGTTAGATGGCATTAAGCATATTGTTATGACCACGGGTACACCAGCCGGTGAAGATCGTGGCGCCAAGGTTATGTGTGAAAGTGCTAAGGGAATCAAGGCTGTTGTTGATGTGCCTATACAAGGTCAATGTGAACCACCAAAAGACCCTGTTTGGTACCAGCGTATGAAAGATGCGGGCATTGATTCGTTAGGTATGCATCTAGAGGTAATAACTCCCGAATTACGCAAAACCATAACACCTGGTAAATCAGAAGTATCTTTGGAGGAGTATTTTCAGGCCTTTGAAGACGCTGTGGCTGTATTTGGTCGAGGTCAAGTTAGTACTTATATTTTGGCTGGTCTTGGCGACACAGAAGAAACCATTATTGATACCTGTCGTAAGTTGGTTGCCATAGGCGTTTATCCATTTGTCGTGCCTTTTGTGCCGATATCAGGTACGCCGTTAGAAGATCGACCAGCACCACTGGCTTCATTTATGGAAGCTGTGTTACGCCCTTTAGCGCAAGACTTAGTTAACCTCAAAATGACTTCCGATAAGGTCAAGGCGGGCTGTGTTCGCTGTGGTGCTTGCTCTTCTCTTTCTCGATTTGAAAAGGAGGCTACCTATGAAACAGTCTAATCAAGGTCGAGTGTTTCAAGTGAAATGGGCGACGAATGCTTGGGAGATTGAGCAGGCTAGCCGTATTCGACGAGAAGTATTCTGTGAAGAACAACAGCTTTTTGAAGATCATGATAGGGATGAAATTGACCTGATTGCACAGCCGTTAATTGTTACCACGTCAATTTTAGGAATGCCTGAAGAAGTCGTCGGTACCGTACGGATACATCAATCGGAGCCGGGTTTGTGGTGGGGGTCGCGCTTAGCCGTAAAAAAAGCCTTTCGTCGTCAAGGTGTATTGGGCGCTAGTTTGATTCGCCTAGCGGTGTCCAGTGCCAACACTTTAGGCTGTCATACCTTTTTAGCAACGGTGCAAGAGCAGAATGAAGTTCTGTTCAAAAGGCTGCATTGGTCGACAACTGGATATCAAGATATTCATGGAATGAAGCACGTCAAAATGCAGGCAGAACTCGAATATTACCCGCCTTTAGTTGAACCATCTCTAGGCTTTTGGGTTTCCGGTCGCCCAGTTAAAAATATCGCAATTAGCCCGTATCTGATAGGACCAGAACCAACCAACGTTAATAGTATTGTGGAGGCGGAAAATGCTTCAGCAACTCATTGAGTCCGTTCGTAACTATCCGGGAGTAGCTTCAAAAGTTGCTTTGGCGCCGATTATATCTTCATTTGAAAAGCGTAATGAATCGGGTTTTTCAAATGGCGATGATACAGCGGTACTTAAAAGCGCTCATGGCTACGACTTGTTTGCGATAGAAGGCTTTCTCCCTGAATTTGTCAAGCAAGATCCTTGGTTTGCAGGGTGGTGTGGCGTGATGGTGAACGTGAGTGATATTGCCGCGATGGGTGGACGAGCCAAAGCGGTGGTGAATGCATTATGGAGCGCAGAAGATGCCGTCAGCGCGCAAATACTAGCAGGAATGAAAGCTGCCGCTACGACGTATAGTGTGCCGGTTGTTGGTGGCCATACTAGCCATAACAGTCAAAGCACACAGCTTGCTGTGTCGATCTTGGGGCATGCTAATGAAGTACTAACGAGCTTTGCCGCCAACACGGGCGACGCCATTGTGGTTGCCATGGATCAACGAGGCTCTTTCCGTGCACCTTACCTTAATTGGAATGCCACAACGAACGTCCCAGCTGAACGTTTAAGAGAAGACCTAGAATTATTACCTATGTTGGCTGAAAAAGGCTGGGTAACGGGTTGTAAGGACATTAGCCAAGCAGGGTTGCTGGGCACGTTAGCTATGTTTATGGATTGTTCACGAAAAGGTGCGGATGTTTTTTTACAGCAGATTCCGAAACCTGATCAAGTGAGTTGGCCTGATTGGCTCTGTGCTTTCCCAAGTTTTGGTTTTGTGATGACTTGTCCAGCCAGCAAGGTTAATGACGTGGTGGCACTTTTTAGCAGTCGAGCAATCCATTCGGCAATGATTGGTTATGTGACAGATAGGCCATCTATTGAGGTGATGAATGAAGATCAAAAGGTCACATTTTGGGATTTTGAGCAAGCCGCCTTTTTAGGTTTTCGAGAAGGCAAGCAAGATTCGAGCAAAGAAGAGAGGATGTTATGCCAGTAGTGCAATTTGAAGTGGTTTGGCCTGATGGTAAAACCGAAGCCTGTTATTCCCCTTCCAGCGTCATTAAAGAGCATTTTTGTGAAGGTAAAGATTATCCAATCAACGAATTTTTAGCGATCTGTGAAACGGCGCTTAACTCAGCGAGTGATCGTGTTCTCGAACGTTTCGGCTTTGCTTGCTCTAGTGCCATGGATCAACTCAGCGTCATTAAGGTACGTTGCTCCAGTTATGAAAAAACACCAAACGCATCAGTAAAAGTCACAAGATTTATCGATTAGAGGAAAACCATTATGTCTACAAAACAAAATAGCCAGCCGACACATTATTCCGTACTAATCGTTGGCGGTGGTCAAGCGGGTTTATCCATGAGTGCTTGTTTGCAAGAAAAGAAGATCGACCATCTGATTTTTGAAAAAAACACTATGATGCATAGCTGGAAAACTCAGCGTTGGGATTCTTTCACTTTAGTGACACCAAATTGGCAATGTGAGTTACCAAATCACCCTTATGACGGAGGTGATCCAAAAGGCTTTATGAAACGAGAAGAGATTATTGGTTATTTGGATCGTTTTGCTGCCAAGGTTAAACCACCCATTTTAGAAGGTGTGAGCGTTGAGAAAGTTAGAAAAATGGATAATGGTCAATTTCATGTGGACACTACCAAAGGCTCTTTTACCAGTGACCAAGTGGTCATTGCCTCTGGGGGGTACTTAAAACCCATTATTCCGCGTATGGCAGAACGTATTCCTGAAACTGTCTTACAAATACACTCTAATCAATATAAAAACTCTCAGCAACTGCCAGATGGCGCAGTGCTAGTGGTAGGTTCTGGTCAATCAGGTGCTCAAATAGCAGAGGATCTGCATATTGATGGCAAAAAGGTTTTTCTAGCGACCGGTAATGCACCACGCGTTGCTCGCTTGTACCGTGGTAAAGATGTGGTGGAGTGGCTGGATGATATGGGTTACTACCAAAAGTCTGTGGATGAACATCCATTGCGAGAGGGTGTTCGTGATAATACCAATCATTATGTTACGGGGCGTGATGGTGGCCGTGAAATTGACTTACGTAAGTTTGCACAGGAAGGCATGGAGCTGTTTGGTTTAATGGAAAACTATCAAGATGGTCAGCTGGTTTTTAAACCAAATTTAGCCTCCAACTTAAATGCTGCAGACGATACCTATAAAAATATCAATGCGCGCATTGATGCTTACATCGAGAAAAATGGCATTAATGCTCCCATGGAAGCGCCATATAAACCAGTATGGGAACCGGAAAATGAGCGTGAAAACTTAGACCTAGCAACGTCTGGAATTACCAGTATTATTTGGTGTATTGGCTTTACGCCTGACTTCTCTTGGTTAGATTTACCCGTTTTCAACGGCATGGGTGCCCCCGTCCATCATCGTGGCGTAACAAATGAAAAAGGGGTGTACTTTATTGGTCTGCCTTGGCTGCATACTTGGGGATCGGGACGGTTCTCTGGTGTAGGAATCGATGCAGATTATCTTAGTGACGTTATTGAAAAGTCTAGAGATAAGAGTGAGTTGTCCAAACCTTTGTTTGAGGTTTCTTGATATGGCAACAGACTTAATAGACGCCACTTCTGTTGAGCAAGACTATTTAATTGGGATGCCACAGTTAGCTTTGGGAGGCATCAGTGAAAACTGGTTACTTAAAGAATGTGGTCATCAACATTGGTTGGCACTGGCTAAATCCTTAAATTTGCCAGTGCCAAGTTTTGTCGATGAGCATAATCGAAAGTTGTACGCTGCGTTTCTAGTGGTAAGAGTGAGTAACGCCGTATTACATCGGGTGACTGAGAATAGCCGTTTATCAATCGCGACACAGCTGAAGCGTGTCTCACCATCTCGTTCCTATAGCAGGCATGACCTTTGTCTTGAAGAAGAGGGCCTTAGTAAGCAGGTCATTGCTCAGGTGGAATTATTGTCTAGTTTTGTTAGCCGACATGAAGAAGGGAATAATCAGAGTGTTGCACGCAACGAGATGTTGAAGGGAGGTTGGTCTGCTTGCGAGCCTGCGAGCCAAATGATGGCTGAGCATAAAAAAGGTCGAAACTTACCGAATGCAGAAGTTACCTCTATAAGTAAAGTCCCTTTTGTGTATCAACCTTGCCCTTATGCTGATTTTAATGGTGCAGATTTCTTATATTTCGCTCAATTCCAGGTAGTAATGGATCGCGCAGAACGTTTTTTTCAAGCGGGTCTGCAAGCTTTTAACGCAGATCCTTCAAGCTCACCTTCTCCAAATAAACCTTTAGTTTTGTGGCAAGTTGTAGAACGAACTATTTGCTATTACGGCAATATAAACCTAGATGACGCCTTGGCGGCCCATCTCTATACAATCTTACCATCTGATCACAGGAAGTCGTTGTTGGGTCACTGTGGACGGCTTTATCGTCAGTCAGATAATGCACTGATTGCCAATGTGATAACAAAAAAACGCTATATGGATCATCCACTTGTTTCGTTTAAGAAGAATGAAGAGGTTGTGTTAGCGGGAGTTGAATTATGAAAACTCCGTTATTTGCAGAAATTAAAGGGGCGTATTCGACGCTTCCTGAATCATTAGATAGTTGGCGTAATGCCCATGGTAAGGCCCCTTTTGTCCGAGGTCCTTATGAGAGAATGTATCAGAAGAAAGCTTGGACAATTCGACAATACGCGGGTTTTGAAGGCGCTTTAGAAACGAATGCTTTTTTTAAACGTTCTTTGCAACAAGGGCAAACAGGTTTATCTGTAGCATTTGATTTGCCTACGCATTTAGGATTTGACTCTGAATGTAAAATAGCCGCAGCGGACGTTGGCCGCACCGGAGTTGCTATTGATTCCGTTGAAGACATGAATATGCTTTTTCAGGGAATTGACCTCGATAAAGTCAGTGTATCCATGACAATGAATGGCTCAGTGCTGCCAATCATGGCTTGTTTTATTGTGTCCGCAGAAGAGCAAGGCGTAGCGCCCGATATGCTTAGCGGTACCATTCAAAATGATATTCTCAAAGAGTATATCGCCCGCAATACTTATATCCATTCACCAGAATTTTCCATGCGTGTCGTGTCTGATGTGGTGGCCTATTGCTCTGAACAAATGCCATATTTTAACAGCATGTCTATTTCAGGCTACCACTTTCAAGAAGCTGGAGCGTCGCCAGAACTTGAGTTAGCACTGACTATGGCCAATGCTAGAGCGTATTTAACTTATTTTCGGCAGCAAGGCATTGATTTAGAAGCTGTCGCAAAGCGTTTGAGCTTTTTCTTTGGCCTTGGTATGAGCTTTTATAAAGAAGTTGCAAAGCTACGAGCGGCACGCTTTTTATGGAACGAATTATTGGAAGAGTTCGACATTCGCACAGAAAGTGCCAGACGACTCAAAATGCATTGTCAAACATCAGGCGCCTCGCTTACAGAGAGCTCACCTTACAATAATATTGTCCGCACAACTATTGAGGCGATGGCTGGTGTTTTTGGCGGTACTCAATCCCTTCATACCAACTCTTATGATGAAGCCATTTCGTTGCCTTCGGAACACGCGAGTAAGATAGCGTTAGAAACGCAACTAATATTGCAGCATGAAACGGGTATCTGTGATGTAGTGGACCCTTGGGGAGGTTCTTACATGATGGAAACTGCTACACAGAATATGATTGATTATGTGCGAAAGATGCAAGCAAATATAGATACAGAAGGTGGCGTTTTGGAACTTGTCGCCTCGGGTCAATTGACGGCTTTTATACACCAAAAAGCGGTGCAAGTAGCAATTGATGAAGAGTCCTTAAATAAAAAAATCATCGGTAAAAACTGTTATCGAAATACTGATGATAACCCGCAAAATGAGCGGGTCATCTCCTCAGACAAAACCTTATGGCAACAATCGAAAAAAATCTCAATATTGAAATTAAAGCGCGACGATCGAGCGGTTAAACAGGCGTTACAAGCATTACGAGCAGCGGCGAGCAGTCAAAAGAACCTAATGCCTTATACTATCAATGCGATTCGAGTTAGAGCGACAGTTGGCGAATGCATTGAAGCCTTAACAGATGAAGCCCCACGATATCAAAAACCAGAATATATAAAAGAAGGTCCATTCTCTAGCTGTCTTGATGAAGATATTATTAAGCGTTATCAATCACTGACCGCTAAGTTAGGTAAGCCACTTCGCTTTTTAGTGTCTAAAATCGGTCTGGACGGCCATGACCGAGGCGCCAAATTGATAGTATCCCTGCTGCAAGAGTTAGGGGTTGAGGTTGACTATCTGCCTGTCTTTTCCAGCATTGACGACATTATTCAGAAAGATGCGCTGTCGCCATATGATGGTATTGGCTTATCTATTTTATCCGGTGCGCATATCCCTTTTATTAATCAATTAACTCAGAGAACGCGAAAGGCTTGTTCAATCTTTGTAGGTGGCGTGATTCCTTCATCAGATATAAGCAACCTAGAAAACCTCGGTGTTGATGCCGTTTTTACCTCAAAAGATAGCCTTAATGAGATAGCCTTAAAGCTATATGGAGTACTCTGTGTACAAATCAAAGAGCCTTTAAATCAGCTTGGAAACTCAAAAATTCAGAAAGGCTCTTAGACATGGTATAAAGATGCTGCTTCCGATTTTGATTCGACTCAGTACTCAGGAGAAGTTAGCTAAATGAAAGAATTAGGAATGATTGGTGGAACGTCTTGGCATTCGACGGTGGAGTATTATGCAGGTATCAACCAAGCGATAAACGATCATTACGATGGGAATGTGAACCCTCCATTGGTGTTGATTAATCTCAATCAGAAGCAAATTCACGATCTACAGCGATCTGATGATTGGGATGTAATCGGTGATATTATGGTGACGGCGGGCCAAAAACTGCAAAGCATTGGCGTTGATGCTATTTCTTTCTGTGCCAATACACCTCATAAGGTGTACGAGCAATTACAAGCGTCGCTCTCGATTCCTGTTCTGCATGTGGCGGATGCTATTGGTGATAATCTTAAAAGCAATGGCTTTGATACGGTTGGCCTGATTGGTACCCGTTTTACCATGGCGGAAGACTTCATTAAGGGTAGATTGCTGGAACGATATCAGGTGAAAACGCTTGTCCCGCCCGCCTCAGAACAAGGTGAAATTCAAGAGGCACTGTACAACAAGCTTTCTATGGGGGTATTTGATGACGAAACAAAAGCCCTGTTCTTGAAGATTATTGAGTCGTTAAAAGAGCGAGGGGCGCAAGCGGTTATTCTTGGTTGTACCGAGTTTCCTTTGTTACTAAAAGACGTCTATTGCTCAATTCCCCTGATTGATTCTTTACAGTGTCACACGGACTCACTGGTTCAATATATTCTCGATCAAGCATAAAACATACGCTTCATTTCCCGAAAAAGTCCGTCGTTTATAGAGTATGGTGGGAATGGAGCAGCTAAAGCGAAAGACTGCTTGGTCAGTCTTTCGCTTTGTACTGCATTATCGAGAAGTGATTAAACTCGGTAAATAGGTCGCTACATCGGGTATAAATACCACGATTGCTAATACTAGTAGTTGGATTAGTACAAATGGCATGACGCCTTTATACATATGACTGTAGGTCATACTTTTTGGGGCTATCGATTTTAGATAGAAAATAGACGGTGCCATAGGAGGAGTAAGATAAGACGTTTGAATAACGACCATGAACATCACTGCAAACCAGATTGGATCAATACCGGCTGCGTTGACTAATGGTGTGAATATAGGAACGAATATCAAAACAACAGAAATCCAATCGAGTACAAACCCTGCAATGAAGACGACGGACATGAGTAAAAATATCAGACCGTAAGGCCCCATGTTTAACCCATCTACCCATTCTGTGATCATCCAGCCACCACCCGATACAGCAAAGATACTTGTGAACATGGTGCCACCCATAACAATAAGCATGATCATTGCTGTGATTTTGATTGTGGTTTTCAGAGCATTGATGAATTTAGTGAACGTTAATTCACGAAATGCCAGAGACAGTAATGCCGCCCCAGCTGCGCCAACGGCAGCCGCTTCGGTTGGTGAAGCAATTCCTAGTAATAGAGACCCTAGTACGGCGGTAATCAAGAGCATGGGTGGAATGATGGCAGACAGTGTGATTTGCAATTTTTCGGACAATGGAACGGTATCGGCTTCTGTTGATGCAGGCCCCATTTTTTTATTAATGCGACAAGTAATCAGAATGTACAAAATGAAGAGTACAACCATGATGAGTCCAGGCAATAAACTGGCTGCAAATAATTGACCAATGGACAGTTGTGCCATAGAGGAATACACCACGACAACAATAGAGGGCGGAATTATAGTCCCAAGAGACCCACCAGCGCAGACCGTACCAGCCATTAAGCTTTGATCGTATTTATATTTAGCCATAGCAGGTAATGCCATCATACCGACGACAATCTCTACCGCACCAACGACACCGGAAGCGGCGGCAAAAATAGCACACATGGTGATGGTGGAAACGGCTAGACCTCCAGGGAATTTCCCCATCCATAATTGCAACGCTTTGAATAAACGCAGTGCGAGACCCGTTTGTTCAAGAAGTGCACCCATAAGGATAAAAAGTGGAATGGCTGAAAGTGTAAAGTTTGAAGCCGTATGAAGGATTGAACCATACAACTGTAAAAATAAGCTATCTCCAAACACTATTAAACCGAAGCCCGTAGCGATTGCGATTAATGATAAAGCGACTGGAATACCTGCAAATACAAATACAAATAAAGCAACAAACATCCAGATAGGAATTAACTCAGTCATTTAGGGGTGCTCCTGATTCTGTCGTATGGCCTGGGATTTTAGAGCCGAGCATAAACTTAATAGCTTCTAGGTAAAGTTGAATAGTGCAGGCGATTAAACCTAACGCAAGAATGGAGTAGAAAGGCCAAACAAGTGGTGCCCATGGGCTAACATTTTCAACCTCTCCTGTTATAAATGCGACATAGGCCTTTTTGCTAGCCACCCAAGAGAATGCGGCAAAAGCAGGGCCAGCAATGAATGCGTAAACCATCGCGTTTAGATTCTGTTGAAAGCGAATAGGTAGCTTACTTGAAAGAAAGTCTATTCGTACATGGGCTTCATGGTTAAGAGAGTAGGCGCCAGCGAGAAGAAAAATGCTGCCATTTAACATATAGGAAATGTCAAAAGCCCATAGTGTCGGAGCTTGGAAGATATAACGAGCCCCTACTTCATACAACATTGAGCAAACCATTAGACAGGTAAGTACCATCGCGGCTTTGCCTAGCAATGTAGAGATCGAGTTAATATATTTCAGAGAATTATACATGTGGGTAACCTTATAGGAGCGCCAGAGGCGCCCCTTTTGGATTGGATCTATTTATTATTCTGCGTCACGTACAAAAACACTTGAATTGCGGCTCCAAGCTTTCTGATAAGCAAAGTATTCATCAAGAATAGAATTCATTGAGTTATCACCTTTTGCAGCTTGTTCATCCGCACGGGCTTTCATCCACTGATGTCCGTAACCACGAATCTCGGCAAGAACTGATTTATCCAAAGTGATGATCTCTGTACCAAAGTCTCGGTATTCATCCATGGCTTTGATATCAGCGTTGGCAAAACGTAAAAAGGCTTCCATCGTTGTGAGACGAGCAGCAGCCTCTACTTTGGTTTGCAAATCTTTTGACAAGTTGTCCCACGTTTCTGTTTTAACAACCACTTCCCAAACAAAAGTAGGCTGATGGATTCCGGGTACTATTATGTAAGGCGCCACTTCATGGAAGCCTTCCGACAAGTTAGAGCCAGGTGTTGCCCATTCGACAGCATCAACACCTTTACGTTGTAACAACGTATAGATTTCCCCTGGTGGTACAACAGTAGGAACACCGTTCAAGTGATCTTTCAATACACCTGCCCATGCACCTGAAGTACGGTATTTTAAGTTAGCGAAGTCTTCAATTTTATTGATCGGTTTGTTGGCATGAGCAAGGACTTCAGACGTACCGATGCCGATAATTAAACTATGTAGGCCCATCTTTTCTCTACGGTAGTCCTGCATACGTTCAACCCCGCCGTCCTCATATAGCCATGCCATCATCGCTTCAGGAGACATGCCACCAGGGAAACCCGCAAAAATAGCATTTGTTGGGTCTTGGTTGACCAAATAACTAGGCGTTGAGTGACCTGCTTCTACTATGCCGTCTTGAACGGACTCATATACTTTAAAAGCAGGAACAATAACGCCTGCTCCAAAGGGTCTAACTTTGATTTGGCTGTCTGTTAAGTCTCCGACATGGCCAGCAAACCTTTTCAGGAAATTGTTATAGAAGAAGGAGCCTTCAGGAACAGAAGAAGGAACCTTCCATGTTATTTCGGCTGCGCTTGCCAAAGGGGAAAGAAGCGCACTACCTAGAATGGCCGAAGCAGCCAATGTTTTTAATATTTTCATGTTTATCTCCATAGAACAGCATAGTTGTTGTTTCATTCACGGGAGTTCGGTATGTATCGAGAATACCACCCTGAAAACAATATATTGTATCCAATATACAATATCAAGGTGAATAGTGCTTTCTTTTTGCACTATTCCAGAATGAATTGCAGGTATTAGCCGCGATGGTATTTTCTTAGGCGTCGATTTTTTGAACAATTAGTGGCTGAGTGTATCTATCAAAGTGGCGTATTTTCAGGTTTGAAATTAGATACAACCGCTTTTAAAAAAAGGTTTTTAGATGAATTAACCCCATGTTTATTTTTAATTTTGAATGGCATAAAGGAAGAATCAGAGGGCTATTTTTATCGTAGTAAAATGGTAGGTATGGCTGCTTTTCAGCGAACTTATAGGTGCCAGGCACGCTATAAATAGTTCTTAATGTCTTGCTAGATTTGCGTATAATTATGCGCTAATTGTATAAAGTATACATTTGAGTTTTATTGGAAGTCTCTGACTATCCGTAATTTATGTTTGCAGAGGATGATAAGTTGGTTAAGAAAAGGGCGGTTCAACGCCAGAGTTTGCCTGAAGTGATTGCTACGGATTTACGAAATCGTATCTTGTCAGGGGACTTATCTGAAGGCGATCTTATTCGCCAAGAGCTTTTAGCTGAAGAGTATGGTGTTTCTAGAATGCCTATTCGTGAGGCGTTGAAGCACCTTGATTCAGAAGGTTTGGTTGTTTTTATTAACAATAGAGGAGCGACAGTAACAAAACATACTCTCTCTGAAATTGCTGAGTTTTTTGATATTAGAGCACTTTTAGAAATTGATTTATTAAAAAAATCCATTCCTCAGATGGAAGCACATCATTTTGAAAAGTGCGAAGAGTTACTCGATCAAATGAAAGAATCTTACGCGGCAGGTCGTGTTGCGGATTGGGGACCATTAAACGCACAATTTCATGAAACACTCTATGAAGCGTCAAACCAGAAGCTGACGATGCAACTGCTCGACCGTGTGAGCATGCAAGCCAACCGCTATGTAGGTATGCACATAGACCAATTGCAGAAAACAGGCAGTGCAGAGCATGATCATCGTGCATTATTGGACTTTGCTCGTCAGCGAGATATAGAAGGCGCGGCAGATTTACTGTGCTCTCATCTAACCAATACACAACAACAAATTCTTGAATTGATCGCTCAAACGCGAATGAGTGAATCATAATTTATTTCAACTAATGAGAGTGGCTAAGGAAGGCGACTTTATTCATTGTTCTGCTGTGCTTATCCATCAATTCCACGAAACGATTCTCTGCCCTTAACCTTAGAATACGCCCACCTTTCGTGTAGAAGGCAGTTTATTGCTTGTACTCAAGCTTATATTGGATACAATATCCATAAAACACCCTTTAATCAAAAATGGATGGAGTAAGACAAATATGAGTTTCATACCGCATGGAAAACATTCTATCGCCGGGCAATTAATCTCCTCAGAGTATACTTTTGCCTCTTCTCCTGCTTTTGGCGAAGCTTATAACTTCTCGGTAGGTACAGTTGAGCAAGTCAATCAAGCGGTTGAGGCGGCGGAAAATGCTTTTCTAGAATACGGTTATACCTCCCGTGAAACCCGAGCCGCTTTTTTAAATGTGATAGCAGATGAAATAGAGGCTCGAGGCGAGGACATCACTAAAGTTGGCTGTGCAGAAACAGGGCTACCTGAGGGACGGTTAATTGGAGAACGAGGCCGTACATGTGGGCAATTACGCTTATTTGCAGAGCATCTTTTACAAGGTGAGTATCTTGATAAACGGCATGACGCGGCGTTACCAGAACGTCAACCTTTGCCACGATCTGACCTAAGATTGATACAGCGACCTATTGGGCCAGTCGCTGTTTTTGGTGCTTCGAACTTCCCTCTGGCGTTTTCAACTGCAGGTGGAGATACGGCCGCCGCGCTAGCCGCTGGTTGTCCGGTTATTGTAAAAGGGCACAGTGCACATCCAGGTACAGCTGAAATCGTTGCTGATGCAATCAACCAAGCCGTGAAAAAATGTGCGATGCCAGCAGGGGTGTTTAGTTTAATACAAGGTGGAAACCGTGCAGTGGGCTCTGCGCTGGTGCAGCATCCATTGGTCAAGGCGGTTGGCTTTACTGGATCATTGCAAGGGGGCCGAGCTTTATTTGACTTGTGTGCTGCCCGCCCTGAGCCGATTCCTTTCTTTGGTGAGCTAGGGTCGGTGAATCCTATGTTCTTATTTCCTAATGCTGTCGCACAACGCGGAGAAGCGCTCGCAAAAGGTTGGGCAGCTTCATTGTCTATGGGGGCGGGGCAATTCTGTACTAATCCAGGCATTGCCGTTTTATTGGCGGATTCATCAGGCGACGAATTTTTATCTGTTGCGAGTGAGAGTTTGGCAAGTGTGCCAGCCCAAACCATGTTAACAATGGGAATTGCGGATGCTTATCGTGCAGGACAGAAACGTATTGCAGAGACATTAGGAGTGCGTGAGGTACTCTCGACTTCATGTGAAATGAGAGGCGCTACGCCCTACCTGTACGCCACCACGGCAAAAGACTGGTTAAGAAATGAAACATTAGCAGAAGAAGTGTTTGGGCCGTTAGGTGTTGTTGTGTTTGCTTCATCGGTGGATGAGATGTTGGACGTAGCAAAACACTTAGAGGGGCAGTTGACCTGTACGCTTCATATTGATGATACAGATATCAATGCCGCAAAAAGTTTCTTACCTATTCTGGAACGCAAAGCCGGTCGCATTCTAGCTAATGCGTTTCCTACAGGAGTGGAAGTATGTGACAGCATGGTTCATGGCGGCCCTTATCCCGCCTCGACAAACTTTGGTGCAACTTCAGTTGGCACAATGTCGATACGCCGCTTCTTACGACCAGTATGCTACCAAGATATCCCTTCAAGTTTGTTACCAGAAGACCTTATTTAACCTTTAATAAAACAATCAACCCCAATTCAGAGTTGTCTGTATTGGGGTTTTTTATTGGCCAATGGGTAGTGTTTAAAATTGAGATAGGTTTTACATACAAAAATGCCAGCGCTTGTCGTTTCGTTTAATAAAACAGGTAACGACGCACGCTGGCAGGTTTTAGTGATAATTTTTACTGATGGTCTAGGCTAGACACTCACTAATCACACCTTCTTGCTGCACCCATTGTGCAAACCAAGTATTAAAAAGCTTAAATTGTTTCTCGCAATAGATGCGCTGCTCTTCATTTAATTTATCTGTTTCATTAAAGTGCAGAGCGTATTCTTTTTCACCTCGTAACACTAATAAATATTTAAAAAACAAGACAAGTTCTGGACCTTCGTCAAAGCTTGCAAGTACCGACATAGCTTCTTCCAACTCTTGTGCTCGTAATCGTGCTTCTGGATTGCCTGATGCTGCCATTTTCGATAATTTTGTCAGCAATAAAACTTCTTTTGGTAATGCTGTACCAATACCTGTGATCGCGCCGGTTGCACCACAATTTACAATGCCGTGATAAACCCTAGTATCAACACCTACCATCAACAATACCTCTTCTTCTTTAGAGGTAATGTTTTCTGCGGCATATCGCATCGCTTCTTTAGTCCCAAACTCTTTGAAACCGATTAGGTTTTTATGCTCTTCTCGAAGCGCAAAAAATACATCGGCTCTTGTCTCAAACCCATAGACAGGACTGTTATAAATGATTGCAGGAATAGAAGGAGCAGCATTAAGAATGGCTTTAAAGTGGTCTTTTTGTGCAGCAATGACGGAGCCACGGGAGAGAACACGAGGAATAACCATTAAACCTGCAGCCCCTACTTTTTCAGCATGAGCAGCATGCGCAACGGCTGATTTGGTATTAATTGCTCCAGTACCAACCATGACAGGAATGCCTGCTTTTACTAAACGCTCGACCCCTTCCATACGTTCTTCATCCGTTAACAATGGCCAGTCACCCATTGAACCGCAGTAAACGACAGCAGACATACCTGCTTCAATCATTTGTTGACCCTTGCTTACAAGTGCATCGTAGTCTGGTGTACGGTCGGCTTTACAAGGTGTCATTAAGGCAGGAATTACGCCGTGAAAGATTTCTTTGTTCATCATTTTGTCCTTTTTTCACTCA
Source organism: Marinomonas sp. (assembly GCF_039940335.1). GTDB lineage: Bacteria > Pseudomonadota > Gammaproteobacteria > Pseudomonadales > Marinomonadaceae > Marinomonas. The sequence goes on along the minus strand of NZ_JBDVGW010000005.1, from coordinate 28,129 downwards.
TAAAAGAGCGGTCGTTATGACTGGTATCATTGTTAATAGTGGTTGTCCTAGATATCTAGGGACTGACCATAATTCGCGATGAAGCGAGCGTTCCATATCCGTATTTAGATGATGAAGGTCACCTGTAATTGTTTTAACAATCACCGTCTTTTAGGATATTGGATACAAAATACATTTTGAAAATGTTTTCGTCAAGAAAGAGTTTTAAAAAACACACAATGAATGAATAAAGGAGGCTGTCATTACTTTTGTTATCGGAGTGGTGATGCTGCGGCTGATTTTGGTCAAACGCGGTACAACGTGCGGTTTAGATACGGAATACCTTTTGCTTAAGACACTTTTTGGCATCAAGGAAGTGCGAAAAATAGAAAGCCCCATATCAAGGCGAGTGACGCTGATATGGGGCTTTTTATGCTTTATCGATTAAACGGAGCCAGCCTTTTATTTACTGAAACCATTATCGACTATTTTTAGTCTTAAGAGTCATTCGAGTAAATGAGCTCGCTTAATCCAGTGCATGTGACTGTTGCCCAAGGTGATAGGCATGGGCACCGATTTCATAAAACATGCGTTTCACTTCTCGAAAAGGCACGTCCCTTAAGAGAGTAGTAGGAATGGATAAGCTTTCAATATTTCCGGTTAACCATTGGGCGAGTTCTGCCCCCACCATGGTGCCCGGTCCAATGCCTCGACCACTGTACCCCGCCACACTATAAAGGCCTGGTTGCAGCTCTTGGCAGTGGGGAATGTGGTCTTCGCTACAGGCGATAGTCCCCGTCCAATAATAATCCCACTCTACTTTGCTCAGTGCGGGGAAGAGATCGCTGACTCTTTGGCTTGCCCAGTTTTCAAGAGCACCAGTTTTGCCACCCATACCACCAAAGATAAAACGACCTTGTTGATCTAAGCGGAATGAACTCATGACGGTGCAGGTATCCCATACCCCTTCTTTGTTGGGCAAAATGCTCGCTAACTGCTCTTCGCTAAGAGGCTTACTGGCAAGTTGTGAGTAATGGATAGGGATAAATTTTTGCTCTTGTTGCTTAGCGCCATATTCACAGTAGGCATTGGTGGCCAGTATCACTTTGTTCGCATGGACTTGCCCTTGCTCGCTGTAAAGCGTCCAGCCTTTGCTGGAGGGTTCCATTTTCTGGACGGAAGAGTGGTCGAACAATCTCGCACCTTCTTGTAACGCTGCATGCGCTAGGCCACGAGCATAGGCTAACGGTTGAATAGTGCCTGCTCTTGGGTCGAACAAGGCCGAATTGAATTTGGTAGAGCCTATGCGTTGTTGTGCGGCGGCGCTGTCTAATAGCTGAACTGGAGCACCTCGACGAGACAGTTGTTCATAACGGCGCTGTAATTGTTTTAGCCCTAATTTACCAACGCCAGCGTGGAGTGTACCAGCATGGGTCGCTTCACATTGAATCTGGTATTGATCGATTAATTGATAAACATAGTCTGGTGCTGCAGATAGGGTGTCATAAAGCTTTTTACCCGCCGTGGCGCCTATGGTTTGGTCCAATTTATTCGGCTCTAGCCATAAGCCCGCATTGGCGAGACCAACGTTGCGCCCCGAGCCGCCAAAGCCAATTTCTTGAGCTTCAATGACCGCGACAGAAACGCCTAACTTGGCGAGATGTAAGGCGGCAGAAAGTCCGGTAAAGCCACCACCAACAATGGCAACCTCTACTTCTACCTCACCCAGTAATGGGGCCAGTGTTGGGCCTTGTGGTGCACTGGCTCTCCATAAAGAATCACATAAGAGCTTAGACATAATGCTCACCTTCTAAAAACGTGATGAGATGATAGAAGCAAAAGAATGGCCAACTTTTGCTGGCCATACCGGTTAGTTGCTATTCGAAGACAATACCTTGAGCCAATGGCAGTTCACCGCCATAGTTAATGGTATTGGTGGTACGGCGCATGTAATTACGCCATGCATCGGAGCCAGATTCACGGCCACCCCCCGTCTCTTTTTCACCACCAAATGCTCCACCGATTTCAGCGCCGGATGTACCAATGTTGACATTGGCAATGCCGCAATCAGAGCCTGCTGGTGACATGAATATTTCGGCTTCACGCATGCTTTCAGTGAACACAGCAGATGATAAACCCTGTGGAACTTCGTTTTGAATATCAATAGCTTGCTCAAAATGACTATAGGTCAAAACATACAAAATTGGAGCAAAGGTTTCTTGATGAACAATGGGTGCATCGTGCGCAATGCGAACAATGGCTGGTTTCACATAAAACCCACCGGTAGGGACGTTTTCCGTGACACGCTCACCACCACAAACGATTTCACCACCTTGTTCTTGAGCTGCTTTTAATGCATTTTGCATAGTATTAAAGCTTGTTTCATCAATCAGTGGACCCACTAGGTTACCTTCGATAAGAGGGTTACCAATAGAAAGTGAGCTGTAAGATTTGGCTAAACTCGCCACCAAGCCATCGACCACACTTTCATGGGTAATTAAGCGGCGTAAAGTCGTACAACGCTGGCCTGCAGTCCCTGCGGCAGAGAAAACAATGGCACGTAGAGCCAGTTCAAGGTCGGCTGACTCTGACACTATCATGGCGTTATTGCCGCCAAGCTCTAATAAAGAACGCCCTAATCTACCAGCTACTGTTTTCGCGACAGCGCGTCCCATTGCGGTAGAGCCTGTCGCTGATACAAGAGGGAATGTCTCACTTGCCGCAATCGCTTCACCAAGGTCGCGACCCCCTATCATCACAGACACGGCCGCTTTAGGAATATCCTCCATGCCTGCAATGACGTTTTGTGCGATTTGATACATGGCTAAGGCACATAGAGGGGCTTTTTCGGATGGTTTTAGCAGAATAGGGTTACCACACACTAGACCAAGCATAGCGTTCCAAGCCCAAACAGCCATCGGGAAGTTAAAGGCGGTAATGACGGCGACTGGGCCTAGTGGTTGCCATTGCTCCATCATTCGATGGCCTGGGCGTTCAGAGACAATGGATAAACCATGTAACATTCGTGATTGACCCACCGCGAAATCGCAGACATCAATCCACTCTTGTACTTCTCCCAACGCTTCTGGGACAATTTTACCTGCTTCTAAAGAGATGACTTGCGCTAATTCATTCTTATATTTACGAGCTTCATCACCTATTCGGCGTACCAGTTCACCACGACGTGGTGCAGGAATGGAGCGTAATACTTTAAAGGCCTCTTCTAGCTCAAGGTTGACTGCGTCGAGTTGGCTAGGTGTCGCATTATTGAACGTAGAAAGCTGCTCTGCATCAATCGGGCTTGGTACGGAAAAGCTCGCACCGTCTCCCAATGCTTTGGTATTCCCAGTTAGTAGACTGTAAAACGTATCGCCTTGTTTTAGGGCATTTATACCTAGTATCTCTAAGCAAGCTGGTGACATCTGAAACCTCTGATATGTATGTATTTGAAGGTGAATTTAAACTTCATTAACCATATCGAGCCTGTTAACGAATAGAAAATACTGTTTATCTTCTATAGGTAAAGGTTTTTCCTATAGCTATTTGTTGCCTGAGTTCGATATATTATGAGCTATTCGATTCAAGGTGTGATGAGCTATGGATATTCGATCGTTACGTTATTTTATTGCCGTGTACGAAGAGCGTAGTTTTAATGCTGCCGCAAAGCGATGTTTCATTGCCCAACCCTCTATTTCTACTATGGTGGCGCATTTAGAAGAAGACCTAAATGTTAAGCTGTTTGTACGCCATTCAAAGGGAGTTTCTGCAACAGACAGTGGTAAATTGCTGTACCCCTATGCCTGCAAAATGGTGAACGATTTAAGTGATATGCGCAGCCTATTTCTTGAGTCTCCCGCACCACTTACCTTATCTATATCTTTGACACCCTTTCTTTCCGGTGCATTGGTGAGTCAGGCTATTAAAACCATGCTTGATGAGGTACCAAGATTAAGTCTCACATTAGTCGATGAGTCCGAGAGTGCGGATTTGTACTTCACTAGCAATCATTACATCACCAAGGAAGATGTCTTTTATCCTTTATGGGAAGATCACTATGTGATTGCCATGCCTCTTGAACATTCTTTGGCAGAATTCGCTTCATTGTCTATTAAGCAAATTGATAATCAACCTTTTATCTCTCGTACTTCTTGTGACATCTTGGAGTCTTGGAACTACCTCATGCAAAAGCAGGAGTTAACCACCGATGTGCGCGCACAAGTGAAAACTGAGGAATACGCACTGGATCTGGTTGCTGCAGGTTTGGGCATCTCCTTGATCCCTGAGCATTCTTCTCGTGGTCGTGATGACATTTGCTTACGCCCACTTCATGATGTGAAGTTAAAGCGGGTGGTGGGCTTGGCCCATAAAAAGGATCAAAACTTTCCTGATCACCTTATTAACACCATTTTATCAGTGAAAAAGCAGCTGTTGTGATTCACCCCACAAACCTTTCTGTGGGGTGATGATAGCAGGCTGCTGTTAGTTTTTATTTAGCAGTGCCTTGGCAAGTTCGACAAAACCTAGCCCGCCATTTTGCTGGGTAATGTAGTTAGGCTTATGGCTCAGGGTGGGTAAAAATTTTTGTACATTGGCCACGCCGACGGATAACGGCATGGCTTCAAACATGGCCTCATCATTGGTGGAATCACCGATAAAAGCACATTGCGCTAAGGGGATTTGTTGGGCATCAATCCATGCCAGAGCACCACTGGCTTTGTTGTAATTGCCGATCCAAGTGTTGATGTGAATCGAGCTAAGCTTGGCGTTTACACCTTGAGATTTCAGCCATTCAGTGGCTTGTTTTGCTCTTGAGAACTCGACTTTGACAGCCTGACCGATGTCCAGCGCCACATCGCTAATGCGAAAATTTTGGTCTTGCGTAAAGCCGATATCTGCAAAGGTGGTTTTCAGCTGTTGAGCAAGCTCCTTCAATTGCGAGAGGTCTTTTTCAACCCGTTCAGCCGCTTTTAGAAAGTGAGTAATAGTATGGCCACCCTCGGCTTGTTCCATATAAAAGGCACCGTTCTCACCGACAATGTATTTGATCGGCAGGGTTTTTAATAAGCAATCACACCAGCCAGCGCTGGCGCCGGTGACAGGTACCACTAAAATACCTGCCGCTCTTAGTTGATGTATAGCTTGTATTGTCTCGAAGGGAATCTCGCCGTTGTAGGTCAGTGTGTCGTCTACATCGGTAAATAGCACGCGAATGTTTTGGCTAAGCTGGGTTGGTAATGGTTCTGGCATAGTCATAAGTAATTAGTCTTTTAAAGTAAGGCAGATGGGCTGGTGGTCCGAAGCCATGGTGTCTGTGTTCACTTCCAGCGTGTCGATAAGGTTCTGCAAACTCGAACCACACAGGAAGTAATCTCGGGTGTGTGGGCCTTCAGGCCAAAGTGCTTGGTCATGCACGCCACAGGTTGGTTGTCGCGAGTTGCTGGCGGTAAGCATGGCGCAATCAAGCCAGCCATCCGTTTGCGTAAGTTGTTGGTAAGAAGGGCTATCAAGCGCAACATTTAAGTCACCACAAAGCAGTACATGATGACCCTTTTCTGCACTGTGGTAAGCATCTTGATCGAACCGTGCAGGGTTCGATGTTTGCAAAGGCGATACATGGCTCAGAATCTGAGTTTTTAAATGGGCTAAAAACTCTAACTGTTGCTGGGACTCTAGCGCTGAATGATAGGCAAGATGGGTATTAAGCAGAGTAATACTCGAATCATGATAGCGAATCACGGTTTCTACCAGGGTTCTAGGGATTTGTATCGCGGGTAGCACACAAGGCATAGGCAACTGATGACTGCGCTGATCCAACAGTTTACCGTGTTTTACCAAGGTGAGATTACCAAATTCTTGTTGTCTGTGAGCATCCAAAGGGCGGCTAAAGCCCGGTGCCCAAGCGCTGTGGTAGTCGGCAAAGGCCTCTTCAAATAGTTGTTTCTGGTCGTCATTGTTATAAGGCTCAATATAGCGAGCCACTTCTTGTAAACAGATAACGTCAAGTTCGCCAAAGGCCTTGATATCTTTAATAATTCGCTCGCTATCATAGACATCATCGCAACCCTTGATGGACTGAATGTTCCAACTGATTATCCGCATTATTTAATTCCTGCATGCATAAAGGATTGGATGAACTGGCGCTGAAAGAGAATAAATACCACCAGTAATGGCCCGATAGAGATCAAGGTGCCCGCGCAAATGACGCCCCAGTCCACACCGGATTCTGGCGCGCCAAAAATAGACAAGCCTACGGTTAACGGGCGACTATTTTCGGTATTGGTCGCCACCAGAGGCCAAAGAAAATTATTCCAATGGGTACTGATCGACACCAAGGCATAAGCCACATAGGTGGGTTTAGCGAGTGGCACATAGACCTTCCAAATGATTTGTAAAAGGTTACAACCTTCGAGCTTGGCAGCATTTTCCAAATCCATCGGTACGCTTTTAAAGCTCTGGCGTAGCAAGAAAATACCAAAGGCACTGGCCATATAAGGAATGGCCACAGCAAAGTAGGTATCAATAAGGCGTAATTGAGCAAGTGTTTGGTAGTTCTCTACAATGAGTATTTCCGGTGTCACCATCAGTTGCATAATGATCAAACTAAAGATTAACGCTCGACCTCGAAAGGCAATACGCGCGAGCGCATAAGCCGCTAAGGTACAGACGATTAATTGTCCTGCTAGGGTCAATAGACTGATCGCGAAGGTATTGAGCATGTACCGAACGAAAGGCGCTTGATCCCAAGCCTTAATAAAATTGTTGATTTCCAATGGCGCAAAAAGCTGGAAGCTGGTGGCGTATTCTGCGCTGTGAAACGCCGCCCAAAAGGCATACAGCAAAGGAAACACCCAAAGCAGAGCGAAGACCCAAGCGACACTAGAAGAGCAGGCGGTGAATAACTTATTCATGATTGATCTCTACTGTTAGGGAATTAATAGTGAACACGACGTTCAATAATGCCGAATTGAATGAGTGCCATAATGATCAACACCAGTAGCAAGACCACAGTAAGTGCGGAAGCATAGGCGGTATCGAAAAAGGAAAATGAGTTTTCGTAGATATAATAAAGTAACAAATTGGTTGCGTTGTTTGGGCCGCCTTTGGTCAAGATAAAAAGGTGGTCAATCAACTTAAACGCATTCAGTAAGGCGTTCACGAAAACAAATAACGTCGTCGGCATCAGCAGTGGAAAAGTGATGCGTCTAAAGATGTACCAAGCAGAAGCATTTTCGGTTCTGGCGGCTTTATATAAGTCAGGCGAGATAGTTTGTAATGCCGCGAGATAAAAAATCATAAAGAAGCCTGCTTCTTTCCAAATGGTCATCGCCATCAAACTGTACAGGGCAGTGTCCGGGTCCCCTAACCAATTGATTCCTGAGCCACCAAAGCTTTCTAATACACTGTTAAATAAGCCAATTTCTGGGCTGTAAAACAGCAACCAAATATTTGCAACGGAGATCATCGGTAACATAGTGGGAGTGAAGAAGGAAAGTCGCAGAAAGCTTTGCCCAGCAATCTTGCTGTTGACCCATAGGGCCATGACTAATGCCAGCACGATGGAAGCAGGCACTGTTACTAGGGCATAAAGCAGGTTGTTTTTCAGGACCTTCCAGAAAACGGTGTCTTCCATTAAGCGGGCATAGTTCTCATCGCTGAGGTAGTCACCCATTTGTACGCCAAAGCCGAAAAAACTGCGCCATACCGTATTGCCAATGGGGAAATAAGTAAAAGCGACCAGAAGAATTAGGGCTGGTGCCAATAATAACCAAGCTTGGGCTTTGTAAGTTTTAAACATTTTTGATCTCAGTGCGGGGCCAACAAAGGCCCCGCTGTATTCAGGTGAAAATTAACGGTAACGAGACAGAATACGATCAGCTTGCTTCTGGGCAGAGGTTAACGCCTGCTCAGCGCTCTGTTGGCCGTTTAGTACTGCTTGGATAGCATCATCTAGCAGTTTGCGTACACGACCTGATTGGTGCGTAGACAGCTCTGCCGTGGCAAATTTAAGCTGATCACGCGCCACTGCCGCAGGTGGGAAGCTGCTTACATACTCTTTCAGCTCTGGCGTTTGATAAGCCGCTGGGCTGATGCCCATGTAGCCTGTTTGGATGCTCCACTTAGCCGCTTGCTCTGGTGATGTCATGAACTTCACTAGCTCTAAAGCCGCTTTTTTCTCTTCAGTGGTTGCGTTTTTGAATAGGTAGAAGTTACCGCCACCTGTTGGTGAACCGCGCTCTACATTGGCAGGCAACATAGCCACACCGAAGTCAAACTTCGCCGCATTTTTCACTGCGGTCAGGTTACCGGTCGAATGCCACATCATGGCGGTTTTTTCTTCTAGGAAGTTTTGGCGAAGGGTGCCCCATTCAATGGTGCCTTTTGGTATCACTTGATATTTATCACCTAGGTCTTGCCAGAACTCTAAAGCGGCAATGGCTTTCGGGTCATCAAAGTAGGTTTTGTTGCCCGCTTGGTTCATTAATTTGTGGCCTTTTTCTTTCGTTAAGGCACCAAACATCCAATATGGATAACCCGTGGAAGGAATCATGGCACCCCACTGGGTAACCTTGCCAGAACTGTCTTTTTTCGTCAGTTTCTGGCCCATGTCGATCAGCTCTTGCCAGCTGCTTGGGGCTTTTTCTGGATCAAGGCCTGCGGCGCGGAACATGTCTTTGTTGTAATACATAACAATGGTCGAGCGCTGGAAAGGAATGCCGTAGGTTTTACCATCGACTAGGCCGTTTTCCATTAATGCTGGGTGGAAGCTGTTTAGCCAAGTTTTTTCTTCTGGGGTACTGATCACTTCGTCGAATGGCACGATAGCGTCTAAATCCATCAGTTCATGAACATCAATGGAGAACATCACGGATAATTGTGCTGGCTTGCCACTGTTGAGTGCTGCTAACGCTTTAACGCGGGCATCATTGTAGTTACCAGCATAAATTGCATTAACGTCAATGTCTGGGTTTTGTTGTTCAAAGTCGGCCACAATGGAGTCCACTACCTTGGTTAATGACCCGCCAACGGAGACAGGGTAGTACATGGTTAATTCAGTTTTGGCATGCACTAACGCTGAAAAACTCAGCCCTATTGCTCCCACAGTGAGAAGTTTCTTCAGGTTTTTACGCATTACAGTCGCTCCTTTCAGGTTGATTTTCATAGTGCTATACCCCGGCAAGACGTTTGCCAGTTGTTTTGGAAAAAAGGTGTTGTTCTTGCTCAGGCCAAAGGATGTTGAGCTGTGCGCCTGTGCTTAAATGATGTTTACCCATCAGGGACAATTGAATGTCTTTAGCGCCTTGATAGGGGCCAGAGACAATGTCCACATTGATGACAGTGGTCGCGCCTTGATAATCACAGCTATTGATCGTGGCGGCATGGCCTGCCGAGTTCAGTTCGATATGTTCAGGGCGAATCCCAATGATGTGCTCCCCATGGGGAATCAGGTTCATGGGTGGATGACCGATAAACCGCGCAACAAACGTTGACTCTGGCTGTTGATAGAAGCTTTCAGGTGTACCTTGTTGTTCTACTTGTCCTTGGTTTAACAGTATGATCTTGTCGGCCATACTCATGGCTTCGATCTGATCGTGGGTGACATAAACTAGGGTTAGGCCGAGATTCTTTTGTAGCTGACGCAGCTCATTGCGCATTTCGTTCCGCAGCTTGGTGTCTAGGTTAGAAAGCGGCTCATCCATCAAACACAATGGCGCTTGTGAAGCGATGCTTCTAGCTAGCGCCACACGCTGGCATTGGCCACCAGAAAGCTGGCTGGGTTTCTTGTGGATATGTTCCTCAAGACCCACCAGCTCTATGGCATGCTTGAGTCGTTTAATCTGCTCTTGTTTATCCACCCGCCGTGCTTTCAAGCCAAACAAAATGTTTTCCTTCACGGTTAGGTGAGGGAATAGAGCATAGGACTGAAACACCATGGATAAGCCACGTTTGCCGGGTGGCAAGTGGGTGATGTTGTTATTTCCTAGATGAATTTCACCGCCACTAGGGGACTCCAGCCCTGCAATCATGTTTAAAGTGGTCGATTTACCACAACCGCTTGGCCCTAGTAGGGAGATGAATTCCCCTTGTTCGATAGAGAAACTAATATCATTGACGACGCAATGATTAGCGTATTCTTTGGTTAAGTTGGAAACCTTTAAAAAACTCATAATGCCCTCGCAGATGTGTTATCTGCCGTTGTAACTTTCACGTCATGGTGCTCGCATAATTGCATGAGCTCATGACAAATATGGTTGGTGAAAAACATATCGATATCTTTCAAATGGCTGCTTTTAACAGGCGCGCTGCGTTGGAATTTGTGCTGATCTGCCACTAAAAGACGTTGTTCACAGTTGTCCAAAATAGCTTGGGATAAGTGGGATTCTTCAGGTGAAAAATCGAGTAAATCACCCGTGCTGGAGATGCCTCCCACTCCGCAAATACCGTAGTTAACCTGAAACTTTCTGAGGTATTGAGTAGCGTCTTCACCGACTACGTCTTGGTCGGTGCCGCGTATGCGGCCACTGACCATATGAGTTTCGATATTAGGGTTTTCGCATAAGGCGATGGCGGCATTTAGGTTGTTGGTGATGACAGTTAAGCCCGGGTGATGAATCAGGTGACGGGCAATTTGCTCAGGAGTCGTGCCTATACCCAAAAATAGGCTGCAGCCTTCTGGCAAGTACGCCACTAACTGGCTGGCAATCTGCTTTTTCTCTTCTAGGTGAATAATTTGACGATTCGAAAAAGACAAGTTACTACGCTGTACTGGTAAGCAGATTCCCCCGTGGACGCGTTTTACCAATGCCAACTCGCTGAGCAGGTTCAACTCTTTTCGTATGGTCTGTACCGACACGTCAAAATGTTGTGTGAGCTCAGCACTGGACACCTTGCCTCCGTGGTTTTTGAGTAGCGCCAGAATCTCTTTTTGTCTTGTTGATAAGTTGTCTATCATTCGAAACCCTAATATGTATTTTTTCTATCGATCGAAATACTATTGGTTTCGTGTGAAGGTTTGTTGAACGATTTTTGACAGTTTTGTGTCGGTGGCCCGAAGGGCGGTTTGATGGGGTGTTAATCGATTAAAATAGAGTGATGGATTGTATGAAAAGAGAAATGCTAGAAAAATGAAGACACCTGAACGATTATGGCGCGTTCAGGTGAATATGGAAATTCAGGTTGGTCTGTTAGCTGGTGACTCTAGCAACAGCTTTGGCGCTCGGGTCGATCGCCCATTTTTTGTAATTTGGTTAAGTTCTCTTCGATAAACTCACTGTTACTCAGGCTCGTTTCTGTGATGACGTTAACTGCCCATTGGGGCAGTTGAGCGTTGATTTTGTAGTACACCCATTGGCCTTGGCGACGATCCGTCAGCAGGCCATCACGTCTTAATAATGCCAGATGTCTAGACACTTTTGGCTGAGTTTCATCCAATGCTGCCATGAGTTCACAAACACAGAGTTCTTGCTCTCTTTGTATCAACATAATAGAACGTAAGCGGGTTTCATCGGCAAGGCATTTGTAGAACTTGATAGGGTTAATGATCATTTTTTCTGTGTATATTCTTGTCAGTCAAAGGGTTAGGGCGTATCTAGACGATTGAGCCTCTAAAACAAAAAGTCGCCCTAAATCTAGCAGAAACTTAAGTGAAGGCATAGGTTTGTCTTTATTTTGAATAGGTAGTGTTAGCGTTTAATAGAGCGCTAAAATCTGCCAACGAAAGAGGGTCACTGAACAGGTAGCCTTGTAAGTAATCACATTCTAATGCGGCTAATAAATGTGCCACAGTGTCATTTTCAACCCCTTCTGCTACGACACTACAGTCTAAATTTTTAGCTAGGTAAACCGCAGATTTTACGATCGAATGGTTGATGTCGTTGGCGGTCATTTGGGTGACGAACGAGCGATCAACTTTAATCTGCTTAATTGGCAGCTCCCGTAATAGTGAAAAAGAGGAGAAACCTGTGCCAAAGTCATCAATGCTAAATTCAAAACCCATGGCATGGAATTTTTGCATCATGCTTTTAGTGGCTTGTAGGTTGGTCATCATGGCACTTTCAGTGACTTCAAAAACAAATTGCCCTGTCTGGATATGCTGTTTTTCCACCAACTTCGAGACATGCTGGAAAAACAAGCTGCTTTGCAGGTTTTGTGCTGAAAGGTTGATGTGCAGTGGGCCAGTTAAGCCCTGTGCGATAAGTTGCGCATAGTCTTTGACTGCTTGGTCCAGAACCCAAATGGTCACTTTATCAATCAATGTACTCTGTTCTGCGATCTTGATGAAAGTTTCTGAGTCGATAAAACTGCCATCTTGTTGTGGCCAGCGAATTAACGCCTCGGCACCATGAATGTGTTTATTGTTATCGACAATCGCTTGGTAGTGCAGTTCGAATTCGTGTTTGTCTATAGCTTGCTCAATGCGTGAAGAAATGGCCAGCCTTTCATTGACACCCTGACTTAAGTCTTTGTTGAATAGAGTAAAAGCAAGTCGTTTATTTTTAGAAACATACATGGCCATGTCGGCTTGCTTCATTAATTCATCGATATGTGAGGTGTTTTCAGGAAACAGGCTAATGCCCATGCTGATATAAACATTAATGTCGTAGCCCACCAGTTTGAACGGGTCCTTTAGAGCATCATGTACCATCTCGACTATTCTCATATAGTCGGATTTTTTAGCGGGTGGCGTAACAATGGCAAATTCGTCCCCTCCCAAACGTGACAAAAACGCGGACTGGGGAAGTATGCTGTTTACTCTCTTTGACACAGCCACTAACAGCTCATCGCCATAGTGATGGCCTAACGCATCGTTGACTTGCTTGAAGTTATTTAAGTCGATGGAGAGCAGGGCAAAATCTTTTTCTTGCTGCTGAAAGTACTGCATTTTCAGCAATAAGTATTTTCGGTTAGGTAGTCCTGTGAGGTTGTCATGCAGGGCGTTATGTCTTTCCTGTTCAGCCACTTGTTCGATTTTAATAATACTGTTTAGGCTCATATTGATGACGATACAGACGAAAAAACCACCGCCACACAATATCACCGAGAAGGCTTCATCTAGGCCACTTTCAACAGGGTGTTGGATTAAATAATATAAGGCTGCACTGTAGCCTAAGATAAAAAAGAGAATGAGAAAGGACAGAACTCGCCAACCAAAATGATGGTCTTCTTGGCAGATTTGTGACGCAGGTTTTAAACTGAATACAAGGGTAATAATACCCGTCAGCGTTAGAATTATTGACATCCAGTTCATTCTTTCACCTTAGTATTTTACATAAAGGGGTCTTTAGCCAGCAGCCTGTCACAGGCACAGTTTAGCGCTTTTGTACGATTTACTGAACGTCTTTTTGAATAGGGACTTGTTTTGCCAAGAGATAAAAAAACCTTACTGACTTAATCAGTAAGGTTTTGAAGGTGTTACCGTTTTGTTTCGCAAAGGTTAGGCGATGCGTTGCGCTTCGGTTGGTAGCATATCTTGCATTTGCTGAGCAATGTTACGCTGGTTGTAAAGCTCACCCACTAAGCGTGAGTAAGTCTCGGCAAAAGTAGCATTGTTGGCCAAATCACCAAAAATACTGCTCTGTTTCACAAAGGCTAAGATATCCTCTTGAGTGGCTGCTGCTGCGTTATGCAATGCCACTTTCATCTCGTCGACAATATCTAATGGTTCACCTGCTTGGTTCACACCTTTGTCTGAGTAATAACACCAAGCGGCCAGCACCAAGCTTGCTTGCTCAATACGTCCACCCTTAGCAAGGTTTTCCGTAATGGTCGAAATCAAGAACTTAGGCAGCTTAGAAGAGCTTTCTAGACAGATACGTGCCAAGTTATCTTTCACGTTCGGGTTACCAAAACGCTCAATCAAGGTGTCTTTGTATTGGTCTAGGTTAATGCCTGGCACCGGGTCTAATACAGGTGTTGCTTCCACATCCATAAATTGACGCAAGAAAGTCGCAAACAAAGGGTCTGCGATACAACCATCAATGGTTTCATGGCCGTGTAATGAGCCTAACAGCCCCAACACAGAATGCCCCGCATTTAGTAGACGAATTTTCATTGTCTCGTAAGGGGTTACGTCTTCTACAAACTGAGCCCCTACTTCTTCCCAAGCCGGACGGCCATTAGAGAACGTATCTTCAATGACCCATTGTGTGAAAGGTTCACAAACCACAGGCCAAGCATCCGTCACACCTTGCTCTTCAAGGGTTGTAATGTCCGCAAGGGTCGTAACAGGCGTGATACGATCCACCATAGCATTCGGGAAGCACACTTCCGTTGCGATCCACTGGGCAAGGTCTGCATCTTGTTGCTGAGCAAACGCCAGTACCATTTTGCGCGTCATATTACCGTTGTGCTGAATGTTGTCACAAGACTGAATGGTAAACGCAGGCAGGCCTATCACACGACGCGCTTTTAAAGCTGCGGTAAGGTAGCCGAATACAGTTCTTGGCTGATCTGGGTGAGTCAGATCATGCTGTACATCTGGATTGGTAAAATCGAAGTCACCCGTTGCAGGGTTAAAATTATAGCCACCCTCGGTAATGGTCAGGGAGACGATTTTTGTGTCCACATGGGCCATTTTATTAATGACAGCAGTTGGGTTATCGCAAGCCAACATGAAATCAATAATAGAGCCAATAACACGGTTTTCGACTTTACCGTCAGGGTGCTTAACCACCAAAGTGTACAAGTAATCTTGTTGCTTCAGTACGTCGGCAATTTTGCGGTCCCCTTCACGTAATCCAATCCCGCAAATGCCCCATTCAGTACTTCCAGTGGTTGCAAGTAATTGATCCGTATAAAAAGCCTCATGGGATCGATGGAAACCACCGACACCAATGTGAACGATACCTGCTTTTACCTGGCTACGGTTGTAGCTTGGGTAAGTCACCTCGGCAGGTAATTGTGTGAGGCTTGCTTGCTGTAATGTAATGGCTGTGTTCATCAGTGATTCTCTAAAAAATTACGCTTGTAAGGCTTTTTTACGACGCAATGCCCAGTAGGCTGCAACGAAGTACACAAGGGTGCAAATAAAGCCGTATAGGTAGAACGTATCACGGTTGTTTAAGTAGCTAGTCATGTCTGGGCTGGCGAACATGGTGATGCATGCCAACGCTAGTGTGATGCCTAGGCTTACCCAAGTGATAGTTTTCAGTGCTTTTGACAACAAAGAGGTGTCTTCAACAATCGGATCAACTTGTTGTGCTTGGTGCTCATGGTACTCTTCAACCAATTGATTTTGACGTTCCATTTCGGCTTGCTCTTGCGGGTAAGCCTTGTCAGCACCATAGCGTTTAGCAAGCAAGGTATAGACGACAATGGTCACAACCCAAGCAGGCAAGAAGAGGTAGTAGAAAGGGATAATGTTTAAGGCGTTAAGGCCAAAGCCAAATACTAGTCCAATGCCCCATGCAGCGACGGCTGGCGTGCTGTGAGTCAGTTTCTTATAGCTCACCCAGTAGCGACTAAAGCCAATTTTGGGAAAAATCATATGCTCGGCAAACACGATCGCACCTACAGGTACAACTAATAGCCCTGCATAGGTTAATAGCGGTAGCATTTTTCCGAATACGAATGGGAAACAGGCCACAATAACTGTCACTAGGCCCACAGTAAGGGTTGTTTGACGGCGAGTGTAACGGTGGAAAATGGCTTGTGCGGCAAGTCCTGCACGGTACAAGTTAGCGTTTGCTGTGGTCCAACCGGCAATAATCACGATAACAAAACCAGATAAACCAAGTGCTTGGAAAGCAACGTCGCCTGGGTCAAGTTCGATGATAGACTTTTTCACTAAAACTGCTGTGCCGGCTCCCATGATGCCTGCAGAGATCCAAGCAATGAAGTGGCCAAATAACATGCCAGAGCTGGTAGCTAAGCCGTAGATAGGCTTTTTAGCGTAGCGAAGCAGTGCCATATCGATCAGGCCAAAGTGCGTAATAGTGTTAGCAGCCCAAGCAAAACCAATCACCTCTAGCAAGCCAATGCCAGGCTCCCCATGGGCATTCACCCCTGTCCAAATGGATTGGTCTCCTATGGTTATAAAGTCTTTGATACTGCTTAACGTCGTGGTGCCTAACACCGAGTCGGCAAGAGCGGGCATCATCACAAGAGCCCCCGACCCGAACATGACAAACAACCATGGACCACAAATACTGGAAAACTCAGACACTGTTTTAAAGCCGTACATAGCAACGAATACCACTACAACCCCCACGGCTAATACCACCAAAACAAACCAAGGGTTTGTTGGGTACCAATTTAGCTGAGCTGGGATATTGAATAGATAACGTACCGCCGTACTGGAGACCGTAATCATGGCGGCGGATATCACCGTAAAGATGATAACGTTCGCCCAGTTATAGAGCTTGGTCATGGACTGGCCAGCGATCTTTTCAAGATAGGTATACAAGCTGAGTCGTGTTTGTGTCGCAATAGGCGCGGTAATAAGCGTCCAGCTCAAAATGGCTAGAATATTACCAATTAGCAAACCCAGTAAAATATCCATGGTTTTTGCACCAAGAGCCACGAAAGTAGCCCCGATGACAAATTCAGTTGCCGCAACATGCTCACCCGCGTAGAGACCGAGGAAGTGCTTCCATCCATGCTGTTTATGCTTAGCAATTGGCAGCTGTTCCTCGCTGACATTGTCTAGTTTTTCAAAACTCATCTTGTTATCTCGTTATTTTTGGATCAAGGGTTGGTTGGGAGAATCCCAAGCCGCCTAACACATTACGAACAGGCGACAGAATAAGCTGGTCTAAAAAGAAAGAGGCGCACAAGGACACAGGCGATCGAGCCGCCAACAGGAAGTTGATATAGGTGAGTGTCACTATCTTCATATGAAATCAGTTCTATATTTTGGTATTAGAACGCATATACAAGTGGTGAAATGCAGTGATGAATAACCAGAAGGCTAGACATAGTCGCGATTTTCGCCGCGCAGTTTTCATTCAGTCATACTGGCATTCATTGTTTAATTGAATAAAAAATGAACGCTTATGATTTGACCAGCTTAAAAATTCGGTGAACTTTACCAGCAGTTTTTGTGCTGTAAATCGTTTTTTGTGATGAAATGTGCATTAAATATGAACTTATATGGCGAAATACTGATCAATTTTAAAACAAATACATATTTGCTTTTTATTGGTATTTTGTTGATCATATCTCTTAATAAGTTTTTATTAATAGTTTTTGGCTATTTTGGTTTTTGAGCATTTAGTAGCCACTAATGGATATTGCCCGGCGTGTTAAATAAAAAGACAGGTTAGTGGTTTTTGATGGATACAAGACAAGAGATCGTTACTGAAATATAAAGTGGAAAAGGGGATTACGAAAAGTAGCCAATCTTTTTTGAAGTTTTTCACGTAACCTTAGTATCAGAAATGTAGGGGGCGATATACACCTCCACTATTCGTCATTGTAGGAGGCGGTATGATAACGGTACATCACTTAGAAAATTCACGTTCGCAACGTGTTGTGTGGCTATTAGAAGAACTCAGTCTGCAGTACGAAGTGGTGCAATATGAGCGAGACCCTCAAAGTGCTTCTGCACCAGAGTCCCTAAAGGCGATACACCCGTTAGGGAAGTCTCCTATCCTATGTGACGGTGATCTTGTGGTGGCTGAGTCGGGAGCCATTATCGAATACTTGCTGGATACCTACGACCCAGATTTTCAGCTTCGCCCATTTGCAGGGCAAGCTCTATTAGATTACCGCTACTGGCTGCATTTCGCCGAAGGCTCGCTCATGCCATTGTTGGTAATGAAGTTGGTATTAATGAAGGTGCCTGAAAATCCTATGCCATTCTTTATTAAACCCATTGCCAAGATGCTGATGACAAAGATTCAAGAAAACTTTATCTTACCGCGACTCGCGCCTCAATTAAGCTATATAGAAGCGAGATTGCAGCAGCATAAATGGTTGGCTGGGGATGCCTTTTCTGCGGCGGATATTCAAATGAGCTTTCCATTAATAGCGTCAAAATCCAGAGTAGACTTGTCGGCTTATCCATACATTTTGAACTACATCAAAGCATTAGAAGCCCAACCAGGTTTTATCAATGCCGTGAAAAAAGTGGGAGCTTTTAAAACATTATAGGCTCGGCCTAGCACTCATGATGACTTGATGAGTACTAGGCTTTGTTGATGAAGTAACTCTGTAATGGCCGCAGCAGTGAGTGGGTAAGACAAATAATAGCCTTGACCAAACTGACAGCCTGCTGTTTTTAAAATGTTCATTTGATCATTTGTTTCTATGCCTTCCGCGATGACTTGTAAGCCGAGTTTTTTCGCCATATCTATGATGGCCTCACATAGGGTTTGTTCACTGTTGTTCAGTTCAAGGCTTTTTACAAAGGATTGGTCAATCTTAATAAAATCAATATCAAATCGATTCAAATAAGCTAAAGACGAATAACCTGTCCCAAAGTCATCCAGTGCGACCTGTATTCCTTGGTCACGAAAAGCAAGCAGCTGGGTTGTGATGGCATCTTTATTGTGCATCAACATACTTTCAGTAATTTCGAGCGTTACAACATTCTCTGGGAAGGTTAGCTCATGCAGTAAATCGAACCACTCAACCATGATATTTGGCTCGTTCAAATATTGAGCGGGTGAGGTATTGATGCTAATCATGAGGTTTGGAGCAATACTATTACGCCAATCAGCAAGCTGAGCTATCGCGCTACGAAAGACAAAATCTCCTATTTCATTAATTAAGCCCGCTTCTTCAGCCATAGGAATGAAGACGGCGGGAGATATAAAGCCTTTTTTAGCGTGCTGCCAGCGAATTAATGCTTCTACTTTAATTATTTTGTGGCTCTGTAAATCAATGATAGGTTGATAGACCAAACTAAAATCGCGATTTTTAATCGCTGTACGCAAGTCAGAAATTAGCTCTATCCGATTCAATACATTGTCGTGTAACTCTTTAGTAAACCAGTGAAGTTGATTGCGTCCTAAATGTTTGGCAGCATACATAGCTTCATCTGCATACTTAATTAAACAGTCTGCATCGGTACAATGTAGAGGTAGTTGAGCAATACCAATACTTGCAGATAAAAAGATTCTTTCAGAACCAATTCTAAAAGGCTGACGCAAACAACTTAGTATACGCTGTGCAATGGCCTCAATAGTTGCTCGGTCGTTCACATTTTCAATGATAATAGTGAACTCATCACCACCTAAACGAGAAACCATACATAAATTTGGGAGACGATTTTGCATTCGACTAGTGGCCTGAATGAGCACTCTATCGCCTTCATCGTGACCATGAATATCATTTACTTCTTTAAAACGATCTAAATCTAGGTACAGGAGCGTTAGTGTTTCACCTTTATCTAGCGCTGAGGTGGCTTTTTTATCCAGTGCTGTTTTAAAGTTGTGTCGGTTAGGCAATTTGGTGAGTGAATCAAAATTTGCTTGCTGCCAAATCCTTTGCTCTGCATGACGGCTTTCGCCTAATGCCACGTCAAGTTTACGATTAGTGCGCATTACAAAGATTGCCAACATGGATAACGCGATGATGATGCAAGAGGTGACCGTCAATACAATATAGACAATGCTGTAGTCTTGCTTACTTGGTGGCGAATAAAAGAAATCCTCTGCCAAGGACGGCTGTTGAGTGAGACCCACATCAAAATAAGTGGCGGCCATGTTTGCCCAGCGCTCTTTGTTTATATAGCCTAACTGCACTAAATTTGGCTCTAAGAGTGGGTAAAGGGCGTTGGCTTCGAAGGTTAGGGCCGCTTTAGATAAGTAAGAGTCGTAATCTTTGATAATCCAATTAATAACGGTTGTTTGGTTCTCTAAGGCATATTGCCAACCTTTAACACTGGCTTTACGAAAGGTTTCTACACGATCCGCATGCTGGTCGATTTCCTTTTGACTAGTAAATAAATTGTCACCTAAAAAGTCTATACCTAATGATCTAGGTGTGAAAACTTTGTAAGGGTAGTGAATGGTCTCTAAATGAAAGGCGTCTAGAGGAGAGTCTACCCCTATGGCATCTATTTTTTCATCAATCAAATCTTGAATGTCAAAGGTATGCCTAACGATATTTAGCGAGCTGATGAGTATGCCGTTTTTCTTAAGGTAGGCCAGTAAAGCCGCTGAGTCAGGCTTAACCATAATGTCCTTATCATGCCAATCGTGCAAACTGAGAATATGATTGTTTACCAGTAGGGCTGAGGCGGTATGCTGAAAAATGGCGGCTAGCAAAACGACTGGGAAGCCTCTGTCTCTGGCAATCAGCAGGTCTTCGTCCCCGACACCATACTGAGCTCTGCCAGAAGCCACTTCTTCAACAACATTCTGTCCGAATTTTGCCGCTGCAATTTCCACATCCAGCCCTTCTTGCTGGTAATAACCTAGTTTTTTAGCTGCGTAGTAGCCTGCAAATTGGAATGAATGAGGGGCTTTAAGTTGTAAACGAATAGGCTCTAATTCATCTGCAAACAAGCTGGTTTGATAGAGGCCTAATACTAGTAACAATAGTTTACATGGATTACGCTTTACTGCTGCATTTATGCCCATATACAACCTCAGGATGACTAACGGATAGGAATAATTAAGAACTCTTTATTAATGGTTAATTTTCATGCAAAAGCTGAAAGTCTTGTGTGATGTTTCGTCCTGATTTGTAAGGCGAAAAAGACCGAAAACCTTTTAGAGTCATGTTTGTATTGTTTTGTGGTTATTATGTTAGCTAATTAAACCTAGATATTACTGCATGAAAAATTGGGCTTGTCTTGGCTCCATTAACGAACTCTAGAGGCATTTAGATATCTAAATCGAAGGTTGATAAAGTGCAATGAAAGCTGATTACTCTTCATATAGAAGTGTCAAAATCAAACCTAATTAATTGTTTTTATTTACTTTGACTTTAGTGCATGATGAAAGACACATGATGAAAGAAAACCAAACGCCTATAGATAAAAATGAAGGAGGGCGAATATGACATATGAAGGTCGTATTGATGCATTAGTCGCACCTAAGGGCGCACTAGAAATGCTGTCTCAAAATGAAATTTCCCGAATGTCCGAAAAATCCGGACCTTTAAATGATTTGTTCCGTCGCTGCGCACTAGCCATTTTAAATTGTGGTAGCGACTTGGATGATCCGCAAGCTGTCATGGATAAATATCAAGACTTCGGTATTCGGATCGTCCAGCAAGAGCGTGGCGTGAAACTAGAGCTTACCAATGCACCAGCCAGTGCCTTCGTGGACGGCAAAATGATTAGCAGCGTGCGTGAAATGCTGTTTAGTGTGCTGCGCGATATTATTTTTTCTTACCATGAATACAGCTTGGTGCGTAATGAGAAAGAAGCTAGCTCCGATGAAATCACCAATGTGGTTTTTGAATTGCTGAGAAATGCCAATGTGTTTCGTCGCATTCAAAGTCCAGATATGGTGGTGTGTTGGGGTGGTCACTCTATTGCCCGCCACGAGTACGACTATACGAAACGAGTCGGTCATGAGTTGGGCCTACGTGATTTGAATATCTGTACTGGCTGTGGCCCTGGTGCCATGAAAGGCCCCATGAAGGGAGCGGCTATCGCCCATGCCAAACAGCGCAATCGTAGTGGTGTGTATTTGGGTCTAACAGAACCAGGCATTATTGCTGCGGAATCTCCTAATCCTATCGTTAATCAGTTGGTCATCATGCCTGATATCGAGAAGCGACTAGAGGCCTTTGTACGCACAGGGCACGGTATAGTCGTGTTTCCTGGGGGGGCTGGTACAGCCGAGGAGATTCTCTACATTCTTGGCATACTGCTACACCCAAATAACGCCGATGTGCCTTTCCCGCTGGTATTCTCTGGGCCAAAAGAAAGTGCTGACTATTTTGAGCAGATTCATGCCTTCATTGGCGATGTACTAGGGGTTGAGGCGCAGAATAAATACCGCATCATTATTGATGATGAAGTGGAAGTGGCGCGTGTTATGAAGCAAGGCCTTGAAGAAGTACGCCAATACCGTAAATCGCAACAGGATGCGTTTTATTACAATTGGAAATTGTATATTCCTGAAGAGTTCCAGCACCCGTTTGAACCAACTCATGAAAAAATGCTTGAGCTGAATTTACATTTTGATCAAGAGACACATTTGTTGGCGGCGGATCTACGAAGGGCTTTCTCTTCGATTGTAGCGGGGAATGTTAAAGCTCAAGGTGTGGCTTACATTAAAAAGCATGGACCTTTCGAAATCCATGGGGACAGTGCTTTGCTCGCTAAATTAGACGCTCTCTTACAAGCTTTTGTAACTCAACAAAGAATGAAACTACCGGGCAGTGAATACACCCCTTGTTATAAAGTTTTAACAGATTAGTAAAGGTGAAACACAAAGGGCGCTGAGCGCCCTTTGTTGGCTTATGGCTTAACCAAAGACCGACCAGCCTTGGTCAGCAGAAAGGGCTTCTAAGGCCGCCATACCTGCTAAGGAATTGCCGGCTTTGTTTAGTTCTGGCGACCAGACACAAATGGAATAACGGTTCGGTACAATGGCAATAATTCCACCACCAACACCACTTTTACCCGGTAAACCAACGCGATAAGCAAAGTTACCTGCTTCATCATATAAACCACTGGTGGCTAATAAACCGTTAATTTGAGTGGTTTCTCTAGCGCTTAAAATGCTATCTCCAGTGTGAGGGGAAACCCCCTTGTTAGCCAGAAAACTAAAAGCCTTGGCTAAATCCACGCAGCTCATTTTCATGGCACAGTTGTCAAAATAGTTGTGCAAGACGCTTTCAACATCGTTATCGAAATTGCCAAAGGCCTTCATTAAATACGCCATGGAAGCATTGCGAGCCCGAAACTCGTATTCAGAATCAGAAACAATTTTATCCGAGTGTAAGTTTGGGTTGTTTGCTAGGCGACGGATAAAGCCGCGCATCGCATAATGAGGTGTAGCGAAACGAGACTGAATCATATCGCTGACCACTAAGGCGCCAGCATTTATGAAAGGGTTACGAGGTATGCCTGCTTCGTATTCGAGTTGTACTAAGGAGTTAAATGGGTTGCCTGAAGGTTCACGCCCCACTCGTTGCCACATACTTTCGCCATAATGTTTAATGGCTAGCGTTAAGCTAAACACCTTCGAAATACTTTGAATAGAAAAAGGCGTATCCGCTTGACCTGCTTGATACAGAGAGCCATCGTGACCGTAGATCGCGATGCCAAACTGGTTGCCATCAACACTCGATAAAGCAGGGATATAGTCCGCCACTTTACCCTTGCCTATAAGTGGCTTAACTCTTTGTTCTATAGATTGAAGTAGTGCTTGCACGATGCGCTCATCTAGCCGAGTAAAAAAGAGCGCTTAGTATAGGCATAGAGAATACAAAGCCAAAATGTTTTTTGACGGCTTATGACTAATGAGGAGAGTAAATAAGCCTCCTATGATTTGGAGGCTTATTAGCGGTGAACCAATGCTAGTCTTGCTGTTGAATATGTTCTATGTGGCGCAGTATCAATTGGCCTGAGATGGTTGCTGGGTTGGGTATATGCGGCAAGTCATCGAGAGGGTACCAGTCGGCTTCGTCAATCTCACCGGGGGCGGGCTGAATCTCACCACTCTCGTAGTCCGCGAAAAATCCCACCATAAGCTGGTGAGGAAAAGACCACGGCTGGCTGTCCACATAACGTATATTTTTCACCTTCAGCCCAACTTCTTCTTGTACTTCTCGGGCCACGGCTTGCTCTAAGGTTTCACCTGCTTCGACAAAACCTGCGATGTTACTGAATTTGCCTTTTGGGGCGTGTAAGCCGCGGGCAAGCAAGACGCTATTGCCTTTACGAATGGACACTATGATACAGGGGGATATTCTTGGGTAATGGCGCAAGTTGCAACTTGGACAAATCTTGGTGTGCTCCCGTGGGTGCTTTTTGTCCATTTTAGTACCACAGCGGCCGCAAAACTTATGGTCTTTGTCCCAGGTGGCTAGCTGGTGAGCACGGCTGAGTAGTAGATATTGGTCATTATCTTGAGTAAAGAGTAATTCTCTTAAGTCTGCTTCAATAAAGCCTTTTGGCAAGTTGGTGAAGCTGCACACAAAAACATCTTGCCCTTGCCACTGACCGCAGAAAACCGCACTCATCGATGCGTCGGGCTGAAACTCGGCAAGCTTGAAGAGGTAGCGTTTGTCCGCTTCAACGAGAACTTGATTGCGATGCAGCAGTATAAATAAGGCATCAGGGTGCGGAGTAGGGTGGAGTTGAGTGCCAATTTCTAACATGTTTGTGCTCTGTTGCGATCTTGAAAAGATAACGCTAACGCTATCTTCTTCAAGACGCAACATACTCTGGCATTAACACATGGATTTTATTGCCAATCTAGAATGACTTTACCAGACTGCCCCGACGCCATGGTGTCAAAGCCTTGTTGGAAATCATCAACTGAAAAATGGTGAGTAATGATAGGGCTAATGTCTAAGCCTGATTGCAGCATAGCGACCATCTTATACCAAGTCTCGTACATTTCACGGCCATAAATACCTTTGATAATTAAGCCTTTGAAGATTACCTGATTCCAATCGATCGATGTGTCTTTGCTAGGAATACCCAACATGGCAATTTTGCCTCCATGGTTCATGTTTTCCAGCATGGACTCAAAGGCCATCGCATTGCCTGACATTTCTAATCCCACGTCAAAGCCTTCGTGCATATTAAGTTCTGTCATGACGTCTTTTAGGGATTCGGTTTGGACATTGACAGTTCTTGTGGCGCCCATGGATTTGGCGAGGGCTAGGCGATAGTCGTTTACATCGGTAATGACCACATTGCGCGCGCCCACATGCTTGGCAATGGCCGCAGCCATGGCACCAATTGGACCTGCTCCTGTTATCAGTACATCTTCACCAATAAGGTCGAAAGAGAGAGCTGTGTGAGCGGCATTACCAAAGGGGTCGAAGATCGCCGCCATGTCATCACTGATGTCATTAGGAATCTTGAAGGCATTGCTGGCAGGAATCACGAGATATTCCGAAAAAGCCCCGCTACGATTTACCCCAACACCTATGGTTTCTCGACATAAATGACGACGACCAGCACGACAATTACGGCAGTGACCACAGGTAATATGACCTTCACCCGACACACGATCGCCAATTTCAAAGCCTGAAACCTCAGGGCCGATTTGCGCAATTTCTCCAACAAATTCGTGCCCAATCGCCATGGGGACTGGAATGGTTTTCTGTGCCCAATCGTCCCAATGGTAGATGTGCATGTCGGTACCACAAATAGCCGTTTTACGAATTTTGATGACCACATCGTTATGGCCGCATTCTGGTGCTTCTGCTTCGGTCATCCAGATGCCTGGTTGTGCGTGAGTTTTGGCTAATGTTTTCATCTGAACCTCTTAAATAATACCTAGGTTTTTACCGACTTTTGCAAAAGCGGCAATGGCTGTGTCGAGCTGTTCTATAGTCAGAGTTGCTGACATCTGGGTGCGAATTCTTGCTTTGCCCATGGGGACTACGGGGTAAGAAAAACCGGTCACAAATACGCCTTCTTGGAAAAGGGCGTTGGCCATGTCTTGAGCCAGTTTAGCATCGCCCAGCATAACCGGAATGATAGGGTGGTCGCCGGGCACGAGCTCAAAGCCAAGCGCACTCATCTTTTCTCTAAAATATTGACTGTTGGTTCTGAGTTGTTGACGCGCTTCGCCACTTTGTTTTAAAGATTCCAAAATGTATAAGCTGGTGGCGGTAATCATTGGCGCTAACGCATTAGAGAACAGATACGGACGCGAACGCTGACGTAGCCAATCAATAATAGGTTTTGCTCCGCTGGTGTAACCACCAGACGCGCCACCTAGCGCTTTGCCCAAGGTGCCAGTAATAATGTCGACACGACCTAATACTTGGCAATACTCGTGGCTGCCTCGACCGTTTTCTCCCAGAAAGCCTACTGCATGGGAATCATCCACCATCACTAGGGCGTCGTACTTATCCGCCAGATCACAGATGGATTTTAGGTCAGCAATAATGCCGTCCATGGAAAATACTCCATCGGTCACGATTAACTTGGTTCTGGCACCATCGCTATCGGCTTGTTGCAAAGTCGCCTCAAGTTCTGCCATATCGTTGTTGGCGTAGCGGTAGCGCTTGGCTTTACATAGGCGCACGCCGTCTATAATGCTGGCATGGTTAAGGGCATCACTGATGATGGCATCTTCTTTGTCCAATAAGGTTTCGAAGAGTCCACCATTCGCATCAAAGCAAGAAGAGTAGAGGATGGTGTCATCCATCTGTAAAAACTCACTGAGGCTCTTTTCTAATGCGGTATGAGTGTTTTGTGTCCCACAGATAAAGCGTACCGAAGCCATACCATAGCCATACTCATCTAAGGCTTGGTGGGCCGCATGAGTAACGCCCTGATCATTGGCAAGGCCAAGATAGTTATTTGCACATAAATTAATAAGCGGCTGGCCATCTTGGGTGGTGATTAGGCTGGATTGTGAAGAGGTAAGAGGGCGCTCTGTTTTAAACAGGCCTTGGCTATCAAGTTGGTTTAAATTGGTTTCAAGCTGCTGATAAAAAGATGACTTACTCATGGCGACCTCTACGTTTAATAATAAGTGGTTAATGTCTTAAGTTTGAGTGTAGAAGGGATTGTGGTTTGGTTGTAGAGGCAGTGACCTAGTAAAACGACCATAACAGTTGTCCTTGTTTATTGGTTAATGTTAAGGCTCTCTTGGCTGTTCATGTGGGGCGTGTGTCGCGTAGAATGAAGCTATTGAAATTAAAGAGAGATAAATATGTCGTCAAAAATCATGTATGGAATCGTCACTGGTGCACTATGTGCTAGCGCAGCAGTGCAAGCACAAGATTATTTACCTGTGTTGCAATATCACCATGTGGGCGAGAGTACGCCATTTTCGACGTCAGTCACGCCAGAGCAATTTACCGAGCAAATGGACTACCTAAAAACGGCAGGCTTTCAGGTTGTTGATCTA
The DNA here is from genome assembly GCF_039940335.1 of Marinomonas sp. GTDB lineage: Bacteria > Pseudomonadota > Gammaproteobacteria > Pseudomonadales > Marinomonadaceae > Marinomonas. The sequence goes on along the minus strand of NZ_JBDVGW010000005.1, from coordinate 1,202 downwards.
TACCAAGCGCTAGAAGCTTTAAAAGCTCATAAAGCTCTACCAGAAAAAGCTGTCGCCATTACCTTTGATGACGCCTACCGTAATATTTATTTGGCAGGCTTTCCTATCATGAAGGAGCGCGGCTTCCCTTTCACTGTGTTTATTAATACTCAGCCAGTGGAGCAATCTAATCGCCATTTTCTTACTTGGCAACAGATGAAAGAAATGGAAAGCGCAGGCGGTGTATTTGCCAATCATACGGTGAGCCATCCTTATATGTTGCGTAAGTTAGAAGGGGAGTCGGATGAGGCTTGGCTGCAACGTATGACAGATGAAGTGGATGCAGTCGAGACTTTGTTGAATAAACATCTTGGTCATTCACCTAAAATGTTGGCTTATCCGTACGGCGAATCAAATGGAACGATTCGGGACTTGATGAAGCAACGAGGTATTATGGCCTTTGGTCAGCAGTCCGGTGTTGTGAGTGCTGATTCAGATTTTGAAAACTTGCCGCGCTTCCCTGCCTCAGGGAATTACGCCAAGTTATCGACATTAAAAACCAAGCTGAACGCTAAGCCAATGCCATTGCTTGAAGCACAACGCGGAGGCGATTTTGCGACCGATCAGCCCGTCTCACTCAAGCTAACGTTTAAAGAAGGTAAATACCGCTTTAAAGATTTGACCTGTTACGTATCAGGCCAAGGTAAAGCGACGCTAGATTGGGTAACAGATAATGAAGTAGTGGCAACGGCAATGAAGCCTTTTCCTGTTGGACGCGGTCGCATTAACTGCACTATGCCTGATTATTCTGGCCAGCATTATTACTGGTATTCCAATGTCTGGATACGTACGTCTGCAGAACTGGGCTATGTAAGTGAAAAAAGTTAAAAATTTTTAAAAAAAATGTTGCACTGAAATTTCAAATCAGTAATATACACCTCGCTCGCAACGGAGGGGTGGCAGAGCGGTTTAATGCACCAGTCTTGAAAACTGGCGTAGGTTAATAGCCTACCGAGAGTTCGAATCTCTCCTCCTCCGCCATCTTCCTTAAAGGAAGTTTGTTGCGAACAAGATAAAATTAGTTCCTCGATAGCTCAGTTGGTAGAGCAAATGACTGTTAATCATTGGGTCACTGGTTCGAGTCCAGTTCGAGGAGCCATCGGAGTATAGCGCAGTCTGGTAGCGCGCCTGCTTTGGGAGCAGGATGTCGGGGGTTCGAATCC
>NZ_JBDVGW010000004.1:0-110163 GCF_039940335.1 Marinomonas sp. | reverse complement strand
GACACCTCTCATGACATCACCATCTTGGCGACGTCTGTCGACGGGTCGATCTCTTCTGAAACCATGACCATCGCCGTGGGCGATAACAACGATGGTGCGGGTGGTAACACAGGCGGTACGGGCAATGGCGGCGACACCGATCATGTGGTGGGAAGTGTTTCAGACACAGATAAAGGCTCTAACTTAATTTATAACGATCATGAGAATGGCGATACGGTTGGTATTACCGCGCTTGCAGTCGATGAAGATGGAGATACGGTTACCTACAGTTTAACCAACGATGCAGAAGGGCGCTTCGCGATCGATGCTGACACAGGTGTAGTCACTCTTCTCGATAAAAGTTTGATTGCATTTGGTGATTCTTACTCTATTACTATTCAGGCTCATTCAATTGATGGCTCTACTAGCCAGCTTGAAGACATCGTTATCGAGACCGTCAATGGTAATGCCCCTGACGCCTATGATGATGTCGCAGTGTTTCATTATGTTTCGGTTTCGGCCATTAATTTCACAGGAGCTTATGCAATAAGCTCTAAAGTAGAAGGCGATAATTCTACTACTGCAAATGATGTTCTGAAGGCAAGTTCTTCATATGGAAGCGATGGTGGCTATTCTCTGGCTTGGGTCTCTGGAAATAACACCGCATACGTTGAAATATTCCCTGATGACCACAGTGAAGGGATGCAGATTGAGGTTGCACCTAACAACTTCAGTGGTGCCTACACTAATCTTGAAGTTGTTCAAATTAATGATGATGGCGATTTTATGGTGCTTGGTCAAGGTAACTTCAACGCCGGTTTCTACCCAGTTCAAGCCTTTATGCAAATCTATAAAGCGGATGGTTCTTTAGTTTCTGAGAAAAGAATTGCTCAGCATTATTTTAAACAAAGTGGAACCACTACTTTTGATGTTGTTAATGGTGAGGTAATTGTCACGTGGAGAGAAATTACCCCAAGGAATGGCCAGCAACTTAACATACTGTATCGAGAGGTATACGATCTTGAAGGAAATGTTGTTGATTGGCAGGAGGAATTATCTATAGTTGCGGATGATGGATCTTATACGAACTCTACCGTTGATATAGCAGACCTTGGAGATGGCACTTATGTGCTGGCTTTTAAATATGGTGGTAGCAATGGCATTAGTCTTTATAACAGTGAGCATTCACGAGTTAGTACGACCTATTTAATAATGGATAACCCTGTTGTTGAGGCTCTAGATTCTGGTGGTTATATCGCTGTAGGTCAATCGGATAGTGCTGACAGAGTTGCAATTGCAATATTTGATGAAAACGGTAAAACAGAGGGTGAGGTTTGGCTTAATAGTACTTCGCTCTATTCTCAAGACTTGTCTGTCAGTACGTTACCTGATGGATCTGTGGTTATTACTTGGAGCGGCTACGAAGGAAAAGCATATTACGTCTATTCTCAACACCTTGATGCAAATGGAAATCCTGATCAGGATGTTGAGATGTTTGCTGTGGCTGACAAATATTCTAATCCTAGTTTGTTGGTATTAGGTAATGGTGAATATGTTGTTAGTTGGTTAGATAAAAATAATGATGGCGAGTATGAAGTACATACCCAGAAGTTTCATGCTGATGGCTCACTCAATGGAGAAGAGTTTACTTTTTACCAGGCTGATGGAATTGATAGAAATACCGAGTTAAGTCTTGTTGCTACTGGTGAAGATGGCTCTTTTGTTATTTCTTTCACCAACTCTGAGGCCAGTGAAGAAGGTACGGATAAGAGTGTTTACACTATCAAAATTGATGGTCAAGGTAACTCAGTTAATCAATATTATGAAGGTGAGATGGGTGACTTTGATATAGTCACGACTGAAGAAGCAAACTTCTATAGCGTAGCTTATAGCACAGGTACCTTGGTTGCGAATGGTAAGATCTTTGCTAGCGGTTCGATCATCGCTAAGGAGGATTGGGTAGACGTTAAATTACTTAATGCTGACTCTGGAAACTATGATCTTAAGGTACAAGCGACATCTTCATTAATATTATTCCAAGGTACTAGTGTACAGATTGCTGCGGCGGAATTAATAGCCGATGATTTCGTCACAGACGGTGATAGTTTAGAGATTGTATCGGTTGACTCGCCAGAGCATGGTCAGGTTACTTTAAATGATGACGGTAGTATTACCTTTACCGCAGACAGTGATTACCATGAGGAGGCAAGCTTTAGTTATACGGTTAGCGATGGCTTCGGCGGCTTAACTTCTGCCACGGTTACCCTTACTGTGATGCCAACGTTAACTGAAATTGAAGGCACTGATTCTGATGACACTCTAGAGGGTGAGGATACAGGGGATATGATCCTCGGTCGTTTAGGTAATGATGCCTTGTATGGTTTTTATGGCGATGATGAGCTATACGGTAATGAAGGGGACGATACTCTTTATGGGGGCGAAGGCAACGACACCCTATACGGCAATGAAGATAATGATGTGCTTGCAGGTGGCCAAGGAGCCGATGCACTTTACGGTGGTGAAGGCGATGATTTACTTATTGGTGCGTTAAGTACAGAAGAAGATTTACAAGTAGATATCCTGTTTGGCGGTGGCGGTAATGATACGTTTGTTATCACTAGTCATGGTCAGGAGCAGGGTATGAATACTGAGTTTAATGATCTGATTCAGGACTTTAACAGTACTAATGATTCTTTGGATTTGACGGATTTACTCGAAAACTTAGAGGATTTCCCTGACAGTGGCGAGCACGATGAAATATACAATTTCTTATCTGAAACGGTTAGTTTGGGGGATAACAGTGTCAAGGTTGGTGATCATGATGTGGTTTCCCTTGGCTCTGAAAGTGACTTAGGGTCCAACTCCTTAAATATTGTTTATAAAGAAGATGAGTATGTCATCAATCTCGATGGCTAGAGACTAGCCAAGGGGCAAAAAAACCGAACAAGCTGCACTTGTTCGGTTTTTTTATGTTTTAAATTTATTGTAGGTCTTAAGAGGTTTGATTGAGTCTTTACAAGAGGTTATCCCCTCAACCTGTGGATAACCCTATTAGTGAGTCAATGATAAGTCTCTATAAGCTAGAGGTGGCGTAGCTTTTACTATTAGTGTTTAATTCTTCCCCAGTGATGCGCATAAGGTGTCAAATTCAGTTTATTTACCCTACGAGGTTAAGAGAATTATATGTTTACAGGAATAGTTCAGGGTGTCGGAGAAGTGGCTCTGATAGAAAAAGTGGGTCGTAATAAACGTTTACAAATACAATTCCCAGAAGCCAGTATGCAAGGTCAGCAGTTGGGAGCAAGTGTCGCCATTAATGGTGTGTGCTTGACCGTTGCAGAGATATCCACTGACCAATTAACCTTTGATGTGATTGATACTACCTTAGCTTTGACTAACATTGGCGAGCTTACTGTTGGCTCGAAAGTGAACTTTGAGCGGGCGGCACGAATTGGAGATGAGATTGGCGGGCACCTAATGTCTGGCCATATCATGACGACGGTTAGCGTGGTCGGCGTTGAACGGATCGATGAGAGTGTTCACATTCGCTTTATGACCGATCGCCAGCAAGAAGTGGATGCAAGGCGCTACCTTTTCGACAAAGGCTATGTTGGCCTGAATGGCGCAAGTTTAACCATCAGTGATATTGGTCCAGACTGGTTGGAAGTTTCCTTGATTCCTGAAACCCTAAGACTGACCAATTTTATGAATTTGGTCGCGGGCAGTCGCGTGAATTTAGAGATTGATGCCCATACCCAAGCAACGGTTGATACGGTTGAGCGTATTCTTCAAACCAAAGCTTAACCAGCAAGAACAGGCTTAGGTATTAAGATTATTGAATGTGATGTTAAAAACTCATGCCTAAGCACTTTAAATGAATGGAGTCCTGACAGGAATTTCGGTAGAATGCTCGCCATTTGTATCCTCAGAAATTGTTAACAAGTGGCGTCATAAACGGCATGATAGCAACGAATGTCCTGCATCTATGTTGATGTGGCAACTCGCCTTACCTATCACCGTAACCGTTAGCTATTACTGAGCCTAATATCGCTTTTAAAGTGTGAGTAAATAGTGTCTTCTAATAATCTTAAGCACATACGTAATTTCTCTATCATCGCCCATATTGACCATGGTAAATCTACCTTGGCCGACCGCTTCATCCAAACTTGTGAAGGTTTGAGTGAACGTGAAATGTCCGCCCAAGTACTTGATTCTATGGACATAGAACGTGAGCGTGGTATTACCATCAAGGCTCAGAGTGTGACCTTGGACTACCATGCCAAAGATGGTCAAACCTACCAACTAAACTTCATCGACACCCCCGGACACGTGGATTTCTCTTATGAAGTCTCTCGTTCCTTGGCCGCGTGTGAAGGTGCCCTTTTGGTGGTAGATGCCGCGCAAGGTGTGGAAGCTCAATCAGTCGCTAACTGTTACACAGCGATCGAGCAAGGCCTAGAGGTTATGCCGGTACTGAACAAAATTGATTTGCCACAAGCCGAGCCTGAGCGTGTGTGTGAAGAAATTGAAGAGATTATCGGCATTGATTCCATGGACGCTGTTACCTGTTCTGCGAAAACCGGTATGGGCGTAGATGATGTACTAGAGCGTTTAGTCGCAACCATCCCACCACCAGAAGGTGATGTGGATGCGCCACTGCAAGCACTGATTATCGACTCATGGTTTGATAACTATTTAGGCGTTGTCTCCTTAGTGCGTATCAAACAAGGTACCTTGCGCAAGAAAGATAAAATCTTCATTAAATCGACTAAGCAAGTTCACCCAGTCGACATGGCTGGTATCTTTACGCCAAAACGTAAAGAAACAGGAGTCTTGAAAGCTGGTGAAGTGGGCTACGTTGTGGCTGGTATTAAAGATATCCATGGTGCGCCAGTGGGTGACACTATCACGCACGCTTCGACCCCAGATGTTGAGCAGCTTGCAGGCTTCCAAAAAGTTAAGCCGCAGGTTTATGCGGGTTTGTTCCCAGTGAGCTCTGACGACTACGAAGACTTCCGTGTAGCGCTAGATAAACTGACTCTGAACGACGCCTCCCTTTTCTTCGAACCAGAAAGCTCCGACGCCCTAGGCTTTGGCTTCCGTTGTGGCTTCCTCGGTATGCTGCACATGGAGATCATCCAGGAGCGTTTAGAGCGTGAATACGATCTTGATTTGATCACCACTGCACCAACAGTAGTGTTTGAGGTGGAGCTGAATAACGGTGATGTTATCAATGTTGATAGCCCGTCTAAAATGCCTGATCCTGCCACGATTAAAGAAATGCGCGAGCCTATTGTGGAAGCGAATATTCTTGTGCCGCAAGAGTACCTTGGTAATGTTATTACCTTATGCGTTGAAAAACGTGGTATGCAAAAAGACATGCAATACGTTGGGCAGCAAGTACAGTTACGCTATGAATTGCCAATGAATGAAGTGGTGATGGATTTCTTTGATAAGTTGAAATCCTGTAGTCGTGGTTTTGCGTCTCTTGATTATAGCTTTAGTCACTTTAGTCCTGCACCGCTATGTCGTTTGGACATTCTTATCAATGGTGAGCGTGTCGATGCACTGGCGTTGATTATGCATAAGGATAACGTGCAATTTAAAGGCCGTGCTTTATGTGAAAAAATGAAAGACCTGATTCCTCGCCAAATGTTTGATGTGGCGATCCAAGGGGCGGTGGGTGCTAAGGTTATCTCTCGTACAACAGTTAAAGCACTACGTAAAAACGTTATCGCTAAGTGTTACGGCGGTGATGTTAGCCGTAAGAAAAAGCTGTTGCAGAAACAGAAAGAAGGTAAAAAGCGCATGAAGCAGGTTGGTAATGTTGAAGTGCCACAATCTGCTTTCTTAGCGGCGTTACAAATAGATAATTAAGCATTAACAGTTACCCCAGTGTGATGAAATCACGCAGCGATGGAGAGATGTAATGGGTTTTGATTTTGAGCTGATTTTAGCAATTGCTTTTTTTGTGACCGGTGCGGTTTGGTTGTATGACCGCATCGTTTATCTGCCAAAGCGTAAATTAGTGCTGGCAGAAATGACACCAGAAGCACGTCAGGCGATCAGTAAAGACACTAAGCAAACGCTGGCACAAACCCCTAAACTGGTTACGGAAGTAAAGTCTTACTTTGTTATTGTGGCGGTGATCTTTGGTTTGCGTTCGTTTGTCGTAGAACCGTTTCAAATTCCATCTGGTTCCATGTTACCCACTTTAGAAATCGGCGATTTCATTTTGGTGAACAAGTTTGAATATGGTGTAAGGTTGCCTGTATTAAACACCACCCTTATTCCAACCAATGAGCCAAAACATGGTGATGTTGTGGTGTTTAAATACCCTCGTGACCCAAGTTTGAACTACATTAAGCGCATGGTGGGTTTGCCAGGGGATAAGATCAGTTATCATAATAAGACTTTGTCTATCAATGGGCAGGTTTTAGCGACTAATTTAGTCGCTGAGTTATCCACTTCTCTAAATCCTAACAAAGAGCCTGTAAGGGTTTTTGTGGAAAACTTGGGGGGTAAAAATCACGAAGTCTACAATTCTTACTACCAGAACCCGCTAGAAGGTGACTGGGTTGTACCAGAAGACTCGTATTTTGTAATGGGTGATAATCGCGATAACAGTTCAGATAGTCGTGTTTGGGGTTTTGTACCGAAAGCCAATATGAAAGGTCGTGCCTTTTACGTATGGCTGCATTGGAACGAGTTGTTAAGCGTTCCAAGTTTTAAAAATAATGGTCTGATTGAATAAAGATTTTTTGGAGTAATTTTGAGTTCACTGTATCAAAAATTGTGTCGCCGCATTGGTTATTATTTTGCTGACCTAGGCCTATTGGAGCTCGCACTGACACACCGTAGCTTCGGCGGCAAAAATAACGAGCGTTTAGAGTTTCTAGGTGACTCGATTCTTAATTATGTGATCGCAGAGGATCTATTTCATCGCTTTCCGAAAGCCAAGGAAGGGGAGTTGAGTCGATTACGTGCCTCGTTAGTTAAAGGCGACACACTGGCCGAATTAGCCCGAGAATTTAAACTAGGTGACTTTTTGAAATTAGGCGCTGGCGAGTTAAAAAGTGGTGGTTTTCGCCGTGACTCTATCTTAGCTGATTCCGTGGAAGGCATTATCGGCGCTATCTATTTAGATGCCGGTATGGACACTTGCCGTACTCATATTCTGGATTGGTATAAATCTCGATTGGACGCGACTTCCTTAAAAGTAGTTACGAAAGATGCGAAAACTCGCTTGCAGGAATATTTGCAAGGTCGTAAATACGCGTTGCCGAATTATGAAGTCGTAGACATTCAAGGTGAGCCTCATGATCAAACTTTTTATGTACATTGCCAAATTGAGTTGAGTGATGAGGCTATTCAGGGCAAGGGTAACAGCCGTCGTATTGCTGAGCAAAATGCCGCTGCGAAAGCGCTAACATTATTGGAACAAAAAGATGTCTGAGGAAGAAATTACTCACTGTGGTTATGTGGCCATAGTTGGTCGACCCAATGTCGGCAAATCCACGCTGCTTAACCATATTTTGGGCCAAAAATTATCCATTACGTCCAGAAAGCCACAAACGACCCGTGATCAAATTTTAGGGGTTAAAACCGAGGATCATGTGCAGGCGATTTATGTGGATACGCCTGGTTTGCACCTTGGTGAGACGAAAGCGATTAACCGCTTTATGAATAAAACGGCTTCCGCGGCATTGAAAGATGTGGATGTAGTGTTATTCGTGGTGGACGCAGACCGTTGGACGGAAGAAGATGAATCCGTTTTACAGAAGGTTAAATACGCTTCCTGTCCGGTTATCTTGGTGGTCAACAAAGTCGATCAGTTAGAGCAGCAAGACAGTCTATTACCAAGATTAGCCAACTTATCTGAGCGTATGGCGTTTGCTCAAGTGGTGCCGATTTCGGCATTGCGCAACAAGAATCTTGATCGCTTAGAACGACTAGTAACGGGCTATATTCCCGAAGGGATGCCTTTCTACCCTGAAGATCAGATTACTAACCGCAGCTCACGTTTTTTGGCGGCGGAGATTGTACGTGAGAAGATCACTCGTCAGTTAGGCCAGGAAGTGCCTTATGAAGTGGCTGTACAGATTGAAGAGTTTGTTTACGAAGGCTCAGTTATTCACATCAGTGCGCTTATTTTGGTTGAACGAAATGGCCAAAAACGCATCATCATTGGTGATCGAGGTGAGAAAATTAAACTGATTGGTAAAGAAGCGCGTATAGATATGGAAGAGCTTTTTCAGCAGAAAGTCATGCTCAATCTATGGATTAAAATTCGCTCCGGTTGGTCCGATGATGAGCGTGCTTTAGCCAGTCTAGGTTACCAAGAAGAGTAAGCTAGATGCGCGCCTTGGCGTACGTTATTCATACTCGTGCTTTTCAAGATGAAAAAGTGCTGCTAGATCTGCTTACTCAAGATCAAGGTTTGATAAGAGGCGTATGGCGGTTAGCAAAAAAAGAGGCTCGGGTGATTCCTGGGCCTTTTTTATGCTATGACATCGAGTGTTCAGGGCGTACGGATCTGAAAACTATCCGGCATTTGGAATCCCTCAAAGCCGGCAAAGTACTTGAAGGTTTACCTTTATACGCCGCCTTGTATAGCCATGAGTTGATAGCAAAACTGCTACCGCTGAATTTACCCTTGCCGAATATCTATTCCTTATACCAATGGCTCATTGATAGCTTAGCGTCAGGGGCACCGATTGCGCCCTTACTAAGACGTTTTGAAATGGGCTTGTTTGATGAGTTGGGAATGGCGATTAACTTATCAACAACTGGTCGCGGCCAAGAAGTTCAAGGAGATACCCTGTATCAATTTGATCAGCGCTTTGGCTTACGTCCTTACTATGGTGAACAGCCAAAAGTGCTGCCCGTATTGTTTGTTGAGGGTCGTCTGGCACAGGCTTATCATCAGGGTGAATGGATGAACAAAGCGGTGCTGAACTTGGCGAAAGAGTTGCACCGCCACTGGATAGATGGATTATTGAACGGCAAGCCTGTAGCCGCTCGCAAACTGTTGCCCAAGCAAGCGTACCAAGGAGAGCGTTTGTTGGGTGTGCCAATTTTTCGTTATTGATGCTCGGTGTCTAAATAGAGAGAGATGTTTTGATTATAGGTATAGGTACAGATTTAGTAGAAATCGCACGGGTGGCCAGTTCTATTGAGCGTCTTGGTGAGCGCTTTGTGGACCGTATTCTGACAACCAATGAAAAGCAGCAATGGCTAAGTATTACAAATACATCCAAAGCGGATGCATTTGTGGCTAAGCGCTTTGCGGCGAAAGAAGCGGCAGTAAAGGCTTTAGGAACAGGAATCGGACGAGGCGTAAGTTTCCAGCATTTTGAAGTGAGTAATCTAGCGTCAGGGCAACCTATACTATCCGTTGATGACAGTATTGAACAAAGGTTTGAAGGTAAGGTTAATTGGCATCTAACCCTCACAGATGAACAAAAATACGCTCAGGCATTTGTTATTCTTGAGGCCAAGGAATAAGTTTTCGGTTGTTTAGCAACTCTTGAATGGCGTCGATAAAATCCTCAAAGACACCTTCAACATCCTCTAAACCAAGCTCTTTTAAATGGGTTTCCAGAAAGCCTGCATGGCGTGCAATGTTAATGGTCCCCGTGTACTTGGAAGCGCCATGAATCCTGTGTACAACCTCTATCAGCTTCTCTGTGTCCTGATTGGCTAAATGATGTTGCAGAAGCTTTTGCTCGTCATCAAGAGTATTGGCCAGCATTTCAAACATGTCTTTGGCAATGTCGACCCTACCATTGACCATGCCTAACGCTTTTTTCAAATCAAAAATATTGACCAGTTTCTCGTCTACTTGCTCTAAGTATCCGCCCTTGCTATCACACCACTCTTCTATGGTGTTAAGGAGAATTTCTTCATCCACCGGTTTGGTTAAGTAGGCGTTCATACCGCTGGCAAGTATTTGTTGCTGTTCTGATCCTAACGCATGGGCAGTTAAGGCGATAATTGGGGTGTTTTTGTAGGTCTCAATTTGACGAATTTCTTGGGTTGTCTCCATGCCATTTTTTTCGGGCATTTGGATGTCCATGAAAATGATGTCGTATTGAGTAGCTTTGGCCATTTGTATCGCTTCAATGCCGCTATAAGCGAGAGACACATTGAGGTTGCTGCCGGACAACCAATGATTGAATAGTTGTAAGTTAATCGCCATATCATCTACGGCTAAAATGTTGAGGTTCTGTAGCTTGCTCGGCAGTGTTCTATTGCGTTCTATAGGCGGAGTGCTGGTCGGATGTTTTATGTTGTCTAGAGCTTTGTATAAGCGATTGTGGCTGATAGGTTTCAGCAAAATGCTTTGGCTAATTTTTTTCAAATTTGGATGGCGTGCTAGCTCATCAGGTTTTTGAATCATCAAAATACTAGGTATGTTAAACGTGCTTTTGGCAAAATGCACCAGCTCTTTGGCATCTTGGATACTCTCGTGATCGTTAGGGCTTATGTTAATCAGTAGAGCATCAACTTCTCCCAGCGGTTTGTTTAAGCGATTAATGATGGGCTCAATTTGACTGAAGGTTGTGCAACTTACATGAATCGAGTTGAGATAATTTGTCAGATACTCTTGGTACGTTTTACTGGGCTCGAGCATGAGAATGTTCAGTTTTAAACCTTCTCGTTTAGCTGGGGCATTCTTAGACGGTTTTAATGTTAGAGTGAAATGAAAGTTGGAACCACTTACTTGATCACTCTTAATACCTATAGCGCCGTGCATCTGCTCTACAAGTTTTTTAGTGATGACGAGACCTAAACCTGTACCACCAAATTTGCGAGTAGTGCTGGTATCCACTTGAGAAAATGGTTTGAAAAGGTTGTTGATTTTTTCTTCGGGGATACCAATACCAGTGTCTATGACTTGAAAACTGAGGACGAGTGCATCATCGCTTTCTGTCACAAGTTCAACTTTGGTTTGTACATAGCCATAATGGGTGAATTTTATGGCATTACCTATTAGGTTAGTGAGTATCTGTCTAACTCGGATGCTATCACCAATTACCCAATCTGGTACGTTGGCCTGAAAATCCGTAACCAGATCAATTTGTTTGTCTCGGGTAAGTAGGCTCGCGCTGAGCGTTTGGTAAACCTCGTCAATCAGCTCTTTTAGATTGAAGTGATTGTTTTCAAAATTCAATTTGCCCGCTTCGATCTTTGAGAAATCAAGAATGTCCCCAATGATGGCTAAAAGGCTGTTAGTCGATTGCTCAATAGTTTCTAAATATAGGCGCTGCTGTGTGTCGGTATTGCTGCTTTGCAATATCTTGGTATAGCCTAGTATTGCGCTTAATGGTGTGCGAACTTCATGGCTTATGTTGGCTAAGAATTGCGATTTTAAACGATTGGATTCCATTGCTTCTTTATTGGCAATATGAAGCTGGGCGCTTTTTTCTTCCATACTGTCCATACTGCGCCGTATGTCTTCTGTCGACTGTTCAATGCCTGAGATAAGTTCTTCATGATGGCTTTCTAAACGCTCTGCAAGCTCTAAGGTATTGTGCTGAATTTCCTGGTACTGAGATGGCATGGAAAGCAACTTAGCATTAGAAAAGTTGCCTTTAACAATCTGGTCGAGAATGTTTGAAAGTTTATCAATCGGCTGTGTGAAATATTGGGAAAGACGCCAGGCTAATAGGATTAAACCTGCACCGACTAATATAGTAAGAAAGGTCAGTATCGCAATGTATCGATACATCTTTAGGCGTATTTTGTTTTTACTGATTTCTATTCGAACCCAGCCGATGATACTGCGTTGACTGTTGCTATCAAAGGTTTCGGGCTGGCTGTTGAATATGCTGTCTAAACTGTTGTTGCTGTAGAAAATAGGTGTAAAATTCAGCAAGAAATCATCATAGATAAAGGTACTCGGTGTACTAGGAATCTCAATGTCGGTTTTGATGTGTGTGCTACCTAGCTCAGCTATGACCTCTTTATGGTTGTTAAAAAGCTGGATGTTGTCTACTTCATCATAACTTAACGCACTTTGCATAATGCGATACATCATGTTGGTGTCAGTAAAGACGATGGCATATTCACTGCTCAGAGCGATCTGTTGGGCAATATTATTGGATCGTTCGAGCAGGTTAGTATTGAGGTCATGATAGCGAGTAGCCAGGAAACTTAGACTACTCAGTGAGGCAATGATTAAAATGGGCGCAAATATTAGCCAAAAGAGTTTGTGTCTTAAGGATAGGCGGTTAATAAACCCAAATAGCTTCATAGTAGGATGAAACCAGAGATGAAATTAATAACAGGCGAAGTTGCCTTTTCCTTTACGACGGTCACATTCTCTCTCATAATTATCACACGCTAGCGCTTTGGTGCGAGAAGGGTTGGATAAATACTTACACTCACGCCACTTTTGTCTTAACTCATTATCTGGAATGTCGGCAGATGGGCCCGCAAAAAAATCACAAGCCGCTAAAGATAGTGTGCATAGTAGTAATGCTAAAGTGCCAAACGCGCGCATTTTGGTCTCCGTAAATAGGAATATAAACTAAGTTTATAACGCTTTCTTATTATATTGTTGCGGTAAAGTGCTTTTAAATAAGCGAGAATGTTAATTTTCAATCCCTACGGCATTAATGTCAATGAAGTTTTTATGATTCAGTATCCTAGTATAGAGTCCATCATTGGACAAACACCCTTGGTTCGACTTCAACGAATCAATCCAAACCGTTCCAACGAAGTTTTATTAAAGCTTGAGGGGCAGAATCCAGCAGGTTCTGTGAAAGATCGTCCTGCGCTAAATATGATCTTGCAAGCTGAGTTACGTGGTGACATCAAGCCGGGTGATAGCCTGATCGAAGCAACCAGTGGTAATACAGGAATTGCGCTTGCTATGGCGGCGGCCATAAAAGGCTACAAAATGCATCTCATCATGCCAGACAACATGAGCCAAGAGCGTAAGTCTGCGATGTCTGCTTACGGCGCGGTCTTGCACTTGGTAACGAAAGAAGAAGGCATGGAGCGTGCTCGTGATCTAGCGCTTGAGATGCAAGAGCAAGGGGTAGGTGTCGTGCTTAACCAATTTGCAAACCAAGATAACCCTAATGCGCATTATCTAACCACAGGTCCCGAAATTTGGCAGCAAACCCAAGGCAGCGTGACCCACTTTGTCAGTTCCATGGGGACGACTGGTACTATCATGGGCGTTTCTCATTACCTAAAAGAGCAAAACCCAGAGGTGCAAATCGTTGGTCTGCAGCCTCAAGAAGGGGCGAGTATTCCAGGTATCCGGCGCTGGCCAAAAGCTTACCTGCCTTCTATTTTCGATGAAAAGCGAGTGGACAGTGTGATGGATGTTGCTCAGGAAAATGCCGAAGTCACCATGCGCCGATTGGCTAAAGAAGAGGGTATTTTCTGTGGCGTGTCTTCAGGCGGGGCTGTGTATGCCGCGATGGAGTTGTCCAAACAATTGGAAAATGCCGTGATTGTGGCCATTGTCTGTGACCGTGGCGATCGCTACTTGTCCACAGGTGTTTTTTCCTGAAGGTAGAAAGTAATTCTGCCGCGGTGATGGTATAACGCACTCAAGGTTAATCCAGATAAATGACGGATTTAAGGTGTTTTGATTTTTGTATCTGGTATGGAATCAAATCTAGATACGCTAGAATGGCGCTTTACAATTCGTTATTTAGTATTGAGAGAAATCCCCTTGAGAAAGAGAATGCCATCCCGCCGCTCGTCAGCAAAGACAAATCTTGGGCCTTTACAGCAATTTGAGGTAGAAGGTTTAACGCACGAAGCGAAAGGTGTTGCCCGCAAGCAAGGTAAGGTAACCTTTATTGGCGGTGCTTTACCGGGTGAAACCGTTGAGGCCAGAGTATCTAAAGCGGGACGCAACTTTGATGAAGCAAACCTAGTCAATATTGTTAGCCCAAGCCCTTACCGCATGACACCCACTTGCCAGCACTTTACTGCGTGTGGTGGCTGCAGTTTCCAACACCTTACTCAAGATCAACAATTACTCGCTAAAACCGATTGGTTGCAAAGACAGTTACGTAAGGTAAATGAACACCCCATTGAGTTATTGACCGATCAAGCTTTTGGCTACAGGCGCCGTGCACGTTTAGCCTTGCAGGTTAAATCGGGCAAAGCCTTGCTTGGCTTCCGTCAGAAATCTTCCAAAGACATTGTCGAAATCAGCAATTGCTTGGTGCTTACTGAGCGTTTACAAGATATCTATAAAAGCCTAAAAAATACCATCCTCGAGGATGATATAGCCACCGCTGTGGGTCATATCGAGCTACTTGAAGACACTCGTGGTGCTTCCGTGTTGTTTCGTTTGACTCGACCAGTTACCGAGACTACCCAAGCCCGATGGTGTAACTGGGCGGAAACTTTAGGAATAGAGCTCTATTGGCAAGCACCAGAAGAAAGCAGAGTGACGCTTGTTCAAGAAAGGATGCGTCATTATGATCTAGGTAAACAGACGCTAACGTACCATCCGCAAGATTTTATTCAGGTGAATGCGCGGATGAACGAGAAAATGATTCATCAAGCGATTAGTTGGCTGCAACCTAATGAAGACGATGTGGTGTTAGACTTATTTTGTGGTGTCGGAAACTTCTCTTTACCCATGGCACTGCATGCTAAAAAAGTGATTGGTGTGGAAGTGCAACCAAGCATGGTGGCGGCTGCCCAAGCGAATGCCCTCTGTAATGATTTAGAAAATATTGAATTTATTGCTGCAGATTTAAGTCAGCCAGCGAAGCGACAATTTTCAAAACTAGGGGTCACGAAAGTGTTACTTGACCCCCCGCGAGCTGGGGCTTTTGAGTTCTTAGATAATCTAATTAAAATATCACCAAAGCAAATCTTGTACGTTTCTTGCAACGCATCCACTTTAGCGAGAGACGCAGAGTATCTTGTAGCGCATGGCTATCAAGTGGTAAAAATAGGTTTGATGGAGATGTTCCCACAGACGTCACATATTGAAACCATGATGTTGCTGCAGAAAAGAAGTAAATAAAGGACAAGCAAATGGTAACGGTAAGAAAAGATCATCCAATTACGGACGATGGCACGGTTGATATTGATGCCTGGATGGCGCAATTTGCCGACGAAATTGATGACAGCTCCAGAGTGCCCTTACGCATGGCTTGTGAAGTGGCGCGATTAGCGGAATTGCAATCGGCGCGACCTTCCTATTGGGGGGCTCAAGCAAGTACGTTCCGTGCAGGTCTAGAAATGGTCGAGATACTGTCTGGCTTTCGTGCCGATCAGGACTCTTTATTAGCCGCCGCTTTGTATCGAGTGGTGAGGGAAGATCAATTACCTATCTCCCGTGTGGTGGATATGTTCGGCCGTAAAGTAGCGTCTTTGATCGAAGGCGTTATTCGCATGGGAGAAGTTTCTAAAAACCTCAGTGCCGATTCTGCGGCAGAAGTTCTGGGCAGCAGCGAAAACCAGCTTGAATCCCTACGTAAAATGCTAGTTTCTATTATTGATGATGTACGTGTCGTGCTGATCAAACTGGCTGAGCGTGCCTGTGCCATCAAAGAAGCCAAATACCAAGATGAAGATCGTCAAGTCACTGTCGCACTTGAAGTGCAAAGTGTTTACGCCCCTTTAGCCCATAGATTGGGTATCGGTCACATTAAATGGGAACTGGAAGATCTTTCCTTTCGCTATCTTTACCCCAACGATTACAAGCGTATTGCCAAATGTTTAGATGAGAAGCGCCTTGACCGTCAGCAGTTCATTGATGATGTGATCAATGTGCTACGTGAACGTTTAGAAGCGATTAACATTCATGCAGACCTAATGGGCCGAGCCAAACATATTTACAGTATTTGGCGCAAAATGAAGCGCAAAAACATCAGTTTCGATGAAGTCTATGATGTGCGTGCCGTACGTATTCTCGTTAACGAACCCATGGAGTGTTATGGCGTCTTGGGGATAGTACACAACTTGTGGCGTCCTATTCCGCAAGAATTTGATGACTATATCAGTAATCCAAAAACCAACGGTTATCAGTCATTGCATACCGCAGTTATTGGCCCTCAAGGGCGTGCTGTCGAGATACAGATTCGTACTCATACTATGCATGAAGATGCCGAACTTGGGGTTTGTGCCCACTGGAAATATAAGGGTACAGATTTAAGTTCGAACAGTTCTAGCTACGAAGAAAAATTGCAATGGCTACGCACCATTCTGGATTTCCATGAAGTGCAAGGAGATTTGGAATCGCTTTCGGAGCAAGTTCGTAGTGACATCGATCAAGACCGTATTTATGTCTTTACCCCTGATGGTCATGTGGTCGACTTGCCTGTTAATGCGACCCCGGTAGACTTTGCATACCGTGTCCATACCGAAATTGGCCACCGTTGTCGTGGGGCGAAAATTAACGGCAAAATTACGTCTTTGGTCACTCACCTAAAAACCGGCGACAAAGTTGAGATCATGACCTCGAAAGAGGGCACGCCAAGTCGAGATTGGTTACACCCTACGTTAGGTTATGTTCAGACCAACCGTGCCCGTGCCAAAATTCAGAACTGGTTTAGAAAAGAAGATCGTGAGAAAAACTTAGAAGCAGGTAAAGCCCTACTGGATAAACAGTTGAAACGTCTAGGAATCGACGACAACCGCATTGATCTTGCCAAAATTGCGTCACGGTATAATTTATCGAATGCTGAAGATATTTATGTGGCATTGGGTGCCGGTGATATCTTATTGGCGCGAGTGCTACGATCAATTGATGAGTTTTATAGCCTCGACGGTGGCTCTGCTCCGTTACGTCCAATTCGTCTTAAAAAGAGTCGCCATAAGTCTTCTGATGATGATATTCATATCCTTGGAGTGGGTAAACTGATGACCCAAATGGCCCGTTGTTGTACGCCGATTCCTGGCGACAGCATCATGGGGTACATTACCCAAGGACGTGGGGTTTCCATTCATAAGCAGGATTGTTTGAACATAGCGCAACTAAGCCTAGATGAGCCTGAGCGTATCGTGGAAGTAAACTGGGGTGAGGAACTTGATAATCTTTACCCAGTGAATATTCAGGTAGAAGCTTATGATCGCACGGGGCTACTCAATGACATAACAGGTTTGCTGGCGAATGAAAAAGTAAACTTATTGTCTATGAATACCTTGTCAGCGAAAGAGAGCCATACCGCCTGTATTCGTTTCACCATTGAGGTGGGAGAGATTGGTGCCTTGAGTAAACTGCTCCATCGCATTAACCAGTTGCCCAATGTCTTGAATGTGTTTAGGGAAAAAGACTTTTGAGTGAGTCACTAACGTCTTTGCTGAAATTGATGTCATGCTTGCGTGATAAAGAGTCTGGTTGTGCTTGGGATCTTAAACAAACTTACCAAAGTTTAGCTCAATACACCTTGGAAGAAGCCTATGAAGTGGTGGATGCCATTGAAAGAGAGAACCTAGCGGATTTAAAAGAAGAGCTAGGAGATTTGCTGTTTCAAGTGGTCTTTCAGGCTCAAATCGCCAATGAGCAAAAGGTTTTTGATTTTGACGATGTGGTTAATGGGCTGGTGGATAAAATGCTACGTCGCCACCCGCACGTGTTTCCAGGTGGCGAATTATCACGCTTTGGTGAAACCTTGGACCTGTCGGATGAAGAAATTAGCCTGCAATGGCAAAAGATTAAAGCCGAAGAAAAAGCTCGTAAAGGCGTGCAGAGTCAAAGTATCTTAGATGATGTGCCTCATGCTATGCCGAGCTTGATGCAAGCGGTGAAAATACAAAAGAAAGTCGCTAAAGTCGGCTTTGATTGGCCCGAGGTTGCACCTGTTTTTGCCAAAATTCGTGAAGAACTTGACGAGTTGGAAGAAGCATTAGCCGAACAAGATCAAACCCATGTGGAAGAAGAAATGGGCGATGTGCTCTTTGCGATGAGCAATTTGTCACGTCATCTGTCCGTTGCGCCAGATGTCGCACTGATGAAAACTAATGTGAAATTTCGTCGCCGCTTCCGTCGTATCGAAGAGCTACTTGAAGAACGCGAGTGGTCGTTGCAAGAAACGAGTTTGGAGGGGCTTGATCAACTATGGGATCAAGCCAAGCGTGAAGGGTTATAGAAAGTCAAAAATTGTCGTTTAATCGAGTATGTTAAGACTCAAGTTATTAACAATATTTTGATCTGGTTATTCTCAACCAGGTGATGAGTAGGAGGGGTATAGTGAACGATCGTCAGGCATCATTACGTGAAAATGTCAGGTTACTAGGAGATTGCTTAGGGGAAACCATGAGTAATCATTTAGGGGAAGGCTTCTTAGAGAAGGTCGAGAATATTCGACAGCTTTCTAAAGATGGACGACTTACTGGTGACTCTACTGCATTAATCGCCGCTCTTGAAAAATTGGATGATAATGAGATAGTCCCTGTTGCTCGAGCTTTCAACCAGTTTCTCAATTTGTCGAACATTGCCGAGCAATATCACCGAGTGCACCGCCGTCGCACCAATGAAAGTCTAGGGGTGTATCAAAACCCGATTGGTGACCTACTAAAACGTTTAGCGGAGAAAGACTTTAGCGGCGAGCAAATGCTTGAGTCGTTAAGAAAT
The DNA here is from genome assembly GCF_039940335.1 of Marinomonas sp. Classification (GTDB taxonomy): domain Bacteria; phylum Pseudomonadota; class Gammaproteobacteria; order Pseudomonadales; family Marinomonadaceae; genus Marinomonas. The sequence continues at coordinate 91,616 of NZ_JBDVGW010000004.1, read as the reverse complement.
CAATCAATTGAGTTAGTGTTAACCGCTCACCCTACCGAAGTAGTGCGTCGTTCCTTGATTCGTAAATACGATAATATCTCCAGCGAGCTAGAAGCGCTGGATAAAGACAATATCCTACCACTTGAAGAAACCAAGCATATTCGTCGTTTAAAAGAGATTATTACTCAAGCTTGGCACACGGATGAAATTCGTGAACAGCGCCCAACGCCTGTAGATGAGGCTAAATGGGGCTTTGCAGTGATTGAACAATCTCTATGGCAGGCTGTCCCACGCTTTTTTCGTCAATTGGACGAACAGTTTAGTCAATTTTCCAATGGCGAAAGCTTACCGCTAGATTTAGCGCCAATTCGTTTTGCCACCTGGATGGGGGGAGACCGAGACGGTAACCCTAATGTTACCCATACTGTGACCAAAGAAGTGGCCTTATTAGCACGTTGGATGGCAGCAGATCTGTACATCAAAGACCTTTCTGTTCTGCGTTCTGAATTCTCCATGATTCAGTGTAACCAAGCTTTACGTGATCGAGTGGGTGACAGTGCACAGCCCTATCGTGAAGTGTTGCGTCAGCTTGAAAACAAAATGATCGCTACCAAAAACTGGGCCAAAGCCTGCTTGGATGGCGAAGCGGCTTGTGATGAAGGTATCTTCCTCAACAGTAAAGCGCTGATTGATGACCTAGTACTGTGTTACCAGTCGCTCATCGATAGCGGCATGAAGGTCATCGCCAATGGCTCTTTGCTAGACCTAATCCGTTGTGCAGCAACTTTTGGTATGACGTTGGCTCGTTTGGATGTTCGTCAAGATGCTTCCCGCCATATTGATGCCTTATCTGCCATTACTCGCTTTTATGGTTTAGGGGATTATGCGGAGTGGGATGAAGCGTCTCGCCAAGCCTTCTTATTAACGGAACTTAACTCTAAGCGCCCACTGCTACCTATGGACTGGGCTCCAAGCGAAGAAGTGAAGGAAGTATTAGACACTTTTGCCATGATCGCTCAAGGTGAAGCCAACTCTTTTGGTTCCTACGTAATCTCTATGGCCAGCGCACCTTCTGATGTATTGGCTGTTGCCCTAATGTTGAAAGAGTCTGGGGTGAGTTTCCCAATGCGTATCGCGCCTCTGTTTGAGACGCTGGCGGATTTGGATAATGCTGAGCCCATTATTGAGCAATTATTCTCATTACCTTGGTACAAAGCCTACATTAATGGTCATCAAGAAGTGATGATCGGCTACTCTGATTCGGCCAAAGATGCAGGACAAATAGCGGCCACTTGGGGTCAATATCGAGCGCAAGAAGCACTGACAAAACTTTGTAAGAAACACGGTGTGCACCTGACTCTGTTTCATGGTCGTGGTGGTACCGTAGGTCGTGGCGGCGGCCCTGCTCATGTGGCTATTTTGTCTCAACCACCAGGTTCGGTAAATGGTGCCATTAGGGTGACAGAGCAAGGGGAGATGATCCGCTTTAAGTTCGGTATTCCGGATATTGCTGTACGCTCATTAGAGCTTTATTGTTCTGCCGTAATGGAAGCATCATTAATGCCTGCACAAGCCCCCAAAGAGGAGTGGCGTGCCATCATGGATGAAATGGCCGAAGTGGGGATGAATCAATACCGCTCCATTGTTCGTGGTCATGAAGATTTTGTGCCTTACTTCAGAGCCACCACGCCAGAACAAGAGTTGGCTAAACTGCCGCTTGGATCACGTCCTGCCCGTCGTCGTTCTGATGGAGGGGTGGAAAGCCTGCGTGCAATTCCTTGGATATTTGCCTGGATGCAAATTCGCTTAATGCTGCCAGCTTGGTTGGGAGCCGAGAGCGCACTACAGCAAGCCGTTGAGTCTGGAAACTTAGAAAAAATCCAAGAAATGCATAAGAAATGGCCTTTCTTTGGCGCCTACCTCGACATGCTTGACATGGTATTGGCCAAGTCAGAACCTGAAATTGCTGAGTACTATGAAAAACGTCTAGTAGGGGAAGAGCTAAGAGGTTTGGGACGTTTATTACGAAATAAACTGGCACAAGTGAGTACTCTTGTGAAAACACTTAAACAGCAAGAGCGCCTAATTGAAGATAATAAGACTATTCGCCAGTCTATCGACGTGCGTAACCCTTATATTGACCCATTGCACTACCTACAAGCTGAGCTACTTTATCGGAGCCGTAAGGATGAAAATAATCCTGAGGTTAATAAAGCGTTAATGATCGCCATGGCAGGTATCGCAAGTGGTATGCAAAATACCGGCTAAAGCTTCACTGTATTGTGCTTATAGTCACTATAAGCACAATAAAAGTGAAAAAATCCGTCAGTAAATTTGCATATTAATAGCCTGCTTGGGTATGCTTGGCGGCCATTCATTTTATAGTATACAAGTTTACTATTTTCGAACGCGGTGTTTTCGCGTTATTCGCGTGTCTATGCGAGACAAGAATAAGAAAACTTGTAATTCAGTATATAGCTGACTTTTGGAGACTTTTTATGCGAGTAATATTATTAGGTGCACCTGGCGCTGGTAAGGGTACTCAGGCTCAATTCATCACGGAAGAATTTGGGATCCCTCAAATCTCAACAGGCGATATGTTACGTGCCGCAGTGAAAGCTGGCAGTGATATGGGCTTAAAAGCAAAAGCGGTGATGGATGCCGGTCAGTTGGTTTCTGATGACATCATCATTGGTCTAGTAAAAGAGCGTTTAACACAAGATGATTGCGCTAATGGCGCTTTGTTTGACGGTTTCCCTCGTACTATTCCACAAGCGGATGCCTTGAAGGACGCGGGTGTAAAAATCGACTTTGTTGTTGAAATCGATGTGGCAGACGAAGAAATCGTGAGTCGCATGAGCGGTCGTCGTGTTCATGAAGCATCTGGCCGAACTTATCACCTAGTGTATAACCCACCAAAAGAAGCGGGCAAAGACGATGTAACAGGTGAACCTTTAGTGCAGCGTGCTGATGATACAGAAGAAACCGTTCGCAAACGTTTGGGTGTTTACCATGACCAAACAGCACCGTTGATTGGCTATTACAAAGATTGGTTGGCTCAAGATACCGCAGCAGCACCTAAATTTGTTAGTGTGAATGGTGTTGGAGATCTTAACGAAATCAAACAAGGTCTGTTAGCTTCATTAAAGGCCTAGATTTTCGATGACAGCAATATTAGCTTTGGATACTTCAACGTCAGCTTGTTCTGTGGCGTTGAATATAGACGGTGTGGTGTTGGAAGATTTCCGTATCGCTCCCCGTCAACATAATGCCTTAATCCTTCCTATGGTCGAGCAAATACTTGCCCAAGCAGAATTATCCCTGGCCGATTTAGATGCTATTGCCTTTGGACGAGGCCCTGGATCTTTTACCGGACTGCGTATCAGTGCTGGGGTGGTGCAAGGGCTTGCTTACGGTGCTGATAAACCTGTAATCCCAGTGTCTACGCTGGCTGCCATGGCCTTAGAAGGATTTCAAAAAAGCGGTGAAAATTACTGGTTAAGCGCTCTGGATGCTCGTATGGGGGAAGTCTACCTAGGTGGCTACCATGTGAATAAAGCTGATGGCCAATACAGCATCGAGTTGTTACTTGAAGAGCGAGTAGCGAAACCTGATAACTTGCCAAGTCTTGCTCAAGACTACCAAGGAATTGGTTCGGGCTGGAGTTATGAGCAAGAACTCTCCGCTTTATTACCGAATCCACCGACTCATGTTTTCGCTGATACTTTACCAAGAGCGGCTAGCATTGCCGAGCTAGCACGATTAGCATTTTCTGATGGTGAAATACAAAGTTGTTATGATGCCATTCCCACTTATTTGCGTGATAACGTTACTTGGGAAAAACAGGCCCCACGGATAGGGAAACGCTAGGTTATGCTTTGGTACCACATTGTCTTTCTTGCATTAATACAAGGTCTGACTGAGTTTTTACCCATCTCCAGTTCAGCACATTTAATTCTTCCGGCACAAGTATTGAATTGGCCAGATCAAGGTTTAGCTTTTGATGTGGCTGTGCATATTGGTACCTTGATTGCTGTAGTAGGCTATTTTCGCAAAGATATTATGAATATCTTTCTTGCTTGGTGTTGTTCACTTAAAGGTGACAAAAGCTGTGGAGAGAGTCGCTTAGCTTGGTGGATTATTTTAGCGACCATTCCTGCCTGTCTTGCCGGTCTTTTATTTGAAAGCTTTATCGAAAATCATTTACGCTCTATCGAAGTGATTGCTTATACCACTATCGGCTTTGGTATTTTACTATGGCTTTCGGATCGTTACGGTTTAAGCAAGAAAGTCGAAGATGACTTTAAACTTAAATCCGTTTTGGTGATTGGTTTTGCCCAAGCGTTAGCTCTTATTCCGGGAACATCCCGCTCAGGTATTACCATGACAGCGGCACGTTTTATGGGTTTTTCTCGTGAATGCTCTGCTCGTTTCTCGTTTTTGTTGTCTATTCCTTTGATTCTCGCGGCCGGTAGTTTAAAGCTGGTGGAGCTGATTACGTCGGATATTCAAGTGGATTGGAATAGTCTATTCACGGGTGTGTTTTTATCGGCGTTTAGTGCATATTTGTGTATTTACTTTTTCTTAAAATGGTTAAATACCATAGGCTTTATGCCTTTTATGATTTATCGTTTAATTTTAGGTGCTTTACTCTTAGCCATTGTTTATCAATAATGGCGCAATCGCTGAGGAGAGGTCATGCAAATTAATTCACAATTTCCAGTGGTTTCTCAGCCAACACATGGCCGTACTCAAAATGTGGGTTACAGTGGCAGCCAGCCCCAGCAATTGGTGTCGGCAAAGCCAGTTCCCAGTTCCGTAGCGGATTTTGATGGTGTGATGGGGACTGAATCCAGTGCTCGTTTTAGTCCCTATGGCGATTTTAATAGTTCGACACAACACGCTTTAAATGCTTACCAAGCAACAGAATCTCTTTCTTCCGCCAACCCTCGCAATGTCTTAATAGGAATTGACGTCTTTGCCTAATACCATTGCTGTCAGCGCCGAAGATACCGCATTTATTATAGAAGCAAAAACGCTTGCCCAACAATTGGGTCTAAGTTATTTCGCACTGAAATCTCCCCTTAAATTCGTCAAAGACTATGACTATCTACTCGTCGTTTCTTCGTTCGGTGTGGCATTAGCTAAAACAGGTAAAGGGGCACCCAAACCTGTTTCTGTGGACTTTACCTCGGGTGCGGTGGATCACAGGCGCCGCTTCGGTGGCGGTAAGGGGCAGGACATAGCTAAAGCAGTTGGCCTTAATAAACGAGGCCAACTCGCTGTACTGGATGCAACCGCAGGTCTTGGTCGGGATGCTTTTGTGCTAGCAAGTTTAGGTTGTAGAGTGCATTTGTGTGAGCGAGTTGGTTTTGTCCGTGCATTACTGAAAGATGGTTTGTATCGAGCGTCGCTAAACGAAGATGTAGCGGTTATCTCTCAAGAGATGACCTTACTGGATGGCGATATTAAAACGCTATCTGGGCAAGAATACGATGTGGTGTATTTAGACCCTATGTTTCCTCATATGGAAAAATCCAGTGCTGCGGCCAAAAAAGAAATGGCTTTCTTTCGTGACTTGATTGGGGCGGATTTAGATGCAGACGAGCTCCTGCCGATGGCTATGTCATTAGCGCAATATCGGGTGGTGGTAAAACGCCCTAAAAGTGCGCCCTTTTTAAATGCTTCTCAACCGACTTATCAACTAGAAGGTAAATCCGGGCGCTTTGATATATATGTTATTAAATCTTTAGATACTGAGATTTAATAGTGGGGTGGCTTTTCATTATCATGCACAGCCTCATTTTCTGATTGCTGCTGGCGATAAGTTTCTAATTGTTTAACAAGTAATGATAATTGTTCTTGTATTAATAACATATCCTTCTGCTGCCTAATTAAGGCCGCGTTCAAGCTATCAATTGTATCTTCTTGGAATTGCAGCTTAATTTCGAGTTCGTCGATACGTTGGTCGTTTTCTGAGGTATTCATCGGTGCCATCTGTGTGTTAACCTTAATGAGCTAAACTCTGAAGATTTTAGCCTTTCTATACGTTTTGTTATGTGAAATTTTACATAACGCGCTGGAATTGCTGAAATTTGTTTTTGAAGAAGTCAGATATTTTACTACTATCTTCTTACGCTTCCCATGACGATTTCAGGAAGAGTTTAGTAAATTTGTATTTATTCACTTTAGTAAATTACATGAGGCCTTATTTCGTTTTTAGAAAAGCTTCTATTCACACCAAAATTAAATTTGATAAGAGACATTGTTATGAATGATCATCAGGAAAATGTTACGCGCAACACAGAATCTTCTGCTGGTTCAAATATTTTTTCACTTAAAACATTTATTATTAGCCTAGTAATCGCACTGATTACTCCGCTTCTAATGGCAGTTGTTTTAAAAGAAGAAGTAGGAACAAACTTTTTAACCTACTTTGGTTTTGTTCTTGTTTCTGTTTACCTTGGGGCGGCTTTGAGTCAGTTTAAAGCGCCTGCTGCTAATGCCGATTCAGAAGAAGACGAAGACGATGACCGTGAACAGGGGACTGTTAAATGGTTTAATTCTTCTAAAGGTTTCGGCTTTCTAACAATGGAAAATGGCGACGATGTTTTTGTTCATTACCGCGCTATCCGTGGCCGTGGCCGCCGTTTCTTGGTAGAAGGTCAGTTAGTACGTTTTTATGTCACCGAAGGTGAGAAAGGTAAACAAGCCGAAAACGTTTCTATTGTTCGCGGCTAATCTTAATTTCAATTTTTTAAAAGGGTATAGAAATGGCAACAGTTACACTTAAAGGAACGCCGTTTGAGACAGTGGGTTCATTGCCTGCTGTAGGCTCCAGTGCTCCAGATTTTGAATTGGTAAAAACGGACCTATCTGTCGCAACATTGGCAGACTTTGCGGGTAAAAAACTGGTCTTGAATATTTTCCCGTCTATTGATACACCAACTTGTGCAACCTCTGTGCGTAAGTTCAACGAGTCTGCTGCAGCACTTAAAGACGTAAATGTAGTATGTGTTTCTGCGGACTTGCCTTTTGCTGCTGCGCGTTTTTGTGGCGCAGAAGGTATTGATCATGTTGATACGGGTTCAAGCTTCCGTTCTAGCTTCGGTGCAGACTATGGTTTGACTTTCGCTAACGGTCCTTTGCAAGGTATCTTGTCTCGCGCGATCGTTGTCGTTGATGAGAATGGCCAAGTGCTTCATACAGAGCAAGTGGCAGAAACGGCGGATGAGCCAAATTATGACGCTGCCTTAGCTGTATTAGCTGTATTAGCTTAATCAGCTATCAAGCGAATAAAAAAAGCCTGCTGTGTGATAACACAGCAGGCTTTTTTGTGCCTAAGTGAAAGACTAGTCCTTTTGTACGGGAATAGTATTAGTGGTGCGCTCAACAGTGTTGTCTTTGTTTAAATAGACTAGTTTAGGTTTAAAGCTGTCAGCGGCTCCTTCTTCCATTTGTCCATAAGCCGCAATAATAACACGATCGCCTACTTGTACTTTACGAGCCGCCGCGCCATTCATAGAAATGGTGCCTGAACCTGCTTCAGCTAGGATTACATAGGTGTGAAAGCGCTCACCATTATCCACGTTGTAAATGTCAATTTTCTCAAATTCTCTAAAGCCGGCTAATTCAACCAAATCGGCATCAATAGCACAGGAACCGTCATACCAGAGTTCTGCTTGAGAAACGCTGGCCATGTGGAGTTTGCCTTTAAGAAGTGTGATTTGCATGTAAAACTCTCTACTACTGTATTGTATTGTATTGTTGAAAAGTGTGATGTTTAGAAGTATTAATTCCAGATAAACGGACCCGCGCCGTCAACGTTGACGCGCCACCACTGATCTGGATCTTGATCGCCGGCTTCTTCCCAACCTTGGAAGTTACAACGGATCTCATGTTGTAACGCTTGATAGGCATGTTGGGCACAGTCTGCATCCGTCGCCCAAGGGGTTTTATCGGAATTGAACCAGATAGAAGTGAAGCGCTTACCTGCCGCCTGTTCCAGAATCGTAACCTCTATGTCTGCCTCATTATGCTTTATCCATAACTTGGTACAAAGGCCTTGAGTGGAAGGGCTTTGTACGACAAAAAACTCATTTGTTAGCCAGTCGATAATACGATCAGTTGGGCAGGACAAAACGTAAATTTCTATATCGGGTTGCATGGTTTAATCCTTTTTACTCAACATGTGATAAAGCCTTAAGACACTCATGGAAAGGTAGCCAACTAGAGTCCAAAGGATGCCAGCACCTGCGACGATCAGGCCGCAGAAGGCAATGATTTCTTGGCTAAGTGAGTCATTCAGGACATTATCCGATACCATGATCATCAGACTACCAAACAAAAATACTAAGCCACCCTGTACCATTTTCATGATAGCAAGTCTTGGATTGTTGCCCAGTCTAATGGCCAGACGATGTAGGTAGGCTCTGATGCGCATAGCGTAAATTACTTCACAAAAAGTTTATTCAAAATGCCTTGATAGATACTTGAGAGCTGGTTGAGACTCTCGGCATCAACACATTCATTTATCTGATGTATGGTGGCGTTAATTGGACCAAGCTCCACCACCTGAGTCCCCATTTTAGCGATAAAGCGACCGTCAGAGGTACCGCCAGACGTAGAAAGTTCAGGGGTGATATTCACTGTGTCTTGCACAGAGCTGACAATGGCATCAACCAATTCACCTGGGCGAGTTAAAAACGGTAAGCCATTATAGGTCCACTGAATGTCGTACTCTAATTGATGCTTTTCAAGGATTTCAATGACTCTAACTTTCAATGCATCAAAATCTAACTCGGAAGAGAAGCGGAAGTTAAATTGAGCATTCAATTCACCGGGTACAACATTGGTGGCACCTGTGCCAGACTGAATATTGGAGATTTGAAAGCTGGTCGGTGGGAAAAAGTCATTGCCGTTATCCCAATGTGCGTTGGCCATTTCGTCTAACGCGGGTGCCGCTAAATGGATAGGATTTTTAGCAAGATGAGGGTATGCAACATGACCTTGTTTACCATACACAGTCAGGTCGCCACTAAAAGAGCCACGACGGCCATTTTTAATAATGTCACCTAGAACATTCGTACTGGAAGGTTCACCAACGATACACCAATCTACTTTCTCGTTTCTTGCCATCAAGGCATCGACTACACGAGTGGTGCCATCGACAAAAGGTCCTTCTTCGTCACTGGTGATCAAAAAGGATATTTGTCCTTCATGATTTGGGTGCTCTGCAATGAAGTTTTCTACCGCTGTCACCATGGCGGCAAGGCTGCCTTTCATATCCGCCGCGCCACGACCATAGAGCATACCATCAAGAATTTTTGGCTCAAAAGGTGGGACTTTCCAAGAAGATTCCGGACCAGTAGGTACCACATCTGTATGGCCAGCAAAGCATAAATTAGGGCCTGATGTACCTCGTTTAGCGTAAAAGTTCTTTACGTCACCAAAAGGCATGGGCTCAATGTTAAAGCCGACTTTTTCCAAGCGAGCGATCATCAAATCTTGGCAACCTGCGTCTTCAGGTGTGACAGAAGGTCGGGAGATAAGGTCTAGGGCTAATTCAAGCGTCGGTGACAGATTATTCATTGTTTACCTTTGTCTTTATTTCCACTATTTTAAGAAAAGTTCTGCTAATATTGCAGGAGAATTCATTAAAGGTGGGGTTATGAAATTAAGTGTTGTTTTCTTAATGAGCTGTATTCTAGCTGGTTGTGGTATGTTTACTGAACAGCAAATTGTTCGTGAACATTATTTTGTACCAGTGATTCGTTCTGATGTCGCCCCAGCAGGTTACACACCCACGGTAACACCTACCATTACACACAAAGAATCACGACTCATTTATACACCTGCTATTGATTGATAAGCACTTGTTGGTAGCGTTCTGCATCAAAGCCAAGCAGTAACTCACCCGTTTCGCTAATCAGGATAGGGCGCTTTATCATAGACGTATTGCTTTGGATCGCTTCCAAGGCTAACTCATCAGTCATGTTATTTCTTAATGATTCGTCCAATTTTCGCCAAGTCGTACCACGTTTATTAATGATACTTTCCCAGCCTTGAGTGGCAATCCAGCTTTCAGCCTGCTCTGCACTTAGACCAAGCTTTTTATAATCATGAAAGTCGTAGGCAAGCTGATGTTCTTCCAGCCAGCGAAAGGCTTTCTTCATCGTGTCGCAATTTTTAATGCCGTAAATTTTAATCATATCTACTCGATTTAATGAGAGCCACTTTCTAAAAGAGAGTGGCTCCATATTCATTAGTTATTAGCGTGTAAAGCTTCGTTAAGTGCAATGGCCGTTTTGTTGGTTTTGCACTCAATGGCACCGGTTTGAGAGTTACGACGGAACAGTAAATCAGACTGACCAGATAGGTCGCGTGCTTTTACTGTCGAGACTAATGCGTTGTTCTCATCTAATACGTTCACTTTTGATCCTGCTGTGATGTATAGGCCAGATTCAACCGTACAACGATCTCCTAGGCCAATACCAATACCTGCATTGGCACCGATAAGGCATTGCTCACCCACGCCGATAACAATGTTGCCGCCGCCAGATAAAGTACCCATAGTAGAACAGCCGCCGCCAAGATCAGAACCATCGCCAACGACAACACCAGCAGAAATACGGCCTTCTACCATGCTTGTGCCTAGTGTGCCGGCATTAAAGTTTACAAAGCCTTCATGCATAACGGTCGTGCCTTCGCCTAGGTGAGCACCCAGGCGGATACGTGCCGCATCACCAATGCGAACACCCGTTGGCACTACAAAGTTCACCATTTTCGGGAATTTATCCACACTGAAGACTTCGATAGTGCGACCTTCCATGCGAGCATTCAATTGACGGTCTGCCAATTCACGCACATCAATAGGGCCTTCGCTCGTCCAAGCGGTATTGACCAACAGGCCAAACATGCCGTCTAGTACGGTATTGTGTGGCTGAATTAGGCGCTGAGAGATCATTTGCAACTTCAAATAGACCTCTGCTGGGTTAGTAGGTGCTGTGTCTGTCGCAAGTACACACAAAACAACCGGTTGAGTCGAGGCTTTAAGGCGTGAAGCCAATTCGGCTTGTTCGATGTTGCCAGCTTTCAAAAGGCTCATGTGAAGGCGGTTAAGATCGCTTTCATCAAGAATGATGGTGTCGTTGCCACTGGTGTAGTTAGTGCTTTCTAAAATAGCATCTAGAGCGCTTTTATCGGCATCTTTAATCGGCGCAGGGTAGAAAACCTCTAACCAGTTGCCTTCTTTGTTTTGAGTTCCGATACCAAGACCGAATGCGAAAATTGAATCGCTCATTTGTGTTTCTCCGACTGAGTTCTAAAGTAAGTTAAGCGTTTGAGTTTACGTTGTGGCGCTCGATAAATTCGCGAATACGCTGGGCGGCCGCCACACATTCTGATTCTTCGGCAACAAGTGCCATGCGTACATGCTGGCTACCTGGGTTGTGGCCATTGACTGTACGGCCAAGATAACTACCAGGAAGTACTAGTACGGCTTCTTCTTCATATAAAGCCTTACAAAAATCTTCGTCTTGCATGGTCAATTCAGGCCAAAGATAAAAACCTGCTTCAGGTTTTTGTACCGCCATGACTGGGCTTAATATGTCCAAAATCTGCGAGAATTTACGATCGTAAATTTTACGGTTTTGCATTACATGACTTTCATCTTGCCAAGCGGTGATTGATGCTTGCTGATGATGAATTGGCATAGCGCAACCCTGATAGGTGCGGTATAGCAAGAAAGGTTTTAGCAGACTGGCATCACCCGCAACAAAGCCAGAGCGTAGGCCCGGTAAGTTGGAACGTTTTGATAAAGACTGAAAAATTAAACAGTTTTTATAATCAGTATTGCCAAGTTTTTGACAAGCTTCCAACAAGCCAAGAGGGGCTTGATCGCCAAAGTAGATTTCCGAGTAACACTCATCCGCCACAATGGTGAAGTTGTATTGCGCCGCTTTTTTAAGCAAGAACTCGTAATCTTCAAGTGTTGTTACTGTGCCGCTGGGGTTGTTCGGTGAGCAAACAAATAGCAGTTCACAGTTTTGCCAAACCTCATTGCTGACGGCTTGGTAATCGACCTTATATTGGTTGCCAGAACCGCAAGGTAAGAAATGCAATTCAGCGCCTGCCAAAATACCAGCCCCTTCATAAATTTGGTAGAAAGGATTAGGGCTAAGGACCAAAGAAGAGCTTTTCTCTCCTACTAGCGTTTGAGTAATAGCAAACAGTGCTTCGCGGGTGCCAGTCACGGGTAGGACTTGGCTTTCTGGGCATAACTCACTAAGAGAGAAGCGCTGTTTCGTCCAGTCAGCAATGGCTTCACGTAAAGCTAATTCGCCCTTGCTGCTCGGGTACTTACTGACGCCAGATAGGCTGTTTTGCAGTGTTTCGACAACAGCCTTTGGTGGCTCGTGCTGAGGCTCACCAATGGTAAGTTTGATTAATGGCTTGTCTGGGTTCGGGGTGAGTCCTTCTAAGAGCTCTGCAAGCTTTTGAAAAGGGTAGGGGTGCAAAGAATGTATAAAAGGGTTCATTGTTTTATTCCATAGACTGAGAGAAACGGTCAATTTTCTCTTTTAGTAGACGGCAAATTTCGGTCATTTTATCGTTATCTGTGATCAGGTTGCCATTTTCTTCCGTGATGTAGAAGGTATCTTCCACGCGCTCACCTAATGTGGCGATCTTGGCTTTGTGCAACATGATGTTGTGATTCATAAAGAACTGGCCGATCAGTGCGAGTAGACCTGGACGATCCGGTGCTGTCACTTCAAGTGCTGACCAGACTTCATCGGGCTGGCTGACAAAATGGGCGGTTGCAGGTGAATTAAAGATTTTCAAGATACGTGGTGTGTGTCTTTGCACAAGACTGGCGTATAAAGATGGTGAATCCAACTGCTCCGTGAGGGTGTCACGGATCATTTTAATGCGTTCGTTATCAAGGTGCAGGTCTGTACCATTTTCGTTACTGTCCATAACCACAAAGCTATCGAGTGAATAGTTCGTCGTGGTGTGGCTGATTTTGGCATCAAGCACTGTTAATCCCAGTTGTTCGAAAATCGCAGTGGTCACCGCAAATAAGTGCTTGTTGATCTGGGTGTAGATGAAAATCTTGCTGGCACCAGAGAAGTTTCGTCCGCCTAGAGGGCGAATTGCTACCAATGGTTTATCGCTTGGTCTATGGGCTAATATAGCCTCTGTATTCCACGCAATATCATCACCATTAGAGCGGATGAAATACTCATCTTCAATGGTCTGCCAGATGTCTTCAGCATCGCTGATATCAACGTTACGCTCAATGATGATTTCCAGCGCGCGTTGCTTGTGCTCGTCACTAAGCATGGCCGCATCCATTGGATCATCAAGGCCGCGTCGTAAAGCACGCTTGGTCTCAAGGTAGAGTTGGCGCATTAAAGAAGCTCGCCAGCTGTTCCACATTGTTGGGTTGGTGGCGTTGATGTCTGCGACAGTCAGAATAAATAAGTAATCAAGGTGTTCTTGGTTTTTAACATAGCTGGCGAACTCCCAAATGACATCAGGGTCGGAGATGTCTTTTCGTTGTGCGGTAACAGACATGAATAAATGGTTGCGCACCAACCAAACTACTAGGGCGGTATCTTGTTTAGAAAGCCCGTGGCGTTCACAAAAAGCTTGGGCGTCAACACACCCCAGTTCAGAATGATCGCCACCGCGGCCTTTAGCGATGTCATGGTATAGACCGGCAATATACAGTAGCTCTACTTTTGGTACATGACGAATGGCTTGTGAGGAAATTGGGAATTTTTGTTTGAATTCCGGCAGCCATAAACGACGTAAGTTCTCCACAAGCTGTAGGGTGTGGGCGTCCACTGTGTATATGTGGAAAAGGTCGTGCTGCATTTGTCCGATAATGGCACCGAACTCAGGAAGATAACGGCCAAGTAAGCCTAAATGTTTCATGGATCGTAAAATGCTGCTGAGTCGGTAGCGGCTGGAAATAATGTCTAGGAATAAATCTGTGTTGCGCTTGTTGTTGCGGAAATCGTCGTCAATTAAATCCAAGTTGTCACGTAATTGGCGCATGGTGTTGGCACGAATGCCTTGGACGTCTTCAAATTCGCCAAACAACACATAAAGCTCAAGCATACAGGACGGATCTTTTTGGAAAAGATCATCGTCGCGAGCTTCTAATTGGTTGTTATAAATTTGGAAGTGGTCATTGATGATTTGGATATTATTGCTGGCATCACTGGGTATAAAGGACTCCTCAAAGTGTTGCAGCAAGACATCATTAAGTTGTTGGATGGCGGCTACACTTTGATAATAGCCTTGCATAAAGCGCTCAACATTACGTTTTAAATCCAGATCGTCGAAACCAAATAACTTGGTTAAGGAACGTTGGTGATCAAATAGTAGGCGGTCTTCTTTACGGCCTGCAATCATGTGCAATGCCCAACGAATACGCCATAAGTGGCCTACGGCACCTTTTAATTGTACGTATTCGTCTTCAGACAAAAAGTCTTTTTCTACTAACTCACTGAAGCGGCTGGTGTGTAGGTGACGTTTAGCTACCCAATCAATCACTTGCATGTCGCGCAAACCACCTGGGCACTCTTTTAAGTTGGGCTCTAGGTTGTAAGCGGTATTTTGATATTTAGCGTGACGTTGCTTTTGTTCTTCTAGTTTGGCCTTATAGAAAGAGTGGCCATCCCACATGTGCTCATTATCAATGCGTCGATTCAATTCAGTTAGCGGTGCTGGCGAGCCACATAAGGTGCGAGCTTCAATCAAATTGGTGATAATAGTGACATCATTTTTCGCTATTTCGGCGCATTCACTGATAGTGCGTACACTGTGGCCAACATCTAAATTGATGTCCCACAAAAATGTGATAAAGGCTTCAATTTTCTCTTTGGGGGTGTCGGTTTGATCATCAATCAAAATGAGCAAATCTATATCAGATTTAGGGTGTAATTCGCTACGGCCGTAGCCTCCCACCGCGATAAGGCTGACATTGCTTTCTTGAATGAGTCCTTTAGAAGTCCATGCAGCACTTAAGGCTTCGTCATAAACTGCCGCCAGCCCTTTTACTAATTTTTCAATGGGATAAAGAGAGTGAAAAAGGTCGTTGTAAGCGAGAGTTTTTTCTTCTAAAACGTCTTTGTAGTGTTGGATGGCGCAATTCGTTGCAGATAGAGTATCTTTTTCTTCTTGTGTCAGCAGTGGCGGAGCGTCTGGAAAAGCAGGGAAACCCATATCAAAAGCCTCGATAAATACTAGAAAAACGTTAAAGAACGATTAGGATAGAGCACGCTTTCTTATGAAAAGCGTGTCTCTTCTGGGCGGCGTGTAAGAACTTCAACCCCGTCAGCTGTCACTAATAAGGTATGTTCATATTGTGCGGACAAACGACCATCTTTGGTTTTGGCAATCCAGTTATCCAAACCTGTGTGCTTAACTTGTTTTTTACCGGCGTTAATCATAGGTTCGATGGTAAAGGTCATGCCTTCTTCTAGTTCAAATCCGGTTCCTGCTTTGCCGTAGTGAGCCACTTGTGGTTCACCGTGGAAAGTAGTGCCGATGCCGTGGCCACAATATTCTTCAACAACCGAGTAATGGTGTTTATGAGCGTAAGCGGCAATAGCGGCACCAATATCGCCAAGTCGGGTCCCAGGCTTAACCATATCAATCGCTAAATAAAGAGACTCTTGTGTGACCTTGGCAAGACGTTCTGCATGGGGTAGCGGTGTACCAGCAAAAAACATCTTACTGGTGTCACCATAATAGCCATCTTTGATGATAGTGATGTCTACATTTACGGCATCGCCTTTTTTCAAGGCTTTGTCGTTAGGTATACCATGGCAAATCACATCGTTCACTGAAGTACAGCAAGACTTGGGAAAGCCGTGGTAATTTAATGGCGCAGGGATAGCGCCTTGCACATCCACAATGTAGTTGTGTGCCAATATGTCGATTTGCTCAGTAGTAATGCCCGGTACTATGTATTCTTCAAGCATAATCAGTACGTCTGCGGCTAATTTGCCCGCGACGCGCATACCCTCAATGTCACTAATATCATTGAAGCGTGTTGCAGCTGGGCGAGGCGTTGCTGCAGGCACTGGGCTGCGGCCATTTTTTGTTAGGTTTTCAACTTTTTGTAAGATTTCGTTGCTCATAATAAAACTGTCTTAAACTGTTGCTATCTATAATGGTCAGACATTCTACATGAGTTAGGCGGCAGAATCGCCTCCCTCTAGGAAAAAAACGACCTTGTTTGGGTCGGCAAAAATGCTCTCAAGTCTTTTTGTTTGGTGTCAAATATGGTATAAAACGCCCGCCTTTCGAACAAGGGTTCGAAATTGGTGTAAAACATTAAAAAACTAACGATCTTACCGCAATAAATAAGAGTGTCTGGGGTGTCTTAGGTTGCCTTAAACCTTTATTGACTGATGCTTTTAGCTGGTAAGCATAAACAACCCAAAATTAAAGGATAAGATAATGCCTACAGTTTCTATGCGCGACCTTCTACAGGTTGGTTCACACTTCGGTCACCAAACTCGTTACTGGAACCCAAAAATGAAGCCATTCATTTTCGGTGCTCGTAACAAGATCCATATCATTAACCTTGAGCACACTGTTCCTGCTCTTAACGAAGCACTTGAGCTTGTTAAGAAAATGGCAGAAAGCAAAAACAAGGTTTTGTTTGTTGGTACTAAGCGTGCTGCATCTAAAACGATCAAAGAGCAAGCGATTCGCTCTGGTATGCCATACGTTAACCACCGTTGGTTAGGTGGTATGTTGACAAACTACAAAACTATCCGTGCATCGATTAAGCGTCTTCGTGAGCTTGAATCTCAAATGTCTGATGGTACTTTCGAGAAGCTGACTAAAAAAGAAGCTTTGATGCGTACTCGTGAGCTTGAAAAATTAGAGCTTTCTATGGGTGGTATTAAAGATATGGGCGGCCTTCCTGATGTATTGTTCGTTGTTGACGTTGACCATGAACGTATTGCTATCAAAGAAGCAAACAAATTAGGTATTCCTGTTATCGGTATCGTTGATACGAACAGTAATCCAGATGGTATTGATTACATCATTCCTGCAAACGACGATGCTATTCGTGCTGTTCAGTTGTACGTTTCTGCTTTTGCAGACGCGGTTCTTGAAGGTCGTTCTGCAACGGCTGGAAGCGCTGACGAATTCGTTGAAGTAAGCGAAACGACTGAAGCGTAAGCAAACTTTTTAGTTTGTGCTGGTTTCTAAAGGGGGGTATTTTGCCCCCTTTTTTAAATTTGAATTGGTATTAAAGAGGATTTGACATGGCCGCAGTATCTGCAGCATTGGTAAAAGAGCTACGTGAACGTACTGGCCTTGGCATGATGGAGTGTAAAAAAGCACTTGTCGCTGCCAACGCTGATATTGAAGTAGCGATCGAAGAGTTACGTAAATCAAGTGGTATGAAGGCTGCTAAAAAAGCGGGTCGTACTGCTGCGGAAGGTACTATCGTGATGCGTGTTGCTGACGATGCGTCTTACGCTGTATTGGTTGAAGTTAACTCGGAAACTGACTTCGCTTCACGTGACGAAAACTTCGTAAACTTTGCAAACAAAGTAGCGGACGTTGTTTTTACAACCAAAGAAACTGATATGGAAGTTTTGCTTGCTGGCGAAATCGGTAGCGCTCGCGAAGCTTTGGTTCAGAAAATCGGCGAAAACATCACGCCTCGCCGTGCAGTAATCGTTGAAGGTGGTCTTGTAGGTGGTTACCTACACGGCAACGGTCAAATTGCTGTATTGACTCAGCTTGAAGGCGGTGACGCTGAATTGGCTAAAGATGTTTCTATGCACGTAGCGGCGGTTGCTCCTCGTGTTGTGAAAGGCGAAGATATGCCTGCTGACATTTTGGCAAAAGAAGAAGAAATCATTCGTGCGCAACCAGATATGGCGGGTAAGCCTGCTGAAATCGTTGATAAAATGATTGTTGGTCGTATTAAGAAATTCTTGGCTGAAAACAGCTTGCTAGAGCAGCCTTTCGTTAAGAACCCAGAGCTTAAAGTGGGTCAACTTGTGAAAGATGCTGGCGCGACAATTACTTCATTCATTCGTCTAGAAGTAGGTGAAGGTATTGAAGTTGCAGAAGTAGATTTTGCAGCAGAAGTGGCAGCACAACTTAAAGGTTAATACCTGGTTGTAATGTCTTGCAAGAAAAGGGGCAGTTCTACTGCCCCTTTTTATGAGAGTTGCATAACAATGAGGTCGATGATGTCGATTTCAGTTATTCTTCTAGATAAAACAATGACCGGAGGTTGATATGCCAAAAGAAAAAAGCCCAAATTACAAACGTATTCTACTTAAATTAAGCGGTGAAGCGCTGATGGGAGATGAGTCCTTTGGTATTGACCCGAAAGTACTTAATCGCATTGCCCTAGAAATAGGTCAGTTGCGTGGCATTGGTGTAGAAGTTGGTATTGTTATTGGTGGTGGTAACTTATTTCGCGGCCAGGCACTTAGCCAAGCAGGAATGGACCGTGTCACCGGTGATCACATGGGTATGTTGGCAACGGTAATGAATGCCTTGGCGATGCGTGACGCTCTGGAGCGTGCCAATATCGCTACTCGTGTTATGTCAGCGATTACCATGACGGGTATCGTTGAGCCTTATGACCGCCGTCGCGCTATGCGCTTGATGAAAGAAGGTGATGTACTTATCTTCTCTGCGGGCACGGGTAACCCTTTCTTTACAACAGACTCTGCTGCTTGTTTGCGCGGTATTGAGGTAGATGCTGATGTTGTATTGAAAGCGACGAAAGTGGATGGTGTCTATTCAGCTGATCCGATGAAAGACCCAGATGCTGTAAAATATGATACATTAAGCTATGACGAAGTATTGGAAAAACAGTTAGGCGTCATGGACTTAACGGCGATTTGCTTGACTCGCGACCATGATATGCCGATTCGAGTATTTAATATGAATAAGCCTGGCGCACTGACTAACATCATGGTTGGTGGCTCAGAAGGCACTCTAATTAAGTGAGGAAGTTATGATTAACGAAATTCTAAAAGATGCAGAAGATCGCATGAATAAAGCAGTTTCCTCTGTGGAAATTGCGTTTAAAAAAATTCGTACGGGGCGCGCCCATCCAAGTATTTTGGATTCCGTGAAAGTAAACTACTACGGCTCTGAAACCCCTCTTAGCCAAGTGGCGAATATTACGGTTGAAGACGCGCGCACATTGGGTGTTTCTCCTTGGGAAAGTAATCTAGTACCTGAAATTGAAAAGGCTATTATGAAATCTGACCTAGGTTTGAATCCTGCAACAAACGGCAGCTTGATTCGTATTCCTATGCCAGCATTGACGGAAGAAACTCGTCGTAACTATTTCAAACAAGCGAAAAGTGAAGCAGAAAATGGCCGTATTGCCATCCGTAATATTCGCCGTGATGCCAATGGTAGCTTGAAAGACCTTGTTAAAGAGAAAGAGATTTCGGAAGACGATGATCGTCGTGGTCAAGATCAAGTTCAAAAAATTACCGATAAGTTTGTTGCTTTGGTTGAAGAACGTTTAGCTGCGAAAGAAAAAGATTTGATGGAAATTTAATAAAAAAGGCGAGCAGGCGAGCCATGCTCGCCTTTTTTATTGATTAAGGTAGCTTTATGTCTGACTCAGTTGAGATGGTAGAGGATTCAAGCAAAATCCCTGCTCATATCGCCATCATCATGGACGGAAATAACCGTTGGGCTAAACAAAAGTTCTTACCCAGTATCGCGGGTCATACTGCTGGTGCCGGTGCCGTAAGGCGTACGGTAGAAGCTGCCGCGAGTGCTGGTGTTAAGGTACTTACCCTATTCGCTTTTTCCAGTGAAAACTGGAAACGCCCTAAAGTAGAAGTAGATGGCCTAATGGGCCTCTTTATGCGTTCCCTTAAAAAAGAGCAGAAGCGTTTAAGCAAATATGATATTCGCTTAAAAGTAATGGGAGATGTATCTGGCTTTAGTGAGAGTCTGCAAGCGCAAATTGAGCGCGTAGAGACCGCTACAGCCGAAAATAAAGGTATGGTACTGGTTATTGCGGCTAATTATGGAGGTCGCTGGGATATTGCCCAAGCTGCGAAACAATTAGCAACTCAAGTGGCTGCTGGGAATCTAGATCCTAATCAAATAGATGAAACAATGTTGGCTCAGCATATTTCGCTGTCCGACTTACCTGAACCCGATTTGCTAATCAGAACATCAGGGGAAGAGCGCGTTAGCAACTTTATGTTGTGGCAGACTGCCTATGCTGAGTTTGTTTTCCTACCTGTGCTATGGCCTGACTTTGGTCAATCCCATTTTGATGAAGCGCTGCAAATCTATCAAACCCGTCAACGACGTTATGGTGGTCGATAACCCATGTTAGTCCCTCGTATTATTAGTGCTGTGATTATGGCGCTACTCTTTATTTGCGCTGTGTTCATTCTAGAAGAAAGCAGTTTCGTCTTAGCGATGGGCGGCGTAGTTATCGTGGCTGCGTGGGAGTGGGCGCGACTTGCTGGTGTCCATAAAGCGTATGGGCGCCTCGGCTTTGCCCTTGTTGTTGCGGTTTGTTGTTATCTTCTAGAAAGTTTCAATTGGCCAAGATTGTCCTTATATATCAGCCCTTTATTATGGCTGTTGGCGTTGTTTTGGGTGATACGTTACCCCGATCAGCTTGTTTGGCGTCATGTGGCAGTGCGCCTGTTATTCGGTGCTTTAGTGTTGCTAACCACTTGGTCTGCATTAGTCGTTTTGAAACAATCTGACAATTTTGTTGTCTGGGTATTAGTGTTAATGGGATTGATCTGGGGAGCGGATACGGGGGCCTACTTTGCTGGGCGGGCTTTTGGTAGACGCAAGTTAGCTAGATTTGTGAGCCCTGGTAAATCTTGGGAAGGTGTATTTGGTGGTCTCCTAATGACTCAGTGCGGCATAGGTCTGTTTGCTGTGATGAGCCATTTTACTCTCAATGAGTGGTTGATTTTGACACTTGTTGCCTTGGTAACCTCTTCCGTATCTGTGCTAGGGGATTTAACGGAAAGTTTATTTAAGCGTCATGAAGGTCTTAAAGACTCCAGCAAATTGATTCCTGGTCATGGTGGGGTCATGGATAGAGTTGACAGTTTAACCGCTGCGGCGCCAATCTTTGTCTTATTTTTAATTTTGGTTGGATGGTTGTAATGCAGGGGATATGTCTGCTTGGAGCAACGGGATCAATAGGCCAAAGCACACTAGATGTGATTGCTCAGCACCCAGATCAATTTAAATTAGTGAGTGCTTCAGCCCATTCAAGCGTTAAAAAAATGGCTGAAATTTGTCATCGTTTTTTGCCTGAGCAAGTCGTAATGGGCAGCGCTGATGCTTGTGATGAATTGCGTGAACTGTGCTCTGGTTTGGATATTTCTATAGAGTGGGGCGATCAAGCATTAGAAAGCATCGCAGCGCTGGATGGCATTGACCAAGTCATGGCTGCCATCATGGGTTTCGCAGGGTTAAAACCCACTTTGTCGGCCATTCGTGCTGGCAAGCGTATTTTGCTTGCTAACAAAGAGTCTTTAGTCACCGCTGGCCAGCTTTTCATGAATGAAGTGAAAAAGCATGATGCCGTGTTGTTACCTATTGATAGTGAGCACAATGCGATCTATCAGAGCTTGCCGCAAACGGCCACGGGTGCGGTAAAAAAAGATGTCGCTAAGATTATTCTCACCGCGTCTGGTGGGCCTTTTAGGTGTTGGTCTTTAGAGGACATGGAGAAGGTCACGCCAGAGCAAGCCTGTAAGCACCCTAATTGGTCAATGGGACAAAAAATTTCTATTGATTCGGCGTCCTTGATGAACAAAGGGCTGGAGTTGATCGAAGCTTGCTGGCTATTTGATGTGACGCCTGATGAGGTTGAGGTTGTTGTTCACCCTGAGAGCATAGTGCACTCAATGGTGTCCTATTTGGATGGCTCGGTGATCGCTCAAATGGGCAATCCAGACATGAAAATCCCCATCGCTTACGGCATGACGTGGCCAAATCGAGTGACTACTCAAGTGGCACCATTGAATTTAGTCGAGATTGGTTGTTTAAATTTTGAGGCACCAGACCTGCAACGTTTTCCTAACTTAGACCTAGCTGCAAAAGCTTGGTATTTGGGTGGTACGGCCATGGCGATATTAAATGCGGCCAACGAGGTCGCTGTGGCGGCATTTTTAGAAAATAAAATAGGCTTTTTAGATATTGCACGAGTGAATAAACGCGTGCTCTTTGGCATGACGGTAGACCCTGTCGATTCGTTAGATGTGGTTTTTCAAGCAGACTTAGCAACACGAGAGTTTGCGCATCATGTTATTGATCAAGGTGATTTTTAATGATCCAGAATATTCTTTCTATTGTCGTGGCATTGGGGGTTTTGATTACCTTCCATGAGTTTGGTCATTACTTTATCGCTCGTCGTTGTGGTGTGAAAGTACTGCGTTTTTCGGTTGGTTTTGGCAAACCGATTTATCGTTATGTTGGGAAAACGGGAACAGAATATACCTTGGCGCTTATCCCTCTGGGAGGGTATGTGCGCATGCTCGATGAGCGTGAAGGAGATGTGCCGGAATCCCTTAAAGAGCAAGCGTTTAATAGTAAGAATGTTTGGCAACGTATTGCCATTGTCGCGGCGGGCCCGTTAGCAAACTTCTTATTGGCGATTGTGATTTATGCGCTGGTGGCCTTGATGGGCATACAAACCGTGGCCCCAAAAATCGGCGCTATTACCGACAACTCACCACTCGCTCAAACCAATATACAAGTGGGGGATGAGCTGGTTTCTATCGCAGATCAGAGTGTGAATTCTTGGGAAGATGTAAATTTAGTGTTAGCAAGCTTGATTGGCAAAACTGAAGGCATTAAGGTTCGCTATCAAGTGTCAGAAACCCAGATGTTACAAGAGACCACCACGCGCCTTGACCGCTGGTTGGTGGGTGAGCAACCGAATAATTTAATTCGTGCTTTTGGTATTGTGCCTTGGCAGCCTAATGTGGCGCCTGTTATCGCCCAAGTGGTTGCCGATGGTGCTGCCCAACAAGCTGGCTTTCTAGCGCAAGACGTGATTTTGTCGATTGATGAGGTTGCCATTAGCAACTGGCAAGAAGTTGTCGATCAAGTCCAACTGAGCCCAAATCAGACCTTGGTTGTTAAGGTGGCTCGTGACGGTCAAGAGAGAGATTTATTACTACAGCCTAGAGTCACTGAACGTGATGGTCGTGAAGTCGGTTATGCAGGGCTTGCTGTACAGCCACCTGTGTGGGACAAGAGTTTAATACGTGAAAACCAATATGGTGTGTTTGAATCCTTGTCTTATGGCGTAGGTCAAACCTGGAATATGGTTTCTTTAACGGTATCGTCTGTGGTGAAGATGGTGCAAGGGTTAATATCGGTCGATAACTTATCTGGACCTATTACTATCGCAAAAGTGGCTAGTGCGTCAGCGGATTCTGGTTTACAGCCTTTTTTAAAATTTATGGCCTATCTCAGTGTGAGTTTGGGTGTTCTTAATTTATTGCCCATTCCTATGTTAGATGGTGGGCATTTATTATTTTTTGGCATTGAAGCGGCACGTCGTAAGCCGGTGTCTGAACGTATTCAGAATTTGGCTTATCGTATTGGTGCTTCGTTATTATTTGCCTTGATGGCGATTGCTATTTTTAATGATATTGCCCGCTTGTAGAGAGGTATATGTGAAGGTTGTTTCAGCGCTAGTTTTTACACTAATGAGTGCGCAAGTTTTAGCGCAAAGCGTCGATGATGTACGAGTGGATGGTTTGGTTCAAATGCCGTCTGAAAGAGCATTTGATCTAATTGGGTTTGAACAAGGACAGGATTACGATTCTGGTAAAGTTTATCAGGCTATTAATAGCTTATTCAATTCCGGCTACTTTAGTAATGTAGATGTCTACGAAGATAATAATTTAGTGATCTTTGATGTGGTCGAGCGTCCTTCTATTGGTTTGTTAACCATAGAGGGTAATGATCTTATCTCAACAGAAGATTTAGAACGTGGTCTTAAGTTGTCTGGTTTAGAACAAGGCGAAATTTATCAACCAGAAACACTGAATCAGATAGAGCAAGAGCTGCAGCGTCAATATTATGGTTTAGGTCGATACAGCGCTAAGGTTAAGATTGAAACGGAAGACATGCCTCGTAACCGGATTGCCATTAAGCTAAATATTGATGAAGGTGATACCGCAAAAATTGTACACATTAACGTAGTGGGTAACACACATTTTGAAGACGAAGAGTTGACCAAAAACTTTGAGTCGCGTGAGAC
Organism: Marinomonas sp.; assembly: GCF_039940335.1. Taxonomy (GTDB): domain Bacteria; phylum Pseudomonadota; class Gammaproteobacteria; order Pseudomonadales; family Marinomonadaceae; genus Marinomonas. The sequence goes on along the minus strand of NZ_JBDVGW010000004.1, from coordinate 67,345 downwards.
AGGCTATTGGAATCCCTTCAGTTCTGCTGACGAATACGCTAAAGCGAAAATTGATGGTGATATCAACAAGTTAAAAAGCTTTTATTTGGATCGAGGCTATTTAGACTTTGGGGTGGTGTCGAGTCAGGTGAGCTTGTCGTCTAATAAAAAAGAAGTTTATGTGGTTATTAATGTCTCAGAGGGAGAACCTTACTTCATTAATAAGGTTGCGTTAAGTGGCAGTTTACCAATTTCTGAAGACAGAATATGGAAACACATAGATCAAACGCCAGGTGATGCATTTTCTAGAAGCCAGGTGACAGAGATCATGGAAAACATCTCTACGGAGCTTGGTGACAGTGGCTATTTGTTTACCGATGTAAATGTCATTCCTAACAAGCATGATGATCAGACGGTAGATTTAAGTTATCAAATTGCCCCAGGACCAAAAGTCTATGTGCGTCGTATTGTTTTCAGTGGTAACAGTGAAACTCAAGACGAAGTATTGCGTCGTGAAATGACTCAATTCGAAGGCGCATTAGCGACGCATTCTGATATTCAGGCATCTAAGCGACGATTAGAGCGCTTAGGCTTCTTTGGCAGTGTGGATCTTCGTACTCGTCCTGTACCAGGTACAACTGACCAAGTTGATTTAGACGTTGTGGTGGTTGAGCAAGCGTCTGGAAGCATACAAGCCAGTGTGGGTTATTCCCAAGAAGATGGCACAGTATTAGGGTTTGGTATATCCAAGCGTAACTTCTTGGGTACAGGGAATAAACTAAGTTTTAATGCCTCTCGATCCGACTCAACTGAAGATTACTCTATTTCTTACGATAACCCTTACTTCACAGTGGATGGCGTTAGCCGTGGTGTAAGAGCCTTTTACCAAACCAGTAATCACGATGACGACGATGTTGAAGATTACGATTTGGACAGAATTGGTGTCGGTGTGAGCTACGGTTATCCGATTTCGGATACTCAGCGCTTAACTTTTGGTGTGACCGTCAAAGAAACGACCATTAACCTTGGTTATGATCCTTCTAATGAAACCAGTGGCTATGTTGAAGACTATGGTGATAGCTATGATGATTTGATCACGACACTTACTTGGAGTGACAGTGACCTGATTGGTGGTGTGTTGCCGACTAATGGTTATTCGACTACAGCTTCTTTGGAAGTAGCCACTCCAATAGGGGATCAGCAGTACGCTAAATTGGGACTGAACTCTCAACGTTATTGGAATTTAACCAACTCGAATTTATGGCTGTTCCGTTTAAAAACGCGTTTAGGTTATGGTACAGGCTACGGTGAGTCAGATCAGCTTCCTTTCTTTGAAAACTACTTTGCGGGTGGTTCATACTCAGTACGTGGTTTCGAATCCTCATCTTTAGGGCCACAAAACTCCTATGATGATGACGACACAGATACCTCTGCGTTGGGTGGTAATATTTTGATTACAGGTAGTGCTGAACTGATTTTCCCATTGCCTATGGTGGAAGATCATAAATCTGTGCGTACGGCGTTATTCTTAGATGCAGGTAACGTCTTTACAGACACTTGCCTTGCAACAAACGATAATTGTGAAGAGGGCGTAGACCTAGGTGAGATCCGTTACAGTATCGGCTTGAGCTGGACTTGGATTACGCCTATTGCCCCCCTATCGTTTAACTTTGCCCGCCCAATCAATGATGAAGATGGCGACAGCACAGACTTCTTTCAATTTCAGCTAGGTACAACTTTTTAAACTTAAATCATCAGGATCAGGGAGATAAGCAATGCTAAAAGTCATGATAACGCTTTCTACATTATTTTTTGTGGGAGTTTTGCAGGCTACAGAAGTTGCCGTGCTTGACTTTAGGGCGGCTCTATTAAACAGCGAAATTGGTATCGAAGCGGCCAAAGAACCTAAGCAAAAAGTCGCGGCGATGGATGCCCGATTGAAAAAAGAAGAAAACGTTGTAAATGGTATGATTCAAGATTTAAAGCGTGATGAGCTGACCTTATCGCCCGAAGAATACCAAAAGCGTCGTCAAGCGATTGCCGAACATGATAAGAAAGTCCGAGCGATGGCCGCTAAAATGCAAAACGAAGCGCGCACCTTGGAGCAAAAACTCATTCAAGACCTCACGCCAAAAGGTGAAGCCGCTTTGAAGGCTATGATAGAAGAACAAGGCATTGAATTGGTATTAAACCGTCAATCCAGTTTGTACGCTGGAGCAAAAGTCGATATAACAAGTGAATTAGTGCAGCGTATCAATAAGGAAAATTAATTTATGAGCTATACTTTGGCCCAATTGGCTGAAAAAGTACAAGGCGAAGTAAAAGGCGACGGCAGCTTAGTGATTTCTGGTTTGGGAACACTCGAAAAAGCGGGTCGTCAGCAATTAAGTTTTTTAGCCAATCCTAAGTATGCGAATCAATTAAAAACAAGTGCAGCAGGCGCTGTTCTTGTGAAATCAATGGAGCAGGCCTGCACTATTGAAAATGCCATTATTACCAAGAATCCATATTTAGCGTTCGCGCAATTGTCACACTTATTTGTACCACAGACCCAGTCTTGGACTGGTGTGCATGCAAGCGCCACCATATCGGATCAAGCCCAAGTGGCTGCAGATGTGACCGTAGGGCCGAACAGTGTTATCGATGCGGGAGCGACGATAGGCTCAGGTACAGTGATTGGTGCGAACTGCGTGATTAGCCGAAATACACGTATTGGTTGTAATGGTCGCCTTTATCCTAATGTGACTATTTATCATGATGTTACGATTGGAGATGACTGTATTTTACACAGTGGCTGTGTGATTGGGGCAGACGGTTTTGGATTTGCTCCTCGGGTAGATGGTTGGGAGAAAATTAATCAACTGGGCGGCGTAGAAATTGGTAGCCAAGTTGAAGTAGGTGCGAATACCACTATTGACAGAGGCGCCCTCGAAAACACTCGTATTGGCAACGGGGTGAAAATAGATAATCAAGTTCAAATTGCTCATAACGTCATAATTGGCGATAATAGCGCCATTGCCGGTGGTGTTATGGTTGCAGGCAGTGTGAATATTGGCGAATTTTGTACTATTTCAGGTGGCTCAGGCATAACTGGTCATCTGACTTTGACCGATCGAGTGCACATCACAGCGATGAGCTTAATCAGTCATTCCATATTAGAAGCTGGCTCTTATTCGTCCGGAACAGGGATGGAACCTACTTCAAAGTGGCGTAAAACGGTAGCAAGAATACGACGATTGGATGAGACTGCAAAGCAGGTCTTAGATTTAAGAAAACAAGTGAATAAGTTATTAGAAAAGGTTGATACTAAATGATGGACGTTAATGAAATTCGCCGATACCTACCACATAGATACCCGTTTTTATTGGTGGATCGTGTTGTAGAGCTAAACCTAAATGAGTCCATTGTTGCATACAAGAACGTGACGATAAACGAACCATTCTTCAACGGTCATTTTCCAGATCATCCAGTGATGCCTGGCGTCTTGATTATTGAGGCCATGGCACAAGCCGCTGGTATCCTTGGTTTTAAAACCATGGGTAAAACGCCAGAAGATGGCTCTATCTATTACTTCGTAGGTTCTGATAAACTGCGTTTTAAACGTCCTGTTGTGCCGGGTGACCGTGTCCAGTTGGAAGCTAAGATTATCACTGAAAAGCGTGGTATCTGGAAATTTGAATGTAAAGCAACGGTTGATGGTGAGCTTGCTTGCTCCGCGACCATTTTGTGTGCAGACAGGAAGGTATAGTGGCAATACACCCTACGGCTTTAGTTGATCCCAATGCAAACGTTGATGCCAGCGTTGAAATAGGACCCTATTCTGTTATTGGTCCCCATGTCTCCATTGGGGAAGGTAGTGTTGTAAAGTCTCATGTGGTGATTAATGGCCATACGACGATTGGCGCCCATAATGAAATTTATCAATTTGCTTCCGTAGGTGAAGCAAATCAGGATAAAAAATACAAAGGCGAAGCGACACAACTAGTGATTGGCGATCATAACGTCATTCGCGAAAATGCCACCATTCATAGAGGTACCATTCAAGACGAAGGTATTACCCGTATTGGTGATTACAACCTGTTTATGGCCAGCACCCATGTTGGTCATGACTGTGTTGTTGGTGATAATAATGTGTTGGCGAATTATGTAGCCCTTGCAGGGCACGTAAAACTGGGTAACAACGTGATCCTAGGTGGTTACACAGGCGTCCATCAATTTTGTCAGGTCAACTCTTACAGCATGTGTGGTATGGGGTCTATGGTATCGAAAGATGTCCCTATGTTTATCATGGTGTCGGGTAACCCTGCTAAAGCTCACGGTATGAACTTCGAGGGTATGCGCCGTCGTGGTGTCAGTGGGGATGTGATCAAAGCTTTAAGACAAGCCTACAAAGCCGTCTACCTTAAAGGCTTTACCCTAGAGCTTGCCATAGATTATATAGAAGATGGTGAGCTTAGCCTCATTCCTGAAGTACAATCTTTTGTACAATCCATTCGACGCTCTACTCGAGGCATTATTCGCTAAGACGAGTGGTACGGTCGAACAAAAAGAAACCTCGGAAGTATTCGGGGTTTTTTTATTATAAGAGAAGAGAATTAATGCAAACTGCGTCAGTAACACGTTATGTCCTAGTGGCGGGGGAAGCGTCTGGAGATATTCTGGGGGCAAACTTGATCGCTTCGCTAAAAGTTCTTCAACCAGATGCTATCTTTGAAGGAATAGGCGGGCCTTTGATGGCTGAGCAAGGTTTGCAAAGCATGGTGCCGATGGACCGTTTGTCGGTAATGGGACTAGTGGAAGTACTGGGGCGCTTGCGAGAGCTATTGGCCATTCGAAAAAATCTCTATCAGAACTGTATTGATTCACCACCTACTGCATTTATCGGCATAGATTCCCCTGACTTCAACCTACCTTTGGCACGTAAACTTAAGCAAGCGGGCATTCCTACCGTCCATTATGTAAGTCCTTCAGTGTGGGCTTGGCGCCAGAAACGTATTTTCAAAATTAAAAAATCCGTCGACTTGATGTTGGCTTTATTTCCGTTTGAAATGCCGATTTATCATCAACACGATATTCCTGTTGTATGTGTGGGTCATACGCTTGCGGATGAAATTCCTTTGCAGAGTGACACTCAGTCGGCACGGAAAAGTCTGAATCTTGCTCCGACAGATGCTCCCCTCTTTGCCATTTTACCAGGTTCAAGGGAAGGAGAAGTCTCCCGCTTAATGCCACTGTTTGCACAAACCATGGCATTGATCAAACAGCAAAATCCTCAAGTGAATTTTATTATTCCTGCCGCTAATAGCGCGAGAAAACGGCAAATAAAGCAGATTCTTGATGAGCTTTCGCTGCAAGCAGAAATTATTGATAATAAGTCTCGCACCGTCATGGCGGCCTCCGATGCCATACTTTTAGCGTCGGGCACTGCGGCTCTAGAAGCGATGTTAGTGAAGCGTCCTATGGTAGTTTCCTATCGAGTTAACAAGCTGACTTATTGGATTATGTCTCGAATGATTAAAGTCCCGTACGTGTCACTACCCAACCTTCTTTCGAATGAAAGCTTGGTGCCCGAATTGCTGCAGGATCAGGCCACACCGGAGAACCTCGCTAAGCAGTTGCTAGAAACATGGAAAAGCTTTGTGGACGATGAGTCCATTCAGCAAAAATACCTCGACTTACACAAGATGTTGAAAAAAAATGCAGGTGAAGTAGGGGCTGAAGCCATTATTTCTATGCTTGCAGATAAAACAGCAGGGAAAGCATGATGGAACCTTTTGTAAGTGATGTATACCTAGGAAGCTTGTTGGCGGGTGTCGACGAAGCAGGTCGAGGACCATTGGCTGGCGAAGTGGTCGCTGCCGCGGTGATTTTGGACCCGAATAACCCTATTGAAGGGTTGGCAGATTCGAAGAAACTCAGTGAGAAAAAACGTGAAGCCTTGTTTGATGAGATCAAGCAAAAAGCCCTAAGTTATGCCATCGCCAGTGCTTCCGTGGCGGAAATAGATGAGTTAAACATTTTGCATGCGAGTATGTTGGCCATGTCTCGTGCTGTCGCCGCTTTAGACGTAGCGCCAGAGCATGCCTTAATTGATGGCAACCGCATTCCTAAAGCGCTAATTTGCCCTGCTGAAGCGGTGGTGAAAGGCGATGCGCGACACCAGGCTATTTCAGCGGCTTCGATTCTGGCAAAAGTATCCAGAGACAGAGATATCGTGGCTTATGGTCAACAGAACCCCCAATATGGCTTTGAAAAACACAAGGGTTATCCCACCGCTGTACATTTGCAGGCCCTTAAAGATCATGGCTTAACGCCATTGCATCGTCGTAGTTTTGGCCCAGTCAAAAGAATTATAGAAGGATCATAGGGTGTCTACATCGTTCATACATTTACGTGTCCACACAGAATTTTCATTGGTCGACGGTCTGGTAAAAATTAAAGGCTTACTAGGCACTACTGAGCAAATGGCCATGCCTGCGGTAGCCATTACCGATGAAAATAACCTTTGTGGATTTGTACGCTTTTACAAAGGTGCGATGGACAAAGGCATTAAACCTATTTGTGGTGCCGATGTTGTTATTGAAGAAGATGACGAAACAGAACAGCGTACTCGTTTAACCTTGTTGGCCATGTCTAACAAGGGTTACAAGAACATCATTGAAGTCATTTCAAAAGGTTATCAGCTTGGGCAAGTGGAAGGGCGACCAATCGTCGCTCGACAGTGGATTGAAGAACACAGTGAAGATGTCATCGCCTTATCTGCTGCTCAACAAGGTGATGTGGGCGTCTTGTTACAAAAAGGCCGTGATGAGGAAGCTCAACAACGCTTGCAGCACTGGATGTCGGTCTTCCCGAATCGTTTTTATGTAGAGTTGCAGAGAACCAGCCGAGCAGGAGAAGAAAATTATATTCACGCTGTGGTGCCTTTGGCTGCTCAGTTGGCTTGTCCTGTGGTGGCTACCAATGACGTACGTTTCCTTAAACGCGAAAATTTCGAAGCGCACGAAGCACGGGTGTGTATTCATGATGGGGTGACCTTGGACGACCCACGCCGAAAGCGTCGTTATTCTGAGGAACAATACTTCAAAACGGCTGATGAAATGGAAGCCTTGTTTGAAGACATTCCAGAAGCCCTTGAAAACACGATTGAGATTGCCAAACGCTGTAGTGTGGATGTCTTGCTAGGTGAATACTTCTTGCCGGATTACCCCGTGCCAGAAGGCATGACCATGGAGTCTTTTTTCAGCAAGTTGTCCTACGATGGTCTACAAGAACGCTTTGATTTTTTGACCAAGAAATACGGCGACCGCATTGCTAACCGTAAGCAAGAATATTGGGATCGTCTAGATTTTGAATTAACCATTATTAATCAAATGGGATTCCCAGGTTACTTCCTTATCGTAATGGACTTTATCCAGTGGGCGAAGGATAACGATATTCCCGTCGGGCCTGGGCGTGGTTCAGGTGCGGGCTCGCTGGTGGCTTATGCCTTAAAAATTACCGATCTTGACCCATTAGAATACGATCTACTGTTCGAACGTTTCTTGAACCCAGAACGGGTCTCCATGCCGGATTTCGATATCGATTTCTGTATGGATAATCGTGACCGAGTCATCGACTATGTTGCGCAAACTTACGGTCGTGATGCGGTGTCGCAGATTATTACCTTCGGAGCCATGGCGGCGAAGGCGGTGGTACGAGATGTGGCAAGGGTACAGGGTAAACCCTACAGCTTAGGGGACAAACTTTCCAAACTGATTCCGTTTGAAATCGGCATGACCCTTAAAAAGGCGCTAGAGGAAGAGCCTGCCTTGCCTGAATTTCTAGCGGGGGATGAAGACGCCGCCGAAGTGATGGAAATGGCCATTTCTCTAGAAGGCGTGGTGCGTAACTTTGGTAAGCACGCGGGTGGTGTGGTGATCGCACCGACCAAGCTTACCGACTTTGCCCCATTGTACTGTGAAGAAGACGGCTCTGGTCTGGTAACCCAATACGATAAAAATGATGTGGAAGAAGCGGGCTTAGTAAAGTTCGACTTCTTGGGTCTAAAAACCCTTACTGTCGTCGACTGGGCGGTAAAAAACATTGATGAGATTAACAAGCTGGAGGGCAAACCCCCTCTGGATATTTCCCTGATCGACCTAGAAGATAAATCCACTTACGACCTGTTAAAACGCGCTGAAACCACGGCTGTATTCCAGCTGGAATCCCGTGGTATGAAAGAGTTGATCAAAAAACTCTTGCCGTCTCGTTTTGAAGATATTATCGCCTTGGTAGCCTTGTATCGACCGGGTCCTTTGGGTTCCGGCATGGTGGACGACTTTATTAACCGTAAGCACGGTCGGGCGGAACTGGCGTTCCCTCATTCGGACTATCAACACGATGATTTGATTCCTGTGCTAGAGCCAACTTACGGGATCATCCTATACCAAGAGCAGGTAATGCAAATCGCTCAGGTATTAGCGAAATTCTCCCTTGGTGGTGCCGACTTATTACGTCGAGCCATGGGTAAGAAAAAGCCAGAAGTAATGGCAGAGCAGCGCTTAATCTTTATGGAAGGCGCCCTTAAAAATAATGTTGATAAAGACCTATCAGGTAACATTTTCGACCTGATGGAAAAATTCGCGGGTTATGGTTTTAACAAATCTCATTCCGCGGCTTATGCCTTGGTGTCCTACCAAACAGCGTGGTTGAAAAACCATTATCCTGCACCTTTCATGGCGGCGGTGCTTTCAGCCGATATGCAGAATACCGATAAGATCGTTATCTTCATCGAAGAATGTCGATCCATGAAACTGGCGCTTGAACTGCCAAATGTGAATGAATCTGTGTATAAATTCACCGTTAATAAACAGAGTGCGATCGTTTATGGGCTAGGCGCCATTAAAGGTGTAGGTGAAGGCCCGATCGAAGCCATTGTGGAAGCGCGTAAAGATGGACCCTTCGAGCATATTTTTGACTTCTGTCAGCGAGTGGGCCGTAAGGTTAATAAGCGTGTTATGGAAGCTCTGGTACGTTCCGGTGCGTTTGACACCATAGGGCCAAATCGAGCCACACTGTTTGCCTGCATTGATGATGCCCTCAAGCGTGCTGCGCAAGATGCCAAAAGCCAAGATGCTGGCATGATGGATCTCTTCGGCATCGCGGTAGAAGAAAATACCGAAAATGCTTACGACGAAGTGGGCATTCAACATGAATGGCCGCCGCGTCAGCGTCTAGATGGTGAAAAAGACACACTTGGCCTGTATGTCACAGGGCACCCAATTGACGAATACGAGAAAGAGTTACGCCGTTTTGTGCGCTCACGTATCGTTGATTTACAGCCGAAGCGAGGCGACAGCCAAATCATGGCGGGGTTGATTGTTGACCTGCGTATCACCAAGAGTAAGAAGGGCGGCAACATTGCGTTTGTTACGTTGGATGATCGTTCGGCACGTATTGAAGTCACCGTCTTCCCTGATAACTATGAAAACTTTAAAGACGTCATCGTCAAAGATGAAGTGATCGTCGTAGAAGGTGAAATCAGTGTGGATGAATTCCGTGGTGGCCAAAAAGTCATTGCACGGAACATGCTGGATATCCCTCAAGCACGTATTCGCTATGTAGAAGCCTTGCGCATCACATGGAGTTCGGAAACGGTTACCCCCCAAGAAATCAAAAGTCTTGCTCACAGCATGGAGCCCTTTAAGGGCGATGGTTGTGATGTGGTGATAGGTTTTGATACCCCTCAAGCCCACGGCGATATTCGTCTAGGGTCAGCATGGAAAGTCTTGCCGGATGACGAATTAATTCACCAACTTCAGAAACAATACGGTAAACAAAATGTTCAGTTAGTGTATACTTAGACGCATTTAAGAATTTATATACTCGGTAGTGGCTCTACGGGGGCTACCGATAGCGTTAAGGGTGAAGGACTTTTGCCTTTGTATTTGATGACCACCAAACAGCAGTGTAATTAAACATGAATTTAGATTATCTTTCTTTTGAGCAGCCGATTGCTGAACTCGAGCAAAAAATTGAAGAATTACGTCTTGTCGGTAACGACAATGAGCTGAATATCAGTGATGAAATTAGTCGTCTAGAAGACAAAAAAATTGCGTTAACCCAGAGTCTTTTCAGTAATCTTGGCGCGTGGGAAGTTTCTCAACTTGCCCGTCATCCACGCCGTCCTTATACACTTGATTACATCAACCACGTTTTTACAGACTTCGAAGAAATGCACGGTGATCGCCACTACGCAGACGATCGCGCCATTGTGGGGGGTATCGCACGTTTAGATGGCCGCCCTGTGATGGTGATTGGTCACCAGAAAGGTCGTGAAGTTAAAGAAAAAGTATTGCGCAACTTTGGTATGCCGCGTCCAGAAGGTTACCGTAAAGCACTACGCTTGATGGAAACAGCAGAGCGTTTCAACATGCCAATCGTGACGCTAATCGATACTCCTGGGGCTTACCCTGGTATCGGTGCGGAAGAACGTGGTCAAAGTGAAGCGATCGCTTTCAACTTGGCTGTGATGTCACGCCTAAAAACACCGATCATCTCTACCGTGATTGGTGAAGGTGGTTCTGGTGGCGCTTTGGCCATTGGCGTATGTGACGAGCTAATGATGCTGCAATACGGTACTTACTCTGTAATCTCACCAGAAGGTTGTGCCTCTATTCTTTGGAAGAGTGCGGACAAAGCTTCTGATGCGGCGAAAGCCATGGGCATTACCGCTCAGCGTCTACAAGAGCTAGGTTTTGTGGATAACATTATCCCTGAGCCATTAGGTGGTGCGCACAATGCTCATGAGCAAATGGCACAAAGCCTAAAAGAGAATGTATTAGCTGCTCTTGATCGTATGGAAGCTTTGAGCACAGAAGAATTGCTAGAACGCCGTTACAAGCGTTTGATGTCTTACGGACTGTAAGCCTTTCGAGTAAGAAAGAGCCTCCTTCATGGGGGCTTTTTTGTTTTTAAAATCGTGATTTTAGGGCAGTAAATGACGCTAACAGACCGCTTTATAGACGACACCAACGCATTAACCTTTTCTCCTACATGGCTTGAGGCTTTGCTTTCCGACGCCGGACGGGTGTGGGTAGGGCTAAGTGGTGGGGTGGATTCTTGTGTTCTGTTGCATGCTCTCGTTAGTCAGATTACTCCAAAGCAAAGACAGCAATTAACCGCGATTCACATACACCATGGTTTGAGTGCAAAGGCGGATGAGTGGCTTCTGTTTTGCCAGCAGCTTTGCCAAGACTGGGGCGTGGGGTTCGTCGCAGAAAAGGTCACCCTAAAGACGCAATCTTCCATTGAAGATGCCGCCCGAAAAGCTCGATACGACGCTTTTGAACAGCATTTAAAAGCCAAAGATGTGCTGCTACTTGCCCACCATCAAGGGGATCAAACCGAAACGGTTCTGTTTCGATTAATGCGTGGTACAGGGTGCAAAGGCTTAGCTGGCATGCCTGTAGAAAGGCCTCTTGGTGAGACCGGTGCGCGATTGTTACGGCCATTGCTGTCGGTAAGCAAAACTCAAATAGAAAGTTATGCAGAACGTTTTGCTTTGAGTTGGGTGCAGGATGACTCCAACTTTGACGAACACTATACCCGCAACTTTTTACGCCAGAGTGTTATTCCTCCACTGGTGTCTCGCTTTCCCAAAATGCAGGAAAATATTGCCTCAACCGCTCAGCGCATCCAGACGGATTACACCATGCTGGCGCGTTTCGCAGAGCAGCAATTAGCAAGCTGGTGTAACACTCAGGGAGGCTTAATGCTTACTGAATTAGCTGAACTGCCAGCAGAAGAAAGGCAATTTTGGTTGCGTCACTTCTTGGCTCAGCACCAGGTATCTTTGCCCCACCGACAACTGCTGAATCTAGATGCCATGCTCACCAGTGCCGAAGACAAACAGCCTGAAGTCTTACTAGCGGATAAACGCCTACAACGTCATCAACATTGTCTGTATGTGTTGCCACAAGAAAACACAGTGGTACTTGGAAAGCTAACCGAAGGCCAATGGCTAACACGCCCATTCGATAGAGTAAGAGTAATCGGAGCGACCGACTGCGAGCTTAAACCCCGCCCACAAGGCGTTAGCATTACCCTCGCCAATGGCAATACACGCAAGCTGAAAAAGTGGCTCAACGACCAAAGCATCCCCAGCTGGTGGCGAGATCATTTACCCTACATCTATCAAGACAACCAACTGGTCGCCATCGGCGACCTTTGGGTTCATCCAGACTGGCAAGGCACAGTCGAATGGCAGCCCTCACCACAACTGCCAATCTAAAGCTGATAAACACAACTTCTCCATTATTAATGGCATTTGAAAATGACATTCCTCCTCGAAACTACCGCCTACCTCGCCGGAATGTCATTTTTTAAACGCCTCGTATCGTAGGTCGTACTTCAGTGCGACAAACACGAATCTCCGACCCCCTCGGATTATTGACGCCATTTGAAAATGACATTCTTCCTCGAAACTGCCGCCTACTTCGTCGGAATGTCATTTTTCAAACGTTTAGTATCGTAGGTCGGCATTTATGCCGACGCGGAAACCATCTTCCCCCGTAGATCGCTAGTCTTGGCGACAAACACAAACCTCCGAACCTCTCGCATTATTGATGGCATTTGAACATGACACTCCTCCTCGAAACTACCGCCTACCTCGTCGGAATATCATTTTTCAAACGCCTAGTATCGTAGGTCGGTATCTATGCCGACACTGAAACCATCTTTCCCTGTAGATCCCCATTAATGGCAACCAACACCAGCCTCCGAACCTCTCCAATTATTGATACCATTTGAACATGACATCCTTCTTCGAAATATCATTTTTCAAACGCCAAGCATCATAGGTCGTACTTCAGTGCGACAACTTACTTTACTTTTGATCTGCTCAATTCTCTACTCACTTGGTCTAAAAAATAATCATAAATTTGTGTGTTTATACTGGCCGATAACCAAAAAGTCTTTTAGTATCAATCAACAAGGTTGTACAGTGTCTAAATAATGTGCTGTGGATAAAAGGAATATCACGCACGCTCGTTTTGCCCGCTTTTAGTTTTGTGAATAGCTTTATAAATTCATCTTAATTCAGTAGGTTATAAAATTATTTAGATAGTTTGGAATACATGTGAACGAGCGTGCGACTATTAAAATGATATATGCTTCGGAAAGCAGGCATGTTGAATGTCGAATTAAAAAAGAGACATAGATGTTAGAAAGAATACATAGAATAAGAGGTATAGGGCTTTTACATGATGCTGATGCAAGAGCTCATGGGTTGCAGAAAGCCAGCTTTATCTATGCAGATAATGGACGAGGTAAATCAACACTCGCTTCATTATTTCGTTCTTGTTCCACGAATAAGCCTGAATTACTTGTAAACCGCCGTACTATTGATGGTAATAACGACCAAGAAGTAATTCTTCAATTTTCTAATGGACAGAGTTCTAACTTTAAAAATGGTAGTTGGGATGTCGATCGCCCAGAACTTTTAGTATTTGATGCCGATTTTGTTGAGCAAAATGTTTATGCAGGTGGGCAAGTTACCGCGGACCAACGTAAAAATTTATTACAATTTGCACTTGGCGAAAGTGCTGTTGTGGCGCAACAAGAATATGATCTTGCAGATAATAGTGCGAGAACAGCAGCCAGCTCTTTAAGAGAAACAAGTAATCAATTAGAAGTGTTACACAGAGGTTTGACGCAAACTCAATTTCAAAGAATAGCCGAAGTTGTAGATGCAGATGACCAAATATCCGTTCTTAATGGCAGAATTGTTGAAGCTCAAAACATCGGTCTAATTCAAGCTAAGGCATTACCTCAGCAATTGGTGTTGTCGACACTTAATGTCGATGATGTTTTCAATATTTTAGGTACATCCCTTGAAAATATTGACCTAGCTGCGGAGCAGCAAGTTAAAGAACATTTAAATATCCACAATAAAAGTCGTTTAGAGAAATGGATAAGTGACGGACATGCATATGGTGATGAAGGTAATTGCTTGTATTGCAACCAATCTCTTGATGGGGTCGAATTAATACAAGCATATCGCAGTTATTTTAACCAAGATTATAATCAGCTTAAAACAGATGTTTCTCGGCTGGCAGGCCTTATTAACGCAAGCTGCTCTAATGAGATAATTGAGATATTAAAGGCACGGTTTGAAACTGCCAGCGCAGTTATTGATGGTTGGCAGGAACATTTAGAGGTATTGCCTCCAACATTCGATGAAAGTTCAGCAAGAGATGCTCTTTCTAATATTGAAAATCTGTTAAACGCCTTGAGAGAGAGAAAAGAAGTCAATTTGCTTGATTCTGTTGGCTCTGAAGAGGATAGAAACGAAGTTGCTAGAAACTGGCAGGAAGTTTTAGATGTTGTTGTTGCATGTAACGAATCAATTTCAAATGCTAAAGCTGTTATAACAGACTATAAAAACAATTTGGCAGCTCTAAGTATTGATAATTTGCAAACCCAAATCCGTGATTTGGAATGGGCTAAAACACGTTACAGGAAAGATGTCATAGATTTATTTTCACAGCTCGCGTTGGAAAAAAATCAAGACATAGCTGCAAAAGCTGAAAAGCAAACTAAGAAAGATGCCTTGAATCAAATCATGCAGGCAACACTGGAAAGCTACAAAGATCGTATTAATGAGCTTTTACGCGGTTTTGGTGCTCAATTTCTGATTCCTAATATTGATTTCAATTACCGAGGTGGTTTGAGAAGTGATTATGTACTGCAAATGCGCGGTGCCAATATTGCTTTAAATGGCGGTGTGCCAGATTTTAATACTTCTTTGAGCGAAGGTGATAAACGCACATTAGCTTTTGCTTTCTTCATAGCTTCTGCAGAGTCTGATCCTGATTTAGCCAACAAGGTTATCGTAATAGATGATCCAATGTGTAGCTTAGATCTTAATAGAAAGCAGCAAACACGTACTGTGTTGAAGAGAATGCATGATAGCTGCGAGCAAATAATTGTTCTTGCACATGACGTTCATTTTCTTCGAAATCTTCGTGATGATGTGTTGCGTACAGGAAGCCCAAACGGCATTAAGTGTTTAAAGTTAAAATCGGTTATTAATCGCTATAGTGACTTTGATGTAATTAATCTTGATCAAGAATGTGAAAGTGCATATTTCAAATGCCACCGCATGCTTGATGAATATATAGTTGGCAATGTTCAGAGTAGTAGTATGGAAATAGCTAGATCAATTAGGCCTATGCTTGAAGGGTATCTACATAGACGTTTTCCTAACCTGATAAATGGCGGTCTTTTGTTTGGTCAAGTTATTGACTTGATAAGTAATGCGCAACCACCAAGCCCCTTAATTAAAGCTAAAAACATTACTAATGAACTAAATGAGATAAATCGTTACGCAGGACAGTTTCATCACGATACCAATCCTGCGGCAGACCAAGTTCAAATCACAGATGGTGAGCTTTTAAGCTTTGTGGAGAGGTCGCTAGCTGTGATATATGCTGGATAAACATATTAGTAATCAGCACATAACAAGGCCATAAAGTCGGATTCGTAACAGTTGGCTCGGTTCTGCTTCGCTATACATTTTAGCCAACTGTTACTCACCGCTTATGGCAGCGTTATGTTTCAGGTAAGTTATGAGTGACATCGATAGAATCATCAAGCAAATAGAGTACCTTACAGCACCTGCAAGGCAAGCTGCTGAGGCTATGAATAAAGTAATACCTCCTCAAATTCAAAGGCTTCATGAAACAATGTCGCCTGCTATCCAGCGCATAAATGAAATTACTCACGCATTCCAGCCGTATATCTCTCAGCTAAATGCGACAATGGCAAAAATGGCAAAAATAGCCGAGCATGCCCAGCTGTGGCAGGAAGCCAGAAAGCAAGATGTTACTATCATGGCTGAGAATGGCTGGTATCCGAACTGGTATACATTCTTTTATTCACCTGAACATGAGCCAGAATCATTAGATGAGCTTATGATCAATCATCTCAATGAAAACTGGGATGAAATATCATCAAAAATTATCGAGCTTTGCCCTAATCGCAACCACATTCTTGAGAATGCATTCGCCCTGCACAAATCAGGAAATTACATAGCTTCTATCCCTCTGTTGATATCCCAAGCAGATGGCATATGCTGCGAAACGTTAAAAAGTTTTCTGTTCACAGGAAATCAAACAGAAGAAAAAATATTAGAGCTAATTGAAAATGATGAGATTTCAGAAAACATACTAACAAATATATTTTTGGAGCCGTTTAAATTAAAAAACCATCATAATGTTGGTATATCTAAACATAGCAAGACAGCTAAAGACAAAGCTCCAAATAGGAATGGCATAATACACGGACATCGTCGGCACCTAGATTACGGAACAGAAACAAATTCACTAAAGTGTTTTTCATTACTTAGCTTTGTAGTTTATTCAACCAAGGAGCTTATAAATGAAACATAACAAGTCAATCAACCACGTGCCTTTCAGGCGCCGGACGCAGCAGAGCTGCGCCGGTTATTGAAGCGTTAGTTTTTTAAGGAAAGTCATGAGTGATATCCCAGTTAATGTACTCGTTCCAGTGGGTGTGGTGATTGCCGCACTTATCGCAGGTTCATTCTCGTTTCTGAATTTGGTGTTAACCAAAGAACAGCAAATTTCCCAACTAAGACAAAACTGGATAGATGCCCTACGTGATGATATATCAAAGTACATAGCAGCATTAGTCGCAACAGAAGAAATTTATTGGGCTATGAGTCACAAGCATGGTGACGCTGTAGACGTATTAGATCGAACTATGGAAACTAAGGATGAACACCAAGAATTAGCGATTGCCTATTCAAGTATAATGATGCGATTAAACCCCAATGATAAAAGTGAACATCAAAAGGCGTTGCGTAAAAGTCTTGTCCAGTCGAAAACTCTTGCAACTAATGGGCAGTGGAAGGAGTCGGCTGCAATGGTTGATAGTATCCGAGAGTTCGCACAACTGACGTTAAAAGAGGAATGGGAGCGCGTTAAAGAGGGCGAACCATCCTTTGTAAATTCAAAAAGGGTAGCTGCAATTGGTGTAATTACTGCGTTAGTGGTTGCAGTGTTGGCAATCTACAATATCTCAGTATCTTTTGAGATCCATGCAAATAAAAACTAACAAAGCGCTCAACAGTGACCCAAAACGTATTTAACTAGGCCATGCACCTCAAAAAGCTAGTAAATCCGTGGTTTTAGCCATTTTCTAAAATATTCTTGGTGATCTTTTCTATTGATGTTTGTGCTTATGCTGTAATGAGTAATCATCTCCATATTGTGCTTCACATAGATGAAGAAAAAGCCAAATCATGGTCGACATTAGAAGTTATACAACGTTGGCATCAGCTTCATAAAGGCACCTTATTTACACAACAAGATAATTCGGGTCAGAGTAAAATTAGCCTCTGACCCATCCCCCTTATGACTGCCTAACCAGCCCACTGCACAGGACATTGAAGGCCTCTATTGCTTTTGGCAATACAGCTTCTGGTTTATCGCTTGCGGCAACCCAAAGCGCGGCGTTAAGCGCAGCGCCATTTAACAAGCGTGATACGGCTTCTACATCGACATCCTTCAAAACGCCTGTATTTACTAGTCGCTTAACTTTCTCAATAGTGATTTGCAGGCATGCGCTCTGGCTTGGCCATTGCGATGGGTCACCAAGAAAGGCTGGTCCGTCCAACAAAACAATGCGCTGTATTTCTGGTTCTAGTGCCATTTCAATATAGGCTGTTCCCTCCTGTAACAAGCTTTCCCACTCGCTTGCCGCTTGGTCACCCTCTGCTTTGGCTTTTGTCGCCATTTCCGAGTCAAGCTGGTCAACAACCGCAGCCAACAAACCAAGCTTGTTGCCAAAATTATGATAAAGCGCACCTCTTGTTAAGCCAACGTTTGACGTTAGGTCATCCATAGAGGCTTTCGCAAAGCCTTTTTCGGTAAAGGCTTTTCGTGCTGCTTGAATCAATTTAAGCCGAGTTTCGGCCATTTGCTCCTGTCTCTTATTCATTAACTTACCTTTCACATACGATGCGTATATAAATTTGACATACGCTATGTATTTAAAATAAAGTGACATACGTTGTGTATGTCAGTTAGGTGGATTTTACCCATAATCTGCCTTTTATACACGCGGCAAACAGACCATTTCTTATCATGAAGGTGTTCATTTATGTCAAATCGAGAAGCGATACTACCAAAAGCTGCAGAACGTCACGCTTTATATGAGGCTCATGGTTATTCTGCTGCCATAAAATCCGGAGACTTATTGTTTGTGTCGGGACAAGTAGGAAGCAGGTTAGACGGTAGCCCAGAGCCAATCTTTAAAAAACAAGTCGAGTTGGCATTTGGAAATTTAAAGAGTGTCTTAGCTGCGGCAGGTTGTGACTTTGAAGATATTGTTGATGTCACAACTTTCCATACTGACCCTGAAAATCAGTTTGGCGAAATCATGGAAGTTAAGGAGGCTCTTTTCAATACAACTCCGCCATCGAATTGGACGGCTGTTGGAGTAAACTGGCTGGCAGGCTTTGATTTTGAGATTAAGGTGATTGCAAGAGTGCCATCCGTTTAAGGTTCAAAATAGTGGTGAACTGAAAATTCGCGTCAGAGTACATTTAGCTCCCTACTTGGGGGGGCTAATCTTTATTTGTTGAAGGTGTAAATTGGCAGGGCAGAGACAAACACAGATGAAATGATGAGGGTCAAAGGCAGGGCATATAGTTTAATTTTACTTTGACCCCGTAGCACTACTTCTAAGTCCAACCTTCCACTTCTCGTTTTTAGTGGTAAAATTAGATCTTACTCAATGGGAGTTATTTTATGTCTGACGCATTAAAAGTGATGCTTGAAAATATCGAGCAACTCAGTACTAAAGAGAAAGCTCTTGCTGCCCACTGCCTGCTAACGGCTATGGACGCTAAAATCGACAGTGATGTGGAATCTGAGTGGATAAAGCTTGCCGAAGCTCGCAGTGTGGAGCTGGAATCAGGTGTAGTAAAAAGCATTAGTTGGGAAGAAATAGAAAAGGATCTTAATTAGAAGATGCTGCCTGTTTCCTTTCACCCTGAAGTCAAAAGGGAAATTAAAGCGTCATTTAGTTGGTATCAGGCACAATCACTTGGGCTGGGATATGAGTTCACTCAGGAGATTAAGGAAGCCATCGATTCAGTTCGCTCTTTGCCATCTGCATGGGCCAGAATAGGGAAAACTCACCGACGTTTTGTATTAAGCAGATTCCCATATTCTATTATCTATAAAATTATAGAAAATAAAGAGATTAGTGTAGTAGCAATTATGCACAATCATCGAAAACCAGGTTATTGGTATGAACGTGGTAAATAAAACGTTCTAAGCACTCCTTTAAGTCGCTGGGACATCCTCCCTTGTAGGCAATATCATTCGCTCCCCCGCATTACTAAAATAAATTAAAGACTTATCAATCTATCCACTTTGCCTTTGTAGCTTTCCACAAGGCGTGCATTTAAGCCATCACTGGCGTTGATTCTGTCCATGGCTTGTTGATGACTAAAGCCCCAAGCTTGCATGTGTCTTTTCGCCAAGCGTTCTATGGCAAGTTCCACCGGCACATCCAAAAACCAATGTTGGTCGAAAAGTGCTGCGGCGTCTTGCCAGCCATCGTCTTGGTGGAGCAGGTAGAGGCCTTCAATTAAGACCACTTTAGTTTGTTTTCCGATACTTAGAGCATCCAGCACGGGATCGCCTTGTTGGTGATCGAAACTCGGCCATTTCAGATCATGAGTTTGGTAGCTCCCACGAATGTTATTTACAGCGGTTACGAAGCCTTGGCTATCGAATGTCCATGGAGCACCACGTCGAGCAATGGCGTGTTCTGCGTCTGGGCGTTCGGCAAGTTGTGCTTTGGTGAGATGAAAACCATCCATAGATAAGGCCGCTAGAGCATTTTCTTGGTGGGCAAAATGCTCGGCTAGATAGGTCGCTAAACTGGACTTGCCGGAGCCTGGCCCTCCCGTTAGGCCGATTAAGGTACGCTGTGGGGCTTGTCGGCATTGCTCAATATATTGAATCATGGCTTGAACGCTTTGACTTTGCTGATATAGCTCATTAAGTTGTATAGGTGTCATGGTGAATATTTTAATGAAATCCTTTGCCAAGAGAGAGACAGTCTGTAACTTTTTACACTGTATGGAAAGCGAATTCCATTGCTTATTAGGTTAAAATATATCCACCATTTTTGTCCTATAGGACAAATCAAGCTCGTTTTACATTGAGCAAAAGGGCTTGCAATGTTAGTATTCTCCTCCGTCCTGAAGGTACACTTGGCTGTACCATCATCTCTCATATTTTTATACTTTAAGGCGGGTTAAACACTCATGGCGACACGATATATTTTCGTCACAGGCGGCGTGGTTTCATCACTAGGTAAAGGGATTGCATCAGCATCTTTGGCAGCAATTCTTGAATCTCGTGGTTTGAAAGTCACCATGCTTAAATTGGATCCATACATCAACGTGGATCCTGGCACCATGAGTCCATTCCAGCACGGTGAAGTCTTTGTAACAGAAGACGGTGCTGAGACAGACCTAGATCTAGGTCATTATGAACGCTTTATTTCCACTAAGATGGGCAAACGCAACAACTTTACCAGTGGTCGTGTGTATCAACACGTACTGAAAAAAGAGCGTCGCGGTGATTATCTTGGTGGTACGGTTCAAGTTATCCCACACATCACGGACGAAATTAAACGTCGTGTACAAGCCGGTGCTGAAGGCGCAGATGTTGCCTTGGTAGAAATCGGTGGCACAGTGGGTGATATAGAATCCCAACCTTTCCTTGAAGCTGTACGTCAACTACGCGTTGAGTTAGGCGGCCGTCGTGCGTTGTTCATGCATCTGACGCTAGTGCCTTACATTCGTACCGCAGGCGAAACCAAAACTAAGCCAACACAGCACTCTGTTAAAGAGTTGCGTTCTATCGGTATTCAACCAGATATTCTTATTTGTCGTTCTGAGGTGTCTATTGAAGCGCCAGAGCGTAAGAAAATTGCCTTGTTTACGAACGTAGAAGAGCGCGCGGTTATTTCATTACCCGATGCGGATACCATTTACCGTATTCCACAGATGTTGAATGACCAAGGTTTGGATAGCCTAATCGTTGATCACTTTAATTTAGATTGTAATACCCCTGACCTAGAAATCTGGAACAAGGTAACAGTTGCTAAACTGAACCCTGAGAAACAGATTAATATTGCTATGGTTGGTAAGTACATGGAGCTATTAGACGCCTACAAGTCTCTAATTGAAGCCATGGATCATGCCGGTATTCATGCTCGAACTAAAGTGAAGCTTCACTATATAGATTCAGAGACCATTGAAGAAAATGGCACTCAAGCCCTACAAGGCATGGATGCGATTCTTGTTCCTGGTGGTTTTGGTGAGCGTGGCGTTGAAGGTAAAATTGCTACAGCTCAATACGCTCGTGAAAACAAGGTACCTTATTTAGGTATTTGTTTGGGTATGCAGGTGGCGGTAATCGAATACGCCCGCAACGTTGCCAAATTGGCTGGTGCCCACAGTACAGAGTTTAATTTAAAAGCAGAGAATCCAGTGGTTGGTCTGATTACAGAATGGACTAACACCGAAGGTTCCAAAGAAATCCGCTCAGAGGAGTCTGATCTGGGTGGGACTATGCGTCTTGGTGCGCAAAACTGTAACTTAACAGAAGGCACTAAAGCCTTTGAAGCTTACGGTGAAGCGGTTATTGAAGAACGTCATCGTCATCGTTATGAAGTAAACAACTTCTATGTTTCAGCATTAGAAGAAGCAGGTCTAACCATTTCTGGTCGTTCTGCTGACAACTCTTTGGTAGAAATGATCGAGATCGCCGACCATCCTTGGTTCGTGGCTTGTCAGTTCCACCCAGAGTTTACTTCAACACCTAGATACGGACACGGCTTGTTCAGTGCGTTTGTTCATGCAGCGCTAAAACATGCCGGTAAAGAAAAATAATCTTCGCAAATTTTTTGTTTGTGGTTTTTTACTTATTTAAAGGGGTTTTTTATGAGTCAGATCGTTGATATTAAGGGCCGAGAAGTACTTGATTCTCGTGGCAATCCAACTGTTGAAGCGGATGTTATCCTAGCAGACGGTTCTATTGGTTCTGCTTGTGCGCCTTCAGGTGCTTCTACCGGTTCACGTGAAGCCTTGGAATTGCGCGATGGCGATAAAAGCCGTTACTTGGGTAAAGGCGTACTTAAAGCGGTTGCTGCAGTAAATGGTCCTATCCGCGATGCCCTAATCGGCAAAACGGCGGCAGACCAAACTGAACTTGATAAAGTGATGATCGATCTTGATGGCACTGAAAACAAGTCAACTTTTGGCGCAAACGCTATTTTGGCGGTTTCTCTAGCCGCTGCTAAAGCCGCTGCGATCTCTAAGAAAATCCCTCTTTACCAACACATTGCTGATCTAAACGGCACACCTGGCGTTTACTCTATGCCAGTACCAATGATGAACATCATCAATGGTGGTGAGCACGCGGATAACAATGTTGATATCCAAGAGTTCATGGTTCAGCCTGTTGGTGCACCAAACTTCCGTGAAGCACTACGCTACGGCGCAGAAATCTTCCACGCCTTGAAAAAAGTACTAAGTGCTCGTGGTTTGAACACAGCGGTAGGTGACGAAGGTGGTTTCGCGCCAAACTTGGCGTCTAACGCAGAAGCCCTCGCGGTAATTAAAGAAGCTGTTGCGGCGGCTGGTTACGAGCTTGGCAAAGACATCACTTTGGCGATGGACTGTGCAGCGTCTGAATTCTTTGAAGACGGTCAGTACAACTTGAAAGGTGAAGGCAAAGTCTTCTCTTCTGAAGGTTTCTCTGACTACCTAGCTGAGCTATGTGAAGAATACCCAATCGTCTCTATCGAAGATGGCTTGAACGAGTCTGACTGGGAAGGTTTTGCTTACCAAACTAAGATCCTAGGCGACAAAATCCAACTAGTAGGTGACGATCTGTTCGTAACCAACACTAAGATTTTGAAGCGTGGTATCGACGAAGGTATCGCTAACTCTATCTTGATCAAATTCAACCAGATCGGTTCTTTGACTGAGACACTAGAAGCTATTCGCATGGCGAAAGCAGCAGGTTACACGGCTGTTATCTCTCACCGTTCTGGTGAAACAGAAGATGCCACTATTGCTGACCTTGCTGTCGGTACAGCGGCTGGCCAAATCAAAACGGGCTCACTATGTCGTTCTGACCGTGTCTCTAAGTACAACCAATTGCTACGTATTGAAGAGCAATTAGGCGGCAAAGCACCTTACAAAGGTCTTGCTGAGATCAAAGGCCAAGGTTAATTTTAACCTAGCTCATCAAAGGGAGAACTTAGTTCTCCCTTTTTTTGTTTTTTTTTCACTCGTTTCCTTTGATAATAGGGAATCTATTTTTTATTGAGGGCGTTATGGCACGTTTGTTATTGGTGTTGTTCATTTGTGCCATTGGCTATCAGTCATACCGATTTTATTACGGTGAGCAGGGCGTGAAACGCCAAGAAGAATTAGCCAAGCAAATCGAATATCAAGAGCGTATTAATTTACGTTTGAAGCATCGTAATGATGCTTTACGTGCTCAAGTGGAAGATCTTCGTTTAGGGGAAGAAGCGGTAGAAGAGCATGTTCGTACAGAGCTGCAATACATAAAAGAGGGTGAAGTTTTCTATCGGATGGTGGAGAAATGAGCGCGCCAATATGGGTGATCATACCCGCTGCTGGCGTGGGCCAGCGTATGCAAGCGGCTTGCCCAAAACAGTATTTACCCCTGTCTGGTCAAACTATCCTAGATCGTACTATTGGCCTGTTTATTGATCATCCGCACATTGCCGGTGTTGCCGTTGGTATCAGCGAAAACGATGCTTACTGGCCCGACTCTCAATGGTTCTCTCATCCACAAGTGATTCGTTTCAATGGTGGCGATGAGCGCAGTGATACTGTTTTGAATGGCCTTGCTTTGCTCTTACAAACGAAAGGCATTCAAGATCAAGCTGTCTTAGTGCATGATGCAGCCCGCCCACTGTTAAGTTCCTCTGGTTTGCAACGCATCCTTTGCCATCAAGGAGAACAAGGTGCTTTGTTGGCGATGCCTGCGAAAGATACTGTAAAACAACAAAACAGCGCCCAGTGCGTACAAACCACCTTGGATCGACAGTACATTTGGTTGGCACAAACACCACAAAAGTTTCCTGCAAATGCTTTACACAACGCCTTAGTGAAAGCCAAAGAGCAAGGCCTGCCAGTGACAGATGAATGCTCCGCGATGGAGATGATTGGCTGGCAGCCAGCCTTGGTAGAAGGCGAAAGCCGCAATTTAAAAATTACCTTACCCGAAGATCTTGTGATGGCTGAAGCCCTCTTACAACAAACACAGAAAGCCTCGGGCAATCCACCTACAACAGGGGAAAAAATATCATGACACCGTTTCGTATAGGCCATGGTTTTGATGTGCATAAATTTTCCGAAGGCGAGTTTATTATTATGGCTGGGGTGAAGATTCCCTATCATCAAGGTTTACTCGCTCACTCTGATGGCGATGTCGCCCTGCATGCTTTAACGGATGCGCTGTTAGGCGCTGCGGCGTTAGGAGACATTGGCAAACACTTTCCTGATACTGATCCCGACTTTGCGGGAGCAGACAGTCGTGTGTTATTGCGCACTGCCTATCGAGAAATTCAAAACTTAGGCTATAGCGTGGCGAATGTGGACGTTACCATCATCGCCCAAGCGCCTAAAATGCGTCCTCATATAGACGATATGCGGGCCAATATTGCCAAGGATCTTGGTGTGGAAATCGGTGCCGTTAATGTAAAAGCTACAACGACGGAAAAGCTCGGTTTTACGGGTCGTAAAGAAGGTATCGCCGTTGAAGCGGTGGCCTTGATTTATAAGCAAGGTGATCTATGAATACCGATTGGCGCTATGCATGGTCAAAGCCAAATGTCACTGGGGATCTGAAAACCCATGTGCAAGATTTCTATGTCGAAGAGCAGCTTGGTTTCGAGCCGGATGGGCAAGGGGAGTTTTGTTTTGTCTTCATTGAAAAACAGGGGGTGAATACAGACTTTCTTGCGAAGCGTTTGGCGCAAATGGCGGGCATAGCCAGCCATAAGGTTACTTACAGTGGTGTTAAAGATCGCCATGCTTGTACTCGTCAGTGGTTCTGTTTGCACGTGGTGAACAAGGAGCCAGACTTTAGTGGTATCCAAGAAGCCTTTCGAGCTCCAGAAAGCGTACGTTTAATCGTGCAGTTACGTCATTCTAAGAAGTTGCGTACAGGTTCTCATATTGCCAACCGCTTCGTGCTTAGAATACGCAATATTGAAGGCGATATCGCCGAGCTGGAGCAACGCTTAACCTTGATCAAGCAAGGGGGCGTTCCTAATTATTATGGCCCTCAGCGCTTCGGGATAAACGGCAACAATTTGCATAACGGAAAAGGTTTTGTGCTCCAGGGGCGGCAAAGTAAACGTAAGCTTGCCAAAACAGAATCCTTTTGGCTGTCTGCAATACGTTCTTGGTGTTTCAATGAGGCCCTTAGTGATCAAGTTGAAAACGGTATGTGGGCACGTTTGTGCGATGGCGACATTGCTCAATACCAGCAAGTAAACGAGCAGTTTAGGGTGAAGAAGATGGATGCAAAAACTCATTTGCAAGCCTTGCATGGTGAGGTAAGCCCAGTGTTGCCTTTGATTAGTGGCGGTTGGGAAGCCGGCACAGGGCCTCAGCGTGAGGCTGTCATTAAAGCGTCTCTAGCGGACGCCCAAGAGATTGTTGACGCTTTAATTGCCTTCGAACTCTCACGAGATAGTCGTTTGGCACGATTAGTTCCGATGAATATGGCGTGGGAATTGCTAGGCAGTGGTCAAGAGGAAAGGCAGTTGATCGTAGAGTTCTCTCTCACAAAAGGGTGTTTTGCCACCAGTGTGTTACGGGAGATGATTGATGTCACGGATAAGTCGGCCGAGAAGTACCATGAGAATATTGATCGCGAATGATGACGGAATAGACGCATTGGGCCTAAAGACCCTCGCGAGACAACTTTCTAAAGAATATGAAACCCTAGTAGTCGCCCCCGATCGCAACCGAAGTGGGGCCAGTAATTCACTAACATTGACGCGGCCCTTGCAACCCACACAAGTGGCAGAGCATGAGTTTCGAGTGGATGGCACCCCCACAGACTGCGTGAATTTGGCGTTGTCTGGCATGATAGATGGTCAGGTGGATATGGTGGTGTCGGGGATTAACCATGGCGCGAATCTAGGCGATGATGTCATTTACTCCGGTACGGTTGCTGCGGCCATGGAAGCCCGTCATTTAGGGCGTCCTGCTTTAGCGGTTTCTTTGGTGGGGACACAACACTTTGAATGTGCCGCACAAGTGATTTCTCAACTCCTGAAAGATTCTCATACTCTACAGTTACCCGCAGGCATTTTACTGAACATCAATGTTCCTGATGTGCCTTATGAGGCGCTTAAAGGTATCCGAGTGACTCGCTTAGGTTATCGCCATCGTGCCCAGCAACCGATTTCTGCGGCTCACCCAAGAGGATTACCGAGCTTTTGGATCGGCGCTTTATCAGAGCCTAATGATTGTTCACCGGGTACAGACTTTGAAGCCATTGAATCTGGTTATGTGTCCATTACCCCAATACATACCGATATGACCTGTTATCAGGCCCAATCATCGCTTGAAGAGTGGGTGCATACAATTCGTCCATGAAGCAACGTGATCTTAGTCGGCTGGTAAAAAACACTGAACCTCAAGCCTCTAAAATGGTTCAACAATTAATGGCCCACGGTATTCATCATACTGAGCTACTTCAGCTCATGGGCGATATACCGCGTCATCAATTTGTCGAGTCTGCTTTTTCGCATCTTGCTTATTCTGCAACACCATTACCCATTGGTAAAAACCAAACGATTAGTCAGCCCTTAACCGTCGCTCGTATGACCCAGTGGCTATTAAGTTACGCACGCCTGGGTCGAGTATTAGAGGTCGGCACGGGTTCTGGTTATCAAACGTGTATTTTGGCGCACTTTTTCAATAAAGTGCACACCATAGAAAGACAAGAGTCTTTGTACCTTAAGGCTAGGCAACGGCTGACTGACATGCAGGTGAATAATGTGGAATATTTATTTGCGGATGGACAGCAAGGGTGGCCAAGTGACATGCCCATGGATGCGGTGATTATTACCGCCATGGCCAGTAAAATTCCTTTGGCACTGACCAGTTGCTTAAAGGAACAAGGAATTTTAATTATGCCGATTGACCACCCAACGCCGCAAATAGGTTGTTGGCGAAAAGAAGGCGATCGTTGGAAATGTTTAGGGACACAACCTGCTCATTTTGTGCCCTTATTAGAAGGATTAGAACATGCCTAAGTGGCTGAAAGTATATTTAAGTGGCGTTCTTATGGGTGCAGCAGACGTGGTGCCTGGGGTTTCTGGGGGCACTATGGCGTTTATTTTAGGTGTGTATGACAGGCTGATACGTGCTTTAAGCGGTGTGAATAAAGACAGTATCCAGCTTTTGTTTAAAGGCGACTTCAAGAGCTTATGGCGTCATTTTGATGGGGTTTTCTTATTGCCGTTAGGGCTCGGTATTATGACGAGTATTTTCGCCATTGCTGGCCTCATTACCCATTTGCTCGCGACGTATTCTAGTTTCCTATGGAGCTTCTTTTTTGGTTTGATCCTCGCTTCGGCTGTCTTTTTACTGACTCAAATTAAACCGCTGCGATGGCAGCACATAGTGCTACTTATGATTGGCGCAGCGCTAGGCAGTAGTTTGTCTATGTTGGTGCCAACTCAGCTGAATACCTCTTATGTGATGATCTTCTTTGCGGGAATGGTGGCAATTTGTGCGATGATTTTACCGGGCATATCCGGTAGCTTCTTGTTGCTGATGATGGGCATGTATGGCTTTGTTCTTTCCGCCATTAAGAGCTTTGATATGGTGGTGATTATTGTTTTTGCTCTGGGTGCGCTGGTGGGCTTGCTCAGCTTTTCTAAGCTGTTAGGGTATTTATTAGAACACGCAAAAAATGTCACTTTAGCCGCACTAACAGGGGTTATGTTAGGGGCTTTAGTGAAGGTTTGGCCATGGAAAGTCACTGATCGCTGGGTGGAAATAGGCAGTAAAAAATTGCCAATCGAAGAGCATTTAATTTGGCCTTGGCAGAGTGTTGGCTTTCAAGTGACGCAAGATTTGCTATGGCCAATGGGTTTCATTTTAGTGGGTTTTTTAAGTGTTATTCTCATTTCTTACACATCTTTACGAAATTCTGAGAATGTATCCTGAGACCTTAAAATTGATTGTAAGAGAGGTAAACGTATTTTAAGTTGGAGCGTGGTAAAAACACTGTTTTGCTCTAAAACCTACCGTATTGGTTGGGTCGCTTTAGCGTGTTTTTTGACGACGGCTTGTTCCTATGAAGTGCTGCATTACTCTTCGGGTAATAGCCCTACCAGCCGCTCAACTTCTTCTAGTCAAAGTGCGATTCCGAGCACCGGCTATCACCGGGTGAAAAGCGGTGAAAGCCTGTTTTCTATTGCTTTTCGCTATGGTTTAGACTACCGAGATGTGGCGGAATATAATCGCATCTCTTCTCCTTATGTGATTTATCCAAATCAGAAAATTCGTCTGTCAGTACCGACTAAGAGCGCTCAAGCTGAGCCTGAACTGGTGGCGAAAACTAGCCCAACGCGTGCAGCCAAGGCAACGACTCAAACACCAACGAAAAGTGCTAAAAAAGCGCCTGTAACCACGGTTACAAAAGCTACAAATACGCCTCAAAATGTTGCTTCATGGCATTGGCCTGTGGATGGCACTGTGACTCAGGGGTTTTCAAACGCTGGCGTAAGTAGTAAAGGTATAGACATCAAAGGCAAAAAAGGCGCGTTAGTTAAGGCCGCTGCTGATGGTGTAGTTGTTTATTCAGGTAATGGTTTGATTGGCTATGGCAATCTGGTCATAGTGAAACACAGCGATGTTTACCTTAGTGCTTATGCGTATAACGAAAGCATTCTCGTTAAAGAACAGCAGAATGTTAAAGCAGGGGACTCACTTGCTGTAATTGGAGGAAAAGGCAGTAACAAACCAGTGCTTCATTTTGAAGTACGCCGTGATGGTCAACCGATAGATCCGCTAAAAATTCTACCAAAAAAATAATAGCTAAAAGTTGGTATTTGAGGAGGCAGTATGGAGTTAACCAATATGGAAAAGGTAACCTCGGAAGAGTTGAATGCTGGTAAGTTTGAATTAGAGGGTAGTGAACAAGCTATTCTTGATGAAGAATCTGAAAATCAAGAATTTGAGTCCGCAGTAAATGCTATGTACAGCGATAACGCATCGACCAAAAGTCTAGATGTGACCCAGCTGTATTTAAGCGAAATTGGCTTTTCGCCACTGCTTAGTGCAGAAGAAGAAGTCTATTTTTCTCGCCTTTCTTTGAAAGGGGATGAGAAAGCCCGCAAGCGCATGATAGAAAGTAATTTACGGTTGGTAGTGAAAATATCACGCCGCTATTTGAACCGTGGATTGTCTTTATTAGATTTAATCGAAGAAGGCAATTTAGGACTTATCCGCGCGGTGGAAAAGTTTGACCCAGAAAGAGGTTTTCGCTTTTCGACTTACGCGACTTGGTGGATTCGTCAAACCATAGAGCGTGGCATCATGAATCAGACCCGTACTATTCGGTTGCCTATTCATGTGGTGAAAGAATTAAATGTTTACTTACGAGCCGCAAGAGAGCTGACCCAGAAATTGGATCATGAGCCGAGTGCAGAAGAAATAGCAGAAATGCTTGATCGTCCGGTAAAAGATGTACAAAAAATGCTGGGCTTGAATGAAAGAATAAGCTCCATTGATTCTCCTGTAGGAGGAGATGTCGATAATGGTAGTCTAGTGGATATTCTGGCTGACAACTTACATCAAGGTCCAGAAGAAGATCGCCAAGAAGGTGATGTTCTGCACAATATAGAAGGCTGGCTTAATGAGCTAAGTGACAAGCAGTGTGAGGTGATTGCACGCCGTTTTGGGCTTCGTGGACACGAACCCAGCACATTAGAAGATGTCGGCTCAGAGATAGGTTTAACGCGAGAGAGAGTACGACAAATTCAGGTAGAGGCATTACGTAAATTACGTCTTATTATGGATAAGAACGGCCTGTGTTTGGACGATGTGATACGCATCGAGAATTAATAGTCGAATAAGTGTTCGGCAGTGCTAAAAAAAGATCGCCCTAAGCGATCTTTTTTTATGGGTATCAAGAAAGTGCTAAACAACCGTTTTGCTCATTTCTTCTATGTGTTGTTGCACTTTTTGTTGGTACTTACCAGATAAACCTTTTACCGCATAAGCCATCATTTCTTCCTCATTATGCTCCAGAATTTCTGGCAAGCCTGTAAACACTCGATTCTGTATATGGGGTAGGGTGAAGACACTTTCGTTTAGTAACAGCACGTTGGTGCTTTGAGATTGTCTCAAGGCTTCAATTTCTGTTAAAAGCTCGCCCATATCATCGGCGATGAAATCATCTTGATGAACCATCTCGGCGGTTTTGCTATTACCCTTGTGCAACCCCAAGTGAAATTCAAGCGCTGGGGCTTCTTCATAAAGCTCTGTCGAAAGTAGCTGATTCACTAAGCCTAAGAAAAGCTGCGCTGTGCTCACGGCATTAAGGTATAGGTTATCTTCGCAGTCCGTTGCACTGTAGAAAATCATGATGCCATCACTTTTGTATTGCTTTACCTGACCAAGGTAAAGATCACTGGCTTGGAAAATGGCGCGATAAATGGGGGTGAGTAGGTTCGCAACCTGTAGCTCCGACATACTTTTATGCCATTCGCTTAAGTTCACTATGTCTATGTAGAGAACACAGCTGCGTTTTTTCGATTCGGCAAAAATTTCATCAAAGTTAATTTCAAACTGCGCTTTTTCGGGTGTTTGCTCTATTTCTTCTTTTTCTATTGCGGGTGGTGTCTGTGGCGTAAAGTCCAAGGCTTGCACCGATTCAATTTGCTGAAAGAGGTGTTTTACCTCTCGATATTTAGGCTGTGGAAGTGGAATGTCTTTATGGCCTTTTACTAAGCTTTCTAAGGCGTAGCTGGCATCGTTTATAGGGTTATAAAGCCAGCGAGTAATCAGCAATATTAGAATGGCCGCAATGGTGGTGGAGAAGATCGCTACGCCGATTAGCAAGTTATTAAGGTGCTGTAACGTCGCTTGGGCTGGGGTTTTATCCAAAGTGATCAGCACATGGCCGACAATTTCATCACGGAATTTAATACTGGAGCTGTAAATGCGTCGCTGATCACTTGGGCGATAATCTTGATCTGCAATTCGATTGGCTTGGCTGCTGTCTGCTTCCGCTAAAAGCTCATCTTTTTTATTAAAGACCCGAGCACTCAAAATATTTTCGTCAATAACCAGACGATTCAACAACACATTAAGGCTTAATAGGTCGTTAGTGAGAATGGATTGGGTGGCATTGAAAGCGGCTTGTGTGGCTAAACTGCTGCCCAACACTTCGGTTTGCTGGGTTAAGTAGTTCCCCAATGCATGGGTGAGGGTATATAAGAACAAGCAAACCGTAAGAACAATTAGTGCGATAAAGGTCGTGACGGTGACAGCGGCGGCGTTAACCTTGTCACGTAAAAAAACCATAAAACGACTTTCTTTCAATGCTCTCATTAATGTCCTGCAAAAACTCATCGGGATAAAAGGGTAATACAAAGCTAATAAAGGGTTAGCTGATTGTTAAGCCAAGCCAACATGGCTCACATTTTAAGTATACCTATCATAACGGCGGTTTTCTGGATTCTTTAAATTAAAACAGGCACTCATTGAATAAAATTTTACTGGACGCCTAGCGGCTTTTTCTAGCCCTGTGTCCACATTCCCTACTTTCATCTAAAAGGCGATTTGTTATAGTAGCTGCCATTATTGAATTAAGGAGTTTACATGTCTGCCCGCATTACTTTAATTGGCAACTTGAACGCTGAATTCCTCGAGGAATTTACCCACTGGTTAGCGTCAAATCACAGTGTTTCAGGCGAAAGTCGCTACCTAACCTCAACAGCGGCAGATGTCGCGGTGGTTGAACTGGTTCTAACCTCTGAAATTACTGATCTAAAACACTTGCAGCAGCAGCTCCTAGAGCGCTCGGATACCACAGGGGTTGATCATATTCTACAAACCCACAGTGTCGATATTCGTCGTGGCGGTGTGGCGGTGTTTGACATGGATTCTACCTTGATCAAAGCGGAAGTCATGGATGAGTTGGCCGTCGAGGCGGGTATTGGTGAACAAATTTCCCAAGTGACAGCCAGCGCTATGCGCGGCGAAATTGATTTTGTGGAAAGCTTTGTGCAGCGCCTGGCTTTGCTGGAAGGGTTAAGCAGTGAAGTCATGGATGGTGTGTATAAGCGCATTGTACCTATGGATGGTATCGCAAACCTAATGAAGGTCTTGAATCATTTTGGTTGGCATACAGCGATTCTATCGGGTGGCTTTACCTATTTCGCAGACCGTGTAAAAGCGGCTTATGATATGAGTGAAGTGCATGCCAATGTACTTGAAATTGTCGATGACAAATTGACAGGTAAACATCTTGGCCCGATTGTAGATGGCGAGCGTAAAAAGTATCTGTTATCAGAGATCGCTGCCCAACAGGATACAGATTGGTCTCAAACCATTGCTTGCGGTGATGGTGCAAATGATCTGTTGATGTTGAATCATGCGGCATTGGGTGTGGCCTTGCATGCTAAGCCTTTGGTGCGAAAACAAGCGCCTTGCCCGATGAATAATATGGGCTTAGATGGCATTCTGTATTTATTGGGCATGACGGCAGACGAAATTAACGTAGCGTTACGATAAATATTGTCAGATACCCCCTGCTTGGAAGAAAGCTTGTTATAATCAGCAGTCATAACAAGAAGAGCTTTCTCTTACTAGGGGGTATTCGTGTCAGAAATCAAACTATCTGATATAGATTTGAATCTGTTGCACATCTTACAAGTGTTAACAGAAGAGTTGAATGTCACCAAAGCGGCATTACGTTTGGATGTTTCTCAGCCTGCAGTAAGCCGTTCCCTCTCCAGACTTAGAGAAATTTTCGACGACCCGTTATTTGTTCGCACCTCCCATGGACTTTCTCCTACAGCGAAGACGCAATCGCTATCTCCTACTTTAGGCCAGACGCTACAGGCGTTAGAAAGCCTAATCCAGCCAAAAAACTTTGTCCCACAGACCAGCCAGCGCCGTTTTACGCTATCAACGACCGATTTTGGTATTTTGACTGTGCTTCCTAAGATCTTGGATCAATTTCGACAGCAAGCCCCGAATGCTGTGTTGGATGTGAAAGCTTGGAATGAAGACACGAGTCTCGACTGGGACAGCATGGATGTGGATCTCGCCGTGACTGTGCTATCGAAAGAACCTTCTAATAATGTTCATGCGACGCCTTTAAAAAGCGATAGGGTCGTATGTTTAGCAAGAAAGAATCACCCGAACACTCAACAAGGTTTGACCTTAGAGAGCTATTTAGCGGCAAGCCATGTGCAGGTAGTGTTAGGGCGAAGAGAGTACTTCGCCGTGGATAGAGAGCTCGAAAAAATGGGTGCAAAACGTCATGTGGCCGTGCAATTGCCCAATTTCGTACCCGCTGCACGAGTGGTAATGGACAGTGATTTGCTGTTAACCGTACCGGAATTGTTCGCTGCAGATATGGTGGCGACAGCGCCAGAACTTGAACTATTTGAATTACCTTTCTTTAACCGAACCTTTGACTATTCCATGATCTGGCATGAACGCTATCAACATGATGCGGCACATTTGTGGTTTCGCCAGTTACTGAAAGACGCTTTTATTGAAGCGTAAACCTAAACAACAAAAGCCCGGCATAATGTCATGAACCATTTGCTAGGCCTTTGTTTAAGGCGGCGCGATCTGTTTGTGTTAGAACTCACTAAAAGGGTAAAAGTCGTACTCTTTCCCTTCTTCGATCCGTTCTCCTGCCTTGATGTGTAAATAACCAAGACTTTCACAAGCCGCTAATAGCGCCCCAGAACTTTGTTGGCGATGAGCAATTGCTGAACCTTTTTCATCCATAGAAACGCGAATGAATTCATCGCGACCAATGCTTTTGTTACGGCTAAAGCCTGCTGTGACCGGGTAAGCCTTTGGTCGTGCTGTTTGCTGACCAGCACTGGCGGCCAGTAAGGTGCGAGCAAACCAGTGGAAGGTCACCAGTGTGGAGCTTGGGTTACCCGGTAATCCCAAGAATGGCACGCCGTTGACGCTAGCATGCACTAAGGGTTTGCCGGGTTTAATGGCGATTTTCCATAAATGCAATTGGCCGAGTTGTTCAAGGCATTGGGTCACATAATCTTTCTCGCCTACTGAGACGCCCCCAGAAGATAAAATCACATCACATTCTTGGCTAAGCTTTGTTAGAGCGTCAAGGGTTGCTTGCTCTTCATCTTTTACATGCAATGCACATGTAACTTGATAGCCTAATTGGCTGACGAGAGCTTGCAGCATAGGGCCATTGGAATTGTATATTTGGCCTGCTTCAAGCGTATGGCCTGTTGGGACAAGTTCATCCCCTGTGGTTAAAATTCCTACTTTTAAGGGTTGGTAAACGCTCACTTTCGTGAGGCCTAGGCTAGATAATAATCCAATGTGCATGGCTTTTATCTTGGTACCCGCACGTAGCACAGTTTGGCCGATGGACATATCTTGCCCTCGGGGGCGAATATTGTCATGACGCTTAGGCTGCTGAGCAAATATCACCCCTTGTTCAGTGACTTGAGCATTTTCCTGCATGATGACCACATCGGCACCAGCAGGAATGTTGGCACCGGTAAATATGCGTGCGCAACTGCCCGCCTGTAGAGGGTCTGGTGCACTGCCTGCGGCAATGTATTGGCTGACAGACAGAGCTTTGTCCGCCTGCCAATCTTCATATCGCAAGGCATAACCATCCATCGCACTGTTGTCACAAGGAGGGACATAACACTGAGCAAGGACGTCTTCACAAAGAATCCGATTTAAAGCATTACCTAGTTCGCAGTTTTCGGCTTGAACCAGCGTTTTGCTGCTTTCCTGTAGGCTTTTTAGGGCCTCTTCAAAAGGCATGAGTGGTGGCACAGCTTAGACCTCATGTAAAGGTGAGATATAAGGACCAATTAGCATGCTGACAAAATTACAAGGACGATGAGAAGCGTCCAATTGCTCTGCTAAAATGCCATTCCAAGCTGTCTTACAAGCCCCTGTTGATCCCGGCAGGCAGAAGATAAGCGTTTGGTTAGCGAGTCCAGCGACAGCACGAGACTGTATGGTTGAGGTGCCGATTTCTTGATAAGAGATTTGTCTAAACAGTTCACCAAAACCTTCAATGTTTTTATCAAACAAGGGGGTCATGGCTTCTGGGGTGCTGTCTCTAGAATAGAAGCCTGTACCGCCTGTAATTAACACGACATGCGTCTCTGTGCTGGCGATCCATTGGGACACCACAGCACGCATTTGGTAAACATCGTCTTTAACTATTTGTCGTTCGCTAAGCTGGTGGCCTGCATTCTGCAAAAGCTCTACCAGAGCATCGCCAGAAGTATCTTCGGCAAGAGTACGAGTATCGGAAACGGTTAATACGCTGATTTTTAAAGGGCGAAAAGGGGTTTTAACTTTGCTCATAGGGGTCCTTTGTTAGCCTCCAGTTGCGCTCATAAATCGCAATATTTGTGGGGCTTCATCGAGGTTAAAATGATGTTTTTCAGGCTTGAGTGTCAAAGCCTCAATAATCGCCTCTTGCAGTGTGATGTTTGACTGCGCTTGTCGAATATAAGGCTTCAAATCTTTGGAGTGTTCATTGCCCAAACACAGTAATAACCGACCTTCTACGGTTAAACGCACGCGGTTACAAGTATCGCAAAAGTTATGACTGTGGGGCGAAATCACACCAACACGGTGGCTATGGCCGGCCACTTGATAATAACGAGTGGGGCCGCTGGTGGTGCTGGTGCTGGGGGTTAATTGGTAATGTTGACTTAAATCTTGGATGACTTCGTCGCTGGATTTGTAGGTGGCCGCTCTATCGTGGTCACTAATATGGCCCAATGGCATTTCTTCGATAAAGCTAATGTCCATGTTGCGCTGAAGAGCGAAATCCGTCAGAGCAAACAGCTCATCATCGTTGTGATTTTTTAAAATCACACTGTTAATCTTTAGGCGCTTAAAAGGTAAAGAGGCCGCTTTCTCAATACCTTCGATTACTTGTTGGAATTTGTCTCGACGTGTGAGAGTGAAAAAACGCTGAGGATCAAGGGTGTCTAAACTGATGTTGATACGAGACACCCCCACATCAAGTAGGTCTTGAGACATTTTATAGAGCTGTGAGCCATTGGTGGTAATGGTTAACTCTTCCAGTCCTGGTGTTGATGCGATTTGCTCGAGTGCCCAAAGAATGTTCTTGCGTACTAAGGGCTCACCACCGGTAATACGAATACGTTTGGTGCCCATGGCTATAAAGGTTTTGGCGACTTGCACGATTTCTTCTAAAGACAAGATGTCTTTTTTCGGCAGAAAACTAACATCTTCATCCATACAATAGGTACAACGAAAATCGCATCGATCTGTAACTGATATGCGTAAATAGTCTATTCGGCGACCAAATGGATCAATGAGCTGTGAGTCGTGCAAAAAAATACCTCATAGGTTGGATCACCATCAAAGCAAAAAAATGCCAATTTAGCAAAGTCATGATGGTTAATTTGAACATTTAGCCGCTGATTAGTTCCCAGAGGTATTAAGGTCGGGAGGAATTGCCTGCTTTTTGGAGGACGTTATTTGTGCTGCTGTGCAATGGCCCAGTCAACATGTTCTTTTACCAGCTCTGAGGCATCGTTGGATGCGGCTTGTAAACTGTTCATGACGCGCTCAGAAAAAGGGGCATTACCCAGTGCGACCGCAAGGTTTCGGCGCCAATTTTCATAGCCCGTACGACGAATAGGGGAGCCTTCAGTATTTTTAAGGAAGGTCGCTTCATCCCATTCAAATAAACTGACCAGATCTTCCGAATCAAGGTTATGACGTGGTTGAAAGTCGTCTTCCTTGGTGTATTTGGCAAACTTTGTCCATGGACAGACCAGCTGGCAGTCGTCACAGCCAAACACTCGGTTGCCCATTTTACTGCGCAGTTCTACGGGGATGGGGCCTTTGTGTTCAATGGTCAAATAAGAGATGCATTTACCCGCATCCAGTACCCAAGGTTCAACAAAGGCATCGGTTGGGCATTGGGTGAGACATGCGGTACAACTGCCACAGTGACGTGTTTGGGTTGGTTCGTCCACCGGCAGTGGAAGGTTGGTGAAGATTTCCCCCAGTAAAAACCAGCTGCCTGCTTTGGGGGTTAATAATAGGGTGTTCTTACCTATCCAACCCATGCCGGCTTGTTCGGCCATTTGTCTTTCTAAAATAGGCGCACTGTCCACAAAGGCTCGATAGCCATGAGAACCCACTTGTGTTTCTATCTTTTTGGCCAATTGTGTCAGGCGTTTACGGATCAGCTTATGATAATCACGGCCCAAAGCGTAACGAGCAATATAAGCTTTGTCTTTGGTGGCAAGGCGTTTTACGGTCTCGACGGATTGAGGCAAGTAGTGCATCCGCAAGGAAATAACGCGTCGTGTGCCTGGGTGTAAGTTGGCTGGCTGAAAGCGTAACTCTGAATGGTTGGCAAGGTAATCCATGCCTGCGTGGTAACCTTTTTCTAACCATTGCTCGAACTGGGGACGATATTGCTCAAGTTCAGGTTCCACAATGCGTGCTTCGGCAAAGCCAAATTCTGTGGCCCATAGCTTAATGTCGCTGGCTAGTTTTTCGAGGTCTGCACTGGTAGATAAAGATGGGGGAAGCAAAACAGGTACCAAAATAGGCTTGGCTAGGCGAGGGTGTCGCCTAGCTCAGGATGATCAGTAAAGCAGAGAGTCGCCTTTCACCACATCCATTAGCAATTTAACGAACATGCGGTCCGCTTCTGTGTGGTTCTCTTGGATTTTAAGTGTGGTTTGGTTAGAGACCTCTTCCGCAATGCGTTCATAAGCATTTGGCTCATTGATATTTTCTTTAGCAATGCGTACCAATTCCCCTGCTAATTCTGGATCCATCAGCATTTTTCGGAAACAGCGCAAAAATTCATCAATAATACGATGTTGATTGAGCTCAGTGGCCATTTTAAAACTCCTAGTCAAATAATCTTGCTATGACACCATGAAGTGTAGGTTAGAGCAAGTTTTATCATTGTTTTCCAAGGCGGGTGTTGACAATATTTTAGGTAAGCTCCAGAATATTAAAATATTTTCGGCGCTACCCTGTCGATTACGTCCTTTTAGGGGCCATCAGCCCTCTCAATCAGATGCAATCTGATAAACACAAGTATTGAAAAGCGTGATGTTTGCCTTTTGATACTTCCCCTCGCGAAAAGACGCGGGCAGTGTAAAAACTGCGATTTCTTGCGTTTGAGTGCCCTTAATTTCAGGTTACCTCATTAGTTTTAGCAAACTTCGTTCTACCAACTTTAATCTGCCTAGCTTATACGGTTACAATAGAGCCCATACAGTGTGCAGACAGAATAATATAATAGAGGCGAAATAAGGTGGAGTTATTATCCGGTGGTGAAATGATTGCTCGCTTCCTTAAAGATGAGGGAGTTGAATATATCTATGGTTATCCAGGTGGTGCCGCACTTCATATTTACGATGCTTTGCATCGTCAATCTGATGTAAAACATGTGCTTGTTCGTCATGAACAAGCTGCGACGCATATGGCAGATGGCTATGCGCGCGCAACAGGTAAAGCGGGTACGGTACTGGTGACTTCAGGTCCTGGTGCAACGAATACCGTGACTGGTATTGCAACTGCTTACATGGATTCGATTCCAATGGTGGTTATCTGTGGTCAGGTCATGAGCTACCTGATCGGTGAAGATGCCTTCCAAGAAACCGATATGATCGGGGTTTCTCGTCCTATCGTAAAGCACAGTTTCACGGTTAAGCACCCTTCAGAGATCCCGATGATCCTGAAAAAAGCCTACCATATTGCTAGCTCTGGTCGTCCTGGTCCAGTGGTTGTTGATGTACCAAAAGACATGACCATGCCGGGCGAGAAATTTGAATACAAATACCCAGAATCTGTGTCTTTGCGTTCTTACAATCCGCCAAGCAAAGGCCACAGTGGTCAGATCAAAAAAGCAGTTGAGTTATTACTCGCGGCTAAACGCCCAGTTATCTATGCAGGTGGCGGCGTGATCATGGGTGATGCCTCACCACTGTTAGTGGACTTAGCGAAAAAATTGAACACGCCTGTTACCAATACTCTAATGGGATTGGGTGGCTTTCCGGGAACGGATAAGCAGTTCGTTGGAATGCTAGGCATGCATGGTAGCTATGAAGCGAATATGACCATGCACCACAGTGATTTGATTCTTGCCGTTGGCGCGCGTTTTGACGACCGTGTCACCAATGATCCAGACAAATTCTGCCCTGGGGCAAAAATTATTCATATCGACATTGACCCTGCTGCGATCTCGAAAACCATTCGTGCAGATGTGCCAATCGTTGGCCCTGTGAGCCAAGTATTAGAAGAAATGCTGTCTTTGGTCGAAGGCCAATCTCCTAATAAAGAAGCACTAGAAAACTGGTGGAAACAAATTAATGATTGGCGTGCTGTGCACGGTGGCCGTTATGACACCAGCAGTGAAAAGATCAAGCCACAAGCAGCGGTTGAAGCCTGCTGGCGTGCTACCAAAGGTGATGCCTTTGTTGCTTCTGATGTAGGTCAGCACCAAATGTTTGCGGCGCAATACTATAAGTTTGACAAGCCGAATCGCTGGGTAAACTCTGGCGGTCTAGGCACCATGGGCTTTGGTCTACCAGCAGCCATGGGCGTTAAAATGAACTTTCCTAAAGAAACCGTTGTGTGTATCACTGGGGAAGGCAGTATTCAAATGAACATCCAAGAGCTTTCGACTTGTTTGCAATATGGCTTACCAGTGAAAATCTTGTGTTTGAACAATGGTTACCTTGGCATGGTTCGCCAATGGCAAGATATGAACTATGAGGGTCGTTACTCCAACTCATATCTAGACTCTTTGCCAGACTTCAAAGTACTGATGGACGCTTACCGTCACAAGTACGTTGAAATTCGTGGTAAAGATGAGCTGGATGCTAAAATGGCGGAAGCGTTTGCAATGGAAGATCAATTAGTCTTCATCAACTGCTACGTAGACCCAGAAGAGCACGTTTATCCAATGCAAGTGCCTCGTGGCTCTATGCGCGATATGTTCTTGAGCAAAACGGAGCGAACCTAACATGAGACACATTATTTCTGTATTAATGGAAAACGAGCCGGGCGCTTTGTCTCGCGTTGTTGGTCTGTTTTCTCAGCGAAATTTTAACATCGAGTCACTTAACGTAGCGGCGACCGACGATCCAACACTATCACGTTTAACGCTAACCACTTATGGTTCAGACCAAGTGGTTGAGCAAATCACCAAGCAACTGAATAAGTTGATTGATGTGGTGAAATTGGTGGATTT
Source organism: Marinomonas sp. (assembly GCF_039940335.1). GTDB lineage: Bacteria > Pseudomonadota > Gammaproteobacteria > Pseudomonadales > Marinomonadaceae > Marinomonas. The sequence continues at coordinate 26,744 of NZ_JBDVGW010000004.1, read as the reverse complement.
GACAGAAGGTCAGCACATTGAGCGTGAAATGATGTTGGTGAAAGTACGTGCTACTGGCGCTCAGCGCGCTGAAGTTAAGCGCACGGTGGATATCTTCCGTGGCAACATAGTAGATATGACACCTTCTATTTATACTGTCCAAATCGTAGGTGAGTCGGATAAGTTAGACGGTTTCCTACAAGCATTAGGTGGCGCGCACTTACTCGAAGTTGTACGTACCGGTGTATCGGGTATAGCTCGAGGCGAGAAGGTATTAAGCCTGTAAGCTTGAGCTGATAGTGTTATGCCAAAATGCCGCTAAGAAGCAATTCTTAGCGGCATTTTTATAAGTAGCTTGAACCCCTTGGATCCCATGAAAGCAAATAAATTGAAGGAGCGATTGTGGATAGAATAGACCTAAAACTGATCAAGGCTTTAGAACAGAATGCGCGGATGACGTACGCTCAGCTCGGTAAACTGGTGCATTTGTCTGCGCCAGCGGTCACGGAACGAGTGCGCAAGCTAGAAGAGCAAGGTGTCATTGCCGGTTACCATGCTATGGTCAATTTAGAAAAAGTTGGCGTGCCGATTACCGCTTTAGTGGAATGCGAAGTGTATCGAACGAAAGAACGAGAGTTCAAAGCCTTGGTGTTGAGTCTTGAAGAAGTGATTGATTGCTATAATGTAACGGGACCTTCCGCTTTTATGTTACGTGTTGCCGTGACATCCATGTCTAAGCTTGATGAGCTGCTAGAAAGGCTCATTGATTTGAGTGACACACGTACCATGATGGTGCTCGCACAGCCGGTAAAGCGCGGTATGCCACTCAATATAAACTAATTCATTGGCGCAGCTTGGTCTGTCACTTTCATTTGCTTGGTTGGCCACTGGCTTGCCATCATGCCTACAAAAATAAAGGCACAACCTAATAATTCTCGATGGGAGAGAGTTTCATTCATTAATAACCAACCACCTATGGCTGCAAATACGGCTTCAGTCGATAAGATCAACGCAGCCGAGCTTGGCGCGACATTCTTTTGTCCTAAGGTTTGCAGTGAGTAGGCAATGGCCGATGAAGCTATGCCCGCATAAACCAGAGGTAACCAGCTTAATTTAATAGCTTGCCAAGTTGGTTGCTCGAAACTGAGTGCCATCAGCCAAGATAAAGCTGCCACAATGACTAATTGCACGATCGAAAAACTAATAATTGGTACTTTTCGAGAGTAGTAGCCCACCACTAATACATGCCCTGCCCAAAAGAATGCGCCGATCAGTTCTATACCATCGCCTTTTTGAATGCTTAAGTTTGGCCCTACTGTCAGCATAAATAAACCAACCAATGCCAGGATAATTCCAAACCAGGTATTACGGGCAATTTTATGCTTTAGAAATAAGCCCGCAATGGGAACAAACAGCATGTACATGGTGGTGATAAAGCCGGCATTTGCCGCGGTGGTATAAAGCAAACCGACTTGTTGTAGGGTCGCGCCCAGAAACAACACTAGACCTGCAATGGCACCAGCCTTAAGGGTTAATGATAAGTCAGCCCTTCTATGCCTTTCGAAAAGATAGGCCAGAGGCAACATGGAAAGAGCGGCTAAGGTAAAGCGCGTTGCGTTAAAACTATAGGGACCTAACAAATCCATACCGACGCTTTGCGCGACAAAAGCAAAACCCCAAATTACTGCTGTAAGCCATAAAAAACCATGTGAGATTGTCATTGTCTATCCTATTGCAAAACAGAGTGCCAAAAAGCAGCACTTCAATAGGGAGAGAATTTTAGGGAGAAAAGTCTTTGAGCAACAGATAAATAAAAAGGGATATAAAGGTAATTGCTTTGGAAAGATAAGATTTTGTTGGTTTTTACTTTTGATTCGAAGGTGATGACCTTGCTTCGATTGGTGTGGCTTTATTTTGGGCTAAGTAGTGAGCGTTATCGAGCCTTCTTAGCTTTTACTAGGACAGGCACACCTAGAACCCAGCGATATGGGTGATAGTTATACCGGTTCGAGTATTTTTGGCGAAGCCAGATAAGACTATTTTCGACCTTTGCTCTGTACCGCTTTAAAGCGAGGATTGGATTTTCAGATCACGTAAATACGGCCTCTGCGTCTAACCACTTGGGCATCTGGATGAGGTAGTTTGGCGCTTTTTAATGAACTGAGCACTTGCATGGTTATTTTTTCTGACGCTTAAAGCGTTTATTGAATTTGGCAATACGACCCTCTTTTTGCGTAACACTTTGCTTACCAGTATAGAAAGGGTGGGAAGTACTGGACACATCTAGTGTCATGTAAGGGTAGCTTTCATTGGGTATTTATTTTAGTTTTAATGCACCTAGACTTAATAAGAGTTCATACTTATGGTGCAATCCTATGAGTTTCTAAAATGTGTTCTTGATTCGATCCAAGACCATATTGTGGTGATTGATAACACCGGAGAAATTCAGCTTGTTAATCGTAGTTGGGCAAGTTTTGGTGAAGAAAACGCTTGTACAGTCAAAATAGATTGGCAAGGGATGAATTACTTAGATGAGTGTGACAAAGCGGCTAATAAGGGGGATGAGTTTGCGCAGATGGCGGGAGCCGGTATTCGCTCCGTGATTGCAGGGCAAGAGCCAGCGTTTTATTACGAGTATCCTTGCCATAGCCCAGAAGAAAAGCGTTGGTTTATGATGCGAGTCACACCTTTTGAAGTGACTCAGCATCGCTATTTTGTGGTTGCTCACCAAAACATCACCGAAAGAAAGTTAGCGGAAAAAAGAGTGCAAGCTTTGGCTCGTATGGATGGCTTAACGAATGTTCCTAATCGCCGCACCTTTGATGAGTTTTTTAAGAGCGAATGGCAGCGATGTTTAAGACTAAAAAAACCGATTAGCTTAGCCATTATTGATTTGGATTTCTTTAAGTTAGTTAACGATACCTATGGTCACCAAGCAGGAGATGATTGTCTAAGACAGGTTGCAACATTACTCAGTCGTTACGCCAAACGCCCTAGCGATATTTGTGCAAGATATGGTGGTGAAGAGTTTATTATACTCTGGGCCGATCAACCTCTTGATCAAGCAAAGCGTCTTTCGGAGGATATTTTATATGAGCTCGGCCAACTTAAAATTGACAACGTGAGTTCTAGTGTTGCCGCCTATTTGACAGCAAGTATTGGTGTCGCGCAAATGTTTCCGGATCATCAAAATCATATGAGTGTTTTACTTGAAAGAGCCGATCTAGCCTTGTATCAAGCTAAAGATGAAGGGCGAAACAGAGTTAAGCTGTTTGCCCTCTAAAACCTTACGACAGCGTGCTCTACTAGGACACGCCGTTATTGTATTAGTCTCCTAGTACCAAACCTTCACGTCTTGGATCTGCACCCCCCAGTAGCTGGTTGTCTTCGACGATAATTCCTTGAATGCCTGAGTTTAGGTCACGCACAGAGACCTTAAAACCCATTTCAGTCAGCGGTTCTGCAAAAGCCTCGGCACTTGAACCCTCTTCGATATCATAAGTACCAAAGCGGTTAAGCATGTTTGGCAGCGAGATGGCTTGCTGAATATCCATGCCCCATTCTAAATGTGCGATGAGGGTTTTCGCGACATAACCAATGATGCGTGAGCCACCGGGAGAACCTACGACAAGGTAAGGAGTGCCCTCTTTCATCACTATGGTTGGTGACATAGAGGAACGAGGGCGTTTACCCGGCTCTAAACGATTGGCAATTGGGTAACCATCTTGAAAAGACTTAAACGAGAAATCGGTGAGTTCGTTGTTCAACAAGAAACCATTACTCATCACGTTGGAACCAAAGCCATTTTCGATGGTGGTCGTGACAGACACGGCATTGCCATCTTTATCCACAATTGAAATATGGCTGGTGGAAGGCAATTCAATGGCGATGTCGTCTGCTTGAGCAATCGGAAAGCGCCATTGGGGTGCACCCGGTGTCACTGACTCTAAAGCTTTGCCGGGTGTGATGAGCTTAGCGCGTTCTGCAAGGTAGCTTTTATCGAGAAGGCCTTGTGGCATAGGTACATAATCCGTGTCGGCCATATAGCGGCCACGATCCGCAAAGGCTAAACGGGACGCATCCCCGATAATCTGCCATGCCTCAGGGGAGTTTGGCCCCATCTCTGCCAGATTAAATTGCTCTGTAATCCCCATAATTTGGCCCACGGTTAGAGCGCCGGAGCTCGGTGGACCCATGCCACAGATATCAAATTGTTTGTAAGGTAAACACACTGGTGTGCGTTCTTTCACCTTGTAGTTTGCAAGGTCTTGCTCAGACAGAACACCGGGGTTATCCCCAATACCTTGCACTTTCGCCACTATGTCCTTCGCAATTCTGCCTGTGTAAAACTCTTCTGGACCATAGGTGGATAAAAGATTCAGCGTTTCGTAATAGGCAGTATTAGTTAGCTTAGTGCCCGCTTCTCTAGGCGTGCCATCGTGATTGAAGAAATAGGCTTTGGTTTCTGGGTAACGAGATAATCGCTCCGCACTGCCTTTGATCGATTCTGCTAGGCGTGGTGAAACAACAAAGCCTTCTTGAGCAAGCTGAGCAGCAGGGGCTAGTAAGTCTTCCCAAGGCAAAGTGCCGTAGCGGTCATGCAGTTCGCCCATTAATTTTACGGTTCCCGGAGTTCCTACAGAACGGCCGCCCACAACGGCGGTGTAAAAAGATAAAGGTTCACCTTTTTCGTCCTGAAAAAGTTCTGGTGTTGCGTCCATTGGTGCGGTTTCACGACCATCGAAGGTAGTGAGTTGTTTTTTGCTGGCGTCATAGTAAACAACAAAAGCACCACCGCCCAAACCGGATGATTGGGGTTCTACTAAACCTAGGGCCATTTGTACGGCAACGAGTGCGTCAATAGCGGTACCACCAGCCTTTAGAATATCGTAGCCGGCTTGGCTGGCGACTGGATTTGCGCTCGCCACCATGTAGTTTTTGGCTTTGATTAATGCTTGCGCTTGAAGACCTGTTGACGCTTCCGGGGCAACCGAGTCTGCAGCCTGACCTACTGCGAATAAACTGGTACTAATCAGATAGAGAGGGGTGATGGCAAGTAACTTACGCCATGTTGGAATTTGAAACATAATGGCTACCTTTATCCTTGTGGCATTTAATGAATACTCATACATGTAATCACACTATAGGGGGCGGGAAAATGCTAGAACGCGACAAGATAGTTAGAAATGTTTTGTTATGTGAAAGTGTGGAGATGTTGATTTTGCGCTAAGCCACAAGTGACGTACTCTTGGTTTACTTGGGCATCTTTGAATTTAATTTGAAACGGTAGTGGATATGTCGGGAATAAAAGCGTTAGAAACCTTATTGGCTTCTATGGAGCCTGCTTTAAAAGAGACAGACTATGTATTTTGTACTGTGGATGGCTCAGTAAGTGAGTATGTGTCATTAAATCCCATAGGCATTTTTTGTGAAGAAGAAGGCGTCACCTTGGTACTGGAAAAAACCATGGCAGAAGAGGCTGACTTTGCTTTTAGCGGAACTTTTAAGCAAATCACTTTGACGGTACATTCGAGTTTAGAAGCGGTGGGGTTGACCGCGGCCATCTCAAATAAATTGGCAAATAAAGGCATTAGTGCCAATGTGATCGCAGCTTATTACCATGACCATATCTTTGTTCCTGCAGACAAAGCGGATGAGGCATTGGCAGCCTTAGGAGAGTTCAGTGTGTAGGTGTGTTATTACTCAAATATCACTGGTGACTAGTTTGAAATAGCTGTGGTCATTTAGAGCCTTGCTTATCATCATTGCCCCTTCTAACAGGCTTACTGTTGTAATAGCCGCTTGGGTTGGGTTCTCTGATCCTAGTGCTCTATGCGCTGCTGTTAGCCAAGTAAGGTTTTTATTAAAAAAGCGCTGAACCTCAACTTGTACCTTCTCTGGCAAACTTTCATTCTGCGCGCCTAGTAAGCCACAAAGACACATTTTGTTGTCTTCTAATAAAGCATTGCGGAAAATATTAGTGTATACGTCAATAGGGTTGTCGCCCTTTTCCATGATGTCACTTATGTCTCCTAAAGCCTTCATGAAGGCTTCCGTATATTGATGGGCAACAGCTGCACCCAAATCGGCCTTGGTTGGAAAGTGGTAATGCACACTCGCACTTTTAATGCCGATTTCTGTGGCTATTTCTCGAAAGCTAAAGTTGCTATAGCCACCTTGGCGCACTTTATCTTCAGCAATGTTTAATAACTTTTCGCGGTTGCTCATTGTCATCATCCTACGTATATCCTTTCAATTATCTTATAGCGCCTATCCCTTTACAAGAAAATCATCTTTTTCGAAAACTTAGGACAATAAATAAATAAAAATTTAAATGACATAAAAACAATAGCTTAGGTCGTATTAAGAGATTTATAGGGCCGTTATAAAAATATAATTATTGACTACCTATCGGTAGGTAGTCAATAATTCTTGAGCTCGATGTAGGGCACTTTATAAATAATTTAATAATGTTAGGAGTTAGTGATGATTGGATACACAACAATAGGCTCGAAAGATTTAGATAAAGCCGTAGAGTTTTATGATGCTCTGTTGGGCTTGGTTGACGGTAAAAGATTGATGGAAATGGATAGAATCAAATTCTATGGAACCGATGCGGGTGGTGCTATGTTGGCGGTTTGTACCCCGCATGATAATCAACCTCAAAGTTCTGGAAATGGCCAGCAAGTAGCGATACCGGGTGGCTCTATTGAAGGTGCTCAAGCACTTTATAATAAAGCAATTGAGCTAGGAGCGACTGATGCTGGTGCGCCTGGACAACGTTTTGACTTTTTCTACGGTGCTTATGTGTATGATTTAGACGGCAATAAACTGTGCTTTTTCCACATGTCCTAATGTGTAATTTGTGCTTCCTTAAGGTAAGGCATAACCTTTTCTTGCCTTAAGGGAATATCGTAAGTAGATGTATCTATGATTTTATTTGGGAGTTTACATGGAAACTTTAGCCAATTTTGATCAGCGCGTAATTGTACACAGTGCCGAACTTGAGTGGATACCTTCCCCGACTCACGGGGTAGACAGACGCCCTTTAGATCGTGTGGGAGGAGAAGTTGCCCGCGCTACCAGTATTGTCCGTTACGCAGCGAACAGTAAATTTCCTGCTCATGTGCATACAGGAGGCGAAGAGTTTTTGGTGTTAGAGGGCGTGTTTCAAGATGAACATGGTGATTTCCCTGTAGGCTCTTATATACGAAACCCTCCTCAGTCTAAACATCGGCCTGGTTCAGCGGAAGGTTGTGTGATCTTTGTGAAACTATGGCAGTTTCAACCGGAAGATCGCACCCACGTTAGGCTACAAACCCAATTTATGGCCTCTGTTCCTCATCATGATCACCCTGGTGTGTCGATGACACCTTTATACAAAGATACAATGGAAGAAGTTTTCCTATTGCAGATTGAGCCTAACGGTGAATTCGCTATGCCTCTCATTGAAGGTGGCGAATTATTGGTTTTAGGTGGAGAGTTAACGGAAAGTGATGATGTGTTGGTTAAGCACTCTTGGTTGCGTTTGCCAATAGATAGCCAATTGGATCTTAAGGCTGGGAATGAAGGTGTAAAAGTATGGATAAAAACTGGATATTTGGCGGATGTTGCTGCACAAATTGAGCGAGTTCAAGCGGTTATTTAAGTCTCCTTGAGCCTATCGAATTTAGTAAATTACAAGGTTTCAACGTTGCAAGCATTGTTAATTTTCATACGAAAGGTAAAGATAAAAAGCATATTCAATAGAGACTGAGCGATCCATATGAGTAAAGGCTTTTCTATTTCATGTGAAAGAAATCAACAACCGATTCTTGAGCAGCTAACTAAGTGGTTTAAAGACCGTCAACAAGTGCTCGAGATTGGTTCTGGCACTGGCCAACATGCGGTATTTTTTGCAAAACACTTATCGCATCTCAATTGGCAAACCAGTGATATGCAGGAGAATCATCCGAGTATTAAGGCATGGCTAGCGGAAGCTGAGTTGCCGAATGTGAGCGTCCCAGTGGTGTTTCACCTAGGTAAAAACGATTGGCCAGATGTAGACGCCGATGCTGTCTTTACCGCCAATACGACTCACATTATGCAAAAACACGACGCTAAGCTGATGATGCAAACCATAGGTAAGCATCTAAAGAATGGTGGGATTTTTTGCCAGTATGGGCCAATGAATATTGACGGTGAATACACCAGCGAAGGCAATCGTCAGTTTGATCAGCATTTGGCAGAAAGTGGTTGCGGCGGTATTCGGGATATTACCGAACTTAAAGAGTGGGCTGAAAATATGCAGCTGGTGGCGCAAATTAACATGCCTGCCAATAATTTTTTGTTAGTATGGGAAGTGATTTAATCTAACTTCCATGAAAAAAGGGTGTCCAACATGGACACCCTTTTTCATTTCTTTAAGCTTTGCTTAGCTGTGTTCTTTTAGGAACTCTTCGCTCAAGTAAAGCTCTTCATTGCTGTTCACCTTAACATCGCGGTCTAAAATCATTTGGGCGATTTTTTGCGCTTCTTCAAGGGAGTGCATTTCGTATGTACCGCATTGGTATTCGTTAAGCTCAGGAATGTCGTTCTTTGCTTTAACGCCTAATACATCTTGCATTGCTGCTTTCCATGCTGAAGCCACTTGGCCTTCTGCTGGTGTACCAATCAGGCTCATGTAAAAACCTGTACGACAGCCCATTGGTGAAATATCGATGATTTCCACTTGGTCGCTGTTTAGGTGGTCACGCATGAAGCCGGCGAATAAATGCTCAAGCGTGTGAATACCAGTTTCCGATAAAATCTCTTCGTTTGGAATGCAAAAACGTAGATCAAAAACGGTGATGTCATCACCTTTAGGGGTCGACATGCTTTTGGCAATACGTACCGCTGGAGCGTCCATTCTGGTGTGGTCTACACGGAAGCTATCTAATAAAGGCATGGTTTTCTCCAAGAATATTTATGAGTTCAATTTTGCGTCATTGTACAGCAATTTCGACGATCTGTAAGGCAATAAAAATGTTGTCGTCTTTACTGATGCAGCGGCTGGTTCAAAAAAGAAAAACGGCCTCAAAGTTGAGGCCGTTATAAGTTTTTACGAATGCGCAACTAACTTAGCGAAGTGTACCAAGCTTGATGAAGTAAGTTTCACCTGTACTGTCATCAACACCGTCATTATCCGTTACGGCATAGCCTTGACTTAGGCTATCAAGGGTGAAGCCTTCAATTTTATCAACCACTATGCCATTACCCGCTTTTAGTTCTGGTAAAAAATCGTGTACCAGCGTTTTTGTCGCCAAAGGCAGTTTAGAACCAATAGCAGCAGGTTTTAATGAGCTTAGATCCACTTTGTACAAACGCTTCACTTTCGCTGCTTGCGCCAATTGGTTGTCTCTTTCCAAGATATATAACATGCCACCGTGCGCGGTAATTTCAGACAGCCCTATCCAACCTTTTTGAGCTGGTTCTAATGGATAGTAAACCGCTTGCCATGATTGGTTGCTAAGGTCGTAGCGTAATAGCTTAGTGCGATCTTTAGTATCGTCTTTCCAAGGACGTTGAATCGCTACCCATAGAGCATCGTCTACTAAAGTGATGCCTTCAGCCGCAAAACGTAGCTGATGCTTTAGGAGTTCAGCTGGGAAAGGTATGGTTTGGTCAATTTCACCGTATTCCGTGACATGGTAAATCCCATGAGGGACTTCTTTGCCAGGATGGCCTTCAGACGCTAGCCAAAAACCGCCTTTAGGGTCAACCGCAATGCCTTCTAAATCCAATTTTTCTGCTGGCATTCCTTGGCGTGTCACGGTTAATTTATGGGTGATACGAGCCGGTGTTTGGTTTGCATCGATGGTGAAAATAGCTGGCTGTGCCGAATAGAAGCTGTCATTAACCCCATAAAGCTTGCCTGGTGTTTTAATGTCAGCGGCCAAGCCCGATAACGCCCCCCAACCTATCGGTTGTCCAGAGGCATTGTTTTGCGACACTATGCTAGGGTAGCTGGCATTCTGCTTTTGCCATTGGTAAAGCATCACATGAGAGCGAGGACCGCCGTCTTCCAATAGATCTGCTTCATTAGCTGTCGCAATGATGTTGCGTTGCGGAATTGCTATGGCAGATTCTGGCGCAATACCTGAAGGCATCATTTGTACAAGTTCTGGTGCTGCACCTGTGTCACGATAAACCCCGACAATGGAACCACGCTCTGACATCACAAAAATATAGGTTTCATTGCCAAATTTAGCGACTTCTAGGCCTTCTGGCTCAGCACCTTTTTTAGCTGAACGCTTTTCAGGATAATGACCTGTTTTTACGACTTCATGCTCGAAGCTTTCCGCGCTTTCAAACAAGACATCACCTTGTTTGTTGAAAATGGTGAAGCCGCGAGCTCCGCCTTTATAGTCTCCCTCGTTTGCAATCACAAAGCGCTCATTGTCGAGCCATTTGACTGCATCGGGTTCGCGTCTCACGTCTTCTAAACTCTCATTGAAAACCAAAGCGCCATCACGTTTGGTGTCAATGTTAGAAAGGTTTACCGTGCCTGCAGAGAAGTCATTAACAACTTTTTTGCTGTCAGCGTTAATAATGATCAGATGGTTGTTTTCCTGCAGAGTGAGCACAATCTCATTAAGGTCGTTAAAAGCAACAAATTCTGGCTCGGGGTCATTCGGCGCAATCTCGGCAAGCCCGTTAAGGTCTATTTTATGAACGCTTTGGCAAATGCCAGTGTCCACATTGAAGTCGATGACCGATAGATAACCTGCAGGCTGCTGTGGTATCTCGCCATCATTTAGGTCTTCATCTCTTTCGTTCTCAATCGCCACGGCGATGTACTTGCCATCTTTTGAAACCGCGACAGAATCAGGCTGCCCACCAAGGTCGCAACGCTGTACAACTTTTTGGCTATTAAGGTCTATCACAGCTAAATAACCACTAGGTTTTACATAGCTTTCGGAAGTGTTTACACCGGCAACCACCCAGTTTGCAATACCTGCCACGGAAGTGGGTTCTCCACCTAGAGATAAGAAACCCGCAGCTTGAGGGTTTTGAGGATCTTTGATGTTAACAAAGCCGACTCCGCCTAATGGGCTATCAGAGTAAATGAGTGTATTACCATCTTCCGACGCTGTGATGATCTCCGCTGATGTCTCGGTAGCAATAGGGTTACTGCCTAGGTTTTGAGCAACAGGGAAACTAGCGACACGCTGAAAAGAATTGGCTGTGGCCGTTAGGGCTACACCTGCTAAGCAAGTGGCGACTAGAGTGCGACGAAAGTGGCTTTTAAACATTTTTTACTCCGAAATTGAATACATCTAATGATTTAACATAGGGTAATTTGATGACAGTAATGTGTTCCTACTGTTTCATTTTGATGACATGGGAAGGAGGGGGAAGAATTAATTTAACCGCATGTTTAGGATATGACTTAGATGATAGATACGGCGGCGTTAGAAATGGGAAGTAGAGTTTTTATTCATATTGTTGGCGCCAGCTGGATGCGAATTGCTGGTGTATGTTAGTTTATGGGGAAGGGGTCGTTAAAACATAGAGCACTGGATGATCATATCTCTTGGCTATTTTCTTTAATCACAGTCGTATGAAAGCTAACTATTTTTTCAGTCGATAAAGCCCCGAATGCTTCGGGGCTTTATCGTTTATAACTGTGTTGTAAAAGTACCCTGCGGGCTTACAGGTAAATACTTTTTGTAGAAATCTTGGTAAGTCTTTTCTGGATCCAAATCTTTAAAAAGCTCTGGATAAAGGGCTTTAGCATAAAACTGTATCATTGCGCTGTCTAAAATAGTTCTACAAGCCCCATGATAAGCAGAATAAATGCGATTAGTCTGTACTGCGTTTAGTGTTGACCAGCCTGTACGTTTTTTGAATCCTGCTAGGCGTTGTTTAGCGATTGCTTCATCAACACCTTGGCCCATGATCATTGAGTCGTCACTGCTGCCGGTTTCATAGCCAGTAATAAATATCACATCTGGATTAGCCGCTAGAATTTGTTCTGGATTAAGTTTTCCCCACCATTCAACATAAGGTGCTGAAATGTTGTCTCCCCCAGCCATGGTGGAAATTGCTCCCCACATATTTTTACCGAATGTATAGCCTACTTCGTTAACACCTGCGGCACCGTATTCGGTATAAATTTTGGGAGAAGGTAGGTTTGCTTTGGCAAGCCGCTGGCGTATTTGCTGATAATTATGTTCATATTCGTCAGCAATTTTTTGTGCACGTTCAGTTTGGCCTGTAATAACGCCGATTAACTGGGTGCTTTTGATATGGCGCTCTATCGTTTGAGCGTTATAATCTACGACTAAGACAGTTATTCCAGCGTCTTCTAATCGCTCAATGTCATTTCCGAGACCTTTGTATTGCCAATCTGCAAGCATTATTAGATCAGGGTCTAATGCAATTACCTTTTCAACAGAAAAGGTTTTTGTATCAACTCGGCCAATTGCAGGAATGTCATCCAAAGATGGGCGATGTTTAAGGTACATCTCCCAATTAGCTGAGCGTGCTTGCCAAATGTATTTAGACATACCGACCACATTGTCATAGGCCTTCTCTGTTCCAATCGCCATATAATCTTCGGGGTAGAAGCCTACAATGACTCGTTTTGCTGGGGCGTCAAAACTAACTTCTCTATTTAATACATCTGTTACCGTGACTTGTTCGGCATAGCAAAGAGTGGTTAAGAGTAAAGATAAAGCCATAAGGCTTTTTTTGATCATGTTTGGTTCCTTAAGTGTTTAAATTTTAATGGGATAAAAACTATCAATTTGAGTCCGAATAATATTAGAATATACCTGAGAATTGTTATCATTTGTATTATTTTTTGAGGTTTTTGATGGGTGTAAGTCATATTTTGGCCATGGTTGGTCTAATGTCTGTTTGTATTAATGGTTTTGCTCAGATTCAGGTTATTGAAGATGTTTTGGGTCGTGAAGTTGAGGTGGACGTACCTGCCGAGCGTGTCGTCCTAGGTTTTTATGCTGAAGACTATATGGCGATTGGAACAGAGAATGCCTTTGATAATGTTGTCGGTCTCTCGCTAGATACATGGAAATCTTGGCGACCTGCTAGTTGGAATTTGTATACTGACCAAAGACCGTCTTTAAAGAAAATTCCAGATGTTGGAGAAGTTGAGTCACAAACCTTTTCAGTCGAAAAAGTTCTTAGCTTGAATCCAAGTGTGGTCTTATTAGCTGATTGGCAATATAAAGGGTTGGGTATGGATGCTGATACGCTAGAAGATGCCGGTATTCCTATTGTTGTCGTTGATTACAATGCTCAAACATTAGAGAGACACTTAAAAAGTACTCGAATTATTGGCAAGCTAACAGGGCAGCAGGAGCGAGCTGAAATGATTGCCAATGAGTATGAGGAAGCCATCCGACATATTCATAATGCCGTTGCTCAAGCAGGTCTGCCTAAGCCACGCACCTATATAGAGTTTGGTAATCAAGGACCAAGTGAATACTCTTATACGTATGGTAAAAACATGTGGGGAGCCATGATTTCAAGTGCCGGAGGCGATAATATTGCAGCGCCCTTTGTCGAATGGTGGGGGCCAATTAACCCTGAACAAGTGATTTCTTCAAATCCGGAAGTCATATTGATATCAGGAACTGAAACAGGCAAAAAAACGGATGCCATGATAATGGGGCAAGGCGTTTTAAAACAAGATGCAGTGGATAGGTTGGAAGGTTTTACAAAACGCCCTGGCTGGCAAGCGCTAAAAGCCGTTAAAGATAGAAGGGTATTTGGTATATACCAAGGAGCGTCTCGAACTATTTTAGATGCGAGTATGATGCAGTTTATTGCTAAAGCAATGTACCCTTCGCTATTTAAAAATTTACAACCAGCGCAGAACTATTTGGACTTTTATAAAAAGTATTTACCGGTTGTGCCACAAGGTACTTTTGCGGTAAAAATCACTGACTGATGGCCACTACACATATTATTAATGAAGCCATAAAAGCTCAGCGAGATCATGAAAAGCGCCGTTGGGTGGTCATTGGGGGAGTGCTATTTGTTTTAGTGCTTTCCTTTATTCTCGATATTGCAACAGGCCCTTCAATGTTGAGGGTGGGAGAGGTGACCAACGCGTTATTAAGCCGAATAGGCGTCCCTATAGAAGTCTCAAGGACAACTGACGTCATTGTCACAAATTTACGTCTACCTATTGCTTTGATGGCTTTGATAGTGGGGGGCTCTCTTGGTGTGGGTGGCGCTGAAATGCAAACTCTTTTGAATAACCCAATGGCCAGTCCTTATACTTTAGGTATGGCGGCAGCTGCTGGCTTTGGTGCAGCGTTAATGTTGTATCTAGGCGGTCTTGGACTTAATGCGCAACTGGCTGTACCAATAGGGGCTTTTGTCTGTTGTATGATTTCGGCAAGTTTATTATTCGGTTTGGCAATGTTGCGGCATATTACATCTGGTCAGTTAATTCTGGCTGGTATTGCCTTACTCTTTTTGTTTCAGTCTTTGCTGTCTCTTGTTCAATTTGTGTCTTCTCCGGAGCTAAGTCAACAAATTTTGTTTTGGCTTTTTGGTAGCTTAACGAAAGCGAACTGGACTAATGTAGCGATTACTTGTGTTGTTACTGTAATTTGTGTGGCTGTTTTGCTGAGAGACTCTTGGAAGCTCACAGCGCTGCGGTTAGGAGAAGAAAGAGCGAAAAGTTTAGGTGTTAATGTTGCTCGACTAAGGTTAAAAACACTTATTATTGTGGCAATAATGACGGCGACAGCTACAAGCTTTGTCGGGATTATTGGTTTTATTGGAATTGTTGCGCCAAATATTGCCCGTATGCTGGTAGGTGAGGATCAACGATTCTTTTTGCCATTATCCTTTTTAATTGGTGCCTTTCTATTATCCAGTGCCTCTGTATTGTCTAAAACAATCGTACCAGGAGCGCTTTTTCCCATAGGTATTGTGACAGCGATTATTGGCGTGCCATTTTTCTTTTGGCTCATTATTAATAAGAGACGGTAGTTTATGTTAGAAGTTAGTAACCTTTCTTTAGCATTTGGTGATTTGGTGCTTGCCGATGACATGAGTTTCCGACTGAACACAGGGCAAACCCATGTCATTATTGGCCCTAATGGCACAGGTAAAAGTTCCCTGCTAAAAACACTGTTTGGCGACATTCGTCCGCAGAAAGGGAGCATTCAGTTTTCTGGTGAAGTTTTCAATGTAAAAAATGTCACCCAATGGCGTAGGCAATTTGGCTATATGCCACAAGACATTCGTCTGGATGTCGGGTTGAGTGTTTTAGAAGTTGTGCTGCTTGGTCAGTTAAATGCTTTATCACTTAAATTGGGTGATTCTTTACTTGAGGAAGCATTATTTGCTCTGGAGCAAATAGGTTTGGTTTCTTTAGCAAATCAAGATGTGCGGACGCTGAGTGGTGGGCAATGTCAGATGGTATTGTTTGCCCAAGCTTTGATGAGAAAGCCGAAAATTCTAATGTTAGATGAACCTGTAAGTGCATTGGATCTTCACTTTCAACAAGTTATGTTGAACCACCTTGATCAGCAAACCAAAGCAAATGGTTGGGTGTCCTTGATGATACTACACGATTTAAATTTAGCTGCTCAATATGCAGATAACTTGTTAGTGCTGAAAGGAGGTCGTTTAGTGGCGCAAGGAGCACCGGCAGATATTTTGACGCCTCAGTTGATTAAAGACGTATATGGGGTAAATGTAGATATAGAATTCGATGGGGGCGGTGTCCCTTTTGTTCGCACTCATCGATTTTCAGGTCAAGCTGGTATTCATAGTAATACCAGTCAAATAAAAGCTGTTAGTTGAAAGCAAAATATAAAGCCGTTAGTTGAAAGCAAAATATGTTGTATAAGATTTTTAATTTAGGAATAGCGTTCTGTTTGCTTGTTTCTACCGAAGCATTTTCGAAAGACTGGCAGGTCAATATGCTTAATTATGGTGAAGCCGGTTCTATGGTGTTTGAACCCGCGTACATTGAAGCCAAGCTAGGGGATAGCGTAACTTTTATCCCCGCTCAATCGGGGCATAACGCAAAATCTTACTTGGTACCTGAAGGTGACAAAGGATGGGCTTCACAGTTGAATGAAGAGTTTACGCTATCTCTCAACCATGAAGGTGTGCATTTATTTTATTGCCCCCCGCATTTAATGATGGGCATGGTTGGCTTGATTAAGGTAGGAGCAACTTACAATAAATCTCTTTTGGAAAAGCAATACCCAAGATTGAGATCGAAAATAGTGCTCAATCCAGAGCGCGCTGACGCTATTTTAGAGAATTTATAAGTTACTTCAATACGATGACATTTCGAAATACTTTAGAAGAATGGCGTAACTTGTCAGCAGCTAGCCGAGTGCTGGTGATTAATGGTTTTACCTTTAATCTTGGCTTTTATATGTTGCTCCCTTATTTAGCTGATCACTTGCAGCATACTCTGGGGATGACTCCTTGGCATGTGGGTTTAGTGATCGGTTTACGGGTATTGAG
This sequence comes from Marinomonas sp., assembly GCF_039940335.1. Classification (GTDB taxonomy): domain Bacteria; phylum Pseudomonadota; class Gammaproteobacteria; order Pseudomonadales; family Marinomonadaceae; genus Marinomonas. The sequence continues at coordinate 10,277 of NZ_JBDVGW010000004.1, read as the reverse complement.
TCAACAGGGGATGTTTTTGGTAGGAGGGACGTTAGGGGATTATCTCGGCTACAAACGCTTAATTTTGTTAGGGTGTTTAGTGCGTGTAGGCGGTTTTTTAGCGCTGGGGATTGCTTCCAGTCTACCTTTAATATTAATTGGAGCCTTCCTTACGGGATTTGCAGGTGCCTTATTTACACCTTCTAGTAACGCCTATTTAGCTAATGAAGCCTCAGATCAAGTTTCCCGAGATCGTATTTTTTCAATGCAGAATTGGACGAGTGAAGCAGGAATGTTTCTTGGTCCGCTGCTTGGTATAGCGCTCTTTCACTTAAGTTTTGTATGGGTTGGCATATCAGCTGCTGGTCTCTTTCTGATGCTGTTTTTGATTCAGTGGCGTTACTTGCCAGAGTTAATTGGGCAGGAGAAAAGGCAAGGCAAGAAAGCTTTCTTTTGGAAGCAATGGTTAAGTATGTTGTCTAATCGAAATTTTGTTATGTTTGTTTTGTTTGCTTGTAGCTTCCACCTATTTTTTCATCAATTATATCTGGCGCTCCCAAATCAGGTGCGGTCTAGTGGTTACTCTGCCGAAGTTATTACATGGGTATTTATTACTTCTTCCGTGTTAGCTATTAGCATGCAGTTACCAATCTCACGCTGGATCGCAAAGACAATAGGCAATGCTCACGCCATGCGTGCAGGCATGATACTGATGGGCTTTTCATTTCTGTTTTTTACGTTTCGCATAGAAATGTTGTCTTGGGGTAACTTTCTGTTATTTGCCACCTGTTTCAGCTTTGGCTCTATGATGTTACTACCTTTATTGGGATCGCATGTCCCAAAGTTTTGCCCTAAATCTGAGTTGGGAAGCTACTATGGCTTATATTCTTGTGTTGGAGGTGTTGCTGCCTTTTTAGGGAACTTTATAGTTGGTTGGCTTTTATCTAGTGATGGTGTTGACGCTCAATGGATTTGGGTGGCATTTGCCGTCATTGGTGTTTTAGCTGGTCAAGGTATTTATCGTCAGGTTCATGCCATTCAGTCGTGATAGAGTAATTTGATTGCACATTTTTAATGTGTAGGGTGGCAGGTTGGTTTTGATAGGCGATTCTAATCACCTATCAAAAAAGATTATAGCTGCTCTTTAGGGCACGGTATGAGTACACTTTTTGCGTGTTATATAGTTGACCTTTAACTTTTCATAACACAACGCAGTGATCATAATGGCGATCGCAAAAAGCATATTCATGCCGATAAAGAACGCCATGGCAAGGCAGCTTACTAGGGCTAACACGGCAAGCACTTTAAGTGTGTTGTTCACCAATCTAAAAGCCGCAATGCAGGTGAGGGCGTAGATCAATAAAAAGTTGCTATTGGTCATTTCGATAAACCAAGCCATTTTCCAGCCAGACAATTCAGAAAAGACGATTGATAAAAGTACAATGGAACATACCAGTAACACGGCATTGATAGGTGTGCCTTGTGGAGAGAGCTGCGCAAATTTATGAGGCAGCGCATTTTGGGTAGCTAAGGACTGAACCATCCGCGCGAAGCCTAAAATGTAGATGGCAACGTTAGCGAAAGCGATAATGTAAGCGCCTGCTGCAAAGAGCTTGCTACCAGTCTCCCCGACTAATTTATTGACCAGTATGGCGAGAGACTGGCTATTGGTTAATTCATCACCGTAAGTGTGGTGGTAGGCAATCAGTAATACCAAACTAAGATACGCCAGAATGACCAATGTGATACCGCCTAATAGAGCGATAGGAAAGTCTCGCGCAGGGTTCTTAAATTCTGCGCCCATATGTGCCATAACTTCTATACCGAGAAAACACCAGAATATGACCCCGGTTGCATATAAGGTTGTTTGCCAATCCGAGGAACTTTCTGGGGTGGCGATTACGCTCACACTACCGCCAATGTCGGCAATGACACACAGCCAGATAATGGTCAATATCATGACGATGACAACACCTGTCTGAAAGCGTGCTGACGCTTGAATGCCCGCTACGGAAAATAGCGTTAGCGCAATAATGGTGATCAGGCTTAGTACCAGCAAGCTGATTTCTGGAATATCTATGATGATACCTAGGTAGGCCGCTGCGACCTTTACGGCGACCGCTGGTCCGAATAGCAAAATACTCAGGAAAAGCCAGCCGACGGCTTTTTCATAATGTGCTCCAAATGCCTTACCAATATAGTGGGAAGCACCGCCAGCAGAAGGATACTTTGCGCCTAAGAAAGCAAAGATAAAGGCGATAGGAATCACCATGGCGGCGGTGATGAGCCAAGCATAAAAGGCAAAAGAGCCTGCTTGAGTGACAGATATGGCGGGTAAGATCATCAATCCTGTTCCAATAAAGGTAGTGACCGTCATTGCCATACCCTGGAGTGGGCCAAGTGTTCTTTGATATTGCATTGGATGTCCTTGAAAAATAGACAAAAAGAGCTGTTAAATGAATGATGAAAGGATATGATGAAAAGCATTTTTATGGGCTAAGCAAAGTGTCGTCATTACCTCGCAAACTGTCGGATGTTTCGTCAAGTTGTTAGGTTCTAGTGATAAGTAGGACTCAATATGGCTTTAGATCGTTATGACCAACAGATTTTAGCGTTGTTGGTTAAAGATGCTCGTTTGTCTGTATCGGACATTAGTCGACAGATAAACTTGTCTCGCTCCTCAGTATCCGATCGGATCAAGCGTCTGGAAGAGCAGGGGATCATCACGGGGTATCATGCCCATACGGCGGTTTCAAAAGAAGAGGGCGTGGAGGCTTATTTGGCTTTGACGTTCCGTCCGTTATCTTGCGATCTCGTCGTGCCTATGGTGGAAAGTATCCCAGAAGTAAAGCTTGCCCACTCCATCAGTGGTGACGTGGATTTATTACTGCTTGTACAAGCGCCAACCATGAAACGCTTAAATGAAATTCGTGAAGAGATTGAGACGTGGCCAAATTTACATAAAGTCATGACTCATATGTGCTTAACAAAACGAGTTGACAGAATTTAGCTAGGCGCCCTGAACGAGAAGAGCGCCTAACGAGAGCGGCTGTTACGGCATCATACCTAACGCTGTTAAGCCTTGATTTTCAGCTAGACCCAGCATTAGGTTCATGTTCTGGATAGCCTGGCCTGAAGCGCCTTTCACTAAGTTGTCGATTACCGATAACACTACCACTTTATCACCACCTTGAGGGCGATATACCGCGATACGACAGAAGTTCGCGCCTTTCGTACTGCGTGTTTCTGGCAAGCTGCCTGCTGGCATCACATCTACGAAGAAATCATCTTTATAGCGTTCTTCGAATAAGTTCTGAAGATCTACTGAAGTATCCACTAAGGTTGCGTACATAGTGGAATGAATCCCACGAATCATCGGAACTAGGTGTGGAACGAAAGTTAAGCCAATGTCTTGATCACTCACTAGCTGCAAACCTTGTTTTATCTCAGGTAAATGACGATGTCCTGCCACCCCGTACGATTTAAAGCTTTCACTGGACTCACATAATAGAGAGCCAATGTTGGCACCACGACCCGCACCACTAACGCCGGATTTTGCATCAACAATAAGATGTGCTGGATCTACCAATCCTGCTTCTAATAGTGGAATTAGACCAAGTTGCGTCGCCGTTGGGTAACAACCAGGGTTCGCGACAAGTTGTGCGCTCTTGATCGCTTCGCGGTTTATTTCAGGTAAACCATAAACTGCCTTGGCAACGTAATCTGGCGTTCTATGCTCCATGCCGTACCATTTAGACCACTCAAGGGTATCCTTGATACGAAAATCTGCCCCTAAATCGACAACCTTGATGCCGCGATCAATCAATTCTGGAACTTGGTCCATGGCAACGCCGTGCGGCGTAGCAAAAAAGACTAGGTCACATTTTGCCAATTCATCAATACTTGGGGTAGTGAAGCGTAGGTCATAGTGGCCGCGTAAACTAGGGTAGATGTCAGAAACCAGTTTGCCTTCTTCACTGCGTGAAGTGATGGCACTTACTTCCACTTCAGGATGATTGGCGAGAAGTCTTAATAACTCGGCACCGGTATAACCCGTTCCACCTACGATTCCTATTTTATACACGTGTCTTTTCCTACTGTTTTTACCGAAAAAATGGTAATTTTGAATTTAAATGTGATGGAATGAATAGTGCCCGAATTTTGGCTTTGTTGAAAGTGAGGTGTAAGCCTGAAAGGATTAAATTTAAAAGAAAAGTGGCAATCTAAAACTCAGCCCCATAGCGATCTGATGATTTTGTCGGTTTTAGGTGCAGTATGTGGCGTACTCAGTGGCTTAGTCATGGCGCTGTTTTATATATTGATTTATCTACCGTTAGAACCTTTGATGAATGGTGGTATTGATGATTTCGAATCCTTACCAGTCGAAGTTAGAGTCGCTCTGCCTATACTGGCTTGTTTATTATTGGCTGGACTTTTTTCATTCTTACCTAAAAAACACAGTAAAGTCGGCATACCCTTTGTAATTGAGAGATTGAACTATCATCAGGGCAGCTTGCCGTGGCGTAATGCGGTAGTGCAGTTTGTCTCGGCGGTGATCGCTTTGGTCGGCGGTTTGTCGGTCGGAAAAGAAGGTCCAACGGTGCATATTGGTGCATCTCTAGGCGCAGGCTTTGCTCAGCGTAGTAAATTGTCTCAGTACAGTGTCGAGACGCTTATTGCTTGTGGTGTAGCGGGTGGAATCGCTGCCTGTTTCCATACCCCTTTAGCAGGTGTTCTATTCGCGCTTGAAGTCATCTTCTTAGAGTATCGAATGCGTTATGTACTGCCCATTCTCCTTTCAGCCGTCATCGCAACACACGTGAGTCGTTATCTAATCGGACCTATTGAGGTCTTTGATGTGGGTAATATCACTCTGTCTTTTATCACCACAGACTCGGTGTTTGCTTGTTTAGCATTAGTTCTTTTTATCGTGGTTTTAGCCTGTACTTTTTTTCAATTACAGCGACATCTGTGGAAACTTGAGTTCATTTCCGTTCACTGGCGATATTCGGTCGTCGCTTTCATTACGGTGGCCGTCGCCATCTATTTACCCCAAGCAATGGGCAGTAGTTTCGATTCGTTTTCTCAGTTGTTGCATGGCGAGGCGATTGGCTATTCTCTGTTGGCACTCATCTTAGTAAAGGTATTACTTAGTGCTTTTAGCCTAGGATTAGGTATTCCCGGTGGCATGATAGGCCCAACTTTTATGATTGGAGGGTTAGCTGGAGTTCAAGTTGCCTTATGGTTTGATATGACAGGCAGTAATATTGCGCTGTTTGCTTTGTTGGGAATGGCCGCCATGATGGCTACTTGCTTTCAGGCACCATTAACGGCTTTGCTCGCCATGATAGAAATGACCCATTCGTCTGAGGTGATTGCCCCAGCCTTGTTTGTTATCGTGCTGTCTTGTTTGGTCGCTAAAACCTTACTGGGTCAAGAGTCGATTTTCATTGAAAGGCTTGAGCACATGGGGGTTGCATCAAGTATTAGTGCCTTCCAGCGCCACTTACGTCGTCAAAAGGTCGCTCCTGTGGCGGACCCTATAGAGGTGATTTCCCATTTATTGCCAATTGAGCAAGTGAAGGATTTTGCTGGGAGTATGCTAGACTATGCAGTGTTTGAGCACAGAGGTCGTTGGTACTTACTGGATTGCAGGGTGGTTTTAAATCTTTTACAGACATTAAATGATGGCCCTCAACCTTGGTTAGTTGCTCAAGCAGATAAAAATTGCATTGATATTATGTTGGCGCTAGATTGCCAGCCATTGGTTTGTTTAGAGGAGCCTGACTCCCTAGAAACCCTGCTGAGTTGGTTTCAAACCACTAAGAATACTAATGTTTTGGTGCACTTACCTGACGGAACTTATTGTCTGGTGCGCCGTAATCGGTTGGACGAGTTCTTATTGAAAGAAGATTAAGCGCCAATCGGGACGTGTTACGTCTTTATCGGATAGGTGTTTGTATCCCTATCCATGTTTTAAATTTTTATGGATCAATATCACTATGAGTCGTTCTGAAGAACTTTATGCCCGTGCCCAACACCGTATCCCCGGTGGTGTTAACTCTCCTGTTCGTGCTTTTAATGGTGTCGGTGGCACACCAGTATTTTTTCAACAAGGCTTAGGCGCTTATTTATTTGACGAAGATAAGCAGCGTTATATTGATTATGTAGGTTCTTGGGGACCAATGATTCTTGGTCATTCTCATCCGGATGTTTTAAACGCTGTTCGTGAGCAGTTAGATTTAGGCCTGAGCTTTGGTGCGCCTACCGAGATTGAGATCACTATGGCCGAAAAAGTCTGCGAGCTTGTCCCTTCTATGGACATGGTACGCATGGTGAATTCAGGTACAGAAGCTACGATGAGCGCCATTCGTTTGGCTCGTGGTTACACTGGTCGTGATAAAATTGTGAAGTTTGAAGGTTGTTACCACGGCCATTCTGACTCTTTATTAGTGAAAGCAGGTTCAGGGGCTTTAACTCTTGGTGTGCCAAACTCCCCTGGTGTGCCAACGGACCTCGCGCAACATACCGTTACCTTGCAATACAATGATATTGAAGGTGTTAAACAATGCTTCGCAGACATCGGCGACCAAATTGCTTGTATTATCGTAGAGCCAGTTGCCGGCAACATGAACTGTATTTTGCCGGAGACGGGGTTCTTAGAGACCTTACGTGAAGCGTGTGATGAGTCTGGCGCAGTACTCATATTTGATGAAGTCATGACAGGTTTTCGTGTTGCTCTAGGTGGTGCGCAAGAATATTTTGGCATTACGCCAGATTTGACGACATTGGGTAAAGTTATTGGTGCTGGTATGCCGGTAGGGGCCTTTGGCGGCAAACGTGAGATCATGTCACATATTTCTCCACTAGGTCCTGTTTATCAAGCGGGGACTTTATCAGGTAACCCTGTAGCCATGGTGGCAGGCTTGGCTGTGCTGAATAACATCAGCGCTCAAGGCTTTCATCAACAACTCGCTGAAAAAGCTAAGCGCTTGGTGACAGGATTAAAAGCGGCGGCGGATGAAGCGGGCGTGCCTTTCTGTGTCGTCAGTGTTGGCGGTATGTTTGGCTTCTTCTTTACTGAAGCGGACAAAGTAAGTCGTTTTAGTGACGTGCAAGAATGTGATTTGAAACAATTTCAAGCCTTCTATCATTATATGCTGGAAGAAGGCGTATACTTTGCACCTGCGGCATTTGAGGCTGGGTTTATTTCACAGGCCCACACGATTGAAGATATCGATTTTACGATAGCCGCCGCAAAACGAGCATTTAAAAAATTGGTCGTTTGATTCAAATAATTAAGGTAATGATATGTCAGTACACGAAAAAGAAAGCGCGTCAGCAGAAGATGCCGCGGTTGAGTCAAGCTGTGAAGACGCCATTAAGAAACCTCGCAGGGAAGTATATTTGCTGCCAAACCTATTTACGACTGCAGCACTTTTCTCTGGTTTTTACTCCATTATAGCGGCAATGAATGGTGAGTTCTCGAATGCCTCAGTAGCGATTTTTATCTCTATGGTATTTGATGGTTTGGATGGACGTGTTGCCCGCATGACGAGAACACAAAGTGCATTTGGTGCCGAATACGATTCTCTTGCTGATATGGTATCGTTCGGTATTGCACCTGCGTTAGTTGTCTTCACGTGGTCTTTAGCGCCTTTAGGAAAAGTTGGTTGGATTGCCGCCTTTATCTATGCTGTTGGGGCCGCGTTACGATTAGCTCGGTTTAACACCATGGTAGGAATTGAAGAAAAACGCTACTTTACAGGTTTGCCAAGTCCTGCCGCTGCTGCGATTGTCGCAGGTGTTATTTGGGCGGCCAATGATAAGGGCGTTTCAGGTGAGGCGCTGTCTACTATCATGGCTCTGCTTGTGCCGATTGTTGGCTTGCTAATGGTCAGTAATGTCAAATATCGCAGTTTCAAAGACTTGAACCTAAAGGGGCGAGTGCCTTTTGTTGTTCTGCTTATCGCGGTTTTATCCTTAGTACTAATCGCTCTTGAACCCGCGTTAGTTCTGATGGGGGTGTTTTGTCTATACGGTCTTTGGGGATTGCTTGGAATCGTATCAAAACGTTTCCGATAGATTTTAAAAAGGTCACAATCAGCCCCCATTAGGAAGCCTCATTGATAAAGAGGCCTCCTAATGGGGGCTTTTTTTTGAACTAGTTAGACTAGCTTATGTCTACTTATTAAACATAGGAGGTCTAACATGTTAATTCGTCAAAAACGTCGTTCAGATTGTGCTGAGCATGAAGTCACCGATGAGTCCGTTTATTTAAATCGCCGCCAGTTTATGAAGGCCTCTAGTGGTTTGGCTTTAGGTTCCGGATTAATCGGAAACGCTATGGCAGCGGTGCAATCAGGTAATGGCCTGCAACCTCACGCAAATATTGCCAATGCATTTAGCTCGATCAAGGAAACTGCTTATGGTGCTGGGGAAACTGTCGCGCCGTTTGATGTGGCGACTACTTATAATAACTTCTATGAATTTGGTTATGGTAAAGGGGATCCAGAGGAGCGAGCGGCAAGTTTAAAAACCACTCCATGGACGATCACGGTAGAAGGTGAAGCCGAGAAAACTGGCGAATTTGATCTAGACGACATTATTAACATGTCGGTACTAGAGGAGCGTATTTATCGCCTGCGTTGTGTCGAAGCTTGGTCGATGGTCATTCCTTGGGTTGGTGTGTCATTAGGTGATGTTCTGAAACAATTTAAACCTACCTCAAAAGCTAAATATGTGTACTTCGAAACGCTTTATGACCCTAAGCAAATGCCTGGACAGAATGGTGGCGGCATTGAGTGGCCTTATCGAGAGGGATTAAGAATAGACGAAGCAATGCACCCGCTAGCGATGTTTGCTGTGGGAATGTATGGCAGTGTCCTACCTAATCAAAATGGGGCGCCGGTTAGACTTGTTTTACCGTGGAAATATGGTTTCAAAAGCATCAAGTCTATTGTGAAGGTTCGTTTTGTTGAACATATGCCTAAAACCACTTGGAGCATGTTGGCACCAAGCGAGTACGGCTTTTATGCAAACGTAAATCCACAGGTTGATCATCCACGGTGGTCTCAAGGTCAAGAAAGACGTTTGCCGGGTGGCATCGTTTTCCCCAATGTTATAAAAACCGACATGTTTAATGGTTACGATGAAGTCGCAGGACTGTATTCGGGAATGGATTTAAAAAGGAACTATTAAGCGTGGCAAAGTTTTGGGATAGGAAAGAGAAACCTTTTGTATTAGTCGTGTTTTTATTGCCATTGGCATGGATGGTGTATTCACTATTTACTGGGCGTTACTTTCCTGACCCTGCTGAACCTCTTATGACATTAAGTGGTGTTTGGGCCTGTGTTGCCATGGTTGGTGTGCTCTTAATTACACCAATGGTTAAAAATACTCAATTTAAGTTCTTAAATAGATACCGCCGTTTTGTTGGTCTAAGCGCTTTCTTTTATGCATTGCTCCATTTACTGATATATCTAGTCTTTCATGCAGGTCTGAGTTGGCAGTGGATTATCCAAGATGTATTGCAGCGCCCCTATATCTATATCGGTTTATTTGCCTTTGTCATTTTGCTTTTGTTGGCAATGACGAGCACCAAAAAAATGATGAAGCGTCTTGGTGTGAATTGGAAGAAATTGCATCAATATGTCTACTTCGCAGGCTTAGCCATCGTTGCTCATTTATGGTGGCAAGTGAAAAGCGATATCACGATTGCTTTATGGGTAAGTGCCTTCCTAGCGCCTCTTCTTTTAATGCGTATTAAACAATTTCCTTTGTTTAAAAACTTTTTTACAAAAAGTTAAAAAACTACTTGCACTAAATCTGTAGATCCTTAATATACGCCCTCGCTGACACGGACAGGGCTTCACTCTGACATAGAGACGAAGTGGCTTAAGTGGTACGGCAACGCTCTTTAAAATAGATAATCAGATAATTTGTGTGGGCGCTCGCTGGAGACTTCAGAAGATCGACTTACTAACTTCGGTTAGTGGTTGATCAAAAAAATTGAAGTCTTACGAGACGTCAAACACGTCAATTCGCTTTATAAGTAAATTGTTAGTGTTTCGATACTTGAGTAAGCAAGCTTTTTAACTGAAGAGTTTGATCATGGCTCAGATTGAACGCTGGCGGCAGGCTTAACACATGCAAGTCGAGCGGAAACGATGATAGCTTGCTATCAGGCGTCGAGCGGCGGACGGGTGAGTAACGCGTAGGAATCTGCCTAGTAGAGGGGGACAACATGTGGAAACGCATGCTAATACCGCATACGCCCTACGGGGGAAAGGAGGGGA
>NZ_JBDVGW010000003.1:0-147173 GCF_039940335.1 Marinomonas sp. | reverse complement strand
CGCAACAGAATTGCTTGACGATCATAGAGGCGTTGAACCACCTGATCCCATCCCGAACTCAGAAGTGAAAAGCGCCATCGCCGATGGTAGTGTGGGGGATCCCATGTGAGAGTAGGTCGTCGTCAAGCTTTAAATTAAGAGAAACCCTGATAGCTTAGTTGCTATCAGGGTTTTTTCGTTTCAGTCATACCAAAGTAGGTACCGCTTTAGCGGGACGCGGAAAACCTCTTGAGTGCTTTTTCTAGTGAGTTTTCGCTCTGAGCCATGGCACAACGCAGGTTGTGGCCTTCCATTTACTTGCGCCTGTCTCGTGCCTCGACGCGTCAGCGTAAATACAAATCCACAACCTTCCCTCCTTGAAAGCAACACATCCAATAAATGCTGATGACTAACCGTAGGTCCGCCTTCAGGCTGACGCGGAAATCATTTTGAAAATAAAGCATATTTTTCATTAGTCACACTTACCGATGATGTTTGAGTTAATCTTTGGATTGCATGTTTGCGCTTGATTGCCATCAATTCCGCCTTCGGCTAAAGCCGAACCTACAAGATTAGCTTCACATATACTGATGATCAACCGTGGGTCACGCTTCAGCGTGACGCGGAAATCATATTGAAGATAACGTAAGTTTTTCATTAGCCACACTTACCGATGATGTTTGGGGAAATCTTTTGATTGCATGATTGCATGATTGCACTTGATTGCCATCAATTCCGCCTTCGGCTAAAGCCGAACCTACAAGGTCAGCCTGATTGATACTGATGACCAATAAATTTTTCATCCTTCCGTACGGTATGAATTTAAGCTCTCTTCTTCCTAAAACTGAATCTACGAGGGTGTTTTTAGGCATAAAAAAACGGAGCTTGTTAGCTCCGTTTTAGGTTATCCACTGGTGGGGTGAATCGGCCAGTTATTTATTTTATGTTAATAACTTAGGCACTTATCCACTTCATTTGCGGCACCCAGTACAACCGCTACGCGTTGGTGTATGGCGGTAGGTTGAATATCTAGGATGCGTTGTGTGTGGGTGTGGGCCTTACCGCCCGCTTGCTCTAGTAGCATGGCCATTGGGTTAGCTTCGTACATGAGGCGTAGTTTGCCTGGCTTACTTGGGTCTTTTTTATCCCATGGGTAGATGAAGATACCACCACGGCAAAGGATGCGATGTACGTCGCCAACCATAGCGGCAACCCAACGCATGTTGAAGTCTTTCTCACGAGGACCTTCTTTGCCAAAGGTTAGATCTTTTACGTAGTTTTGCATGTTTTCTGACCAAAAACGCTGATTGGACATGTTGATCGCAAATTCTTGTGTCTCTGGTGCTACTTGAACATTTTCAGTGGTTAGGATGAAGCTTTGCTTCGTTGGGTCGTAGGTAAACATGTTCACGCCGTCACCTGTGGTTAGTACCAACATGCTAGAAGGGCCGTACAGTACATAACCTGCCGCTACTTGGTGTTTGCCGGCAATTAGGAAGTCTTGTTCTGTTGCGGCTTGGTCGCCGGTTTGGCGATAAATGGAAAAGATGGTGCCCACCATAGCATTGATATCTATGTTGGAAGAGCCGTCTAGCGGGTCAAAGGCGATTAGGTATTCACCATCCGTATTGGCGGCAACGATATCCTCTTCTTCCTCGGAAGCGATTGCTCTAACACTAGAGCATGCCATTAATGCGTCTTTAAGCATGTCATTAGAGATGACATCCAATTTCTTTTGTTCCTCTCCCTGTACGTTTTCATTGCCTGCCATACCAAGGATACCCGCTAAAGAGCCTTGCTTGAGCGCATCGGAGATGGCGATGCAGGTATCAGTCGTAACGGCTAAAACGCTTTTCAAAGAGTCTGGTGCAGAGCTTTGTGCGAGCACTTGAGAGAGGTTTTGCATGGTATGGCATGTCCTTATTATTTGATTAATTTAAAAATATTATGCCACCCCTAAATCTGGGTGTCAGCCAAGGGAGCTAAATGATGATAAATAAATAGGGTAAAGGCTTATTTTCAGCTAATCTTGCTGAATTGCGTGACTGAGGAAACATGATGTCGGAATTTGTCGTTTATCACTTTGAGTTAGACGGTTTAGGTGGCGCTAAGGAGCGTGAGGCTACAGACCTACCGAAAGTGCTGCCTGAGCAAGGTAGCCGTTGGGTGCATTTGGATGGTTTAGAAGCCGAGGGTGCAGCTTGGTTGTCTGAGTTAGAAGGTGTACCGGAAACCGTTGTTGAAGCGCTATTCGCGGAAGAGACTCGTCCTCGTACTGTGAAGATGGGAAAGGGCTTGTTGGTGAATTTAAGAGGGGTGAATTTAAACCCTAATTCTAATCCGTCTGACATGGTGTCTTTACGCTTTTGGGTGACGCCTCATTTTATTGTCTCGACTCGTCGCCGTCGCTTGTTGTCGGTTCAAGATGTGGTACATGATTTATCTCAAGGGGAAGGTCCCACTAATACCGCAGATATTGTGGCGATTCTTGCAGACACCCTGACTGCTCGCATGGCGGGGGTGATTCACTCTTTAGAGGATGAACTTGGGGATTTAGAGGAAAGTGTCAGTGAAGGCATTGAAGCAAACCAAAGAGATGTTCTCGTTAAACGTCGTTTGGAAACGATTCGATTACGACGTTTTCTTGTGCCGCAAAAGGAAGCGATTCATAAATTATCTATGGAAGCGGGAAGTTGGATGTCGGGAGATCAAGTCATTCAAATCCAAGAAGCGGCTAACGATATTACCCGTTATGTGGAAGGCCTAGAGTCCCTGCGTGAGCGCTGTTTGTTGATTCAAGAAGAGTTTGTAAACCTGCATTCAGAGAAGATGAACGCACGCATGTATGTGCTCTCTATCCTGTCGGGCATTTTTATGCCGTTGGGCTTTTTAACTGGATTATTTGGTATCAATATCGGAGGCATGCCGGGTACGGATAGCCCTTATGCGTTTTGGATTTTTTGTGGCGTACTTATGTTGCTAGGAATAGGCCAGTTTCTGTTAATGCGTAAAAGTCGCTGGTTTTAATTTTGGGAGAGTAGCAGGTTGCAAGATGGTCTACTACTCTCTCATATAGCTGGCTTAGCGCTTAAACGTCTTGATGCCAGCTTTTGTCGCCAGTAGCAATACATCGGCAGGGCGTTTGGCGAATAAGCCATTCGTGACGACACCGACAATACCATCGATCTTGGTTTCTAGGGCGACTGGGTCGAGTATATCTAGGTTATAGACATCTAAAATATGGTTACCGTTGTCTGTCACCGTTCCTTCTCTTAGTACTGGATCTCCCCCCAATTTCACCAGTTCTCTTGCCACATGGCCGCGAGCCATAGGAATAATTTCCACCGGCAGAGGAAAGTCACCTAATACATTAACCAGTTTCGACTCGTCTGCGATACAAACAAATTCATCGCTGCAGGCAGTAACGATTTTTTCTCGAGTCAGCGCCGCACCACCGCCTTTAATAAGACGCAAGTGTTCGTTTGACTCGTCGGCACCGTCTATATAAACACGAATGCTGCTGACGCTGTTTAGTTCGTAGACAGGTATACCATGGCTTTTTAGGCGTTCGCTAGAGGCTTCTGAACTAGCTACTGTGCCATCAAAATCGTGTTTGTGTTTAGCCAGCTCATCAATGAATAAGTTGGCAGTAGAGCCTGTGCCGACACCGACAATGGTGTCGCTCTCTAGCATAGGTAGAATGTATTCCACCGCTGCTTTGGCGACGGCTAGTTTAAGTTCATCTTGAGTCATGGTTATGGGTGGCCTTTATTATGTTTGTAATGGTGAGACATTCACTCTGATGGTGGAGCTATTATAGACCGATCAAATGTTGATTGTTAGCCGTAGTAAGGTAAGAAAATCCCCCGATAAAGGCTTAATCTTTGGCTTTATCGTATCTCTCTTTGATTGATAAAAGCCGAGAGGGTATATTTCATGTTCCGTTTTTTTATACTGGCTTTTAGGCGTCTATGACCGAGGTTTTGTCGTCCAAAAGTCGCGATATACTTTTAGGAAACACTATGCCCCATACCATGATCAAAAAAATTCTACAGGCTCGCGTTTATGACGTGGCAGTAGAAACACCACTGTCTCGTGCCAATCAGTTATCTAACCGATTTGGCAACGAGATTATTTTGAAGCGAGAAGATTTACAGCCCGTATTCTCCTTCAAAATTCGTGGGGCATATAACAAAATTTGTCAGTTAAGTAAGGAAGAACGTGCCCGTGGTGTGATTGCGGCTTCGGCAGGAAACCATGCTCAAGGTTTAGCGCTTGCTGCGAAGAAGCTTGGTATTCAAGCAACTATTGTTATGCCGGCGACCACGCCAGAAGTAAAAGTCAGTGCTGTACGAAACCACGGCGCTGAAGTTGTATTGTTTGGTGATGCGTTTGATGAAGCGTCGGCTAAGTCCCGTGAAATCATGGAACAAACTGGGCAAGTGTATGTTCACCCATTTGATGACCTTGATACCATTGCTGGGCAGGGCACCATAGGTATGGAAATTCTCCGCCAACACAAGGGTGACTTAGATGCGGTCTTTGTACCTGTCGGTGGCGGTGGTTTAATTGCTGGGGTGGCGGCTTATATCAAATACCTACGTCCAGATATTAAAGTCATAGGCGTTGAACCTGCGGATGCGGCGTGTTTAAAAATTGCCTTAGAAAAAGGAGAGCCGACGCGATTGGCGCAAGTGGGCATTTTTGCTGAAGGTGTCGCGGTGGCCGAGATTGGTCAAAATACCTTCCGCATTGCTAAAGACACGGTAGACGAAGTCATCACGGTTTCGACCGATGAAATGTGTGCTGCCATTAAAGATATTTACGATGATACTCGTGCCATCACCGAGCCTGCGGGGGCTTGTGCTCTAGCAGGCTTAAAGAAATACATTGAACGTGAAGGTGTGCAAGGCCAAACCTTGGTGGCGATCAACAGTGGTGCGAACGTCAATTTTGATCGCTTACGCCATGTGTCTGAGCGCGCTGAGTTAGGTGAGAAGCGTGAAGCGATTATTGCTGTGCAAATTCCTGAGTCGCCTGGTAGTTTCCGTGATTTCTGTCAAGCCCTAGAAGGACGCAGTATTACTGAGTTTAATTATCGTTATGGCGATGATCAGAAAGCCGTCATTTTTGTGGGGGTGCAACTTGGTGGAAGCCCGAACAGTCGCCAAGATCTGCTCAATGATATGAGCAGCTACGCTATTACCGATTTAACCGATGATGAGACGGCTAAGGTTCATGTACGCCATATGATTGGTGGGCATTTACGCAGTGATAAAGGTGAGCTGCTCTACAGCTTTGAATTCCCTGAACGTCCAGGAGCTTTGTTGAAGTTCCTCAATACCTTGGGGGGACAATGGAATATCTCCATGTTCCATTATCGCAACCATGGTGATGCCTATGGTCGTGTGTTGGTTGGGTTGCAGGCAGTGGGTGAAGAAACCGATGTAACACGTTATTTGGATGAATTGGGCTACCCCTACCAAGATGAAAATAACAACGCTGCTTGTAAACTATTTTTCGGTTAAACACTTGGCCGCTGAGTTTCGCTAAATAACCTGAAATCGGTTATCATGGCGATAATTTAAGCGCTTTCATACCAACCCGCTGTCTAGCATCTAGAGGGCGGGTTGTGTGATTCTGAATCCGCACAAAGCGTGTGCATAAAATCGATCATTAAAGGTTTTTCGTGAATATTCAAACTCTACTTAATCAACGTGTTCAAGCCGCTATGGTGGCTGCTGGCGCTCCTGAAACTGCTCCTGCCGTTGTTCGTCAGTCTGCCAAAGTACAATTTGGCGATTACCAAGCGAATGGTGTAATGGGCGTTGCCAAGCAGTTAAAGACCAACCCTCGAGAGTTGGCGAACAAAGTACTTGAGCATTTGGAGCTATCGGACTTGGCTGAGAAAGTAGAAATTGCCGGCCCTGGTTTTATTAATATCTTCCTTAAAGAAACTTGGCTAGGTAGTGAGCTAAAAGCTTTGCGCAGTAGTGAGCGTTTACATATTGAAGAGGTGGCGACACCTGAAACCGTTGTAGTCGACTATTCGTCTCCTAATCTTGCGAAAGAAATGCACGTAGGTCACCTACGCTCAACCGTTATTGGTGATGCCGTTGTGCGTACTTTGGAGTTTCTTGGTCATAGTGTGGTACGTCAGAACCATGTAGGAGACTGGGGTACGCAGTTTGGTATGTTGCTGGCCTATATGGAGCGACTGCGTGCTGAGCAGACTGAAATCAGCATGGCTCTGTCGGATTTAGAAACCTTCTATCGTGCCGCGAAAACTTGCTTTGATGATGACGCGGATTTTGCCGTACGCGCTCGTGAGCTTGTGGTCGCGCTGCAGTCTGGTGATGAAGAATGTTTGGCCCTGTGGGATGAGTTCATTAATATTTCTTTAACCCACTGTGAAGAAACCTATCAAATGCTAGGGGTTTCTTTAGAGCGTCAACATGTGATGCCAGAAAGTGCCTACAATGATGACCTACAAAATGTAGTGACCGAGCTAGAAGAGCAAGGTCTATTGCAAGAGTCTGCTGGTGCTAAATGTGTCTTTATGGAAGAGTTTGCCAATAAAGACGGTGAAATTACCCCAGTGATCGTACAAAAAACCGGTGGCGGCTTCTTATATGCCACTACGGATTTGGCAGCCGTACGCTTCCGTCAGCATACGCTTGGTGCGGACCGTGTGTTGTACTTTGTGGATGCTCGCCAATCTTTGCATTTCCAACAAATCTTCACCCTATCTCGCAAAGCGGGTTTTGTGAAAGAGCAAACCATGCTTGAGCATATGCCGTTTGGTACCGTGATGGGCAGTGATGGTAAGCCGTTTAAAACCCGTTCTGGTGGGGTGGCGAAACTGTCTGATCTGTTGACTGAAGCACAGCAACGGGCTTACACACTGGTTGCTGAAAAGAACCCAGACATGAGTGAAGAAGAGCTTCGCAACATTGGTCGTGTCGTGGGGATCGCCTCTGTTAAGTACGCGGATCTTTCGAAGAACCGCACCAGTGATTATGTTTTCAACTGGGACAGCATGCTGAGCTTTGAAGGTAATACAGCGCCATACTTGTTGTACGCCTATTCACGAGTGGCCAGTATTGTTAAACGTGCTGGAATCGATGTGAGCGCCCTTGAAAGCGAGATTAATATCAACACTGAGCAAGAGCGCGCTTTGGCGGTGAAACTTTGTCAGTTTGAAGAAGCCGTTCAATCCGTTGCCAATGATGGTATGCCGCATTTCTTATGTGCTTACTTGTATGAACTGGCAGGTACCTTCATGACTTTCTATGAAGCTTGCCCAATTCTTAACGCAGAAGATGACATCAAAAATAGCCGTTTGCAGTTAGCATTGAACACCGCTTCTACCTTGCAATTAGGTTTGTCACTACTTGGTATCGAAACGCTAGAGCGTATGTAAGTACTCGCTCATCATATTCTATCAAACGCCGCGACCGGATCTTCCCAAGCGGCGTTTTTATTGCTAAATGGAATGGGACATAAGATGAAAATTTATATCGCGTATACTGGGGGCACTATTGGCATGACCCCATCTGAACATGGCCTTGCACCGGATGCACAATTTTCTGACCAGTTGAAGCAAAGGCTTGATGCCGCCGACGACCTAAATCATGACTTTGTCATCAAGCGCTATGAGACGCTCATCGACTCCTCTAACGCAACACCTCAAGACTGGATGATAATTGCTCAAGATATCGAAAAACAGTGGCAGGACTTCGATGGTTTTATCGTTCTGCATGGTACCGACACCATGGCGTATACCGCTGCGGCACTCTCTCATATGCTAGAAGCGAGCACTAAGCCCATCATAGTGACGGGCTCGCAAGTGCCATTGTACAAAGTGCGCAGTGATGCGATGAATAATGTCCTGGGGGCGATTACTGCCTGTGAGCATCAGTGTCCGGGGGTGTTTTTATATTTTGCGGATCGTCTCATTGAAGGGGATCGTGCCCATAAAGCACATACCAGTGATTGGCGTGCCTTTAGCTCTCCAAATTTAGCGGATTATGGACGCTTAGGTATTGACTGGCAGTGGCGTGATTCGTCGCCCGCGAAATCTGAGTATGCTATGCGTATTCGCATTCCTCATATGGAAGCAGGTGCGGTCACCATACTGCCGGTTTTCCCGGGTGTGCAAGCTGAGCACTGGCAAGGGCTACTGAATAAAAATGTTAAAGGCGCCGTCTTGCTAAGCTACGGTGCAGGTAACGCTCCAGACAAAGACCAAGCCTTATTAGCAATGCTGAAAGAGGCGACGGACCGTGGTGTGGCCATCGTTAATGTTAGCCAATGTGGTGCGGGTAGCGTGGTAGCGGGCGCTTATGCGGCAGGTTCTGCACTGGTGCAAGCGGGCGTGATTTCCGGTCAAGACCTTACCTACGAAGCGGCATTTGTTAAATTACATTTCTTAATTGGTTTGGGACTTTCTTATGATGAGATTCGGAATGCTTTTAACATAAATAAATAAATCAAAAAATATAATATCCACTAAAAGTATTGATCGATATCATAAAACGATAAGTTGTTAAGAAAATTTTTTTAAAAAAAGCCGAAGTTTAACGCTCCGGCTTTTTTTTGTTGTCTAATAACTGATCAGTTATGTTTTTTTGTGTATAGAAGATATTACCAATGTGTTTTTGTCGCTTTTCTATTAATTTACAAAAAAAAATATTTTTTCTTGATTTGTAAAGATTTATTAATGTTTAATGTCCATAGGATTTTTAATAAATGGAATTAGATTAATAACATGGATGAATCAGAAATTGAAAAGCCGAGCTTTTTGAAAAAAGTTCAGAGCGCTGTTTTTACTATTGCTGCCATAATGCTTTCTATTGGACAATGGTCTGATACTAAAGAAATGTCAGTCGAGTTTTATGAAGGCTTTATTGCTAAATTTACAGATCAAATTGAATTGGATCGTCTTAAATCTGTAAAAGTTGGTGGAAACTTAGAGTTTATTGAACAAACTTTTGGTATCGCCACGCTAATTAAACACTCTACTCAAAAAGCAGATTTGGAATATAGATATTATCCAGATTCTAAATATATCCTGACGATCGCAGCTCAGGATAATGTTATTAAAGGCTATCAAGTGATTAGCTTAGATAGCTCTTTCTCTCCTAATTTACCTTTCACCGATAAGTCACTTGGTAATTTTTCATACACGGATTTTGCGCCTTACTATGATGAGATTCGTTCCGATAGCGCAAATCTTGTGTATTACCTTGAGGGGCAACCATTAGGTCGTGTTGGGTTGTTCTTCAATCAATTTGTAACCTATGTGGGTTATGGTGCAGCTTACGCAGAAGCCGATGTCAGTAAACAACAGATAATCGCTTTAAATGAATCGTTGTTGCAAAAAGGACAAGAAGGCTCAGTAGAGGTACTTACGTCACTGCGTAGTCAAATCAAACCGAATACTTTTGCAGTTGGGGACATTGATGCGACAACCGCTGCAGATATGTTGATTACACGATATGAATACGCCGCATATTTTAAGGATGAATAATGAAGTTTGTTTGTTTATTAGTACTGTCTGTTTTTCTTGTAGCTTGTCAGACGCTTACGGGTAAAACAAGCTCAATACCTGAATGGTGGAGTGCTCCGCAAGAAGATACCAGTGAATGGTTATTTGGCTTAGGGGAAGGACGTACTTTAAACTCAGCAAATCAGCAAGCACTGGCGAATGTCGCCGGGAAATTACAAACAAATATCAGTGGTTCGTTATCTAGTCGTACGCAAGAGACAAACATTTCGTCTAGTAACTATGTTGATCGCCGAATGTCGTCTGAGATCGAGAAAGTATCGTTAAGTAACTTTGAAACACTGAAAACGGAAAGTATTTCAGGCAAAGTTTTCACTCTGATTCGTGTCGACAAGCAGGCCTTATCTGATACCTGGTTACGTCAATACCAAACGATTGAAAATGATTTCAATAGTTTAGCTGCTAAAGATAAAGCTAAGCGTTTTCAATGGTGGTTGAGCGCGCAAGCTTTTGCAGCTAAAGCCGCAGAAGGTGATCGTCTTGCTTCGTTGATCTCTGGCTTAACGGAAACGCCTAAAAGTAGTAATTTAACGCAAAAATTACAGCTACTTATCGAGAAAAATACCCCTAGCGTCAAGCTATCAGGAAGTCATCCTGAAATCGATCGTGTTATTCAATCAGACCTCTTAGCTCAAGGCTTAAGAGTTGGCTCTTGTAGCCGTGATTGTGATTTATCAATTCAATATAAAACCAGCTTTAGTTCCTCATCTTTATTTGGTGAGAGCGTCGTCAAAATGAGCTTTTCAGGGACTTTAACCGATGTATCTGGTGACTTTTCCTCAAGTCATTGGAGCGTTAATGCATCTTCTGTGTCGGGTATGACTGCGGGCAAAAAAGGTACGCTTTCTATAGCCACACAGAGAATTAAAAGTGAAGGGCTCTGGCAGTCCTTTGGTATGGAAACAAAATAGAGTGAGTTCATAACTATGTGGGAAAAAAAGCTTTTATTGGTTGCTGTAGCGGCTGGGTCTGTTTTACTTACTGGATGTGGTCCAGTCAAGCTCGCAGATACCGCACCTGCGCCTTTGTTAGAAACCGTGGTGATGCCTACTAAAGCGGAGTTGAAAGCTCAAATGAGTGGTCAAGGCACAAAGATTATTTTGTCGCCAGTAGAGTACAGTGATAATCATGCTAAAGATTTTACGTCTGAAGTTTATGAGGATCTATCTCAGCGCCTATTAAAATCAGGCAATACCTTGGTTGATCGTACGCTTGCCGCCAAACTGAAGAATGAACTTCTTGCTGCAGAGTCTTCTGGTAAATATAGAACCTCAGGTCCTGCTGTTGCTGACATCGCCATTATGACGAAAATTTCTGAAGTTGGGCTGACCTCTCGATTCAGTGAAAGTCGTTCTTGGGTAGACGATGATGGTGAGAAACATAAAATTGAAGCTTCTTGCCGCTTTGAAAGTACAGCAGAGTTAAATGTACGAGCGTATAAAATCCCATCTATGGAGCTTATAAATACCTACGAATACGAAGGCTCTTCAAGCTCTTCTACTGAAACTCGTAACTCCAAATGTCCAATTAGTGATGCTTCAGCATCTACTTTAGTTAGTCGAGCACTACAAGATGCGGTGAAATCAGGTTCTTTTGAAACCCTAAATGACTTAGCACCAGATGCTTATGTTATTGAGCGTCGTGATAATGAAGACTCATCTAAGGCATTATTCCAGGTAACCATTTCAAAACGTGCTGGTGCCGTAGAAGGTGCTACAGTGAAGTTTTACCGTAAGAGTATTGATGTTACGCCAATCACCAACGAAGAGCGTGTAAGGAAAACTTTGTTAGGTGAAGGTGAAATCATTGCGGAAGACATTAATGAGCAAACTTCTTATGTTTACGTCAAAGATAAAGAGCTAATTGAATCACTGCAAATGGGTGATATCGCTCAGCTAGAGCATGGCAAGTGTGACGCTGATGAGACCCAAGTATTTGGCTCTTGTGTGAAAATTCCAGGGATTTAAGAGAATAGTATGATGAATATATTAAAAATCGGTTCTTTAGCTGGTTGTGTTGTGATGTTAGCTGGTTGTATATCAAATCCATCTACTAGTGTTGACTATGGCGAGTGTAATTATCCAGATAGTCCTTCAGATGAGGCTCCAGGGTGGATTTGTAGTCAGCCAGTTGAAGGTCTAGAAATTCAATCTGTAGGTTACTCTAAACAGATGGCTTCAGGTGTTGGTATGATGACAGATGTTGCGGCTACAGAAGCCCGCTCTCGCCTTGCGGGTGAATTTTCAACACAAGTCAACGCACGTTTGTCACGTTTAACCCAAGACTCAACAGTTGATGGAGTTAACACGAATGCAGATGTGACTGAGCGAGTACAAAAAACCTTAGCCACAATGACGCTAAATAATTCACGTATTTATCGTACAAGAATAAGTCCTGCAGGCAACATGTATGTTTTAGTCGGCCTTAATAAAGCTGGATACGATGAAAATATTGATGCGTTGGTTAATACCTCTTTAGAGGATGACTCTCCTGAATTATATCGTCAATTCCTAAAGGAAGAAGCTGATAAATCTTTAGACGCTGTGCGTGCTGAGCTTAATATTAAGTGATTAATGAGGGGCTGTTAAAGCCCCTTTTTTTATGGATAAATAGCATGGATAAAATTTTAAAAATCGTTGTCTTTTTTGTGATTATTAGCTCAGCGGGTGCTTATGCTTTGAGCTATGAAGAGTGGAAAGCGAAAAAGCAAGCGAGTTACAAAAACTATCAACAAGAATATCGAGCTCGTTACTCAGAATTTAAGAATAAGGTCACTGCCAAATGGGGTGACAAAACACAATTATCTGGTCAACATCAATATGTAATTTACAGTGATGATCTTGAACAGCGAACCATCTTAGATTATCAAGCTAATGAAATTGTTGTGGAATCATTAGGGGATCAGCCAGCTAATGTTCAAAAAGCCTTGTCAGCGCTTGAAAAAACCTCCGTCAATCAAGCTCTAGCAGCCGACCCCGTGATTGACAAGGTAAATATTAACAAACCGTCTAACTCGTTATTAAACACCATGGGGGCTACGGATGTTGATGAAATTGCTGCCGGTCAAATTGTAGAAACAGATGTTGCACAAGTGGACGCGGTGGATACCGTCAATCAAGCCACCAGTAAACGCATTAACCGAATACGTTTAGATTTACC
Source organism: Marinomonas sp. (assembly GCF_039940335.1). Lineage (GTDB taxonomy): Bacteria > Pseudomonadota > Gammaproteobacteria > Pseudomonadales > Marinomonadaceae > Marinomonas. The sequence goes on along the minus strand of NZ_JBDVGW010000003.1, from coordinate 134,467 downwards.
TGAGGATGTTTTCGTTAAACGTGCGGAACCGTTTTTGTCATCAGCCAAACAGATGAGTGAAAAATACGATATTGATCAGAATCTGATCTTGGCCATCGCTCAAACTGAGTCGAGTTTTAACCCCATGGCGCAATCACCGATTCCAGCATTTGGCTTGATGCAAATTGTACCAACCTCTGCAGGACTTGATGTTAACCAGGCGTTAAAAAATAAAGATCAAACGCCGCAGGCATCATTGCTATTTCAGCCTGATGACAATATTGAGTTTGGCGCTGGCTATCTTCATTTATTAGAGACACGCTATTTGAAGGGTATAGAAGACGAAAAGAGTCGTTTATATTGCATGATTGCTGCTTACAATACAGGAGCAGGGAATGTCGCCAGTGTATTCCACCCTGACGGTCGTAAAGTGATTAACCCTGCTGTTGATGTGATAAATGATCTGACTCCTGAAGAAGTCTATCAGCGTTTAGTTGAAGACCTTCCTTATGAAGAAACACAATTATATTTGCAAAAAGTGACTAAGGCATTAGGCCAATACCAGTCCGCCAGCTTGATATAAAATGTAATCTTCTATCTCTGTTTTCTATGATCCGAACTTTTTCTTAGAGTGATTCATGTACTGTGCTAGTTAGATGCTTGATAATTCAGTTTCTAACTAGCAACTTCATCCCATTTCCTGCATATAGAAAAAGTCCATGGCAATTTTATGCGTTTTACTCGTGGTTATTTGGTCGACGGGGTTTATTGTCGGTAAGCTGATTGTAGGCTTAATGGACCCCAACATTTTTTTAAGTATTCGCTTTTTCTTTGCCGGATTACTCTTTCTCGCGTTTGCCTACTGGCAAGGCCGTGCTTTCCCTAAATGGACTGATGTGCCTAAGCATATGTTGGCTGGGGTGTTAATGAACAGTGTCTATTTAGGGCTATCCTATTTGGCAATCTCTAAAGGCTTACCTGCTGGCGTGATGGCTTTGATTGGTGCATTACAACCTGTGCTAGTGGCTATTTTGGCTTGGTCTTTAGTCAAAGAAAAAACCTCCTTGATGGGCTTGCTAGGCATGCTGATCGGGATCAGTGGCTTGATCTTAGTTATTAGCCCAGCGCTACATTTTGAACTTAGCGAACTCGGCATTAATCCAGTGACGCTAGTGCTGGCTTGTGTGGCCATATTAGCCCTGTCTTTCGGGGTTACTTATCAAAAAATGTCGATCGCTTCGGCGGATCTCTTCAGTGCCATGGCCATCCAAAATTTGGCCGCTTGGCTGGTGTCGATGGGCTTTGTGTGGTTCTTAGGTGAGCGTCAGTTTGAAGTGCAGCTCGCTACCTTTTTATTACTTATTTGGGGGATTGTTGTGCTATCGGGTGCAGGGCTGTTTTTGATGGTCTGGCTAGTGCGAAGAGTGACGGCTTCAAAGGTGTCTGTGTTACTATTGCTAGCACCACCTTTGGCTGCGATAGAAAGCTACTTTATCTTTAATGAAACCCTGACCAGCCTACAAATAGCAGGCTTTGTGGTGACCATCTTTGGGGTATACATCAGCCAACTAAAAGGTAAGGCTTAGGCGTTCTTTTTCATTAGCAAGCGCAGTCGGGTTTCAGCACGATCAAGCAGTGTGCCAAAGCGCTCTAGTTCCTCTACATGGTGATCAAACTCGACCTTGCTCGGTAGTAGTTGGCTGTTGCTTTGTAAATGACTAACGAGCTGAATTCTGGCGTTGGTGGCGCATTCTTTGCTCCATTCCCATTGGGTTCTTAATAATCTTGCTAAACTAGCGGCCGCTAAATCGCCAATGTGATCGGCCAGTAACCCTTCCCAATCCAATTCAAAGTTTTCCATAACCTTGTGCAATGTCATTAAGGCTTGAGCATTACCTTGAATACGCAAGTCGCCATCAAAGAAGCCATCACCTTCAAGCAGTTTACGATAAGCGGAACTTGGGCCTTGAACTAATGTGTCAAGTTTCGGATCCAGCTCTACTTCGTCCATGCTATTGAGTTTATGCAGCATGACACCTTCTTCTAAAAGGTGAATTTGCAAGATGAAGGAGAAGTCTTCAATGTACAGAAACACCTGTTGTCCTGCGAGTTTTGCAAGGCGCTGTTGCGATGGAGCATCTTGTTTTAAAGCAAGATTAATCGCATTTTCCATGGCGCTGATGGCGGACAAACTCAGTGATCCCATAAATTACTTTCCCCAGTGAGATGGTGATGCGCTGCGAATTACAGCTGATGGATTTGGATGCTCGAAGTTTCCCGCTTCTGGCCTTCCTTTTCAAGTCGATCTAGGTACATTTGCCACAGTTCATCATGGTTTTTACCAATATTGTAAAGGTACTCCCAAGAATACAGGCCGGTATCATGGCCGTCATCGAAGCTGATCTTGATCGCGTAATTGCCCGCACCTTCTATGTTCTGAATAGCAACGTGCTTTTTACCGTATTGCAAAATAGGCATCTGACGGCCATGGCCTCTCACTTCTGCTGAAGGAGAATGCACGCGCAGATATTCGGCACTGAGTCGAAATTGCTGGCCGTCGGCAAACGTCAACGCCAACTCACGAGATTGCTTGTGATAGTGAATTTTAGTAGGCGCTGGGTTTGTCATTATGGATTCCTATATCAACAAGGCATTAAAGAATGTACTGACTAAGGTCTTCGTTTTCGGCAACTTCACCTAGCTGTTCGTTAACATAGGCTGAGGTAATGTCCACCACTTGCTCATCAGGCATATCACTGGCCGAATAAGAAACTTCTTCCAGTAGTCGCTCCAGTACCGTATGAAGGCGGCGGGCACCGATGTTTTCGGTACGCTCATTCACCTGAAAAGCAATTTCTGCAATGCGTTGGATGCCTTCGTCGGTGAAGTTTAAGTGGATGTTCTCTGTTTTCGCTAAGGCCACATATTGCTTAGTCAAAGATGCGCTTGGTTCCACTAGAATGCGTTTAAAGTCTTCCACTGTGAGGGCATCAAGCTCCACACGAATAGGTAAACGACCTTGTAGCTCAGGAATCAGATCCGACGGCTTGGATAAATGGAAGGCACCGGAGGCGATAAACAAGATGTGATCTGTTTTGATCATGCCGTACTTAGTGGTAACGGTGCAGCCTTCTACCAAAGGTAATAGGTCGCGCTGAACACCTTCACGGGAAACTTCACCACTAGAGCGTTCAGAGCTTTTCGCGACTTTATCTATTTCATCAAGGAAGACGATACCATTTTGTTCAACGGCTTCGACAGCGCGTGCTTTAAGTTCATCTTCATTGATAAGTTTAGCGGCTTCCTCATCACGGACTTGGCGCATGGCTTCTTTCACTTTTAGCTTACGCTTTTTCGTCTTGTTCGAACTAAAGTTTGAGAACATGTTTTGCAACTGGCTGGTCATTTCTTCCATACCAGGAGGTGTCATGATTTCTACCCCTACAGGGGCATCCGCGACTTCAATGTCGATGTCTTTGTCATCCAACTTACCTTCGCGCAGTTTCTTGCGGAAAGTTTGACGTGTGCTGTTGTCCTCAAGTTCTGGGTCACCACCACGAGCGGGCGGTAATAGCACATCTAGAATTCGATCTTCTGCGGCATCTTCGGCTTTGTTGCGTAGCCTTTCGGTCTCTTGCTCGCGCAGCATCTTGATGGACATTTCAACCAAATCGCGAATGATTGATTCTACATCGCGGCCTACGTAACCTACTTCGGTGAATTTAGTGGCTTCAATTTTTATGAAAGGCGCGTTGGCAAGTTTGGCCAAACGACGGGCTATTTCAGTTTTACCGACCCCAGTTGGGCCTATCATTAGGATGTTTTTTGGGGTGACTTCAGCACGCATGTTTTCAGGTAATTGCATACGGCGCCAGCGATTACGTAAGGCAATGGCAACGGCTCGCTTGGCTTTTTGCTGGCCAATAATATGACTGTCTAAGGCGTTAACCGTCTCTCTTGGGGTCATGCTACTCATATCGGTTCTCTTTATCGTGTTAAGTGATAATGTCTTGATGGTAAAGCCATTGTTTCAGGAGGTATTTAGGCTGATTGGTCTTCTAGTTGGCCATCAATGGTAATTTCTTCAACCGTTAAGCTATGGTTGGTAAAGACACAAATATCGGCGGCAATATTGAGGCTTTTTTCGACAATTTCTTTGGCACTAAGGTCGGTGTTATCGATCAGTGCACGAGCTGCTGCTTCGGCATAATTGCCACCAGAACCAATGGCGAGAGCGCCGTGTTGTGGTTCTACTACATCACCCGTACCGGTAATGATTAAAGTGCTTTCTTTGTTGGCAACAATCAGCATGGCTTCTAGCTTGCGCAGTGCTCGGTCAGAACGCCAGTCTTTCGCTAAATCTACCGCCGCGCGTACTAGCTGACCTTGGTGCTTTTCAAGCTGACCTTCAAAACGCTCAAATAAAGTGAACGCATCGGCGGTGCCGCCCGCGAATCCAGCAATGACCTCACCTCGGTACAAACGACGCACCTTGCGAGCATTACCTTTCATTACGGTGTTGCCTAGTGAAACTTGTCCATCGCCGCCTACAACGACTTGGTTACCTTTACGTACTGTAAGAATCGTGGTCATGGTCTACTCCAATTTCGATTCTAATAAAGTGGGGATGCTTAATGTGGTTTTCAAGGTGGACGAGGTGACAGAGCTTAGCAAGTAAGATCTGTCACCGTTATAGATGAGGTTATTCTTCTTTGTTGATCTTGTAGGAGTAAGAGGATATGTCCATTGCGACCAACTTATCTTCCGCTCTATTCATTTTCGAGCGAGACTCATAAGGCCCAAGAATGACACGGAACCAAGGGCGATTATCTTTGCCGGAGGTTTCACGAATACTGGTTTCTACTAAACCTGAAAGAATTAGTTTGGCCCTTAGACGATCGGCATCGCTTGAATTACGAAATGACGCCGCTTGGATCATATAGTAAAAATCTTGCTCGCCACGAGGGGTAGATTGATAGGCATCCACATGGCTGGTATCCACTTCGCTGTCTTGCAAAATTTGGTAGAACTCGAAATTGTCTTTCTTCGGAGCCACTTTCTTTTCGACCGGTTTTGCTTCCGTCGGTTTTGGCGTGACAACCGGTTTTGCTTTGATAACCGTTGGCGCCGGTTTCGGTGACTCCACTTGGCTCAATTGCATGAGGCCATAGACAAAGGCAACCAAAATGGCCGGGATAAGTAACCATAACCACCAAGGAGTCTTTTTACGCTTAGGAGGAGGCGTACGACGAGTCGCGCCCTTGCGAGGTCGACTCGTTTTTTTGGTGGCAATTCGCATGAAATTAAACATATTTTAGGCTTAGTAAAAAACTGTGCTTATTATGCTTGCTTGGTCAGTAAGTTTCCAGTGGATCTACATCAATCGCGAAACGAATTCGGCTTTGTTTGGTGGAATGTTCTAACCATTGACTAATGAGGGCGGTAGCGTGATGCAAAGCACCGCGATGATGAGCTTTTAATGATACTAAAGCTCGGTGCTGGCCCGCTTTGCGAACAATAATTGCTGAGTAGGGCCCAACTAATAAAACCTCTGGTGCAAATTGATGCTCAAGTTCCAAACGCATGGTTTGTAGCAGTTGCATAGCTTCTTGATCATTACCGGATTCGGCTCGCACAATGACTTGATGATAAAAAGGCGGCAAGGCTAAGGCTTTGCGCTCTGCTAAGCCATCTATCGCAAAATGTTCGTAACCAAGATTACATAAGCACTCAATGGCTTGATGGTCTGGATGGTAGGTCTGTAGCAACACATGGCCTGGCTTTTTAGCTCGCCCCGCTCGGCCTGCGACCTGCGTAATGAGCTGAGCCGTTCTTTCCATACCACGAAAATCTGCCGAAAAGAGCCCTGCGTCTGCATCCATGATGATGACAAGAGTGACGTTCGGAAAATGATGACCTTTGGCAAGCATTTGTGTACCAATAAGAATGGCTTGGTCATGCTGGAGAATTTTTTGAGTGAGCTGCGCCATGGCAGATTTATGCTGTGTACTGTCCCTGTCGACCCGTAAGATTGGCGTGTCTTTAAAAAGGCCTTGTAGCTGGCTTTCAATTTGTTCCGTCCCTTCCCCTACGGTGAAGAGCTCATCGCTGGCACATTCAGGACAGGTATGGAGTAAGGCTTTTTGGGTGTCACAGTGATGACAATGTAGTTTATTGGCGCGTTTGTGTACGGTGAGGTTTACATCGCAATGATCACAAGCAGCGATCCAGCCACACTGATGGCACATAAGGGTCGGAGCATAGCCACGACGATTCAAAAACACCAACACTTGCTCTTTGCGTTCTAAGCAGTCTTTCATCGAGATGAGGGCGCGTTCGCTGAAGCCGTTGATGAGGCTTTGGCCTCTCAGGTCGACTCGTTCCATCTCACTGACATTGGCATTGCCAGCTCTTTGGCGCAACTTGAGCCATAAAAAGCGTTTTTGTAAGGCGTTGGCAAGGCTCTCATACGAGGGTGTTGCGGAAGCTAATAACACCGGAATATTAAGGTTTTGAGCGCGCTTTATGGCTAAATCTCGAGCATGGTAACGAAAGCCTTCATGTTGCTTGTAAGAGTTGTCGTGCTCTTCATCTATGATGATCATGCCAAGGTTGGGTGCAGGAATAAATGTGGAGGAGCGAGTGCCAATAATGACCTTGGCGTGACCATTTTGAGCCAGTAGCCAAGCATCTAAACGCTCTCTGTCCGTCATATTCGAATGCATTAGTACGATATCGGTATTAAAACGGCTTTCAAAACGCTTAAGAGTTTGTGGTGTCAGGCCAATTTCTGGCACCATCACCAGAATTTGTTTACCTTCGTCAATCAACTGAGCCATGACTTGTAGAAAGACTTCAGTCTTACCACTCCCTGTGATGCCATCTAGCAAGCTCACCCCGAATTCGTGCCGACGCTCTAATAAAGCTTGGGTTACATTGGCTTGTTCAGGGTTTAAAATGGGAGGGACTTGTGTCTGATGGGTGTGCTTCTCGCCACTTTTATTAAATGAGCGTTGCTCGCGGCGCAGTAGGCCTTTTTGTTCGAGGCTTTTGCCTGCTGAAACGGCCAAATCCAGTACTGACATTGCGTGCTGACTTAAGCCATTAGGGTGTTGTTGTACGGCTCTTAAAAAGTCTTGTTGGCGAGGTGCGCGTTTTAATGAGTCGAGGGAAAGAGTTTGTCCTTCTGGGGTCGTAAACCACCAGTTTTCCGTTCGAAATTCTGGGCTCTCTCCCTTTCTTAACAGCACTGGCAAAGCATGAAAAATGACATCTCCGATAGGGTGGTGGTAGTAACGTGCCGCCCATTCGCATAGCTGCATAAGTTCTGGGCTAATGACGGCTTCTTCGTCGTGCAATGAGGTAAGCGGCTTAACTTGGGTTTCGTCCCAATCACTGGTGTCACTTAGCGCTACGATGACCCCTAAACGACTACTTTTACCAAAAGGCACTTTAACGCGCATACCGGGTTTTAAAGTATGGCGAAGGGCCAATGCTTTCGGTACGCGGTAGTCAAATAAAGTGCGCATGGGTACTGGCAGTGCCACTTTAATGTATGGATGAGGAGTAAGCAGCGTCTCTTGCATGCGTAAGTTGTAAGCCCTATCAGATAACTTTTCAGACAATTTCAATAATAGGTTAAGTGTACGTCAGACTGCCCAGTGTGGGCGAGCGGCTTTTTATATCAAAAAAAGGTTGCCGAACACAGGATTCATGCCTAGAATACGCGGTTCTTGGAACCACTGTACAATGTCTGTACAGATAATCGTGCGGTGCTTGGCGCGGCGAAAGCCCATTTAGATCGACCAAGTGGCGGCACACCAACTATGAAGGTAAATACGATGCAAAAAGATATCCACCCAAATTACGCTGGCATTACTGCAACTTGTACTTGTGGTAATACATTGAACCTAAACTCGACTGTAGGTAAAGACATGCACATCGACGTATGTAGCCAATGTCACCCATTCTACACAGGCCAACAAAAAATGTTGGACACTGGTGGTCGTGTTGATCGTTTCAACAAACGTTTCGGAGCTCGTCGTACTACCAAATAATTGGTATATTGACCATGAACTCTATAAAAAAGCGCCAAGTTTTCTTGGCGCTTTTTTTGTTTTTGCCCCTAGTGAAATCTTATGCCAATGGGTTATGTATCGCCGAAGGTGCGGTGGAAAAAGCCTATGTAAAGCGCATTGTTGATGGCGATACCATATATTTACAAGATGGCCGAAAAGTTAGGTTGGTGGGGATAGATACCCCAGAGTTAGACCATGAAGCCGGTCGTCATCAAGCTTACGCTTTAGAAGCCAAAGCCTATTTAAGTCGGCTCTTGGATGGTTTTGTATATTTACAACAAGCCAAAGATTCCCAAGATAGATACGGTCGCCATTTATTTTACTTATTCGACAAGCATCGTATTTCCCTAACAAGTCAGTTACTATCCGAAGGGTTAGGATATCGTGTTGCTGTTCCCCCTAATCTGGCGTATCAAGCGTGTTTTGTGGAAGCTGAGCAGTTTGCAAAGGCCACCCATAAAGGTCTTTGGCAAGCGCTTAAACCGTGGCAAGGACAGGCTGGTTTCTCTCTAGCGAAATTCATAGTGACATCCGTACGGCATAACCGTGGCGGCTGGTGGTTAGAGACAAAACACGGCCCAGTGATTAATTTACCAAACAGTGCGATGGATTACTGGTCGCCCCAAAAGGTATTTTATTTACAGGGGAAAAGGGTGGAAGCGCGAGGTTGGCAGTATCAGAGGAAGTATCGGTCCTCACAGTCCCGTTGGGTTTTAATGGTGCGTCATCCATTGGACTTGATTGAAATTCAAGACTGATTGAAGATTCCTATAGATTTACGCTTTAAAGCCCCTTGGTAATAGACTATTCTGACAAAACAAAACTATAAGGTATCAACTGTAGGACAATAAGTTCAGCGGTCAGTTACCAATTTTGGACGATAAAATTAATTACAACACCAAAAAGACGGAAACATCAAAATGGCAGAAGATATAAAGCAAGCGGCATTGGATTACCATGAACATCCAGTACCAGGCAAACTAAGTGTCACGATCACCAAACCAACAGCTACTGCTCGTGACCTTTCACTCGCTTATAGCCCCGGTGTGGCTGAGCCTTGTCGCGAAATTGCAAAAGATCCTGAGAATGCGTATCGCTATACAGGTAAAGGGAATTTAGTAGCGGTTATTTCTGATGGTTCTGCCATTCTAGGCCTAGGTAATCTTGGTCCTTTAGCCAGTAAGCCTGTAATGGAAGGTAAAGGCTTATTGTTTAAGCGCTTTGCCGGCATCAACTCTGTTGACGTTGAAGTAGAATCTGAAAGCCCACAAGCTTTTATCGATACTGTTGCGCGCATCGCCAATACCTATGGCGGTATTAACCTAGAAGATATCAAAGCACCTGAGTGTTTTGAAATCGAACGTCAGTTGATCGAACGCTGTAATATTCCTGTGTTCCATGATGACCAACACGGTACAGCGATTGTAACGGCGGCAGGTCTTTTGAACGCTCTTGAGCTACAAGGCAAAGATCTAGAAACAGCAAAAATTGTTTGTCTAGGTGCAGGTGCTGCAGCGACAGCTTGTATGAAGCTGATTATTGCTTGTGGTGCTAAGCCAGAGAATATTTATGTGTTAGACCGTAAAGGTGTGATCCATTCTGGCCGTGATGACCTTAACCAGTTTAAAACTATGTTTGCGATTGAAACCGATAAACGCACTCTAGATGATGCGATTGATGGTGCAGACGTATTTATTGGTGTATCGGGCCCTGATCTGTTCTCTGCTGAGCAGTTAAGCAAAATGGCGCCAAACCCAGTAGTCTTTGCTTGTTCGAATCCAGACCCAGAAATTAGCCCGGAATTGGCACAGCAAACACGCGATGATCTCATCATGGCAACAGGCCGCTCTGATTACCCTAATCAGGTGAATAACGTATTAGGCTTCCCATTCATTTTCCGTGGTGCACTTGATGTGCGTGCGACTAAAATCAATGAGGAAATGAAAGTGGCTGCAGTGCATGCGCTGAAAGATCTAGCCAAAGAAGCAGCTCCTGCTGATGTAGTAGCAGCCTACGGGGGTTCTGCATTAAGCTTTGGTAAAGACTACATCTTACCGAAACCAATGGATGCTCGTTTGTTGAATGTTGTTTCTGCAGCGGTTGCCAAAGCGGCGGTAGACTCAGGTGTTGCTATGCTACCTTACCCAGACTTTTATCCATTAGAAAATCTTGATCAGTTTGGTGGCTAACCACTAAGAAGGTATTGAGATAAAAAAAGGTGCTATTTGCGAAAATAGCACCTTTTTTATAGCCTGTTCCTTGGTAGGAAAAGGCGAGTGGACTAGAACAAATTCTCTAATACACTGGTTTCTTTTTCTTCTTCTAGGGCTTCGTCTAGGTTGTTAAGATCCAGCGCTGGAGCGGAAACTGTGCGTTGTGCGGGGACATGTGCTTTACGGAAAATTTCAAAGATGGCATCAGATTGCCCCGGCAAAGCCCGTTGACCGGTTTTAGGGTCAATGCGCACAGTAACCAGCGAAGAAGGTTTATTCACGTAAGCGGGTGCTTGACCTTCTAAGGCATAGCGCATGTAATCTATCCATACCGGTAAAGATACCGAACCACCCCATTCACCACGCCCAAGGGGAGAGGAGTTATCAAAGCCACTCCACACCGAGGTCACAATCTCGCCGTTAAAGCCAGAGAACCAAGCGTCACGGCCATCATTGGTGGTACCCGTTTTGCCTGCAATATCATCTCGTTTTAGTACCCGCGCTCTACGCCCCGTACCGTATTTAATAACATCGCGCATCATGTCATAGATGATGTAGTCAATCTCTCCCTCTAGGACTTGTGGTGCCACGGGAAGATCAAGAATACCTTCAGGTGTGCTGAACAAGCCTGTCTGGCGCTCTTCGTCGGGCGCTTGCTCTAACAGGGTACAGGAGCGGCAAACCGTAACCGGCGATGCATCAAACAGACTCTCGCCGTTTCTGTCCTCAACACGAGCAATGAGATAAGGCTGGACTTGGTAACCGCCATTAGAAAATACTGCATAGCCAGTGGCGATTTGCAGAGGGGACAAATTCGCACTACCTAGGGATAAAGATAAGTTATGAGGCAGTTCATCTGGGTCGAAACCGAAGCGGCGCAAGAATTCTAACGTCGGACGTACACCAAGTTCATCTAATAGTCGCACCGACACCACGTTTTGAGAACGGTAAAGCGCTTGGCGTAAACGTGTCGGACCGTAGAATCTCCCGCCATCATTGGTTGGTCGCCATGCGGTTGCAAGGTTTGAGTCATTAAATACCACCGGTGCATCATTGATGATGCTGGCCGCGGTATAGCCTCTATTAAGCGCACTGGCATAAACAAAAGGCTTAAAGTTAGAACCCGGCTGTCGTTTCGATTGGGTGATACGGTTAAATTTATTCTCATAGTAGTTAAAACCGCCCACTAAAGCTTGGATCGCACCATTGCTGCTATTGAGTGAAATAAGGGCGCTTTGTACCTCTGGTTTCTGGGTTAATACCCAGCCAAAGGTGTCATCTGGGCGTAAGCGAATAATGTCGCCGGGAACAATAATGTCGGCCACGGTTTTTGGGCTAGGGCCTTGGCTGTCTTCATTAATGTAAGCCTTTGCCCATTTCATTGCGTCCCACGCCAACAGCACTTGCTCACCATTTTCTAGGCGCACATCGGCGCTCAGTTCTTCGGTGGTCAGCACGAGAGCGTTTTGCCAATCTTGAAAGCCTTCAAATTTCGATAGTTCAGCTTGCTGTTCTTCAGGGCTTACGCTTAACAGATCGGTGCGGGCATCAAGAGCACCACGATAGCCATGGCGTGTGTCATAGTTTAATACCCCCTGAAAAACCGCTTCGTTGGCCGCTTCCTGACGACCAGAGTCTATGGTGGTATAGACTGTCATACCGGTATTGTAGAGGTCATTACCAAAAGTTTTGTACAGCTCGGAACGAACCATTTCGGCTACATAGCCCGCTTCTATATCTGGTGCGACACCGTAGTTTTTAGCCGTGATAGGGGATTCAACGGCGGTTTGGTAGGCTTCTTTATCTATCATGCCTAAAGACAACATACGTTGCAGAATCCAATTTCGTCGGATCAATGCTCTCGATGGGTTCACAATAGGGTTATAGAGCGAAGGCGCTTTGGGCAAACCTGCGATCATGGCGAGCTGGGCGAGGTCTAGTTCACCAAGGCTTTTGCCGTAATAAACTTGGGCAGCCGCTTCGAAACCGTAGGCACGTTTACCCAAATAAATCTTATTGATGTAGAGCTCTAAAATTTCATGCTTGCTTAGCTCTTGCTCCATCTTTAAAGAAATGAATATCTCGGTAAATTTACGCGTAAAGGTTTGCTCAAAAGATAAAAAGTAGTTTCGGGCCACCTGCATAGTAATGGTACTACCACCACTTTGGATTTTGCCGCTGGTGACGAGCTGCATAGCCGCTCGACCCAAACCTAAAATATCAACGCCAGGGTGATGGTAAAAATTCGTATCTTCCGCCGCTAAAATAGCAAATTCAAGATTAGGTGGAATGTCATCGTAGCTGATTGGGGTACGGCGTTGCTCACCAAATTCTCCTATCAGTTTGTTATCGGCTGTGTAGATGCGTAATGGGATACGCAGCTCAATATCTTTCAGCTCTTCTACTGTTGGAATTCGATCTTTTACGCTGTAGTAAATTGCGTAGGTAATGCCAGCCGCTGAAATGGCTCCGAACAAACCTAGGAAAAATAAAATTTTGAAAACCTTAGACATATACTTCCAACTAACCGAGGAAAAAATAAAGCCACATTATACCTAAGTTGCGAAGATCTGGGTGGCTTAACTTTGTAGCGAAACGTTAGCTTGCTTAACTCACTAATGGCGCCTAAATTTAACGTAATACAATACTTCAAGGATGAAGCATTATGTTAACGCCGCTCTATTGTGTCGCGCTGTACAGCTCAACGCAATGTCTTATTTACCCAAAGAATTTTAATTTAGAGGATGCCCTAGAAGCTCAGGGGACTGACCCTCAAATACCTACGGATGACCAGCTAAGAGCGTTGCAAGCTAGGTGTTTAGTAGGTAGAGGCAAAGTTAAGAAAGCCCTAAAAAAACGACTTGTTGTATTGGTCCCCGATCATTGGATCACGGTCATCGACCATAAAATAGAGAAATTACCAAAGGATGTTGCGCCTCTGGCGGCGCTGAGTATTGCGGCAGAAAGTATATTCGTCCCTCCTGAGCAGATTAGCTTCGCCTATCGACAACATAAACACCCAGAAGAGGGCAACTTCTTGAAGGTCTTTGCCTGTCCGACCAGCTGGTGTGAATTACTTTGTGAGCCATTCAGAGTGTATTCTCAATCGGTATGGCTCATGTCCTATTGGCAATATCAACAAGCTATGAAATCGGCGGCCCCTTGGCGTTGGTTCCATCGCTTTAAGCTCGCACCCTATAATCCTGAATTAGAAACACGACAGCAACTTAAGGTAAAGCTCTACAGCTTACTGGGGCTAAGTCTGGTATTACATTTGCTGGGCTGGATTGGACTGAATTGGATAACGCCTGCTCAAGTTGTTACAACGTCGAATATTCAGGAAGCGCAAGAGGATAGGACATCGCCTTCCAATAACAGGCATCAATTGGCGTCTGTTGTCGTCTTAGCTCAAAACTTGCCTGAAACCATGCATTTACAGACGTTGGAAGCTGATTTTCAACATGCTCACCTCGAAGTAACGGCGCCACTCACTCGCTTAGAGGAATTAATAAAAAACAAAGCGACTGAGTTCCCTCAATGGGAGTGGAATATAGAGTTTCTTCATCGTCACCCTTCGGCTTATCCGAATCAGCAGGAGGTCGTCGATGCGAAAATTGTCGTTAAGTTTCTTCCGTAGTTTTGCGTACCAGCATTTGAGTTGGTTAATGCTGGTCTCCTTGGTATTGCTGCAAGCCCTGATTTGGCAACCCATCTTGAGTGCCCAATGGGCGGATACTAAAGCACAAGAGAGAAAGCAAAGGTTACAGCTTTCATTGCAACACAAAGCACAGGATATCGTCACTACATTGGCAACCCAGCCTCTGTATGAATATGCGTGGCTCATGAGCGACTTTCAATCTGACTCAAGACGCTGGCGGCTAAGTGGGGAAGCTTCTTTAGAAAACTGGCAGCAGGCCTTGGACGAGGCTCATGAGGTTGCATCACTGGTTTTGCTATCTGTAGTTTGGCAACGCAGAGAAGGTGGTGAGTGGTTTGCAGATTTCTTGTATCAGCTTGTCTCAACAGAGTTAGCGGATCCTGAGTTTGAGACTTTGCCAAAATCTCGAATACAGACGAGAGAGTCCGGTACACAAAGCGCTTGGCAACTTGTCAGTACTTTATTTGTATCTGGAAAGGCCATGGGGTTGTTACGTTCCTCTGCACAAAGCTATTGGGTCACCAAGGGAACTTGGTTGCCAGAAGTAGGTGTGTTTGTTGAGACTGTTAGCGCTCAACAAGTGACCCTAGTAGATCAAAATGGTCAGCGGCTTATGCTTAACGTATTAAATAGGGAGTTCGAAAAATGATAAGGAAGTGTCGGCTTTACTGGGTGATGGTCTGGTTAAATCTGCCAGTGAATGGATTCAGTATGGATGTGTTTTTTGAGTCAAAGCCTTTACAGCAAGTCTTGCCTTGGCTGGCCGTACAGATGCAAGAAAATCTGGTGATGAGTCCCGATATCGACAGTGTGCAAACCTTATCGTTAAAGGATGCCAGCTGGGAGCAGGTTATGACGGCGGTTGCCTCACAGGGAAATCTTGATTTGAGTTGGCAAGAGGGAGTGGCAATTTTACGAGCTAAAGCGGCTCTTGCTAGTCAGCAGAAAAAAGAGTGCTTGCATTCTTACTGGACGCTCAGGCACGCCAAGGCGGAAATCACTGGGAAACAACTAAAGGCGCTTTACCCTAATGTACTTTTCATTGTGGATCACAGAACCAACTCTATTGTTATGAAATCTTGTGGGGCTGAGTTTGGTTTTAAGTCGGTGATTGAGTGGCTTGATACCCCTTTAAGGCAAGTAGAAATCAGTGCGCAAATAGCGCAGGTGAGTACCTCTGCTCAGTCGCAGTTTGGCGTGAACTGGCAGGCGCGTTTGTCAAAAGGCGTTTCTTCAACGCTAGGTGGCGCGGTGGAACTTGGTGCTTTAATTCCCTCCACAAGTCTTTCTTTAGCCACCTCTGGTACGGCTGGTTTGCTGTCTTTCACCCTGGATATGTTAGAGAGCGAAGGCATGGCAAAGGTGATTTCCAAACCGAAAATTGTCACCGCGGAAGGCCAAACGGCCTACATAGAGTCGGGCACGGAAGTGCCTTATCAAACAGCCATAGGAGATAACGTGAATGTTGAGTTCCGTCAGGCAACGCTAAAACTGCAAGTGACGCCCATGGTGAAAGAGGGAGGGCGTATATTATTAGCTTTGACAATCCACCAAGACTCGGTAGGAGATTTAATTAATGGTGTACCGAGTTTAAAAACTAACCGACTGCAGACTCAGGTCGAAGTGAATAATCAGGAAACCTTAGTGCTAGGAGGAATTTTTCGAGAAGAGTATTTTGAAAGTGAAAGTCGTGTGCCTTTCTTCAGTGACATACCAATCTTAGGGGAACTCTTTAAAAAGACCCTAGAACAGCAAGAAAAGGTTGAATTGCTTGTATTTATTACGCCAAAACTGCTACAAATGACAGCTAACTAGTTAACAACTGCAATTCGCCTAATTCCAATGCAATTGAATAGAATGATAAAAGCTCCCAAAATAATTTTAGTCGGCCCAATGGGCGCTGGAAAAACCACCATTGGTCGTTTACTTTCCCAATCAATGGGGAAAGAGTTCTATGACTTAGACAAAGTGATAGAAGAAAATGCAGGGGCTGATATTCCTTGGATTTTTGACAAAGAAGGTGAGGACGGTTTTCGTAAACGTGAAACCCAAGTGTTGAAAAACATGCTGGAAGACCCGCAACACAGTGCGGTGTTAGCAACCGGCGGGGGGATCGTTATGCGAGAGGAGAATAGACAGATTCTTCGAGAAGGAGTCCTAGTCATTTACTTGTATGCTTCTGTTGCCCAGCAACTGCACAGAACTTCTAAGAGTAATCATCGCCCTTTATTACAAGTAGGGGATCCGAAAGCCACCCTAAAGAAACTTTTCCAAGTACGAGACCCTCTATATCGAGACGTCGCAACGCTAGTGGTCGAGACGGACGCCCGTCACCCTCGAGCGGTTGCCAACAAAGTGCTCGATGCCATACATAAACACTTAAAAACGGAGACCCCGGTATCATAATGCGAACTTTATCTGTTGATCTTGGTGAGCGTAGTTACCCTATATACATAGGTCGTGACATTCGCGAGCAAAAAAGTCTGTTTGATCAAGCCATTCATGGCAAGCAAGTCATGATAGTGACGAATAAAACCATCGCGCCTTTATATCTAGACGCCATGGTGACCATGCTGAGCACAGACTATCAAGTAGATACCTGCATTTTAGAAGACGGCGAACGTTATAAAACCCTAGATACATACGCTGAAATTATGACGGCATTACTAGAAGCCAAGCATAACCGCAGCACGACCATTATCGCTCTAGGCGGTGGTGTTGTAGGCGACATGGCAGGCTTTGCTGCGGCGACCTATCAGCGTGGTGTGCCTTTCATTCAGGTGCCCACGACATTATTGTCCCAAGTGGACTCGTCTGTGGGTGGCAAAACCGGTGTGAATCATCCACTGGGTAAAAACATGATTGGGGCTTTTTACCAACCTCAAGCCGTGATAATTGATACGCATACCTTGACGAGCTTGCCTCCTAAAGAATTGTCGGCGGGTATGGCTGAGGTGATCAAATACGGCCTAATTTGCGATAAAGAATTCTTTGATTGGCTAGAAACCAACATTGAAGATCTCATGGCGGTTGATAATGAAAAAATTAGCGAAGCGATTTATCGCTCCTGCCTTGCTAAAGCGAATGTAGTGGCTCAAGACGAGAGAGAAGGTGGTATCCGAGCCATTCTAAATCTTGGTCATACTTTCGGACATGCTATCGAAACAGAAATGGGCTACGGCAATTGGTTGCATGGTGAAGCGGTTGCTGCGGGCAGCGTGTTGGCGATCGATCTCTCTTGGCGTATGGGCAATTTGAATGAGCAAGATGTGACCCGTTCTGTTGCGTTATTTAGTGCCGCGAATCTGCCGATATTACCCCCTCCGACGATGACGCTAGAAAGCTTCATCGATCGTATGGTGCTGGACAAAAAAGTCTTAGATGGTAGCCTTCGCTTAGTACTATTGAATGGCATGGGAGAGGCCTACGTGACGTCGGATTTCCCTATGGATGAGTTTAATAGCTGTATACTAGATGCCCTAGAAGCAAGTCAGCAACAAACGTCAGCCAGCTAGTAAAAATGGGGGTGTCATACCCTATGGAGTAATCAAAGGACGAACATGGCAGAGCACAACTTTCAATTTGATCTTGAAGCTTCTCTCAATCAGCCGCCAAAAGCGACGCTGAGGGACCCTTTTGGTTCAAAGGATGACTCTGTCTATTTTGCTAGCGACGAAGGTAACCAACAATTAGCCTTGTTAGAACACTTAAGTCGCTACAGCAATCTGTTGTCGGTTATTCAAGGGCCTGAGGGCAGTGGTAAGAGTCGATTCTTAATGGAATTTGCTCGCCACCAAGATGATACGACGATTATCAGCCATGTGAAGGCGTCCATGCTGATGACTGCAGGCCAGTTGTTGCAAGCTATGTACGCGGGCTTTGCCAGTCATTTCACCCAGCCACCTAATGAAACCACCTTTGGTCCATTGTTGAAGTTTGCCCACGATTTGGAAGTAAAAGGTCAGTCGGCTCTTGTTCTGATTGATAATGCTCAAGAGCTAAACACGGATGCAGTGAGCATGCTATTGGATATGATGTCCTTAGCGACAGACAATCAAACTGTGCCCCATGTTGCATTATTTAGCAGTTATCCCTTGTCTCGTAATCTCGATGCTTATCAAAAGTCTCGTTATGATCAGCTCAGCCACACTTTAACTTTAGCGCCTTATTCGTTAGAGCAAACTAAGGCGTATTTGCTGCACCGAGTTCGAGCAGTGGGAGGCAGTATTAACTTGCCTTTCAATGACAAACAAATCAAAAAGATCCATCAGGATTCTGCGGGTTACCCTGGACGAATCAACCAAGTTGCTCAGAGCATGATGGGCAATGGTGACAAAGGACTGAAACCTGCAGGGAAAGGTTTTAACATTGCACTAGGATTTCCTTTAGTGCACATGGCGCTGTTGTCTGTCGTCATGCTGGGGATTCTGGTGGCGGTTTTGTTCAGTGACTCGGACGATACCCCAGCCAGTTCAACCGCGGATCGTGGCTCGAACGTGATCCCATTAAGTCCACGCCAAGGTCAGTCTTCTTCAGAGACCATTGCACGTATCGATGCCATGCAAAAGCAAATAGGGCAGCAAGGAGCACTTACTTTACCGCCCATTCCAACAGGAACCGACTTAACGCCGAGCAGTACTGCTGCGCCTGTGGCGACGCCTAGCATCCCGACTACCGTAGCAACGCCTAGTGTTCCAGTAGCACCTATTCGAAGCGAAGCGCCAACCCTGGCACCGGCACCAGAACTAAATCCTGTGACCGCACCAACGCCAACACCTGCGCCAGTAGAAGAAAAAGTCGTGCTCGACCCATTCGATAAAACCCAGTGGTGGCTGACACAAAACCCTAACCGTTACACCTTGCAACTATTGGGCACTTATAACCTGAATGCGGTCAAAGACTTTATCCGTAGCCAAGGCAGTGTTGATGTCTTTAGTTACTTTAAAACCCTGCACAGTGGCCGTGATTGGTATGTGGTGGTTTATGGCGCTTACGGCAACCGTAGTGAAGCCATCGGCGTGGTGGAGACTTTGCCAAGAGACATTCGTGACCTAAACCCTTGGGCGCGAAGTGTGCGTGGTATTCAGGGCGATATTAGAAAAGCGCAATAGTATTTTAGATACTGATGGCAATATCAGAGAGAGAATTCCTCTGAAATCTGCGATGTAATTATGCTTTTCTATAAAAAAAGTCGTAATTTAGTAAAAAAAACCATATTTCTCTGAAAATCATGCAGGAACAGTGGAATTTTCTGTGGGGAAAAACTCCAGCCATAGATAATTCTCTCCCTTAAGCCTTTGAGCCACTAAAACCCCGATAAAACACCCCTAAATAACAGAAAACTAGGGTGGGCTCGTTTGAGTAGCACGCAACCGCGGGGTAGTATGTCGATCCGATTTGATGGCTGTTTTTTGCTATTTAGTAATCATTATCAAACAATGCCAATTTTTTAAGCACACGCCTTCAAATAACAAAATTCTAATTTTTCTATTTTTTATGTTTTAACTAACTGTGGGAGTTGGTGTATGAATGCAGGCCTTTATCGCCCTGGCGAATTCAAAGACAACTGTGGTTTCGGCTTAATCGCCCATATGGAAGGTAGTGCCAGTCACGAGCTACTGAAAACCGCTATTGAATCTTTGACATGTATGACACACCGTGGCGGCATCGCAGCTGACGGTAAAACTGGCGATGGTTGTGGTCTTCTAATCCAAAAACCAGATGCATTTTTACGTGCTGAAGCAATGTCCTTGTTTAATCATACTTTGTCGGATTTATACGGCATTGGCATGATCTTCTTGGATCAAGATGAAGACTTGGCGGCTGAACAAAGAGCTACCTTGACGAAGCAACTTGAAGATCAAGAGGTGAATGTCGTCGGTTGGCGTGAAGTGCCAACGGATGCTTCTTGCTTGGGGCGTATTGCTGAAGAGTGTTTGCCGCGCATTGAGCAAGTGTTTATCGACAGTAATCGTATGGACGCTCGTACCTTTGCCACTCGCCTGTTTGTGGCTCGCCGTCAAACAGAGTTGGCCTTAGCTCAATATGAAAACTTCTACGTCTGTTCTTTATCTGACAAAGTATTGTCTTATAAAGGCCTAATGATGCCAGTGGATTTGCCTTCTTTTTACAAAGACCTTGGCAATGACAAACTGAAAACCGCGATTTGTGTTTTCCACCAACGCTTTTCAACCAACACGCTACCAAGATGGCCATTGGCTCAGCCTTTCCGCATGTTGGCCCACAACGGTGAGATCAACACTATCGAAGGTAACCGTAACTGGGCATTGGCACGCGCGAACAAGCTGCGCTCACCATTGATCCCTGAGCTACAAGACCTTCAGCCTTTGGTTAACCTAACCGGTTCCGACTCTTCTTCTATGGATAACATGTTGGAAGTCTTGGTAACGGGTGGTATGGATATTTTCCGTGCGGCACGCTTGATTATTCCACCAGCGTGGCAAAACGTTGAAAACATGGACCCAGAGTTGCGTGCGTTCTACGAATATAACTCTATGCACATGGAGCCATGGGATGGTCCAGCCGGTCTTGTAATGACCGATGGTCGTCATGCGATTTGTATGCTTGACCGTAACGGCTTGCGTCCATCTCGTTGGGTCGTTACCAAAAATGGTTTTATCACGCTAGCGTCTGAAATCGGTACATACGGCTACAAAGACTCTGATGTCGTCGCGAAAGGTCGTGTAGGACCGGGCCAAATGCTAGTGGTTGATACTCAAAACGGCAAAATCTTACACACGGATGATATCGACAATCATCTGAAATCTTTGCACCCTTATAAAAAATGGTTGAAGCAAGAAGCGATTCGCGTCGAAACTATGCTGACAGAGTCGTCTCAAGAGTTCGATCACTTCAGCAAAGAAGAAATGCTGACGTACCAAAAGATGTTCCAAGTTTCTTTTGAAGAGCGTGATCAGATTTTCCGCCCATTGGCAGAAAGCGGTCATGAAGGCGTAGGCTCTATGGGTGATGACACGCCTATGGCCGTCATGTCGAGCCAGACTCGTCCGGTCAGTGATTACTTCCGTCAAAAATTTGCTCAAGTAACCAACCCACCGATAGATCCACTGCGTGAGTCCATCGTGATGTCGTTGGAAACCTGTATTGGTGTAGAACGTAACCTGTTCGAAGAAACGCCAAAACACGCTAACCGTATTATCTTGTCGTCGCCTTTACTGTCGCCACGTAAGTTCAGCCGAATGCTGGCGATGGACGACCACAGGTTCCGTCTGGTTCGTTTGGACACTAACTACGATCCTGCGCAAACTTCTCTAGAGCAAGCGGTACGTGATCTACAAGTCAAAGCAGAGCAAGAAGTACGTAATGGAGCGGTTATTCTTGTGTTGACCGACCGTGACCTTGTTAAGGGCAGCTTGCCAATTCCTGCGCCAATGGCGGTAGGTGCGGTGCATCACCACTTAACGAAAGTAGGCTTGCGTTGTGACTCTAACATTGTTGCAGACACAGGTTTTGCTCGTGACCCTCATCAATTTGCCGTATTGCTAGGCTTTGGTGCGACAGCGGTTTACCCCTACCTATCTTACCGCCTAATCAACGATATGATTGAGAAAGGCGAAGTGCTGGGCGACCCAATCTCTTGTCACGTGAAATACCGTAAAGGTATTAACAAAGGCTTGATGAAGATACTGTCGAAAATGGGTATTTCTACCATGGCGTCTTACCGTGGTGCGCAGTTATTTGAAGCCGTTGGTCTGTCTAGTAGCGTTATTGACCTGTGCTTTAAAGGCGTATCTAGCCGTATTGAAGGGACAACCTTCATGGACTTCCAGCGTGAGCAAGCTTCTATTGCCAACAACGCTTGGAAATTGCGTAAGCCAATCCAGCAGGGTGGCTACCTAAAATATGTCCATGACGCGGAATATCATGCCTTCAACCCCGATGTAGTGCGTAATCTACAAACAGCGGTGGGCAGTGGTCGTTTTGAAGACTTCACGAAGTACACCGAACTGGTCAATAACCGTCCTGCGTCTATGTTACGTGACTTGTTTACCTTGTCTGACAAAGCGAAAGCGATTCCGCTAGAAGACGTTGAAAGCATCGACGCGATCTTGCCACGCTTTGACTCTGCGGGTATGTCATTGGGTGCCTTGTCTCCAGAAGCCCACGAAGCCTTAGCGCAAGCGATGAATGAATTGGGCTGTCGTTCTAACTCTGGTGAAGGTGGTGAAGACCCAGCTCGTCATGGTACAGAGCGTCGCTCTAAGATTAAGCAGATCGCCTCGGGTCGTTTCGGGGTAACACCTGAATACCTAGTGAATGCTGAAGTACTACAGATCAAAGTCGCACAAGGCGCGAAACCGGGTGAAGGTGGACAGCTTCCAGGTGGTAAAGTAAACGGTTTGATTGCGCGCTTGCGTTACGCAGTGCCTGGCGTAACCTTGATATCACCTCCGCCACACCACGATATTTACTCTATCGAGGATTTGGCGCAGTTGATCTTTGACTTGAAGCAAGTGAACCCTGAAGCCTTAGTATCGGTGAAACTGGTATCTGAGCCAGGCGTTGGTACGATCGCCGCGGGTGTTGCGAAAGCCTATGCTGACTTGATCACAATTTCCGGTTACGACGGTGGTACTGCGGCATCTCCACTAACGTCTATTCGCCATGCGGGTTCTCCATGGGAACTAGGCTTAGCGGAAGCTCAACAAGCACTCCGTTCTAACGATTTGCGCGGTAAGATACGTTTGCAAACAGACGGCGGTTTGAAAACCGGTCTAGACGTCGTGAAAGCGGCTATCCTAGGGGCAGAAAGCTTCGGTTTTGGTACTACACCAATGGTTGCTATGGGTTGTAAATTCCTACGTATCTGTCACTTGAACAACTGTGCGACAGGGGTGGCAACTCAAGATCAACATCTACGTGATGAGCACTTCATTGGTACGGTAGAAATGATCAAAAACTTCTTCCGCTTTATGGCTGAAGACACGCGCCTATGGTTGGCGAAACTGGGTGTCGCTAGCCTACGTGACCTGATTGGCCGTACGGATTTATTAGCATTACTACCTGGGGAAACTGAGAAGCAGAAGAACTTGGATCTATCACCAATTTTGAACAATGATTTGATCCCTGCGGACAAGCCTCAATATTGTGAAGCGCCATTCAACCCACCACACGATAAAGGCCTATTGGCACTGAAAATGTGGGATACGGTGAAAGACGTGATAGAAGAAAAAGAAGGCGGCGAGTTTGCCTTCAATGTGACCAACTGTGACCGTTCGATCGGTGCTCGCCTGTCCGGTGAAATCGCCAAACGTTACGGCAACCAAGGCATGACAGATGCACCTTTAACCCTTCGTCTAAAGGGTACAGCAGGCCAGAGTTTCGGTGTATGGAATGCCGGCGGCTTGCACATGTATCTAGAAGGTGATGCCAACGATTATGTAGGTAAAGGCATGACAGGCGGTAAGCTTGTAGTGCGTCCACCACAGGGGTCTGTGTTTGAGTCTCAAGACTCAGCGATTATTGGTAACACCTGTTTGTACGGTGCGACAGGCGGTAAATTGTTTGCCGCGGGTACCGCCGGCGAGCGTTTTGCCGTACGTAACTCAGGTACACACACCGTCATCGAAGGGGCTGGTGACCACTGTTGTGAATATATGACAGGCGGTATGGTAACGGTACTGGGTAATACAGGTTATAACTTTGGTGCGGGTATGACAGGTGGTTTCGCCTACGTACTGGATTTGGATCGTACTTTTGTGGATAAATACAATCACGAATTGGTCGAAATTCACCGTATCGGTACCGAGCTAACCGAAGAGTATCGTTCACATCTTCGTTCCGTGATCGAAGAATATGTTCGTGAAACTGACAGCGCATGGGGCCATGAAATCCTAGAAAATTTCTATGACTACATTGGTAAATTCTGGCTGGTGAAACCGAAAGCCGCGAGTCTTGGCGCGCTATTAGCAAGCACTCGTCAACGTCCAGAATAAAACACGCGATCACAATGCCTGAAGACAGGCATTGTGAACAAAACAGTTTGACCCATTTGAGAGAGAGTGCCGCTCGTTGAGAGAGGCCACAGGAGATAGCAGCTTATGTCTGAGCGCTTGAACAATGCATTTCAGTTCGTCGAAGTGGATCGTAAAGACCCGAAAAAGAAGCCTTTAATTACTCGTAAGGCGCAGTTCGTCGAAATTTATAAGCCCTTTGAAGAAGAAGGGGCGAAAGACCAATCACACCGTTGTTTAGAGTGTGGTAACCCTTATTGTGAGTGGAAGTGCCCAGTGCACAACTACATCCCAAACTGGTTGAAACTGGTCAGCGAAGGCAGCATCTTAGAAGCCGCTGAGCTAAGCCACCAAACCAACTCACTACCAGAAGTCTGTGGCCGTGTTTGTCCACAAGACCGTCTTTGTGAAGGGGCTTGTACCCTTGGTGAAGGTGGCTTTGGTGCCGTGACGATCGGTTCTGTTGAAAAATACATTACGGATACAGCCTTTGCTTTAGGCTGGCGCCCAGATATGAGCAACGTTGTGCCGGCGAACAAAACCGTTGCCATTGTGGGAGCAGGACCTGCGGGTTTAGCTTGTGCTGATATTCTTGTGCGCAACGGTGTTAAGCCTGTGGTATTTGATAAATACCCAGAGATTGGTGGCTTGCTAACCTTCGGTATTCCAGAATTCAAACTTGAAAAGAGCGTCATGACTCGTCGTCGTGAAATCTTTGAAGAAATGGGTGTTGAGTTCGTGTTGGGTACTTCTGTCGGTGAGGACGTTCCTTTTGAGCATGTTCTGGAAGAGTACGATGCTGTTTTCCTTGGCATGGGCACATACAAGTACATGAAGGGCGGTTTCCCAGGTGAAGATTTACCAGGGGTGCACGATGCTTTGGATTACTTGATTTCGAATGTGAATCACTGCCTAGACTTCGAAGAAGACGAAGCCGACTACATCAACCTTAAAGGCAAAAAAGTAGTGGTACTTGGTGGTGGTGATACCGCCATGGACTGTAACCGTACCGCCATCCGTCAGGGTGCGAAAAGCGTCTCTTGTGCTTACCGCCGTGACCAAGAAAACATGCCGGGTTCGCGTAAGGAAGTCAAAAATGCTCGCGAAGAAGGCGTGCAATTCCTATTCAATCGTCAGCCTGTAGAAATTATTGGTGATGGCAAAGTTGAAGGCATTAAAGTGGTTGAAACACAAATGGGTGAGCCAGACGAAAATGGCCGCCGTAGTGCTGAGATCGTCGAAGGCAGTGAACAAGTGATTCCTGCGGATGCTATCTTGGTTGCCTTTGGTTTCCAAGCCAGCCCAGCGCCTTGGTTTGAGAAATTTGGTATCGAAACCGATGCTCGCGGCCGTGTGATTGCCCCTAGCAAAGGGGAGTTTATGTTCCAAACCACCAATGAAAAAATCTTTGCTGGTGGTGATATGGTACGTGGTTCTGATTTGGTGGTAACAGCCATTGATGAAGGCCGTAAAGCAGCCGAAGGCATTATGGACTTCCTCGACGTATAAACTTCGTCGAGTATGCGCCACAAAAAGCGGGTATCAGAATCATCTGATACCCGCTTTTTGTGGCGCTAATTAACCTATTCGGTTTTAGCGGTTGGGTGAATCAAGGACAAGCTTTCTTCCGCGAAGCCCATACCCGCCTCAGTGTAGAAGTTAAAGACATTATCTATGCCGGAAGCAAGCAGTTCCTCACGCTCATCTTGGTAACGAGCAATAGCGGCAATGTGTCCTTGGTAGTTCGCTTTACGAAGTTGTATGGCAATGTTGGTACTGTCTTCTGCAATAGGTAGCGCTAATAAAATAAGGCGCATACCACTGGTATCCAGTCGCTCCCATAAATCGGCATCTTCACCGTCACCATAAAAGACATTTTGCTGCGCTTCTTTCATAGTATGAATACGATTCTTATCCGCATCCATACCCGCCACGGTACCTTCTGCAAGGCAGTTTAGGGACTCAAATGCACCGCGACCAACTCGACCTAGGCCGACTACAAGAATTTCTGCATTGGGTGGCTGAACAAAGACATCTTCTGCTAGACATTCAGGCGTTTCAAAGCGGCGCAAGGTTTCTTTGTTTTTACGATACAAGCGGTGAGCATTGCGATATACCAAGCTGGTAATCACAAAAGAGAAGGATACGGCGAGAGCCAGAATCACCAACCATTCTTTATTAAGCCAGCCATTGGCAACACTTAACGCCACGACAATTAAGCCAAACTCACTGTAATTGGACAAAATCAATGATGACAAGAATGAGGTACGACTACGCAATTGAAGCTTGGAAAACAATACGAAGAAGAGTACGAATTTGATCAGCATGACTAGCGTGATGAGCAAACTCATCAGTATCATGTCGAGGCTTGGTAGCGCCGTAAAGCCGATGGATAAGAAGAAGCCAATTAAGAACAAATCTTTAAAATTCATCAACGACTTATTCATTTCCGTCGCTTTCGGATGAGAGGCCAGCAAAATACCGAAAATGAGTGCCCCTAAATCACCTTTTACCCCAACCAAGTAGAAAAGCTCATAGCCCCCTAGTGCTAAGAATAAGCCGGTTAGAGGGAGCATTTCACCGTGACCCGCTTGGTCAACGATGCGGTTAATGATGGGGCGTAACAAGAGTAAGCCAAATAAACCAATCGCCCAAATGGAAGGGATGTTACCCGTCGCAGCAACCAAGAAGATTACGGCCACTATGTCTTGCATGACCAAAACCCCAAGAGAGAGCTGGCCATGACGTGTCTTTAGCTCACCAGTTTCTTCCAGTAGCTTCATCACACAAACGGTGCTGGAGAAGCTTAGGGCAAAACCTATAAGGGCTGCGGTGCTGAACTCTAACACGCCAAAGTAGGGCAGACTCAAGATGGTAAGCAGCATGGCAATACCCGCAAAGGTGATGCTCCAGACCCCCATATGGGAAAGCGTAGATGCCCAGACTTCCCGTTTCAGCAAATCTTGTACGTGCAGTTTTAAGCCAATACTAAACAGCATCAGAGTGATACCAATATTAGCAAGTGAATCTAAGGTGCTACTGGCTTCGAAACCAAGAAAATTGAGAAGAAAACCGGCTAACAGGAAACCGATCAAAGGAGGCAAATTGATCATTTTGACAGCTAAGCCGCAGACAAAAGCAAACAAGAGCCAAATAAATTCCATGAAGACCTTCTAATAATGGGTAGGGAAATGACGTTTTTTCAATGGTACGAAATTCATGCCAAAAACGCAGTAGTTTAAAGATGATTTATATCAGGTATTAATTTATCTGTGCTGAAAGTAACGGCACAAGGGCTTTTTATAGTAAGGTAGCAGGTTGATTGAGACCAGCAGTAAGGATGATGGAATGGCTAGATTAGGAAAGTTTTTTGCGGTTAAAAAACAGCTTCCAGAAAAGGAATTTATTGTACTTTTTGCCATTTTAACCTCATTGACTGCCCTCAGTATTGATGCCATGTTACCCGCTTTTCCCAATATCAGCCGCGATCTGAATATCCAAGATTACCAACATACTCAATGGATTATTTCTGCACTTATCTTCGGCATGATGTTTGGAGAAATTATTTTTGGGCCCTTATCGGATGCGATAGGGCGTAAAAGTAGTATCTTGCTTGGCGTGGCTATTTATCTAATTGGTACCGTTATGGCTCTGTGTGCTGATTCCTTGTGGATGCTTCTTGCTGGGCGTGTCGTGCAAGGTTTTGGTGTGGCTGGGCCAAAAATTGCTTCACGGGCGTTAATCCGAGACTTATATCAAGGTGCACCCATGGCACGCATCATGTCTTATGTGATGGTGATTTTTATCCTCGTGCCAATGCTAGCCCCTGCTTTTGGGCAACTTATTATGCAACTTGGCCACTGGCGTTGGATCTTCGCCGCGTTGATGATACAAGCGTTAATCGCTTCGCTTTGGTTGATCTGTCGCCAAGAAGAAACGCTGCCCAAAGATAGGCGCTTACCCTTAGAAGCGTCACGGTTGCTAAAAAGCGCCAAGTTTATTCTCTCTCGGAAAGATGTGGTTGCTTACACAGGCATTGCTGGGCTTATTTTCGGTGGTTTGATGTTGTATTTGAGCATCGCGCAATCCATCTTTCAGGATGTTTATCAGCTAGGTGATAATTTCCCACTGTATTTTGCCATGATGGCCTCTGGCTCTGGTCTAGCAAACCTACTGAATGCTCGAATAGTGTTAAGAGTAGGGATGAGGTTCTGTGTGGCTTTGGCGCTCATACTCATGTTTAGCATGGCTGGGCTGCTGAGTGGATTGTCCATCTTGTATTCAGGTGTGCCGCCATTTTGGCTGTTTATTGTGCTGGGGATTGGTATGTTTGCGTGTTTGGGTATGGTGTTTGGCAATATTAATGCTTTAGCCATGGAGCCACTTGGTAAGGTGGCCGGCTTAGCCGCCGCGATGATTTCGTCTGCTTCGAGCTTAGTGGCCATTGTTGCTGCGACCCTGATGGGGCAATTTTACCATTTCACAGTGACGCCTTTAGCGTTCGGTTTTTTGATTTTCTCTGGTCTAAGTTATTTATTATTGCGTTATGCAAGTCATTATCAACATGAGGAGCAAACGGCGAGCGATACCCAATGATGCAAAGATAAAATCATGACTGTCATCAGATAATGGTAAAAGTGCGGTAGAATAGCGCCCAATTTTTATACGCATCCGAGAATGATATGCCAACTCAAACATCTGCTTCCCCATCGTTAGGCAAACAACTTTTTGACATGACCTGGCCTATGCTCTTTGGCATCTTATCTATGATGAGCTTCCAGTTGGTGGACAGTGCTTTCATTGGTCAGCTAGGGGTTCTACCTCTTGCCGCGCAAGGTTTTACACTGCCTATCCAAATGATCATTATTGGTATCCAAGTTGGCTTAGGCATAGCGACGACGGCCATTATTGCTCGCGCGTTAGGCGCTGAAAGAGTTCGCTACGCCAAGCAATTAGGAGGCTTGGTTGTCATTATAGGCAGTGTGGGTATTGCCATTATTTGTCTGCTGCTATGGCTTTGTCGAAACCTATTGTTAGCCTTGTTAAGCGCCCCAGATGATGTTTATGCCACCATTGATGCTTATTGGCCCTACTGGCTTATCAGTGCTTGGGTCGGGGCGGTATTGTATTTCTATTACAGCTTGTGTCGTGCCAATGGCAACACCATGTTGCCAGGGTTGATGATGATTTTTACTAGTGTGCTCAATATGTTGCTAGACCCTTTGTTTATTTTTACCTTTGGTCTAGGGTTGGAAGGCGCCGCCATGGCAACCATTGTGGCTTTTGCTATAGGTTTGTTAGCAGTTATGCCTAAAGTGATGAAAAACCATTGGCTGAGTTTAGATTGGAGTAATCTCAATGTTTACCGGAGCGTGTCAGAGATTGCTCATATAATGGGACCTGCGATGATCAGCCAGCTGTTACCGCCCATTTCTTCTATGTTAGCGACTAAGTTAATTGCTGGTTTCGGTACAGCTGCCGTGGCGGCGTGGGCATTGGGTTCGCGTTTTGAATTCTTTGTTATTGTGCCGGTGTTGGCGTTAACCATGTCTATGCCTCCCATGATTGGTCGCTTGTTGGGGGCGAAAAATTTAGCAGAGGTGCGCCAGTTAATTAGCATTGCCAGCCGCTTCGTGATCATTTCTCAATTGGTGATTGCGGTGCTGGCTTTTGTGGGAGCGTCATCTCTTGCTCAGTTATTGTCTGGGGAAGAAAGCGTGGCAAATATTCTGAGCTGGCATCTTATGCTAGTGCCGGTCAGCTTAGGGGCACTGGGATTGTGTATGGTGATGGTGTCCGTTTCTAATGCAATGGGGCGTTCCTATACTGCCTTAACTATTTCGGCACTGCGTCTGTTTGCCTTCTTTTTACCCTGTATCTGGCTAGGGTCAGAAATTGGCGGATTACAGGGCGTTTTTGTGGGTGTTTTGGTGGGAAATTTGCTTGCAGGTTTGTGTGCTTGGGTGGTCTGTCAAAAAGCATTACGGCGTGTTGAGGCCGACGCTCAAGCAAATTAAGCTGAGAATGTTGCCTAGACGACTAAAAGCATTAAGAAACTATGAATTATTGATGTCTAGACGCGACAAGAGTTGAAAATACAGGTGATAATGAATATCATTAATTGATATTAGCCTTGTGTGGAGACTCTTGTGGACGACTTAGTAAAACAACAGATTATTGACTTCTTGCAAGTTGGTGGTCCTGTCGTATGGATACTGATGGTCTTTTCCGTTGTCGCGTTAACCATTGTGCTATTAAAACTTTGGCAGTTTTCTTCCCTACGAGCAGAAAGTTTGAAAACGTCGAATCAAGCCTTGGCGCTATGGCGCTCTGGTGATAAAGAAAAGGCGCTAGAGACTTTGCAGCAAAAGCGTCCTATCGATGCTTTGGTCGCATTTAGCATGGAAAGTATGACGGCTAACCGTCTTCATGTTGATCTGATCCGCGAAGAAGTTGAGCGCCGCGCTATGAACTTACTTGGACAGCTGCGTGCTTACCTTCGACCTCTTGAAATTATTGCGACACTCAGTCCATTACTAGGTTTGCTTGGTACCGTTTTGGGCATGATTACCGCATTCCAGCAAATGGAAGGTGCGGGCAGTCAAGTTGACCCATCGGTATTGTCTGGTGGTATTTGGCAGGCTCTGTTGACCACCGCGGTAGGCTTGGCGGTCGCTATTCCTGTTGTGAGCTTACACAGCTGGCTAGAACGTAAAGTTGAGCGTATTGCTCATAATATGAATGACGCAGTGACTCAGGTTTTTACGGCGCAATCAGCTGGCTCGCTTAAGGATGAGGCTCAAAAAGAGGTCTTGCATGCCGCTTAACCTGGAACAACCAAAGCGTAAGCAAGCGATTAGCTTAACACCTTTGATTGATGTGGTTTTTATTCTCCTGTTATTTTTCATGCTAACGTCCAGCTTTGTGCCTTGGCGTATCCTAGATACACCCTTGGCGGTGCACACGCCACCACAAGAGCAAGATCAAGAAGAGCAAGAAATCATCACCCTGACCCTACAACAAAATGATGGTCAGGTTTGGCAGGATGACATCGCCATTAGATTGTCAGATCGTCAGGCATTTGAAACCTTGGTAAGTGAAAGTAGTGATGCAGTGTTTGTGGTGAAAGCAGAGTCGGGAGTGACTTTGCAGAGTTTATTGAAGCTTGCCGATACCCTAAAACTACATGGTGCTGAGACCGTTTCGATTGCAGACGCTTTTGATATGCCGGAGTCCCCATGAAATTAGCGGCAAAATTTGCTTCACGTAACGCCAGTGACAATGACGATAACATGGTGCCACTGATCAACGTGGTATTTTTGATGTTGGTCTTCTTTATGGTGGCCGGTCAAATCAAGAAAGCCGATCCGGTGGCCGTTATTCCTCCTACGTCTATTAATGATACACGTGCTAACAGTGAGCCAAATGCGGTGATTGTGGTGAGCAATGATGAATTGTATTTGGATGATCAGCCAGTCGTCATTGAAGACATTCAGCGTTTGCTAGAAACCTCATTTAACGCTGCGGAAAGCCAAGCCGATTATTGGGTGCAGGTTAAGGCGGATGGTGGCATCGCCATTGATCAGCTTAGACCGATCTTTAATCAAATACGCTTGGCAGGATTGGTTAAAGTGAGCTTGGCCACTCAGTTGGAGAGAGAGCAACCATGATAAAAACACATCATTGGTTGTTGGCATCTGCACTGGCAGTATCGGTACATGGGGTGGCTTTTTACTTGGTCTTCAATGAAGAAGCCGAAGGTGGACAAGCGGCAGGTCAACAGGGTATTGAGTTTGATCTTGGTATGCTAGGTGATATGGGAAGCGAGGCAGAAACTAGCGCCGCGCAAGAGGAGGTAGTGGTTGATGAGCCCGTTGAGGTGGAAGAGCCTGAACCAATCGTAGAGCCTGAACCAATCGTTGAGCCTGAACCAATTGTAGAACCTGAGCCGATCATAGAAGCGGAACCAGTCGTTGAGCCTGAACCAATTGTAGAACCAGAGCCGATCATAGAAGCGGAACCAGTCGTTGAGCCTGAACCTGTTGAGGTGAAACAAGAGTCTCCGGTAGTGATTGAAAAGCCTGAGGTCATCATTCCGCCAGAACCAGAACCAGAACCAGAACCAGAACCACCAGAACCAGTAGTCGTCCAAGAGCCTGCCCCTGAGCCGGTTGAAAAAGTCGAGACACCAGTTCAGTCACCTGTGCAAGAGAAGCCCCAAGAAGCTGCGAAAGCGACCCAGAAAGCCTCCACAGGAACCTCCAATGCCAGCACCAGTGGTGGTAATGAAGGCGCCAAAACGGATTACTTTACCAAGCTTGCGGCGGTGCTAGCGCAAAATAAACGTTATCCGCGCGCGTCGCGTCGTCGTAATGAAGAAGGTGTGGTAACACTGGCGTTTGTGGTGAACCGTGACGGACAAGTATCGGATGTGGAAATACGCGAGAGCTCGGGTTACAAACGACTTGATAATGCCGTATTGGACATGATCAAGCGTGCGACTCCCTTGCCTAAGTTCCCGCCAGATATGGACATGGCCGATCTAAGCATTGTTTTGCCGATCAGTTTTAAGCTTAACTAATCGGCAAAACCGCACGCCTAGCAAAGTCATGGCCGCTGTTAAGGGGTCTCCCTAGGCAGCAATAGCCAGACTTTACCAAAGTGTTTCAATTGGCCAGCGTGAAAGTGGGCATCTGCTCCCACCCCTTGATACCAATCAATATGACCTGCTCCTTTAATGGCACCGCCTTTATCTTGAGCCAGTAATAGCTGAAAGCTGTGTCCGATAAGCTGTCCTTGCAGGTCCAACTTAGGCACTTGCGCCAGCAAAACAGAGCCAAGCGGAATGACACTTGGGTCCACCGCCGCCGAATACAAAGGGGTTAACGGCACGTTGGCTGCGCCTACAGGACGTGTCAGTCCTTCACTGAAAAACAAATAACTTGGATTAGTTGAGAGGATCTCTCTGTTACGCTCCGGGTGGTCTGCTAACCATTGGCGGATGCTTTGCGCCGAAATGTCTTCACGAGCAATTTCGCCCCGTTCAATCAACTCTTTGCCCAGACTGCGATAGGCATGACCATTAACGCCCCCCCAAGACAGTAACTGCTGTTCGCCGTTTTCGTATTCCACTACCCCAGAACCTTGCACGTGCAAAAAGAAGTTATCGACCAAATCTGCGGTATAGGCAATCTCTAATTCTTGACCATCTAACGCCCCTTCAAAATCAATCTCTTCACGGCTTGGGAAGGTACCATCAGGCTTGCGCTGACTGGGCTTTCGGTACAGTGGGTATTTGAATGTTTCATCTGCTTGGTGGCGTACTGAAAGCACAGGCACATAGTAGCCAGTTATCTGCACGTTGCCGCGTTGGTCTTGTCCAGCCAGTTGATAAGCCGTGAGGTTGGGTTGTGTTGCTGGGTTATCTAGCCAATCTTGCAATGCTTGGGTGCTGGCCAGTAAGTCCTCTAGACTCACAGTAAGATTACCCAACTGGTACTCTCGCTCGCTGAGCTTATTTAAATACTTTACTTGCTGGGCGAGACCATCTTTAAACACCTCATCTGGAACTGGTAAGCCTGGCGGCAGGCTTTCTTTCAAATACAAGGTGTCACGTTTAAGGGCTTGGGTATCACGGCCGTTATTCTCAAAATCATTCGAGGCGTCAATTTCACGCTGACTGCAGGCGCTTAGTACTAATAAAGCCGCTAGGCTTAAACCATGTAGCCAAGGTCGGCTGTTGAGTAAAGAAAAAGAAGGTGAAAATCTGTGTGTCATAACAACAAACCCAGTTTAAAAATCGATAAGAAACAACAAAAAATAAAAAAGTGAGTCGTCAGCTTGCCGATTAATACCCCCTAAATCAAGCGACTTTACAGCATCAATTGCTCGTAGGCTTGGCGTAAGGCAATGAAGGTTTCAGGGTCACCTCCTAAGTCTGGGTGATGCTTTTGTACCAGTTTTCGATAGTGTTGTTTTATTTCAATTTTGCTGGGATTCTCGTGCTCGATGGCGAGGGTTTTAAGGGCCTCTTGCCGGCCGGTTTGATAGCAAGTGCCAAGATAGAAGCTTTCCAATAATCGTGATACGTCTGCCTCATCGGTTTTTTGATACTCCTGCCAGTCCAGATAATAAGCAGCAAGCTTTACATCTCCACTGCTGTCTAATTCTTGCTGCTGCGCCTTGGGTATCACGCTTTTACTAGTCAGCTTAATTTTTAAAGAACTGATTTCAAGGACTAGGTTATCTTCGCGCCATAAGCGCCCTTGTAGCTGATATAAAGCGTTCATGATCAAGAAATGTTGGCGAAAGAGCTGCAGATTGGCATCGTCGGCCAGTTCAGTAAAGATGGGGTGCTGCTGCTTTAAGGCTTTGAGAATATCAAACTCACTGATGCCATCAGGATGTGCTTTCAGTAGTGTGAGTATTGATGCGACTAAAGGGTTTCTCATTTGGTGCCTTAAATGCGAATATTTAAACCAGTGTAAGCGATTTGGATTTTGATCACCAAATCCATGGTCGCTGATTTTAGTGAGAGGAAGAGATATGTTGTGGATAGTCCTCATCATAGTGTTGGTACTGCTGATTGTCGCGCCGACGTTATGGGTGAAATATACCCTGAAGCGCTATGCTGGCCACAGGGACGATTTACCGGGTACAGGCGGGGAGTTGGCGCAGCATTTGATCAAGCGCTTCGAATTAGATCAAGTGAGTGTGGAAACCACCCAAGAAGGGCGTGACCACTTTGACTTTCAGGCCCACATGGTGCGTCTAAGCCCAAGTGTATTTAATGGACACTCTCTCACTGCCGTGGCGGTGGCAAGCCACGAAGTCGGCCATGCTTTGGCTCATGAGCGGAATGAGGGTATCGCTAAGTTGAGTCGCCGTTATCGACCTTTATTGATAATCATCGCTAAGCTTACGGGGGCATTATTGATTGGTTGGCCATTGATTTCCATGCTGCTGCATTTACCTTATGCGGTGGCATTACATGCTTTGGTAGTGGGCTTGTCTGGCTTTTTGGCGGTGCTGGTACAACTTATTATCTTGCCTGAGGAGTGGGACGCCAGCTTCAATAAAGCGTTACCGATTGTCGCCCAAGGCGAATATGTACCTAAGCAGGACTTGCCGAAAATAAAGCGCATTTTAACCGCCTGTGCTTTGACCTATGTGGCGGCTGCTTTGGTTAGATTACTCTTCTTCTGGCGTTGGCTGAAACGCTAAGCGGCTTGCCTATTCGCGACTTAGATTCATCCAAATGACGAATTTGTTACAAAACGCCTATGAAACTGTAACATTTTCGTTTTATGATGGAATATTAACCTTTTGGTTAGTATTAATATTGACCGTATAAATCATAGTGTATGGAGAGACGTGATGACCCGTTCTATTCTAAGAGGTGCCGCTGTTTTAGCTTCTTCTTTGGCCTTGAGTAGTTTAGCTCAAGCCGCAACCATTGACTTACGAGTAATGGAAACCACAGATATTCACATGAACCTAGTGGATTATGACTACTACGGCGATAAGCAAAGTGATGCGGTGGGGCTTTCTCGAGTCGCGACACTGATAAAGGCGGCTCGCGCAGAAGTTAGTAATTCGGTGTTAGTGGACAACGGCGATTTGCTACAAGGTACGCCATTAGGGGATTACGTCGCCAAAGGCCGAGTGCTACGCTATGGCGAAACACACCCTGCTTTCAAAGCTATGAACCTATTAGATTATGATGTGGGTAATATTGGTAATCATGAATTTAACTACGGCTTAGACTTTTTGATGAAAAGCCTAAGTGGGGCGAACTTCCCGTATGTGAACGCCAATGTGTATTTGGATGATGGCGATAAAGACCCTTCGAACGATCAACCTTATTTCCAGCCTTACCTGATTAAAGACAAGCGTTTCGTCGATTCCGATGGCATTACGCAAACCGTAAAAATTGGTTATATCGGTTTTGTTCCACCGCAAATCATGACCTGGGATAAAGATAACCTAACGGGCAAAGTGGTGGCAAAAGACATTATTGAAACGGCTGAACGCTATGTGCCAGAAATGAAAGCCCAAGGGGCCGATGTGATCATCGCCATTCCCCATAGTGGTATGCAAAACTCTCCTTATATGAAGGGTGAAGAAAACGCGACTTATCACCTTGCCAAAGTAGAGGGCATTGATGCCATTTTGTTCGGCCACTCGCATCGCGTTTTCCCTGGGGATAAATCCCTAAATGGACTAGCGGGAGTGGATAACGAAAAAGGCACAGTGTTCGGTAAATTTGCAACCATGCCGGGTTTTTGGGGTTCTCACTTAGGGGTGATTGATCTAGTGCTAGAAGAAAGCCCACAAGGAGGTTGGCAAGTCGCCGACGGTAAAGCATCTGTTCGTGCTATTGCCAAGCGTGAAGGGCGTAAAACCATTGCGCTGGTGGAGGCAGATGCCGCCATCAATGATGCCGTAGAAACCGAGCATGAAGGCACCTTGCAATACATGCGTCGTAAAGTGGGTGAGTCCACCGCAGACATTAATAGCTTCTTTGCACTGGTTCAGGATGATCCTTCTATCCAGATCGTGAACAATGCACAAACTTGGTATGTACAAAATATTGTTCGTGGTACTTCTTACGAAGGTATGCCTATTTTATCCGCTGGTGCACCTTTCAAAGCGGGTGGCCGTGGTGGTCCTGAGTATTACACCAATGTCCCTAAAGGGGATATTGCACTGAAAAATGTGAGTGATTTGTATATTTATCCGAACGATTTAAAAGTTGTGAAGCTGACCGGGGCGCAAGTTGTTGAATGGCTGGAAGTGGCTGCAGGGCAGTTTAATCAGATTGATGGTAATTCTAGCCAAGTACAGGATTTAGTGAATACATCCTTCCCAACCTATAACTTTGATGTGATTGATGGTATCGACTATCAAATTAATGTTACCAATCCTGCTCGTTATGATCTAGAGGGTAACTTGGTGAATGAAGGCTCTCATCGTATTGAAAAAGTAACTTTTGCCGGTAAGCCTTTGGATAAGGAGGCTGAATTCCTAGTCGCTACCAATAACTATCGTGCAACCGGTGGCGGTCATTTCCCGAACTTGTCCGGTGATACCATTGTTATTGATGCACCAGACAAAAACCGTGACGTGGTGGCGAACTATCTACTGAGCCAGAAAACCATTAACCCTGAAGCCGATGGCAATTGGAAGTTCGCAAGCTTTGGTAAAGCCAAAGTGCAATTTACTTCCTCACCTAATGCCAAAGAGCTAGCGCCTAGTAATATGACTTACAAAGCGTTAGATGATAAAGGTTTTGCGATATTTGAGTTACATTAATACTTAGTAATGTACACAAAAAAGCGCCATGATTTTTATCATGGCGCTTTTTTTATGAGGTGCTTTTGAGATTGCCGTTAACGTTGTTGGGTGGCGAATTCAGGATGAATCCACACCGGAGCGTTCTCGCTCGCTAACGCTGGTTTGCCCAAAATAATATCCGCGGCTTTTTCCGCCACCATAATGGTTGGCGCATTTAAGTTACCATTAGTGATGGTGGGGAAAATCGACGAGTCGACAACTCTGAGTTGCTCTACGCCTCTCACTTGGCAAGCACTGTTTAAGACAGCCATTGGATCGTTATCAGCACCCATCTTACAGGTACAAGAAGGGTGATAAGCACTTTCTACATTGTCTTTTACCCATTGATCAATCTGCTCATCCGTCTGTATTTGTAAGCCGGGTTGAATTTCGTCACCACGATAGTCAGTCAGCGCAGACTGCTGCAACACTTCTCTAGTTAATCGAATAGTGTCTCGCCAGTCTTGCTTATCTTGCTCTGTACTAATGTAGTTAAACAAGATGCGTGGTTTCGCTGCAGGATCCGCCGATTCGATCCATAACTTACCACGGCTCTCCGGCTTATTAGGGCCTACATGGACCTGAAAACCATGACCATCCACCGCGGCTTGACCATCGTAGCGCATGGCGGCAGGCAAGAAATGGTACTGAATATTTGGCCACTTTAAGCCCGCACGGGAACGAATAAAGCCACAAGACTCGAAGTGGTTGGTCGCTCCCAAGCCATCTTTAAAGAGCATCCAACGGGCACCAATTAAGCCTTTACTAACCAAACCAAGCTTACTGTTTAGGGTCACGGGCTTTTTACAAAAATACTGGAAATAGACTTCTAGATGATCTTGTAGATTTTCACCCACCCCAGGTGCGTCCACCACTAAAGGCACACCAGCTTTTTCTAGCACGGCTTTTGGTCCTATGCCAGAAAGCTGTAGCAGCTGTGGTGAGCCCACTGATCCGGCACTTAGAATGACTTCTTTGTTTGCAAAGACTTGGTCTATTTGGGTATTTTTACTGAACTCAATACCGATGGCCTTAGTGCCTTCTAGTAGGACTTTATGCGTCAGTACCCCTGTTTTTAAGGTTAAATTGCCACGTTTCAAAGCACGGCGTAAATACACATTGGACGTTGACGCTCTCACACCGTTTTTTACCGTCATATGCATGGGGCCAAAACCTTCCTGACAATAACCGTTGTAATCATCAGTTTTACGATACCCAGCTTCTTCACCTGCATCGATAAAAGCCTGATACAGTGGGTTATAGCTCATGTCATTACCGTTATTAGTAGACAACGGGCCATCACCACCACGGTAAGTGTCAGCCCCGCCTTTCCAACTTTCTGCTTTTTTAAAATAGGGTAGGCAGCTTTGGTAGTCCCAACCTTGAGCACCATTCTCTTGCCATTGGTCGAAATCGCAAGCATTACCACGAACATATACCATGCCGTTAATGGAAGATGAACCGCCGAGTACCTTGCCTCTAGGGCAATGCATTTCACGGTTGTCTAGCCCCGGCTCTTTTTCAGTGTGAAATTGCCATGCGTACTTTTCCGTGTTCATTGGGTAAGACAAAGCGGTAGGCATTTGAATAAATACGCTTTTATCTGAGCCGCCCATTTCCAGCAGTAACACAGAGTGTTCACCGCTTTCGGTTAAGCGGTCGGCCAGCACACAACCGGCAGAGCCTGCTCCGACGATGACATAATCATAGTTCTGAGTGGTCATTTACTGCTCCCGCTTAATAAGGGTTTTGGATGTCGTTTAAGTCTACAAATACACTTTTGTTTTGTGTGTAGTGGTAGAGGGTGTCAATACCGTTCTCACGACCAATACCTGACTCTTTGTAACCACCTACTGGCATTTCTGCAGGCGAAGCTCCCCACGCATTGATCCAACAAATACCTGCTTGCATTTGATTGATCACGCGATGGGCACGAGCGAAGTCTTTAGTGAATACACCTGCCGCCAAACCATATTTGGTGTCATTAGCGCGGGCGATAACTTCGTCTTCCTCACTAAAACTCAACACAGACATAACAGGGCCAAAGATTTCATCTTTCACCTGTGGCATGTCATCTGTACATTCGGTAAAGACAGTCGGAGCCACGAAAGCACCTTTCTCTAAACCATTTTCAGTCACCTGATAACCTCCACACAGTAGCTTAGCGCCTGCGGCTTTGGCGGCTTCAATAAAGCCTAATACCTTGTGCATATGATCTTTAGAAATTAATGCGCCTACTTGTGTTTCCATGTCCATTGGGTCACCAACGACCATAGCTTGGGTGCGAGTTTTTAGCTCTGCAGTAAAGGCATCCATGATGTCTTGGTGAACAAACACACGAGTACCGTTGGTGCAGACTTCTCCTTGGGTGTAGAAGTTGGCCAACATCGCGGCAGAAACGGCTTGGTCTATTGGCATATCTGGAAAAATGATCATCGGCGATTTGCCACCAAGTTCCATCGTGACCTGCTTTAAAGACTGAGCCGAAGCCGCCATGACTTTTTTGCCCGTACCGACTTCTCCGGTAAAGGAAACCTTATCGATTTGTGGGTGGCTGGTAATCATTTGCCCCGTTCGAGCATCCCCTTGAACCACATTGAAAACACCGTCTGGTAAGCCTGCCTGAGTGTATATTTCAGCAAGTTTTAGCGCGGTTAGAGGGGTTTCTTCCGATGGTTTAAAGATCATGGCGTTACCAGCGGCGAGAGCTGGTCCAGATTTCCAGCAAGCGATTTGAATTGGATAATTCCAGGCGCCAATACCGGCACAAACACCAAGTGGCTCACGACGGGTATAAAAGAAATTGCCATTGCCTAAATCTTGGTATTCCCCTTGGATTTTATCGGTTAAGCCTGCGTAATATTCAATAACATCGGCACCCGTTTCAATGTCTACACAGATGGCTTCTTGCAGTGGCTTACCCGTATCAAGCACTTCTAGACGAGCGAGTTCTTCGTTGTGTTCTCGTAATAAATCTGCGGCTTTTTTAAGAAT
The DNA here is from genome assembly GCF_039940335.1 of Marinomonas sp. Classification (GTDB taxonomy): domain Bacteria; phylum Pseudomonadota; class Gammaproteobacteria; order Pseudomonadales; family Marinomonadaceae; genus Marinomonas. Next base: position 94,215 of record NZ_JBDVGW010000003.1, on the reverse strand, counting down.
ACGACCGCGTTCTACAGGGCTCATGGCAGCCCAGACTTTTTGACCTTGGATAGCAGAAGCTACCGCAGCATCGAGCTCAGCTTGACCCGCTTGCTCTATGGTAGCGATTACTTCGCCAGTAGCAGGATTGAGGCTGTCAAAAGTTTCCTCACTCGTGGACCCATGATATTGGCCATGAATGTACTGTTGGTGATGTGCCATGATAACCCTCTTTGTGTGTTGCGATAGTTTGTCATTGATGAAAAACGGTTTTATTAAACGCGCATTTAATAAAAACATTGTACACTTTTTGACAGGTGAAACCCAGCCTGCAACTGGCTAAAAACTCTTATAGAGCATAGAGGTGTCGTTGATTGGCAAATAAAGAGGGAGAAGGCAGACCTACATTTTTGTCAAACAAGGCCTGCTTAATTAAAGTGGTTTATAGGCTGAGGACGCCGTTTTCTTCGTGGCTAATTGGGCTGGTGGCATAGCTGTCAGCTTGGTCGTCATTCAGCCATTGGTTTGAGTCGAGTAAGTAACGAAATTGGTAGGCTGAGGCCACAGCTAGATTAACCGTGCAGCTAAAAAGCCCATTTTTTTGCTTTCGCATTGGGTGGCTGACTGGATCCCAATCATTGAAATCACCCACTACTGAAATGCTTTTGGCGTCGCCAATTACGTCAGCAGGCAAAGAAAATTTAATCTTGCATTCCGGTTTTGTCTTGAGAAATTTCTTTTCAATCATTTCCTGCTCCTCGGTCATTTATGTGACGGTTCTAATGGTAAATCCTTCTACGCTCAGATGGGGTCTACGCTTAAAGAAAAGCAAATCCTAAGCCAAAGGCGATAAGTGATTAATCTGCTAATAAAAATCTCTGAAATTTTGAATCAGTTAGTAGCACCCAAAGCGAAAAAACGGCTTACTGGAGTCAATTTGCACCGTTTCATTCGCAAAAGGTATCTGTTTTGTTATCTCTTGGTGCAGGTAAAAACCGCCACATTTTTTATATCTGTACTAGACTGAAATAACATTCAGCCAAAAATGAGGTGTTGTTATGGACTTACAACTGATCGTTCTTCTTGTGCTAAGTGTCATGCTGTTAATTAAGGTTGTTTACTTAATGGTGGTGAAAAAAGCTCACAAAAAGCCATACCAACTTGAAGATCATCACAGCGGCCATAGTCACCATGGGCCTTTCTAAGCACCACGGTAACGCTTATGTTTCGCTTCTTTGACTTTTTCTAAGTCCACTAGGACTAAGCCGTCAACGCAATAGCCAAAGTCGGCGTCGACGCCAAAGTCTAAGAAGCGTACCCCTCCCGCTTCACACAACTCACTGTACTGCTTAAATAAGGTTGGCACGCTAGCTCCCACATGACCCAGTTGCTCTTTTAATGCTCTAAAATCTTCTTCGTAGCTTTCACCTGTAAATAACCCAGCGATCAGTTCATTGTGATCTGGGTTAATTTGGTAGGGCGTATAAGAACGGGCTAAATGTTCATTGTCGGCATAATATTTTTTGTAAAAGGCCACAATAAGATCTTTTGCAATTTGCGGGTAACTGTTGCTTAAACTTACTGGACCAAACATATAGCGAATATCTGGGTGGCGGTTTAGATAGGCGCCAATGCCATACCATAAGTAATCTAGACTGCGTTTGCCCCAATATTTTGGCTGCACAAAACTACGCCCCAGTTCGATGCCCTGTTCAAAATAAGGTTCCATGTCGCAAGAGTAGCGGAACAGCTCGGCACTGTAGATTTTGTTACTGCTTTTATCTCTCATGTAACGGGCGACTTCCCCTATACGGTACGCACCAACAATTTCTAACTCTTCTTCATCCCACAAAATAAGATGGCGGTAGTACTGATCAAATTTATCTAAATCGGTACGTTCTCCAGTGCCTTCTCCTACTTGTCGAAAGGCTATCTCACGTAGTCGGCCAATTTCCTTCATGGTGACGGAGCTTGGGTTGTAATCGAATAGATAAATCTGCTTGTTGTCCTTGGTGCTGCCTAGGTGCTCAGACTGCTTCAATTCGTTTTTAATTAACTGTCGATTCTGTGGATGATCGACCGTCTTTTCGGTTTTTAGTAAAGGCTTTTTACCCTTGGCAATGCGGTAAAGGTGGCGCTTAACCAGTTTGTTCTTTTCTTTATCACTGAGTGGTAGCTTAGCCAGTTCTTGAATAGGAATGGCTTGACCCACCTGCATTGGAATCTTGCGATTCTTCTGGCGGAACATTTCATTGGCTAACTGTAGGGTCGATAAAGGTCGATACACCAAGGAGCTGGTGTAAAACAGCATGGAGTTACGACCGCCAATATGCACCGGTAATAAAGGGCTGTTGGTTTTTTGCGCCAACTTGAGATAGTTATGATTCCAACGCTGATCTTTCACCCCACTTGGGGATAAGCGAGAGACTTCCCCCGCAGGGAAAATGATCACCGCTTCTTCATTGTGAAGGCAGTTCATAATGGCTTTAAGCTGCTGGCGACCCGTTTTGCCACCGATGTTATCTACAGGGAGAACAAGGTTATTTAAGCTGTCGAAGCCCATCAATAAATCGTTGCCGACAATTTTGACATCTGGACGTATCTCGCCAACCAAACGTAATAAAGCTAGGCCATCCAGGGCTCCTAAAGGGTGATTAGCAATGATCATCACGCGACCACTGGCGGGAATATTACGTCTGTCTATCTGACTGACCTGATAACTAAAGTTGAAGTGATCAAGAACTCGATCAATGAATTCAAAGCCAATGCAGTCGCTGTTTTGTTCTAAAAACTCATTCACCTCGCTTTCATGAAACAAGCGTTTTAAAACGCTCAAGGTAGGGCGAGTTATCATGGGGCTTTTGTCGAAAAACTGCGGTGATTTACTGGTAATCAATTGTTCAACTTGTATCACAATAGGGCTCCGCTAAGGGTCATAGACTTGTTCTTTATGACCTCAGGTTAGAGTGTCTCCATGACATTAAAATGACAGCCATGTGTCCGATTGATGACGACTAAAGAGCTAATTTATGACACCTCATAGATTGAATTCTTCGCTTATAAAGAAAATTTAAGGATTGTTTTGTGGATATATTGACATTTTGCAAGCGCTTGCATTAATGTGTTGATGTCGTTAAATCAACTAAAGGAAGAATAAAAATAATGAAACTTCAACTCTCAAATGCGCCTTGTTCCTGGGGAATAGAATTTGCCGATAACCCTGATAATCCGCCTTGGCAAACCGTGCTAAATGAAATATCTCAGGCAGGGTATAAAGCAACAGAGCTGGGGCCTTTAGGCTATCTGCCCACCGATAGCCAAGTTTTGGCTGCAAAATTAGAAGAGAATGGTCTAGGGTTGATTGCTGGAACTATCTTTAAGCATCTGCATAAAGCAGAGCAACGAGATGCCATCCTTCAATATACCCATGATACCTGTAAACTTTTACAGGCTCAGAATGCAAAATATATGGTTGTGATCGATCATGTCTCCTCTCCACGTACAGACCAAGCGGGTCAGGTTGAGACAGCGTATCGTTTACCCGATGAGCAATGGCAAGAAATGATGATCACCATTACTGAGCTATCCCTGATTTGTCAAGAATACAATATCACGCCTGTTATTCATCCACATGCAGGGAGCTTCATCGAATACCGTGATGAAATTGACCGCGCTATGCAAGATCTAGACAGCGATTTAGTTAAGCTTTGTATTGATACGGGTCATTGCCGATACGCCAGTATTGACCCTGCTGAGCTAATTGAAACCTATCAAGACCGTGTCGAGTATATTCACTTTAAAGACATCAATGAAGCCGTACTGGAACATACCGTAGCGAATAATGTGGACTTTTATAAAGCCATTGGTAATGGAGTCTTTTGTCCATTAGGCCAAGGTTGTGTTGATTTTAATGCTGTGCGTTCAACCTTAGAAAGAATCCAATACGAAGGCTGGATTACCGTTGAGCAAGACGTTGACCCTGCGGCCAAAGATAACAGCTCATTAGAAAATGCTCAGTTGAGTTTGCAGTTTATTGAGAACAAGTTCTTGCAATAAGTTGCCAACATAATTTGTTGAATTAATGAGTTAAAGCGCCTTCTGCCTCTTGTTAAGTGATGGATAGCGCTTTTCTTTTGTATTTCATACCACAACCAATCAAGTGGTATGGTTTAGGGGGATACTATGATTGCAAATCCAGTAATTGATGCATTAGGAAGAAAGCTACGCTTGGGTGTCATTGGAGGAGGGCCTGGCTCCTTTATCGGCATTGTGCATCGAGGTGCAGCCTGTTTAGAAGAGTATTATGAAGTCGTGGCTGGGGTTTTTTCTTCCAAGCCTGAAACGTCATTAAAAAGTGCACAGCAGCTTGGTATAGCCAGAGGTTACGCCACTCCAGAAGAAATGATTTTAGCAGAAGCGGCTCGTGAAGATAGGGTCGATGTCATCGCCATTATGACCCCTAACAACAGTCATTATGAAATTGCGTGTTTAGCAATAAAACATGGTTTTCATATAATGTGCGAAAAGCCTCTGACTAATCATTTAGACGAGGCGATGGATTTGGTTGAAAAAGTTCAGTCTAGCGGTTTGGAATGCTGTGTTGCTTATGCCTATTCAGGTTTTCCTATGGTTAGGGAGGCAAAGGCTATAATTGCCGCTGGTGAACTGGGCGAAATTCGCATGGTGCAATGTGATTATGTGCAAGGCCACCTAGCGGAATTGACTGAGAGCGAGCGCCTTGGTAAGAATTGGCATATGGACCCAGAGATAGCGGGCCCGTCTTTGATCCTAGGAGACATAGGGACGCATTGTTACCATCTGGCGGCATTTGTTACAGGTATGGAGCCTAATGAAATCAGTGCGGATCTTGCGACGGTTGTGCCCGGTCGGGAGGCAGATGATTACACCGGGATTTTAAGCCGTTATGATAACAATGCTCGGGGTTCGTTCTTTATTACTCAAGCCGCCGCGGGAGCAGATCATGGTTTATATCTCAGGATATACGGTAGCAAAGGTGGTTTAGAGTGGCATCAGGAGCAGCCGAACCAATTAATGGTCAGAAGCCTTGATCAGCCGACAAAAATACTGCAAAAAGGAGGTTTAGGCCTCCATGAAGCGGCAAACAGAGTGTCACGAATTGCGCTGGGTCATCCGGAAGGTTATCGAGAAGCATTTGCTAACCTCTATACCGACCTAGCAGAGGTTATTATTGCTCAGCATACTCAAATTGAAGCCAATCCATTGGCGCGTTACTTCCCGAGTATCGAGGAGGGGGCACGAGGCGTGAAGTTTGTTCAGGTTGCTGTGGCCTCTCATCAAGCCAATGGTCAATGGATGAAACTAGATTAGCCATTGCATTAAAACAGCAGTAAGCGAAAGTGCTTATTGCTGTTTTAATGTACCACGTAGTACCACTTGGCAAGGCAATAGGCGCTTTTCTGTATCGAGCTGAGGTTGCTCAATGCGGTTTATAATAATATCCACAGCAACGTCGACCATTGCCTTAATGGGTTGTTGTATGGTGGTGAGATTATATGCGCCCCAAGACGCCATCGACATATCATTAAAACCAAGTATGCCAATATCATCAGGACACTTTTTGCCAAGTTCACGAGCCGTGTCAAGCGTGGCAATCGCCAGAATGTCATCACCGCAAAAAACAGCCTCTATTTCAGGGTTCTCCTGCAACAGCTTTAGCGACTGTTTACGAGCTGATTCGTAAGAGTAGACATCACAATGTTCGACAGCAGTAAGTTCCAAATCGTGCTGCTTAAGTGTTTCCACAATACTCTGTTTACGATCTATCGTGGTGGTCGCATTGATAGGACCGCCTAAAAAGGCGATTTTACGATAGCCATGGTCGAGTAATAATTGCACGCCCATCTCACCACCACGATAGTTGTCTGCCGTCACGATATTGATAGGGCCTTCAATATTCTCACGACCAAACATAATGGCGGCTGGAAGTTTCGCTTTCGCACAAACCTCTGCGAAAATTGAAGGTAATACAGAAGATAAGAAGAGCACACCATCAACACGATACTGTAATAAGCGATCGAGTACATCTTCGGGTTTGGACTCAGTTGCCAGATTCTCAACCAAAGAGCGATAATTGCGAGACTGAAGCTCCTTGGTTATTAGATCCAATACTTCTATAAACATGGGGTTTTCGAAGTTGCTGGAAATAACACCGATTAGGCGCGTTCTATTGGTCATCAGAGACTGGGCGAGAATATTGGTTTTATAGCCAAGTGCATTGGCTGCGGTTTCTATTTTCGCTCGAGTTTTCGCGGAGACACTAGCACCCGGTGTAAAAGCTCGCGAAACCGCAGAGAGAGAAACACCAGCTTTGTCAGCCACTTCTTTTTGGGTTATGTGTTTATAGCGGCTATTATTCATTTTTCACCTTATGTCGGCTTTTTATAGCCTAAAAATCTGTGTCCTTGTTTAAATTGTCATAGGGTATTAATAATACGTTTCTTATTTGGTTTTGGCTATTTATTCGGCAATTTCACCTATATTTTCATCCCTCTAATGACATCGTTTAAGTACTGATGATTTAGCTTAGCGTCTAACAAGGTGCGACCAGAGAGTGGATCACACTCTTGTTCTATGGTTGACCAACCTTTAAATTCAGTTGCTTGCAAGGTTTCAAAGAGTGCGTCAAATCGGCACAAACCAGTACCAAGATTGCAAAATAAGCCCTGGCTGATCGCGTCATAGAAATTAACTCTATTAGCAATTACGTAGTCTTTAACCTTAGGGTCGATATCTTTAAAGTGGAGGTAATGGGTTCTATCTTGGTATTTTTGATAGAAATCTATGGGGTCAAAGCCCGCATATAGACAGTGTCCAGTATCAATGCATAAGGATAAATATTTCTCATCGATCATTTCTAAGACGCTTTCAATTTCGTCTTGGTACTCAATAAATCCTGCAGCATGGCCATGAAGAGCAATATCTAACCCATACTCTTCTTGGCCAATCTTAGCGATGGTTTCCACACGACTTACCATGCTTTGCCAATCGCTTTTATCCAATCTCCTTGCCTCATTGGGGCGGCCAGCCGTTAGCGCTCTTTCTGATGCAATAGAGTCAATTAAAACGCCTGTTTTTGCGCCGTGTGCGGATAGCGCAGAGAAAGTTCTATGGGCACCATCTAGCACATTATCCCAGGCGCTTTTATCGTGAAACGGGCGAAATACAACGCCTGCCGTTAGGGTTAAATCTCTTTTAGAAAGGGCTTCTCCAAGGATATCAGGATTCTCTGGGAAGTAGCCCACAGGACCGAGTTCTATGCCTTTGTAACCTGCTAAATGACATTCGTCTAAGACTTTTTCCCACTGAGGATTGGTGGCTTCGTTGGGCATTTCTACGCCCCAAGAGCAGGGAGCATTACCTAGTTTTAACTGCATATTCGTCTCTTTTTATTTTTGGTTGATACGCTATTTGTTCCTGATAATAAGTTAAGATTATTTTATTGCAAGCGCTTGCAATAAAATAATCTTGTTGCTAGTCTGCTTAGTAAGTGATCATCAGACAGACGTTATGGCGGTCACTTACTGATTCTTATTACTCAACTAAAAACAATAAAAGGGTGAGATGAAAATGATTAAAAAAACGCTACTTGCGGCGTCAATTCTGTGCTCCGCTTCAAACTTTGCATTAGCCGATAACATGGTGATTGGCGCTCCAATGCCATCTTTTGCAGACAAATGGCTAAGCTATTTGTTTGAAGGCATTAGCGAGTTTGATGTAAATCATGCAGATGTAGATATAAAGCTAACGGATGCTAATGAAGACCCAAGCAAGATGCTTAACGACGTAGACAACTTTATTGATGCTGAGGTGTCCGCGCTGTTAGTTGTTCCTACCGATGTTGCCATTGTTAAACCCATCGCCAAGAAAGCCAATCGCGCCGGTATCCCACTGGTGATCGTCAACCGCCTTCCTAATGAAAACACGATGAAAAATGTAGATGCTTATGTGGGTTCTGAGTCCATTCAAGCAGGCATAATTCAAGCACAAAGTATTGTTGGCATGCTAGATGGCAAGCCTGGCAATGTGGCCATTCTGATGGGCGTATTGGGGCATGAAGCTCAAATCAACCGTACAGAAGGTAATAAGCAAGTATTCTCACAACACCCAAATATCAAAATCATTGCAGAGCAAGAAGGGCGCTGGGATAGAGCCAAAGCCTTGCAAATCACCGAAGATTGGTTGCAAGCCCACCCAGAAATCAACGTTATTGTTGCCAACAACGATGAAATGGCGATTGGAGCCTTGTTGGCCGCTAAAAAAGCAGGACTAACAGACGCTGATCTTATCATTTCTGGTGTTGATGCAACCCCAGATGCATTGGAATACCTAGGTGCTGGCTTGGATTCAACCGTTTTCCAAAGTGCTAAAGGCCAAGGCTATGGAGGCGCTGAAATCGCTTACAAACTAGCCAAAGGTGAAAAGGTTGAAAAAATGAACTGGATTGACTTTGAGCTAGTTAAAGAAGACCAGAAAGCCGAGTACCTCTCTAAATATTAAAGCAGGACTAATGTGTGTTCAGTAGTGCGTATATGTGGAAGCGCACTACTGAGCAACGAGTCTAAAAAGGCGTATTGGCACAAAGTAACTAAGCATAATTTAGTGCAACACTTAGTTGAAGCCAGACTAAAAAGGACGCTGAGAGAAGTACTCAAGCTCCAGTATTACGCTGGTGTGAGTCAATTTTCTCAAAATTTAAACCACTAATAAAAACAACAACGCTTATGACTAACTCAGATTGCATATTAGAAATGGTCAATGTAAGTAAAACCTTTCCAGGTGTGAAGGCTTTGGATCAGGTTAACTTATCAATCAAAAAGGGCAGCATACACGCACTCATGGGAGAAAATGGTGCGGGTAAGTCAACGTTAATGAAAATCCTATATGGCTTATATACACCTGATGCTGGAGGAGAAATCTTCTTTGACGGCAAGCCATTTTTACCCAAAGCGCCAATCGATGCTATTCACTCTGGACTGGCCATGGTTCCTCAAGAGATCAGTCCATCTGCCAATTTATCCGTTGCCGCGAACTTTTATCTCGGTCGCGAAATCAAAAAAGGTTTGTTGATGGATCAAGAGGCCATGAACAAACAAACCAACACAATTCTTCAAGAGCTGGGGATTCCTATGAGTGTCGAGACACTCATGCAGGATGTTTCGGTTGCCAAGGCCCAATTACTTGCCATCGCGACGGCAGTATCTTACGACGCTCAGCTGATCATCATGGATGAGCCAACCACAGCCTTGACCGAATCAGAGGTTCACCAGCTTTACCGTATCGTCAAAAAAGTCCAACAGCGGGGCATCGCCATTATCTATATCTCTCACAAACTAGGAGAGGTATTTGAACTATCTGATGAAGTCTCGGTGATTCGTGATGGCCAATACATAGGCACGAAAAAAACCACAGATATTAGTAAAGAAGAGCTCATCAATATGATGGTTGGCCGCGAAATGGATGAAATGTTCCAGCGTGAAAATGTGGCCATCGGCGAAACGTTACTTGATGTTCGTAATCTAAGTTTACCGGGGAAATTCGAAGATATTAATTTTACTGTTCGCAAAGGTGAAATCTTTGGTATTGCAGGATTAGTCGGCGCTGGGCGCAGTGAAGTGGTAGAGGCCATTTTTGGTTATAAAACGGCACAAAGTGGTGAAATTCGTTTGCATGGCGAAAAAATTGATATTCATAAACCTGCGGATGCAATTAAGCATCGAATTGGATTTGTGACGGAAGATCGAAAGTTGACGGGGCTTATGCTGAATATGAGTGTGACCGACAATATGATCATGCCGGAGCTTTTACCCTATGAAAAGCACCACCTTATCTCCGAAGAATTAGCCCGTGACGTCGCTATCAAAATGAAAGATCAGCTGCGGATCAAAACCCCAACGGTAGAAACTATTATTGGCAATTTATCAGGCGGCAACCAACAAAAAGTTTTGATTGCCCGATGGTTATTGCTAGAGCCTGAAATTTTGATTCTGGATGAACCAACCAAAGGCATCGACATAGGTGCTAAAGCAGAAATTTATAAATTAATCGTGGAGTTAGCTCGTTTAGGTAAAGCCATCATCATTGTGTCTTCCGAAATGCTAGAGCTGCTGTCACTAAGTGACCGCATCATGGTGATGTCGGAAGGTCATGAAGTTGGCATTGTCGACAGAGCTGAAGCGACACAAGAACGGATTTTGGAAATGGCGGCCGGTGGTGATGTGCCATCACAACAACAAGAAGAAACTGACATGGTGTCTGAACTTAAGACTCAAGGGGTTGCGTAATGGTTAAGGAAGTTAGTGCGAATGCACGCAAAATACACTACACAGAAATTTTGAATAAGTACGGCATGTTACTCATTCTGATTTTATTATTTTCAGCCTTATCGTTAAAAATTGATGGCTTTGCCTCATTAAGAAATATCTTCAGCATTCTAGAGCAGGTGTCCATGTTTGGCATCATTGCGATAGGCGTTACCTTTGCCATTGTAACAGGTGGTATTGATCTATCTTCTGGTGCTGTGGTCGCTCTAGCTTCTGTCGTCGGGGCTTCTATTGTGACGGGTACGGAAGGTTATGGCATGACCATATTTGCTTTTGGTGCCGCCATGTTCGTGGGCAGTATCTGTGGCTTAATCAATGGCTCTATCACCGCGTATGGTCGTATACCACCCTTCATTGCCACTTTGGGCATGATGACCATGGCTCGTGGTGTGGCGCAGCTAGTCAGTAATGGCCGTCCAGTGGATGCCAGTTCTGATGCTTTTACTTCTATTGGCGATGGCTCTGTCTTTGGTGTACCAGGCTTAGTGATTATTTATATTGGCGTCGCCTTTATTTGTCACATCATGATGAGCCGTATGAGTTTTGGACGTCATGTATTTGCGATTGGCGGTAACGTCAATACGGCAAAAATTTGTGGTGTAAACGTCGAAATTACCCTTCTTAAAGTCTACATCTTAGCAGGTGCTTTAGCAGGCCTAGCAGGGGCTATGCTGACATCACGAGCTTATGCAGGTAACCCTACGTTTGGCAACATGTGGGAGTTGGATGCCATTGCCGCCGCGGTTATTGGTGGCACATCTCTAGCTGGTGGTGTGGGCTCAGTTCCCATGTGTATCGTTGGCGCCCTAATCATCGGGGTGATGAACAAAGGCTTGAACATGATGGGGGTTGATCCTTACTGGCAGCAAATCATTAAGGGCATGATCATCATTGGTGCTGTACTGCTTGATGCACAAAAGCGCAAAAAAGCTTAACTCATTGTTTTCCATCACCCAGTTAATTTAAGAATAAGAAGAGACGTATTATGAAAACAGTTCGCCTTACTGTAGCAGAAGCCTTGGTAAAATATTTAGTGGCTCAAAAAATTGAAATTAAAGGCCAAGTTGAGCCGCTATTCGGTTGTTCCTTTGCTATCTTCGGTCACGGCAATGTTACTTGCCTTGGTCAGCAACTCAAAAATGTTGAAGACCAGCTGCCCACTTGGCGCGGTCAGAATGAACAGTCTATGGCCATGGCTGCCGTTGCCTACGCGAAAGCAAATAATCGCCAGCGTATTGGCATTGCAACGACCTCAATTGGTCCTGGTGCCACGAATATGGTGACGGCTGCGGGTATTGCCCACACTAACCGTTTGCCATTGTTAATGATTTCGGGTGATGCTTACACCAGTCGCTTGCCTGATCCAGTATTGCAGCAAACAGAGCACTTTCATTCTCCTTCCATTACGGCCAACGATACTTTCAAAGCGGTTACTCGTTACTGGGATAGAATTGTTCACCCCGCGCAGCTAATGCAAACCTTACCTCAAGCCTTGGACACTATGTTGGACCCAGCAGACTGTGGCCCCGTCTTCCTTGGCTTACCACAAGATGTGCAGGGTATGGCGTATGACTACCCAACCCGCTTCTTTGAAGAAAAAGTGCATCGCATCCGTCGCCCACAACCAGAAACACAAGATATAGAAGCGGTTGCTAAACTGCTCCGTAGCGCCAAACGACCTTTGATTATCAGTGGTGGTGGTGTGCATTACTCAGGTGCGAACGCTGAGTTGGCAGACTTCATTGAGCGCCATCAAATTCCGACCATAGAAACCATAGCGGGTCGTGCGACGTTACTGCAAAGCCACCCTTTAAATGGTGGGCCTGTGGGCGCGACGGGGTCAGACTCAGCTAACTATCTTGCAGCCCAAGCGGATGTAGTGTTGGCCATTGGCACACGTTTGCAAGATTTCACCACTGGCTCTTGGTCAATCTTTAGAAACCCTGATTTAAAAATCATCAGTATTAATGTGGGGCGTAGTGATGCCATTAAACACCTTGCAATGCCTGTGGTCGCCGATGCGAAGGACAGTCTGGTACAGCTAAATACCTTGCTTGGTGATTGGCAAGCCGATCAAGAATGGGCTCAACAAGCTCAACAACAGGCACAAAAATGGAAAGATTTGTGTGCGCAACGTGCTCATGTAGAAGGGGATGAAATGGCCTCTTACGCCCAAGTTATCGGTGCTGTGAACGGTTTAATTGAGCCGGGTGATTCAGTATTAACGGCGGCCGGTGGTCTACCCGCTGAATTGAACATGAATTGGCAGAGTAAGCAGGTGGGTAAATTTGATATTGAGTTTGGCTTTTCCTGTATGGGCTATGAGATAGCAGGTGGCTGGGGCGCTAAGATCGCCAACCCAGATAATGATGTCGTGGTATTAGTCGGCGACGGCTCTTACATGATCCTTAACTCAGATATCTATAGCTCCGTTCTGACCGGCCATAAAATGATCATTATCGTTTGTGACAATGCGGGCTTCGCGGTGATTAACAAACTGCAAAATAACACAGGCAATGATTCTTTTAATAATTTGTTAGCGGACTGCCGTCGTCCTGATGGTGAATTGGCACGAGTGGATTTTGCCATGCATGCGCGAGCGCAAGGCGCCAATAGTGAGAAGGTAGCCAATATGCAAGAGTTTGCCCAAGCGTTTGCGAGAGCCAAGGCGGCGGATAAAACCTCGGTGATTGTGGTGGATATTGATCCGACGAAATGGTCCAGCTGTGACTGTTGGTGGGAGGTGGGTCTCCCAGAGATTACTCGTAACGAAAAAGTTGAAAAAGCTGTACAAAACTTTAATCAAGGCCGAGCTCATCAGCGCCGCGGCATATAAGGAGTCTAACAATGTTTACTGAAGAAACGCGTTCTCAAGCCGCAATTCGTTGGGCCATGGTAGGTGGTGGTCGTGGTAGTCAGATTGGTTATGCTCACCGTGCCAGTGCCACTCGTGACGGACATTTTAATCTCGTCGCGGGGGCGTTTGATATCGATGCTCAGCGCTGTAAGGACTTCGGGGTGAACTTAGGATTAGCAGAAGACCGTTGCTATCCAGATTACCAAACTATGTTTAATGCCGAGGCAAAGCGTGAAGATGGCATCCAAGCGGTTTCCATCGCCACACCTAATGGCACTCACTATGCAATTTCGAAGGCGGCGTTAGAGTCTGGTTTGCATGTGGTCTGCGAAAAGCCTGTGACCTTCACGGTGGCTGAAGCAGAAGACCTAAAACGCATTGCTCAGCAAAAAGGCCGTATCTTTGGTGTCATGTATGGCTACACAGGCTTTCCGATGATTCATCAAGCGCGGGAAATGATTCAGCGCGGCGAAATCGGTGATGTGCGAGTCATTAATATGCAGTTTGCCCATGGCTTCCATTCGCAAGAAGTTGAGAAGAATGATCCTGGCGCTAAATGGCGAATGAACCCAGAAGTCTCTGGACCCACTTATGTGCTGGGAGACATAGGTACTCATGCCTTTTACTTAGCACAACTGATGACAGGTCTTGATGTCGAGAAGCTTTGCTGTACGCGTCAAAGCTTTGTTAAGTCCCGTACGCCTCTGGAAGATAATGCCCATGTGATGATGCAATTCGCCAATGGTGCCGTAGGTACTTTGTGGGCCAGTGGTGTTAACGCTGGCTCTATGCACCAACAAAAAATTCGCATCGTCGGCGAAAAAGCCAGCTTGGAATGGTGGGATGAGCGTCCTAATCAGTTGAGCTACGAGGTGCAAGGTCAGCCGGCACAAGTGCTTGAGCGTGGTATGGGCTACCTGCATAACGATGTTGAGGGCGTGGCCTGTAATCGAATTGGCGGTGGCCATGCGGAAGGTTTCTTTGAGTCTTGGGCAAACCTCTATAGTCGCTATGCAACCGTGATGAGAGCGGCCGATCGTCAAGATCAGCCAACTATTGATAAGACGTGGTTCCCTGACATCGATGCGGGCATCGAAGGCGTTCGATTACTGGAGCGTTGTGTTGAGTCTGCTGATAACGACGCGAAATGGGTGGCATATCATGACTAGTTTACATTTCCCAACTGACCGTTCATTGGATGTTGTTTGTTTGGGGCGTGCTGGTGTGGACTTATACGCCCGCGAAGAAAATATCGATATGAGTGACGTGTCTGGTTTCGATAAATTTGTTGGTGGTTCACCGGCGAATATCGCGGTAGCGCTCACGCGACTAGGAGCTAAAGCTGGGCTCATTAGCTGTGTGTCCGATGATAGCCTTGGTCACTATGTTTGTGATTATTTACGTGACTCAGGCGTAGACCTTCAAGGCATGGCCATAGACCAATCTGGTTCAAGAACTAGCCTTGCCGTGACCGAAATGAAAGCACAAGACTGCCAGGTAGTGATTTATCGTAATCATGCGGCGGATCTTACTTTATCCATTGACCAGATCGATAAGGACTATATCAGTCAAGCCAAAATATTACTGATTTCTGGTACCGCTTTATCGACCAGCCCTTCTAGAGAAGCGGCGATAGCGGCGATGCGTTATGCCAGAGAAAGTCATACCAAAGTGATTTTAGACATTGATTATCGTGCCTATTCATGGCGCTGCCCTGAAGACTCATCGCTGTATTACCAACTAGCGGCCAGTTTGTCGGATGTGGTGATCGGTAACCGTGAAGAGTTCGATGTATTGGAGTTGATCGACAAAAGCGATGCTCCTCAGAACGATGATGCAACAGCACAGCGCTGCCTTAAAGATGCGACGCAAGTGGTCATTATCAAAGCGGGTGAGTTGGGGTCAAAAGTTTACACCAGAGACGGGGAGCACTTCGCGCAGGGAATCTTCCCAGTGCAAGTCAAAAAGCCCTTTGGGGCGGGTGACTCCTTCGCCGGCGCGTTGATGTATTTTCTTTTGCAAGGGGCCAGTTTGCAAGAAAGCGTCAAGATGGGTTCTGCCTCGGCAGCCATCAATGTGTCACGCAAAAGTTGCACTGAAGCCATGGCCACTAAGCAAGAGCTTTTTACTTTTCTGAAGGCTTATGACGCTTAAGTCACATAACAATGATAGCTCTTAGTGCTTTGGCGCTATCAGCAAACTATTTAATACCATTAAATAAAAAGGATGGGGAAAGATTATGGGTAAACATATTCCAGCATACGACAACAAGAACGAAGCCATTATCAATATCAATGATGACACGACACCACTGATTTATTTTAACCAGGTATTTTTGCAAAAAGGTGAAAGTCATCAGTATCAGTTGGCTGAATATGAGAGCGCAGTGGTTCTTGCTGGTGGTACTTGTACTGTGACAGTGGACGGCAAAGAGTTCCCTAACATCGGTGTCAGAAAACACGTTTGGGACGGTGATCCAGCCGCCGTATATGCGCCAGTGAATGCTGTGGTAAAAGTAACATGTACCTCTGAGAATGCTGATGTAATGATTGCTGGTGGTCGTTATGAAGAGACCTTGCAGCCATTTGAAGTAAAACCTGAAGAGGCAGATAAAGTGCAATATGGCAGTGACGACACTAAGACGCACCGTAAAATTAAGCACATTCTTGGGCAGAAAAACGCGCCTCAAAGAGGCCGCTTATTAGTCAGTGAACTTTTCACTGTGGGTGCGGGTGGTTGGTCTGGTTTCCCTGCTCACAAACATGACACGGAGCGCGGTTCAAACGAAACACGCTATGAAGAAGTTTATCAATTCCGCTTTAATCCAGATCAAGGTTTTGGGGCGCAATTTTTATACGAGCACGAAGATGATATTGGTCCGGTTTACCATATTAAAAACCGTAGTGTGATTGCCATCGATAAGGGCTACCACCCTTGTGTGGCAGCGCCTGGCTATGAAATGTATTACTTCACTATCATCGTTGGAGCGCATTCTAAGTCACTGATTCAACACTTTGATCCTCATCATGAATATCAGGTGCATACCATTCCTGGCATTAAGGACATGATCAATAAATTCAAATAACGGAGTGTGACCATGCTAGTTTCCTTAAATGACATTCTGCCTGATGCCGCTAACTCCGATTATGCGATACCTTGTTGTAATGTGTTTGGTTATGAGGAAGGTCGTGCCATTGTGGCCGCGGCGGAAGCGTTGAAAAGCCCAATTATTTTGGCAGCTAATAAAGATATGGTGGACTTTATGGGCGTTGAGGCCGTGGCAAATATGCTACTGTCCTTAGCTCAGCAAAGCTCGACTCAAGTCTGCGTACACTTAGATCATACTTATGATGAAGCAATTGTTTATCGCGCCATACATCATGGTTTTTCATCGGTCATGTTTGATGGTTCTCAATTGCCATTGGAAGAAAATATTGCCCGTACCAAACAGGTGGCACAGGTAGCTCATGCCATGGGAGTTAGTGTGGAAGGTGAAATTGGTTCTGTTGCCTATAAAGAGGGGCGGGATCATATAAAGTCAATTAAGACGTCTCCAGACGACGCTTATCGATACGCGACCGAGAGTGGACTGGATGCTATGGCGATTGCCATTGGTAATGTTCATCGCTTAACCACACCAGATTCAGTGATTGACTATGAGTTGTTGGATGCTATTAAAAGTCGAGTAACCAATCTGCCTTTAGTCATTCATGGCACCACAGGGATTAAAGAAGTAGACATTAAACAGCTTAAACAGACGCGGGTAGCAAAGTTTAATATCGGCACGTCTTTGCGAATGGCCATGGGATCTAACTTACGCCGTTTGATGAATGAAGAGCCAGATAAGTTCGACAAAATGTATTTTATGCAAAAAGCCATGCCATATGTGCAGGCGGAGGCTGAGCGAATAATTCAATTATTAAGATAGTTCGTCCCTATTAGCCCCTTTTAAGGGGCATTTTTTTCAATTGATAACAATAATAAAAGGAGTTCAAAATGGTAAATTTGGCACTGTTTGGCGCGGGCCGTATTGGCCAAATACATGCGGCGAATGTGGCGTTAAATGCAAACTGTAATTTGCGCTATGTCGTAGATATGAATGCGGAAGTGGCTCAACAAACAGCAGATAAATACGGGGCCAAGGTTGCAACTCTTGATACAGTCTTTGCTGATGAAACAGTTGATGCAGTACTGATTTGCAGTATTACTGAAACCCATGCCGATTTGATTGAACGAGCAGCTGTTGCCGGTAAAGCCATTTTCTGTGAAAAGCCTGTAGATCTTTCTATTGATAGAGTGAATGCGTGTTTAGCGTTAGTAAAAGAGCATCAAGTCCCACTTATGATGGCGTTTAATCGCCGTTTTGATCCTAATTTTGCGCATTTGAAAAATGTGCTCGATTCTGGTGAAGTTGGAAATATTGAGATGTTGACGATCTCTTCACGTGATCCTTCAGCTCCGCCAGCCAGCTACATTAAAAGCTCTGGTGGACTGTTTCGTGATATGACCATACATGACTTTGATGTCGCCAGATGGTTGTTAGGAGAGGAGCCTATTTCGCTTTATGCCAGCGCTTCAGCCTTAACAGAAGACTATGTAAAAGACTGTGGTGATGTGGATACCGCCATCATCACCCTGACCTGTAAGAGTGGTAAGATGGCTGTGATTACCAATAGTCGTCGAGCGACTTATGGCTATGATCAACGTGTGGAAGTGCATGCTAGCGGTGGTATGTTAAGTATTAATAATGTTCCTGAAAGTACATTATCGATCGCCAATCAACAGGGCATGAGCTCACAAAAGCCTATGGCTTTCTTCCTCGAGCGCTATGCTGCAGCTTATCGTCATGAATTAGATGCCTTTATTCAAGGGATTGTATCAGGCGAGGTAAATTATCCAAGCGGTGATGATGGGCGTAAGGCGTTACTAATGGCCGATGCGGCGGTGAAATCTTTGCAAACGGGCGAGGTACAGTCTTTGAATCTCACGGCAGAATAACGAAAGCAAAACAAAAAAAGTGGCCTGCGGGCCACTTTTTTTTCATTACTGGAAAAGAGAAACCATCATCCACTCTAACGTGCAAGTAAATGATGGTTTAAAGCTATTTCATGGTCGGCATAGAAAATTCAGCGCCAGCTCTTAGTCCAGTTGGCCAGCGTGCTGTGACGGTTTTCATACGAGTATAAAAACGTACGCCATCTGGGCCATGCATGTGCAATGGGCCAAACAAAGAGCGTTTCCACCCCCCAAAACTGTGAAAGGCCATGGGAACAGGTATTGGCACATTGACCCCCACCATACCCACCTGAACGTTTTCACAAAATTGTCGAGCCGTATCGCCATCACGGGTAAAGATTGCCGTACCGTTCCCGTATTCATGTTCATTAATCATGGTGAGCGCTTGCTGATAAGACTCAGCACGTACAACGCATAACACGGGGCCAAAGATTTCCTCTTGGTAAATACGCATGCCGGGTGTGACATGATCGAATAAACTTGCACCAACAAAGTAGCCGCGTTCGTGACCTGGGTAAACAAAATTTCGCCCATCTCGGATGAGGCTGGCACCTTCCTGCTCTCCTAGCGTGATGTAGTCTTTGATTTTTGCGCAATGTTGTTCAGAGATAACCGGCCCCATGTGAGCTTCTTCTGGTAAACCTAAACCGGGCCCAACCCGTAGACGGTCGATTTCATCTGCTAACTGGCCGACGAGGCGATCAGCGACCTCATCGCCAACACACACAGCCACTGATATCGCCATGCAACGCTCTCCTGCAGAACCGTATGCGGCGCCCATTAAGGATGCAACAACTTGATCAGGGTCTGCGTCTGGCATCACCAACATGTGATTTTTGGCACCGCCTAAAGCTTGTACACGTTTACCATGCGCGGAGGCGGTGGCATAAATGTACTCGGCAATTGGTGTGGAACCAACAAAACTAACGGCTTGAACGCGCTCATCGGTTAACAACACATCAACGGCCTCTTTATCACCATTAACTATATTAAAGACACCATCAGGCAGGCCTGCTTCCGTGAGAAGCTCCGCTAACCTAAGTGGTACAGATGGGTCTTTCTCGGAGGGCTTCATGACAAAGGTATTGCCACAGGCAATGGCGACAGGAAACATCCACATGGGAACCATCGCAGGGAAGTTAAAGGGTGAGATGCCAGCACAAACACCCAATGGCTGCATGAGTGAGAAGCTATCAACGCCACGACCAACATTAAGGCTGTGTTCTCCTTTTTGTAGGTGTGGGATACCACAGGCGAACTCTACAACTTCTAAGCCTCTGGTAAGTTCACCACGAGCATCTGAAAATACTTTGCCATGTTCTTGGCTGATCAATGTGGCGATTTCATCGGCATGTTGCTCAAGTAGTGCCTTAAATTTAAACATCACTCTGGCACGGTTGAGAGGCGTGACCTGACTCCATTGAGAAAAAGCGGCCTGTGCAGAGGCGATTGCCTCACGGGTTTCTGCTTGGTTTGAAAGGGATACTTGGCAACTTTCATGGCCCGTTGCTGGGTTAAAAACGGAACCATAACGACCACTGTTTGACGGGACGGTTTGTCCATTGATGTAATTTCCTAATCTACGCATGTTCTTTCCTATTCGATTCGTGATTAATAACGTTCATTGGCGTGGCACTATTACGAGCCGTTTCGTGCTTGCCAGTAATTCACCAGCTCAAGGTAGTTGTTGCGAATGGCCTCGATAAACTGCTGATCAGAGATTTGGTTGGCTAACCACTGCTTGCTTGGGGTACTAAAAATAGAGCGGCCTACGGCAAAACCTTTACAGATTGGGAAGTTTGCACTGGCTGAAAAACCGGCTTTTAATTCCGCCATCGGGGCATCTAACCCCAACATCACAACACCTCGACAATGGGCATCATAATGACTAATGATGTCGCTAATCTGTTGCCAGCTTTGAGTGGTTTGGGGGGGGAGTTTCCACCAGTCAGGGCGTACGCTCAGTTGATAAAAACGTTCTAAACTTTGCGCGAACAATGCTTCGGATACCGTTTTATCCTTGGGTGGAATAATCTCTAAAAGTAACTCATGGCCCGACTGGCAGCAGGCGTTATAGAGCTCAACTATCTGCCTTTCTTGGGTGTCACGAAGGGCAATTTCATCCTGCGGGTGATAAAACACCAAGCATTTCACAATATGTTCTTTAGGCCAGTGTTTGAGACGGGAGCCTATGCTGCGTCCGCCTTCTAATTCGAGTGGACGAGAACCAGGTAGCTCCACGGGACGGCCTATCCATAAGCCTCGGCCTGTTACATCGTTTAGCGCGGCTTGCCCATAGGTGTCATCAATTAGGACCCCTTGTTGACTGCTGCCGACACTATCTTTAGCCGATTCGAGAGCCGCGACCATGAGTTGTTTCAGTTGGCTAATACGGGCAGGGTCTGCACCGGCTTGTTGAGCCATATCGAACAATTGCATGCGATGGTCGAAAGCCAGAATACACAGATCTTGCCAGTCATAGGGCAAACGTTCTGTGGTCACTCGATGAAGGTGGTTGAGTTCAGGGTCTAAGTCAGGACGGGGTATTTCATGAGCACGGGCAAGGTAGTTATCAAGCTCTTCCGCACTAGGTATGGCGGGAGCACAACCATGTCGAGAAACGACTAAGGCGCCGCACGCATTAGCATAGGCACAACATTGTTGTGGGGATTCTCCCGCGATCCAACCGCGTAAGAAACCACTCATAAAGGCGTCGCCAGCGCCTAAAACATTCATCACATCAACTTGTACTCCGGTATGCAGTATAAAATCTGTCATATGCTTTGGTATCGCACCTTCTAATACCGTACAACCTTGTGACCCTAACTTTAAAACAATTGTCGCAGCACTCAGCTTGCGAATGTTTTGTAAGGCACTAATGGTATCTGTGCTGCCACCTGCGATATGAATTTCTTCCTCTGTACCAACAATTAGATCAAAATCTGCCAGAATTGTTTGCAGGTGGGCAGTGACCTTGTCATTGGAAATAAAACGCGTTTCGCCATCTCCAGGGGAGGTTAGCCCCCATAGTACTGGGCGATAGTCTATGTCTAAAACTCGCTTAGTATGTGCCGCTTTTGCAAAACTTAGCGCCTGCTTACTGGCTTCAAAGGTTTTGGCTGTAGAAAAATGGGTACCGGTAATCAGTAAGGCTTTTGCTGAAGCGATAAAATCGTAATTAAAGTCATCTTTGCAGACCGCCATATCTGCACAGTCGTTACGGTAAAAAATAAGCGGAAAGGTATCCTGGTCTTTAATGCCGAGTACGACTAAAGCGGTGAGTCGTTCTGGGTCTGTGACTACATGGCTGGTATCGACACCTGCGCGTGCTAATTCTTCTCGTACAAAACGCCCCATGTGCTCGTCACCGACACGGGTGAGCATGGCGCTTTTTAAGCCCAAGCGTGCCGCCCCAAAGGCAATGTTGCCAGAGGATCCGCCAAGGTATTTTGCGAAGCTGGTGACATCCTCTAGGCGACTACCCACTTGTTCTGAGTACATGTCTACAGCAGCGCGTCCAAGGCAAATTAAGTCTAGATTTTTTTCTGTTTGCATGGCTCCTTCCTTCTTCTTGTTATTGTGTATTTTTACAGAATAGAATATTTGTTCTAAAAAAACAATATTTGAAAAATATATTCTTAAAACGCACGCAAAAAGAGTACGAAGCATTTATAGCTGAGTACTCTTGTCGGGAATAGGAGTCGCTGAAGGCGCGAGTAGGTAAGGGCTGGTATTGAAGGGCTAGCTTAACGGGCGGCTAACGTGCATAAAAACTATTCAGAACCTTTGTCAGCCTGTTTTTGTTCAAATTTATAAAAGAAATTCCACACACAATAAGCGCTAACTCCTAATGCAATAACGCCCCAGAATGCTTGACCTGACCACCATTCAAGGGCAGCCCAAGCAAAGCAAAAGAGGGTGGCGGTGATGCGTCGCCATTTGGGTTGAAAAAAGTCATGGTCGGTTTGTGTCATAGGAAAATCCTGAATATCTAAGAGGGGTTTTGGCTAGGGGCACAAAATACATTGGCTTGAATGGCACTTAAGGAAGCGCTCCCTAGACATCAGCTAAGACTCTAAGTTAGAATTTTTATTCTAAAAATGCAATTTCTAATGCATTTAACCTTATCAGAGCGTGTAGCTTGCCTAATTTCGGATGGATAAATGATACCGCAACTTCCTGAAACCCTTGATGATCTCAACAATAAGATTAAACAAGCGAGTCCTACCCTTAGTAAACGTTTACGGCAGGTCGCAGATTATGTCTTAGAAGCCCCGAGGGAAGTGGCGTTTGGTACAGTGGCGACCTTATCGAAAGCGGCTCAAGTGCATCCATCAACTTGGGTACGTTTTGCTAATGCTTTTGGTTTTAGTGGTTTTAGCGAAATGCAGGGGTTGTTTCAGCAAAATTTGTTGTCACAAACGTCGAATTATCAAGAGCGTGTAAGGTTAGTTCGTAATGAATGGCCTTCTGGTGATGTTGAGGACTCTGCTCACCAGATATTAAGCCAGTTTTGTGAAGAGAATGCCCGTAGCTTAGAGCAGCTTGCCGAAAATATTTCCAAAGATGACCTAACGACAAGTATCACTCTATTGCAGCAAGCGCTTTCGGTACATATTGTCGGCGTAAGGCGTGCTTTCTCAGTGGCCAGTTATTTTGCTTATGGATTGCGCCACATTGAGCGAAAAGCGTATTTAATCGATGGTATCGCCGGGATGTTTGAAGAACAGGCTGCCGCACTTGATAAGAATGATGTGTTAATCGTCGTGAGCTTTGCGCCCTACGGAGAAGAAACCTTAAACGTCGCTAATCTAGCGGCACAGAAAGGCGTGCCTTTGATTGTGTTGAGTGACAGCCATAGTAACCCTTTAGCCTCAATGGCGAAGGTCAATTTTGTGGTAAGAGACGCGCAGGTACAATCTTTCCGGGGCTTATCGTCATCTATGTGCTTGGCTCAAGCTATTATTATTGGCTTGGCTCATGCCCTAGAAAAAGAAAATGCCAATGGATAACGAGTTATCTACACTGGCATTCTTGTGACTATTTCATACACAGTAACTACTGACTTTTGGTTTTGCTATTACCAAGAGAGATATGACGAGACCCTGTCAGTTGAGATTGGCCGCTAACACCTGTATCAATTTTGTCGATTTGGCCACCGCGAGCAAGGAACTCTTGCATTTGTTTTTCGATGGATTCCGAGGTTTCCGAAGCGGCAGGCTGTTTCTTCTTAGTGGCCATGGTAAAAAGTCCTTGTTGTTATACTCAATGAGTTGATTGAGCAAGGACTATACCATAATTAGACAAACTATGCTTGTTATAAGGGAACGTCTGCAATCGTGCGCCCATCTTGAAATTCTGACAACAGCTCTCTTACCTTAAGAAGACAAGGGGTGATGGCGTCGGATCAAAGGGTTCAGCAAGCGAGTAAACCAGCCAGTAAATTCTATCGGCGCATCTAGGACGGTGAGACAAATGCATTCCGCGTCCTTAGTCACAATAGGCTTGTGCTTATGGCTGGCATCACGACAGACAAAATCGCCTTTTCGATACATACCAGACTCATCCGAGAAGGCACCCTCTAAGACTAACGTTATCTCATCACCCGTGTGAGTATGGGTGGGCATGTGTGCGCCCGCTTTCACTCGTGTCAGAGAAATTTGTGGTCCACCTTTTTCATTGTGAAGCGTGGCAATTTTAAAGGATGGAGATAAGCGCATCCAAGTTAAATCATCATAGGCTTGGGTGACAAACTGCTTCAAGCTACGGGGAACTCTATAGCCTAAGTTATTCGTATGTTGAGCTTGCTGAGAGGTTGTCTGGATGTTTTTTCCTACAGTCATTGGAGCCTTCTCAGGTACTTCTTGCAAGCGCGCAAACAAGGCATTCTTTAAGCCTTCTAGGCTACGCTGCTCTTGCTTTTCATCTGTTAGAAGCTGCCCACCGAGTAATTCAAGCTTGTTTACCTGTTGTTGGCAATCTGGGCAAAGCTCAACATGCGTAGCAATACACATAGCATGAGGCAGTGTGAGTGAACCTGCGGCGTAGTCCGTCAGCATTTCTATTGAAGGGTGATGAGTAAGCATCTGGGCTACCTCTTAATATAAATAGAGAGTTTGTTTAAGGCGAGGCGCACTCGAGACTTAATCGTCCCCAAGGGCAGTGCTAAATCCTCTGCGGCTTCTTTGTGGGTTTTACCCTCTAAATAGACCTTGTATAACACCTGTCTTTGTTCACTGGGTAGTTGCTCTAAACCTTGTTCAATTTGAGTCTTATTCCGGTGATGTTGGGCGTCTTTAAACGGATCTGCTTTATCGTCGATGACATTACGCCATAAATACTCTGGATCAATATCGGACTGATGACGGCTGTTTTTTCTCAAGTAATCAATTCTGGCATTCCTCGCCAAGGTGAATATCCAAGTATTCAAGGAAGCGGCTTCGGGTTTGAATAAATGTGCTTTTTGCCAAACACGTATCATTACTTCTTGGGCGATGTCGTCAGCCATTAAGTTTGCTCCGGGTTGAGCTGCAAGACAGAACAGCCGTATCTTTGGGGCATAATGGTCAAACAAACGTCCGAGCGCTTCCTGACTTTGATGTTGAGCAACCGCAGACATGTCTTGCAAAAGACTGTGCTCGCTGGTGACCTTTGTCGCTTGCTCCATGAAGGATGTCCTCAGAATATTTATCTCAAGTATTACCTAGTATACGGCTGGTGTCGCAACTTAGATCACTCAATCAAAATAAAAAATCTCAGAAAAATATTATTCCGGTGATCCATAGCGCGGTTTGTTACGTTTAATAAATTATGGCACCTAATGTTCAAACAGGAAGCATCACCATGACTGGCCAAGAAGAAACACCGCAGCATTTATTAATAGAAGCTTTCAAAGCATTTTATCAGGATGTGAAAAACCCTCCTCTGCATCGTATTAATGAAATCTATGCTGATAATGCTTTATTCAAAGACCCTGTACATGAAATTCGTGGTACCGATAAGTTACATGCTTATTTAAGTGACATGTGCGTTAACGTAGAAAGCGGTCGCTTCGAGTTTTTGGATCAGCTGGTGAGTGAAGACAGTGCTTACATAAAATGGAACATGCATTTCACGCATCCTAAATTGGGGTCAAAAGCTATCAGTGTTCGAGGTATGACACAGGTGCAGTTCCATGAGCGTATTTACTTCCATGAAGATGTTTATGATCTGGGACAAATGCTTTACGAACATGTGCCATTTTTAGGGCATATGACCAAAATACTGAAAAAACGTATGGCGACTAGCTAATGGATGACTCAATGACACACACCACAGCGCAAGTGATTTGGATTACCGGAGCAAGTTCAGGCATTGGCTTGGCACTAACAAAAAATTATCTATCGCTGGGGCATAAAGTCATTGCCAGTGCCCGTCATCAAGGTGAGCTTACGCCATTGTTAAAAACACATGAACAGTTGAGTTTTGTTGAGTTTGACGTGTCCAACCAAGAACAGATAGGCACGGTTAGAGAGAGATTATATGAACTGACGGATCACCTGGATTGTGTGATTCTTAATGCGGGCACATGTGAATATTTTGAAGTGTCCAGTCAACAGCCTGATTGGCAAATGATGGAACGGGTCATGGCGGTCAACTTCATTGGTATGATTAACAGTGTGCAAGTGAGCTTACCTTTATTAAAAAAAGCAACAGCTCCTCATTTAGTGGGTATCAGCTCGCAATCTGTCCAAGCTGCGTTTCCACAAGCACAAGCCTATGGCGCCAGCAAAGCCGCCATGCGTTATTTCCTATCCTCATTACGCATTGATTTAAAACCATTCAACATCGATGTGACCTGCATTCTGCCTGGTTTTGTTGATACCCCGCTGACACAGAAAAACACTTTTCCTATGCCATTTATTGAGTCATCAGAGAAGGCAGCTTCACGAATAATGAGAGGTATACGAAACAGGAAGTATGAGTATGCTTTCCCGAAACGTTTATCGGTTTTACTTTGGTGTGGTAGGCATTTCCCTAAGTTGTGGCTGCGTATACTGTCACCTCAGGCACATCCAACACATTAATCATTTAGACCGTTTAAAGCTCTCAAAGTAGAAGAGACGCTAGGAAGAAAAGTATGAAGATTGCGATTATTGGCACAGGGATTTCAGGACTAACCTCTGCGTATTTATTGAACCCTCATCATGACATCAGTGTATTTGAGTCGGCCGACCGCATTGGTGGTCATACTGCTACCGTTAATGTTCCTGAAGGCGATGGGCAGCGTGCCATTGATACGGGTTTTATTGTCTTTAATGATTGGACCTACCCAACCTTTATTCGCCTAATGAATGAAATAGGGGTTACGTCCTCCGCCACAGAAATGAGTTTCAGTGTCAGCTGCGAAAATACTGGCTTGGAGTACGGAGGGAATAATCTTAATACTTTGTTTGCCCAGCGTAGTAACCTTTTAAGCTTTTCTTTTTGGTCCATGCTGAAAGACATTATGCGCTTTAATAAAGAGTCTGTTGTGGATCTTGAAAGTGGCGGATTAGATGAGTCACTAACGCTTGGGGAGTATCTTGATCAAAAAGGCTATGGGGAAAAGTTTGCACGGCATTATTTGATTCCTATGGGCAGTGCCATCTGGTCTTCAACCTTAGATGAAATGCTGAAGTTCCCCCTCGTGTTCTTTGTACGTTTCTTTAAAAATCATGGTTTATTAAGCGTCAATGATCGCCCTCAGTGGCGAGTGATTGACGGCGGTTCTTCCGCCTATTTAAAACCCCTTACGGCCTCTTTTGCCGACAAAATTCAATTGAATACCCGCATTGAAAAAGTACAACGCCATGATACTAAAGTGAGCGTTTTCTTTGCGGATGGCGATGTAATTGATTTTGACCAAGTGATCTTTGCCTGCCATAGCGATCAGGCGTTAGCTCTACTCGATGATGCGAGCCCAACTGAACAGCAAATACTGTCTGCTATTCCCTATCGTAACAATGAAGTGGTTTTGCACACGGATACAGGCTTACTGCCCAAGGCAAAACTGGCTTGGTCGAGCTGGAATTATCATCTAGGGCACGATCAAAATGTGCCCGCTACCCTCAGCTATAACATGAATATCTTGCAGCATTTAGAAACCGATATCACTTATGTGGTAACGCTGAATAAAAGTGAGTTAATTGACCCAACAAAAGTGCTGGCACGTTTCAACTATAGCCACCCGACATTTACCTTGGCTGGCAGTAACGCCCAAGAACGTTGGGCAGAAATTAATGGTGTGAATAACACCTGGTTCTGTGGTGCTTATTGGCGCAATGGTTTCCATGAAGATGGCTGCTGGAGTGGTGCTCGAGTCGCTGAGGGCTTGGGAGTGACATGGTAGTGCCTAAAGATATGAGTGCTTCGCTACACAGTGGTATTTATTCGGGTTACGTTCGTCATCGCCGCTTTACACCTCGTCGTCATGGCTTTCGTTATCGTGTTTTTATGATGTACCTAGACCTAGACGAGCTTGATCAAATCATGGGAATGAGCCCTTGGTGGTCTCTAAACCCTTGGTCATTGGCACGCTTTCGCCGTGAAGATTATTTTGGTGATAACAAAGTGAATCTCAAGCAAGCTGTATTGGCCGAAGTGAATACGCAACTAGGCAGTGAGCTAACTGGCCCTGTAAGAATGCTTACCAACTGTCGTTATTTTGGCTTCATTATTAACCCCATCACGATTTATTACTGTTTCGATGAAGATCAAACCTTACAAGCCATGTTACTGGAAGTGACGAATACCCCATGGCGGGAAAAAGTCGCTTATGTATTGAAGTGTGATGAACAATACCGCACCCAACGTATTCGCTTTGACAAAACCATGCACGTCTCTCCCTTCCATCCTATGGACCATTTTTATGACTGGCGCAGCAATGTCCCAGGGAAAAAAATCGCCGTACATATGCAAAATAAAGTGATAAATGAACCGACCAAAACCGTATTTGATGCCACTTTGTCGCTACGGCATGAAGCCATTACGTCTAAATCTATGGCCAAAGTTTTGTTTAGTTACCCACTAATGACCTTGCAGGTGTTGGTCGGTATTTATTGGCAAGCCTTAAAACTTTGGCTGAAGAAAGTCCCTTTTTACTCACATCCGGTCCATTCATCTAAGGCGACTAAGTCTTAACTTTTAGACCATTAAGGAGCATAACCATTATGAATTCTATCAGTATGAATAAAAGTAAAATGCGTTTGGAGACTTCGGGGTCTTGGTTTGATCGGCTGGCAAAAAAAGCCGTGTTAGCGATGTTAAAAAAGTTGCAAGTAGGGCATTTGACACTGGAAGAAAATGGTCAAACTTATCAATTCGGCGAGAGTCTGAGTACTGCACGTTATGTGGCACACATACAGATTTCCCACACCAGTACCTATAAGGATATTTTTCTTAATAGCAGTATAGGAGCCGGAGAGTCCTATATGAAAGGCGGCTGGACGTCTCCTGATATTGTGGCCGTTATTCGTTTAATGGTGGCTAATCTAGATTTGATCAATAAAATGGATGCCAAGCGTCCTATTTGGCAAAGACTAGGGACGAAACTGCTGCACAAAATGAATGCCAATAGTAAACAAGGCTCAAAAGACAATATCGCGGCCCACTATGA
Source organism: Marinomonas sp. (assembly GCF_039940335.1). GTDB lineage: Bacteria > Pseudomonadota > Gammaproteobacteria > Pseudomonadales > Marinomonadaceae > Marinomonas. The sequence continues at coordinate 65,366 of NZ_JBDVGW010000003.1, read as the reverse complement.
TCTAGGTAATGATTTCTTTTCACTATTTCTTGATCCAACCATGATGTATTCAGCGGCCATGTACCCAAATCAAGAGGCTAGTCTAGAGCAAGCTTCGGTGAATAAACTGGAGCAAATTTGTCGTAAATTACAGCTTACCGAGCAGGATCATTTGTTGGAAATCGGCACCGGGTGGGGGGGGATGGCTATCCATGCGGCCAAACATTATGGCTGTAAAGTGACCACCACCACCATCTCTCAAGAGCAATATGACTACGCCAAACAACAGGTCGAACGAGAAGGCTTGTCGGACAAAATCACCCTGCTACTGGAGGACTACCGTGACCTAAAGGGTCAGTACGATAAATTAGTGTCCATTGAAATGATCGAAGCGGTGGGCCATGAGTTTTACGATAGCTACTTCTCCCAATGTAGCGCGCTCCTAAAACCTCATGGTGTCATGGTGATTCAAGCCATTACCATTGCGGATCAAAGATACGATTATGCCCGCCGCTCGGTGGACTTCATTCAGCGTTATATTTTCCCCGGCGGCTGCTTGCCTTCCAATCAAGTCATCGCCGACAAAATTGCTCATAAAACCGATATGCAGATCATTGCTCTAGAGGACATCACAGAGCATTACGCAAAAACCTTAGCGGATTGGCGTAGTCGTTTTCATGCGGCTCGTCGAGAGGTTAATGATATGGGCTTTGATGAGATCTTTTGTCGTATGTGGGATTTCTATTTAGCTTACTGCGAAGGGGGCTTCAAAGAGCGAGCCATCAGTACGGGTCAATTTGTCTTTGCCAAACCTCAGCACCGCTTGTCTTTGAGTTAATCGCCGAAATGAAGGTATTTCTTAATGCAGGCTTATTTCAAATACTTTGGTTTGTCTGTGTATTAGGAGGGAATACAGCGGCTTTGACGGCCTCCTTTGGTTACTTTCTCCTGCATCGCTGGTTGTTTTTACGCCAAGCTCAGGAGTGGGGGCTGATTATTATCTTTGTATTATCGGGCATCTTAATCGATGGCGGTTTACTGAGCCTAGGAATATTACAGCAGGAAGGGGCTGAGTTAGATGTGCTTGTTTTCCCCCCTTTGTGGTTGTTGTGCCTGTGGGCGGGAGTCGCCAGTTTGTTTTCTCATAGTCTCAGTTGGTTGCGAGGTAAGTACTTTTGGGCGGCCATTATGGGGTTTGTTGGGCCGGTGTGGAGTTATCTGCTTGGGGCTCAGATGAGCGAAATAAATGTATCAGGTTCTGTTTGGCAAACAGGCTTAATTATCGCATGCATTTGGATGCTGTTAATTCCTGCAGGAATATTTGCCTGTGAAAAATTAGCCCTGTTTGATAATAAGGTGTCTATAAAATGATGAAGTTTGTAACCGCTGTTAGCATGACGTTGGCTTCATTACTCGTCATGGCCGACACAGAGTTATCCAATGCGACAAGCGCTGAGCAAGTGATTGGCTCTGCCTACGATGTCAAAACCAAAGCATTGCTCTACACGGAGCATCATCAAGCTAAAACATCACATAACTATGGCATTGTCTATAAGGACCCCAAGGGACAAGTATTTGCAACGAAAACCATAGATTTCTCTGAGTCCAGTATTACACCGAGTTTTCAGCAAACAAACGATCGTCTTGGAGAGAAAATCTCAGTACAACCCTTAGAAGTTGGCTTTGAAGTAACTTATCAACAAGATCGAAAATCCCCTCAGCAGCAAAAGCAACTAGGAGCCAATTCTGCCATGGTGATTGATGCTGGCTTTGACGGCGTGATTAAACAGCGCTGGCAAGCACTTACTCTTGGAGAAGCGGTTGATGTGGACTTTTTAGCACCAACTGAACTGCGCACATTTAGGTTTCGTTTTAAGCAAACAGACTGTCTCGAAGACACAGCCCTTGGCGCCACTTGTTTTAGCTTATCGCCTCGTTCTTGGCTGGTGAAATTAGCAGTGTCGCCTATTATCGTGGCCTATAACTCGGAACAACAACTTATTCGTTTTACCGGCCGTTCTAACATCTGTGATGAGAGTGGTAAGTACCACACCGCCGATATCCATTATCAATACTTATAAATCGGACAGGAAAATAAAATGAAGAAAAGTCGCTTTATTTTGATGATCATATTCGTAGCCAGTTTACTTGGCTGTTCGAGTCCAGACATATCTGTGTATGAGAAGAATCAGCCTAAATTTTTGTTAGAGAATTTCTTTTCGGGTAAGTTAACCGCCCACGGCATTTTGAAAAATCGCCAAGGGGAGGTAATTCGTTATTTTAATGCCGACTTACTTGGTCATTGGCAATCAGGCGTTGGCCGACTTGAAGAAACCTTTTTATTTGATGATGGTGAAGAACAAGAGAGAGTTTGGACACTCACACCAACTGGAGCGGGAGGCTATATCGCTAAGGCAAATGATGTGGTCGGTGCAGGAGAAGTGAGTATGTCAGGTAATGCGTTATTCATGAATTATGAACTATTGGTGCCCTATGACGGCGATGTGGTGCAGATAAACGTGGATGACCGCATGTATCTTGTGAATGAAAAAACGGTAATAAATGAGTCTGTGATGACAAAATTTGGCTTTGAAGTGGGGTATTTAACAATTGTGATTACAAAAGAATAAGTACTAATGTTTTAACCGTCATAAAATCAGATAAATTAATATAAGTATATGTTTTTGAATGATAATTTAATTAGTACTAGTTAGTTTATTAAAACAAAATAGAGAAAAAAATATTGGTGTTATTGTCGTTATATGTAAGTATGCTAGTTAAAACATAGCACTTCGTTACAAGCGCTGTCGCATGATATCAGTTATCAACCAATACAAGGAGAAGGGTATGTTGAAAAACGTTTTTGCCTGGACACCTATTAATGGGAAATGGCTGTCGATTTATGCCAGTATAGCGTTGCTTGTATGTTTACTGATATTTCCCACTGCCCTTCATCTTCACTTAACGTCCGAATTCGAAGAAAGAAGTTCCTACGCTAGCACAGCTTTGCAGAAAAAAATGCAGACTATTTTTAGCGAGTTGAAAAACGTGGTAGACGAAGCCAATGTAGTTTGTAGTGATGCTCATATAAAGCATTTACAACGGGCAACTTTCTACTCCTCACTGATAAAGGGCTATGGTCTGTTTGATGAAAATTATAAGGTTTACTGTACATCGGATGGTCCAACGGACTTTTACATTTTCAACTCTATCATCGAAGAAATTGAAGCCAACCCTAAAAATATAACCGTATCGCTTGTGCGTTCCAAAAATTTAGGCGAGCCAACAGTTTTTGCTTTTTATGTGGGCGACAAAGGTATTGGAGCAAATGCCTTGGTGTCACCAGAGGATCTAACGGAAGAAGTCGCTTGGTGGCTGACTGAAGATTTTCCCTATCAATTAAAGGTGGGGGAAAAACTCAGTTCTTCACATAAAGATTTTAGCCAACTAAACGTCCTAGCTAATAAACAGATAGATTTTGTAGATTGGTCTTTGACCCTCGATATTGTGTTGCCAAAAACGACTTATTGGAAATACATGTATGGTCTGTTTGGCTGGATTTTAGGCTCTTGGCTCGCTTTAACCCTTCTGTTACGGGGGGGGCATTTACTGGTTGAGCAGTACCGCTGTTCTTTGGCCTTTAGCTTAAAGAAAGCGATTAAAAACGGTCAATTAGCGGTGCACTATCAGCCTATTATTACTCTGAATTCACATGAGGTTTATGAAATGGAGGCTCTCATTCGGTGGGACTCTCCTTATCATGGCTCTGTGCCTGCATTGAAAATTATTGAACTAAGTGAGCGATTAGGCTTGATGGATCAATTGACCTGGATTGTGGTTCGTAAAGTAGGTGAATTGTACCGACAGCATTCTACCTCTTTACAGAATATTCGGACGTCCGTTAATGTGGATCGTCATACTTTACTACATGAAAATTTCTTATTCGAATTAGAACATATACTTAAGGAATACCCAGAACTTATAGGTAAGTTAGGTCTTGAGGTTACTGAAAACAGTATTATATCTGATAACGAAATGAACACTATGGTAGAGCGTTTAGGTGCCATCAAAGCATTAGGCATTCATCTGTCAGTTGATGATATTGGGACGAGCTATTCAGGGTTGGATTTTTTCAGCCGTTTCCCTTATGACACTTTAAAGCTAGACCAAGTATTTATCGCCAGTTTGGGTGATGATCAGTATGCCCAACAAATATTGGTCTCTGTTATTCAAACGGCGAAAGACCTCAATATGGGATTGGTCGCTGAAGGGGTTGAGCGGGAAGATCAACTAGCAGTCATTGCTTCTTTAGGTGTGGGAAAAGTTCAGGGTTATTACTTCTCACGGCCATTGGATGAGCAGAGAATCCTAGCTTGGATAGAAGGATATGAAGCGGGTACTGTGGAGTTTGTACTTTCATCTTAATATTGAGTTTCATTAGACCATCTTTTATCCTACGCCCCATTAACTAATGTATTTTCTTTCCTGTTGTAAATTAAGGTCATTCTATGGCGACTCTCGTCTTTCGATTAAAATATGTGCCAGATGATGAAGCAGATGACATTCGTCAGTTATTAAGTGACCATGATATTGCTTTTTATGAAACCAGTGCTGGCCGTTGGCAAGTGTCATTAGCGGGTATTTGGGTAAAAGACAAAGAGCAGGCGAGACAAGCTCGGGCGCTGATTCATGAAGATCAGCAACAGCGTGCTAAGCATATGCAAGCCCCAACCCTAGGGCAGTGGCTAATAGGCTATGTGCAGCATGCACGGGAAAACCCAGCGGAGTCTTGTTTTACTCTGTTGGCTATCGTGTTGATTTTAGGCCTTTCAATCTATCCGTTTTTTGCTTGGCTATAACCCCAAGATACCGTGACTAGGCTGGATCCCAAACCATCTTTTTTATCGTGCTCTTACTCTCTTATGCTGACACTCCAAGTAAGTCGGAAATCAGGTATACTCAAGCTTTAGAATTACTGATGGCAAAGTCGTGGTATCGAAAACTAAACACCCTAAAGGTAAGCGTAATAATAAGCTAGAGCTACACGATCGTAACCCTCATCGTGCGCGTTATAACTTTGCTTTGTTAGCGGACTCTTGCCCGGAACTTTCTGACTACATAGAACTCAATAAATACGGTAATGAGTCGGTGGATTTCTCTAATCCAGATGCCGTTAAAGTTCTTAATAGAGCCTTGCTGAATCATTTCTATGGGGTGTCTTTTTGGGATATCCCTGCGGGCTATTTGTGCCCACCTATACCAGGACGAGCAGATTATATTCATTATCTGGCCGACCTTTTGGCAGCAAGCAATCAAGGGGTTATTCCGAGAGGCAAAGGTGTTCGTGTCTTAGATGTAGGGGTCGGAGCCAACTGTGTTTACCCTATTATTGGTCATCAAGAATATGGTTGGCAATTTGTCGGAGCCGATATCAATCCTATCGCTATTGCCACCAGTGAAGCCATTATAAAGTCCAATTCTTGCCTAAAAGGGAACGTGAACGTTCGCTTGCAAGTTGAGCAAAATCAAGTGTTTAAAGGTGTTTGGCAGGACAGTGAACGTTTTGACCTAACCCTTTGTAACCCGCCTTTCCATACCAGTGAAGCGGTTATGAAAGGTGAAAATCAGCGTAAATGGCGTGGTTTGAAAGACAAACCTAATGCCTCTGCTAACAAACTCAATTTCGGCGGTACTCAGTCGGAGTTATGGTGTGAAGGCGGCGAAGCAGGCTTTATTGGCCGCATGGTGAAAGAAAGTGTCGCGTTTGGTGAGCGCTGTTTCTGGTTTACCTCTTTGGTGGCAAGACAAGAGAACTTAGAGCTGATTTACAAACAACTATCGGCAGTTGGAGCCAAACAAGTACGAACGATTGAGATGGCGCAAGGCCATAAAGTAAGTCGATTCGTGGCTTGGAGCTTTTTGGCGCCGGACCAAGTTGATTATTGGCAAGATACTTACTGGTCAAACTAAAATCTAGATGAATTGAAATACAAGGGTGAATGGTTGTTATGCTTGTACTACTCAGAGCGCTGGCCCTGCTTGTTCTTATTATTTTTGTGACCCTTCTGGGCATCCTTTTATGCCTTTGCATATTGGGTTCTAAAAATCGCGTTTATTATATTGGTAAGGTTTTCCATCAAGTCAGCCGTTTGTTTGGCTTGTCGGTTGAAGGCCGGGCGAACGACATTGCCAAAACTGTGCCGCAAGCTGTGTATGTGGCCAACCATCAAAATAATTTCGATCTCTTCACTTTAGCCGCCGTGGTGCCTCAAGGTGTGGTCACAGTTGGTAAGAGCAGTCTTAAATGGATACCTTTTTTTGGTCAGCTGTATTGGGCCAGCGGTAACATTCTGATAAACCGTAACAACCGAGTGAAGGCCATTGCTACCATTGATCAAGTAGTGGCTGGAATGAAGAAGACAGGTTTATCTATTTGGATGTTTCCAGAAGGTACCCGTAGCCGAGGACGCGGCTGGTTGCCTTTTAAACGTGGAGCTTTTCATGCGGCCATCCAAGCGGGCGTTCCAGTGATACCTGTGGTGTGCAGTAACACCCACAAGCAAGTCCACTTGAATCGTTGGTCAAACGGTAAGGTGATTGTTGAGATCCTCGCTCCCATTGATACCACCAAGTTCACAGAAGGGGACGTTCAAGCACTGCTTGAAGAGTGCCAAACCCAAATGCATCAAGCCAAAGCGCGTCTTGATAAAGAACTGAAACAGACTCCTTCCTAGACAATTTAGAACCCTCAAGTTAACTCTTTAAGATGATGCTTCAAGAGGGCATTAATGGCTTCTTTTAGTGGGTGTGTTTCTGGTAGCACTTGATGGAACCAAGCGGGGTGTTGCTGGGCTTGTTTCCATAATGGACTCAGGTCTTTGGTGAGTTTTTTATGTGAGTTTTCGCTCTCTTTATTGTTTAGAATAAAGGCTTGTTGGGTGGCGTGTCCCCGTTGATCCAGATGACTCGTGAGTGTGAGTGCTCTTAGGGTAAACAAGGTGAGAGTGGCCGTGTCAGCGGTTAAAAAGTGCTGATTGGTGAGCTTGCTTTTTAGGGTGTCTTTATAGTGTTGTCCCGTTTTCCAGCCGGCTCCAATAATCGCGCCTAATGTTGTGGCTGTGCCAAGAGAAAGTCCGGCTGAAAGTACATCTATGCTCGCGCCAATGGCAGCTCCCGTCATCGCACTTGTGCCCGCTTCAATGCCCCATTCTTTTAGTGTTTCTTTAGCAAAAATATCTTGTTGCCAATGGCCGTTTTGAATCGGCATGGGGGTTGTTTGTAAATCTTCATGGCGAAACTCATATAAGGCCAGCAGGTTGTTGAGTAACTGGCTTTCCATCGCTCGAACAGTGGTTTCAAATTGCTTGGCATCTTCAGCTTTAGGCGGATAAGCATTGCACTCAAGACGCCAGCTAGCCAGTTTGATGAGGCTTTCCGTGAGCTGACCTAGAGCGAGCTGCAAGCGTTGTTGTGCCGCTTCTTCTCTATGTTTGATGAGTTTTTCAATGGTGTCGTATTGATCTGGCACTAGACTTTGTAAGCTTTGATATAAGCGTTTTTCATCTTCAAAATAGAACGCCACCGAGTCATATTTTACAAACGCATGTAAATGGCGCTGAGCCAGAATCTGCTTCCAACTATCATAGTGTGGGCTGCTATGGGCACTGAAATTTAAGATGGGAATGATGGGCTTACTGGCAGTGGCTAAGATTGATAGCTCGTCCAAATATTTGCCTAAAGGGGCTTGGCGCACATCTATCACATACAGAATAATATCGCAGGACACTAGCTGCTTGAGGGCTTTGGCTTCTTGTTCAAACGCCTGTTGAGCATAGGGGCTGTCACAAAATGCCGTGAGCCATTGGGCGCCTTGCAAGGATTGAAACTCTTCACTCTGGCGTATCTCCCATAAGGCCATGGAGTCTTCAAAACCTGGGGTGTCGGTTAAAGTGAGAAATTGCCCCGCAGATATTTCAATCTGTACTCTTTCAATATGACGTGTGGCCCCTGCTTTAGGGCTGACCGTACCAAAATCGTGACGACGCAATAGGGTTCGAATTAATGAGGTTTTGCCTGTGTTGGCATGGCCAACTACCAATAAGGATAAGCTCATATTGTCCCCTCCGTGGTCATCAAATAAAGACGAATGCCTGCTTGTGTTGCCAGTTGCTGCCAATCTTGACGATAGTCTTGGGGCGCTTCATGGTAAATGACCAACGCAAGGTCAGGGCAGGCTTGCTTAATTTGGGTGATGAACCTTTGAGTGCCTCGATCTGGGCTAGTCTGGGGATTAACTAATAGATATACCGTAGCAAGGTCCTGCTGTGCCAAAAACCTTTGTTGGGCTTGCCTATCGTTTAAAATGGTTACGGATTGTGCTGACGCCAGTGCCTTGGGTTGGGTATCCATCCATTCATATAAACCCCAGCAGCCAAGTAACGCTTGCTTGGGTAACGGGCTGGTGGTTGCAGGTTCTGCTTTATAATCGTCTGCTGTTGAATGATCGGCATCGACAATATCACTGGTGTATTGTGTGGACTGGAAGCGTTTTTGTAAGGCCTGCTCATGGCTGCTAAGCGGCAGGTAATAGCGCTTAATGCGCAGCATCATCAGGCTAATCACCGCGCCCAATACTCTGGGTAATACCCCATAAAGCAGCAAGCTTGCGAGTAACAAATTGGCCCAATGTTGGCGAGTTTGTTCGGTCTGATAACTAACCTCTACAGGACTGGCTAATATGTCGAGCTGGTTTGGAACTGCTATGCCTAATTGTTCGGGAAGCCAACTGATTAGCTCGGTTATTGTCAGAAACGCTTGCTCATCTAATAGGGTCGTTTCCCAAACAAAGGTGACTTGGTTGGTAAGTAAAAGCAAAACAGACATAAGCCACCCAGCGAGCAGATAGAGCCCCCAACCAGAATGAGACAAAACACCTAGCAGCCATTTGTTGCTGTAAGGGTGACATTGCCATTGTAAGTAGGCTGCAGACACATGAGGGCTAAGCTTTAACAAGGGGGCCAATTTATTATTCACAAAGACCAAAATACTGAGGAGAAAGCTGTTCGGTGGAGTATTGCGGAATGGACTTATGAGTAAAGAAACACACCACAAGAGTAAATTGAGACCATGCATGCCCAGTAAAATGAGCAGCAGCCAGAAAATATTCACTTGCTGATTTTGAGGACCCAATAAAGCAGAGGGTACGGCCATGGCACCAAGCAGAGCGCACAGCAAAAATAGCCCCACAACACACCGCTGAAACAGCTTGTGGGCTCGGACAAACTCTTGTTCGTATTGATGCGGCGGACTGTCTAATTGTTTAAGGGCTTGAGACAAGGAAGAGCCGCCAGTGGCCAAGCGAAAATCACTGTGCTGTTCTAAATATGCCGCCAATGCCAATTTGCCACGCAGGGAAGGAAAAGCCATTAATTGCCTTACGCTAGTTAAAAAGTGTGTTCATACTATAAGCTATTCGTGGCGTATCATACATATAGGGTGACCTGAGTGAACTCTACTTTTCAATCGGTAAAGGGGCGTCACTCTTAATAGCACGAATAGCAAAGTTACTGTGAATGTCTTTGACGAAGGGTAGGTTTTGCACCGACTTTAAAATTTCTTCATAGTCTGCCAGATCTTGGCTGACCACTTCTAAGCGATAGTCCGCATAGCCGGAGACCAGGTACGCGCTGATCACATTTGGCAAATTAACCACGCTGGTTTCAAAGGCTTCGCTGGCATCTCTGGTGTGACTATTGAGCCTTACTTCAATGAAAACCGTCATCGACAAGCCTACTTTTTTGCGATCAAGGGTTGCTCGGTATCCCTTTATATAGCCTTGAGCTTCCAGCTGTTTCACCCGTCGCAAGCAAGGGGAAGCTGAGAGGTGTATGTGCTCCGCAAGTTCCACATTACTTAAGCGGCCATTACTCTGTAGTAGCTGAAGAATTTGGTGGTCCGTTTTTTCAGGCATGATATTGGCATCCTTGCTAAGTTTGGCGTCAATTATTAGTGTTTTGTTGCTAAAAGTTAGCCTATATCATGGGTAATTAGCAAGGACATGCTCGGAACATTTTGCTCATAATAGCGTTTCGCCATTTTGATAGGAGAGACCTTATGTCTCGGGCAAGCACGAGTGATGTCATGGACCATACTGAGATACCTGCTTATCGTTTAATTGCCTCTGGGCCGGCTTTATATTTAGGTTTAGGGGCCGCATTTATTACAGTATGTATTTGGGCAACTTGGTTGGTAAGCGTTAAGTTGGGAACCCAATCCGCCTTAACAACGTTTGACTTAGCGATTATGCGTTACGCAATCCCCGGCATGGCGTTGCTACCCTTCGTGTATCAATCTCGACAGGCTTTGTTTGCCGTGCCTAAGTGGACTTTACTGGGCATTGTCGCAGGAGCAGGGGTGCCGTTCTTCTTTTTAAGTTCGGCCGGCATGCAATACGCTCCGGTCTCCCATGCGGGGCTGCTGATCCCAGGCACTTTTCCTTTATTTGTCACTGCTATTGCTGTGTTAGTGTTTAAAGAGCCCATAAGCCCCATTCGATTATTCGGCCTTTTCGCCATCTTGCTGGGCGTGGTGACGCTATTAGTGGTTTCCCTGTGGTCCCTATCTGGAGATGTTTGGAAAGGGGATTTACTCTTTATTGGAGCAAGCTTCTTTTGGGCTGTGTACACGATTTGTTTAAGGGTTGCGGGCTTGCGCCCATTAGCGGCAACAGGCCTGCTTGGCTTGGTGTCTACATTGCTACTATTGCTTATGTTATCACTTGGTTTGGTTTCGTCTGGCATGAGCCTCGTAAGTGGTAGTGAGTTAGCTTGGCAATTTTTCGTGCAGGCAATGCTTGTCGGGCTGTTGACAGGGTTCAGTTATGGTTATGCGATTAACTCGCTTGGTGCGGAGCGGACGGCTGCCATGGGGGCTTTAACGCCGGTACTCGCTTCATTGATTGCTATTCCTCTACTGCAAGAAAGTATTAGCATGGGGGCAATGTGTGGTTTGCTATTTGTAGGTACCGGTGTGGTTTTAGCCAGTGGTATGATTCGTTCGTGGCGATGATTTTTATTTTTTTCAAGGATTCCTATTATGTTTGAGCAGCTACTTCCTGCCGCCAAAGACCCAATTTTGTCCCAAACGTTGGCTTGCCAACAAGATAAGCGCGCCCATAAGCTCGACTTGGGCATTGGTGTATACCGTAATGACCATGGTGTAACCCCTGTTTTGACGACCGTGAAAATAGCCGAACAGCGTTTGTTAGCGGCTCAAGATTCTAAAGCTTATGTCGGGTTGGCGGGCTGTGAGCGCTTCAATCATGCCATGACGGATTTTTTACTGGCTGATAACAGTAGCAAGTCCCGTACGGTTGCGGTGCAAACCCCAGGCGCCAGTGGTGCGCTACGTTTATTGGCCGACGTGATCAAGTTAGCCAATCCAGACGCCACTGTCTGGTTGAGTGATTTAAGTTACGCAAATCATGCGCCCATCATGAAAACCGCGGGCTTGTCCGTTGCCTATTTCCCTTACTTTGACCATGACAGCAAGGCCGTGAATGAGTCGGCTATGCTGGCGACGTTGAGCCAACGCGGAAAAAATGATGTGGTGTTACTGCACGCTTGTTGTCATAACCCCACAGGCGCAGATATGAGTATGGAAGCTTGGCAGGCGGTGACGGAGATGGCTATACAGCAAGGCTTCTTACCCTTTATTGATATTGCTTACCAAGGCTTTGGCGAGGGCATGGATCAAGATGCCGCTGGATTACGTTATTTAGCTGAGCGAGTGCCATCTTATTTGATGGCCAGCTCCTGCTCTAAAAACTTTGGCTTGTATCGAGAAAGAACCGGATTGGCGGTGATTGCTGCGCCAACTTTGTCTCAAAGTGAATGCGTGAAGAGTCGAATTTTAGAGTGTGCTCGCAGCACCTATACGATGCCACCCGATCATGGGGCCGCCATTGTGCGTACTATTTTGGAAGATGCCGAACTAAAGGCCCAGTGGTTAGCTGAGGTGAGTCAAATGCGCGGGCGCATTCAAGGTGTTCGTAAAGCCTTGGTGCAGTCATTACAAATCAGTACTAATAGCCATCATTTCGATTTTATTGCGGATCATAAGGGGATGTTTTCGGTATTAGGAATAGACCCTGCCCAAGTGGAGCGATTGAGAACAGAGTTCGCAATTTACTTGGTGGATGGTGGTCGTATGAATGTGGCGGGTATGCAAATTCAGGACGTTGAGTATTTTGCTCAGAGCCTCGGGAATATTATGATCTAAATCATAATATTCCAAAAGTTTATGTATTGATTTGTAATATTATGTGGAAAACTTTTGAGTTAGTGTAAGGCGAGAGATATTCTTAAGAGATTAACTACTGACCCTAAACTGCATGATGCCGTTTAGGTGATAGCAGTATATAACCATCTTAGGAGATCCCCATGCGTTTGAATTCCATTCGTTCTAAAAGCTCACTACCCGTGATAGTAATGGCGATTACTTTCGCCATTGCTTTGCTCTCTTTAGGAACGATTATTTATCAAAGTAATGCGGCCTTAAATGCTCAATCCGGTCGATATTTTCACGCCGCCTCCGCCATTTTGAATGCAGATAGAGACCTTTATCAAGCCAAGTTAGCAGAACAGCATATACGTGATGGGGAAGGTGACGTTGCCGCCAACGAAGAAAGCCGTTTGGAAAATGCTCAGCAAGTTAAAGACAGATTTGCTCTATTTTTGAATTATTTCAAGGAAGAACCTGAAGTAATCGCTTCTTTTTCAGGCTTTGAGAGTGCTTTTGATCAATGGCTAGAATCCTCTAATCTGATTGTCAGCAGCCCGTCGAGTAATGGCAATCATCAGAGTCTACTTGCGGATACCAATGCTAAGTTCGATGCCTTGCGTGATATTCTGGACAAAGCAGGTGAAGCTGTATTGGTTCGCTCTGAAACCTCAAAAAGCGAAGTGGATGCCACCATATCCCAAGAAATTAACATAGCTTCCAGCGTGATTGCGATCGGCTTAATTATTGCCATCTGGTTCAGTTACCGTACCCCTAAAATACTCTCTCAGCAGGTTAATTACCTTGCGCAACGTATTCGTGAAATCTCTGAAGGTGACGGAGATCTAACTCAGCGCATTGAGTTCGATACCAAAGATGAGCTAGGCGATCTGGCTAATGAATTTAATGGCTTTGTAGCACGTTTAAGAGACATTATTGGAAACATCCGTAAGCAATCCAGTGCTTTAGGTGAAATGACAGGGCAGCTTAATAGTGCCTCAAACCAAACAGCTTCGGTGACGGGGGCATTGGTAAGTGCTTCGGATTCTATTGTGAGTGCGGGTCATGAAATGGATATGTCGAATCAGCAAATGGCGCAAGTTGCTAGTGATACGGCACAAGAAGCAAACACTTCTAATGATCTTACCAAAGAAGGTTTGGCAGCGGTCAGCAAGTCCGAGAAAGCAGTGGCTGAGCTGGTGAAAGATATTGAAAACGCGTTAGGTCGTTCAGGCGAGTTACAGAAAAGTTCAGAAAGTATTGCCTCGGTGTTAGAAGTTATTCGTAACATTGCGGAACAAACCAACCTATTAGCGCTTAATGCAGCCATTGAGGCGGCTCGTGCTGGGGAATATGGTCGGGGTTTTGCCGTGGTGGCCGATGAGGTGCGCACTCTGGCGACACGAACTCAAGACAGTACTAATGAAATTGAGTCTATGATTGATCAGCTTAAACTTAATGTTGGTGAGTCTTCAAAAGCGATTAAGAATAGCCGTGATAACGCGGACTCAACGGTGAGTAACTTTGAGCAAGTGACACAAGTATTCGAAGCGCTGAAAGTCTCTTTCGGTAAGGTACAAGAAATGGCCGCCCAAACGGCCCAAGCCACTCAAGAGCAATCTCTTGTCGCCAATGATATAAACCGCAATATGGTGTCATTACGTGATCAGTCGGATTCGGTGAAATCTGTTTCAGAAGCGATTCAGCAACAGTCGCAAAACATTACGACTTTATACGCTGAATTAGACAGCCAAGTGGGTAGCTTTAAAGTTTAAGGCTATTAGCTCCCCATAGAAAAGCCGCTTTATCAGCTTGATAAAGCGGCTTTTTTTCGTCAACTCTAAAGCCTAAGGGCTAAATGTCTTAGGCGTCGATACGCTTGTATTTAATACGAGTAGGTGTCGCATCGTTACCAGTACGCTGTTTGTAATCCGCTTCGTACTCGGCGTAGTTACCTTCGAAGAAGACCGCTTTAGAATCACCTTCGTAAGCTAAAATGTGCGTCGCGATACGATCAAGGAACCAACGGTCGTGGGAAATAACAATCGCAGCCCCTGGGAAAGCAAGCAAAGCATCTTCCAGAGAACGTAACGTTTCGACATCAAGGTCGTTGGTCGGCTCATCGAGAAGCAATACGTTGCCACCTTCTTTAAGCAACTTTGCAAGGTGTAAACGGTTACGCTCACCACCAGACAAGTGCTTAACGAATTTCTGTTGGTCAGAACCTTTAAAGTTAAAGCGACCAATGTAAGCACGAGAAGGTACTTTATAGTTGTGTACTGTGATCATGTCCTGACCATCGGAAATCTCTTCCCAAACGGTTTTCTCGCCGTCCAGTTCACGCATTTGATCAACGTAGGCGAGTTGTACCGTCTCACCTAGCGTAACCGATCCAGTGTCTGGTTGTTCTGTACCAGCAATCATTTTAAATAGCGTCGACTTACCGGCACCGTTACCACCTACGACACCCACGATCGCACCTTGTGGTACCACCATATTGAAGTCTTCTAGCAACATTTTATGCTCAAAACTTTTGCTAACCCCTTCAATTTCAATAACTTTTGAGCCTAGGCGAGGTCCTGGTGGAATGTACAATTCATTCGTTTCGTTACGGTCTTGGAATTCTTGAGAGTTCATTTCTTCAAAGCGGGCTAAACGCGCTTTAGATTTGGACTGACGACCTTTAGCGTTTTGGCGTACCCATTCAAGCTCGGATTTTATGGCTTTCTTATGTGATACTTGCTGCTTGGCTTCTTGCTCTAGGCGAGCATCTTTTTGCTCCAGCCAGGAAGAGTAATTGCCTTCGTACGGGATACCATGACCACGGTCAAGTTCCAGAATCCATCCCGCTGCGTTATCAAGGAAATAACGGTCATGGGTAATGGCCACAACGGTACCAGGGTAATCTTTCAGGAAACGTTCCAACCAAGCGACAGATTCAGCATCCAAGTGGTTCGTCGGTTCGTCCAATAGAATCATGTCTGGTTTATCGAGCAATAGACGACAAAGGGCTACACGACGACGTTCACCACCAGAAAGATGCTCAACTTTGGCTTCCCATGGTGGCAGGCGAAGCGCGTCGGCCGCGACTTCGAGGGCTCGCTCAAGGTTATGGCCTTCTTTGGCTTCGATAAGCGCTTCTAGCTGGCCTTGCTCTTTCGCTAGTGCGTCGAAATCTGCATCTGGCTCGGCGTATTCAGCGTAAACGGCATCTAAGCGTGCCATCGCGTCAATCACATCGGAAAATGCTTCCTCTACAATACCACGGACATTTTTGCTTGGGTCTAGGTGAGGTTCTTGCTCTAGATAACCGATTTTAATGCCCGGCATTGGACGTGCTTCACCGTTATATTCGGTGTCCACTCCGGCCATAATGCGTAATAGAGTCGATTTACCTGAGCCGTTTAGGCCAAGGACACCGATTTTTGCGCCAGGGAAAAATGAAAGAGAAATATCTTTAAGAATTTCGCGTTTGGGCGGTACCACTTTGCCCACGCGATTCATGCTATATACAAACTGAGCCATAACTGAATCAACTTATCCTATGAGTAAATAACGCTGGCCTGTGCGGCGGTTAAGAGCCAGACAGAGATCAGCAGAAAAAAGTGGCCTAAGGATAGCACATGCACAGCTAATGCAGAATAATTAGCGCGGCGCCAATGACGACTAAAAAGGCGCCAACCCAAGCCCCTAACGCAGGTCTTTGACGAGTCGTTATCCACAAACCAGGTAAAATAAGCACTGGCACAATCGCCGATAAGGTGGTGACTATGCCGACGTTGGCATTGCCAATGCCCCAAACTAATACACTCATACCTATCACCATGCCGATGGTAGCAAGGGCGCAAACGCCCAGATAATCTACGAGTTTAAGCTGGCTTAACGTCAGGCTATCGGCACTTTGTTTGTGCCGGTAGTAAAGGCTATAGGCCAATATTAAAGCCACAGCGCCAGTGCCTACTCGCAGGGCAGATACTCCTAGCGGGTCAGCACCATCTAGTAACGCAGGTTTGCTCAATAATGCGCCACTGGCTTGTCCGAGTGCTCCGCCTAACGCCATCATAACGCCAACACTGAGTTTCCCTTTGGTCTCTTCCCAGGCGTGACTGCTTTGACGTTTACCAAACAAAATCGCAATAACCACCCCTATCAAAACAAGGGCGCAGGCGAATAACTGGCTGAGGGTTAAGGTTTCATTAAGGAATAGCCACCCAAGCAAGATCGACATAGGCGCATTGGTGGCAAAGAGCACGCCGGTCCGTCTCGGCCCGAGGCGATGTACCGCAGAAAATAGTAAGGTGTCGCCAAGAAAAATACCTAGTATCCCGGATAGCATAACGGCGAAAGAGTGTTCCCAAAGGGCATCTGTGAAGCGTTGACCGAATAAGCAAATGACTAATAATAAGCTGCCGGCAATGGTAATCCGCAGGGTGTTGAAACGCATGATGCCAAAGCGGGCGATTAGGCCTGGGGCCATCAGGCTGGATAGCGTCCAGCAAAATGCAGCGACAAGTCCTGACAGTTCAGCAAAGGGCATAAATTTCCTTATAAATCCGGTTGTTATTCTAACTTAGAAAGGTCTAATGGCTTGGTAGCTATCTATTAGTTGGGTTGTTATTATTCTTTTATTATAGAGTGCCGAGCAAGGCCTTTTTCTTAATTAATTAACTTATGGGAAGCCCTATGCGATGTCCGTTTTGCGGAACTCACGATACTAAAGTTCTTGATTCCCGCCTAGTCTCGGAAGGTGCTCAAGTACGCCGCCGCCGTACTTGTAACGAATGCCAAGAAAGGTTCACGACGTTTGAAGTCGCTGAGTTACAAATGCCGAAACTGATCAAAAGTGATGGCAGCCGTGTCCCTTTTGATGAGGAAAAATTGCGCAGTGGTATTTTAAAAGCCATTGAGAAGCGTCCTGTCAGTATTGAGGCAGTAGAAACGGCGATTACCCGCATCAAAGAAAAAATGCAGGGAACTGGCGAGCGTGAATTGCCTTCTCGCTGGACCGGAGAGGCGGTAATGGAAGAATTACAGCGCCTTGACCAAGTGGCTTATGTACGCTTTGCCTCGGTTTATCGTAGCTTTAAAGACATTAATGAATTTCGTGAAGAAATTGATCGCCTAGAAAGCCGTAGTGAAGAAGACGGCAACACCATGACGACAACTAAGAAGACAAAAGATGACTTATAACCATGAATATTGGATGGCGAAAGCGATCCAGCTGGCTCAAAAAGGCTTGTTTACCACCCATCCTAATCCTCGCGTTGGGTGTGTTATTGTGAAAGATCAAACTCTAATTGGCGAAGGCTTTCATGTTCGCGCCGGAGAAGGGCATGCTGAAGTAAACGCTCTGGCTGCGGCAAAACAAGCTGGAATCGAGGTTGCAGGTGCGACGGCTTATGTCACTCTAGAGCCTTGCTCTCATCAGGGCAAAACGCCTCCTTGCGCAAAAGCCTTGATCGAGGCGGGTGTGGGGAAAGTTGTCTTCGGTATGCAAGACCCCAATCCACAAGTGGCCGGCAATGGTTTAGCGGCGATCAAGGCCGCTGGAATTGAAGTGATTGGGCCGATTTTAGAAGCCCAGTGCGTCGCCCTAAATCCAGGCTTTATTAAACGTATGCAAGAAGGCTTGCCTTTTGTTCGCGTAAAATTAGCCATGAGCCTAGATGGTCGTACTGCCATGGCCTCCGGTGAAAGCCAATGGATTACCGGCCCTGAAGCTCGCTTGGATGTCCAGAAGCTGCGCGCCCAGAGTGATGCCGTAGTAACGGGTATTGGCTCTGTGTTAGCCGATAACCCTAGCATGACAGTACGTATTGATAACCATGGGCAAGAAGCGGAACCAAAAACTGTCAGACAGCCGATGCGAGTAGTGATGGACACGGCGTTGTCTATTCTGCCAGAAGCGAAAATCTTGTATCCAACGTCTCAAGCGTGCGTTTTTGCGGTGGAAGAAGAGGTGGAGTCGGAGCACTTGGATGTGCTGCAAGAAAAAGGTGCGACCGTGCGTTTTTCACCTCGTGGCGAAGATGGTCGTTTGGACCTTATCGATGCCATGGAACAACTGGCGGATACGGGAATTAATGAGGTGCTATTGGAAACTGGTTCTGAGCTTGCTGGTGGTTTTTTGCAAGCGGGCTTAGTGGATGAAATTGTCGTTTATATGGCGCCGAAATTGTTAGGCTCTAGTGCTCGACCCCTTTTCCAGTTACCACTTGAGATGATGAGCGAGGCTGTCGAGCTTGAGCTCATGTCTGTCCGCCAAGTAGGGCAAGATATTCGTCTGATTTATCGTCCTGTGTATTTGGAGGAACAAGACGACGAATTTGACGAGGAATAGTGATTTCGCCAACCGGCAGGGTCGGTTGGCAGGGAAACTCAGAGAAAAAACGCAGAAAGTGATTTATCTGCTAAAAATAGCGCGAAGTTTGCAGAGAAACGCTGAACGAATCTTGATATAATCGCCGGTCAAAATGACAGACATATTTGTTTTCTCCTATTCGAGGGAACAATCAAACAGACGATCGGGTTCAGCTATGAATCGAGTCTGGATAATTGAGGCAAAAAATGAGCGAAGTGGAAACAACAAACGATCAAACTCCAGCACCAAAACGTAAAGCGAAAAAGCCTTCACGTTCTCAGCTACGCAGTGCTTCTCGTCGTTTGGCATTACAGGCGGTTTATCAATGGCAGATGAACCAGTCTGCAGTGAGTGAAATTGAAACCCAATTCACTTTAGATCAAGACATGAGTGCTTGCGATAAAGTGTATTTTAGAGAGATCCTGCAAGGGGTTACTTCTCGTGCTAAATCTTTAGACGATTTATTTGCCGAGCTTCTGGATCGCTCTTTGGCAGAGCTGGATCCTATCGAATTGGCGGTTTTGCGTATTGGCGCTTTTGAACTGTCTGCTCGCCTAGATGTGCCTTACCGTGTGGCGATCAACGAGAGTGTTGAACTTGCTAAAGGTTTTGGCGCATCCGAGAGCCACAAATATATTAATGGTATTCTTGATAAGCTAGCTCAGCGTGTACGTCGTGAAGAAATTGCAGCCCGTCGAGCTGCTCAGTAATCGTTTCACGATTTGAGTTCAAAGGTTATAAGAGCCTAAAAGGCCCTGTTATTAAGTTTTAATAACAGGGCCTTTTCTTTAGAGTTAACAAGCCTTTAGAGGTGAAAATCCTATAGAGGCAAGCAACCTTTGGGGTAGGGGAGAATGGATTGAAAGAATTTGAGCTAATACAGAATATTTTTCAGGCTTCGGTCATGGCGAATACCCAAGGCCGTGAGGATATCCTTCTGGGGATAGGAGATGATTGTGCTCAGATCAATGTGCCAGAGGGACAAAGCCTTGTCTTTTCTATGGACACCTTGGTTGAGGGGCGCCACTTTCCATTCGATGCAGACCCTGTAGATATCGGTTATCGAGCGGTGGCCAGTTGTGTCAGTGACTTAGCTGCAATGGGCGCCAAGCCCGCTTTCTTTACCCTAGCCCTAACCATCCCAGAATCCGACCCGCAATGGCTGGCAGGACTTGCGCAAGGCATGGCTGAGCTTGCTGAGCCGATTGGGCTGATTTTGTTAGGGGGCGATACAACAAAAGGCCCTTTAACCTTGACCCTGCAAGTACACGGCTATGTTGATAAGAAACCGGCTCCGCTCCGCTCTCATGCTCAGGTTGGTGATGATGTTTATGTCACTGGTACCTTGGGAGATGCCGCCGCTGCAGTGCCGATTGTCACCGGTGAGTTACAGGTCGCTAGTGAACGCTTTGATTATTTTTATGAGCGTTATTGGCGTCCGGTTCCACGCCTAATCGCAGGAATGGCTCTGAGGCGAGTCGTGCACGCTATGCTGGATATCTCTGATGGGGTGGCACAAGATCTCCAGCATATTTTGAACGCTTCTAATGTGGGCGCGGAATTAAATGCGCATCTGTTGCCTATTTCTCAGCAACTCAAAGCTTGGCAGCCTGAAGCGGCGACGGCTCTGGCGCTGACAGGTGGGGATGATTATGAATTATGCTTTACTGCTTCTCCCGAGCAGGCGGAAGAAATTCAGTTGATTATGCAGACTTTGCACTTGCCTTGTACGCGTATTGGTAAAATATCGTCGGCAGGCTTTAGTATTCAAGGGTATGATGGTGAAATTAAAGGTTGGCAGCACTTTTAACCCATTAGCGCTATTTCAAAGAAAGAGCTTGGCTGTTTAAAGTGGCAAGCGAATAAATATTAAGGTAAGGGTATTATGGCAAATTCTGCTCCAGCGTCTGTATGGCGCAATCCTATTCATTTTCTAGCCTTCGGTTTAGGCTCTGGTGCAGCACCTAAAGCGCCCGGCACTTTTGGGACTTTGGCCGCAGTGCCCTTTTTTCTACTGATGCAGAACCTCAGTGCCAATCAGTACTTAATGGTGCTGATAGTGACATCTTTAATAGGTATTTATCTGTGCGGCAAGACATCTAAGGATCTGGGTGTGCATGATCACGCGGGGATTGTTTGGGATGAGTTTGTTGGCTTTTGGATCACCATGTGGCTCGCGCCAACGGGCTGGCAATACATAGTGTTGGGCTTCGTGCTATTTCGTTTGTTCGATATTTTAAAACCTTGGCCAATTTCATGGGTGGATAAGCACGTACATGGTGGCTTTGGTATTATGTTGGATGATATTTTGGCAGGACTGATGTCTTTCGTGGTTTTACAGGCTCTGTTGCATTTCGTTTTCTAAAAGAACTTTACTCATTAAAAAGGCCCCATGGTGTGAAGTGACACCATGGGGCCTTTTCGTTTAGACCGGTGTTACTTCCAGCCTGCTTTGTCCATAAGTTCCACGGCTAGGCGATTGTTGTCCCCAAGGGCGCTCAAAGAGAGAGTATCTGCTTTGAACTCACCGAAAGGTTGTAAACTTTTTGGTGGTTCAATACCTTCCACAACAGGGTATTCGTTGTTTACGTCAGCATACCACTGCTGGCTTTCGTGGTTAGTTAAGAACTCAACCAAGCGTCGTGCGTTGCGCTTGTTCGTCGCAGAAGCTGTCATGCCAATACCACTAACGTTCACATGGGCACCACGTTCACCTTCTTGTTGGTTAGGCCAGAACAGGGAAACTTGATCGTATACTTCACGATCGGCAGGGTTATCACTTTGACCTAGGCGCCCATAGTAATATGTGTTCGCTAAGGTCACGTTGCAAACACCAGCGCCAACCGCTTTAAGCAGATCAGTATCGCCACCAAATGGTGGGCGTGAGAAGTTCTTCACAAAGCCTTGTAGCCAGCTAAGAGTCGCTTCTTCACCGTTGGCTTCGATCATTGAAGCCACTAAAGATTGATTATAAATGTTGGAGGAAGAGCGTACGCAAATTTGCCCTTTCCATTTTGGATCTGCTAGAGCTTCGTATGTGGATAGGTCCGCTTTGTTAACCTTTTTAGGGTTGTAGAAGATAACGCGGGCACGTTGTGATAATCCATACCAGTAGTGTTCGCGGTCGCGTAAATGAGAAGGCACCACTTCATCTAGAGTATCTGTCTCAAATGGCTGGAGTACGCCAGCGGCTTTCGCTCGGTATAAACGACCTGCATCCACTGTGATGAAAACATCGGCAGGGCTGGCGTCACCTTCAATTTTTAAGCGGTTTAATAGAGTGTCGGCATTACCTGTCACTAAATTTACGGTAACGCGATATTCTTTTGAGTAAGCATCAAGGGCGGGGGCGATAAGTGCTTCTTTTCGAGCCGAGTATACATTCAATTCGCCCTGAGCAAAGGTTGCTGAACTGGCCAGAATTGGCAGGATGGTTGCGCCTAAGCTCAATAGTGAAATTGGGGACAGTTTTTTCATAGTGTGAAGTACCTTTAAAGTGTAAATCGTTCTATTTGGCTAAAAAGAAGCCGTTAGCAAAATTATAAATGATATTCATTTTTATTAAAAATGCTAAATTGAAAATTTCTACTTGCCATGGAATCTTTACTAAGTGCCTATCATTTTTAGACTTTGCCTCGAATAGAGATCCATTCCTTCTTTGTTAATGTAAGTTTTAATACATTTTTGATTACATTATATTGACTATCGATATGATTGTGTAAATAATAACGCTTATCATTTAGATAAGCATTACATACACAAAGGATAAAGCTCGTGGAAACGCAATACACTTCTCTGAAAGCCCAATCGCTAAACAACTCAACACCAAACATTAAGCTAACGGCCATTGCCTTTGCTGTTTCTGCAGCGCTATCTGGTCAGGTTTATGCCGCCGAAACAGAACTAGATACCCTAGTGGTTGATGGTGCAGAGTTGGCCAGTGATGCTAACCCATACTCTGAGCCAGGTGCTTCTTACAAAGCGAAAAAAATGTCCGATTCAAAATACACTCGTGACATCGCTGAAACACCAAAAACGATTACGGTGTTAACAAAAGATTCCATTGAAGAGTCTGGTAAGACGGATCTTGAAAGCATCTTGAGTGCTCAGCCAGGTATTACCTTGGGTACTGGTGAAGGTGGTAACTCATTCGGTGACCGTTACATTATCCGTGGTTATGAAGCACGTAGTGATGTCTATACAGATGGTTTGCGTGAACCGGGTTTGATTACTCGTGAAACTTTCGCTCTTGAGCAAGTAGAGATTTCTAAAGGCCCTAGCTCGACCTTTGGTGGTCGCGGTACAACAGGTGGCGCGGTTAACTCGGTTACGAAAAAAGCTTCTTATGATGAAGATTTCGCGACGGTTGGTGCGACCCTAGGAACCGATAACAAAACACGCTTAACGCTAGATGCGAACAAGGCCGTTAGTGACGAGTTTGCTGTGCGTTTTAATGCTTTGACTTCTCAGTCGGACACAGACCGTGTTGATGATGCGGTAGATCAAGAAGGCTTCTTAATTTCTGGTGTTTATGAGCCAAATTCTGATGTGACGATCAGTGCAGATTACTACTACTTCCGTGCGAATGATAAGAAAGATCCAGGTCATTCTTATGATAGTGATACAGGAACCTTCGACAAATATGATTATGTTGGTCAAGACGGCTTAGACTTCCAGAAGAGTGAAGCTGATATTGCTACGGTAAAAATTGAAGCCTACTTAACAGATGACCTACGCGTAGAAAACAAAACCCGTTTTGGTGAAACGCTAAATGATTACACCGTTAGTACCTACGATACTAGATTTACTAACGATCTACGCCAATTCGCCGGTTGGCAAGAGAATCAATATATAGGAAACCAAACCAACTTCATTTTTGATGCTAATTTATTTGGTAAAAAACACTCCATTGTCACCGGTGTGGAATATGCTAATGAGACAACGGATATTGGGAGCTATGATTTTGATCACAGCAATGTTTTCACCATAGATCCGTACAATGCACAAAACAATCTTTGGGAAGGCTCAGTTACTCGCAGTGACGTTACTAAGGCAGTTGAGTTAAATACTTTGTCTGCTTACTTGATGGATACCGTAACCTTGTCTGATGACTGGGAAGTGCATGGTGGTATTCGCTACGATTACTTTGATTACGATGGCTTTGTTGCTGCTACAACGAGCCGAGGTGTTCCTGTAGAAGAGAAAAATTACAGCTTCAGTGATGGTTTCTTTAATGGTCACCTAGGCGCGGTATTCTCCCCTTGGGAGCATGGTAATGTTTATGCAACTTGGTCTACTTCCTCAAATATTAATGGTGGTGAAGTGGATGCTGTTTCTAGTTGTGGTTACGGTGGTGTATGTGTCGATTCAGATGGTAATTATGCTAATGCTGAACCAGAACAGTCTACAAACCTAGAGTTAGGGACTAAATGGAATGTTATGGATCACAAGCTGCTGTTAACGGCTGCTGCCTTCCAAATTACTAAAGATGATGTAATTGAAGGTGACAATGATTCATATGCATCTGGTGGTTCTTTGAATACGGGTAAGAACCGAGTGCACGGTGTTGAGTTTGGCATGTCTGGTAACTTGACGGATAAAGTAAGCGTACAAGCTGGTTTGGCCCTAATGAAATCGAAAACTCTAGAGTCTTATGACCCGGAGCTAGTGGGCTTACCAAAAGCTAACTTTGCGGACAGAAGTGCGAACATTCAAGCGAAATACCAATTTACACCGGCTTTTGCCCTTGGTGCCGTGGCGACTTACTCTAGCGGTATGATTGGCGGTCAGCCTGATGAAGGTACGGATAGTGATAACAAAACACCTTCTTACTCTGTATACGATGTATTCGCGACCTACCAAGTCAACAAAGACTTCGATCTGCAAGCGAATGTTCAGAACATCACGGATAAAGAATACTACACAGCGATTTACCGTGGTGGCGCAATTGCTTACCTAGGTGCTGGTCGTTCTGCTAGTGTTACAGCAAAATATAAGTTCTAATTTAATCTTATAAAGTTAGTTCTTGTATCAAACGCAATCAGATCCCCTTCTGGTTGCGTTTGCTTTTGTTTGAAAAGGAGCCCTATGCTGATCACCATTGCCAATGTCTTATCCGAGCATGAGCTGAAACAATACCGTCAACACCTCGCCAACATTGAATGGCAGAACGGCGAGCAGAGCGCTGGGACACAGGCTTCTAAGGTGAAGCAAAATAGCCAGTTAGACCCTGAAAGCCAGCTTGCTCAGCAGCTTGGCGATCATATCTTGCAGGCCTTGTCTGCCTCCACTAAATTTGTTTCCGCGGCTTTACCCCGAAAAATCTACCCTCCCATGTTTAACTGTTATCAACAGGGTGGCCATTATGGTTGGCATGTCGATAACGCTGTGCGAGTAGTGCCTGGCACACCAGTACGTTTGCGCACAGACCTGTCAGCCACCTTATTTCTGAACGATCCAGAGGACTATGAAGGGGGCGAGCTGTGCATTCAAGACGCCTATGGGGAGCATCAGGTTAAACTAAAGGCGGGTGATATGGTGCTTTACCCATCAACGAGTCTGCATCAGGTAACGCCTGTTACGTCCGGTAAACGTTTGGCGAGCTTTTTTTGGGTTGAAAGCATGGTGCGGGATCATGAAACGCGAGAGATTTTATTTGATCTTGACCAAAGCGTACAAACATTAGGGGCGGAGCATGGTTTAGATTATCCTGAAGTGATGACTTTAAGTGCGCTTTACCACAGATTAATTCGACTACACGTAGATACCTAATATGACTCAGCAAAACGAAGCGTTTCAAAGTGCTCTAAATTTAGCGGACTATCAGCGTCTGGCCAAAGAGGCGTTACCTCACTCAATTTATGAATATGTATATGGCGGGGGCGCTGACGAGATTACCCTGCAGCAGAACCGTAGTGCTTTCGATAACCTTAGTATCTGGCCGCGAGTTTTGAATGATGTCACCCAGGGGACCACGGCGACCACGGTGCTTGGCCAAGCCTGGCGTACTCCCATTATGCTGGCGCCTGTGGCTTTCCAAAAAATGGCCCATGCAGACGGCGAAGTTGCCACGGCGCGAGCGGCCAACGCTTTAGAGGTTGGCATGATGGTCAGTACCTTAAGCAGCCAAAGTATGGAAGAGGTGAGTGAGCAATTAAGCACCCCTAAATGGTTTCAACTGTACTGGCAGCTTGATCGCGACTTTAATCTAGCCTTAATTCGTCGTGCCCAAAAAGCGGGCTACCAAGCGATTGTGGTGACGGTAGATTCGGCCATACACGGCATTCGTAATCGTGCCCAGCGGGCTAAGTTTGAATTGCCTGAAGGTATTGAAGCCGTAAATTTGTCGGAGCGTCCGCCACTTCCAAGTAAAGCATTTACGCCAGATCAGAGTATTGTGTTTCAAGGTATGATGAGCGAGGCACCCATTTGGGAAGATATCGAGTGGTTGATCAAAGAAAGTCTCTTACCCGTCATCATTAAAGGTATTTTGCACCCAGCAGATGCTTTAAGAGCGCAGCGTATTGGCGCCCAAGGCATAGTGGTTTCTAACCACGGAGGGCGAACATTAGATACAGTGCCCAGTGCGATGGATGTCATTCCGGCGATTCGTAAATTGGTTGGCGAAGACTATACCCTGCTGCTGGATGGTGGCATTCAGCGCGGCACGGATGTCTTTAAAGCACTGGCATTAGGAGCAAATGCTGTATTGCTCGGTCGACCACAGTTTTATGCTCTTGCGGTTGGTGGCGCACCGGCGGTCGCGCATATGTTGCGGATTTTGCGTGAAGAGCTGGAAGTCACTATGGCGTTGGCGGGAACGCCATGTATTGCAGACATTAACAGTGAGTGTTTGTTTGACCGTGCTTGATTAAAGCGCTGAGACGTAACGCTAGTCAATGGTGGTCGTTACGTCTCAAGTGAGCTTCGAAAGCCCGTATTAATAGAGACAAACTCAAGGTGAGTACCAAGTACATAAAGGCCACCACATTGTAGGTTTCAAAAAACTGAAACGATGAGGCGCTGAAGACTTTGCCCAGCTGTGTGATGTCTTGTACCCCCAATACTGACACTAGGGCGGAGTCTTTAATCATGGCGACTAAATCGTTGCCAAGAGGCGGTAGGATCTTACGCATGGCTTGCGGCAGTATGATTAAGCGAAAGCGTTGCCAACTCGATAATCCGAGTACTTGAGCCGCCTCAATTTGCCCTTTTCCCACTTCCTGAATACCGGCACGAAACACTTCCGCAATGAACGCACTGTAGCTAATGGAAAGCGCCAATATCGCTCTCCATAACAGCGTAAAGTCGCGAGTACGAGCGGTGTCTAACCAGCCCGCTTCGATTGGCCATTGCAGTAGCCAGTTATAGAGCTTAACCATTTCTGGTGCGCCAACAAAGGCGATGTAGAAAAGCAGCACCAGCACTGGGATGCCACGAAAGATTTCCACATAAAAACGTGAGAACTCCCTTAATACTCGATAACGAGAAAAGCCTGCTAAAGCGATCAGTAAACCAATGAAACTGGCAAGTATGAATGCTGAGAAAGTCACGCCTAGAGTGGTTAGTAAGCCTTTACTTAAGGTGCTGGCAATGCGCTGATAGTCTTCATCTGCCACCATGTTCCAAAGCAGAACAAGAGCAATGATGATTACAGCGATCAGCCACCAAGGAGTTTTATCGACAGTGTTTTTCAAAGGCTTCATCGGTTCAATAATAAGGCCATCAGTATGATGGCCTAGAGTCGTTATTAAATACCCAAACTGGGCGTGTGAGCTTATTGGTTGTAGTCAAAAAACCATTTTTGGTTTAACGCATCCAATGTACCATCAGCTTTCATGCTTTCAATGGCCGCATTCACAGGTGCCAATAAGTCGGAGCCAGGTGTTAGGATAAAGCCAAAATCTTCTGCGCCTAACGGTCCGCCGACAATTTTAAACGCCCCTGGGTTGGCGCCAATATAGCCTCGTGCCGAGGTGGCATCCATTAATACGCTGTCTACATCGCCAGATTTTAACGCCTGAACAGAAGCGCCAAAGGTTTCTAGCAGCGTGATACGTGAATTGTTTTCGTCACCATCCAGTACGTTGTAAACCGCAACATAAAAGTTAGTTGTACCAGGCTGGGCTGCGAAGTAGAGATCGTCATTAGCGGCGAAAGATATTGCGTCATTGAAGCGCGTCTCATCGGCTCTGACTAACATGAATTGCTGAGAGGTTAAGTAAGGAATGGAGAAGTCGATTTGTTTCGCTCGTTCGGCGTTTATAGTGATGCCATCCATACCAATATCATAAAGGCCTTGTTTTACCCCTTGGATCATGGTGTCCCAGCTGCTTAATTGCCAATCAATCTTGGCGTTTAGGCGTTTGCCAATTTCGTTCATGGCGTCGTATTCCCAACCGATACCTTTACCTGTATCTGGATCGGCGAAGTTTAGAGGTGTGTAGGCATTTTCCGTTACAGCAACAATAGTGCGGCCTTGCAGGTCCGGTAAAGTGTTGGCGAAACTGGCAGAGCAAAATAGCATAGCCGTAATGCCAGCTAAGCGTGATAAAAGAGTCAGCATGGTAGTTCCTTTGTATGTGGGAAGCGCAAGTTGGATCAGGGCAAATAAAGTCCGTAATTATACACTTTTGCATTCGGCGAGACTATGTGATTTTGCGCCTGCCAAGTAGTATGTCGCGAGTGAAGCGGGTATATTTAGCGTATTAATGAATTAATGCGGTATAAGTGTTTGCTTGCTGCACCAGGATAGGTCCTTCATGTCTCGAGAATTGAGCTCACAACAAGCGTTTCAAGTTCAATGCCTGACCCAAATGGGAGTGGGTGTTTGGCTCGATGCGTCACAAGGTGTCTCTGGGACCGCTTTCTTTGACCCTCTGCCTTGGCCTATGGTGAATGGTAAGGATGTCTCTGTTACTCCAGCGGCCGCTGTATTGGGTTTTAGTCAAGCAGAGCCTCAGCCCCCGATACAAAAGCTTGCGCCAGAAGAGAAAGACCAAACCGTTGCCAGCCTTAGAGAGCAGCTTAATGCCGGCCCTGAAATTGTTGTAGAAGACCTGCAGCCAATTGAAGAGTTAGCGGTAAACATTGAGGTTGAACCTGAGCCTGAGCGAGTCTATGAAAATGGTCCAGCCTCATTGGATATACGAGCGTACCTGTTGACCGACCAGTTGTTGATCATTACGGATGTGCCCAGAGCCTTTCAGGACGACGATGAAATCGAAAAACTGGCGTTAAAAATGGGCCGAGCATTGTTGCAGCAACCAGCCCAGGAATGGCAATCTCGTCGATTAACTTGGCCGGGAGCACTCACTAACCCGCATTTTATCGTCCGTCAGGATTGGTTGTTGGGTGCGGTTGAGGGTTTTGTTGAGCAGCTGCTTAAGTTGATGTCGGGAACACCAAAGGTGGTGCTGGCAGGCTCCAACATTGCCGAATTACTCAGCGTCGATGGGATTGATGTCATGCTATCTTCCTGTACAGTAGCCAGAATTTCCAGTTTGCCAGAGTTGTATCGTATTCCAGAGTTACGTAAAGAGGCGTGGTCGACGATGCAGAAGGGACTCTTTTCTGCTCCTGCTTCCGACGCTTAAGTTATATTTCAAGATGTTGATTTCATTATGTTAATACGTCTAGCTAGGGCCGATGACGCCCCTGCTGTGGTGGTTCTTGATCGTCAAGAAAACCCTTATCCATGGGGTGAGAAATTGATCATGAACGCTTTCGAAAGTCGACAAGGTTGGGTGGTTCAGGCTCCTGACTCCGGTGAGCTTGTCGCTTGGTTGTGTGCATCCCAACTCTACGATCAGGCCGAACTGGAATTGATATTGGTCGCTCAATCAGTCCGACGACAAGGCGTTGCTCGACAATTGATGGATGCTTGGCTACAGGCACTGCAGGCCCAGCAGATTGCTGAGTGTTTGTTAGAAGTGCGTGAGACTAATACGGGTGCCATGGGCTTATATGAAAGCCTCGGTTTTACTCAAGTCGGGCATCGTAAAAACTATTACAAAACACCTAAAGGTCGAGAAGCTGCCTGTCTGTATACCCTATCTTTGAATGAAATTCCCCAAGGAGACTAAAAATGTCCAAAGTACTCGTGCCCATTGCCAATGGTAGCGAAGAAATTGAAGCGCTCACCATTATTGATGTGTTGCGTCGCGGCGGCTTAGACGTCTGTGTCGCCAGCGTGCATGATTCCCGTCAAGTAACCTTGGCCCATGGTTGTCGGTTTGAAGCGGATGTGTTGCTGAGTGACATGGTAGAAAGCCTGTATGACGCGGTGGTTTTACCCGGAGGTATGCCGGGGGCGGAGCACCTAAAAGACTGCGAGCTGTTAGTGAGCATCCTTGAAAAACATGACATACAAGACGCGCTGTTGGCCGCTATTTGTGCGGCTCCAGCTTTAGTGTTTGGTACCCATGGCTTTGTCGTGGATAAACAAGCGACTTGTTACCCAGGGTTCGAATCACACTTGCAAGGGGCTGAATATATGGCAGATCAACCGGTAGTGATGGACGGTAATATTATTACTGCTCAGGGCCCTGCTGTGGCGATGGCGTTTTCATTAGCTGTTTTGGCAAATCTTAAAGGCTATGAGGCGGCTCAAAAAGTCGCGTCGGACTTACTGTGCTAGAACAATAGAAGGTTTGATTTAATGCTGACTATTTGGTTAGCAAAAAACCACCGTAAAGCAGGTATTTTTATGGATTTACTTGCTATTCTCGGTGGACGCTAAGGGTGCAAAATAGTAGAATTGTTCAGATTTTTAAACGCAAGATTTATTGGTGGTGAATCGATAAATACGCGGCACAAGCGCAATTTTTAAAAAGCGAGATAAGCCACCGGTTTGTCTCGCTTTTTTGCAACCTAACTAGCTCTAAATGGGAGGTTCCTTTGGCGACAACAGCGATTCTAGCTTTGGAAGATGGCACGATATTTAAAGGCGTGTCAATCGGAGCAGATGGCACTTCAACAGCGGAAGTAGTATTCAACACTTCAATGACTGGCTATCAAGAAATTCTTACAGATCCTTCCTATGCACGACAAATGGTCACTTTGACTTACCCTCATATCGGGAATACCGGCGTTAACTCTGAAGACGAAGAGTCTAATCAAGTTTGGTGTGAAGGCCTAATTATTCGCGACCTACCACTTGTTGCCAGTAGCTGGCGTAGTGAAGAAGCATTAGATGCTTACCTAAAACGCAAAGGTGTTGTGGGCATTGCTGACATTGATACACGTAAACTAACGCGTATCTTGCGTGAAAAAGGTGCTCAAGCTGGCTGCATCATGGCTGGCGATAACCTAGACGAAGCTGCTGCCGTTGCAGCCGCAAAAGCTTTCCCAGGCCTAAAAGGCATGGACCTTGCCAAAGAAGTGACTGTCAAAGAGTCTTACCAGTGGACAGAATCTACTTGGGATCTTGTCAAAGGTCATACGACGCCAGACAGCTCTGAGTTCCACGTAGTGGCTTATGACTTCGGTGTAAAACGCAATATTCTACGCATGCTGGTTGAACGTGGTTGCCGTTTGACTGTTGTGCCGGCGCAAACACCAGCGAGCGATGTGCTAGCTTTGAATCCTGATGGTGTCTTCCTTTCCAATGGCCCTGGTGACCCAGAGCCTTGTGATTATGCGATTGCCGCCATCAAAGAAATTTTGGAAACAGACATACCGGTTTTTGGTATTTGTCTTGGCCATCAGCTACTCGCGTTAGCGTCTGGTGCCAAAACTAAGAAAATGAAATTTGGTCATCACGGTGCCAACCACCCGGTTCAAGCCATCGAGAAAGGCACCGTCATGATCACCAGCCAAAACCATGGCTTTGCTGTTGATGAAGATACCTTACCGAGTAACCTTGTGATGACTCATAAGTCTTTGTTCGACCAATCTCTACAAGGGATTGCCCGCACAGATAAGAGTGCATTCAGCTTCCAAGGTCATCCGGAAGCGAGCCCAGGTCCACATGATGTTGCACCTTTGTTCGATCAGTTTATTGACAACATTAAAGCCGCCAAAGCCTAAATAAGGGAGCGAACGAAAAGATTATGCCAAAACGTACTGACATAAAAAGCGTCTTAATTTTAGGTGCCGGCCCGATCGTTATCGGTCAGGCTTGTGAATTTGATTACTCTGGTGCACAAGCGTGTAAGGCCCTTCGTGAAGAAGGTTTCCGCGTTATTCTGGTGAACTCGAACCCTGCTACCATCATGACTGACCCTGTGATGGCTGATGCGACTTACATCGAGCCGATCGAGTGGAAAACAGTTGAAAAGATCATTGAGAAAGAGCGTCCAGATGCCGTATTGCCAACCATGGGTGGCCAAACCGCATTGAACTGTGCGCTGGATCTTGAGCGCCACGGCGTTCTAGAGAAATACAATGTTGAAATGATTGGTGCGACAGCGGACGCGATTGATAAAGCTGAAGACCGTAATCGTTTCGACCAAGCGATGAAAGCCATTGGTCTTGAGTGTCCGCGTGCGGGTATCGCTCACAACATGGAAGAAGCTCTTAAAGTTCAGGCTGAAGTTGGCTTCCCTTGTATCATTCGTCCGTCATTCACCATGGGTGGTACGGGTGGTGGTATCGCTTACAACATGGAAGAGTTTGACGAAATCTGTAACCGTGGTTTGGACTTGTCGCCAACCAACGAATTACTGATCGATGAATCTCTTATCGGTTGGAAAGAATACGAGATGGAAGTTGTCCGTGACAAAAAAGACAACTGTATCATCGTTTGTGCGATCGAAAACTTCGATGCCATGGGTGTGCACACGGGTGACTCGATCACCGTTGCCCCAGCTCAGACGCTAACGGATAAAGAATACCAAATCATGCGTAACGCTTCCCTTGCGGTATTGCGTGAGATCGGTGTGGAAACAGGTGGTTCTAACGTACAGTTTGGTATGGACCCGAAAACTGGTCGCCTTGTTGTTATCGAGATGAACCCACGTGTATCGCGTTCTTCTGCTTTGGCGTCTAAAGCGACAGGTTTCCCAATCGCTAAAATTGCTGCGAAATTGGCCATAGGTTACACCCTAGATGAGTTGCAAAACGACATCACAGGTGGCCAGACACCAGCGAGCTTTGAGCCTGCAATCGACTATGTGGTTACTAAGATTCCACGCTTCACATTTGAAAAATTCCCAACAGCGAATGATCGTTTAACGACGCAAATGAAGTCTGTGGGTGAAGTCATGGCGATTGGCCGTACTTTCCAAGAATCTTTACAGAAAGCCCTACGTGGCCTAGAAGTAGGTTCAGACGGCTTTAACCCACAGCTAGACTTCGCGGAAGAGAACAGCAAAGAGAAACTTGCTTACGAGCTACAGTCTCCGGGTGCTGATCGTATTTGGTACATTGGCGATGCTTTCCGTGCAGGTATGTCTGTTGATGAAATCTACGCGGTGACAGGGGTTGATCACTGGTTCCTAGTGCAGATTGAAGACTTGATCAAAGAAGAAATTGCGTTGGCCGACAAAGGCCTAGTGGATATGGACTACGATGTTCTTCGTCGTCTAAAACGTAAAGGTTTCTCTGATGCGCGTTTGGCAAACTTGCTAGATGTTACGGAAAAATCTTTGCGTGAGCGTCGTTACTTGATGGACGTACACCCAGTTTACAAGCGTGTTGATACGTGTGCGGCTGAGTTTGCGACGAACACGGCTTACATGTATTCCACTTACGAAGATGAGTGTGAAGCAGCGCCAACGGATAAAGATAAAGTGATCATCCTTGGTGGTGGCCCGAACCGTATTGGTCAGGGTATCGAGTTTGATTACTGTTGTGTACACGCAGCCCTAGGCCTACGTGAAGACGGTTATGAAACCATCATGGTGAACTGTAACCCAGAAACCGTTTCTACAGACTATGACACATCGGATCGTTTGTACTTTGAGCCGGTAACTCTTGAAGACGTATTAGAAATCGTCCGTAAAGAAAAACCAAAAGGCGTTATTGTGCAGTTCGGTGGTCAAACACCACTGAAAATCGCTCGTGCTCTACAGAACGAAGGTGTGCCAATTATCGGTACAACGCCAGAAGCCATTGACCGTGCGGAAGACCGTGAACGTTTCCAAAGCATGATCCAGCGTCTTGGTTACAAACAGCCTCATAACGCTACAGTGCGTAGTGTTGAGCAAGCGGCGATGAAAGCGGCTGAAATCGGTTACCCTCTGGTGGTTCGTCCATCTTATGTATTGGGTGGTCGTGCCATGGAGATCGTATATAACGAGAAAGAACTGAATCGTTATATGACGACTGCGGTGAAAGTGTCTAATGACAGCCCAGTACTACTTGATCACTTCCTAAACGCTGCCATCGAGATTGATATTGATTGTATCAGTGACGGCCAGCAAGTTGTGATTGGCGGCATCATGCAGCATATCGAGCAAGCGGGTGTTCACTCTGGTGATTCAGCCTGTTCTTTGCCGCCTTACTCTTTGGGTGCGGATGTACAGGATCAAATTCGTGAGATGATCAAGAACATGGCCCTAGAATTAGGGGTTATTGGCCTGATGAATACGCAGCTTGCGGTACAAGATGGCGAAATCTACGTGATCGAGGTGAACCCTCGTGCGTCACGTACCGTACCATTCGTTTCTAAGTGTATCGGCCGCTCTCTAGCACAGGTTGCTGCATTGGTTATGGCGGGTAAGACGCTACAGGAACTTGGCTTTAATGAAGAGATTATCCCTTCTTACTACAGCGTGAAAGAAGCGGTCTTCCCGTTCAACAAGTTCCAAGGTGTTGATCCAATTCTTGGCCCTGAAATGAAATCTACCGGCGAAGTTATGGGCGTAGGTGATACCTTCGCAGAAGCCTTCGGTAAAGCGGTATTGGGTGGTGGTACTGAGCTACCGACATCCGGTCGTGCATTTATCAGTGTTCGTGATGTGGACAAAGAAGGTGCCGTAGCCGTTGCTCAACGTTTGGCGGGTCTTGGCTTCGACTTGGTTGGTACGGAAGGTACTGCTAAATTCCTTACCGAAAACGGTGTAGACGTTCGTAGGGTTAATAAGGTAAATGAAGGTCGTCCACATATTGTAGATATGTTGAAAAATGGTGAAATTGACTACATAGTTAATACCACTTCAGGCACTCAGGCCATTGCGGACTCTTCTGTGATTCGTCGTACAGCATTACAGCGTAAGGTTTGTTACACTACAACATTGGCCGGCGCAGAAGCGACCAGTTTGGCGATAAGTTTAACTGGTGAAACCAAAGTTAGAAGACTACAAGACTTGCACCTGGGGAAATAATGAAAAAGGTACCAATGACAGTTGAAGGTGAAGCGACGCTCCGTGAAGAGCTGAATCACCTGAAAACAGTAGTTCGTCCTCGCGTTATCGCTGATATAGCAACAGCGCGCGAGCACGGCGACTTAAAAGAAAATGCAGAATATCATGCCGCCCGTGAAGAGCAGGGTTTTGCTGAAGGTCGAATTAAAGAGATCGAAGGTAAGCTTGCCGATTCACAAGTGATTGATGTGAAATCTATGCCAGCGTCTAGCAAAGTCATCTTTGGTACAACGGTGACCTTGTATAACGTGGACACTGAAGACACTGTTACCTACAAGATTGTAGGGGATGATGAGTCCGATGTGAAAGCGAAGAAGATTTCCTATGCTTCACCGATTGCTAAAGCGATTATCGGTAAAATGGAAGGCGATGAAGTTCTGGTTAAGATTCCAAGTGGCGAAGCTACTTATGAAATAGAAAAAGTGGAATACATTTAAGCGTTTCGCTTTTTCAGAAAACCACCGAGTGTTTTGCACTCGGTGGTTTTTTTATGCCTATCAATGACTCGTCTGTTTTCTGTTCACATCGAGTGATGTCTTTGATCTATTTTAGACGTCATGAATAGACGCGTTATTGTAAACGTTCCTCTTGAGGGGCTGAGGTATTCTTAGGTGCCAGAATATTGATGTATTCAGTTTGTACTTCTGGCAGAGGAAAGGCTTCTGAAAAAGATTGAGATTTACTTTGGTTCTCAATAATACGAACGTGTGAGCGGTTAAGTTCTCTTGGCTCTTTTACGCCGCAAGCATGAGCAATCATTTCGATACCATGGAGCAACTCTTGAGCGTAATTAGCGACTCTAACAGATTTTTCTTGCGTTACTAAACCGCGTTGCAGATCTAGATTATGAGTGGTGATACCCGTAGGGCAAGTATTTTTATTGCATTGTAATGCTTGGATGCATCCCAACGAAAATAAGAATCCTCGCGCCGAGACAATAAAATCTGCACCGGCACTTAATGCCCAAGCGGCTTTGCCAGGTACGATCAGCTTTCCTGATGCAATGATTTTTATGTGCTCTCGTAAACCGTAGGAAGTCACTATATTCACGACCCCTGGTAGACTCTCACGTAAATGCATTCCCACATAGTCCATGAGTGGTTGGGGTGCGGCACCTGTACCGCCATCTGAGCTGTCTATGGTGATGAAATCTGGGCAGTACTCAATGCCTTTTTTATGAACCAACTTGCATAATTGGGAGAAGAAACTTAGGTCGCCCACCACCATTTTAAAGCCTACGGGCTTTGATGTGACTCGACGCACTCTATGGATCATGTTGAGTAAGTCGTCAATGGATTTAATATCTGGGTGACCATTGGGGCTATTCGAGCTTTGGTGGGCAGTAATGCCACGTATTTCAGCAATTTCTTCCGTGACCTTTTCTCCCGGTAACATACCACCTTTACCGGGTTTAGCGCCTTGGCTCATCTTGATTTCAAACATGCGAACATTTTCGTGCTGAGCGATTTTTATAAGCCTTTCATCATCTAATAGACCTTCAGCGTTGCGTACGCCATATTTCGCGGTGCCAATTTGAAAAACAATATCACCGCCTCCTTCAAGGTGGTACGACGAAAGCCCGCCTTCACCTGTATTCATCCAAATACCTGCTTTTGCGGCACCCAGAGACAGTGCTCGGATTGCAGGTTTCGACAGAGCGCCATAACTCATGCCTGAGATATTGATAATGGCATTAGTGCGAAAGGGGATCTTGGCGGTGTGCTCTCCAATACACACTTCTTTTGGTGGTAGTGCGTCTTCCTCTAGTACAGGAAATACGCCATTAGAAAAGAAAATATCACCTTGGGACTCTAAAGGCCGGGTTGAGCCAAAAGCGAGTGTTGAGTCCACCTTTTTTGCTGCTCGATAGGCCCATGAGCGCTCCGCGCGGTTAAATGGGTGCTCTTCTCTGTCCATGGCAAAAAAATACTGGCGAAAGAACTCCCCCATGTGCTCAAACAAGTAGCGAAACCGGCCAATCACTGGGTAGTTACGACGAATAGTGTGTGCGGTTTGATTTTTATCGAGCCAATACATGACGGCCAGCGCTATCACAGAGACGAATAATAATAAGGTAAATATCACCGCGCCCCATTGAATAACACTCATTGCGATAGAAGTTAAATAATCCATAACGTGCCCTTATGGTGAAAGAAAGTTTCTTTAAACATTAAACTACTAATTCAGTGGATTGGTAAGGCTTTAATCAGGGATTAAATTCGGAAACCCGCCTAAATTTACATCAAATGATAACCATTTCTAATAGGTTGTATTATCGTTGGTTTTTTATAGTAGGGATGAATGATGGTCTGCTGTATTTTGTTTTCTGATTCTACTGACCTTTATTTTAAGCCAGCGGTTGAAGAGTGTGTCTTGCGCATCACGCCTGCAGATCAGCGAGCGTTATTCTTAAGGTGGTTTGTTAGCATCATAATGAGCCCACGAATATCGAAAGTATTCCGTCGCAATCTATGCAGGATTTGAAATTTACATTATCAATTATTTTTTGAAAGTGTTTGCACCTTTTGATCTATTATCAAATTATTGTTTGTCTCTATAATGGTGTCATATTCGATTAAACATTGACAAGGTAATGGAACACAGTATGTCTCACCCAATTATTAATGACCTGAACAGCCGCTACACAGCAAAACAATACGATGCCAGCAAACGTATCTCTGCAGACGATATTGCTGTGATCAAAGAGGCGCTACGTTTATCTGCTTCTTCTATTAACTCTCAGCCTTGGCACTTTATCTTGGTTGAAAGTGATGAAGGCAAGCAGCGTTTGCATGACACTTTTGTCAACAAGCACCAGTTTAATCAGCATCATATTAAAGAAGCCTCCCACACAATATTGTTAGCGTACGATCCGAAGTTCACGAAAGAAAAATTTAGCAAACGCGTGGATGCAGAAGTAAGCTCAGGGCATTTGCCGGCAGAAAATTATGATGCCTTCATGGGCGCTTATGCCTTCGCTGAAATGAATACAGATGAGCAAGGCAATAACGCAACTTGGACTAAGGCTCAGCTATATTTGGCGTTAGGTAACTTATTGCATACTTTAGCTCGCATGGGTATCGCTTCAACACCTATGGAAGGGGTAGATCCTGAATTGATCGGCGAGAAGTTTGAAAAAGAGCTAAATGGTCACGTTTGTGAAGTCGCTGTTGCTATGGGCTACCATAAAGAGGGCGAAGACTGGAACCGTGATCTGCCTAAAGCTCGCTTAGCTCTAGAAGACATTATCACGACAGTATAATCCGACACAGGGTGTTGATTAAAAAGGCGAAGTAATTAGCTTACTTCGCCTTTTTTTGTGGGCTCAGCTTGGTAAAATGTACCACCTAATTTCGCAATAAGAAGTAATCTATATGGCTTTACCGGAATGCCCTAAATGTCAGTCGGAATATGTTTATCAAGACCAGCTTAACTTGGTCTGTCCTGAATGTGCCTTTGAATGGAATCCAAATGAAGAGTCTGAGCAAACGGACGAAGTACAAGTTAAGGATGCTAATGGCACCCTGTTGCTTGCTGGCGATAAGCTCACGCTCGCCAAAGACTTGAAAGTTAAAGGCAGTTCTATGGTGTTAAAAATCGGCACCAAAGGCGTGATTAAGCGTATACATGATAAAAAAGATCATCAGCTAGATTGCAAACTGGACGGTGCGGGAGACATGATGGTGACGGCGAAATTCGTCAAAAAAGCCTGAGCATATCAGGCTTGGCAGGGAGGGAAGAGCGGTAAGGTTAGCCGCGTTGAAAGGCTGACCGAATAAGGCCAATGCCTGCTAAGGCAAATAGCCCCGCTGCGATTCTATCGACCCAATGGCTGACCTTACGATACAGTTGCATGATGTGGGGAATAGAAAACAGCAGGGAATATAGTGCGTTGACGGTAAATCCTGCCAGCATGCAAACCATCAAGCCAGCAATAAGAGCTCCGAAGTCACTGCTTTCTCCCATGCCAACCGACAGAGCGGCCATCCAAGCAATTACCGTCTTAGGGTTGGAGGTGTTGAGTACCAAACCTCTTAAAAACCACTTTTTAGCACTCAATTGTTGGATCTCTTGTTGATCCGCGAAGGTTTTCGATTGCAATGATGTTTTATACGATTGGTAAGCCAACCAAATAAGATAAAGCCCGCCTAATACTTTCAGTGCGCTCAGCAAATACACTGAGCTTTGTAACATGACGCCCATGCCGCTAATGGCGACTAGCCCCCATACCAATAAACCGCAGGAAAGACCTGTGCCATATATGAGGCTGGCTTTGCGGCCCTTGCTCATGGCGATGGTCGCATTCGAAAGTGTGGCTGGCCCCGGAGAAGCTGCAATCACAAAGAAGGTAAAGCCTATTGTTGCTAAAGATATAACATCAATCATGGGGAGTCTCCGCAGCCTAGTCTAACGATTATGACTGTATGTTAGCGAGAGTAATATTTTATTGAAAGGCTAAATAATCAACGGGCTAAAGAGAGGATGACTTCTCTGTCTGCCTGTTAACTTACACGCCTTTCTCGTTACCCCACAGATAGACATGCAGCTGGGGTAAAACCGTGGCATCAAACCAACCTCTTTGCATGACTTCTTCCACCAAATTTAAAGTTTTAGTGGTCAGCGAGTCTAGGCTGGGGTTACCTTCAAGTTCTAGGTTGCAAGGCTGTAAATACAAAGGCAGTTGAGGGTATTGTTGTTTGATCTCGGCAGCCCATTCTAAATCAGCATCATCCGCAACAACTATCTTCAAACTGACATTAATGTCCTGTGCATTGTGAAGGGTAGTATCAAAGCGGATTTGATCAAACCTCATTTTGCTCGACGGTGGCTTAGGGCTTAAGGTGAGGTAATCCAGTTCCGCAAACCAAGGAGCGCTAACACTGCCCTGAGTTTCCATGGCAAAACGATAGCCTTTGGCTTTTCCTAATCTAATTAACTCTGATAAATCTTGAATCGCAGGGTTACCACCCGATAGTGTGATTAGAATAGGTTTGCCGCCACTGAGTGTTTCAACTTGCTGAAACACTTCGCTTGCAGACATTGCTAACCATTCATCTTTGTATTTTTTATCGACGGCATGCATTGTGTCACACCAGCTGCAACGATAATCACAGCCGCCGGTTCGAACAAAAACAGTAGGGGTACCAATCAGCGAGCCTTCCCCTTGAATGGTCGGGCCAAAAATTTCTGAAATGGCAATCATGGACGGTACTCCGCCCAAGTTTTGGGGGTTTCTGAAACACTGACGGCACTCACTTCAGGCCAGAGCTTCTTGCTCCATTGGTATAAGTGTTCGGCCAAGCGCTCGGCAGTGGTGTTGTCTGCACCCAGCACATCATTAAGGTGGCGATGATCTAAGTGATCGTCAATATAGTGTTTAAAATCAGCGAGCTCACGATAATCTCGAACAAAACCAGTGCTGTTCAACGTGCTGGATGACAGCTCAATAATCACCTCATAGTTATGACCATGAAGACGGCTACAAGGATGTGAGTCGGGTAAGCCTAGCAACTGATGCGAGGCAGAAAATTGAAATGACTTGCGAATACGAAACATAGTGCATTGTCCTAACGGTTAATAACAATGCAGCACTAATCCCCTAAAGAATTTTTAGGTATGTGTTTTTAACCTGGTGCTACGACAGGGCCAAAAGGCGCGCGTAGTATACACCTACTTGCGGCTCATCAACAGGGAGGGGGATTTTAGGGATTAGAAGCTGAGCCGAATAAAGGCTTTATTCGGCTCAGAAAACCATGTTGTTGTGAGCCGAATAATTTATTTAATCGGCTCAATTAAATAATCTGGATAAAAAGTTGCTCTATAGCACAGGGGTTCGGGTTGTAAAAGCCAAGGGGCGCTTCGATGAGGTAGGCGGCAGTTTCGAAGAGAAATGCCCCTTGGCTGATGTCGCCTGAAAGAGTTAAGAGAGAGGTTGTCGGCATGAATGCCGACCTACGAAGGGCGTTAGGGAGTAGACCAAGTCTCATTTGATGTGACATAAAAAAACACCAGCCGAGGCTGGTGTTTTTAGTTCAATGCAAGAAAGCGAGTGGTTTAAGGCTGAGCTTTCTTGAAGGCTTCGATCAAAGCCTGGGTTGAGGCATCTAGTGCGCTGTTGTCGCTGTCGCTAACAAGGCGGTTGTAGATGTCTGTGCCCAATACTTTACCCAGCTCAACACCCCATTGGTCGAAGGAGTTGATTCCCCAGATAGTGCCTTGTACAAACGTACGGTGCTCATAAAGGGCGATCAAAGCACCAACGGTTGCTGGTGTCATTTTGTCGGTTAGCAAGGTGTTGCTAGGACGATTACCCTTGATTACCTTGTGCGGAGCGATAGCGGCTACTTGCTCAGGTGTGGCGCCCGCATCTTTCAGCTCTTGCTCAGCTTGAGCCAAAGTTTTGCCCACCATTAGGGCTTGTGATTGGCTTAGGCAGTTAGCAAATAGCTGTGTGTGGTGCTCGCCAATTGGGTTGTGGCTGCTCAGTGGTGCAATAAAGTCCACAGGTACTAGGCGAGTGCCTTGGTGCAACAACTGATGGTAAGCGTGTTGGCCGTTAGTGCCTGCACCACCCCAAATGATAGGGCCAGTGTCTGTTTCTACGCCATCACCGTTTAGCAGATTCGCTTTACCATTACTTTCCATGTCCAGCTGCTGAATGTGCGCAGGCATAGCACGCAGGTAATGGTCGTAAGGAATCAAGGCATGAGTTTGTGCATTATGGAAGTTGATGTACCACACGCCTAGTGCGCCCATGATAACCGGTAAGTTTTCTTCCAGTGGTGCGGTACGAAAATGCTCGTCCATTTGGTGAGCACCATCAAGTAGGGCGTAGAAGTTATCCATGCCTACGGCGATCGCCACAGGAAGACCAATGGCTGACCATAGAGAGTAACGGCCACCAACCCAGTCCCACATAGGGAAGATATTTTCTTCTGCCATACCGAAGTCGACAGCTTTTGCCACATTAGAGCTTACTGCTGCGAAATGCTTGCTGATGCCTTCTTGTGTACCGCCATTGCTCAAGAACCAGTCTCGGGCAGCGTTGGCGTTGGAAAGCGTTTCAAGAGTGCCAAAAGTCTTAGATGAGATAACAAAGACTGTTGTTTCAGGGTCAACTTGCTTAAGTTTACCTGTAATATCAGAACCATCGATGTTAGCAACAAAATGCACCTTGATTTGCTCTTGGGCATAAGGTGTTAGGGCTTCTGCTACGACTTTTGGTCCTAGGTAAGAACCACCGATACCGATAGAGACAACATCGGTAATGGTTTTGCCTGTATGACCGCGCCATTCACCAGAATGTAGTTGCTGAACAAAGGCTTCCATTTGTTTTAGAGTGTCACGTACTTCTGTTAGTACGTTCACGCCATCGACCATGAGAGATTCTTGAGCTTGGCTAGCGCGTAGGGCAATGTGTAACACTGAGCGGTCTTCTGTATTATTGATATGTGCACCGCTGAACATGCCTTTAATGGCTTCTTCCATGCCCGCTTCTTTTACAAGTTGCGTTAGCAATGACATGGTGGTTTCATCGGCGCGGTTTTTTGTGTAGTCCAATGTCCAGCCCGCGGCATTAGCTTGGTAGTTTTGAGCGCGTTTCGGATCGGCTGCAAACAATGACTTCATGTCGATATTCGCCATCTCTTGCTGATGGTCTGCAAGTTTTTGCCAAGTCGTCAATTCTGTGGGTGAGCGCATTACAATCTCCCTAGTTTGTTGAAAGTGAATCAGGCAATTCGATACGTAAGTTGTCTATCAATCGTGCATTGCCAAGGTGTGCCGCAGCCAAAATGACTAGGCGTTTCTCTTCCTCTGATGGTATTTGTAAACTATCTTGTGCGCGTATTTCAAAATAATCACGACGGAATCCAGCCGCTTCAAGCTTCTGTTGAGCTTGTTCGCGAATGTCCTCGTGACTCGCACGGTTTGCTGTAAGCATGTCTTTTGCCCACAACAGGGTTTGATACATCGCTGGAGCAATGCCTCGCTCTTCCTTGGTAAGGTAGCCGTTCCGTGAACTCATGGCTAGGCCATCGTCATTGCGGGCGGTATCAATGCCAATGATTTTAATGCTAGAGCTTAAGTCTCGCACCATGTCTTCAATGACTTTTAATTGTTGATAATCTTTGTTACCAAATATCGCACTATCTGGCTGAACGATGTTAAATAATTTTGTCACCACTGTCGCAACACCGACAAAGTGTCCTGGGCGGGATGCACCACACAAAATATCGGATATGCCCATGACTTCAATTTGAGTCTGGCTGCGTTTGCCATCCGGATACATCTCTAAGGCATCTGGGGCGAATAAATAATGACAGCCATTTTCTTCAAGTAAACGCTGATCTTCCGTCAGTGTTTTTGGGTAACGCTCTAGGTCTTCATTGGCAGAGAACTGCATAGGGTTAACGAAAATGGACGATACGACCACATCGCCTTCCGTTGTGGCTT
The DNA here is from genome assembly GCF_039940335.1 of Marinomonas sp. Taxonomy (GTDB): domain Bacteria; phylum Pseudomonadota; class Gammaproteobacteria; order Pseudomonadales; family Marinomonadaceae; genus Marinomonas. Next base: position 21,986 of record NZ_JBDVGW010000003.1, on the reverse strand, counting down.
GGCGTATTAACGACATATGGCCATCATGCAGGTTGCCCATAGTTGGCACAAAAACAATGCTTTTATCTTGTAGGCGCTCAATCTTTAAGGCAGCACGGAGTTCTTGAATAGTGTGAAAAGTCTTCATGATTTGAATCCGTGTTCAGGGCCTGGGAAAGAACCATCTTTTACTTCGTTAATATAGGCTTCAAAGGCTTGTTGCACATTGCGGCCTTCAGATAGGTAGTTTTTAACAAAACGTGGTCTGTGCCCCAAATTAATGCCTAGCATATCGTGCATAACAAGCACTTGGCCGTCGGTGTGGTGGCCTGCGCCAATCCCAATAGTTGGAACCGAGACCGCTTCAGTCAGTAATTGCCCTAGTGCTGTCGGAATGCATTCGTACAAAAGAATGTCCGCCCCTGCAGCCACCAAGTCTAAAGACTCTTGCAGCAATAAGTCGGCCGCCGTATCGCCTTTGCCTTGTACTTTATAGCCACCGAGTTTATGCACAGATTGAGGCGTAAGGCCTAAATGAGCACACACTGGAATGCCGCGTTGGCTAAGCAGTTGAACCGTTTCTGCTAACCAGCTTCCGCCTTCGAGCTTGACCATACTCGCGCCAGCCTGCATCAGCTTAGCGGCATTATCGAGGGCTTGTTCTGGTTTGCTGTAACTCATGAAAGGCATGTCCGCTAGGATAAAGGCGTTAGTGTTGCCTCGTTTCACAGCGGCGGTGTGATAGCACATATCTTCAATAGTAACCGGTAAAGTACTGTCTTGGCCTTGAATGACCATGCCCAAAGAATCGCCCACTAAAATAGTGTCGACACCAGCTGCGTTCATCGCATGGGTGAAAGAGGCGTCATAGCTGGTTATACAGGTGATTTTTTCACCCTCGGCTTTCATTTTTTTCAAGGTCGAAAGCGTAACTGGCTTGCTGATTTTCTGTTGGGACTTGTCTGAATACATAAGGTTATACTTCTTTTATGATAACCAGATCACTGGTATCGAGTTGACTTAAATGCTCTTGCACGCAACGACCATTGGCCAGCGTTAGATCTGGGGATAGGTCGTTAAGGGGTTGGATGACAAAGCCTCGTTCCAGCATGTAAGGGTGTGGAACACTAAGTCTTGGGGTGGCGATCAATTCATCCCCATACAAGAGTATGTCTAAATCTAAAGTGCGAGGGCCCCAATGACGGTCACGGACACGACGTTGTTCTTGCTCAACACTTTGTAATAAGTCGAGTAGTGCAATGGCGCTAAGTTTAGTATCTAGGCGCATTACAGCATTGGCATAATCAGGTTGGTCTTGTGGGCCAACCGGCTTGCTTGAATAAATGGGTGATACTGCAATGTTATGCAGTTCAGTATGATTTGTAAGAGTAAGAATGGCTTGTTCTAGTTGAGCGACTGGCCCATCTAGGTTACTCCCCATACCAATATATACACTGATCACCCGTTACCCTCTAATCTTGTGGCGTTTCTTTACGCGGTGCGTTGCTCTTTTTACGGCGACGTGGACGACGCTTTTTCGGCGCGTCTTTTTCACTGGCACGGTTATCAATATTTTTGATTAGCTCTCGCTGAGTGTCTTCATTGGCATATTGAAACTCTTGCCACCAAGCTCCTAAGCCGTCTAATTGAGTGCCGCTTAACTCGCGAATCAACAAAAAGTCGAATGAGGCACGGAAACGAGCATGCTGTAACAAAATAAATGCACGCTTGCCATAGCGCTTTGGTAAACGGAACTGCATGTCCCAAATTTCACGCATCGGCGTAGAGAAACGACGTGGAATCGCCGTAGCCGCCACTTGGTTATCCAGCACCATGCTAGCGGCTTGATGTAGCGCTGGTGTGGTTGGCATGCCTTGAGCCTCAAACTCTTCGTGTCTTAACGTCACACTTGGCCACAATAGGATCGCGTATAAGAAGTATGGCGCTGTGCTTTGACCACTTTGAATACGGTCATCCGTATTCTTTAAGCCTTGTAGGATGAACGCTTCAGGGTCAATGTCGTCACGTTTCCAGCCGCTTTGTAAAATGGCTTCAGTATCAGGGAAAAGATATTTAAACAGACCGTATTCGCGCAGTAGATGAAAGGTCTCAACCCCATTGCCGCTGCCCAGAAGTTTAAGCACTTCGTCGAATAAACGCGCAGGAGGAATATGGTCTAGCAGGTGTGCCATCTCTTTAATTGGTGCGGCAGTTTGTGCCTCAAGCTCAAAGCCAAGTTTGCCAGCAAAGCGAATGGCTCTAAGCATGCGTACAGGGTCTTCTTGATAGCGCTGTACTGCGTCCCCAATGATGCGTATTTGTTTATTTTCAATGTCTGCTAAGCCGCCACAGTAGTCGTGGATGCTGAAGTCTTGCACATTGTAGTAGAGCGCGTTGAACGTAAAGTCACGGCGTTCCGCGTCTTCTTCAATATTGCCGTAAACATTGTCTCGTAAAATAATGCCGTGGCTTGATTTTGCGGAATCTTTGCCTTTTAAGGATTCTTTCTGACTGTTGTGTGGTCGGCTTTCTTGCGCTGTATTAGCTCGGAAAGTGGAGACTTCAATGATCTCTCGTCCAAAGGTGACATGAACGAGTCGAAAACGACGGCCAATGAGTCGAGAGTTCGAGAACAGGTCATGAACTTCTTCAGGGGTCGCGTTGGTAACAACATCAAAATCTTTTGGCTCGATGTCGATAAGGTGGTCTCGTATGCAACCGCCAACTAAATAGGCATCAAATCCAGCTTTGTTTAAGCGGTACAGTACTTTTACTGCATTAGGGCTTAAATTTTGGCGTGACAGAGTATGTTCGCTGCGTGGAATGATAATGGGGTAGTTCTGCGCCTGAGTTGGGGCGAGAAATAAGGTGGCTTTACGTACCAGAGATTTTAATCCTGTAAGCATTAGACGACAAATTTTAAAGTTAACAAAAAGGCTATTCTACACATGAAAGACAGAGATTTACATGGCTAAGTAATAGGATTGTTAGGGTAAATAGGAAGTTTAGAGCGATTAGAAAGGGAATGAAGCGATTGAAAATAAAAGGAATCGCTTTGGATACATGAAGATACTAGTTCCGAAAACAAAGTGGGTGCTGCTTCAGCAGTTCTACTCAATTTTATTTTTATTATTGCATTGTTTTCATTGCCCGAAGGCTTGGTATATCTAAAAAAATCAATTATCCAAAGCGATTTTCCATCCATGACCTCAGATCTTATTTTTATTTTAAGAGGTCACGGTGTTCTTATCTATTATTTTTATTTTTAAGAACATATTACGACGATCAACTTATTTTTATTATGGTCAATCTTGTTATCGTTATGGTCTCTATAAGGCATTTGTTGTGCCAGTTTTCTTAATATGCTGATTTAGTTAAGGTTTTTGTTTTATTTGTGCACTTTTCCTGCAATATTTGATGTTTGTTTTGTGTATATTGGTATCACTTGTTACTTTTTTGATGTTACTTTTTTGCAATGTTTAGCTTTTGTCTTCTCTCCCACAAACTTTTTCTGGAAATGCCCAGAGAGTGTGCAAGCTCGGTTTCACTCATGTGTTGTTGGTGCGTAATGACGAAGTGTTTAAAGTAATCGTTGAGTGATGTGCCATTCATTCCTTCAAGAAGGCTCGTGGCCTGTTTGGCGGGTTCAGATACCTTTGATATGTTGGCAAGTTTTAAATTGGCAGGGTCAATTTTGCCCGGTGGGCTAAGAATGACGGCACGTTCAAGCGCATTTTCTAACTCTCGGACATTACCTGGCCAATGGTGTGAGCGTATCGCTTGGTCAAAGGTTTTACTGTAATCGCATGAAGGCCTATGGTGTTTTGTGCAAGCTTTCTCCAGTAGAATTTTGGCAATCATAGAAATATCGTCCCCGCGCTGACGTAAGGGCGGTAATAGCAGTTCCATGACATATAAACGATAGTATAAATCTTCACGAAATAGCCCTTGTTGGACCATTTTCATTAGGTCTCTGTGGGTTGCTGTCACTAGGCGTATATCCACCTTGGTCGACTGTATTGCCCCCACTCGCCTAATCTCGCCTTCCTGTAATACTCGTAATAAGCGAGCCTGTGCTTCGAGAGGGAGCTCACCTATTTCATCCAAAAAGAGTGTGCCCTTATCGGCGGCGAAAATGAGACCGTCTCGGGCGGATACCGCACCGGTAAAAGCGCCTTTTTCATGGCCGAAAAGCTCTGATTCTATTAGGTTTTCTGGTATGGCTGCGCAGTTTACGCTGACAATGTCGTGCTTACTTCTATTGCTTAAATTATGCAGTGCTTTGGCGACCAGCTCTTTACCTGTACCTGACTCACCACGAATAAGTACAGTGACGTCCGTGTGAGCAACTTTGGTCATGTCGCTGAATAGTTCCTGCATAGGAGGGCATTGACCTATGATGCCGCTCTGAGCGGTTCCTAGCTGTAGCTCTGGTGGCGTTGCTTCAAACAAGGTTGTGCTGTCATTCGATAGCGTCTGGTTGTTACTCACTTGGCCATCAAGTGCGTCAATCACATGCTTGAGTAGTGTGTCAGGTTCAGAGGGTAGAGGTAGGTAATAGACTGCGCCTTGAGCCATGGCATTTACTGCACTGCTTAAGCTTGGTCGAGCATCTAGTGCAATGTGTGGCGGAAAATCCTTGGGTAATGTGGCTGTCGCTTCTGAGGGGGCGTTAAGGCATTCGAGATCTACCAGAGCGAGATGGAATTCACTTAGTTCGTAGTACTTTTCTGCTTGTTTTAGGGTAAGGCTGGTGTTTACTTGGAAGCCATATTTGGACAACCACTTCTCGGCACTGCTGAGCTCTGAGTTATCAGGGCAAATAATCAGTATGTGGTGCATAACGTAACCTCTTGTAACTAGTGTAACGATTATACACACATGATTCTCTGTGGGGGAAGTGTGCGCAGAATGTGTGAATTAAAAGGGTTAGATGAAGATCTGGTCTTGTGGTGCAAGAGGCATCTGGGTGATGTTTGATAGTCGCGCAGGAGACCATAAGGAGATGGCTTGGCTTAAGGTGTGCTTAATGTTTTGGGCGTTATCGAGCTGAATGCCTAAATAGCTCAATGCGCGCAGTAGTGTTTTCAAATCGCCATCTATGATGGCTTTGGCATGATTCTGCTTGCTAATTTTATTCCCTTGCGGAGTCATCACTAGTGGGATGTGACCGATGCTAGGGGTAGGCCAGCCGAAAATATCGTACAGGTAAAGTTGTTGGGCTGTGGTCTCGATAAGGTCTGCCCCTCGCACGAGATGACTAATACCTTGTAAGTGGTCATCAACAACAACTGCTAGTTGGTAGGAGAAAAAGTCATCTTTTCGTTTCAGGACGGGGCAGTTGTGTTTTAAGTCTTCTGTGAAGCACAACAAGCCTTGAATTCTGTCTCTATATTGATAAAGGGTGTTGCTGGTTTTTAAACGCCAAGAATGCGCTTGCGAGATTTTGCTTGGGCAGATGTTGGGGTGTAGACCTTGGTGTTCTGTTAAGTCTTTACGGGTGCAGTTGCAGGGAAAAACCAAATCGCGTTGTTTGAGTTGCTCAAGATGGTGCTCGTAAAGGTCACTGTGCTGACTCTGGTAGCGAATCGCTTCGTCAGATTCTAAATGGTAACTGCTAAGGGTGGTGAGAATTTGTTGGCTGTATGCAGGAGTGCAACGAGTGCCATCCACATCCTCGATGCGAATGATCCATTGTCCATCGTGTTGCCTTGCGTCCAGATAGCTCGCTAATGCACTGACTAGCGAGCCAAAATGGAGTGGGCCGGTTGGCGAAGGTGCAAATCGGCCTCGATAAGGTATCGACATGGACTAGCCGCCGATTTGTTTCTCTTTGATCTCAGCAAGCGTTTTACAGTCAATGCACATGGTCGCTGTTGGGCGAGCTTCTAAACGGCGAATACCGATTTCGATGCCACACTCTTCACAGAAGCCATAGTCATCTTCATCGATGTGCTCGATTGTCTGAGTGATCTTTTTAACTAGTTTACGTTCACGGTCACGTGCACGCAGCTCAAGGCTAAACTCTTCTTCTTGGCTGGCGCGATCGTTCGGATCCGCATAGTTAACCGCTTCTTCTTGAAGGTGGTGAACGGTACGATCAACCTCTTCCATTAGGTTCTGTTTCCAGTTGAGCAGGATGCTTTTAAAGTGCGCCAACTGGTCTTCGTTCATGTATTCTTCGCCGTCCTTAGCTTGATAAGGGGTGAAGTCTTTCATTAATGAATCGGGGTTCATTTTTGGCATACGCATTGCCTCACTTCGCAGGTATTCCTTGTGGTAACCTGTAAACTAATAATGTTAGGTGGTTTATTTTTCGGGCGGAAACTTACCAGATAATACCCAAGTAGACCAGATATTTAATATTTTTTTGTCAAGAAAATTGAATTAACTAGAGAGTACTCGATGGAAAACAAAAAACTTGCGTCCCGCGTCGGCAAAGTGGCGCCGTTTCAGGTTATGGCAGTTTTGGAGCGTGCCAAGGCGCTTCAGGCCCAAGGAGAAGATGTTATCCATCTGGAGGTGGGGGAGCCGGATTTTGTTGCACCAGCCGCCATAGCGCAAGCAGGGGTTGAAGCAACCGAGCAAGGGAAAACTGGCTATACCTCAGCGACAGGTTTACCGGACTTAAAGCAAAAAATTAGTCAGCATTACGCCAAGCGCTATCAAGTAGAGGTCGACCCTGCTCGTATTATTGTGACACCGGGGGCGTCTGGTGCATTATTGCTCATGTCTTCGCTAATGGTTGAGTCCGGCGATAATGTCTTAATGCCTGATCCTTGCTACCCCTGTAATCGTCATTTCTTAGTGCAGGTAGGGGCAGAGGCTAAGTTAATCGAAACTCAGGCGACGAACGGGTTTGAAATTGAATTATCCAGCTTGGAGCGGCACTGGGACGATGCGACTTCTGGTATGTGGTTAGCATCTCCTTCTAATCCTACTGGAGCAGTATTAAGCCAACAGTATATTAAGCAGGCATGGCAAAAAATTCAAAACTTGGGTGGTCATTTATTGGTGGATGAAATCTACCAAGGCTTGGTATATGACGGAGAAGACTTCACCGCGCTTAGTGTTAGTGATGAGGTATTTGTGATCAATAGCTTCTCTAAATATTTTGCTATGACGGGCTGGCGCTTAGGTTGGCTTGTGGTGCCTGAGTGGGCGGTTGAAGGGGCAACAAAACTGGCACAAAACCTCTTTATTTCTGCACCAAGTATTTCCCAACATGCTGCTCTTAAGGCGTTTGATGATGAAGTCTTGTTAGAGTGTGAGGCACGACGTCAAACTTTAGCTAAGCGTCGTGATGTTTTGTTAGCGGGTATTCAAACTTTAGGCTTGCCTGTTGTCGCGCCAGCTCAAGGGGCATTCTATCTGTATGTAGATGTCTCAAGTGTGGCGAATGACGCGATGCAATGGTGCCTCGACTTGTTAGAAGAGCAAAAGGTGGCCTTAACGCCTGGAGCAGACTTTGGTGTTAAAGATGCGGATAAATATGTACGCTTTGCTTACACCTGTGATGAAGCGCGACTGACCGAAGCTGTGGCGCGAATACAACACTTTATACACAATCGTCAGTACGCAGGCTAACCCCTGCGTCGCATCAACAAAAACCCAGCCAGTAGGCAGATTAAGATAGGGATGATAACACCAATAAAAGGGGGGAAGTCAGCCGCTATGCTCATCCTTCCAAAAAGGTTTAAGCCGTTTTGGAAGGCGAGACCTATCATTACCCCCGAGAAAATCCTTCCCCCCATGGTCGACGATCGTAGTGGACCAAATACGCTAGACAAGGCGACGAGTACCAATGCTAATGAAGCCGCTGGGCGTAGCGTCTTGCTCCAGAACTCAAGCTCGTATGGGGAACTGTCGAGTTTTTGGTCGCTAAGATACATTTGGTAGCTAAGTAATTGGCTTAAAGAAAGCGACTCAGCTTCTTGTGAAGCTAAGAATAGGTGTTCAGGCTTGATGCTCATTTGCCATTGTTTGGTGGCTTGTTTGGTCGCCTCAGTATGGTCATCAAAGAATAGCGTTTCGGTGACGTCATGGAGCAACCATGATGTACCGTCTTGGTGTTGAGCATATTTGGCGCTGGTGGCACTTTTTAGTGTCTGTTCATTAGGCGAGAAGATTTTTATGCCGTAAATCTTTCCCTGATCGTCAGCGGCATCAATATAGATGAAGTTTTCATCAGCTTTTAGCCACACTCCGCCGGTTAATGAGAAAGTACCACTGTTTTGATCTTGCAGCTTTTCAATCAGGTTGGCTTTTTGTTCTGCCGCGGGTGCGACGAACTCTGAAATGCCCATGCCAAGCAAGGAAACCATGAGGATGGGTTGGCATGCCGCCATACCAATGCGCCAGATCGGCATGCCTGCGGCTCGCATAACGGTTAATTCTGAGGTGGAAGCTAAGGTTCCTAGTCCCATTAATGTGCCAATCAGTGAGGCAATGGGAATATACTCGGAGAACTTGCCCGGCATGCGGTACAGTAATACTTGCAACAAAGATTGAACGGTATAGTTGTCATTTACCTTCTTGATTTGTTCAATGAAGGTTAAGGCATAGTCAAGACCGAGCAATACCAGGATCACAATGAAGAAAGCCCATAGCACGCTGCTGGCAACGTATCTGTCTATTTTTTTCATCAGACCTGACCCTCCATGGTTTGCTTGGGTAAGCGCGCTCCACGTCGTTCAAATACTTGGTTATATTGCAAAAAGAGTGCGCCAGCAATCAGCGAAAACAGGCCGTGAATCCACCACAAACCTAATTGGAGAGGGATCTTTTCTTTTTCCAACGCGGTGCGTCCCCAGATGAGTAAAGCAATGTAGAAAATCATCAATAAAATGGCGGGTAGCATTTTGAAGAAGCGTCCTTGTCGAGGGTTTACCTGACTCAAAGAAAGTCCGATGATGGCTAAAATAGGAATCATGATGACCAAGGATATGCGCCACTGCAGCTCGATTTCTTCTAATAACTTATCGCTGTTGATAAGGTGCCAAGTGCTTTGGGTGTAGGGGTCAGTAATCGGGCTCGGAAGCTTGTCTTCCATGCGCACAGCGTAGGTGTCGAATTTAGTGATGCGATAATTGGCGGTGCCTGGATTGCCTTCGTATTGAGTACCGTTTTTAAAGACTAGATAGTTTTCGCCATTTTGTGAGTCCATACGAATCTGTTCGGCATAATCTGCGAAAGTTTGAGTCAGTACATTTTTACCTTGCTGTTTGGTCACCCCCGTCAGAAATATCTGATTCATCCAGCCTTCTGGCGTAAAACTGTCTATATAGGTTGTGCGCTGTCCACTGCCTTGGAAACGGCCTGGTAGCAAAAAATCAAAAGTTGATAATTGGTTTTGTTCTTGGGCGGCTTCTGCCGCTCGATACTCCGCTGTAGGTGCTACCCAAAAATTAATGGCGGCACTGACGCAACCGATAATGGCGGCAATGCCCAAGGTGTAGCCAGCTAACTTTATCTTACTTACGCCACTTGAGAAAAGTACCGACATTTCATTTTCAATGTAGAGTCGTCCAAAGGCCAACAGCAAGGATAAGAAGAACGCTAGGGGTAGGATAGTCTGTATAAAACTTGGTATATGAAAGCCGAGAATGATAAAAAGGAACTCAAAGGTCATTTTACCTTCGGTGGCTCGACCTAAGTAACTGACAAAGCGGCCGCTTAAAATGACAAGAAGTAGAATGAGTGTCACGCCAGCCGTTGACACCAGTACTTCTTTTGCCAAGTATTTGAATAATTTCAAATTCACCTCTAATGAATTGTGCTGTAAATGCGCGTAGAGTTGATTACATATATTAAGTCCCCATTATCTCGTGGTAAGAAGGACATTATCCAGTTTTTTTTAAAAGTATTATGTATAAGGGAGCTCCCATGAATACGGCGTTATTTGATCGCGTATCTAATGTTCAAGCAGATCTGCTTGTTGTTTTTGTCCCAAGTGAAGGGGTGTTGCCTGAGTCAACTGCTTGGGTTGATGGAAATGCTGATGGCCAGCTTTTACAGTTGCGTGAGTCGGGTGTTTTTAAAGCGGGCCTAGGCCAAACACTATTGTTGCCAAGTGTTACACAAGATTTTTCACAGCCTGTTTTATTAGTGGGTCTTGGCAAAGGTGAAGCGTTGTCCGATATGCAGGCGCGCAAAGTCGTTGCAGCCGTTGCAGCTGCAGTGAAAGGTTTGCCATTTGCTGACGTGGCACTGGCTAGCTCGGCCCTACAAGTGAAAAATCGCACTGCTAGTGAAGTGACAGCTTTGGTGGCTCAGTGGTTAAATGAAGGTTTCTATAATTTCTTGGGCTTTAAGCAAGATGATGCTGAGAAAGCGACTAAGGTTACGACACTGTTGCTTGAAGGTAGTGAAGAAAGTGCCTTGAAAATTGGTGCGGCAACCGCGAGCGGTTCAGCATTTGCTCGTCAATTAGGTAATTTGCCGGGCAATGTGTGTACGCCAAGTTACTTAGCTTCGAAAGCGCAACACTTCGAAGAAGAGTATGGCATCGACGTGGAATTACTCGACGAGACGAAAATGGATGAGCTAGGCATGCATTGTCTACTGTCTGTTGGTCGTGGTAGTGATCAGCCTAGTTACTTGATCGTGATGCATTACCGTGGTGGTGAAGAAGGCGATGCTCCTCATGTGTTGCTAGGTAAAGGTATCACCTTTGATACCGGTGGTATCTCGTTGAAGCCGGGTGCCAAAATGGATGAGATGAAATATGACATGTGTGGTGCCGCCAGTGTTTTCGGTACAATGAAAACTATTTGTGAGCTAAAACCGAAGCTGAACTTTACCGCAGTCGTAGCCGCAGCAGAAAACATGCCAAGTGGTCGTGCTACCAAGCCTGGTGATATCGTTAAAACTATGTCGGGTAAAACGGTTGAAGTCCTTAACACCGATGCGGAAGGTCGCCTAGTGTTGTGTGACGCATTGACCTATATTGAGCGTTTTCAGCCTAAATCTGTTGTCGACATTGCCACGCTAACAGGTGCTTGTGTTGTTGCTTTGGGGAGCGTCAACTCTGGTATGTATGCGAACAATGATGATTTGGCCGCCGATCTAAAAGCTGCAAGCCAAACCTCTGCAGACAAAATCTGGCAAATGCCACTGGATGAAGAATACCAGCAGCAACTAGACAGTAACTTTGCGGACATCGGTAATATCGGTGGACCAGAAGCGGGTTCTGTAACGGCGGCGTGTTTCTTGTCTCGCTTTACTCAGTCTTACCCTTGGGCGCATCTTGATATTGCGGGTTCTGCATGGACTGGCGGTGCCGCGAAAGGTGCTAGTGGCCGTCCTGTCGCGTTACTGACTCGTTACTTGTTAGACAAAGCTAACTAATTAACAATAGTTCAATAAGAAGCAGTGCTTGTTTTGCGAGTGCTGCTTTTTTTTGGTCAAAATTTACGCTTTTTTATCCTTGCGAACGTTGGCGTTGGCTAGACTTTTTCGGTCGTCAATGAGAAAGTGGAGCACAACCATATCGAGTGTAACGTTCCGCGTTTGTTGATCGATTCATTGAACTTCATAATTTACACGGTTTTATTTATGTCAGATTTAGCCACACAAGCTGAACAAAGTGGTTTCGAGCCAGACGAAGAAACCTTGATTAGCGCTCTGCGTAATCAAGATGATATTCCTATTTTAATGGATGTGGTGACAGAACAATTAAGCGTCAACCTAAGTCAAGCAGATCATCTACAGCATACTCTTAGTGATCACCCTGCTGAACTAGAGGTGACTGCCAGCGCTGCGAAAGTTGAGGCCGTTGAAAATGCTGCGACAGGCAATGAACCCACAGCTGCGCAGATTTCACAAGCAGTGGAGAGTGTGTTGCAAAAACGTTTGCCGGAGTTGATTTCGGAAGTGTTGCAAGCACTGAATAGCCAGTCTGCTAAATAATCTCTCTAGAAGAATCTAAGTTTGTCGCTTTTTGTCGGCGAAAAGAAGCCGCTGTGTTTTTTTATCTCGCCACAACACGCTATAATCCCTGAAAATTTTATTTATCGCCAAATAACGAGCTTATAAGACACCATAATGGAAAAGACCTACCAACCTCAAAGTATCGAACAACCTATTTATCAACGTTGGGAAGAGGGTGACTATTTCACACCTCAAGGCAACGGTTCGCCTTTTTCTATCATGATACCGCCACCAAATGTTACGGGCAGTTTGCACATGGGGCATGCTTTTCAGCATACCCTTATGGATGCCATGATTCGTCGCGAGCGTATGAAAGGCAGCCGCACCTTATGGCAGCCAGGTTGTGACCATGCGGGTATTGCCACTCAAATGGTCGTCGAGCGTCAGTTGGCGGCGCAAAATGTTACTCGCCACGAGCTGGGTCGCGAAAAATTCCTTGATAAAGTTTGGCAATGGAAAGAAGAGTCTGGCGGTACTATTTCTGATCAGATGCGTGTCCTAGGGGATTCCGTTGCGTGGGATAAAGAGCGCTTCACTATGGACCCCGGCATGTCTGCAGCCGTACAAGAAGTATTTGTGCGCTTGTTTGACGAAGGCATTATTTACCGCGGTCAAAGACTGGTGAACTGGGACCCTGTGCTGCACACTGCGATTTCGGACTTAGAAGTCTTGTCGGAAGAAGAAAATGGCTTCATGTGGTATTTCCGATACCCATTAGCAGATGGTGTGAAAACAGCAGAAGGCAAAGATTATATCGTCGTAGCAACGACCCGCCCTGAAACCATGTTTGGTGATGCCGCTGTTGCGGTGGCGCCAGATGATGAGCGTTTCACAGACTTAGTCGGTAAAAAAGTAGAATTGCCGTTGGTTGGTCGTCGCATTCCTATCGTTGCTGATGAATATGTTGATAAAGAGTTTGGTACCGGTTGTGTGAAAATCACTCCAGCCCATGACTTTAATGACTACGAAGTGGGCAAGCGCCACGATATGCCTTTAATCAACATCATGACAGACGATGCAGCGATCAATGATGTGGCGCCAGAGAAATACCGTGGTATGGATCGTTTCGACGCTCGTAAAGCGGTTGTTGCAGATTTCGATGCGCTAGGTTTACTTGAGAAAGTACAAGACCACAAATTAAAAGTGCCTCGCGGTGAGCGTGGCAACACCGTTATCGAGCCATATTTGACTCAGCAATGGTATGTGGCGGTGGAGTCCTTGGCGAAACCTGCTATTGAAGCCGTTGAAAATGGTGATATCCAATTCGTTCCTAAGCAATGGGAAAACACCTATTTTTCTTGGATGCGTGACTTACAAGACTGGTGTATTTCTCGTCAGCTTTGGTGGGGGCACCAGATTCCTGCTTGGTACGATGCGGACGGCAAAGTCTATGTAGGTAAAGACGAAGCTGAAGTGCGAGCGAAATATAGTTTGGCGGCAGAGGTAGAGCTGAGCCAAGATGAAGATGTACTCGATACCTGGTTCTCTTCTGCTCTGTGGACCTTTGCAACGCAAGGTTGGCCAGAAGAAACTCAGGATTTTGCTGAATTCAGTGAATCCGATGTGTTGGTAACGGGCTTTGATATCATTTTCTTCTGGGTTGCCAGAATGATCATGATGACCTTGAAGTTCACTGACAAAGTACCTTTCAAAACTGTGTACATCACAGGGCTTATCCGTGATGAACGTGGTGACAAGATGTCTAAATCCAAGGGGAACGTTATCGACCCTCTGGATTTGATCAATGGTATCGATATTGAATCACTCGTGGCGAAACGTACCTACGGAATGATGCAGCCGCGCCTTGCCGAAAAAGTTGAGAAAAACACTCGCGAAACCTACCCAGAAGGTATTCAAGCCTACGGAACAGATGCGTTGCGCTTTACTTTGTGCTCTCTAGCGTCAGGTGGACGAGACATTAAGTTCGACCTAAATCGTCTAGAAGGCTATCGTAACTTCTGTAACAAAATTTGGAATGCTACCCGCTATGTGCTGATGAACACAGAAGATCAAGACTGTGGTCAGCAAGGGGCCGAGGTAGAGCTATCGCTTGCTGATAAGTGGATTATTTCTCGCCTACAAAATGCCGAGGAAGCAGTGAATCGTGCTTTCGATACTCATCGTTTTGATCTGGCTTCACAGGCGCTGTATGAATTCATGTGGCACGAGTACTGTGATTGGTACTTAGAGCTTTCTAAGCCAGTATTGTGGGATGAAAGCGCTACCCAAGCTCAACTAACGGGTACTCGCCGTACCTTGGTTCGTGTATTGGAGGCCTTCTTGCGTCTTGCACACCCAATGATGCCTTTCCTAACGGAAGAAATTTGGCAGCGCATTGCTCCATTGGCGGGTGTAACAGGTGAGACCATTATGCTTGCTGAGTACCCACAAGCGGAAGAAGATAGAAAAGATGCAGCAGCAGAAGCCGATGTTGAATGGTTGAAGGGTGTGATTGAAGGTATCCGTAATATCCGCGGTGAAATGAATATTGCGCCTTCTAAGCCTTTGACGGTGCTAATGCGTAATGGCGCAGAGCAAGACAAAGTACGCTTGAATGCCAATGTGACTTTTTTGCAAACTCTTGCCAAGCTAGAGGCTGTGACTTGGTTAAATGCCGGTGACGAAGCGCCAATGTCTGCTACGGCTCTGGTTGGGGATATGGAAGTCTTGGTACCAATGGCTGGCTTGATCGATAAAGAAGCAGAGCTGGCGCGTTTGCAAAAAGAGATCGACAAAGCTTCTAAAGACCTACAGCGTATTCAGGGCAAGCTTTCTAACGAAAGCTTTGTTGCAAAAGCCCCAGAAGCCGTGGTGGCAAAAGAAAGAGCTAAGTGTGACGACTTGCAATTAGCGGTAAGCAAATTGGAAGAACAAAAGCAGTCAATCGAAACGCTTTAAGAAGAACGTTAAAAAAATACAACAAATTAACGCCAGATATCGTGATGATATCTGGCGTTCGCTTACTTTAATAAAAATAAAAAAGAGGCGCTATCTATGCAAAAATTAACAGGTAAGGTTAAGTGGTTTAATGACGCCAAAGGCGTGGGATTTATTGAGCGTGCCGACGACAGTGATGTTTTTGTGCACTATAAATCGATTGCCCTAGAGGGCCATAAAACCTTACGAAAAGGCCAGTCAGTCAGTTTCCAATTAGCGGAAACTGACTTTGGGATACAGGCCGTTGATGTGATGCCCAATGAGAAAGAATCAAAGGTTGCTGCTGGGCAAGATGCTCTACAGGTCATGGGTGGCTAGGCTCATTGATCGTCACCCTCATATCTCTATGAATAGGTTGAATTAGGTTATGGCAGATCAGCCAATAGTGGATCAAGAGACTGATGACGCTAAATGGATGGCTAAGGCGCTTGAATTGGCTGATTTGGCGGCTTCACATCATGAGATCCCGGTTGGGGCTATTGTTGTAAGTCAGGGTGAAATTATTGGAGAAGGTTATAATTCTCCTATTTCACTTTGCGATCCGACGGCGCACGCGGAAATTCAAGCGATTCGGGCAGCCTGCCAAAATACCAATAATTACCGTCTTTCTGATGCCACTTTATATGTCACTCTCGAACCTTGCAGCATGTGTGCTGGCGCTATTGTGCATTCGCGAATTGCTCGGGTGGTGTACGCTGCAACGGAACCCAAAAGTGGTGTGGTGGAGAGTCAAACACGGTTTTTTGAGGTGGATTATATTAACCGTTCGGTCCAAACAAAAGGCGGCGTCATGGCCGATAAAGCCTCAGCTCAGCTAACAAAATTCTTCCAATACCGCCGTGAACAAAAAAAGAAACTCAGACGGGCGTCAAAACTCTCTGAATAGCAGTTTTTTTGCAGATTTTTAGTTTAAATTGCATACTTTTCTAGCCTCTATTTGCCTCATTGTTTTAAAATACGCGCATTATTTCCCCCAAAACTACCAAGTGAGGCAAAACTCAACATGCTAACCCTGCATGGTTCCGCAGCGCTATCGGCGTTTCGTAAGGCAAAGTTATTGGCCAATATGCAAGATGCTGTGTCTACTGTCACAGATATTGACGCAGAATTTCTCCACTTTGTGGAGCTAGTTGATGGTCAAACACTTTCATCCGCACAAGAGGCTGTTCTTCAACGTGCGCTAGCCTACGGTCCTAAATCCTCCCAAGTAAGTTCATCAGAGCAAAGTGTATTAGTCGTTCCTCGTTTGGGCACGATTTCACCTTGGTCTTCCAAAGCAACGGATATTCTTCACAACTGTGGCCTAAGTGCTGTGTCGCGTGTTGAACGCGGTGTGGAATACTTTATTCACAGTGAGAGCCCTCTTAGTCTAGAAGAGCTTGATCTGTTGTCTGAAATGCTACACGACAGAATGACAGAAAGTGTGCTGCCAGCCTTGGCTGATGCCAGCCAAATGTTCTCTCATGCTGAACCTGCTCCCATGACCTGTGTGGACGTGTTAGGTGGTGGTCGTGAAGCTTTGGTGCAAGCTAACCAAACACTCGGTCTGGCATTAGCAGAAGACGAAATCGATTACCTTGTTGATTCCTTCGTAGAGTTGGGGCGCAACCCAATTGATGTCGAGCTTATGATGTTTGCGCAAGCAAACTCAGAGCATTGTCGTCATAAAATCTTTAATGCTTCTTGGACGATCGATGGCGAAGAGCAAGAACGCTCTTTGTTCAAAATGATCAAGAATACCCATGAGCATAATCCAGACGGTACTTTATCGGCGTATAAAGATAATGCTGCGGTGATGGAAGGCCACAAAGCAGGTCGCTTCTTCCCATCACCTGATTCCCGCGAATACGACTTTAGTCAAGAGAATATTGATATCTTGATGAAGGTAGAAACGCACAACCACCCAACCGCGATTTCACCTTTCTCAGGGGCGGCAACAGGTTCTGGTGGTGAGATTCGTGACGAAGGTGCGACAGGTATTGGTGCGAAACCCAAAGCAGGTCTAAGTGGTTACACCGTATCGGATCTGAAAATTCCAGGTTATGTACAGCCTTGGGAAAGTCAGTACGGCAAGCCTTCACGCATCGTGACGCCTCTCGACATTATGATTGAAGGTCCTATCGGTGGCGCAGCATTTAACAATGAATTTGGTCGCCCTAATTTGTTAGGTTATTTCCGTACTTACGAGCAAAGTATTCAAGGACCTTCTCAACCGGAAGTGCGTGGTTACCATAAGCCAATCATGCTGGCGGGTGGTCTAGGTAATATTCGCCGTGAGCACGTTGAAAAAGACGAAATTAAAGTCGGCGCTAAGCTTATCGTGCTAGGCGGGCCAGCTATGCTGATCGGTCTTGGTGGTGGCGCTGCGTCTTCTATGGCCTCTGCGGATGGTAACGAAGATCTTGATTTCGCTTCAGTACAACGTGGTAACCCAGAAATGGAGCGTCGTTGTCAGGAAGTAATCGACCGTTGTTGGCAGCTTGGCGATAAAAACCCAATCAGCTTTATCCATGATGTGGGCGCTGGTGGTTTGTCTAACGCCTTGCCTGAGCTAGTAAAAGATGGTGAACGTGGTGGTAGTTTCGATCTTCGCAAAGTCTTAAACGACGAGCCTGGCATGTCACCACTAGAAATCTGGTGTAACGAGTCTCAAGAGCGTTATGTGATGGCGGTTTCTCCAGATCGTGTTGACGAATTTACGGCGATTTGTGAGCGTGAGCGTTGCCCATTTGCAATCGTTGGTGATGCCAAAGAAGAATTGCACCTTGACGTTGCAGATGAACACTTTGCTAATAAACCTGTCGATCTGCCAATGTCTGTGTTGTTTGGTAAGCCACCTAAAATGCATCGTGAAGCCAACAAAGCAGAGATTGCTGGCGATGACTTTACTGCACTGAATCTTGATCTTGCTGAAGCGGCGGAACGAGTTCTTAACCTACCAACGGTGGCCAGCAAGAACTTTTTGATCACCATTGGTGACCGCTCCATTACGGGTATGGTTGCACGGGATCAATTGGTTGGTCCTTGGCAAGTGCCGGTAGCAGACGTTGCGGTGACAACTTCGTCACTGGACAGCTACACAGGTGAAGCCATGACCATGGGTGAGCGTACACCTGTAGCACTATTGGATGCGCCAGCTTCTGGTCGTATGGCGGTCGGTGAGGCGCTAACCAACTTAGCCGCATCACAAATTACTAAGCGTAATCACATTAAATTGTCTGCTAACTGGATGGCGGCGGCTGGCCATGAAGGAGAAGATGAAAAACTTTACCAAACTGTTAAAGCGGTTGGTATGGAGTTGTGTCCTGCTTTAGATATTGCCATCCCAGTAGGTAAAGACTCTATGTCTATGAAGACAGTATGGAAGGAAGACGGCGAAGAAAAAGCTGTTACTTCACCTCTGTCTTTGGTGATTACGGCCTTTGCTCCTGTGGCGGATGTGCGCAAAACCTTGACACCAGAATTGCAAAACAAAACTGATACTCGCTTGTTATTGATCGATCTAGGTGCTGGCCAAAACCGTCTAGGGGGTTCTGTCATTGCTCAGGTTTACAACAAGCTTGGTCAGCAGGCGCCAGACGTTGATGATGCCGCAGCACTTGCTGGTTTCTTCGACACGACTCAAGCCTTGAATGCGGCAGGCAAGTTGCTGGCGTACCATGACAGATCAGATGGTGGTGCGTTTGCCACCCTGACCGAAATGTCTTTCGCGAGTCACTTAGGTCTAAACATTGATATGGATGCACTGGTAGCAGACGCTGCTCAAGTTGCTCCAGCATTGTTCAATGAAGAGCTAGGTGCCGTTGTTCAGGTCAATGATGCCGATGTCGCAGAAATCATTGCTGCTTATCAAGCAGTCGGTGTACAAGTGAAAGAAGTTGCTACCTTGTCTGGTGATGATTCGATCCGTGTACGTTACCAAGGCGAAGTGTTGCTAGAAGAAACACGTATCAACTGGCAACGTGTTTGGTCACAAACCAGTTACCGTATTCAAGCGCTACGTGATAATCCGGATTCTGCTCAGCAAGAATTTGATAATCTATTAGATGCTAACGACCCAGGTTTGTCTGCTCAAGTGAGCTTTGATCAAAATGCCGACCCAGTAGCAGATCTTATTGCCTCTGGTGTGAAACCGAAAATTGCGGTACTGCGTGAGCAGGGTGTTAATGGTCAAGTGGAAATGGCAGCGGCTTTCCATAAGGCTGGCTTTACACCAGTTGATGTTCACATGAGTGATATCTTATCGGGTCGTGTGACACTGGACGCATTTAATGGTCTTGTGGCTTGTGGCGGTTTCTCTTACGGGGACGTATTGGGCGCTGGTGAAGGTTGGGCGAAATCCATTTTGTTTAACCCGATTGCTCGCGATCAATTCGAATCCTTTTTCCACCGTGAAGATACATTCGCCCTAGGTGTGTGTAACGGTTGTCAGATGCTGTCTAACTTGCACGAACTGATTCCGGGTGCTGAG
Organism: Marinomonas sp.; assembly: GCF_039940335.1. Classification (GTDB taxonomy): domain Bacteria; phylum Pseudomonadota; class Gammaproteobacteria; order Pseudomonadales; family Marinomonadaceae; genus Marinomonas. The sequence goes on along the minus strand of NZ_JBDVGW010000003.1, from coordinate 2,668 downwards.
CACTGGCCGAAATTTGTTCGTAACCAGTCTGCGCAATTTGAAGCACGTCTAGTGCAAGTGGAAGTGCAGAAGTCTAACTCTATCTTGTTAGCTGGTATGGAAGGCTCACGCCTACCAATTGCGGTTGCTCATGGTGAAGGTCAAACTGAATACCGTGACGAGCAAGATATGGCAGCACTGGCTTCAGCTTCGCAAATTGCCTTGCGTTATGTTGATAACTACGGTCAGGCCACTCAGCGTTACCCATTCAACCCGAATGGTTCAGCTGAAGGTGTCACGGGTTTAACCTCTGCTGATGGTCGTGTCACGATTATGATGCCACACCCTGAGCGTGTTTATCGTACGGTTCAGCACAGCTGGCATCCAGCAGATTGGCAAGAGCAAGCGCCTTGGTTGCGTTTGTTCCAAAATGCCAGAAAATGGTTGGGCTAATCGCTATATTTTAAGATGATAGTAAAGACCTTCTAGTCGCAAGATTAGGAGGTTTTTTTTCGACTAAATTTTCAATCAAGGTGGCGATTTTAGTATGAGAGAACTTGTTGCGTTCAATTGCATAGTAACGACCAATGTTACCTTTATGTTCAGAAAGAGCCACGAGTTGCCCATTGTTAAGATCTTCTTCTATTAAGGCGAAAGGGCATAGGGCGATACCTTGTGCGGCAAGAGTGGCCATCTTTAGTAAATGGAAATCTTCATAAATTATTTGTGACGGTTGCACGAGTGACAGCCCTCGGTCTGAAAACCAGTTTTGCCAACCCGTGATGGAATGGTCATGTAGTAAGTCTGCGCTGAGTAAATCCTCATTGGATACAGGCTGTTTAAGTCGCTCGAAATAAATCGGGCTACAAACAGGTAGTGTTTCCCCGGATAGGATCTTCGACTGTAACTGTCCATGATTGGATTCTTTGTCATAACTACCAATCAGCAGGCTGTTTTCGTCAAGATAGTCTGGAGCGGATGAGTGGTAATTAATAATGAGCTTGTATTGCGGGAATGACTCTTTGAATGCAAGCAGTCTAGGCAGTAGCCATGGCTCGATTAAAGAGGGTAAGCAGTAAATAGTAATGGTGTTATTAGGCCTATGTGTTGGCTCGGCAAGTACTTGATTGATGTGATCGAAAGGCGCGGCAAGTTCGTCCGCCAGCTTTTTCCCTTCTGGTGTTACCTTTAACTGCCTACCTTGTTTATAAAACAAGGTGTAACCCAGTTGCGCTTCTAGGCGTTTAATCTGATGACTGACCGCTGACTCAGTTAAGTGTAGATATTCTGCTGTGCGTTTAAGGCTTTTAAAGCGCACCACAAGATGCAATGTATGTAATGCCGCGTAGGGGTGATTCATTCTTCATCTCTGTACAAATTGTCATGTATTAAAAGATATTGTCATTTTATTTGGTTTTCCAGCTTTATTAGTCTTAAGCAAAGTCTCAAACATATAAAGGGGAAGGTAGATGAGTAAAGTGGAAGCGGCCTATCGTGCCGGGGCGGGATCAAAACTAGAGATCAATGAAAGTTTTTATAATGCTCTAAAAGAAGGTAAGACTAAACGTACCTTAGTGGAAACCGTGAAAGTCCCCATGCGCTCGGGCAAAGCATGGGAGGTTCCAGCAGGACATATTTTTCGTATCCGTGTGTCAGAAGGTCCTCAAGTGGGTGACTTTAATATGTGGAATAAACATGATCCGAGAGAAAGAATGTGGGCTTCCCGTAGTCGTCAATTGCAGCGCGCTCATGTCAGCACCCATGATAGATTGTGGTCTACCTTGCCGTTTTTGCGTCCTATGGTGACAATTGTTGATGACAGTCTAGCGGATTATGGAATAGATAATGAAGGTGGTCGAGTACATGATTTACTCGGTACCCGTTGTGATCCTTATGTAAATAATTTACTGACAGGCGAAGACTTTGACTTTCATTGTCATTCGAACCTTGTGCGAGCAGTATTGCCCTACGGACTGACAGAGTTTGATGTGCATGACGTATTGAATGTTTTTCAATGCACAGGTTTAAATGAAGAAGATAAATACTTCATGAAAGCTTGCCCTGCAAAAAAAGGTGATTATTTAGAGTTCTTTGCCGAAATAGATTTGCTCTGTGCTATGTCTTGTTGCCCGGGTGGTGATTTATCTGTGGACCTTTGGGGGCCAAACGCCCAAGACCCACTATCAACTTGTCATCCACTAGAGGTAGAAATTTATAAATTAGAGTCAGCTGCATTAGAAGGATGGGAGCAGCCGAAGCGAGCGGCCTACGCGGGCAATCATGGTTTGAGTTCACCTGCGGTGAATTGGGAGGAAGAGAAAGCCAAGTTAATTCGTTGTGATTGATCGATAACTGTACAAAAAAGGCGAGATCTGATGGTTTAGTGAACAAATAAACAGATTATTTAAACTAACCTCACTTAATTCAAAATTAATTGGTCTTTTTTAAAGAAAAGGGTTGCACTAAATCTGTATATCCTTAATATACGCCCTCGCTGACACGGACAGGGCTTCACTCTGACACAGAGACGAAGTGGCTTAAGTGGTACGGCAACGCTCTTTAAAATAGATAATCAGATAATTTGTGTGGGCGCTCGCTGGAGACTTCAGAAGATCGACTTACTAACTTTGGTTGGTGGTTGATCAAAAAAATTGAAGTCTTACGAGACGTCAAACACGTCAATTCGCTT
>NZ_JBDVGW010000002.1:0-193852 GCF_039940335.1 Marinomonas sp. | reverse complement strand
GGGTGTGTAGCTCAGTTGGGAGAGCGTCGCCCTTACAAGGCGAATGTCGGGAGTTCGAACCTCTCCACACCCACCATCTTATCGATGTAAAAGATGAGTCTGATGAGACTTTAAACACTTACTGTTGGAGCAGTAGTTCAGTTGGTTAGAATACCTGCCTGTCACGCAGGGGGTCGCGGGTTCGAGTCCCGTCTGTTCCGCCATCTTTCTTAAGATGTAAAACAGCGAAGAAGTTCTTACTTCAAAGCGGGTGTGTAGCTCAGTTGGAATTCGTTCCTACAAGGCGCATAACCACCGGGAGTTAATAACTCCACATCTACCTAAAGATGTAAAACTATATGGGTGTGTAGCTCAGTTGGGAGAGCGTCGCCCTTACAAGGCGAATGTCGGGAGTTCGAACCTCTCCACACCCACCATCTTATCGATGTAAAAGATAAGTCTGATGAGACTTTAAACACTTACTGTTGGAGCAGTAGTTCAGTTGGTTAGAATACCTGCCTGTCACGCAGGGGGTCGCGGGTTCGAGTCCCGTCTGTTCCGCCATTTACTTCTGATAAGAGTGAATTGGTTTAGATATACCATCAATAGATGGGTGTGTAGCTCAGTTGGAATTCATTCCTACAAGGCGCATAACCACCGGGAGTTAAGAGCTCCGATCGAAAGATCTAAAATTGCGTTGGGTGTGTAGCTCAGTTGGGAGAGCGTCGCCCTTACAAGGCGAATGTCGGGAGTTCGAACCTCTCCACACCCACCATCTTTTTATCCTTAGTAAACCTCTCTTAATTGTCTGATTTATAAATCTTTTTCTTGTGTTTATGTCTCATGGTTTTGGTGACCAATCTGTGACCATATTTATTTCAAATATGTTGTGTGACCTCAGTGTGAATCGACCAATCTGTGTCATCAATGACAATTCCTTTTTTTATTGCCACATTTCAAAGGTCTTTCTTGAGCATTTCTGAGATTTGCACTAATGAAGCACCAATCTTCTAGCTCTTCCTTTTATCGTACTTTATTTCACCTTATAGACTCTTGATATCTCTCTGCTAATTTGCCATTTATGCTGCTTTGTATGCTCGCTAGCTTTTGTGTGGGCTGATTTATGTGGACTTCCCAGACTTTACTAGACACCTATTAACGTTAAAATTTAGTTAAATAAGAGGTGTTTTATGAAGTCTAAGCTACTGGAGCTAATAAAGCTGAAGCCATTCAAAATACTATTGAAGGGCCGGTAAGTTCAAGTTGTCCTGCTTCAATATTACAAATGCACCCTTACGTTACAGTAGTTATGGATGAAGAGGCGGCTAAAAGCTTAAGGAATATTGATTTTTATAAATACACGGAGTTAGAAAATCAAAATTTTATGTTGAGCCAACAAAGTAGAACCTATGATTCTAATTGAAATTAATAATTTTGGAATCATAGGGTGAAAATCAGAATGAAATAGCTAGACAAAGAGAGTTTATTGGAAATAATTATCAGATTTACCATCTAAAAATATTCATTTAACACTGCTTAAATTATATGTGCCTAAATAAATTAAATTTCTATTTAGGCACATTTTGATTTTTTATATTCCAGAAATTTGTAATAACATACGTACACCAGTAATAAAAAGAACAATGCCAAATGCTTTTTTCAACTGAGCAGCGTTGAGTTTATTACCTATTTTTGCGCCTATTGGTGCAAAAATAATAGTCAGTGGGATAATTAATAAAAATGCAGGCAAATTGACTAAGCCTATAGTACCAATCGGAGCATCAATACGACTACCGCCAACAGTAAGGAGAGTAACAACACCAGGTAAAGCAATTAATAACCCAAATGCAGCAGCAGTACCAACTGCTTTGTGAGCAGCGACATTGAAAAGAGTTAGTAATGGGACCCCAATTGTGCCACCGCCAATTCCAATCATCACTGATAAGCCTCCTACGCCGGAAGCCATAATACTTTGACCTAATTTACCTGGTAATTTACTAAATAGTGCCGGAGCACCAGCACGAAAGAGCATGTTTATGCTGACAGCAATCGCAATGATAGCAAATAAAAGAGTGAGGATATTACCTGGTACATTTGATGCTACAAGGCTACCTAGTATGGCAAATATTAATACGAATCCACCCCAAGACTTCAAAATATCAATATCGACATTGCCTTTAATGTAATGCGCGCGAATCGATGAAATAGATGTTGGGACAATGGTTGCTAAACTTGTTGCTGTAGCAATTGCAATTGCAGATTCAGGGCTAACATTGAAAGGTTGAAGTAAAAAATATAACACCGGAACAATTACTATTCCGCCACCAACACCAAGTAAGCCAGCTAGTAATCCTGCGAAAACCCCAGTGATTACTAGTGCTATAATAATTGGCCAAGCGGCTAAAATTTCATTCATAAAAACCTTCTTTATTTTTAAGGGAATTAATCTCAATTTATCAAAACTTATAATGGAATGTCGGCACATTACCTTCTTATAAATATGCCGATATTCCTGTCTTGCTTACATTAAAAACCAGCTGCTTGGCCATCTTTACGAGGATCAGAGCCTGCGGCATAACCTCCGCTTTCAAAGCGCTGGACAATTTGAGCTCCGCCAAAACCAAAAGCGTTATCAGGTGCTTCAACTGTAATTTTGTGACCCAGGCGTACGAGTCCATCGATAAGTGATTTTGACATTGTTGGTTCACAAGCAACTTCAAGTCCTTCTACCATACGCCAGCGAGGAGCGTCTGCTGCTACTTGAGGGTCTTGATCCCAAAGTTGAGTGCGTAATAAGAGTTGAACATGACCTTGTGCTTGTATTGGTCCTCCCATCATGCCAAAGGCCATTAGAGGTTTGCCATTTTTCATTGCAAAGCCTGGAATAATAGTATGAAAAGGGCGCTTACCAGGAGCAACCTGATTAGGGTGTCCTTGTTTATTGGTAAAACCAAAACCTCTATTTTGCATCGATATTCCAGTTCCTGGAACAACAACACCTGAACCAAACCCCGAATAGTTTGATTGAATAAAACTTACCATCATGCCTGACGAATCACCTACATTTAACAATACGGTGCCACCCGTTTTAGGCGCGCCAGCTTCGAAGTCTTGAGCTTTATTTATATCAATGAGCGCAGCACGAGATTTAAGATATGCTGTATTAAGTAGATCATCTTCATCTATGTCTTTCATATGATCACGGTCAGCAACATAAGCATCAAGGTCTCTATAGGCAAGTTTAATAGCCTCGATTTGTAGATGAACTGCTGTTAGGTCATCAGGTTCATAGTTGCGTATGTTTGTATGTTCAAGGATACCAAGTGCCATTAATGCTGCGATTCCTTGACCGTTAGGCGGGATTTCATGGAGTTCAACATTATCAAAATTATGGCTAATTGTGCCGCACCAGTCATTGCGATGGGAAGCTAAGTCGCTCACAGTCATAGCTCCACCGTTTGATTTGGCAAAAGCTGCAATTTCTTCAGCAATTTCACCTTCATAAAAAGCTTTCCCATTTGTTTCTGCAATGGCTCGAAGGGTTCTTGCTGCGCCTGGGTTACGAAATCGTTCGCCTGCTCTTGGTGCGCGTCCATTTGGCATAAAAGTTTCCGCGAAGCCAGGTTGATCTTTTAGTATTTCAGCACCTTTAGCCCATGCTGCACCAACTACAGGAGAAACAATAAAGCCTTCTTCTGCATAGCGGATAGCAGGAGCAAGTAGGGTTGAAAGGTCAAGCTTTCCAAATCGTTGGGATAGAGTAACCCAAGCACTTACTGCACCAGGAACGGTTACTGAATCCCAACCATGTTGAGGCATACCTTCGGTAAAGCGTTCTGGAGTCCAATTCGCTGGAGCTCTGCCAGAGGCATTGAGACCATGTAATTCTTTGCCGTCCCAAAGAATACAGAATGCATCTGATCCCAAACCACATCCTGTAGGCTCGACAATTGTTAGAGTTGCTGCAGTAGCAATAGCTGCATCAACGGCATTACCACCTTGTTGTAAGATCGAAATTCCTGCCTGAGTCGCCAATGGCTGAGACGTCGAGACAATATTTTCCGCAAGAATAGGTGAACGGCGAGAAGGGTAAATTGGATCATGACGCAGGTTCATTAGAAGTCCTTTGGTTTGTTTTACTATTTTTAAGATGGCTTCGGATTGCCCAAACAATAGAAAGCACTGCAGCTACTAAAAAAATTAGACTAATAGGGCGGCTTATAAATAAGCTCATGTCAGCGTCGGTCATAAGAGCTCGACGTAGATTAGTTTCAGCGATTGGACCTAAAATTACACCTAACACTAATGGTGCAAGTGAATACCCTAAAGCTCGCATGGCATAGCCGGCTATACCGATAACAATTAATAGGTAAAGGTCTGTTACTCGGTTATTAAGTGCAAACGCACCAATGACACAGCAGGTCATTACGACAGGTACGATTGCCCATTTTGGCACTTCAGTAATTCGCAAAAAGAGACGCATTGAAAAAACAGAAACGATTAGCATCATTAGTGATGATACAGCCATAGCGATAAACATACCGTAGACTAAATCGCCATGATCAAGGATTAAGCGAGGGCCTACTGAGATACCATGTACCATGAGTGACGCCATTAAAATTGCATCAACTGCAGATCCTGGAATACCAAGTCCGATAAGTGGAATCAGCCCCCCTCCAGCGGTTGCAGAATTGCCTGCTTCTGAAGCAACAATGCCATCCGTTTCACCTTTACCAAATTTCTCAGGGTGTTTTGATGAGCGTTTGGCTTGGTCATAGGCTAATAAATTCGCGATAGACCCCCCTGCACCTGGAAGCGCTCCAATTAGAACTCCGAGGATTGAAGACCGTAATAAATTCACTGGTCGCATCAATACTTCTTTAAATACTTTCCACGTCTGAAAATCTATTGCGCCAGTTACTAATGAATTGCCAGAACGTATATTTTTAGCATCTTCTACTTCAGAGGTAAGTTGTGAAATTGCGAAAATACCGATTAGCACGACAAGAAATGGGAAGCCGGTTTGTAGCATTTCGATATCGAAATCAAATCGTGCTCGACCTAAAATAGGATCAGTTCCAACGGTTGAAATTAGAAGACCAACAAGGCCAGCAAGCATCCCACGAACAATTGATTTGCCAACAAGGCTGCCAACAATGGTTAATGCAAAAACAATGAGAGAAAAATACTCCCAAGGACCAAGCTTTACAGCAAACAGTGCAAGTGGTGGAGCAGCAAAAATCAGAACGACTGTTGAAATTATTGTTCCGAAAAATGATGCCCAAACACCGATAGATAATGCGCGCCCTGGTTCACCGTTTCGTGCCATAGGGTAGGCATCAAAAGTAGTTGCAACTGATGAGGGTGTGCCTGGTATTCCTAACAATGCTGCAGAAATTAAACCTCCTGTATATCCACCGACGTAAACGGAAAGCATGACTGCAATGCCTTGTAGTGGCTCCATAGCAAATGTAAGAGGAAGGGTTAAGACAATTGCCATAGTAACAGTGAATCCTGGTATGGCGGCAGCAACAATACCCGCGATGGATCCAGCAAACATATAAATAAGCGTCGAAAACGTAAATATTTGCGTGGCACCGATGAGAAAGTCATTCATGTTAAAACACTCCTCGTGGAAGAAATACAGTAAAGACTTCAGAAAAGAGCCAATTAAGTCCGAAAGAAAAGACCAGTGCAGTGATTAAAGCAATCACAATTGACTTAGTGGTACGAGGCATCAAAATCACTTGAACTGAGAATATAAAAATCATGCTTGCAATTGAGAAACCTATAATAGGAATTACAAGGATATAAAGTGCTAAGGAACCTAGCGTTATAAATACTAAATAACGACGACACATCCAGGCTTTCATCTCAGTATAAAAGCGACCGTAACCTAGGTAAGGAATTTTGCGTAAGGAGTCAACGATGGCAACCAAAGAGAGCAGCCCAATTGCAGCACAAACAATTTTTGGAAAAGCGCCAGCTCCAAGTGTTTCAAATCGTGATGTTGGTATCTCACTCGCCGCAAAGAATAATCCAACAGAGGCTATTAGAATAATAAAATAACTTAGCAGGCGGGCAACTTCGCCCGCCTCCATAGCTTTATCATGACTTAAATTACTCATGGAGCAAGTACCGCAGATAGTGATGTTACAGTTTCTTGTAGTGAGTGAAGGTAAGTTTTATATTCTTCTTGACCACGAAATCCAACATTCGCACCGGCGTTGTTTGTCTGCTTGATATAGTCAGGGTCTTTAGATAGTTTTTCGAGTGCTACTTCGAGAGTCTTTCGAACTTCTGCAGGAGTACCTTTAGGGACAACAATACCTCGGGTTACATTTAACTCTAGGTTCTGTCCTAGCTCTGTAAATGTTGGAACATCTGGGGTTTCGTCCATCCGTTCAAGTGACCCAACGGCAAGAAAAATTAGATCGCCATTATCAACGAATTGCTTGGAAGAGCTGACATCTCCTATAGCGGCATCAAGGTTTCCTCCCACGAGAGCTCTCACTCGTTGTCCTGTCCCTTCGTAACCAACATATTTAAATTGGAGACCGAATGCTTGCTCGATCATAGCTGCATGAAGATGTGGTACGCCAGCAAGAGTGACTCCCATTGTTACTTCACCCGGATGAGATTTAGCAAAGGAAACGAACTCTTCAAAATTGCTATAGTTCTCATTTTTTCCAATAACAAGATATTGTGGAGAAGATGTCATCAATGCAATAGGTTCAAAATCATCCCAAGTAAGATCAGTAATACCTGTTTCTGTTGCTACAAGAAGACCTTCGTGGATTTGGCTAATGGTATATCCATCAGCATCGCGACGAGATGTTTCACGTAGGCCAACAGTTCCGCCTGCTCCAGGCATATTGATTATTGGCATTTTCACGCCAAGAAAAGGCTCCGCGTTATTAGCGATTAATCTCATTAGAGTATCTGAACCTCCACCTGGAGACCAAGGGACGATAAATTCAACTGCATGCTCTGGGTAAACTTCTGCATTACTTGGTGTCGCGAACGTCGCTGCTAAGGTAATAATAGCCGCACTGATTTTCATGGAAATACTACCGTTTTTCATTGAAACACTCCTGAGTAAATGAGGCCGCAGTTTTAATGCCGCAGCTAGGGTTACCAATCGATACTAACACAAGTAAAACGTAGGGAAAGCTCGAATAATTTGACATTATGTTAAGTAAAACTTATCTTAGCTTTATGGATACAAAACAACTTGAAACACTTCTCGCTATTGAACAGTGCGGAGGATTCGCTGCCGCAGCAAAAAAAGTGAACATTACTGCCTCTGCAGTGAGTCAGCAGATCACTTCATTAGAATCGGAACTTGGTGCGACACTTTTTGACCGTACCTATCGCCCTCCAATGCTTACCGCTAAAGGGGAGGAGGTGGTGCGTTCAGCTCGAGCGATATTGCAGATTATGACTGAAACCAAGACATCGGTTTCAGGTATGCAGGTGCGTGGAACTATCGCGTTTGGTTCACTCCGGACAGGGACAAATTCATTGGTTCCACGGTCACTTGCAAGCCTACGCAAGACTTATCCTGAATTAAGCTTTCGATTGCGTATCGGTATGTCTGAAGAGTTGATGAATGAAGTAGTTTCAGGGCAGCTTGATGCTGCACTTGTTGCAGACTATGTCGCTGTTCCGCAAAGCTTGACTTGGACTCCAGTTGTTAATGAGCCGCTTGTGGTTCTATTGCCGAGAGGGACAGGTGCAAGGACTCTTGAGGAATTGGTAAGTAAAATGCCCTTTATTCGCTACCGCACACAGGTGCAACTTTCTCGGCAAATCGATACTGAGATTGCACAACTCTCATCGGAGCCAATAGAAGTCGTATCAGTTAATACAATGACTGCTGTGGTGGGTTGTATTCAAGCAGGACTTGGTTTTTCCATTGTTCCAAAAATGGCGTTACAGGATACGATTACTACTTCACTTGACTGGTTTCCGTTTGGTTCTCCGCCGATTTATCGAAGGCTTGGTGTTGTTCAGCGGGAAAACTCAAGCCGTAAAGATGTTCTTGGTGCACTTATTGTAGCGTTAGAGCATCAAGGTCAAAAAATGTTAGAGGATATCTAGGCTGCACACATATAGTTAACTTTTGAGAACTTCTTCCTTTCTAACCAATTTAGGTGAATAGACAAAGGTTTAATCCATTTACCTACCGTGTCCCGTATTCGCCGACTTGTAGTGCCTCAGAATTTGAAGCTAGAGGGGAACTTGCTCGGTTTGGATTTTCCGTCTTAGAATTTTAATTAATGAACATCACGTACTTTCTGTAGAGCGACAATAGCAGCACTGGTTCGGTTCTCTACATTCAATTTCTTAAAAATCTGAGCAAGGTGAGCATTAATGGTATGAGGACTGATACTTAAAATAATGGCAATTTCTGCATTACTCTTCCCCTTTGCTAACCAAGTGAGTACTTCTGACTCTCTTTCTGTTAAGTTGAAAGCGGCTTGTAGGATTGGCTGCTCTTGTATGAGCTTCAAGTCTATAATTTTAAACAAATGATCATTTTTTGCGTCTCGGCTAATAAAACTTAATTCAATGGTTTTACCTCCTTTTTGTATTTTTACATGTTGATCTTGTGCGAAATTAGTCGCAAAAAAATCTCCCAGTTCCTTACTAAGCTCTGTTTTCAACCATTCCTCGCTAAGGTTGGCATTGCTCAGTAGGTGGTAGGCTTGAGGTGTTGCCCATTTGAATTCTCCTTGCTGGTTGGTGGTAATTAAAAACTGTCCCGAGGCATCTAGGGCTAGCCGTGCACTTTGGGTTAATTGAGCATTATTCAAATGGGCTTTAATCCGAACCAGTAACTCAGAACTGTTTACTGGCTTTTGAATATAATCGACACCACCCGCTTCAAAGCCTTTAAGAATACTTTGCGTGTCACTTAAGCCTGTCATGAAAATGATCGGTATATGCTCTAAATGTGCTTGGGACTTCAATTCTTGACAGGTTTCGAAGCCATCCATTCCAGGCATAAGCGCATCCATAAGTATGATATCTGGCGTTATACTTCGAGTAATATTAAGCGCTTGATTTCCTTCTAGAGCCACAAGTACCGTCAATCCTGCTTCGTCAAGAGTGTCGTTAATCATTCCTAAGGAGTCCGGCGAATCATCGACAACCAAAACCAAATCCTTTTTCTGCTGAGGGAAAATCATAACCAGTCCTCCATTTTATTAATAAAGGCTGCAAACTGAAATTGCTCTGCAAGGGCTTTTAGCTCGTCCACACCTTGAAAGTACTCCATCGTCGATAATTTATTTCTAATCGCATTTAAATTACCTATTTTAGCAAATTCAATGAGGCGCTCTACGTCTGTCCTATTCAGGCGGAAACAGGACTGAGCCCCCATTTCCTCTTGAGTGATTATTTCATCGGGTAAGAGTATTGGTGGTTCATGTAAGAAATCTTGATCCCTTCCATTATTTTCTTGGTCTGCAAAACGCCACCTAATTCCTGTACATTGTTTGATTTTATTAAGCAGGTCTAAATGTTTTAAAGGCTTGATCAAATAGCCATCACTAGGGTTTTTGTCTAAGGGGGTATTGGTGTTGGCATTGGCAGAAATCATGATAATAATTACCTTAGCGTATTGGGCGCGTATCTTTTCTGCCAGTTCCCAGCCACTGATGCCTGGCATGGAAACATCTAATAAAAAGATATCAGGTGTCACAGGAGAGTGAGGTAGCATATTGAGACATTCAATACCGTTGTTTGCCGCAATCACATCAAAACCTATTGGTACCAATAGTTCAGATAACAAGTTTCGGTGAGTTGGGTCATCGTCGACGGTGAAAATATATTGTTTCCTCCCGTGATAACCAATAATACTTTTTTCTGCTCTTACGTTGACCTCATTGTCTAATTCAAGATACTTTTCAATACTTGACAGTAGAAAGGAAACACTAAATTCACTACCTTTATTTGGTGTGCTGTTTACCTGTAAATCGCCCCCCATAATGTCAACAAGTAAGCGCGTAATGGTCAAACCAAGTCCTGTTCCGGCTATGAAAGGTTGATTAGGTTTTATAATGCGTTTAAAGGGCAAAAAGATTTTCTCCAGCGAGTCTTTTTCTATCCCTTCACCAGTGTCAATGACCTTAAACTTTACCACCTGGTTGCGATAACTTACTGAAAACGTAATGGCCCCTTGATGAGTATATTTTATCGCGTTAGATAAAAGATTAATGAGCACTTGGCGCAAGCGTTTTTGGTCGGCATTAACGGTGTTCGGTATTTTGGTTAACTTTTTGTAATGGAAGTTAATGTTTTTCTTTCTTGCTTGCATACTGAACATGCTAACTAATTGATCTAAAAGATCATTGAGTTGTACATCATTCCTTTCTATGTGTAATGTGCCAGCTTCAATGCTGGAGATATCCAGCAACCCTTCAATAATATCAGCAAGGTGTTCACTACTGTGCTTTATCGTAGAAAGAGCTCCTTTGCGTTGGATAGGGATATCGTTTGCATTTTCGAGTAATTGAGCGTAACCCATGATAGCGTTTAAAGGTGAGCGTAGTTCATGGCTTATGCCGGTTAAATAACGGCTTTTTGCAAGATTTGCAGCTTCGGCGAGTTCTTTGGCTTTTTGTAATTTCAGGTCTGTTTTACTGTGAGCATCAATCTCTTCTTGTAACCTCTTTGTTTGCTTTTCTGTCTCTTGATGAGCAATTTGTCTAGACTCTCTGGCCAACGAAAACATCCATGCTACAACCCCAAAAACCATTAACAAAACCAAAAACACATTTAACAGTGCCGCGGCAATAGACTGGTCGATAACATCATTATCCAGATGATTTTTTTCTAGGATAATCTGCCCATAAACCAACAATAACACCCCAGCAATAACAAGACTGTTCAATAAAAAAAGCCAGAAAAAATGCCCTATGCGGGTATTCACAAGTTTGACCCATGAGGCGGGTAAAATGCAGCTGAAAACATCAATAAACTGCTCGGATAGACGCGATCGTGTTTTACACATATCTCCGCAACGAACATCCAGTGAGCAGCATAATGAGCATATATGGCCTGAATAAGCTGGACAGATAGTGATATCTTCTTGCTCGAAATGGTAATGGCATATACTGCATTGTAATTCGTCATTTGTTGTGAAAATTACAGTGGGTCTGGCCAGATAATATTTTCCCTTGGTTAACCAAGCGATAGCTGGGGATAAAACAAAGGTAGTACCCAAAGCCACAAAGGAAGAGAGCGCTTGAAGGTTTGTACCAAGTAACCCTGTGTGACAAATAAAGCCAATTATTGACGCTCCCAGCATAGATCCCATACCGACCGGATTAATGTCATATAGATGTGCGCGTTTAAATTCAATCCGGGCAGGTCGCAACCCTAATGGTTTATTGATAATAAGGTCTGCAACAAGAGAGCCTACCCATGCCAAAGCAACAATCGCATAACCCCCTAAGATGCTTTCTAATACTCGATAAATACCTAGTTCCATAAGTAGGATGGCAATAACAACATTGAATACTAACCAGACAACGCGACCAGGATGGTTGTAAGTTAATCGAGAAAAGAAGTTCGACCAGGCAATCGAGCCTGCATAAGCGTTAGTGACATTGATTTTGAGTTGTGAAATCACCACAAAAATACCGAGTAAAATCAGACTAAGTTGTTCTGAATTGGTGACATAACTAAAGGCTAACCTATACATTTGGTTTGGGTCTTCTGCTTGCTCTGGCGTCAGTCCATATTGAATACAGAGTACGGCAAGAAAAGAGCCAATTAATAATTTGATCGCCCCGAAAATGATCCAGCCAGGCCCAGCGATAATCACTGACAACCACCAGCGTTTACGGTTTGTTTTTTCTTTTTTAGGTGAAAAACGCAAGAAATCTACTTGTTCGCCTATTTGCGCAATCAGTGAAAAGAGCACAGAAGCCGCTGCACCAAAAGCTAGAATTGAAAAACCGCTTGTACCTGTGCTGAACTCGTTAGTAGGTTCAAAATTCACCCATGTTTCAATCGCTTTTTCATGTTGGTAAAAAATGCAAGCCAAAGGAAGGATTTGTAAGGCTAACCAAATGGGTTGACTCCAAACTTGGAAGCGACTAATGAGTGTAATGCCATGTGTCACTATCGGGATTACCACTACACTACTAATAATGTAACCAATAGAAACATTGATATCTAAGGTAAGTTCCAGTGCAAGAGCGAGAATACTGGCTTCTAGTGCAAAAAAGATAAAAGTAAAAGACGCATAGATTAAAGATGTGACAGTTGACCCAATATAGCCAAATCCTGCGCCACGCGTTAACAGGTCAATATCAATGCCATACTTTGAAGAATAGTAAGCAATAGGAAGACCTGTCAGAAATATAATAATACTAACAATAGCAATGGCCGCAATAGCGTTAGAAAAACCGTGGCTTAAAGTAATTGCACCACCAATCGCTTCTAAAGCCAAAAAGGAAATAGAGCCTAAAGCGGTTAATGCGACTTTACCTATGGACCAGCGTCGAGCGGATTTAGCCGTAAATCTAAGGGCATAATCCTCAAGGGTTTGGTTAGCCACTAATTGGTTATAATGCTTTCGAACTCGAAATACATCTTGTGGTGCTCTACTCATTTATTAAACCTTTAACATCATTTATCAAAGACAAAAATCTTATAAAACAAAAGGTTATCCATTACCAAATTGTAAGAGTCTCAGCATTTTATGCCTATAAAATAGGCACTAGTGATGACAAATCACGCAAATCTCATGCCTATCTTTTTCTAAAAAAATTAGGCCTCCTCTTTTATATATCAAACTTCGTACTCATTGCGTATAGCGCAAATTAACTAGATGAACTGAGCATTCCTCTAATGGTGACTTTTTGGGGCTAGGTACAAACTGAATACAGTTAATCAACCCGAGGAGTTAGAAAATGAGTGTCTATTCGTTAGTACCACCTAAAAGCTCTACCGATAGCGTGACTGCTAAGTCTCGTTCTTTTATTAAATCGCTGTGCACTATACCAGTCAGTCTAGTATTGGCTGCTCACATTGGGTTTGCGTCAGCAGCGGAAGTGAACACCACAGGGTTGGCCGTTACCGATGATACTGTCACAGTGGGTATTCTGCATTCATTGACAGGCACCATGGCAATCAGTGAAACCGGTGCTCAACAAGCCGAAAAGCTGGCGATTAAACAGATCAATGAAATGGGGGGCATCTTAGGTCGACAGATCGAAATCGTTCAGGAAGATGGCGCCAGTGATTGGCCTACCTTTGCTGAAAAAAGTCGTAAATTATTAGTGCAAGATAAAGTGGCTGCAGTATTTGGTGCGTGGACATCGGCATCGCGTAAAGCCATTTTGCCAGTTTTTGAGAAAGAAAATGGATTGCTTTATTACCCGACTTTTTATGAAGGCTTAGAGCAATCTAAAAATGTTATTTATACCGGTCAAGAAGCCACTCAGCAAATCTTGGATGGATTGAACTGGGTTGCAAAAGAGAAAAAAGCAAAGACCTTTTACCTTATAGGTTCTGATTACATTTGGCCTAGAACATCCATGAAAATCGCTCGTAAGCACATTGAAAACGTATTGGGCGGGAAAGTGGTAGGCGAGGAGTATAAGCCACTTGGTGATACTCAATTCGGCTCTGTTATTAATAAAATCCGCCTTCGTAAGCCAGATGTGATTTATGCCGCTGTTGTGGGTGGTAGTAACGTTGCTTGGTTCAAACAATTAAAAGCAGCCGGTATTACTTCTGATAAACAAACCCTTCTTACGATATCTGTGACAGAAGATGAGGTGCTTGGTATAGGTGGTGAAAACTTAGAAGGTTTTTATTCCATCATGAAGTACTTCCAAAGCCTGGACAACGAAAACAACACAGCGTTTGTAAAAGCCTTTAAAGAAATGTGGGGTGAAGACAGCGTTATTGGTGATGTAACACAGGCCGCGTACCTTGGCCCATGGTTATGGAAAGCGGCGGTTGAAAAAGCCGGTAGTTTTGATGTTGACAAGGTGGTTGCTGTCTCAGAGATGGGAGACATCGAACTAACAACAGCGCCTGAAGGCTATGTGAAACTAGATCCAAATCATCACTTGTGGAGTAAGGCACGTGTTGGTGAGTGGAATAAAGATGGTCAAGCAACTGTTGTATATGAATCTGAGCTGATTAAGCCTGATCCATTCCCAGTAGGTTACCAATAAGCGATAACCTCTCTACGTATATGCTTTTTCTAATAACTCACTGAAACACCAACTGTTTCAGTGAGTTATCAAGAAAAACGCGCGAAAAACCAAGTAACCAAAAAGCAAAATCTTTTCTTCAAATTATCATGTATTAGGGGCTTACAATGGGCGGATATAGCTATAACGAATTGGGAGCGATCTTTGCCATGCAAGGATTCTCCGGCATTAGTTTATTTAGTGTCCTTCTCTTAATGGCGTTAGGTCTCGCGATTATCTTTGGGCAAATGGGTGTAATAAACATGGCTCATGGTGAATTTATGGCTGTGGGTGCCTACACGACCTACCTTATTTCGTCTTTGACAGAAAGTTTTATTCCAGCATTCTTGCCCTATTACTTTGTATTCTCCATTGCCTTAGCTTTCGTTGTAGCGGGGGCCTTGGGCTATTTTGCCGAATATATACTGATCCGGCATCTCTACTCAAGACCGCTTGATACGCTGTTAGCAACCTGGGGGCTTAGCTTAATTATGCAACAGTCCTTCCGCTCCATTTTTGGTGCTCGAGAAGTAAGTCCAACTTTACCAGATTGGTTATTAGGTGCTTACCCTGTGACGGATCTTATTGATATTCCTATTAATGGACTTTTCGTCTTGGCACTTACCATTGCCGTCACCCTTGGTGTGTTCTATCTGATGTTCAAATCAAGCTGGGGTCTAAATGTTAGAGCGACCACACAGAATAGGGCTATGAGTGGCGCCGTCGGTATTAACACGAAAAAAATTGACCGTTACACCTTTGCTCTTGGTTGCGGTATTGCAGGGGTCGCTGGTGCGGCGTTTACGACGATCGCATCAACAGGCCCAACAACTGGAACCCTGTACATAGTTGATACCTTTATGGTGGTTGTATTCGGTGGTGCAGCAAGTCTACTCGGTACAATTGCATCCGCTTTCTCTATTGCTCAAGCACAATCGATCCTTGAATTCTTTATTAGTGGTTCGATGGCGAAAGTCTTTACGTTGTTGGTTCTCGTGCTGATTCTCATGTTCAAACCAGAAGGTTTGTTTGCCAGCAAAGTACGTCGATGACATACGTTGAGTCCTGCCTCACTTAGTGCTTACAAACGTGTCAGGACTCAAAAAACGGAAAATGACCTTAAATGGGCTTGGAGATAAATATGAGCTTTGTATATGACAAATTGCTAGGTGGAAAATCAGGTGCTATTGGCCTGTTGGTATTATCCATTTTGATATTAATAGTATTCCCAATGATGCTGGATGGATTCCGTTTAAATCTGGTTGGTAAATATTTAACTTATGCTTTCGCAGCGATTAGCTTAGTGATGATATGGGGCTATGGTGGCACATTAAGTTTGGGGCAAGGTATTTTCTTTGGCCTAGGTGGCTATGGTATGGCGATGTTTCTTAAGTTAGAAGCCTCTTCCCCGGAAAATACATCCATACAATCAACCCCAGGGATTCCGGATTTTATGGACTGGAATCAGTTAACAGAATTACCTTGGTTTTGGGAACCCTTTACCAGCTTCGGTTTCACCCTCGTTGCCATTCTAATTTTACCAGCGTTATTTGCTTATTTTATTGGTGTTGCGATGTTTAAACGCCGAGTAGGTGGGGTTTACTTTGCCATTATTACTCAGGTTATCGCTGTCATTTTAACCGTGCTGATTGTCGGTCAACAAGGCTACACAGGAGGCATCAATGGTATCACGGACCTACGAACCTTAAACGGTTGGGACATCACATCAGACAGTGCTAAATATCTGTTCTACTACATTAACTGCGTTTTGTTAATCGGAGTGATTTTACTCTCTCGTTTCGTTCTAACCAGTAAATTTGGTCGCTTGTTACTCGCTATTAGAGATAAAGAAGATCGGGTTCGTTTCTCTGGCTACGATGTGGCAAATTTCAAAATTTTTATCTTTTGTTTCGCCGCTTTAGTGTCTGCTCTTGGTGGTGCCATGTTCACCTTGCAAGTGGGGTTTATGTCACCATCCTTTGTCGGCATCGTGCCTTCTATTGAAATGGTTATTTTTGCGGCCGTAGGTGGGCGTATGTCACTGATTGGTGTGGTTTACGGCACTTTATTGATTAATTTCGGTAAAACGGCTTTTTCTGAAACGTTTCCTGAGCTGTGGCTCTTCTTAATGGGCGGAACCTTTATTGCTGTTGTGATGTTCTTTCCAAATGGTTTGGCAGGGTTGTGGAGCCAATATAGCCCCGCTTTGTTGAATAAGCTCGGCTTTTTAAAAAGTGCTAAAGCACTAGAAACTGCCCCTGTGACAACGGATATGAAGGAGTCTAATTAATGCGAGCAGATGAATTAGAACAATCTTATTCAGGAGGTGATGTATGTCATCTATGACAAACACAGATTTCTCTTTAAGCATCGAAGACTTAACGGTCTCGTTTGATGGCTTCAAGGCGGTAGACAGTTTAAATCTTTATATCGATAAGAATGAATTGCATGTTGTGATTGGCCCAAATGGCGCGGGTAAGACCACGGTATTAGATTTAATTTGCGGTAAGACCAAGTCCACCTCTGGCAGCATAAAGTTTCTTAACCAAGAGCTCACAACGTTATCCGAACATGAGATTGTTCGACGAGGCGTAGGCAGGAAATTTCAAACCCCTTCGATTTATGAAAACTTGTCCGTCTTTGAAAACTTAGAAGTGTCTTATCCAGAAGGTCGCGGTGTGTTTGGCTCTCTGTTTTTTAAACGCAGTGAAAAAGTTATTGCGAAAATTCACGAGATTGCCAAGGAAATCATGCTGGAATCCGAAATGGAAACCGAGGCCGCGTTATTGAGTCATGGTCAAAAGCAATGGCTTGAGATCGGGATGTTGCTGATTCAAGACCCTCAACTATTGATGCTTGATGAACCTGTTGCAGGTATGAGTGTTAAAGAGCGCGAACAAACCGCTGTGCTGTTAAACAAAATAAGCCAAGGTCGTTCTGTCTTAGTCATTGAGCATGATATGGAATTTGTTGCTCGTATCGCGCACAAAGTGACCGTGCTGCATCAGGGAAAAATCTTAGCTGCAGGCAAAATGGATGAAGTACAAAAAGACCCGAAAGTGATCGAGGTCTATCTGGGTCATTAATTGATAAGTCATGGCGCACGTTAAAGGTCATGACTATGTATTTGAGGGTGAAAGTATGTTGGATGTTGCTAATTTAAAGGTCAGCTATGGCCAAAGTGAAGTGATTCACGGATTGAACTTCACGGCGAACAAAAATGAAACCCTTGCCGTCATGGGGCGAAATGGTATGGGCAAAACCACCTTGTTCAAGTCTCTTATCGGACTACTACCGCTGAGTGAGGGCAGTATTCATATTGACGGTACAGATATTTCGAAATGTGAAAGTTACCAGCGTGTCGAAAATGGCGTGGCTTATGTACCACAAGGGCGAATGATTTTTCCCAATTTAACCGTACAAGAAAATATTGAAACGGGTATGGGGGTTTCAAAGCTCAAAGAAATACCCGATGACATTTTTGCCTTGTTTCCCGTGCTGCATGAAATGCGACACAGAAAAGGTGGCAATTTGTCCGGTGGTCAGCAACAGCAGCTTGCCATAGCTCGCGCGCTGGTAACCAACCCAAAAGTTTTGCTATTAGATGAACCTACTGAAGGCATCCAGCCATCTATTATTAAAGATATTGCTAATGTTCTAAATGAAATCAAGAAGATGCGTGAAATTACCATCATTGTTTCTGAACAAGTATTGAGCTTTACCATGGCCGTAGCTGATCGAATTATCGTGATAGATAAGGGGAACTTTATCCACGAAGACCTAAGAGAAGATGTCGATACTGACAAAATTAAAGGGTATTTATCCGTCTGATATGTTGTGTGATATCACACGTTATAACAGGCAATTTTTGGAAAAACGGAAAGATAAGAAGTGACTTAATTTACCTAAGGAGTCTCAAAATGGCTGAAACAATTATTAAAGTAAATCTGAAAGAATCTCCGTACACCAACGATAAAATACACAATCGTTGGCATCCAGATATTCCTATGGCATCTATGGTAAAGCCGGGCGACGACTTTATTGTGGAATGTGTTGATTGGACAGGTGGGCAAATTAGCAATAATGACTCGGCTGATGACGTACGCGATGTAGATTTAACTCAGGTACATTTCTTATCGGGCCCAGTTGGAGTAGAAGGTGCAGAGCCGGGTGATTTGTTGGTAGTTGATATTCTGGATATCGGCACCTTTGATGAAAGTCAGTGGGGTTTTAACGGTTTTTTCTCGAAACAAAATGGCGGCGGCTTTCTAACCGAGCATTTTCCTGAAGCACAGAAATCGATTTGGGATTTTAAAGGTATGTTTACCAGCTCGCGTCACATTCCTGGTGTAGAGTTTGCCGGCATGATTCACCCAGGCTTGATTGGCTGTTTGCCCTCTAAGGATATGCTGGAAGAATGGAATACCCGTGAAAAAGGCTTATATGAGACCGAGCCAGATCGCGTGCCTGAACTTGCGACCTTACCTTATGCAGAGACAGCTCACATGGGTAAAATGACTGGGGATGACAGAGATAAAGCAGCGGCTGAAGGTGCCAGAACAGTACCACCACGTGAGCATGGTGGTAATTGTGATATCAAAGACTTATCTCGCGGTTCTAAAGTTTATTTCCCGGTGTATGTTAAAGATGCTGGCTTGAGTGTAGGTGATCTTCACTTTAGCCAAGGGGATGGCGAAATCACCTTTTGTGGCGCGATTGAAATGGCTGGCTGGATACACATGCGAGTCAATTTAATAAAAGGTGGCATGGAAAAATACGCAATCAAAAACCCAATATTTAAGCCAAGCCCGATTACACCAAAGTATGATGACTATCTAATCTTTGAGGGTATTTCAGTTGATGAAAGTGGTAAACAGCATTATTTAGATGTACACATTGCTTATCGTCAAGCCTGTTTAAATGCTATTAAATATCTGGCCAAATTTGGTTACACAGAAGCCCAAGCCTACGCCATATTAGGCTGTGCACCAGTGCAAGGTCATATTAGTGGTGTGGTGGATATACCAAATGCTTGT
Source organism: Marinomonas sp. (assembly GCF_039940335.1). GTDB lineage: Bacteria > Pseudomonadota > Gammaproteobacteria > Pseudomonadales > Marinomonadaceae > Marinomonas. Next base: position 174,615 of record NZ_JBDVGW010000002.1, on the reverse strand, counting down.
GCGACCTTGTGGTTGCCAACGGATATATTTGAGTTTGATGTGCAGCCAAATGCCGATGGGCCGACGGTGCATTTGGATGGCAGTATTGATTTGCCACGTTCAGCTGATAAAAAATAAGGAGGCAATGCACTATGCCTATTTATGATTTTAAATGTACGAAACATGGGCTATTTCATGAGCTGGTGGCGATGGAAAAAGCAGGAGATGCTTTTCCTTGCCCTCAGTGTGGCGTGAAATGTATGCCGGTGATTTTAGTTGCGCCTTCAGTTTTGTCGATGTCTCCTGAGTCTAAAAAAGCTATGGATATTAATGATGAGGCACGACATAGTCCCATTATCTCCACGGTTGATTCGCGAGCAGAGGCAGATGATAGGAAGCAGTTCGATTTACGCAAAGGACAGAAAGCAAGTAGTTGTGGCTGTTCTGAGCATAGATCCGAACAAAATGCGCTTAAAAAACAAGTCGTTTACTTACCCGATGGCAGTAAGGTGTTTCCATCGCAACGTCCTTGGATGATTAGCCATTAGATATTAAGGAAAAAGCCAAAAAACCTAATACATGAAGTGACGCTTGTATTAGGTTTTTTTGTGAATTTGATAAACGTAATCGTGCGAAAATACGGTAATCTGAATCCTGCTTAAGTCGTAAGGCGGAAGTATAGAGAAGGCAATTTTTCAGGAAAACGTTCGAGACTGTCTATCATGACCAGATTACGTTTTCCAAATATACGAGTTAGATCATGACTCACGCCAGAATCGAGTCCTACACACAAAACATTGATCCCATCCATCGCTAATTCATGAATCGCACGTCGCGCATCTTCTATAAGGTAATGAGGGTCACTTACGTCAATATCGGCAGGTTCACCATCGGTTACTACCAACAGTAGACGTCTATGGTTGTGTTGCTTTTTTAGGTCTTGAGCTGCATGCCGTATTGCTGCGCCCATGCGAGTCGAGCCACTTGCTTGCAGACCGGCTAAACGAGCTTTTGCCAAGTGATCGTATGGCTTGTGAAAATCCTTGATTCGGTAATAGTGAACATCGTCTCTTTTATTAGAGCTAAATGCTCCGATAGCGAATGGATCGCCTAGTCCAGAAATAGCGTGCGCCAACAGTGCGGTGGCTTGACGTTCAATCTCTAAGACACACTCATTAGAATCTACCACCTTATCGTTTGTCGATTCAGACACATCTATCAAAACCTGAATAGACAAGTCACGATGCTTTCTTTCAGAGCGAGCATATACTCTTGCATCAACCTCTTCACCAGATCTGCGACTAATAGTGGCCGTGATGCAGGCATCAATATCAAGAAATTCACCTTCTAACTGACGACGGACCTTTTGTGGTTGACTAATCTTGGTTGAGCTCATTAAAGACTTAATTCGATTAACCATATAAGCCTGTTTTTGCAAAATATCATCAATGAGGTGAACAGGTCCTAAAATAGGTGAGTGTTCAACGATAGTTGTCCATTCTGGTCTAGATTGTTCTGTCATGTAATCATATTCATGATAACGCGCGACAGGTATGCCATCTTCTTCCACTAGAGAAATAGGTGTAGCATTATTCTCATCAATTTCATTCGTTTCTTCTCTGGTGTCAGGTTCCGAGTTGTCCATTTCATCTATATCAACATTACTTAGCAATTCATCAGCTTGTGTTGATTCAGAAGTATCTTGGTCTTCGACATCCCATAATCCCATGTTGTCGTCTCGATAAGGTGGGTCGACGACGTATGTTTTGGCATTGAATTGAATACGCATTTGTCCCAAATCGTTGGCGAGCAGACCACCTATTTTGCGACTAATGAAAGAGTCATTCCATTCGTCTTTATGGTCATAAAATAACTGTTTAGCCTTACAAACCCAAGGATTTGTATCGTCATAATTTGGATCAGCTAATGCTCGAGCAAGTCTAACAAACAACTGATTGGCCGTTTGTGCTCCCCTAGCTTTCGCAATATGAAAAGGCTTCCATAAATCCTGTAACCCAGGGAAGTCTTGTATGGCTAGATGTTCCACTCGAGCATCTTCAATCAAGGAAATCAGTGCGATTTGCAGTGGTTTGAGTTGGTCTACAGAGAAAGAGGTTCCTGAATAGGTGATATGTGCGCCAATATGTGCCAACGCTGCCCGATACAATTGATGGGCAATATCTCCTTGATACCCAGGGAAAGAAGAGGGCACGGTAATGAGGCCCAAACCAAAACCTGACCTTCTAACACGTTCGCCAGAAGCATGAATATGCTTTTCCCGTACTGGCAGGTGTATGTTCCAAAGAGCCCCTAAATAGGCTTTTGTTTCACGACTAATATCTGAAAAACTCATTGAACCGGCAGCATGTTCCAACCATTTTTGGGCTTGAGAATCTTCAAATGAAAAATAGCTAAATCGCTTTTTGGGGTCAGAAGCACCAGCGCGGAGACCTGTTAGTAGCCAGCCTTCTAAATGAGATAAGCTGAGATGGTAAAGCAGATAGTCCATTCTATTCAGGACGAGAAAAGCCGATTCAGGGGCTAGTTTGATAACTTGCTCCATGAGTGTGAGCCAAGTATTTGCCAAAGAGGTATCATTTTCGAATCGAATAGTAATTTTTAAACACTCGATGGAAAGCCGCTCAGCGGTTTTTTTGTCGGCTTTTATGGCGGCTAATGAAACCATGTCAGCAAGCTTTAGAACGCTATCTAGACCTAACCGTTGAAGAATGTCAGATGAATTTATAGCAAATGCTTGAGAAACGGTTGCCCCGTAACCGGCTTCCTCGATTTTATAGCAAGCGTCCAACCAAAGTGCTTTATCATGTTCTGAGTATTCAGGTTTTTCAATGTTGGTTACTTGTGAGAGTGATAATGTTTCGCTAGTGTCCGACCGTTCTATCATGATGTTTTATACACTTAAGAGGCGAGTTAAGTTATATGAGAGTGCCTCTCTAGAATTTCAAAGCACGATCATAGATTAGATATGAATACGTTAACCACAGGCTGCTACTGCATGTGATAGTGCTTTACGTATGTCTGGGTCGTCTGTAATCGGAAGTATGAGACCAAATTCACAGGCTTCATGTAGTGGAATACCGCGAGAAATAAGTTTACCAACATGAATAAGCATTCGAGTTGATGCCCCTTCGTCGAGACCGTGACCTTTTAGGTGACGGGTCTGCTCGGCAATATTAACAAGTAATTTCGATGTTTTATCATCGACGCCTGATTCGTGAGCAATGATCTTGGCTTCTAATTCTGCGGTGGGATAATAGCAGTCGATAGCACCGAAACGCTGTTTTGTAGATTCTTTTAGATCTTTAAGCACACTCTGATAACCTGGATTGTAGGAAATCACGACTTGAAAATCTGGGTGAGCCGTTAGCATCTCATTCTTTTTTTCTAGAGGTAACACCCTTCGACTGTCTGTTAAGGAGTGAATGACGACGGTAGTATCTTGGCGAGCTTCGACAATCTCATCTAGATAACAAATTGCACCATATCTAGCTGCGAGCGTTAACGGCCCGTCTTGCCATACGGTTCCTTTTTCATCCAGTAGATAACGACCAACAAGGTCTGAAGCTGTCATATCCTCATGACAGGAAACGGTGATTAATGGTTTCTGAAGCTTCCACGCCATGTACTCGACGAAGCGCGTTTTACCACACCCTGTGGGGCCTTTAAGCATAATTGGCATTCGGTCAGCATAAGCGGCCTCAAAGTGTTTAACTTCGTTACCAACCGCTAAGTAATAGGGGTCTTGGTTAATAAGATATTCGTTCAAATTCATAGTCTAGGCTCGATCGTAAAGTCTGTATAACACCCGCATGGATTGAAATTGAAAGAGTCGCTTTGTGTCGCTCCTCTTTCTATAAAAAGTGTTCTTAGCGATGTGATCCTGTTTTTTCATTAGGAATACCGTCGATCGGACATTCTTCTGTGCCTATGGTTGGTCGTGTCATTGCTTCAACACTTTCACGTGTTCCTTCGGGATCTGTGACCCAGTTCTTGTAAAAATCGAATGGACAAGCCGCGACGCCTTTATCACCTTCACCAGAGTTGATTTTACCCGTGTAGCCACGATGCAGTAATTTGAATAAGTGGTTTTGAGACTGACCATTCTTGCGGGCATCACGAATCATAGAGACGGACAATTGGCCGTATTGGATACCCATTTCTTCTTCCGCACAGGCACCTAACGTCCGACCATCGAAACCAATCAGTGTGGAATGACCAAAGTAAGAATATACGCCATCAAATCCAGTGGCATTAGCCACCGCGACATAACAATTATTAGTCCATGCCATCGCTTTAGACATGAGTACTTGCTGATCTTTTGCTGGGTACATATAGCCTTGACAGCGAATGATCAATTCTGCACCTTTCATTGCACAGTCACGCCAAATTTCTGGGTAATTACCATCATCACAGATGATTAGGCTGATTTTCATGCCTTTTGGTCCATCATTTACATATGTACAATTACCTGGGTACCAGCCTTCTATAGGTACCCAAGGCATAATTTTTCGATATTTCTGAACGATTTCACCTTTATCGTTCATCAAAATAAGTGTGTTATATGGCGCTTTATTTGGATGTTCCTCATGACGTTCACCAGTCAATGAAAATACACCCCAGACACCGGCTTCTCGACACGCTTCAGCAAAAATTTCTGTTTCAGCCCCGGGGCATTGGGAAGCTGTTTCATACATCTCTTTTTCGTCATACATGATGCCATGGGTACTGTATTCAGGGAAAACCACCAGATCCATGCCTGGTAACCCCATTTTCATTCCTTTAACCATGTCTGCAATTTTATGGCAGTTTTCTATGACTTCTTTTTTTGTGTGCAAACGTGGCATTTTGTAGTTAACAACCGCAACACCAACGGTATCATTACTGCTCGAAATATCACCATGATACATTTTCTTTACCTCATTGATTTAAATGGAAATTTAACTCGATAATGATTAAGGGTATGAACAAAAGAGTCTGTCTGCGAGAGGAGAGTTAGAGAGAATGAGCTCGCAACATCTTTCGTTTCTCATAGTGTATTGATTTCTAATTGCCGACAGCAATAGCGTGTTTCATAGTTCGAAATAGTGTGTTTACGCTATTGATTGGAAGGTTTAATTTCTATAAAGCTGTGCCGTTTACTGAGACGGAACAGCCACTGTTAAAGTGGAGTGATGATAAAGATAGTGTCGAGAAATCATGGCAGATATTCAGTAGTTTTTTGCTAAAGGCTGACATTTTTGGCGCCTCTAGACTGGCAACTGACACTTAATTTTAAAAAAAATCTTAGCGGAAAACCTTGGTTCATAGGGGGTATAAAAATGGAGGTAGTATTTGGATTTCTGGATAGTGACCTTAAAAAAGATTGAAATGCTAATAGTTATTAAATAACGCTAGGGAAGTCCACTATTTACTTGCCTATTGTCCTCATAAAAACGGTCTTCACTACATAATTTGCCTACATTTGAGGGTTAGACTATCTGCAGTTAACAACAGTATATTTCGTGGATTAAAAGGCTGAGTGATGAAGAAAATAGGTTTGATCTTCCTGTATCCGATATGTGCCATCGTGCTAAGCGCCTGTGGGAGTTTAGACCGTCTGCCATTTGTTTCAACAACGGGTTTTGTTTTAAGTAGTACTGAAATGAATAATGGTGGGCGTTTACCGACATTTTACACGTGCGATGGTGACAGTGTTCATCCACCTTTGAGTTGGCAGGGGGCTCCTTCAGAAACACAATTTTATGCTTTGATAATGCATCACGATGCACCAGATGGCGTCCACTGGTACTGGACTTTATATAATATTCCTGCCTCGAATACTGAGCTAAAAAGTGAAGAAATATTAGGAGAAATTGGGACTAACAGTGTTAATGGTTTACGCCAATATGCACCACCTTGCTCTAAAGGGCCGGGTGAAAAAAGTTATCAATTTACCCTGTATGCCCTAGCTTCTAAGGTCATCGTTGATCCAAAGCGACCTGTTGATCGAGATACACTATTGAACGCGATCAAAGACATTACTTTGGATAAAGCGACTATGGTTGTAACGTATGACCGTAAACACAATAAGGCGGATCACCCCCTTAAAGCACGATCAGATGACAGTGTCAAACCACGAAATCAATCGTTTCAAAGACAACCACCGAGTGAATCTGAAAGTATTGAATCTCCTAGGTGTATGGCTATCCGAGAGTCTATCGAGGATGCAGGCTTTGAGTCGACGGTATCCATCACTTGCGATAACGAATACGCCTACGTGATGTCTTCGACTTATCCAAGCCATGATGTTATGACAGGTATCGTAGGCACAAATGAGCAAGTGCCTGTGCCAGCCCAAGGTTATGCTGCGCCCATTAAATTGTATCCAAGTCGTGCTGAATCTTATACCACGATAGACGCGGCGGTAGGGGTAGCGGTCAATGGGGTGCCGATTTATGACTACTCGTCTCAAGGCGAGTTAGATGTACAGATATACGATGAGAAGCACGATACCTTTAAACTTGGTCAGTTGGATATTTGTGGCGGGCACGCAGGTAGAGGCGACGACTATCACTATCATATTGCTCCGACATGCATGATAGCGACGATGGAAAACCAAACGAGTGATGCCATTATCGGCTGGGGGTATGATGGCTACCCTTTGTATGCTGATAAGAACCCAGACGGAAGTGACATAGAGCCAGGTGCGTTGGATGTATGCAATGGTCAAGCAGATGAAAAGTATGGTTACCGCTACCAAACCTCATCAACACCGCCTTATATTATTCAGTGCCTAGTCGGTAATGTAGAAACACAGGTGCTACCTCGTGTTGCGCCTTTGAGCGGTGACATTGACGGCATAAGAGCCGATTTGCGCCCACCACAAGAAGGCGTTGAAAACTTAACTCATGAAGAGATGCCCGATGGTAGCCGAACCATGCGTTATTGGTATCAAGGTGAAGAGTTTTTCACGACCTATCGTCCATCCGCTCAGTTTGATCGTTGTTATGATTTCACCCAAAAAACCATTAGCAATGAAGGAAAGCTTGAAACGGGCACCTTTTGCCGCGATAAGCAAGCGCCGCCACAGAAGCCAAAAAATTCCTCTCAAACGGAACACAATAGTGTAAAAGAAAGCAGAATAAACACCGAGTTTTCTGGGCAGCATACGTTTAGACTCGATGCTTGGGCTGATAATTGGTTCGCAGCCTATCTAGGAGAGCGACTACTGCTCGAAGATTCCGTTGCCATTACAACAGAACGTTCTTTTAACGCTGAGAGTGTTACCTTTTCTACCGATTACCCCATTGAGCTGAATGTAGTCATAAAAGACTTCAAGCAAAATGACACAGGGTTAGAATATATAGGTACAAATCGCCAACAAATGGGAGATGGTGGTTTTATTTTACAGCTGACAGATACAGAAACGAATGATTTCGTTGCAGTGAGTGATGGTCGTTGGCAATGCAAGGTTCTGCACAAAGCGCCGTTAAACAAACAGTGTGAAAACAGCCAGAATCCTATTGCAGGGCAGGGGTATTGTACTTTTATGTCACAAAGTGCTCCTGACAATTGGCTGCTGTCCAGTTTTGATGCCTCGCTTTGGCCGAATGCCACCGTACATAGTGCTTCAGCAGTAGGTCCAAAAGATGGTTACGATGATATTAAATGGGATGAGAGTGCTCAGTTTATCTGGGGAGAAGATTTAGAAACGGATAACACTATTCTTTGTAAAACAACCATAGATAAGGCGGAATAAAGTGGTACTAAGTAAATTTCTATTTAAAAAGTTCGCCCTTAATAGACTGTGTTGGATGATACCTTTATTAGTCTATATCATCCTGTTGCCAGCCAAAGCGCATACCGTGAATGAAACCAGTGCCCAAGTGATATTAAGAGCTGGTCAAGTCGAAGTGCAGATCATCACTGATATGAGTAAACTCCTATCAAAATTGAGGGATCATCAGGCTTGGTTGATGGGTGACATCGATCGGGTCATGCCAGCAAACTTAAGCCCTGAACAACAAAACGACTTTATCAAAAAACTTTTTACAGATCAGTTGATTCTTACCCTCAACCAGCAGCCTCTTATTATTGAGCGTGTCACGTTGGCGCAAGATACAACACATGGACATCACCATATTAGCAAAGTGGTACTGCAGGCACGACATTCCTTGGCACATGTCTCCACTCTGAGCATGCAAATGCCAAAGAGTTTAGGGGAGGTTCATATCAGTGTGGTGAGGCCTCAATACAGAGTCATTAACGCTGGAGATAAGGTCGACTTTACTTTTTAACCTTTGTATAAAAGGATGAGATTCAATTATAAAATCAACGCCACATGTTACCTTGATAACCCCTTCTTTATTTGTGGACGCCAATGAAGTTAATACATAAATTTTTTATTGCTTTTTTTGTCACCAGTATGGTGTTGGTTGGCTTGATGTTTGTGTTCATATTTATCACTTTTTCGACAGGCTTCAATCAGTTTGTCGAAAAAGAAGAGCAAAAGCATTTAGAGCGAGTGAAGCAGCAGTTGGTTTTATTTTATAAGAGCGCCAATGACTGGCAAAAAATGGCACAAGACCCACAATTATGGCGATCCATCGTTGACCCATCGAATGAGTCGAATGAAAAACACATCGTTCAAGACACCGATAAGCAGAATGAAATATCAACGCTCAACACGCCACCTTCGGCTTTTATGTGGTTCAAACTTCCGCCAGATTCGTTACAAACAGGGAAACGGATTAGCTTGTACAACCCCAATAAAGAAGTCATCGTCGGTCGAGAGAGGATTGCTGATAACGATCATATCGAGTCGATTACATTAAATTCAGACGTTATAGGTTGGCTGGGTTTTGAGCCATCACAACTCGTAGAAAGTAGTCCCGCAAAAGCATTTTTGTCGGCACAATTTTACAACTACTTAATGGTGGCACTTGGTGTGATGGGGATTGCGTTTATAGTGTCTATTTTGTTGTCACGACATTTGACTAAGCCTATTAAAGAAATTGTATTAGCCACCAATGCGTTAAAAGAAGGTGACTACCAACAACGCATATCACCTATTACTAAGGATGAACTTGGTGTGCTGTCAACAAACTTCAATGAACTGGCCGAAATACTCGCGCTTAATCAACAAACACGAACCCAATGGGTGTCTGATACTTCGCATGAGCTCAGAACACCACTGACGGTCCTACGCTCACAATTATTGGCTGTACAGGATGGTGTATTTCAGCCAGATGAAAAACGTATTGCTGTGTTAATCCAACAGACCAATACTTTAGAGCATATTGTTGACGATTTGAGTCAATTGGCCAGTGCAGATGCTGCCTGCTTAACTTATAGCGAAATACCCTTAAATATAAGGGCGGTTTTGACTGGGTGTTTAGACAGTTTTTCCGCACGCTTTCGGCAGCAAAAAATAACGATTAACCGGGTATCAGTTGATATAGATGAAGCCATAACGGTTAGTGGCGATCAAGATCGGCTGCAGCAATTATTCAACAATTTATTAGAAAACACCTGTAAATATACTCTCCCTTCTGGAGAATTTAAGATTGATATTAAACAATCTGCTGAGTATGTAGAGTTTGTTTTTCAGGATTCAGCACCCAATGTTTCCCCACAAGATCAAAAGAATTTGTTTGAGCGCTTTTATCGCGTGGAAAAGTCACGTCATAGAGGGCTAGGCGGATCAGGCTTAGGGCTTACATTATGTAAACAGATAGTGATAGCTCATCGTGGTGATATTTCGCTCGGTGATTCAGCTTTGGGTGGTCTGGCCGTGTTGGTTCGTTTGCCTTTATTGAGATAGTTAATATGTCCACAACAAACATACTCATCGTTGAAGATGAAGAGAACATTGCTGAAGTGCTCATAGCTTATTGTCACCTAGAGGGCTATAACGCAAAACACCTAAATAGCGGGCAGGGGGTCGTGGACTATGTTCGTAATAACTCGGTAGATTTGATCTTGTTGGATATCATGCTCCCGCAGACCGATGGAATGACGCTTTGCCAAGCAATAAGACGTTTTTCCAACGTTGCGATTATTATGGTGAGTGCAAAGCGACAAGAGATCGATAAGCTTCAAGGCTTTAAGTTTGGGGCTGATGACTATATTTGCAAACCTTTTAGCCCTAAAGAGGTGATGGTAAGAATCAGTGCGGTGCTCAGGAGAACACAAACCACGCATCCCACTTGCATCGAATGTATAGATTTTGTTCTCTATTTAGAAAGTTATCTGGCTATGTATCAAAGCCAACCACTTCCACTGACGGCCGTCGAATTTAAGATATTGTCACTTTTAATCGGGCAGGAAGGTCGAGTCTTTAGCCGGGAAGAAATTATCCATCATGCTTATCAAGACGCAGTCGATATTAGTGATCGTAATATTGATACACACATTAAAAATATACGCAAAAAAATTCATCAGGTAGACAATCAAATCAACCCGATCGTGAGTGTCTATGGTGTTGGCTATAAGTTTGCCTATAGGTTAGATGAGTAGGCTTTTGAATATCCTCTAGATATCTATATATGGTTTGTATAAATCATATATAGAGTGTTTCATGGGCATCGTAAAAATTTCAGATGATCTACACGATGAAATTAGAAAGTCTGGTCTTCTAATGTCACGATCTATCAACTCACAAGCTGAATTTTGGATGAAAATGGGTAGGCTAGCAGAGCTTAATCCCACACTGATTTTTCATGAAAGTCCAAACGATCAAAGACACTTTCATGTCATCCTAAAATTGCTTCGTCATGAAGCCTCCTATCTCAACTCACTATTAGTTAACGCGTTATCATGTATTGTGCATTCTTAAGGTTTTTAGGTAAATGCACATAGCTTACGTTGCTCACATCATGTCTTTAATGGTGCACTGCCTTGGTGTGTTGTCTTGTATCTACCTCTTGATTTTTTGTTGTCTGTCCATAACCAATTGAATTTAAAGAAATAAATAATATATTTTTAATTGGTATCTTAATTGCTTATTTCGTTAAGTAAGTACTTAATGAAAATATATTGGATGGCCATTGTGTCTATATCACAGAAGATAGTCTTTTCCCTTAATAGTAGGTTGGTGCAAGTAGATGCCAACTCTCAGACACCACTGCTGTATGTACTGCGAAACGATTTTTCATTAAATGGACCTAAATATGGGTGCGGATTAGGGGAGTGTGGCGCTTGTTCTGTGTTAATAGGAAACAAAGTGGCTCGCTCTTGTATCACACCTGTTGTTGCGGTGATTGGTAAGGAAGTTTGCACCCTTGAAGGGCTAGGCACTATCGCATCGCCAGGTATTGTCCAGCAAGCGTTTATTGATGAGCAAGCAGCGCAGTGTGGTTATTGTATGAACGGTATGATAATGACAACGACAGCCTTCCTTCAAAACTGCTCTAACAAACCTTCGACACAACAAATTAAGAATGCGTTGCGTGCCAACTTATGTCGCTGCGGAACCCATATTGAAATTATCAAGGCGGCTAAAAAAGCGGCTGATGTTTTTTTTATTGCCAGCGATTTCCCGCCTGAAGAGGAAATATAGTATGTCTAACAATACATTCGAAAGTAGAGCTGAATTATTAGATAAAAGCCAAGGGCTTTTTTTAGTCAAAGAAAGCAACCCGCCTTTAAGTCCTGCTCAGAAGCCGGATGATGTAAAGCAAGAAAAAGAACTTGAGGTCTATATTGCCATTGACGCTGATGGTCAAGTCACCGCTTTTAACGGTCATGTGGATTTAGGGACAGGCATTCGAACATCGTTGGCGCAAATTGTTGCTGAAGAACTCGATCTAGAAATGCATCAGGTGACAATGATATTAGGTGATACAGAGCGAGCGCCCAACCAAGGCGCAACGATAGCCAGTGCAACCTTACAAATCACCGCTGTTCCATTACGCTATGCTGCCGCTACGGCTAGACAATACTTATTAATTCAAGCAGCGAAACATCTAGAAATATCGCCAGATAAGTTGAGCTGCCTTGGAGGCGTAATTTTTTCTAAACAAAATGCAAGTGAATCTGTGAGCTTTGCAGAGTTAGTAGCGAATACAAAAGTAATATTAACCGTTGACGAAAATGCACCGTTAAAACCCGTTAATGACTACAAAATTGTCGGCAAGTCTGCGAATAGAACTGACATTCCAGCTAAAGCGACAGGTGAATTGACCTACGTACATGATGTACGCGTGCCTGGCATGTTACATGGTCGTGTCATTCGCCCGCCCTATGGTGGACGTGACAGTGGTGAGTTTGTTGGCAATTCATTGTTGGATGTTGAGAAAGACTCGATTGCGCATATTCCTGGGATTGTGGCGATAGAAGTGATCGGTGACTTTGTTGGGGTCGTCGCGGAACGTGAAGAAAATGCTGTTCGTGCAATGAATGAGTTAAAAGTACATTGGAAGCCTCATCCTGACCTACCGGATTTAACTGATCTAGAATATGCCGTTAAAGTTAATCCTGCTACGCAACGAACTCTTTTAGATCAAGGTGACATCGAGAAGGCTATTGAAAATGCTGATCAGCGTATGTCGCGTACTTATGTTTGGCCTTACCAAATGCATGCTTCAATTGGGCCATCGTGCGCGGTTGCAGATGTAAATTCTAATAAAGTTACGATTTGGTCTGGGACGCAAAACCCTCATATTTTACGAGCAGACCTAGCTTTCTTATTAAACATAGATGAAAGACTAATTAATGTTATTCGTTATGAGGCATCGGGTTGTTACGGACGTAATTGTGCGGACGATGTTTGTGGGGATGCGGTATTACTTTCTAGAGCCGTAAGACGACCGGTAAGGGTGCAGCTAACAAGGGAGCAAGAGCACTTATGGGAGCCAAAGGGGTCTACTCAGCTCATGGAGGTTGACGGTGGCATCAATGCGGATGGCAGCCCTGCAGGTTATGACTTTACCACTTCTTACCCATCAAATGGCGCCCCCATGATCACACTGCTGTTAACTGGGGTAGTCGAGCCCACTCCTGCAGCATTGGAGATGGGTGATAGAACCAGTATCCCACCTTATCATTTTGACCATATTCGCGTTCGGGCGAATGATATGGCGCCTATTGTTCGGGCGGCATGGCTTCGAGGTGTTTCTGCGCTGCCCAATACCTTTGCGCACGAGTCGTACATAGATGAATTAGCTGAAGCTGCTGGGGTTGATCCTGTTGAATATCGATTGCGTTATCTAAAAGATACCCGTGCAGCCGACCTCGTTAAATCGGTGGTGCAGCGTGCGGATTGGCAGCCTAGGCAAGGACATTGGAAAGAAAAGGAGAAAGTTGGCTCAATCGTAAAAGGAAGAGGGTTTGCGTACGCACGTTATATTCATAGTAAATTCCCGGGTTTTGGAGCCGCTTGGGCCGCTTGGGTTGCGGATGTAGAAGTTGATACCGATTCTGGAGAAGTGAGTGTTACGCGTGTCGTGGTAGGGCATGATGCAGGTTTGATGATCAACCCTGATGGAGTTCGTCATCAAATTGAGGGCAATGTTTTACAGTCTACTAGCCGTGCATTGAAGGAACAGGTCTCTTTCAATAAAGACTCGGTAATGGATAAAGAGTGGGGAGCGTATCCGATCTTAACGTTTCCTGAAATGCCCGATGTCGATATCGTAATGGCGGACAAACCTGAAGAGCCTCCTCAAGGTGCAGGAGAGTCTGCATCTGTTCCCAGCGCCGCAGCCATCGCTAATGCAATTTTTGATGCAACCGGAGTGCGAATGCGGCAGCCCCCTTTTACTGCAGATAAAATGAAGAAGGGGTTACTGGATAAAAATGCAGAGGCGAGTAAAGCGGTAAAAAAAAAGCGTTGGTTTGGTCAATATGGAAAAAGCATTAAATGGTTTTCCTTACTTTCTTCATTAGCCGGTGTGGCCGTGGTCATGTCACCATGGCGTCCAAATATTTCTCCTGTTGCCGTGCCTAACCCCGCGACATATTCTCAGGCAACTATTGCCCGAGGTGAGCAGCTCTTTGCTGCGGGAGATTGTGCTGTTTGTCATACCTCTGAGGGGGGGCAACGAAATGCTGGAGGCCGTGCTTTAGATACACCTTTTGGTATAATTTACAGTACCAACCTAACACCAGACCCAAAGACAGGGATAGGTAACTGGTCTTTTCCAGCCTTCGAGCGAGCGATGCGTGAAGGGATAAGCCGAGATGGTAAACACCTGTACCCTGTATTTCCTTATACCGCATATCAAAATATAAACAATCAGGACATGCAAGCTCTGTATGCTTATATAATGTCGCAGCCTGCGGTGGAGTCATCTATTCCCAAAAATGAACTGAGTTTCCCTTTTAATATGAGGCCATTAATGGCAGGTTGGAATACTCTTTTTAAAAGCCGTACTGAATTTAAAGAGCAGCCAGAGCAAAGCGAAACTTGGAATAGAGGGGCGTATTTAGTAAATGGCCTTGGTCATTGCAGTGCTTGTCATTCACCGCGGAACATTATGGGCGCGGAGAAAGTCGGTGATAGCTTTTTGGCTGGTGGAGAAGTCGATGGCTGGGAAGCACCTGCTTTAACCTTTTTGAGTAAAGCCCCCATTCCTTGGAATGAGAGTAGCTTGTTCGATTATTTACGTACCGGGCATTCACCTGAACATGGCCCTGCTACCGGCCCTATGGGGCCAGTGGTAGAAGAACTAAAAAAATTACCTGATAGTGATATTCAAGCGATGTCGCATTATTTATTGAACACCAGCTTGGCATCCAATCAGCAAGTGGAACTCACATCACAAAAGGTGGATGAGCCGGTTCTAAAGCCAGATAGACAAGTTGTAAAAGAGAGAAATCCTACAACCTCGACTTCTGGTGTTGTGTCGCGCTGGTTAAAAAGTACAAGTTCGCAAACTAATGATATATTGGTTCAAGGCAAAAGCATTTTCGAAGGCTCTTGTTCTGCTTGCCATTCAACTCGCGAACAAGATGATTGGTATGGCATTAGACCGGAAATGCAAACCAATACAAATGTACACAGCGATAAACCTAATAACTTAATAAGAACTGTTTTATATGGTGTACAGAAACCAGTAGACTCATCTTTAGGTTATATGCCAGGTTTTTCTGCAAGTTTGAATGATGAGCAATTAACGGCATTGTTTTCTTATATTCGTAAAGAGTTTGCCCCCGATAAACCCGAATGGAAAAATTTAGGCAAAGTTATCTCTGATATTCGAGCAAACCCGGGCAGCCATTAAACGGTTATTGAAAGTGTGAAGTAAAGGGGTCGAATGAGTACTCAGCATATTGAAAGTGATAAGTTAACGAGCCTTACTGGCGGGAAGCGTGCACAGCAGGCCCGTGATACAAAGCGCAAGATCTTGCAGGCTGCGATTAAAGTTTTCGCAGAAGATGGTTTTTCAGGTGGACGTATTGAACGTATATCGAGAGAGGCCAGCTCAAATGATAGAATGATATATTACTATTTTGGAAGCAAAGAGAAGTTATTTCTGGAGGTGTTGGAATCTACGTATTTGGCATTTTATGAAGCTGAAAATGCGCTAGAGCTAAACCCTTTGTCACCCATTGAAGCCTTAAAAAAGATCATAGCCTTTACCTTTCACTATTACCTAAGCCATCCTGAATTTGTCGCCATTTTAAACGATGAAAACCTACACCGAGCAAAGCATTCGAAAAAATCTGAAAACATTAAAAACATCTCGGGAAACATTCAAGGTAACTTGGTGCCAATATTGAAGGCTGGTCAATCTACTGGTGTATTCAGAAACGAGCTTACCGCCAGTAATCTTTATTTGACCATATCAGCCTTAACGTATTTTTATTGTTCGAACCAGCACACACTGACGGTTTTTGTAGGCAAAGATTTCCAAGGAGCGGCTTACCAAGACGAGTGGTTACAACACATCACTAAGGTAGTGCTAAGATCTGTTGTGACGGATGAATCACATTATTAATGGTGTATACACTATTAATAATGTGATTTAACTCACTATATATTGATATTTTTGTGCGTTTTTGTGGTGTATGCACCTTAATGGTGATTTTATTTTAGTTAAAGAGGTGAAAATCGTTGGAAGAACTAAAAGGTGAAAGCAGTCCTGTAGAGACAGACTATAACTTTACAGAACAAGTTGGTCATTTGCTTAGAAAGGCCTATCAAAGGCATATGATGATCTTTCAGGAAATGAGCTGTGAGCCAAATCTAACGGCTCCTCAATTTATTGCGCTATGCACCATACAAAGTATGGGAAGTTGTTCTATTACGGATATTGTCACGGCCACAACCGTCGACCAGGCTACCATGAGAGGCGTAATAGATCGTTTAAAATCAAAGGGTTGGATTCATTTGGCGGCTGACAAAAACGACCGCAGAAAGGTGATGATTTCCCTTACAGATGAAGGCCTAGCATTATTAGATAAAATGATTCCATGCGCGCAAGGGATAACCGAAGAGACCTTAAGAGGCTTAAACCCTGCAGAACGAGTAGCGCTTATCTTTTTGCTCAAAAAAATGAACGATGCCAGCGACTAACGATTTATCTAATCAAATGTATTAAAGGGCTTATGGCCCTTTTTTTTGCTTCTAATTCCCTCTTTACGACTTTTTTGTGACGTAAATCAATTATTGGTCTGATGCTTGCAATGTTTCATTAAGTAAGCACTACATGAACTAATAGTGTGAAAGATTTATGTTTCAAATGTTCAAGGTCTCAATCTTCATTAAGCGGATATCGTAAATAAGCGACTAGAGGTGATTATGAATAAGGTAATGCATAAGTTAATCGGCGGTGGGTTATTAATGGGTTCATTGTTTATGAATCCAGTTTGGGCGGCTGATACGATCAAAATCGGTGAAGTAAACAGCTATAAAGCTATGTCAGCATTTCTTGGCCCTTATAAAAAAGGTTGGGAAATGGGCTTAGAAGAAATTAACGCTGCGGGTGGTGTTTTAGGAAAACAGTTGGAGGTTATTTATCGTGATGATAACGCCAATCCAGGTGACGCGATTCGTGTCGCAGAGGAATTAAGAACACGTGAAAAAGTCAGCATGATTTTTGGTGGCTTTTTATCTCATACCGGCCTCGCCTTGACGGATTATGCCAAGCGAAGAAAAACGGTATATCTAGCGGCTGAGCCCCTAACAGACAAAATGGTTTGGTCGAGTGGCAATGAATACACCTTCCGATTAAGACCATCAACTTACATGCAAGTTGCTATGTTAGTGCCTGAGGCAGTTAAGTTAAATAAAAAGCGTTGGGCGCTTGTGTACCCAAATTATGAGTATGGTCAGTCTGCTGTCGCGACATTTATGGAGCTGCTTTCAAAAGCTCAGCCAGGGGTTGAATTTGTAATAGAGCAAGCGACACCGTTAGGCAAGGTGGATGCGGGTTCGGTTGTTCAGGCTATTTCTGATGCTAAACCAGACGCAATTTTTAACGTGTTATTTGGCGCTGATTTAGGGAAGTTTGTGCGTGAAGGTAATACTCGAGGGCTATTTGAAGGCAAAGAAGTATTTTCGTTGTTAACGGGAGAGCCTGAATATCTAGACCCAATGGGGGCTGAAGCGCCACAAGGCTGGTATGTGACCGGTTATCCATGGGACAAAATCGAAACACCGGAACACACTCGTTTTAAAGATGCTTATGAAGCGAAATTTGGTGAGTACCCAAGAGCAGGCTCTGTTGTGGGTTACACCAGTATTAAAAGTGTTGCCGCTGCCATTAAAAAGGCTGGGTCTACCGATACAAACGATTTGATTCAGGCTTTTAAAGGTTTATCACTTGAAACGCCATTTGGCGATATCGTTTATCGACCCCAAGATCACCAGTCAACGTTTGGTGCTTATGTCGGTAAAACCGCTTTAGTCGATGGAAAAGGTGAGATGGTAGATTTCTATTACGTAGATGGGGCTGATGTTCAGCCATCCGATGCGCAAGTTGCTGAAATGCGCCCTTCAAATTAAAAGTGAAAGCGGTTGCGGGAGGGGTCTCCTCCCGCAATAAATTAGGTATGGCCTTTTTTGAAATCAATTAAAAGGTGTAGAAGGAAAACAATATGACCTTGTCAGGCTTTTTGGTGCAGCTGTTAAACGGTTTGGTTGATGCCTCATCACTGTTTTTGGTTGCTTCAGGTTTGTCACTTATTTTCGGTGTGACACGAATTATGAATTTTGCCCACGGTTCTTTTTATATGTTGGGCGTATACGTTTCTTACAGCATGGTCAGTTATATCGGAGACACGGTAGGCGGCTTTTGGGCAGCGATTGTTTTGTCTTCGTTGATAGTCGCCTTGTTGGGTGCCTTGATTGAAATTGTGATTTTACGGCGCGTCTATCGAGCTCCAGAGCTTTTCCAACTGCTTGCTACTTTTTCATTGGTGTTAATTCTACAAGACGTTGTTTTATCTATATGGGGACCAGAAGATCTATTTGGCCCTCGTGCTCCAGGTTTGACAGGCTCTGTTGAAATTTTAGGCCGCAACTTTCCTCAATATAACTTGGTGATGATCGTCATTGGGCCTGCAGTGTTAGGGGCACTCTGGTTGTTGTTAAATAAAACACGCTGGGGAGTGTTAATACGTGCAGCAACACAAGACCGAGAAATGGTGTCTGCATTAGGTGTTAACCAAGCGTGGCTGTTTACCAGTGTTTTTGCGCTAGGGTGTTTTTTAGCAGGATTAGGTGGTGCGCTTCAAGAGCCTAGAATACCGGCTAACTTAGCCTTGGATTTAGAGTCAGTAGGCACCGCATTTGTCGTGGTTGTGGTGGGCGGTATGGGATCTATTCCTGGGGCCTTTCTTGCTGCATTATTGATCTCGGTTATTAAAGCGTTATGCATAGCACTTGGCACAATTGATGTTTTCGGAATGTCATTTTCGATGTCTAAATTAACCTTAGTGGTTGAGTTTCTAGTAATGGCTATCGTTTTAGTGATCCGCCCGTGGGGATTGCTTGGTAAGCCACCAGCCGAAGCGCGTAATGATTACGCTGCTGAAATTCCATTGAAACCGTCATCACCTATTTTAAGAAAGGTTGCCGTCGGCTTAGTGGCTTTGTTGGTATTGATTCCAGTCTTTCAAGACAGCTTTCCATACGCTGAAATTATTCTTGTCGAAATTTTGATTGCCGTGTTGTTTGCTGCCAGCTTGCATTTTGTAATGGGGCCAGGGGGGATGCATTCTTTCGGCCATGCGGCTTACTTTGGACTAGGTGCCTACGGCGCAGCGTTACTGGTTGTAAATTGGAAACTACCAATGGAGCTGGCGTTGATCGTTGGGCCACTGCTTGCTGTTTTGGGAGCCATCGTTTTTGGGTGGTTCTCTGTACGTTTAAGTGGCGTGTATTTAGCGATGCTGACGTTTGCATTTGCGCAAATTGTTTGGTCTATCGTATATCAATGGGACGCTGTAACAGGAGGAAGTAACGGCATTTTTGGTGTTTGGCCTTCTGATTGGCTGTCCAGTTCGACAGCGCTGTATTACCTAACTTTAGCGATTGTTTTAGCCGGTGTACTGGTTTTAAGACGCATTCTATTTGCACCTTTTGGCTTGGCGCTGCGTGCAGCACGAGATTCTTCATTGCGTGCAGACGCAATAGGCATCGATGTAAAGCGTATTCAATGGGCCGCGTTCGTTGTGGCTGGATTGTTTGGAGGTATCGCGGGGGCTGTCTATGTCTTTTCAAAAGGTGGTATCTCGCCTGAAGCCATCGGGGTAGCACGATCTATCGATGGTCTTGTAATGGTGCTATTGGGTGGTGTTCAGACTTTGTTAGGACCGATTGTAGGAGCGAGTATCTTTACTTGGTTACATGATGCGGTCGCACGAGAAACAGATTATTGGAAAGCCGTTTTAGGGATGATTATTTTGATGATAGTTCTACTGTTCCCAGCCGGTATTGTTGGAAGCTTAGGGCACCTTTGGCAATGGGTAAAACAACGTCAACTACCAAAGGCTAAGAAAAGAGGGGGCGCGTTATGAGCTTGTTGAAAGTAGATGGGATAAGTAAGTCTTTTGGTGGAGTTAAGGCCATTAATAATGTCTCTTTTGAACTTCCAAGAGGTCAGCTGTTAGCTTTACTTGGTCCAAATGGTGCAGGCAAATCAACCTGTTTTAATATGCTAAACGGTCAAATTAAACCTGATGCAGGCTCGATTCAATTAGAAGGTGTTGAGCTAATAGGTCGCCATCCTAGACAAATATGGAATGCGGGCGTTGGCCGAACGTTTCAAATTTCGGCAACGTTTGGATCATTGACTGTCTTAGAAAATCTACAAATGGTGTTGTTGTCGCGTTACAAAAAACTGCATCGTTGGTGGTCACCAGCGTCATCTTATTACAAAGAAGAAGCGATGCAATTATTGGAGCAAGTTGGTATGGCCGATCAAGCGCATCGTGCTTGTAGTGTACTTGCCTATGGCGACGTAAAGCGTGTTGAGTTGGCGATGGCACTCGCTCATGACCCTAAACTGCTTCTTATGGATGAACCCACTGCTGGCATGGCACCTAAAGAGAGAAACCAATTGGTGACCCTGGTTAAAAAAATGGTAGTGGATCGCAACCTTTCTGTGCTCTTCACGGAACACAGTATGGATGTGGTATTCGAACATGCCGACCGCATGATTGTGTTCGCTCGCGGTGAACTCATTGCCGATGGCAGCGCAGATGACATTAGAAACGATGAAAAAGTTCGTGAAGTTTATTTTGGTAGCGGTAAATCATTCGAAGCAGCTTAATACAGGTGATGTATGCAAGAAACTATATTAGATGTTAGCGACTTAAATGCTTTTTATGGTCGAGCTCATATTTTATTTGATGTAAATTTAAAAGTTGGACGTGGTGAAGTCGTGGCGTTAATGGGCCGTAATGGTGCTGGTAAGTCAACGACAATGAAGGCCGTCATGGGGATGCTCTCAAACACCAAAGGCAATGTGAATTTCATGGGGGAAACTATTTCGAAAAGCTCCCCGCATGCTATTTCTAAACTCGGTATGGGCTTTGTACCAGAAGACCGTCGTGTATTTACAGAACTAACTGTAACCGAAAACCTAGAAGTAGGTGCACAGCCTGAGCGTGATGACACACCTTATTGGACGCCTGAAAAGCTATTTGACTTATTCCCTAACTTAGGTGAAATGCCAAATCGTCCAGGTGGTCAAATGAGTGGTGGTGAACAGCAGATGTTGACTGTTTCTCGTACACTCATGGGAAATCCATATTTGGTGTTATTAGATGAGCCTTCAGAAGGGGTAGCGCCGGTGATTGTGGAACAAATGGCAAATATGATTCTGGCGTTAAAGAAACAAGGACTTTCCATTCTTCTGTCGGAGCAAAACTTACAGTTTGCTAACTTGGTTAGTGATCGAGTCTATGTGTTGGAAAACGGACATATCTGTTACGAAGGCACTATGGATGAGCTGGCAAATGATACCAGCGTACAATCGAACTATTTATCTGTTTAAGCGTGAAGACGAATCGCCATGAAAGGAAGCCTGTCGCTATTATGGCGGCAGGTACTTCAAGTCGATTTGGTTCCGACAAACGTTTTTATATCCTCCCTAATGGCGCCACAATTCTTGAAACAACCATCAAAAACATCTCTTTAGCACACCCTAACTCAGACCTTTCTCTCGTGTTGTCTACAACAGACCATCATAAAGACTTTCTACCACTATTGCCGATCAACGCCACGTTAGTTACAGCAGCGCATGCCGTTAATGGCTTAGGTGCCAGTTTGAGTGATTTAATTGCCCATCGTTTAGAAAAAGACCCATCTTCGGAAGTGACAGCGTTAGGTATTTATCTCGCCGATATGCCGGCAATAGGGCCCCAGACCATGAGTAGATTAGAGCAAAGAGCTAATAGAGCAAAAGTGGTTCGACCTACATACAAAGGATTGCCAGGACATCCTGTTTGGATCGGTCGTGATTTATGGGACTTATTTAAAAATTTAACCGCAGATGAAGGTGGGAAACAAGCGTTAAAAGGCTTAGGGCCGCTGGTGGAATTAGTAGAGGTTAATGATAGCGGGGTGGTTATGGATTTAGATACGCCTGACGCGGTTTCATTATGGCAAAACAAAACGTAGAGCTGTCTCGTACACTTAATCGTCTATAAAGTGGCTCCCTTCTGTACTGATTTGGTGTTTAGGGTGTACAGAAGAGAGCGTATATTATTTCTTGCGTTAAGGTCTGTTATGCGAGAACTTTGGAAGACTGAATACGTGCAACGCCTTTTGTCTCCATGGCATTCCAGGCGTTAGCAAGCGAGCCATTTAAGTCAATTGCTCGGGTCGCATCTTCAATAACAGAGACCGTAAAGCCAGACTTAACACCGTCCATTGCGGTCCATGCTACGCAAAAATCGGTGGCCAAACCGACCACATACAGTGTCGTAATACCGCGCTCTTTTAGATAGTTTTGTAGCCCTGTTGGGGTCTTTTGATCCGCCTCAAAAAAACCAGAGTAACTATCGATATCAGGATGGAAGCCTTTACGAATAATCAATTGCGCGTGAGGTATGTCTAAACCATCAACGAGTTCCGCTCCTTTTGTGCCTTGTACGCAATGGTCTGGCCATAGCACTTGCGTGCCGTAAAATAATTCGGTTGTTTCGAATGGTTTTTTGCCTGGATAACTGGACGCGAAAGATGCATGACCTGGGTTATGCCAGTCTTGTGTTATCACAACATTTTTAAAGTGCTTGCTTAATGCGTTGATAATAGGCACGACTTCATGGCCACCTCCAACGGCTAATGAGCCACCCGGTACAAAATCATTTTGCACATCCACAACGATAAGTGCACTTTTTTCATTGCCATCCGCATCTAATGTTTCGGCCATTAAGTTTTGGCTAATGGTTGCTCCGCCTAAGCCCATTAAGGCAGCTCCTCCTGCTAATAAACGTAATGAATCTCTTCTCGTAATATCTGACATGATAGTCTCCTTATTGATGTATTCATAATTAAATCAGTTTGCTAAATTAGCTGTAGTCATTAAGAAACCACTTCACCCTTATTCACAACCACTTGTCCATCTACCTCTACCGTACAGTTCCTTAGTGGGATATCCATATGGCAAGGGGTTTTCCGTGTCCCTCCAACTTCAGTATTAGGGCCTGTTGAAAACAAGAAGTTGCCATCGAACGCTCTAGCATCCATACACATGCCATCATTTTTGTCGTGTAGGCCCATCGCCGTCCATTGTGCTCTAGGTTGTAAGCCCCAGCCCACATGGGAAATACCATAGACTTCTGGATCGTTAAAGTACGCCATGTATTCGCGTAAATATTCTGCTTCAAAGCCACCTTCGATATCCGTAATAAAGCCGTCTTTTATGGTGAGGTTAATGGCTTCACGACAATAAATTTTGAAAGGGAGCAAGATATCGCCTTTATCAATGACCAAGGTGCCGTTGGCCGTTGTTTCGTTAGGCCAACTGAACAAAAAGCCACTCGGCCAATGGTCCCATCGTCCAGGTTCATCCGCGAAACCATATTCCGTTACCGTAGGGTACTGACCTAATGCCATGGTTAGGTCGCTACCAGCCTCCGAAGTGACCCGCATGACTTTGGCATTTTTCAATACCTTTTCGGCTGTCATAACACGTTCTTTGTCTTCTAGGTTTGGCAGCATTCGAGCAAGCACTTCAGGGGGTTCAACCGCCAATAAGATGCGAGTGCCTGTTTTAAGGATTTGTTCTTGCTCTGGTGAATGAAGCAACATCATTGTGTCAACGATAAGGTCCGCAGCTTCCAGTGCGGTTTGTGCCGCTTTATTGCCTGTTAAGGGCGTGTCGCCACAATAGGCGGTCATGTCATTCCCCATTGCCTTGGGAGGATTTAGAGCTGGCAGTTCAACGCCATAAACGCTCGCTCCTAATCGTTGCGCTGCATTAAAGGCTGCTTGAACAATTCTAGGGTTTGAGTAGTGACTTTTTAAGATTGCGACACTTTCAGAAGGTTTTACCTTAGATAGTGTGAGTACATGTTCGAACATTTCGACCAATTGATTATCACTAACGGGCATTTTGGTGCTCCTCTTTGTTTTAACTTAAGACCTAATGAAGTGCATGGTCTTAAAAATGAATATTTATAGTGCATACACTTTAAAGATAATAGTGTGTTTTTCGGTTCTCTCCCTATGTAAAGCAACTAATAGGCCACTATTTCAACTAATGGCCTTTCTTTTGCATAGGAATTTATAGTGTGTACGTTATAAATTATATATATTCATGAGAGGTCTTGATGAAAGATAAAAAAAACTTCGCGGTTATTGGTGCTGGTTTAGGTGGTGCGGCCGTCGCTGTTCTATTAAAGCAGGCAGGTTTCAATGTCACCGTGTATGAAAGGGCGCCTCATTTTTCACGTTTAGGGGCCGGTATTCACATGGGGCCAAACGTAATGAAGATTTTTAGGAAAATGGGTATTGAAGAAAAAGTGAGCTTGATGTCCTCCCATCCTGATTATTGGTTTAGCCGAGATGGTATTACTGGAGACTATATGTCACGTATTCCGTTAGGTGAATATGCTTTAAAAGAGTACGGTGCAGCCTACGTCACTGTTCATAGGGGGGATTTGCACGATGTCATGCTGTCACCACTTAATAGTGAAGACGTTGTTTTTAATAAGCACCTTGAGCATATTGAAGACACCGGTGAAGAAGTGTTAATGAAATTTGCCGACGGTTCCGAAGCGAAGGCTGACTTTGTTATTGGTGCAGACGGCATCAACTCTATGGTGAGAGAAAATTTGCTAGGCAAAGAAAAGCCAACCTACAGTGGTTGGATTGCCCATCGAGCTCTTATTACAGGTGAGCAGCTTGCCAAGTTTGATCATAACTTTGAAGACTGTATTAAATGGTGGACAGAAGATCGTCATATGATGGTGTATTTCACTACTGGCCGCCGAGATGAATATTATTATGTGACGGGTGTGCCGGACCCTGACTGGAGTAGTGACGCTTCCTTCTTACCGAGTAGTCAGGAAGAAATGCGCGAAGCGTTCGACGGTTACCACGGCACAGTTCAAGCTTTAATTGATGCAACATCCGAAGTCACCAAATGGCCTCTTAAAAATCGTAATCCTCTTCCTCTATGGCGTAGAAATCGTATGGTGTTATTGGGCGATGCATGTCACCCGATGAAACCTCATATGGCACAAGGGGCTGCAATGGCGATTGAGGATGCAGCTATGTTGGTTAGATGTATTGAAGAGGTCGGCTTGTCTGACTTTACTACAGCTTTTGCTCTTTATGAGGCAAATCGTAAAGAAAGAGCAACCCGCGTTCAAAGCACTTCAAATGCCAATACCTGGCTTCGTACTCAAGAGGACCCAGCTTGGTGCTTTGGATACGACCTATACAATGCCCCGCTTAAAGATGCGACTAACTAGGAGGATATATGAGCAATTTTCAATATGGCGCACATGTTAATGCTAATGGTATACGTCAACATTATCTGAAATACGGTAAAGGGGGAAAACCTCAGCCAGCCTTGTTACTTATTCCTGGAATTACCAGTCCGGCCGTCACTTGGGGGTTTGTTGCAGAACAGCTTTCAGAATATTTTGAAACCTATGTCGTGGACGTTAGAGGACGAGGCTTGTCGTCGACAGGTGGAGACCTTTCCTATGACCCTGATACGTGTGCAGATGACATCGTAGCCTTGTCAAAAGCATTAGGGTTAAAGGATTTTGTTGTTCTTGGTCATTCAATGGGCGCGCGTTTTATCACCAGAGCGCTTGCGCGCGGATTGCAAGGTGTCAGCAAAGCGGTGTTAGTGGACCCTCCAGTGTCTGGGCCAAATCGAAGAGACTACCCTAGTAAATTACCTTGGTATGTCGACTCTATTCGACGTTCTAATCTAGGTATGAGTGCAGAAGATATGTTGGATTTCTGCCCAACTTGGACCCATGAGCAGCGTCAACTTCGAGCTCAGTGGCTACACACATGTTATGAGCCTGCCATTGTGAAGTCTTTCCAAGATTTTCATGAAGATGACTTTCATCAAGACTTGTCCTCTATAACGGTTCCCGTTGTTTTGATGGTTGCAGGGAAAGGGGGAGTGATCATGCCTGACGATGAAAAAGAAATTGTTGAACTTATCCCTGACGTTAATGTGCAGCACGTTGTGGACGCTGGGCATATGATTCCGTGGGATGATTTCGACGGTTTCTTTGCGGCACTGTCCAGCGCGGATGTTATTTAATTAAACAAGGATGCAGTCATGAATACTTATCGAATTGGTCAAATAGTTCCGAGTTCTAACACAACTATGGAAACAGAAATCCCCGCTATGTTGATGGCAAGACAGAGCCTTTTCCCTGGGCAAAGATTCACTTTCCATTCAAGCCGAATGAGAATGAAAAAAGTCGTAAAAGAAGAATTGGCCGCTATGGATGCCGAGTCCGATCGATGTGCGGTTGAATTGAGTGATGCTAGGGTGGATGTGCTTGGGTACGCTTGCCTAGTGGCTATTATGGCGATGGGTGTTGGCTACCATCGTGAGTCTGAAAAAAGATTAACCACACACACCAAAAATAATGGCGGGGACGCGCCGGTTATCACCAGTGCTGGTGCACTCGTAGATGCATTACATGTAATGAAGGCAAAACGTATTGCACTGGTTGCTCCCTACATGAAACCGTTAACAGAGATGGTCGTTAATTATATTGCCGAAGAAGGGTTTGAGGTGGTAGATCATATCGCCCTTGAAATAGCCGATAACCTTGATGTTGGTCGACACGACTTTAATAAATTACCCGATATTGTTGCCCAGTTAGATTACTCCGATGTTGATGTCATCGTACTGTCTGCTTGTGTCCAAATGCCGTCACTAGGTGCGATTGCGAAAGTTGAGGCATTAACAGGTAAGCCTGTTGTGACGGCAGCGGTCGCCACCACATATGCCATGCTAAAAGCGCTTGAGCTTGATACGGTTGTGCCCGGTGCCGGTGCTTTGCTATCGGGTGCTTACTAAGGAGAGGGTAGGTTATGGCGAGTAATTTGAAAAACAATTATGAAGGTGTCTGGGACTCAAGGATTGGTTTTGGCGAAAAGCCCGCCTTGATTTCTGTCGATTTTATGAAAGGTTATACTGATACAACCTCTCCACTTTATGCCGAAGGTGTTGTAAAGGCCGTTGATCGATCTCCGGCCTTATTGGAGGTTGCACGAAGCAAAAATATCCCTGTCATTCACACCAACATTCTCTATCATCCCAGCTTTGTCGATGGCGGAGTGTGGTTAAAAAAAGCCCCGGTCATGAAGGCCATGGTGAAGGGAAATACGTTTGCGGAGTTTTGTCCGCAAGTGGCGCCTAATGATAGTGAGTTAGTGTTAACGAAACAGTACGCGAGTGCTTTTTTTGGCACCAGTCTTGCTGCTACGCTAACGGCTCTTGGCATTGATACAGTTATTCTCATTGGTTGTTCGACGAGTGGCTGTATTCGGGCTTCAGCAGTTGATGCTATGCAGTATGGTTTTAGAACTATTGTGGTGAGAGATTGTGTAGGGGATAGACACCCAGAACCTCACGAAGCGAACCTTTTTGATATCGATAGTAAATATGGCGATGTTGTTATGCGTGATGAGGTAATTGATTACTTTCAACGCGTAGACGTATAGCGCCTTGGTTAAACGTGAGTGCAATCACTGTGCTTTCATTAGGGGATTTAATTGCAACATCTTGATCTACAAGTGATTGAGCAAGCACTAAAATGGTCGAAAAAAGGGCACAGTGTGTGGCTATGCACTGTGCTCAGAACCTTTGGCTCCTCGCCACGAGAGCCTGGTGCTATGATGGCGGCTTGTGAACAAGGTGATTTTATTGGATCACTCTCTGGAGGGTGCGTTGAAGACGATTTCTTGTTGAGACTAAAAGAAGGGGAGTTCACTTGTTTTAGTCAAATCCTCCGCTATGGGGTACAAGCAAGTGATGCTAAAAAGGCGACAGTTGCTTTGCCTTGCGGTGGGCAACTGGATGTTTTAGTGGAACGGTTTCCGTGCAATGAAGACAGTCTACAGCATTTTAGTACTTTGCTGGAAAGCCTATTAGGCCAGCAAAACATTGTTCGATACATTGATTTATCACGCCAGAAACGCGAATTAAGCGACACAACCCTTCCCGCTTCAACAGTTGAATATGATGAAACTAAGCAGCAAGTCACGGTTTGTTATGGACCGACAAGCCGCTTGATTATTGCAGGTTTCTCAACCGTTGCTGTCTTTTGTGCCCAATATGCCAAGATGTTAGGGTATGAAGTGATCCTATGTGAACATCGTGAAGACAGCTTAATTGACTTTGCTGTCGAAGGCGTAAGGGTTGAGCCAAGCTTTCCTGCGGACTTTATTTACCAGGCGAATAATGTTCATGCCAATACGGCTATTGTCGCGTTAACTCATGACCCTCGAATTGATGATTTGGCCATGATCGATGCGGTTAAAACGTCTGCTTTTTATATTGGTGTGATGGGCTCTAAGCGCACATCTGAAAAGCGAGCTGAAAGACTGAAGCGTATTGGTGGACTGTCTGGCGAGGCTTTGGCTCGGATACACATGCCAATCGGGCTTAACCTCGGCAGTAAAACCCCAGCAGAAATTGCCCTAGCCGTCATGGCAGATATTGTAAGAGTTCAAAAAGGCGCTACACCGCTCGTCACATAGACTTGGTTGTCAAGCGCCATAGACATATCCCTATCAATAATACATGTTAAAAAAACTTTCACTCATTTGGTTAAGAGCCCTATGGCTCCTGTGAATATTCGTATTCAAGAGGCTTAATGCCGATAGAGGGGCTAAAGCAGAAGGCGCTCATCATTCTCAGAGTATGCAATTTATAAATATAAATGAATATAGTTATCATTTACATTTACAGGTTGAATTCAAATCCGTAGAATCTCCTTCGAACTCACCCAATGAAGGAAGAAAGTGATGAGATTAAATCGTTCGATAATAAAAAAACTTTTAGCGCCAGCGTTATTCGCTACTGCGTTTAGTGCCTCAGCTGACATCATTCAAGTCACGGATATGGCTGGTCGAAAAGTCAGCTTAGACCCAGATAAAATAGAGAATATTGTTTTAGGTGAAGGGCGTTTAACTTACAGTTTAGCGCTGCTTGATAAGCAAGATCCGCTTGGTAGAGTTGTAGGTTGGAAAGACGATTTAATCCAATACGATCCCGACGCATACCGTAAATATCTTAAGGTATTCCCAAAGATTGCCGACATTGAAAATCTTGGTAGTCCTTACACGGGGGATTTCAGCCTAGAAAAGATTATTACTCTTGATACGGATTTGTTTATCCTGAATCTAGGTAATTTACTCAAAGCACAAGAA
The DNA here is from genome assembly GCF_039940335.1 of Marinomonas sp. GTDB lineage: Bacteria > Pseudomonadota > Gammaproteobacteria > Pseudomonadales > Marinomonadaceae > Marinomonas. The sequence continues at coordinate 145,319 of NZ_JBDVGW010000002.1, read as the reverse complement.
AGTGGATTGCTTACTAAGCTTGAAAAAGCGGGTATCAAAGTGGTGTTTGTAGACTTTCGACAACGCCCAACCCAAAACACAGTGCCAAGCTTGTTAATGCTAGGGAAAGTGTTAAATCGTGAGAAGGCGGCCAATGAGTTCATTGATTATTACGTGGAGCAGATGCGTTTGGTGAACGCTGTGGTTTTAACGAAAAAACCAGAAGAACGCCCCGTTGTATTCATTGACCGAGCCGCTGGTTACAATCCGGACAAATGCTGTAGTACTTTTGGTGCCGCAAATTTAGGACGTTTGGTTGACGAAGCTGGCGGTATAAACTGGGGAAGCCGAAAATTCCCAGGTTATAGTGGTAATGTTAATCCAGAAGTTATTTTTAGCGACAAACTGGATTACATCATTGGTACGGGTGCCAACTGGTCTGAAGCTAACCCTAATACCCAAGCGGTACTTTTGGGTTATGAGGCAACTCAAGAGCTTGCTCAAACGCGTTTAAAAGCCTTAGCCGACCGTAAAGGCTGGCCTGAATTAGAAGCCGTTAAATCCAAACATTTCTATTCTATTTATCATCAGTTCTACAACAGTCCTTATCACTTTATTGCCTTACAAACCTTTGCTAAATGGTTTTACCCAGAAGACTTTAAAGCATTGGATACCGAAGCGAACTTCATTGAATTGCATGATCGATTTTTACCAATTGATTACAGCGGTGTCTTTTGGCAGAAGCTGAAATAGTCCATTTTAACCACTCATAATACCCTCTTCGCTCAGCTCGACTTTGTATTAAAGAGCCTGAGTGAAAGGGTATTTTTTGTTGCGTCTGGTATCCGTGTGAAGTAGGTAAGTTGTATGAGTAATAGTGTAACAATGCCCAATGATGGGCAGGTCATTTTAAAAAAACAAGATGATTTGGTTAATGGTTTTATGGCCAGTGAAAGTAAAAAAATTCAAATGCTGAGTCTAATTGTACTGCTATTAATGGTTAGCTTGATTGTGGATGTAAGCATTGGTCCAGGGAACTTTTCTCTTGGTACGGTGCTTGAAGTATTAATGAATCGAGAATCTCACGGCATTAAGTTAGAAGTTATTATTTGGGATTATCGCTTGCCTGTAGCGGTTACAGCTGTGTTAGTCGGAGCGATGTTAGGTGTCGCGGGCGCATTAATGCAAACGTTATTAAATAACCCATTAGCAGAACCTTTTACTTTAGGTGTTTCTTCTGCTGCAAGTTTTGGTGCGGCGCTTGCGATTGTTAGTGGAGTGGGCTTTGCGGCTAACGTAGGGTCCCTTTTGGTGACTTTAAATGCCTTTATTTTTGCCTTAGGAACGTGCGGAGTTCTTTTATTATTAATGCGTTTAAAAGGTGTCGGTACGCAAACAATCATACTCTTTGGTATCGCGATCTTTTTTGCCTTTAATGCGTTATTAGCCATTATGCAATATGGTGCTTCTGAAACCCAATTACAGCGTATTGTCTTTTGGATGTTGGGCTCATTAAACCGTGCTAGTTGGGCACAAATATCATGGGGAGCGATTTTATTAACGATTGTTCTGCCTTTTTGTATGATGCGAACTTGGCAATTAACAGCGCTGAGGCTAGGAGAGGAAAGTGCGTTAAGTATGGGCGTTGATATTCCTCGATTGCGTATCGAAATTCTTATTTGTATTTCTTTATTGGCGGCTACTGCCGTGGCTTTTGTCGGAACCATTGGTTTTGTTGGTTTAGTTGGGCCACATATTGCGCGTCTGTTAGTTGGTGAAAACCAACGATACTTTGTTCCTCTTGCTGCACTATTAGGCGCATTAATGCTAAGTGTGACGTCTATCGTTAGTAAAGCCATCACGCCGGGCATTATATACCCTATCGGAATTATTACCGCCTTGATCGGTGTTCCTGTCTTTTTGACCATCATCCTAAGACATTCTAAGGAGCAAGCATTATGAGTTTATCTGTTCAAAACTTAACCGTCAGTTATGGTGCTCACTTGGTACTTAATGACTTAAATGTGGCACCTTTAGAGCAGGGAAGTTTTACCGCCTTGCTGGGTCCTAATGCAGCGGGTAAATCTACTTTGTTTAAGTCAATTTCAGGTTTAATCAAAGCCCAGTCAGGTGAGGTGATTCTGGAGGAGAAAAATCTCAACACATGTTCCAAGATGCAACGGTCACGAGACATTATTTATTTACCTCAATCTTTTTATAGCAGCTTAGCGCTTTCTGTTTTCGAATCTGTTCTGGTATCACTAAAACAAAAAACAGGCTGGCGGGTGAAACATGCGGATATCCAAGAAGTAGCGCATGTGCTCTCTTTACTTAATATCGGACACCTTTCAGAGCGAAGTATTAGCGAACTAAGTGGTGGGCAAAAACAGCTGGTGGCGCTAGCGCGTATATTGGTGGTAAAACCCAAGGTTATCTTATTAGATGAGCCGACGAGTGCCCTAGATTTGCATCATCAACTTTCTATTTTAAGTGTCATTAAAAAATTGACAGTAGAAAGAGGGTTTATCACCGTTGCTGCATTGCATGATGTGAATCTGGCTGCGAAGTTTTGCGACCAAATAATATTGCTGGATAAAGGCGTTATTCAAACCCAAGGCGATGCTCACAAGGTGTTAGCCATGCCAGAGCTTGGACAGGCTTACAATGTACGAACAACGTTGGAAGAAACCCGTAAAGGTCAGTTATACCTAGATGCTGAATTACTCACACCTCAATCGGCGTATGCGTGAACATGAATAAGGCGCTTAAGCGCCTTATTCAATATCTAAAGACTTAAGCTGGTGGAAACGTATGAAGTACTTAATCCAGTTTAAATATGACTTTTCAGTTTTAAGGCTGTAACCACGTAACCGAAGTTCATTGCGTATAGAGTTAACAAAAGGGCTTGAAGACGTCGCACACGCCTTGTGGATATGAAGTAAAAATCTGTGTGAATATACAGTTTATTTTGGAAGTTATTCGTTCTTTGCTTGTTTTTCCAAAAAAAATAGTCATGGGTTTGCGTACTTGCACTGGCCAATAACCAAAAAGTCTTTTAGTATCAAATAATAAGTTTTTTATGTGTCTAAATAATGTGCTGTGGATAAAAGGAATAACACACACGCTCGTTTTGCTCGTTTTAATTTTTGTGATTTTCTTTATAAAATACTTTAAAGTCAGTTGGTTATAGAGATATCCAGAAGATTTTTAAGAAGTGTAAATGCGCATACGCACTATTAAAATGTTATTTTTCAAGGAGTAGTGTTTGCCAAAATTTCATGAAATACAAAGCAGATTTGAATGGTTAAACGCATTTTTTCGTTCGTATCATTCATTTTTAGTTATTGAAGATAAATGTGATGACTTAGATCGTTCGTATAAGGACTTGAACCCTTTTACACATTTAAATAATGTTCTGTTATATGACACAGTCATAAATTGGTGCAAGATATTTGGTTCCCATAAAGAAGAATGTCATTGGAAAAAAGTTGTAAAAAACCATGCTCATTTTCGTAGTTATCTCTTTAAATCAATTGGTAAAACGCAAGAGGAATTCTCTGAATATCAAGAAAAAATAGTTAGCTTTAGAAACAAGTGGGTAGTTCACTTTGACCCTAATTATAAACATCCAGCGGTTCCATTTTTTGATATTGCTCATGATAGCGCTGTTGCGCTTCATTGTTACCTTAAAGAGCAATCAAATGAAGAGTTTCCTTATGGAGGTCCAGAGGATATTGAACAGTTTGGAAAAGATTTTTCTAAGGTATTGTTTATGAAATTATTAACTTGCGAAAATAAAACATAACAAGAAATTAAAAAAGGGCAAAAATAGTTGGCTTTTGCTCCTTCTCGCTTCTTTTAGCCAACAAGTTTTTCCTGTTAATTAGGCGTTAGGCAGCGGTGAAAATATTAAGAGTGACGGTAATAGTCGACATAAGATATTAAAAAGGAAAAATAATGGCAAAAATACAACTATCTCAAAGGATGTACAGCATTCTTGATATTGCAAGGCTTTTAGAGAGTGGAGAATTATCTATTCAACCAAAATATCAACGCCGAAGAACAGCCTGGCCTGTTAATGCTAAAACGGCCTTAATGGATACGATTCTCAATAATTTTCCGCTTCCACCAATCTACTTAAGGGATTACGTTGACGATAGTGGTAAGAGAAAAAAGGAAATTATTGATGGGCAGCAAAGGATCTCCACAATAGTAGAATTTTACAGAAATGAGTTTTTGCTATCTAAAAATATTTATGATGAAGAATTTTACGGCTGTAATTTTAGAGAGCTGCCTGCCGAAGAGCAATTAATGGTTGAAGACTTTGAGGTGTCATTTATATCAATTAGAGGGGCTTCAGATAGCGATATAATTTCAATCTTCTCACGTTTGAATTCCTTTAGTTTGCCTCTAAACAGCCAAGAGAAGCTAAATTCTGTTTACGCAGGAGAGATTAAAACTCTAATTTATGAGCTGGCATCTGAATACAACACGTTTTGGGTAGAGTTTAAAATACTTACACCAGCTGTAATAGCTAGAATGGCAGATGCTTCCCTTGTTTCTGACATTTTATGTACGATTATTTATGGCACAAAGTCAGCTAGCTCGAAGCTGATTGAAAAGATGTATAAAGAGTTTGACGATGAATTTCCTTTGAAACACCAAATTAACGAACACTTTAATAAAACGCTTACTGTAATTGGTACTCTATTCGAATCAAAACATATAAGACATGTATTCAAACCAAAATTCATGTTCTATTCACTTTTTTTAGTTGTTTATGCTCGACTTTATGGCTTTGAAGGTAGGGAAAATGAAAAAACCGGGAAAACTGACATTGATAAAACATTGGAAAAAATGGAAGAGTTTTGCGTGCAGTATGTACAGACAAATTTTGATCCAGTACTAAAATCCCAGTTTAAACAAAGTACCGGTAATGTTGCACAAAGGCGCTTTAGGCATGAGGAAATAGCTAAGTTGGTATTTTAATATGGCGTATTCATTAAAGGCAACGTATGAAAATTTCGATAAGGAAATCCAAAATATTAATCGTATTGTTCTTAGGCTGTCAAGTGAGCAAGAAAGCTTGGAGAGAGATACTCATATAGAAGGGTGTTTTATCCGTCTTGTTGTCAGTTGGGAGTGTTTTATTGAAGAGTATTTCCTTCGCTGCATGTGCAAGGCAAAAACTAGGGGGAATTATGAAATAAAGCCCCATGGTCCAGCATCAAAAAATATTAACGAAGCATTCAAAAAAATTAATAAAAATAGGAAAGATCGAGATAAAGATTTTACTGATTGGTTAGACGCAAAAATTTTTCAGCAACGCATTGATGATTATTTTAGGAAAAACTCAAGGGTTCAAAAATCCTGCGAAGCACCTGAAAAAATGTTTGAATTACGAGTTATAAGAAATGCTATAGCTCACCGATCTCCTTCTGCTATGGCAAAGTTTGAAAAGTATGTGAAAGACCAAATGGCATACATAGCCGAGATGTCTCCATCAATGGCATCTTTATTAATTCAAAAGCGAAGAAATACGCATGACCTCATATTCACCATATTATCAAACTATTTCCTTTTATTAGCTGATAGGCTGACTAAATAATGCCTAACAAGTAGTTGCTACGGAAAATTTACTCGCTAGCGCTCCTAAATTTCCGCAAAGCAAGGCGTTATGGGTCAGCGTTATAGTTGGGTTTGGGAAATAATAATCAGGAAAATTAATCTTTTGCATGAGTGATTCAGATGAGTAGTGATTTAGATCTTCTTGGTATAGAGATAGATTCTGCGGCGGTGAACAATAATGTATCTGATTTAACTATATTGGTAGGAAAGTGTGACTCTATGATCAAGTCTGCAGATCCTCACCTAAGACCGATAGCTCTTTTCTATAAAGCAAATATTTATAGTTCACTAGCTTCTTTAAAATCTCACGAGCCAGAATACGCTTGGAGTTGGCAGCAGAGTGAAAAAGTCCTAGAAATATTAAATTTGCGAAGAGCTATCGCTGATTCAGAATTTCCTAGTTTGGATCATATATTTCAATGTAAAGTCTATACAAACCTTGGAAATAGTCTTAATCAATTTGGACGATTTATAGAGGCAATTAAAGCTTGGGATTCAGCACTTAACTTAATGCCTAAATTTGCTATGGCTCTTGGAAATAAAGGCGTTGGCCTTATCCATTATGCTCGTGCTCTTTATGACTATGGACATGGAGACGTTATGGTTGCCCATGCTGTTGATGAACTCAAGGGGGCAATTTCAAAAGATGCGCTGTGGGACAGTGGTTTGCACCCTGAAGCCCAAGAATATTTCAGGGAAAATTACCTTACCGCAGAAAAGCATCTAGAAAGAATCGAGTATAGATTTGATTACGATCTAAACCAATGGCCAGTTGGAAATAGCAAAGCAGAGGTAGAATATCGAACATGGTGTTTAGATAATAATCTTTTTTTATCATCACTGAACGATGTGACAAAACTTTCAGTTTCTGCTCAAGACGTTCTTCACCTTCCAAGTCATACATATAACATTAATGAGGAAGCTCGGTTTCCCAATTATTTTAATATTATGAAGCAGGAGTATGTTACTGCACGTTTTATGCTCTTTGAGTCGCTTGATTTTTATAGCGAACACATCTCAGACAAAGATGTCCTTCTGATGAATGGTTTCGATGGGGCTCAGTTTAGCTATAGAATTGAACAGTTAAAGGTAGCTTTTCGTTTGGCATATTCGATATTTGATAAAGTCGCACTTTTCTTGAACGATTATTACAACGTTGGTTTGAAAATAAATGCAGTGAGTTTTAGAAAAATCTGGGGGCAAAGGAAAAATAATAAACTCGAACTTTACTCTTGCTTTGAAGGAAACCAAAATTGGCCCCTACGAGGGCTTTACTATTTATCTAAAGATCTTTTTGATGACGACTTTGATGATGTGGCCTTACCGGAAGCAAAAGAGTTAGCGGGTTTAAGGAATCGAATCGAACATAGGTATTTGAGCTTGCAAGATTACGATGCTCCCGCTAAAAATGCTGATATTCATTCCTATATAAGCCTTGATGAGTTTCAATTGAAAACTCTAAGAATCATGTCAATGGCTAGAGAAGCCCTGGTGTATTTGTCTCTTGCTATGCATAGGGAAGAGGAAATAAGGAATATAGAGAATGAAAAGGTATCCTTTCCCATGCAATCTTCGCCAATTGAACGCTTTTATGAGTAAAAATTAAGTGTTTTCACTTAGGGATAAGCCCATAACAAGCAGCTGCAATCTGACTCCGCAACCTGGCGGCGTCAACTGTATAAGGAAGTCCAGTGTTCATTAGCCAGAATGCAGAATGTTTAATTTGTAATAAAGAGTATTTTATTAGAGTTGCAATTGGTTTGGATTCATATCAAAAGCACCTAATGTACATATAGAAACTGTCGAGAATTGTAAACTTGGTGGATTTTTTAGAAGTTTCTACTGTCTAGCGAACTCTGGGAAGTTCAGTTGGTTTTTTTTGAACTCTTATAGAGTCGGGGAATTGTTGTTGAATATCATGCTTAACCTTTTTACTTCTCAATGTGAATATATATCTAAAGGCTATCTATGCATCAAATAACACCAAGGGCGCTAGAGTACCTTAATGCTATTGCCCGTTATAAAACGCTCAGAAAAGCTGCAGCAAGGCTAAATGTTGACCCTTCTGCTGTTAGTCGATTGTTATCGCAGCTAGAAGATAATCTCATGTTGCCGGTTTGGGACAGAAGCAATAATCGAAACCCAATTACCCCAGCAGGTGAAGAACTACTAATTTACTATCGCAAGATGTCTGCCAGTGAGCGGGTTGCCTTATCTAGGATTAATGATCTACTTAATCTAAGGACGGGCGAGGTCAGGATCGCTGTAGGAGAAGGTATTATTGGTGATTTGATATCTTCTTCGCTGCAATCCTTTCTGGAAAAAAATAAAGGGATTCAACTTTCAGTAGAAATGGCTGGCGCGCAAGATGCTGTTCAGTTACTGCACGAAGACCATATTGATTTTGCGTTAACTTATGCCTCTGTTAATACTCCTAAATTGTATTGTCACTTAGAAACAAATCACCCGTTGCAGCTTATAGCCCCCCCTAATCATCCTTTGACGAAACACAAGGAACCTGTGACTTTTCATGAAATTGCCGAACATCCTATGGCGCTGTTAGACAAATCAACAGGTATGGGTCGATTGGTGGCGTTGGCGGAAGAGCTTAATCATTTAAAACTTACGCCTCGTCTTCAAACGAACTCTGTTGCGGCACTGAAGAATTTTGTAATGTCGGGGTTAGGCCTTACTTTTATGCCTTTGTTAACTGTGCGTGAAGAAATTGAAAAAGGAGTCATTGTTGTTGTTCCAATGAAGAGTGATCTTTTTGCTCAAGCCAAAGTACGAGTATTAAGTATTGAGAATAGGCCTCTAACCTTAGCCTCCCAAGCGTTACTAGACCATCTATCGGAAACAATGGCGTTTTTGGCTCATTAAGAGTTAGAGGAATATATTTTTATCTATAATGTTGACTAAATTGCAACGCTTGATGGCTTGTGGTGTCAACACCTCAAGTCTATGTTGATTGTGCAGGTCAGTACAAATGTTTAGAGAGTTTATTACTTTAAAGCCACTAAGGAATTTAATGATGAAAGCAATGAGCAAATTACTAACGAAAACACGTTTGATTAAGGCAATGGCTCTAGGTGTAGCAATTACAGGAATGTCATTTTCTGCACAAGCGCAAACAATTAACTTAAGTTATAACGGCGCTGCGGATGAAGATAAAAATGCAGTACATCTATTTGCCAACAATCTTAAAAAGCTAGTTTCAGAAAAGACAGATGGAGAGATTACTCTAAAACTATATCCTAATAGTATGTTGGGTGAAGAAGAAGAGCGTATGGAGCAAGTTCTAAATACACCTAGCTTAAATATTGCCTCATTTGGTGGTGTTTCTCCTTTGATGCCTGAAATTTTTGTGAGTGCGATACCTTTCTTATTTAGTGACTTTGATCATGCGCGTGAATTCTTTGACGAAGGAGAATACTGGAAAGCGATTCAAAATGAATTCTATCAACGGACCGGCGGTCATCTTATGGCGGTGGTGGAAGAAGGTGGCTTCCTAGCATTTACCAATAATAAGCATCCAATTAAATCTCCTAAAGACTTTCAAGGGTTACGTTATCGAGCGATGGATAAAAGTCAGGTTGCTTTGTATAACGCTTTCGGTGCATCAGGTACGCCTATTCCTTGGACAGAAGTTTACTTAGCGTTAAAAACTGGTGTGGCGGATGGTCAAATGAACCCTCCTATGTACATTATTCTGGGCAGCCTGTTTGAAGTTCAAAAATACATGACTCTAGCGAATATCCAATACTCGGATCAGTTTTTGGTTGGTAATGATGAGTTGTTAAATAGTTTAAGTGAGGATGATAAAACTGCCTTGTTTGAAGCGGTAAAAGAAGCGAACGAAATTAACCGTAAAGCTGTACAGAACCAAGTAGAAACACGGATTTCGTATCTAGAAGAAAAAGGTATGGAGGTGTATCGCCCGACTGCTGAAGAACTAGAAGAGTTCCGTAAACTTGGTCAACCATCTTTCTTTAAGTGGTTAGAAGAAGAAGGAATTGATCAGAAGTGGATAGATTTAGCATTAAAAGATGCAGGGTTTAATCAATAATAACATTATTATCACGGCGCCTAAGGGCGCCGTTATGAGGCTTGCATGAATCTAACTTTTATCCGAACAACGTTGTACCGTTTATTTTTACTGACATCCGTGTCTATCTTAGCCCTTAACGTATTGCTGATTTTATACAGTGTATTTACCCGTTACATTTTGAACCATTCTCCCATTTGGTCAGACGAGCTTTCACGATATGGCATTATTGCCAGTGTGATGCTCGCCATGTCATGTGCCTATGTTGAATCAAAACACATGAAAGTTGCATTTATAGAGTCTGCTGTAAATGTCTCGATAAAACGCCTTATTCGTTTATACCAGTGGTTCATCGTTTTAGCTGTGGCCCTCTTTTTTTCTTACATTAGTACGCAATATGCTTTGTCCTTGAGTAAATTTTCAAGCATGAGTCTTGGTATCAGCAAAACAATTCCAATGCTTTCGGTCCCTATTGGCTTCGGAGCGCTATTTTTCATGGTCTTATTGCAGGGGCCCTTTCCTAAATCTAAACAAGGCGCGGCGTCATGCTAATTGCAATTGTTATAACTTTTCTAGTTAATATTTTATTAGGTATACCGCTTTTTATTTGCCTAATACTAGCCTCTATCGTTGGCTTTTATTTTGTCGATTTTTCATTGGCTTTCCGAATGATACCGCAGCAGTTTTTTTCAGGTATTAATTCATTTGCACTCATGGCTATCCCACTCTTTATTTTTGCCGGAAACCTGATGAACTCATCAGGGTTAACATCACAGTTAATCAAGTTGGCAAACTCTCTGGTAGGTCATCTAAGAGGGGGGTTGGGGTATGTGAATGTCGTTTCGAGTGTGTTTTTTGCTGGCGTAAACGGCTCAGCCGTAGCGGATACTTCGGCTCTAGGGTCGTTATTGGTGCCAGCAATGAAAAAAGAGGGCTATTCTACGAGCTATGCGGCGGGGTTAACTGCTGCAAGTTCATTGATAGGCCCAATTATCCCTCCAAGTATCTTTATGATTCTTTATGCGTCACTTACTAATACATCCGTTGGGGACTTATTTCTTGCTGGTGTCTTTCCGGGGTTATTGCTTGGCGGCGCCTTTTTGATCATGAATTATATTTACGCAAGAAAAGTTGGTATCCAAAGTCAAAATGAAAAAGCGAGTCTTAAAGGGATCTTGGTGGCCTTCTGGTATTCTGCTCCAGCATTAATTGCGCCTTTTATCATCGTTTCTAGTATTGTTTTTGGTTTCGTAACACCTACTGAATCCGGTGCTTTAATTGTGGCGTATGCGTTAATACTAGGAGTGTTAAATCGAAGTTTATCGTTTTCTAAACTGTGCCTCGCCTTGATTGATACGGCGATTTTGACAGGTACCATTTTTGTGATCATTGCGGCCTCATCTATTGTGAGTTGGTTGCTTGCATATGCACAGTTGCCGACGGAACTCGCTGCATATCTAGAACCTTATAGTCAGAATCCCATGGTTGTTTTGCTTATATTAAGCCTCATTACTTTTTTCATTGGTATGTTAATGGAAGAGGTATCGGCATTAATGTTACTGACACCTGTATTCTTTCCTGTCGCCATTGCTTCGGGAGTAGACCCTGTACATTTAGGGGTGGTTATTACGATAAACATAACGATAGCTTTGATTACACCACCAATGGGGGCATGTGTATTTGTCGCTGCGGCTGTGAGTAAAATTGAAATTACAGAAATGTTCAAGAGTATTTGGCCCTTTGTTTTAGTGGCGATTGTAGCTCAGCTATTTGTTATCTGCTTTCCTAGCTTAACCCTATACCTGCCGAGTGTGTTTAATTGATATGTGTCGTAATCAAGCGCAAAAAAAGATTCCTGAAACCTGTGATTTTTCATGGAATGACTATAGGAAAATCACAATTGAGGATAATGGTGAGGCATTAATACCGCTAAGCACTTCGAGCAAAATTGTGACATATCCTTTTTATGCGAAAATGGGTATAGCCAATGCAATACCTGAATGTTTTGTCCGGGAAACAGTATTTGAAAAGCTTCATGAAGTAGTAAGTTTATTGCCAAAGGGTACTAGGCTAGTGGTGTTAGATGGCTGGCGACCATTCTCCGTACAGCAATACTTGTTTGATACTTTGATTAATATTCTTAAAAAGTCATACCCTGAGTGCCCAGAAGAATATTTGCATGAAAAGGCAAAGCGCTTAGTATCTCCTCCTAGTACCGATGTGAAGTCGCCTAGCCCACATCTAACAGGCGGTTCAATAGATGTGACCTTGTGTGACAATATTGGTCGCTTTATTGACATGGGAACGCATTTTGACGAAGCAAGCCAAGATTCATGGACGGATGCACTGGAGGCTTCTCGTTGGGAAAATACAGAAGCTCAGCGTAATCGACGGATTCTGTTTCATGCAATGACGGAGGCTGGTTTTACAAATTTACCCAGTGAGTGGTGGCATTACGACTTTGGAAATCAGCTATGGGCTTATCGAACAGGCAATACGCAGGCGAATTATGGTGTAACACGGCCAAGAGATATTATTCGACAATGGGAAAGTGAGATAGTAGGGAGTGACTTTATCAGGCCCATGCCATAGTTATGCATAATTTTCGAGAGAATCAAAAATACATCACTTTTAGTGGTGACTGAAAATAGGTATGGATCTTGCTTTTCTTCATGTGTAGTCAAAATTATCAATGGAGTGTAGACCTATGCCTAAAGAGAGTAGCTCTCAAACAAATTCTTTGTTGGGTACCCCTGAGCAATTACGAGACCCTAACTATACCCCCCCTATAGGTTTTGCTATTCCTCTAGGTATTCAGCATGTTTTAGCCATGTTCATCGCAAACGTTACCCCTGCAATTATTATTTGTGGTGCCGCCGGGTTTGGTTTTGGTTCAAATTCCCCCGAGTTTGGCAACATGATCTACATGATGCAAATGTGTATGTTGCTAGCGGGTATCACAACCTTGCTGCAAACCATCGGCATTGGTCCTGTCGGGTCTCGCTTACCCATTGTTCAAGGTACTAGCTTTGCATTTATTCCTATTCTTATCCCATTAGTAGCCGGCCAAGGCGTTGCGGCCATGGCAGTGGTAACCGGTGGGGTTCTGGTCGGTGGTTTGGTGCAGGCTGCGATCGCGCCTTTTGTTGGACGCCTTCGCTTTGCTTTACCACCATTGGTAACGGGTTTAATTGTTCTAATGATCGGTTTATCGCTACTGCGTGTAGGGGTTCAATATGCAGCGGGTGGTGTGCCAGCCATGAATACACCGGCGTTTGGTAGCTTAGAAAATTGGCTCATTGCGGGAGTGGTTATCGCAACGACTTTGGGCTTTAAGTTCTTTTGTAAGGGTATGCTATCCGTATCTTCTGTGTTAATCGGCCTTATCGTCGGCTATATCGTGGCGTATATGTTTGGTCAGGTTAGCTTTGGTAATGTGGCACGAGCAGGTTATTTTGAATTACCTAAAATCTTACCGTTTGGTATTGAGTTTACGACCACTGCGATTATTGGTGTTACGTTGATGTCCTTGATTTCTGCCATAGAAACGGTAGGGGATGTGTCTGGTATCACCAAAGGTGGTGCGGACAGAGAAGCCACCGATGTAGAGATTAAAGGGGCAACCTTTGCGGATGGCTTGGGTACCGCTTTTTCCTCTTTCTTTGGTGCATTACCCAATACCTCTTTCTCACAAAACGTTGGCTTGATCGCTATGACGAAAGTGATGAGCCGCCATGTTGTGACCTTTGGGGGCATCTTCCTAATTATTTGTGGTTTAATTCCCAAAATCGGTGCAGTCATCGCCAGCATCCCAATTACCGTGCTAGGTGGTGGTGTAATTGTCATGTTCGGTATGGTGGTATCGTCAGGCGTAAAAATGTTGGCCGATGTAGATTGGACCAGCCGTAACATGCTGATCTTTGCACTGTCTGTTTCTGTTGGTTTAGGGCTTATGCTTGAGCCAAGTGCTTTGCAACACGCGCACCCAGTGGTTAAGTCTTTGTTGGCTACAGGTTTACTTCCTGCCGCGAGTATCGCGATCGTATTAAATTTAGCGATTCCGGAGGAAGCGAAAGCGGACCAAGTAAATGAGGCTGTTGAGAAAGCTGAAAAAGCGGACGTATCTACAGTAGAAGTGAAAGAAGCGCATGCTTAATCGCTAGTTCTAAGTAGCACTTATGGCCCCAATAGTGATGGATCATTATTGGGGCTTTTTTGTGCCTTTTGAAAACTTGAAGGTGTAGATAGCTGAGTAATAAGCAACATTTTTAAAGTGTTAACCTTGGCTTTATAAATTCAATGAAAGCGGAGATGCGTTTGGCTACGCTGGAAGACCGATAATAGACCGCATTAATTTGCTCTCTTTTAGGGTGAGGGATTTTTTCATTAGCCAAGATAGAGATGAGGCTACCTTGGGTAATGTCGTCATTGACCATAAATCCAGACAAGCATGCAATGCCGTTGTCAGCCAAAGCTAACTGTCGAACAGTTTCCCCATTGCTGGAGGTTAAATTCGCTGGCTGCATAGTGAAGCCTTTTAAAGGCCATTCATTGAGGATCTTTGGGCCAGTAAAGCTGATAATGCTGTGCTCCTGTAGATCACTGGTGTGCTTAGGGACACCGCGTGTCGCTAAATAATTAGGAGAAGCCACTATGTGTAAAGTACTCATTCCCAGAGGTGTCGCGTGAAGAGTTGAGTCAGGCAACTGACCAATGCGAATGGCTAAGTCAGTACGCTTCTCAATGAGGTCGACAATGCCTTCATTAGAGGTAAGCTCCAATTGGATATGCGGGTAGCGTTGCTGGAAAGCTTGTACTAGAGGCACGATTTGGTGAAACACAAAGGGGCTGGCGGCATCCACTCGTAAACGACCTTGGGGCAGTTCCCCCTGAGAGATAATGTCCTCTTCAGCCTTGTTGATCTGATGAATACCCTGACGAATAGCGTCAAGAAATATGCGGCCTTCTTCGGTAAGTTCAATGCGCCGAGTGGTGCGGTTAAGTATGGTAACACCCAATTGTTTCTCTATCTTACTGATGGCTCGTGAAACACGGGCCACTTGTATATCTAATAGTTCAGCGGCGGCTGAAAAACCGCCACAGTTGACGACAGTCAGCAAAATCTCTAAATCATCGGATCGGGTGAGCATACTAGTACCTGAGTAACTGTTTGAGTAAAGGTGTAATTTTGATCTTTTATTGCATATATAACAAATATTATTTGTTATATATGCTGTTTTTGACAATAAGCGTGATGGGCATAATGGCGCGATCAAAACCTAACAGAGAGACTTATATTATGCCTTTAGCATTGCTTGCATTGACGCTTAGCGCCTTTGCGATTGGAACCACAGAATTTGTCATTGTCGGGCTCATACCCACGATGGCAGAAGATCTAAACGTTAGTTTACCCTCAGCAGGGTTGTTGGTGAGTTTGTATGCCCTCGGTGTAGCCATTGGGGCACCGGTGTTGACAGCTTTAACTGGGCGCTGGAATCGAAAATCACTGCTATTAAGTGTCATGTTGCTATTTGTTGTTGGCAACTTGCTGGCTTGGCAAGCGCCGGGCTACAACACTTTGGTGATGGCACGTATCCTTACCGGCTTAGCACATGGGGTATTTTTCTCCATCGGCTCAACCATTGCCACGGGCTTGGTACCAAAAGAAAAAGCTGCCAGTGCTATTGCTATTATGTTCACTGGTTTAACAGTTGCCTTGGTGACAGGGGTACCGCTTGGAACTTATATCGGTCAATGGTTTGGCTGGCATACGACCTTTTTGGTGGTGGCGTTATTAGGCGTAATCGCCTTGTTAGGCAGTGCCATACTGATTCCGACAAATTTAAAACAAGCCACACCAGCGACATTTGCAGAGCAGCTTACGGTGCTTACTCAGCCAAGGTTGTTGCTAGTGTATGCCATGACCGCTGTTGGTTATGGTGGCACCTTTGTCGCCTTTACCTATTTAGCACCAATACTTGAGCAAGTGAGTGGCTTTGCGCCTAGCGCCATTGGCTTAATTATGTTGGTATATGGTCTGTCTGTAGCCGTAGGCAATATTTATGGCGGCAAAATGGCCGATCGTATGGGGCCAGTTAAAGCACTACAGATTATTTTTAGTGCACTAGCATTGGTGTTGTTGGTTTTTACATTCACTGCCTCGCAGCCGCTTGCGGCCGTGATAACGGTATTGATATGGGGCGCTTTTGCCTTTGGTAATGTGCCAGGTTTGCAGGTTTATGTGGTTCAGCTGGCGGAAAAATACACGCCAAATGCGGTGGATGTTGCCTCAGGTTTAAACATTGCGGCCTTTAATGTGGGTATTGCCATAGGTTCTATCGTCGGCGGTGTGGTGGTGGAGAGCATGACGCTAATGGATACCTCATGGATAGGAGCGGTGATTGTCTTGGGCGCGATTTTGTTAACTAGGCTGTCGGCCCATCTTGAGGGCAGATCCAGTGAGAAATTAGCCTAAGCAGACGAAAAAACGAAAAAACGGAAAAGCGCGTGAACGCTTTCCGTTTTTGGGGGAGCTTATTAAGTCTGTTGTACTAAGGTTGAGCGACCGTTTCTACCTTTGTTTCTTCACTGGTTTGTTCTAGATCTGCAAATCCTGCTCCAGCACCAATGGCTATTTGCAAGGCTGCCCATTCTTGCAGGGCAGTATTGCGAGCGGAAGCTGCACTGATTTGCGTGCTGGCTTCGGAGCGGACGGTATCTAACAAGTCAAGCAAGGTCATGGCGCCATTCTTGAAATTATTATGCCCAAGCTCTAGCGCGGTACTGTAGGACTCTGCTGCTTGCTTTAACAACTCAGATTGTTGCAGGTACAAGGTGAAGTTAGATTGGGCAACATGCACATCTTCCACTGCATCCTGTACGCTGGCACGCCAGTCAATTTCAGCCTGATTAGCGGCAGAAATCTGCGCATCACGTTGTGCTTTAAGTAAGCCGCGATTAAATAGGCCTAGCGAAATAGAAGGGCCAAAGCTCCAGCTATCGGCAGAATTGGCATGAGAAACCGAGCCAGTTAAGCTGATAGAAGGGTAGAGGTCCGCTTCTTCTGCCCCTGTTTTTGCCACTTGTTGGTGCAAAATGGCTTCGTAGTAACGAATGTCAGGACGATTACGCAGCAAGTCTGCTGGAATGCCTGTGGCAATCGTTGTGGGCAGGGTTAACTGATCCGCGCTGGACTCCATGGTTTCCAAGATCTGCTTAGCCGGTTCATCCATCAAGGTTGCTAAGGCAAACACGGCTGCTTGATACTGAGCTTGATAGCCCGGTAGGTCCGCTTGAGCGGTTTGCAGCGCGGCTTTTATTTCGGCCAACTCATAATGAGTAGACAAGCCGTTATCCAATTGTCTTTGGGTAATGGCTAGGGTGTCTTGGCGAGTTGTGATGGTGGATTCAGTAAGCTCAGCGGCTTTTTGGTAGTAGCGGGCATCCGCATACATTTCAATCAATTCCGCTAACCAAGCTAAACGCTCCGTGCCGATATCAGCCTGAGTAGCGGCCAAATAGGCTTGTGCCGCTTCTTGCTCGCGGCGAATACCACCAAATAAGTCGATAACAAATTCAGCATCTAAACTCGTGCTGGAACTGGTTGAAGTCGACACGTTTTGCCCACCAGAACGTAACCTGTCATAGGACAAAGAACCATCTAGAGCTGAGTTAATGCCAGTTTCGCGCAATAGGGCATTGGCTTCACGGATACGTTCCTTCGCCTGTAAAATACTCAAGTTTTGCTCAAAACCCTTTTCCACTAAAGTGGTTAGGGTTGGGTCATTAAACTCTCGCCACCAAGCTTGGTAGGCCACATCGTTAATGCTGTCGCTTTCACCGCTCACAAAGGTACTTTCCAACTCTGTTGTTGGCGCTTGCCAATCAGGACCCACCGCGGCACAACCTGTTAACAATATGAAGGGCGCTATTTTTAATAAATTCATCATTTTACTGTTTCCTTCTTGCCGATACTTTTCACCATATCAACAATCTTCATAATGGCGAGGTATAAGACAGGCACCATCAGGATGCCGAAAATTGCCGAGAACACGATACCACCGAGCATGCCAGTACCAATGGAGTTCTGGGCGTTAGCTCCGGTGCCATCGGCGGTCGCTAAGGGTAAGACACCAAAAGCAAAGGCGAATGTGGTCATCAGGATAGGGCGCAGACGCATTTTGGCAGCGGTAAGAATGGCTTCCACAATATCTGTGCCTTGTTGTCGCATGCTTTCTGCAAACTCAATGATCAGAATCGCGTTACGGGCCGCTAGACCTATGGTGGTCAACATACCGACTTTGAAGTAAACATCATTGGACTGACCAAAGATCCAAGTGGCTAATAGCGCACCAAGAACACTGATCGGCACTGCCAGAATCACAGCCAAAGGTACTGACCAACTTTCATAAAGCGCCGCAAGTGCAAGGAAGACCACAACTGCAGAGAGAATATATAAGATGAGCTCTTGGTCACCGGCAATTTGCTCTTGGTAAGACAATCCTGCCCAAGCGTAATCGTAATCAGGCCCAAGGTTGTCAACCAAGCGAGCCATCTCATCCATGGCTTCCCCAGAGGTCGCACCGGGTGCGGCAGAACCTTCTAAAGAAATCGCTATTTCACCGTTATGGTGATAAAGCGTGGTGATGGTTTCCCCCCAAACTTGTTGGCTGAAAGCGGCCATTGGCACCATTTCGTTGTCACTGTTGCGCATGTACCAATCATTAATATCAACCGGCTGCATGCGATGCTCTTGGTCACCCTTGACACGCACATTACGAAGCTTGCCATCTAGAATGAAATCGTTGACGTATTCACCACCAAAAATGATAGACAAATTGTCATTAATATCAGACAGACTTAGGCCAAATGCTTGGGCTTGTTGAGCGTTAATGTCCATCGTCAACTGAGTGGCTGTGTTGGCATCAAAGCCTCGTACAGCGGTCACTAGCCCCGACTGTTGGGCGTCAGCCGCTAGCTTTTGAGCTTGTTGTTGTAAGGCTTCAATACCATTGTTACCACGGTCAATCAGGTACATTTGGAAACCGTTGGACGTTCCCAGACCTTGGATAGAGGGTGGTTGCAAGAACAGAACCTGTCCATAACGACCACTACCAAAGTGTCCGTTGGCCTCAGCAGCAATTTGTGCTGCCGATTTATTAGGACGCTCGGATATATCTTTCAGCTTAATAAACGCCATGGCTTTGTTTTGGCCGCTGCCATCGAAGCTGTAACCAATAGGCGAGAACACCCCTTCAACGTAATCACCTTGTTCATTTAATAGGTAATCCTTGATAGCGGTCGCAGTCTTAGTTGTTTGTGCGCGGGTGGCATTTTCTGGCAAAGACACGGTGGCCATTAGAATACTTTGGTCTTCTGTTGGTACAAAGCTAGAAGGCAACTGCTGGTATAAGTAGTTACAGGCAATGCCAATCAGTGCAACCGATAGTAGCATTCGGAAAGGTCTTTTCAGGAAGCGTGCAACGCTACCAGAGTAGTTCAGGTTTAAACGGTCAAACGCCTTGTTGAAGGTACGCGATGCAACGTTCTTAGGCTTACCATGGGACGGTTTTAGCAAGGTGGCACACATGGCCGGCGTTAAGATAAGCGCCACGAACAGAGACAACACCATGGCGGAAATAATGGTCACTGAGAACTGGCGATAAATAATCCCCGTTGAGCCGCTCATAAAGGCCATAGGTAAGAATACGGATGACAGTACTATCACTATGCCCACCAAAGCAGAGGAAATCTCTTTCATACTTTTTTCGGTGGCCGCCAAGGCGCTGAGGTTTTCTTCTTCCATGATACGCTCAACGTTTTCGACCACGACGATGGCATCATCCACTAACAAGCCGATGGCCAGTACTAGAGCGAACATGGTGAGGGTATTAAGGGTTAGACCCGCTGCTTCCAAAATGGCAAAGGTTCCCAACAATACAATGGGCACCACGATTGTCGGAATCAAGGTGGCTCGCCAGCTTTGCAAAAACACCAAAATAACGATAAATACCAAGGCAATCGCTTCGATCAAGGTGTGGAAAATTTGCGTAATAGATTTTTCGATGAAAGGCGTAGTATCGTAGGAATAAACAACTTCTATGCCTTGAGGAAGACCTTCAGACAACTGCGAAATGCTACTGTGAACGCGCTCCGAAGTTTCCACCGCGTTCGCACCGGTAGACAAGTTTACGCCAAAGCCCACTGCGTTGTAGTTGTTGTAAATAGAGGTAACATCGTAGTCATCGTTATCAAGCTCAATTCTGGCCACATCGCTTAGAAAGACGGATGAGCCATCATCGTTCGTCATCAAGATAATGTTTTCAAAATCGCTGACGGAAGTCAGTTGTGAACGTGTTTTAAGTAAAATTTTAGTCTGCTGACCTTCAACACTTGGCGTCGCACCCAAGGAACCAACGGT
This sequence comes from Marinomonas sp., assembly GCF_039940335.1. Taxonomy (GTDB): domain Bacteria; phylum Pseudomonadota; class Gammaproteobacteria; order Pseudomonadales; family Marinomonadaceae; genus Marinomonas. Next base: position 125,247 of record NZ_JBDVGW010000002.1, on the reverse strand, counting down.
AACGTTAGTGTTTTGGCTACTGATAGCGTCGGTCACATCGCTTGGTGTGAGGGAATACTGATACAGTTTGCTTGGGTCTAACCAAACACGCATTGCATATTCACTACCGAATAGGTTGACATCACCCACCCCTTCAAGGCGTTCCAGCTGTTTTTGCATCTTGTCAGAAAATAAATTCCCCAAGGCAACATCTGAATATTTACCATCAGTGGAGACTAAACCACCCACCAATAAAATACTGCTGCTAGAGCGGGTAACCGAAATCCCTGTGCTGGTAACAGCGGTTGGCAAAGAGCCTTCAACCAGCTGTAACTTATTCTGCACCTGTACTTGTGCAATGTCTGGGTCAACCGCACTGTCAAAGGTTAGGGATATGCTGGAGCTGCCTTCACTAGAAGTCGAGGTCATGTACAGCAAACCATCAAGGTCTGTCATGCCGTCTTCAATAACCGAGGTCACTGAATTCGCGACAATTTCACCTGAGGCACCAGAGTAAGTGGCATTAATGTTCACCGAGGTTGGGGCAACTTCTGGGTATTGTGAAATGGCCAAACTTTGCAAGCCAAAGGCACCGATAATCATCACTGTGATTGCCAATACCCAGGCAAAAACAGGTCGATGGATAAAAAACTGTGTCATGGTTTACTTCTCCAGCTGAGTCATCTGCGCACTGTGTGCTGAGGCTGAAGAATCAGCAGAATCAACATCAACAGTGGTGCCATCTTGTTGGATAGTCACCAGTACAGGGTCAACGTCGCTGCCTTCCACTAGATTTTTCTGACCATCAACAATCAGCTGTTGGTGTGCGGTTAAGCCGGATGTCACTATCCAATTGTTGTTGTAACTTCCTAGAGTATCGAGTTTAACGATTTCGGCTTTGCCTTCACCGTTCACAACAAATACTGACAGCTTGCCATCAGCACCGTGAGTGCCGGCTCTTTGCGGAATTAAATAAGCCTGTTGAGTACCAGGTTGCAAGGTGCCTTGGATAAACATGCCGGGCAGAATCACATGATCAGGGTTGTCAAACTGAAAACGTGCAGTGACCACACCTGTGCTAGTCGAGACAGTAGGTGAAGAAGACACAAGCATACCCGTGCCTTGGTAGGTTTCACCATTGCTTAGCTGTAAGCTTGCAGAGAGCTTCTTGCCTTCTTGGACCAGCCCTTTTTCAATGTTACGGCGCATTTTTAACACCTCTGCAACGGGTGCCACCATATCGACATAGATAGGATCTAGGGTTGTGACCGTGGTTAAGTTATCGCTTTGCCCCGCTGTGACTAAATCCCCTAGTGATACATCAGACACATCAACAATGCCTTGGATTGGCGCTGTGATGATGGTCCAGCTCAGTTGTGTGCGAGCATATTTCAATGCGGCTTGTGCGGTTTTTAGTGTGGCTTTAGCCGATGCTAAGGAGGATTTTGCAGAGTCTACATCGTCGGAAGTGTAGCCAGAGCCTTCCAGTTTCTTGGCTCTATCATAAGCAGCTTGCTTGACAGGCAAATCCGCTTCCGCTTCGGCAACGGAGGCTTCGTATGTAGCGACACTCGCTTGATATGTTGAATCGTCTAATTGGAATAAAGGTGTGCCTTTTTCAACGAGTTTACCCGGCTCATAAAGTTTTTTGATGACCACGCCTTCAACCCGAGGTCTAATATTCGCTTGTTCATAGGCCACAGAACGACCAGGCAACTCGACAATGATAGGGACACTTTGTTGCTCGACTTCAATAATACCAACAGAGCGTGATTGCGCGGTTGGTGGGCCACCCGCTGGTGGACCGTCGGCTTGTGCGCCGTGGGAAGCAAGTAGAGCAATAATCAGAAGGCTTTGTTTAAACCAATGTCGATTGTCGTTTTTCATTAATATTTACCCTTGATGTAACAGCGAAGAAAAATCCGATGTTGGCATTTGCTGCATGACGTCGGACGGTAGGGGAATAATAGGTAAGTATAAAAGATTGCACAATGCGCAAACTTTGCTTTCAAGGTAAATTAGTGTAAAGTCAAATAAGGGCATATTATTTGCACATTTATTACTAAAAATATTATGTAAATCATGGTCTTAATGCATACATCAAAGATGTATAAATTGAATAAGAAATAGAAGGTGACTTGCTTCTATAGAAAACCAAAAGGATGATCAAAATATGCCAAATCTAAGAGAGCGTAGACGCCTACAGACCGCGCAAGAAATCCAGCAAGCCACATTGGCTTTGATCACTGAGAAGGGCTTTGAAAATGTGACCACTCTTGAGATTAGCCAACACCTTGGTATTAGCCCACGCACTTTTTTTAATTATTATGCCAACAAAGAGTCTGCTTTAATGGGGCCGGAAATGTCCATGCCAGAGCAAGACATCGAAACCTTTATGAAAAATGAAGCAGGCTTTTACGAAAGTATTCGCCAACTTATGCTGGCTAATACATTGGCGTTAGAACCCCATCGACATGAGCTGTTAGTGGCTCAAGAAGTGATGCAAGATCATCCGCGACTTAGCCAAATTAGGCTAGTGAGAATGGGCAAGATGAGAGACCAATTGAGTCGTGTCTTGGCAGAGAAATACCCAGAATATCCCCCTTTAACGCTAAATATACTTGCCGATGTTTTACTGTCTAGCGGCTGGTCAGGGGTGGAATTATGGCTGGGTTCCGACATTAGCTTAGAAGACGCGTTTCAGCAATCTTGGCAGTCTTTAACCCAGATATCGTCGCTGCTAAGTGAAAATTAGTCTTTGCATATCATTCATGAGTTTTATATAGTTTGCGCACTTAGTAGAGAGATTGGTTCATGTCTGTAGATGTTTCACATAAAGTTAGTCAGTCGGTAAGAAGGCGTGGTTTCGCCTGCTTAGTGCTGCTTATGCTGGCTTTATTTTCTATGGCAATGACCACCAATAGCATGATGATGACCAGTGACAGTATGAACACTATGTCTGCTCATACTATGACACAAGCTGACCATGATATGTCGATTGGTGATATCGCATGTCAGCCAGAAAGCATGCTTGATTGTGCGACCATGACAATGGATCACTCCCATCAAGGCTGTTTAGATAGCCACTGTAGCGCCTTTTCAGGCCTACTTTTAGGTTACATTAATTCCTCTGATACCTTCTTTGCGGTGCACACTTTACTACCCACGCAGAGTTATACTTCTGCCCACCCAAGTACCCCTTATTTCCCCCCTATAGTCATTTCTTAAATTCGCTGTTTACGCTCATCGCGGTACTTTGCGCTGAGTTGTTATGAATTTAAAATGAGTATGAAACACAATGACCAAAAACAATTTTTGGGCACTCTGTGGTGATTCACAGAGCGCTGATCAGCCTTGCTCAATGACGAGCAGAATAGGCTATTTACGCTATTTATTGGTGTTACCTTTCCTTGCCATACTCCCTGTGGTGGCGGATAGCACTAAATTAACGCTACAAGACGCTATTAGCAAAGCCATCAGCGAAGATGAATGGCTTGCCTCTAGTTTGCATCGAGAAGAGGCGTTACGAGCGCTAAGCCAAGGGGCGACAGCCTTACCCGACCCCAAGGTCAATCTTGGTTTATTAAATATGCCTACGGATAGCTTTGATTTTAATCAAGAAGCTATGACACAACTGAGTTTTTCGATCTCGCAAACCTTTCCCGCTGGCGATACTTTGCGATTAATGGCGGAAAAATACAGTGTTCAAGGGGATCAGCTACCCCTAGAGCGGGATAACCGCCGAGCCATTTTGACCATGGAGGTGTCTAAGTTATGGCTAACGGCTTATCAATATGAGCAAAGTATTAAGCTGGTATTGAGAAATAAAAAGCTTTTTGAACAACTCCATGATGTGGTGGAAAGTAGCTATAGCTCAGCCTATGGTGCGGCTAAACAGCAAGACTTAGTGCGCTCTGAATTAGAACTGATCAAGCTCGACCACAGGTTAGCAGAGCTTGAGCAGGGCAAACGTAGTGCGCTATTCAAGCTATCGCAATATATTCAGTCATCCTCCTCAGTAGAGGCGAGCACGCCTATTGGCTTAGCAATTAATAGTGTTGAGTCTCTAAGTCTTTCTGCCGCCGCCATGCAGATACCACCCTCTGAAGTGTTAATGAGGCGTTTAAGCCAACACCCAATGGTGCAAATGGTAGAGGCACGATCGTCTATCGCACAAGTAGACAAAGCCCTTGCTGAACAAAAATACGAGCCGCAATGGGGCATTAGTTTAGGCTATGGCTATCGGGGTGATGACCTAAGTGGTAACAGTCGAGCCGATCTGGCCTCGCTGGTTGCCAGTGTCAGCCTGCCAATATTTTCCTCTCGGAATCAAGACGCACAGGTTAAAGCTGCGGCGTTAAAAGTTGAGGCTATCGTTTCAGAAAAACAATTAGTCCTTAACGAATTACGCTCAAAGTATCGCACCCTTAGCTCAGACATTGAATTATTACAGGGGCGAGTCGAGCTGTTCCAGCGTCAACTCATTCCGAGTTATGAGCAAAGTGCACAAACCACACTGAATGCCTACACCAGTAATGACGGCTTTTTTACCGAGGTGGTTCAGGCGCGCATTGCTATTTTAAATGCCCAAATTGAATTACTGGCTATCCGAGTCGAGCGCTTAAAGCGTTTGTCTGAATTGAACTATGTATTGGCGAGCACTGCAGAAGAGGTGAGCAAATGAAAGTGATGAATTTTATCGGAGTGTTTATTTTAGGTGGTGTGCTTTCTGTTGCTGGTTACCATTTTTTACCTTCAGTGGTGTCGGGACAAATGGCTGAACATACCATGGAGGCAGAATCTAACGGCTCAGACGCAGAGGAAAGCCCCTTATATTGGGTAGCACCAATGGACCCAAATTATCGACGAGACAAACCGGGTAAATCGCCAATGGGCATGGATCTCATCCCTTTTTACGCGAATGAGTCCGGTGCGAAGAGTAGCCAAGGGACGGTGACAATTTCGCCGGAAGTAGTGAACAACTTAGGTGTGCGAACCAGTGAGGTCTTTCAAGGGGTACTTAAACCTAATATCAACACTGTAGGGTATTTATCTTATAACAAGGACAAGATTACCCACATCCATCCGCGGGTAGAAGGATGGGTAGAGAAAAGCTTTGTGAAATCAAATGGTGATTACGTGGCGCAGGGACAAGCATTGTTTGATCTCTATTCACCCACGTTAGTGAATGCACAGGAAGAGTTCTTATTTGCCTTAGGTCGTAAAGATCAGCGCATGATGAAAGCAACAGAAGAGAGACTTAAAGCTTTGCATGTGCCCAGTGACTTTATTCGTACTCTTAAGTCAAAGCGTCGTGTGTCGCAAACCATTCGTTTTTATGCTCCACAAAGTGGGGTGATAGATAACTTAGGTATTCAGGATGGCTTTTACATCAAACCGGGTACCACCCTAATGTCGATCGCCGATCTTAGTGAGGTGTGGCTAGAAGCTGAAGTGTTTGAAAGACAATCACAGTTGGTTGCGGTTGGTCAGTCGGTAGAAGCACAAATGGACTTCCTGCCAGGGCGAGTCTTTCATAGCCAAGTTGATTTTATTTACCCCACTTTAAACGCCAAAAATCGCACCCTTCAGGTACGCATTCGCTTAGATAATAGCGAGCAGTTATTGAAACCCGATATGTTTGCTCATGTGCGTATTCAAGCGGTGTCGTCAGAGTCAAAGCTCTTGGTTGAAAAAGCCGCACTGATTCGTGGTGGTGTCCAAGATCGCGTGGTGTTGGCGCTTGGAGAAGGGCGTTTTAAATCCATCGCCGTACAAACTGGCGCCTTCGGGGATGATTATGTAGAGATAATACAAGGACTGGCATTAGGCGATGAAGTGGTCACCTCGGCTCAGTTTCTATTGGATTCCGAATCCAGCAAAAGCTCAGACTTTAAACGCATGAATATCATGCCGGATAATCAGATGACAATGGCTGTTACGGAAGCAAAACATGAGGACGCAAACCATGCAGCACCCGTCAATGATGTGGTGTGGGTGGCAGCGAAAATCAATGACATTGATGCCGCTAAGCGGGTGCTGAATGTTGATCATGCAGCAATAGCGGATTGGGGCTGGCCGAAGATGACCATGGACTTTGCAATGGCGGATTGGCTGGAGCCAAGTGAACTGCCTGTTGGTAAAGATTTACAACTTGAAATCACTCGAGAGAGTAGTGTTGAGTTTGTGGTCAGTGACTATTTATCCGCTAGTGGCGAGCAGGAGTAATTCATGATAGCTGCAATTATTCGATGGTCTATCCATAATCGTTTTATGGTGTTGTTGGCCAGTATGATGTTGGTAGCGGTCGGGCTGTATTCCTTAAAAAACACCCCGGTTGACGCCATTCCAGATTTGTCTGATGTACAAGTCATTATTAAGACCAGCTACCCAGGTCAAGCGCCACAGGTGGTAGAGGATCAGGTTACTTACCCTTTAACGACGGCAATGCTGTCGGTGCCTGGCGCGCAAACTGTGCGTGGTTATTCATTTTTTGGCGATTCGTATGTTTACGTCATTTTTGATGAAAATACTGATATGTATTGGGCGCGTAGCCGTGTTTTAGAATACTTGAGTCAGGTTGCGCCCTCATTACCGAGTAATGCCAAAGCCCAGTTAGGTCCAGATGCCACAGGTGTCGGTTGGGTGTATTTGTACGCCTTAATCGATAGGACAGGCAACCTTGATCTTGCTCAGTTGAGGTCGTTACAAGACTGGTTCTTAAAGTATGAGTTGCAAACGGTACCGGGAGTTTCTGAAGTAGCCCCCATCGGTGGCATGGTGAAACAATATCAAGTCAGTGTTAGCCCAGACAAACTGCGGGCACTCAATATGCCCCTAAGTCATATCCAAAATGCCATTAAAAGAGGTAATCAAGAGGTGGGGGCCTCGGTCATCGAGATGGCAGAAGCGGAATATATGGTGCGTGCCTCTGGGTACATTCAGAGCATTGAAGATATTGAGGCGATTCCGCTAGGGGTCAGTGCCAGTGGCACGCCGTTGACCATTAAAGATGTTGCTGAGGTGGGTATTGGCCCGCAAATGCGTCGCGGATTAGCGGAACTGAACGGTGAAGGTGAAACGGTTGGCGGTGTTGTGGTGATGCGCTTTGGCGAAAACGCACAACAAACCATTGCCGGCGTCAAAGCAAAGCTGGAGAGCTTAAAGTCAAGCTTACCGGAAGGCGTGGAAGTGGTTACGGTTTACGACCGGTCTGGACTAATTGATCGTGCCGTCAATAATTTATGGACCAAACTGCTGGAAGAGTTTCTTGTGGTAGCGTTGGTCTGCGTGGTGTTCCTATTTCATGTACGTTCTTCACTAGTGGCCATTATTAGCTTGCCAGTTGGTATTTTAACGGCCTTCATTGTTATGCATTGGCAAGGTATTAACGCCAATATCATGTCGCTGGGCGGTATTGCCATTGCCATTGGTGCCATGATTGATGGCGCCATAGTAATGATAGAGAACCTCCATAAGCATATGGAGAAAGTTGAGATGACCAAGGAAAACCGTTGGCAAATTGTCACTAAGGCGGCAACGGAAGTTGGACCAGCTTTATTCTTCAGCTTGCTGATTATCACTGTAAGTTTTGTGCCGGTATTTACTCTGGAGTCCCAAGAAGGGCGGATGTTTGGGCCACTGGCCTACACCAAAACCTATGCCATGGCAGCGTCGGCGGCGCTAGCTATTACCTTGGTACCCGTACTGATGGGTTATTTTGTTCGCGGCAAAGTCGTGTCGGAGCATAAGAACCCGATTAATCGGGCTCTGGTAGCTGTCTATATGCCAGCCTTGAAAGCGGCGTTGCATTATCCCAAAACCACCTTGCTGTTGGCGGTCATGGTATTTTTCGTTGGTATGTGGCCACTGAATAAATTGGGCAGTGAGTTTATTCCTAATTTGGACGAAGGCGACCTGATGTATATGCCAACGGCCTACCCGGGTATATCTATCGGCCAAGCACGTCAGGTGTTGCAACAAACGAATAAGCTGATTATGACGCTTCCAGAGGTGGAAACGGCGTTTGGTAAAGTAGGGCGTGCAGAAACCGCAACCGACCCAGCCCCGTTGACCATGATTGAAACCTTTATTAAGTTAAAGCCTCAGTCACAATGGCGAGAAGGCATGACCAGTGACAAAATCAAGCAGCAGCTGGATGAAATGGTGAAGATTCCGGGTATTACTAATGCTTGGGTGATGCCCATTAAAACTCGTATCGATATGCTGGCAACGGGGATTAAAACTCCGGTGGGGATTAAAATTGCTGGTCCAGACTTAACTGTCATCCAAGGTATAGGCCAGCAACTTGAAAAAATCCTTAAGCCCGTCGAGGGCACAGCATCGGTTTATTCTGAACGGGTGGCTGGTGGTCGCTACGTTAAGGTGGACATTAATCGCCTGAAGGCTTCACGTTATGGCATGAATATTCAAGATGTGCAGCAAGTTATCTCATCGGCTGTCGGGGGTATGAATGTGACCAATACCGTTGAGGGCTTGGAACGTTACCCGGTCAATGTCCGCTATCCACAAGAGTATCGTGACTCTCCAGAGCAGCTTAGCCTTTTGCCTATCGTTACCCCGAACGGATTAAGAATAGCGTTAGGAGATATTGCCGAGGTCTATGTGGAAGAAGGCCCTCCAGGGCTGAAAAGTGAGAATGCACGACTAAATGGCTGGACCTTTGTGGACATTGAAGGGGTGGATATCGGCCGTTATGTAGAAAATGCCCAGCAAATTGTTGCCGAGCAAGTAGTGTTGCCAGCTGGCTACTCATTGAACTGGTCTGGGCAATACGAATACATGCAGCGGGCAAAAGCCAAATTGACCTATGTGGTGCCACTTACCTTACTGATCATCATAGTGTTGTTGTACATCAATTTTCGCAATCTCTCGGAAGTGGCCATCATTATGGGCACCCTGCCATTTGCCATGGTTGGCAGCATTTGGCTGATGTACTTGTCTGGCTTTAATTTCTCCGTTGCCGTTGGGGTTGGCTTTATCGCCTTGGCCGGTGTAGCAGTAGAAATAGGCGTCATTATGTTGGTGTATTTAAATCAAGCGTGGGATGAAACCCTAAAAAAATGCGCGGACAAAGGTTTATCACCAAGAATCGAGACACTCTACCATACGGTATTGCATGGTGCTGGCATGCGGGTGCGTCCGGTGATGATGACCGCCGCATCGATCATTATTGGCTTATTGCCCATTTTATACGGCACAGGTACAGGCTCAGAGGTAATGAGTCGAATTGCCGCACCTATGGTGGGTGGCATGGTCAGTGCGGTGGTCTTAACACTACTTGTGCTGCCTGTTGTGTATTTTCTATGGAAAAAATCCTCTTTAACTCAATCGAACTCACTTTAAAGGAAAAGGTAATGAATAAATTTAAACTGTTAATGATCTCTGCGGCCTTCGCATCTTCAGTTAATGCTTTGGCTCATGGAATGATGACGATGACTGTTCCAAAGGATGGTGCCATGCTGATGGAGCAGGCAGAAAAGGTAGAGCTACATTTTAAACAACCGATGCGAGTGATGAGCCTTAAGGTTATTGCCTCTAATGGTGTGCCAATTCCCCTTAAGCTTGACCGTAAAGCTCCTGCACAACAACACTTTCAATTAGCTTTGCCGAATATTAAGCCAGATACCTACCGAGTTGAATGGAAGGGTCTGGGGGGCGATGGACATGTGATGAAAGGTGATTTTAGTTTCATGCAGCATTAATGATTGATCGTGAGTAGAAAGGCAGTTTGATGGTTATGACAAGTTGGGAAATAGCTCAATTAATAATGCGTATATTACATTATGTGGGCGTGGCAAGTGTTGTTGGTGGGATGTTTTCATTTTACTTGTTAAATCAATGTGCCTTTTTACACAGTGCGATTAAAAAATACATGGTGATTGGTGCGCTCCTTGGAGGAGGAGCGTCACTGGCCTATTTTTTAATCTTGGTGGGCGGTGTTATGGAGAGCACAGCCAGCATTTTTGACTCAGATATGCTGGCAATATTCTGGTACTCAGCAGCAGGAGATATATTAGTTTTCAACCTGTTCGGCTACGGCTTAATATTAATATCCATGACGATTATCGGGTTTAAAAATGGCGGTGAAATCAGTTCTCTAACCTATTTAGGGCTGATGTTAGCCTTGTTGGGAAGCGCGAGTTTACTTTATAGCTTTAATTTGACGGGACACTCGGTCGAACAAAGTGGCTTCTATAAACTAGTTTTCTCAATACACATTTTTATTGCGGCATGGTGGTTAGGGCAGCTATTTCCATTGTGGCTAGTGGCTAAAAATGCCGATTATCAAACTTCCTATGCAATTTTAGATGAGTTCGGTAAATGGGCCAGTGTCAGCGTAGCAGTACTTATCTTGTGTGGCCTTTGGATCAGTTACGTTTTAACGGGGTGGCAGTTTATATTAACGTCAAATTATCTATTTTGGTTGTTGGTTAAAGTTGGTTTCGTTGCTCTCATTCTAACGATTGCGGCTTATCATAAAATATACCTTGTCCCTGCAATGTTAAAAAATAAAAATGGCCATGCCATACAGAAATCAATACTACTAGAAAAGGTAGTGGCTTATTTCATACTCTTGGTAACCGCCTATTTAACCTCGTTCCTAGGGCCGCCTAATCATTAAAACCACGTGGATTATAAATCATCGGAGAAAAGCGCATGACCATAATACGAAAAGTAAGCTTGTTGTTATTTATTATAGGTTTGCAAACCTCAAGTGCATTTGCCAAAGATTGGTTATTAATGACCTATCCAGTTGACGATGCCATGCTAATGAACCAAGTGGAGAGGGTAGAATTGCATTTCAATACGCCGGTTATTTTACAGACTTTGGAGCTGATAGCGGAAAATGGTGTGGTCACTAGACCTAGCTTGGAGAGCAGCGCTACAGCTTCTATGCATATCATGATTCCAGTTCCTATGCTTGAGCCGAGTTACTATAGCGTCCGTTGGCAGGCTGAAGATGAAAAAGGTGAAGTGGTAGAAGGAGATTTTCATTTTTGGCAGCATTAAAAGAGCTACGGGTCTTGGGTTATTTTCTCTGCTTGTTTAGTAGTGTCGCAGTTATGGCAGATGATTTATCTCAAGGGGAGGTGCTGTTTCGTCAAGCCGGTGGGTATGGCTGTGTCGCCTGTCATGGAATGTATGCTCAGGGCGATGGCCAAGTGGGTGGAAATATTCGTGCAAAAAACTTAGCCGATATTAATCGCGCTTTGCTACAGCAGCCTAGCATGAAAGGCTTATCCAGTGTGCTTTCTGGGGCGGACAGAGCGCTGTTGGCAGAGTATTTAGCAGAGCTAAATAGCTATGAATTAATTAACTGGACGCTGGGAGTAGGCGAGCCATTTCAACAGGTCAAAGTCACTGCCGATGAGCATTATCAGCTAGTGATAACGAACAAGGGCTTTGAAGCGTTAACCTTGCAGCTAACAGGCATCAGTGAACCTGGACAAGTTAACATAGCGCCTTATCAAACCCTTGCCTTTGCTTGGCAGGTTAAGGGCAGTTATCTGTTTTTGGCAAGTGATCAAAGTCGGTTACAACTAACCTTAAAATAAAGAATAGAGACTAGGAGTAATGATGAAAAAGATAAAAAATATTGCCGCGGTCGCAACGCTCGCGCTCATGAGCGCTAATTTATTAGCACAACCTGTGATGGACATTTATAAGTCACCAAGCTGTGGTTGCTGTGTAAAATGGGCCGCATTAATGGAAGAGCAGGGCTTTCAGGTTAACATTCACCATAGCGATGATTGGTCATCACTTAAGCGAGATGCTGGTATGCCCATGCAGTTGCAGTCTTGTCATACGGCACAGGTAAAAGGCTATGTGATAGAAGGGCATGTGCCACCCCAAGAGGTAGCACGCTTATTGACTGAGAAGCCCGATGATATAGCGGGTTTAGCCGTACCTGCGATGCCAAGGTATTCTCCGGGCATGGCACCACAAGGGGAAGCTTACCGAGGTTTTAATGTGGTTAAGTTTAGCTCCCAAGGGAAGATAGGCCTTTATCAAGCCTATTAAGGTTTTACTTACCATTTAGGCCACTAGATTCATTTTAATCTAGTGGTCTAGTATTATGCAGAGTGATTTATTTTCCCCAAAACCACCAGATAATCGCCACAATTAACAGCACACCAAAAATATTGATCCACATAATTTACTCCTTAACCCTAGCATGTGGGTTAGCCGGTTGATAAAGCCGTAAGCGGTTGGCATTGCTCACCACTGTGATGGACGAGAGAGACATGGCAACACCCGCTATAATGGGGCTTAACAACCAACCTGTGATTGGAAATAACACCCCCGCCGCAATCGGTATACCGAGGGCATTATAAACAAAGGCCCCCCAGAGGTTTTGGCGGATATTTTTAATCGTCGCATGGCTGATATCAATAATGTCTGACACCCCATGCAAAGAGCTTCTCATCAAGGTAATGTCGGCACTTTCAATGGCAACATCTGTCCCGCTGCCAATGGCAAAGCCCACATCGGCTTGAGCTAAGGCTGGGGCGTCGTTTATGCCGTCTCCTACCATGGCCACTTTCAATTGTTGTTGCTGAAAATGGCTGAGCCAGTTGAGTTTTTCGGCAGGCATTAATTCAGCGTAGTACTCTTCAATATTGGCGCTTTTAGCGACAGCGGCGGCCGTCTGTGGGTTGTCCCCGGTCAACATGACGACACGAATACCACGGCGTTTAAAGCGACTGATGGCCTCAAGTGAATCATCGCGAATGGGGTCATTAATAGCGAATATGGCTTGCAGCTTTTGGTCCATGGCGAAATACACTAAAGTATTGGCTTGTGCTTGCCAGCTTTGTGCTTTTTTCTCAACTGATGAGGTGTCGATATTAAATTGACGCATCATCTTCTCGTTACCTAACAGCATTTTTTGTTGTTGGTAAAAGGCGGATACGCCCAAGCCAGTATGAGATTCAAAACCACTCAGTTCCACAGGGGAGATGTTGCTTGCTGTATCTTGTACATAGGCAATCAAGGCATTGGCAAGGGGATGATTAGCGCCTTGTTCTAGGCTCTTGACGAGAGGCAAAATGAGCGTTTCATCGCCCAGAGCCTGAAACTGGCTGACCTGTGGTTTGCCTTGGGTAATAGTGCCCGTTTTATCGAGCAAAATGACATCAAGCTCGCTGGCCTTTTGCAGGGCTTCACCATTGCGTATTAAGCCGCCAAATTCAGCCGCTTTACCCACGCCTATCATGGTGGAAATAGGGGTTGCGAGGCCTAGAGCACAAGGGCAAGCGATGATCAACACAGATGTCGCGGCAATCAGCATATACACCAAGGCGGGTTGCGGCCCTAAGTTGTACCAAGCGAGCGCTGTGATAATGGCTAAAATCATCACGCTGGGGACGAAGATTGCTGACACACGATCGGCAAGGTGGCTAATAGGTGGCTTTGAGTTTTGTGCTCTGGACACCATGGCAATGATTTGTGAGAGCAGGGTGTCATTGCCAACCTTCTGCGCTTCAAAGATAAAGCTGCCTTGGCCATTAATGCTGCCTGCAGAAACCCTACTGCCCGCTTGTTTTTCCACAGGGATAGGCTCACCACTTAACATGGCTTCATCCACACTGGTATGGCCACTCATGATCTCACCATCCACTGGAATTTTTTCACCCGCTTTGACGCGAATCTGATCACCAAGCATGACTTGCTCTACGGGCAGTATCTGTTCTTTGCCCTCACGTATCACTGTGGCTGTTTTTACTTTCAGGTTTAGCAGACGTTTGATGGCGTCAGAGGTACGTCCTCTAGCTTTTAACTCAAAGGCTTGCCCTAAATTGATGAGGCCAAGGATCATCGCGGTCGCTTCAAAATACAGGTGTCTGGCTTCAGCGGGTAAATGGCTAGATGCCAAAACAACGACCATGGAATACAGCCAGGCAGTACCTGTTCCTAGGGCGATTAGGGAATCCATGTTGGCACTACGGTGGATAAACGCTTTCCAAGCTCCGAGATAAAAATGCTGTCCAGACAGCCACAGAATTATAAAGGTAAGGATCCCGACCAGGAACCAAATGCCTTGTTGCAAACTAGAGTCAACAGACATGGCGCCACCTAAAAGCCCGTAAAGCATCAGCGGTACACCGACCCCTAAGCCCATCACACTGTGTTTAAGCTTTTGTTGGTACAGGACGGCTTCGCGGCTGTCTTTTTGGCTGGCCTCTGCCTCTTCATCGACAATTTCGTGACCATCATAACCCACCGCCTGAATGGCTTGAATGAGTTGGCTGGCTGGTAATTGCGTGTCCACCGAAGCGGTGCGAGCTGCGAAGTTGATGCTCACCTTATCTACACCGGTAAGTGCTGTCAGGGCTTTTTCTATAGTGTTAACACAGCCTGCACACGTAACATTCATTAAGGCAAGCTTAATGCTTGAGCTGGTGTTACTAGGGCGTGATGAACGACTACCTGTTTCTTGGTCAGCATTGTCCTGTAGTGCTGGCTGTTCTGAAGGCGCGACAGGACTTGCCTGATAGCCACAGGACTGAACAATGGTAATAGCTTCGTCAATGGCTAATTCGGTAGTGAGGGTAAGCAGGTTTTTCTCTGAATTAATGTCGAACTCAAGATTCTCGTCACTGAGCTTTAGGGTCGAGTTGAGCTTGTTAACACAGTTTTGACAACGCACGCCTGTGAGCGCCAAGGTATAGTTATACTTGCTCATTCTCCACTCCCTTTGTCATCGCCCCTGGATGTTTATCAGACCACTCCTCGATCAAACAACAGATGGCTTTGCCATCAGGAATGGTATCAGGCTGACCTTGCCAGCTTTGGTAAGTTGCTTCCATTAGGGCTAAATGTTGCTGGTATTGGGTGATTTTTTGCTTCGTCTGCTGGATTTGCTCTAGCAACAAACTTCTAACCTTTGGGCAGGGAGAAGTGCCTTGTTCCGACTGCTCAATAATGTCGGTAATTTGTTTAAGGCTAAAGCCAATGCTGCGGGCATGGTTGATAAAGCGTAAACGCTCAACAGCGTTTTGATCATATTCTTTATAGCCATTAGTGGGATTCTTGCGGGCATGAAGCAGCTTCTTGCGCGTGTAAAAGCGTACGGTTTCTGGGGTAACACCAACTAATCTGGCGATTTCTGCGGTTAACATCTTGTACTCCTCAATAAAGTTGAAATCAGCTTTATAGGTTAGGAAAACTTATCCAAACAGATAGGCAAGGGTCAAAATAACGACCAGCATGACCAGTACCATTTTTATAAAAAGGGAGAGGCTCTTAGTACCGCCCTTAGGTGGCTTATTACAGCAATTCATCTCACTCTCCTTAAATTGTCATGAGTATTGATTACCAAACCGAGTCTACAACATGTGTGTAGGACATACGTCAAGCTTGGTTGGTTATCTTAAGGATTGAGTAGGATGGCTAATTAAGATTTGGTGATGAAACAAGCGGTAATAGCTTGTTTATGAGACTTTTAGGGGGGGAAGTTAAAATACCACTGACTAGTATACTTTTTTCGCCAACAGTAAACTCTGGGAAGTCCAGACAAAGCTAGGTCGATTTGTAGATACAACCTAGCTATATTGAATTATTGGGCAGTATAGCCTCCATCAATAACGATTGCTTGTCCGGTTATCCCCTTAGCAGAGGGGCTGGTGAGATATAAACAGTAATCAGAAACTTCCTCAACGCTGAGTAACCGCTTCTGTGGTACAAGAGGCCAGATGACTTCTTCAAGAACATCCTCAACGGCTACGCCTCGTGTATTTGCTAAATCCTCCAGCTGATTTTGTACGAGAGGAGTATCGACATAGCCCGGGCAAAGCGCATTGACGGTTACACCAAATGGTGCAGCTTCTAGAGCGGCCACTTTGGTAAGGCCGATAATGCCATGCTTAGCTGAGTTGTATCCGGCCTTTCCTGAAAAGCCAATTAGGCCATTGATAGATGCCATGTTAATGACACGTCCGTGGCCTTGTTGCTTCATGAGCGGTAGCAGCTTTTTGATTGCAACAAAAGGCGCAACAAGCATGATGTCTATCATTTGACGATAACGCTCTGTTGCAAAATCCTCGATCTGGGCAACGTGCTGAAGTCCTGCATTATTAATCAGAATATCGACACGGCCAAAACGTTCAATAGCTTGATCCATCGCTTGGCCAAAAGCGACTTCATCGGTGACATCGCATTGCAATAATGCAACGTTATCTGAGTAATCAGCCAAGGTGAGTGCTGCCGATTCTATAGCCGCGTGGTTAAAGTCAATGATTGCAACATTTGCGCCTTGTCTTAAAAAAGCCTGACCAATTTCTAGCCCGATGCCACTGGCAGCGCCAGTAATGAGTACAGTATTGTTTTGCATATTTATCTCGCTAACTAGTTGCCATACATGGTTTCAGGGAGCCACAACACAATGCTTGGCACAAAAAGAACCAAGGTAACGGCTAATAGCTGAATTAAAATAAATGGAATTACCCCTTTGTATATGTCTAAAGTGGTGACTCCCGCTGGCGCGACACCTTTTAGATAGAACAAAGAGAAACCAACAGGAGGGGTTAGAAAAGAGGTTTGCAATGCGAGGGCAAACAAAACGACAAACCAAACGAGGTCAAACCCTAGAGCTACCACCACTGGACCTACCAAAGGCAATAAAATTAAACTTATTTCTAACCAGTCTAAGAAAAAACCAGCAACAAAAGTAATGCATAGAATCACCACCACAATACCTAATGGTGACAAAGGTATACTTTGCAGTGCATCACTAATAAATTCATCGCCACCTAACGTCCTCAAGACGACAGCAAACGCTGTTGCACCAAGGAAGATACCAAAGACAAACGCTGTCGTAATCGTTGTTCGTCGACACACATCGGCAAGCATAGCCATGCTAAAACGTTTGTTCATGACGGCCAGTAATGTTGCACCAAGAGCACCCACCCCAGCGGCTTCAGTGGGAGAAACAATACCCATGAATATTGAACCAAGTACCGCGAGGATCAGACCTAATGGAGGAATTACTGCTAAGAGAGTTTCCGTAATCAGCGCCCAGGTGACAGGTGGTAAATCTGTTGGTAATTGACAGGATTTTGGATTAACAAAAGCGTTGGTGATGACATAAGCAATGTATAAGAACCCCAACATTAAGCCAGGAACAAGTGCCCCCATAAATAAGCTACCGACGGAAAGAGACAACTGATCCGCCATAATAATAAGCATGATGCTAGGAGGGATTAAAATTCCCAATGTTCCAGAAGATGCAACGATTCCACTCGCAAACGATTTAGAATAGTTCTGTTGCAACATAACCGGCATTGAGAGCATCGCCAGTAGTACAACTGAAGCACCAACAATACCTGTCGAAGCAGCAAACAAAATGCCGATTAAAATCACCGAAACACCTAAGCCACCTCTAAAACGCCCAAACAAACGCACAAAGTTCACCATTAGGCGTTCAGCGACACCGGATCGCTCAAGCATTAACCCCATAAATATAAACATAGGGAGAGCAACCATGACCCAATTACTCATTTGTGCGTAGATACGCTGGACAAAAGTACCATATACACGCCAGCTGGTCATGTAGTAGGTATCCCAGTCAAGATACTCATAACTCAACACACCAATACAGCTAAATAATACGGCTAGACCTGCTAAAATCCATGCGACAGGAAAGCCCGTAAAAATTAGGGCGATGAAGCTGCCTAACATGGCAACCACTAAAAATTCATAAGTTTCTAACATACAGGCTCCTATTGCTCATGGTCAGACTTGGGTTGGCGTATGAGGGCAAAACAACGCAGCCAACGAGACAATGCCGCTAAGCTTAATAAACCAAAAGCAAACAGAATGGTGGACTTGATTAGCCAACGCATTGGCAGACCACCTGGTGCAGAAGAGACTTCATTTAACCGGTAAGCTCGAGTAACAAAAGGGATAGCATATTCGATAACAATGGCACAAAAGGGGAGCAACAATAAGCTTAAGCCAATGATCTCAATCCATGCGCGTGTCCTTAAGTTACGGTGCTCTACCAACGCATCGACACGTACATGGCCATCATGAATTAAGCAGTAAGAAAGGCCGACCATGAAACCGATAGCATATAAATGCCATTGTAGTTCTTCTAGAGCAATAAAATTGACACTGAAGAAATAGCGCATCAAAGCATTGCCAACGACTAATACAACCAACAAAATCCAAATATAAGAAACCGCTCGGCCAATCTTTTCAATGAGGTACTCAATATATTTTGATAGCTTGGTTTCAGGTAGGTGCGTCCAAGTATTGTCGGCTAATTTTGCTTCTATCGCCTTTAAATCAAGGTGATTATCATGTTCTGACATAGCGTCATCCAAAAACAGAAATAAACAAATCAGGCCAGTAAGGTACTGGCCTGAATAGAAAAATGCTTAGTTATGGCCCCAGTTACGTGGCAAGTAACCGTATTTTTTCCATGAACCATGCTCTTTTTGGAACGCTTTCATAGAAGCATAAATGTCTGCAAAGTTATCATCACTGGCCGAACGGCGAGCCATGACTTTTTGAGTTGCTTCTTCAAAAGCGGCTAAGATTTCAGGAGAGTATTGATGAAGTTGTACACCTTTAGATTCAAAATCGGATAACACCGCCCCTTGTAAAGCTTCTGCTTTAGCAATAGACAATGTATTGGCCGCCATACAGGTGTTTTCAATCAATGCTTGAGTTTGATTATTAAGATCGTTCCAACTGTCTAAATTGATGTAGAGAAATTGGTTAGTGCTAGGCTGATGCCAGCCAGGTAAGTAGTAATGCTTAGCGACTTGGTAGAAGCCTAACTGTTGATCAACAGTAGGAATAGAAAATTCTGTGCCGTCTAGTACGCCAGTCTCTAAGGCCTGATACAGCTCTCCACCTGGCAATACAGTAACGGACATACCCATTTCAGACATAATTTCACCACCAACACCTGCGGCGCGGAATTTTAAGCCTTTCATGTCTTCAGGCGTATTTACTTCTTTACTATACCAACCGGCGGCTTCGGGACTGATAGTGCCACACAAAATAGGGTATACATTGTGAGGCTCAAATAATGACTTCAACATTTTGTCACCGCCATGGAAATACATCCAAGCCGTAAACTCACTGGACTCAAGGCCAAAAGGCGTCGCGCCAAATAAAGCTGCGGCGGGTACTTGCCCCCACTCATACCCCATCCAAGAATAGCCTGCGTCGATTGTTCCTGTACTGACATTCTCGAAAATACCCAAAGCAGGTATAACGGTATTTGGTTCAAAGACTTGCAGTTTCACACGACCACCACTCGTATCACTGAGCATTTTCGAGACTTCAGGCATCGTGTCGCCAAGCGCCGTAAGGGTAGAAGAGAAGGCCATGGGGACTTGCCAGCGTATTTTATCGAAATCAGCTAGAACAGGAGCAGAAACACATAATGCTGAAGCGCAAGAAAGTGCTACGAGAGTATTCTTCATAATATTGCCCTAATTTATTGTTGTTTTAATGAACTGTATTTTGTGACATAGCCAACGTTTGGTTATGTGACTGATAGAGATTATTACAAGAAAAATGCCAAAAAATAAAAAGACATATATATCAATAGTTTAGTGGTTTTTTTGTAGGTTTTAGAAACTTTCTTTGAAATTAATTCCGACTATCCGGACGGTTTTCGTGTGATATGGTGAAATAAAGCACAATTCATAGTCCGAATTATCAGACATAGTCCGGTAATCCGGAATAAATTGCGTTTTATTTGATATGATGCTTGTTTATTTTCTCGTAAAAAGTCGATTTACTAATGCCGAGATGTTGGGCCGCTTTAGTTTTATTACCATTGCTAAGAATAAGTGATTGTTTTAAAGCATTTTTTTCTGCTATTTCTAATTGCTCTTTCAGTGTTCCTGTCATGATTGTTGGTGCAAGAGTAGGAAGGTTTGGTCGAACTTCCGTGCTCATCTCACGACTAATAAAATCAGGTAACAGAGACAGTGCTATTTTTCTGTCTGTCGTTGTAAAAAAAGCGGCTTCCATTACATTCTCAAGCTCACGAATATTACCGGGCCAAGAATACTCCAATATTGCCGTCATCGCTTGAGCGGTTAGCTTAGGCGCACGGCGTCCGGTTCGACGGGACAAGTTATGTAAAAAGTGTTCTGCGAGCTTTGAAATATCTTCAGCTCTCTCCCTCAGTGGAGGCAGCGACACGTTAACCACATTTATACGGTAATAAAGATCCTCACGAAAATTACCGGCTTTAATCATGGCTTCTAAAGGGCGATGAGTCGCGGTGATCAAACGGATATTAATCGGAGTGGAGTGAGTACTACCAACGGCCTCAACTTCACGGTCTTGTAATACACGTAACAGCTTAGCTTGCATTGATAATGGCAGATCACCGATTTCATCAAGAAACAACGTGCCTTTATTGGCCAGCTGGAACTTACCGGCTTTGCCACCTTTTCTTGCGCCTGTGAAGGCCCCATCTTCATAGCCGAACAGTTCACTCTCTAATAAGTTCTCAGGTATTGCAGCGCAATTTACTTTTATAAAAGGTGCATCAGCTCTTTCTGAAAGTTGGTGGATAGCATGGGCATACAGCTCTTTCCCCGTCCCTGACTCCCCACGAAGCAGTACAGTCACATCACCCGAGGCTACCTGAGTGATGGTTTGGTTAAGAGATTTAATCGCTTTACTTTCACCGACGATATCGGCCAAACGATAATTGGCAGTGGACGTTTTATTTGGCAGTGATGCTTCTTGATTTTTGAATTCATGCTCGGCGAGCAACGCTTTTATATGACTATTGATGCGCTTCCATTCATAAGTGTCGTGGAAAATAACAGTGCCTACTGCACCTATAATTTTTCCTTGTTCCATGATTGGGAAACGATTAGCGATCATATTACTGCCACGAATACGCTGTATCGATAGGCGCTCGGCGACACCATCTTGGATGGTAATATGCATGCGAGTATTTTCAATCACATCAGTGACTTTTTTACCTTTAACATCTTCAGCATTCACGCCTAAAAAACGCGCATAAGGACGATTTAAATAGAAAATCCTAGCATTATGATCGACCACAACCACCCACTCTTCTAAGGCATCTAGAATTGTTCGATAAGATTCTGCCGCTTGGCGAAGCTTGTGAGTGATAGGGAGTTTCAAAGCCATATATGTTCCTTACTAATGGATTGTAACAGGGAAAGACAGATCCATTTCCCTAAGTAACTGAGACGATTAACTCCTTTATATACTAGAGCTTTCATATATTACAAGGAAGTAAAGAGACTAAAACCTTTAGGAAAACATAGATAAAACAATGCCTTTCGAAGACCTGTCTATTTTGGGTATAAACAATTATGGAAGTAGGTGGCATGAGTGAATTGCTTCAGTCGTTCGTTTTTACACTGATTTACACTGACCGCTATACGTAAGGTTATAGGAGCGCAGTATAATGTTTATATGGACTTTTAATTTATTCGCCTGGAAAAATCTTATTTATGAAGAACAAATTACTTTTTAGTGTCGCTACCTTGTCCGTTGTGGTGGCCGTATCTGCGGTAGAGCTTAAATCTCTGTCTAGCCAGGTTGATACGAGCCTGGCGGTACAACAAGTAAATTGGGCTGAGAATGTAGAAATCTCCATTAATAAGGACGACAACAGTTTTCGCTTTCAGTCGAACGGTATTCCTAGCCACGGTTTTGCTGAGAAGTATCTTATTCCCAATGACGTAATGTCCATGCCGTTTTCTGATAATGCTGCCGACGAATTTACGGTTGTTAAGTCAGCTGAATATTTTAAAGAGACACAGATCGATACTACCATTACGACCCAGCCCACTTACGTGACCGATACAACAAACACTTCTTTAGGTCGAATTGGTGTTGCGATTACCGGTGCACAGATCTTCAATGACTATGAAGATATGGAAAGGTCGATAACGGCACTGGATGATAATGTCGTTCATGACCATGTGCCTTTTGTGGACGAATGTAATGGTCATACCCTAGTTAATGGCACGAATTATCATTACCACGGTATTCCACTTTGTGTGACGGACTCCCTCGATGTGGAAGGCCAGCATTCGATGATGATTGGGGTGCTTGAAGATGGTTTCCCAGTTTACGGTAATCAGGGTATTAATGGTGTGACGGTCACTAATGATGATTTAGACGAATGCAGCGGTCACTTTGAAGCAACACCAGAGTTCCCTGAAGGCATTTATCATTATCACCTCACTGCAGATGAAGCACCTTATATGATCAACTGTTATCACGGTGAAGTGTCAGACAGCATCAAGCACGGTAATCATGGTCAAGGTGGTCCTGGCCCTGATTTTTCAGCCGTTGCCGACCAGTTGAATGTTAGTGTAGCGCAACTAAGGGAGGCACTTGGTCAAACCATGCCACCAGATTTTGACAAAGCTGCTAAAGCTCTAGGCATTACAGCTCAAGCATTGCGAGATGCTTTGCCACCACCTCAGTAAGTTTTGAAAATGTTAGTAGAAAGAATTGCTTATTTAATCATCGGGGCGGCTACAGCGGTCACCCTGATGACATTTTTGCCTGTAGAAGGCAATGAAAGTGTGGGGGCAAAGTTAGAAACTTCTAGCCAGCTAGATGCTATGTCCCTCCACCAACATCCGTTGCGAGAAGTTGCAGAAAATCTGCCCACGCCTGCGGTGAATCATTTGATGTTTCCTGATGTGATGGGAGGTTATAACGTGCAAATCATGACGCGCAATTTCACCTTCACGCCCGCTAAAATCAACCAAGCTGTCGAGCAAAATACCGGTCATGCACATATTTATGTGAATGGGGTGAAATACGCACGTGTTTATAGTAATTGGTTCCATTTACCCAGCAGTGCTCTAACTCTAGGAGACAACCTTATAAAAGTTACCCTCAACGGTAATGATCACAGTGAATGGGCCAAGGATGGAGAAGCAATCTCATCAACGGTTACCATGGTGAGAAAGCAATAAACCTCATGAGTGCTAACACATAGCAGCACCTTAATGGGCTAGGTTAAGCCTCGTTAAGGCGCTGCTTTAGTGTGCTGCCAAGTCTAAAAGAACCCCCAATCTGAAGTGACCCTCAATAGTTGGACAATCAACATTGGGGGTTCTTTTTGTTCTGACAGTCGTTTAGTATTACCATATTAATAATTACAAAAAATAACTAAAGAAGATCGCACTATGAAAAATACCTCTTTTAAGCCCTCATCCCGAGACATTCTGCTCTCTACCTTTTGCAACTCTTAGTACTTTCAAAAATATTTAATGGAGTAAATTATGTGGATTATCTACGCGTTGCTGGCCGCGTTGTTTTTTGGTGCCCGTGGCATCATGTATCAATGGACCTCACAAAAAAACCTAGACCGAAATCTGATGTTGTTTGGAGTGTTTTTTGTGGGTTTTGTGATCAGTACGATCGCTATGATAGTACTTAATCAGCAATGGTATGCTTGGTCTGATGTGCTTGTAGGGGTTGCTCTGGGAATAGGCTCTTTTTCTTCTAATGCGGCATTGCACAAAGGTTTTTCTCAAGGTAAAGCCTCCTTGATCAGCATTTTAGCGGGTTTGCCGCCTTTGTTTGTGGTGCTGTTAGCCTACATTATATGGAATGAAACCCTAACCACCCAGCAATTGATTGGATTTGTAATTATCTTTGTGGGTTTGTATACCATACGTTATTCCAATGATATCTCGCTTAGTAACCTGCAAGGTGCTCAATGGGGATTGTTAGCGGCATTATTCTTCGCCATTAATGATTTGCTTGGTAAGCAATCCACTCGACTTGAAGCGGATATGTTTGCCACATTGACGCTAATGTTTGGTGTTGGGGGAGTATTATTTGCGTTGAGCTGGTGGCAGGGAACCCGTCGCCGATCAAAACCTCAAGCAGAGAGTGATCAGTGGTCTAATAGCAAAACCTTTGCTTGTGGTTTAGTGGTTGGTTTAACCAATGTGGCGGGCATGATGGCAATCTTAACTGCCTTTTCCATTGGCGCGGCGGGTTTGGTATCGGCGGTGGCGGCGATGAATATCTTATTTATCCTATTGTACTCACGAGTGTTTCTGAAAGAGGCGTTCAGTAGACAAGAAGTGATCGGATTAACCGCTGCGCTAGTGGGTATTGTGATCTTGCGACTAAGCCAATAGCGTATCTTTATGATATCGATATAAACTATCACTTTCCTGTTTTAGATTGTTCTTAATAATATAAAAACATCAGCAAGCAGGAGAGAGTTATGAAAGTTTTAATCGCAGTGGTCAGTAAATGTTTAGGGGTTCTTGCCAAAGAGTCGCAGAAAGGTAGCCAGATAAATTGCAATTATTGTGATGATTATTATGGCGATCGAACCTGCCACATACACAGAACCTACGAATAAATCGTTGTTTATTGACCTACCAGTGCCTCACGATGACGCCACTGGTAGGTCAATTTCTCGTAACTCGTTTAAGCGAAGCGTTTTTCAAGATAGCGAATAATGTCGCTTGATTCGTACATCCATTCAACTTTGCCCTGTTGCTCAATTCGCAGACAAGGAACCGTTACTTTACCACCATTTTCCAAGAGTTCTGCGCGGAAGGGCGAACCCTGAGAAGCATCGCGCATTTCAATCGGTAAGTTAAGCTTGTGTATTGCACGACGGGTTTTAATGCAAAATGGGCAGGCAAAAAACTGATACAAAGACAGTTCACCAAGTTGTTCATTGACGAGTTCTTGCTCGCTTGGTGTGCGTTGTAACTTACGGCCACGGGTGAGTAAGTCAAGAGCCACCATGATGAGGCCGAGGGTATTGCGAATAAGACGAATAAAGAATTTCATAGTTTAGCCCGATGATGATAAGTGGGGCTGAATTCTATCGCTTTACGATTTGAAACAAAACCGTCAATTATCTGAATTACCAATCCTAGTACCCATTTAAATGTTTCTTTTAAGCCGTATCACAACCCGTTCGAATAGCAGACAACGGATCAACCAAGTTGAGCCTTAATGCTGTTTAACCCTTGATGAATATTTTGAAAAATTGCATCGATGTTTTTGGTCGCTTCTTGAAAGAATATGTCTGGGTTGCGTTCACTTAACGTTTGTTGGTCAACGCTTAGGCGTACTTCATTGACGAAGCCTTGAATGGCCTGGCACGTTTGTCTTCCGACAGTGCCTTCTATATGGCTGACTTCTTTTTCAATCTTGGCAAGGGTAAAAAGCAAATGAAGTTTTTTATCTGGCGTACAGCGCTCGCTATTAGAAACCTGCATTGTTAAGGCCCTTACTTGACCGATTGACTCTGCCAGTTCTGGTAAGGTACGAACTAATTTGTTGGAAAGCGCTTTCACGTCTAGGCTGCGGCTGGTGGTGAGCCCAAAGTCGTCTGCCATGTCCCAAAGGCTATCAAGCAAACGCTTAATCAAACCAGAGTGTAATTGAAAGCTGATATTGGCATTGAGATCGTTAGGTTGAATAAGCTTTTGCCATTGTTTTTGTTCTGCTTGCAGGCTTTGAAAAGTACGCGGGTCGAAATGTTTATGGGCCTCCGAAAGTGTCTTGAAGTGACAGGCTAAATCGCTTTCTAGAGCGTTCAGCTTGGTTGCTAAGGCTGTCTGACCATTTAGGTAGCCAGAATGCATGCCCCTATGTTGCTGGGTGAGCTTTATGATGCTCATTAAAGTATTAATAAGCTCAAGGCCGATCATACTCTTTTGGCGCGCTTGTCTTTTGGTTTGTATTAAACGGATGAGGCTTAAAGTTAGTAGGCCAAAGCAGACCGCGGCAAGCAGTAAAATTTGATGGGTCATAACTTAAACTTCCTTTGGGTTTTGTTGTTCTAAACGTGATGATAACCAGTAAAGGTATTTCACCATGTCCTTGGTATCTTTACTGGATAAACTATTCTTCT
The DNA here is from genome assembly GCF_039940335.1 of Marinomonas sp. Taxonomy (GTDB): domain Bacteria; phylum Pseudomonadota; class Gammaproteobacteria; order Pseudomonadales; family Marinomonadaceae; genus Marinomonas. The sequence continues at coordinate 99,371 of NZ_JBDVGW010000002.1, read as the reverse complement.
CGCTCACCTGAGCAATTTCTTGCAGTCGCTGACACATTTCGTCATTGGCGTGGCCAAATTCACTGATTAACCCCAAAGAGGTGCTTACTTCGTGGCAAGTGGTTTGAGCGGCTTTTTCTATCTCATCTAGCAGAGCTTCTGTGCTGAAAATTGATTGCACACTTTGTTGACTGATGGCTTCCATGGCTTGACTGTTGTCTTTTGAGATCGCTACCTGAGATTGGATATTCGCCACTAGCGTTGCAATATCTTGTGCAGCACTGTCTGTATTCGAGGCCAGTGAGCGAACTTCATCTGCGACAACGGCAAAGCCTCGTCCTGCTTCACCGGCTCGAGCGGCTTCAATAGCAGCATTTAATGCCAGCAAATTAATCTGTTCAGTGATTTGTGCAATGGTGCCAATGAAGCTGTTAATTTCCTCCGCGTTTTGCGTCAAGATAGCGATGTTGGCTTGGTTGTTCTTAACACTAATATCCAGCTGTTGTTGCGTGCTCTGTAGGGTGTTAAGTGATTGCTTGCCGTCCATCACCAGAGAAGAGGTGGTTTGCGCCATGTCTTGGGTGAGAGACATGCGGCTGCCAATATCGCCTACGGTCGCGGTCATTTCTTCCGCAGTAGAGGCGATGGAGTTTAATGCCTCATGCTCTTTCTCGGCGTCGTCAGAAAGCTGAACAGAAGAATTATTCAGCTCTGTTGCCGTGTACTGGGTTTCCTGAGCACAGCTCATAAGTAAGTGATCTTTTCGTTGTAGTTCTCGAATCAGGTGATTAAGTTGCCCTGCTAGGGCATTAAAGTCCGTATCGTTAGCTGTCAGGGAGAGTGCAGAAATATTTTCTGAGTCATCAAGCTGTTCGCGAAGAGAATGTAATCGCTGTTGTGTCAGAAAGATCAGACAAAGGGCGAAATACCAAGATAGAGCGCATAAGGTGATGATCAAATAGTTTAGGGCTGAGTCGTAAACCACAAGCAAAATACTGACGAGAGCGAGGCTACAAATGAGTAAAATTCTAAGGGGTTTGGCAACCGATGAAAGTAATAACATTCCAGGAGTAAACAGCATCACGACAAATCACCTCATTAAACTTGATGAATAAAAGAATCCATTCCACATCTAAGTGAATGTTTACGACGTCGTTGCCATAATATTTTTTGATGTATTTATTTGAGTATTACTCTTAAATACGCCATTGCATTTAAGACTCAAAAAAAACCTTTGTTTATTTACTGAGCAAAAAAAGTGCCAGAAGTTACAAAACTTTACTTAAATGCATGAAGCGTAAAAAGCTCTGTATATAAGGCTTTCAGAACATTTGTAATGAGGTGAATAGAGTTAGCAGCTATATGTTTGACGCTGTTTGAGTGCTTTATTGGTGCAGAAACAAAGACGGTAACTTTACCGCCTTGTTTTGGGGCGTGTTTAATTTGTTAGCGTTATTAAAGTAGCCAATTAAATTAATGAATCAGGTTTAAGAGAACACCGCTTAGGCTGCACCACGGTTCCATGGCATTTTCATGAGCAGCTTTGCCATACCACACCAGCCGGTGACACCTGCAAAAAATAGCGCTCCGCCAAATATCCCGGCTAGAGCAAAACCTAAAGTCGAGGTACTAAAACCCAATATCACACACAGTGCAATCAGCAACCCTACCACGATTTGTACTTGACGAATGATGGGTAACGTTTTCTGAGTCTCACCACCCACTAAAGGTAAATCTGCAGCCTGCCAAGCTGAAATACCACCCTCTATATTCATAATGGTATCAGCCGTTCTGCCCATTTTAAGGAGGGTTTCACAGGCCATTGCACCACGGGAGCCTTTTAAACATTGTACCAGTGTGACCGTGTTCTCAGGTAAGGCTAACTGCTTGAAGTCTTTTTCAAGGGAGCTCAGGGGGAGGGAAATGGCATAGGGAATATGCTGCTCTGCAAACTCATTTGCTTCACGCACATCGATCAAAATAGCTTGGCCTGTCGTTAACAAGTCATTGGCGTCTTTTACATTAATTGTCTGAGTCATCGTTTGTTTTCTCTTGGCAAAATTCGTTGTACAAAACCGCCATAATTTTTAAGGTGGCTTCATTTTCAATTTGGTAGTAAAGCGTTCTATGTTCTCGTCTAAAGCCGATAATCCTCTCATCTTTTAGTTTGTTGAGGTGTTGTGACATGGACGATTGCGCAATGCTTGTGGCGGCAATTAATTCGCTGACACTCTTCTCGCCACTGGCCAATTCACACAAAATCAGTAAACGATTTGGGCTGGCAAGACCTTTTAAAAAGCTTGCGGCAAGACCTGAGTTAGCTTTCATATTCTTCATGGTTATATTCTTATATCAATTTATATTTTTATAATATCACAAAAATATAAATTGGGAAGTGTTATATAGAGATGATCAGTAAATAGGGGAAAAAAGCAGGGTTTAAAGTTGAGAATCGTCTCGGGTTATAAGGGGTAGAGTGGGTCATTGGTACTATCTGGTGAAACAGGTAGTAGAGTTTGTTTCTTGTCTTAAACTATTCATTTGAATCCTTTTTGCCGCTGCCTTAGAGTGTTGGTCATCCATTAATAATTGAGCGGCGTACTATGTTTTCTATCTTTAAAACCTTCTTTTTACTTGGGTGCTACAGCTTTGGTGGGCCCGCTGCACACATTGGGTATTTTAGAGAGCACTTTGTCACCAAAAAAGCTTGGCTAAGTGAGGAAGAATTTGCCCAATATGTGGCGCTAAGTCAGTTTTTGCCGGGGCCAGGCTCTAGCCAAGTAGGCTTTTCAATCGGTTATAAACGTAGAGGATTAGCGGGTGCATGTGCGGCATTTTTAGGCTTCACCTTGCCGTCTGTCTTAGCCTTATTAGTGTTTGCCAGCTTAGGTGCTCAGTTCATAGGAACAGATAGCTATCAAGCCATCATTCATGGCTTAAAGCTATTGGCTGTGGTGGTGGTCGCAGATGCGGCTTTGGGGATGTATCGTAACTTTTGCCAATCTAAATTAACGGTTGGGCTGTGTGTTTTAACCGCTTTGGTATTGTTATGCTTACCGAGTGTGACCAGCCAAATACTAGTACTAGTCTTCTCGGCCTTTATTGGTGCATTTTCGCTTACTGAACCAAGAAAAATCACCGAGAGTCGTTTCCAAGCAAATACTTTTCCTCTAGTACTATTTCTTGTGTTATTGCTTGCGTTACCAATTTTGCCGCTACAATGGCCTTTACTACACTTATTTAATGATTTTTTTCAAGCTGGCAGTTTGGTTTTTGGTGGTGGGCATGTGGTGTTGCCACTGTTACAAAACCTAGTGGGTGAACAATTAGGTCAAGACGCCTTCCTTGCAGGTTATGCCGCGGCTCAGGCGGTTCCGGGGCCAATGTTTACGCTTGCCACCTATTTTGGCTATGTGATCTCGGATACACCTGTGATAGGGGCTTTGGTTGCGACGTTGGCGGTATTTTTACCCGGTTTTTTGTTGCTCCTAGGGGTGTTGAAAAACTGGCAGTCGCTCGCGAATAAACCGAAAGTGGCTGGGGCTTTGCGAGGGGTGAATGCAGCAGTAGTCGGGCTGCTGATAGCGGCGCTTTACCAACCTGTGTTTAGCAGTGCTGTGATGAGTGCTATGGATATGGCGTTGATCTTAGTTGGCTTGTACTTACTGAAGCAAATGAAGCTGTCCGTCCTCTGGGTGATTCTATTCTTTGTACTTACCGCGTTATTTCTCTAAATTATCGAATGTTTGGGAGCCGTGCTGTATCAGCATGGCCTCTAGCGCTTTTAACCGCTTGTGTTGCAGTATGTATGCTACAAGTTATTTACTTACAAAAAACTTACTAATGCAGGGATACCTTTTAAGTCATATGTTATAGCATCTTATTTTTCGACGTTAGTGTGCTTTGCTTAGGTTTACCGTCTTAAATTGGGACTTTTTAACCTTTTATTACCTTTTTTGTCATTATTGTATTGAACTGGAAATACTTATTGGTAATATCACCTCATGGACTTTTATGATTAATATGCATAATGGGACTGATTAAAGTAAAGATATTGCTAATAAAAATAACAATGGAGCTAAACATGACTACATCTTCTCAATCACGCCAAGTATTCTTCAAAGCCAGCTTGGTCGCTGTATCGGTTGCAACGGTATCGATGGCACACTCAGCTGGTTTTTCCCTCAATGATCACAGTGCAACCGCTTCGGGTACGGCGCTTGCGGGTGCTGCTGCCTCTGGCGCGGACATTTCATTCAGTTATTGGAATCCCGCGCTCTTCACGAATGCCACCGAGACCAGTTTTTACGGTTCGGCGGCTTACATATCCCCAGATATGGAAACAACTGTGAACTCAGCTACGGATGCCACTCCAACGGCAGCTGGTGGCGCGAAAGATTTATCATCGGCGGGTGTTACGCAGGATTCGGTTGAGAGTAGTGTTGTCCCTTCATTGTATTTTGCTAAGCCGATTAACGATAAAACCGTGGCAGGTATCTCTTTGAATGTGCCTTATGGTCTATCAGGTGATTATGGGGACGATTGGGCAGGGCGTTTTCATGCCACAGAAACCTCTATTGAAGACATCGCACTTAGCTTCTCTTTGGCGCACCGCATGAATGACAAAGTGTCGGTTGGTGCGAGTGTGCAGCTTCATCAGGCGGATGTCGTGTTAGGCTCAGCTGTTGGCTTTACCGGTCGAGAAGGTACAGGCCGAATTGAAGCGGATGCAACAGGAACTGGCTATAGTTTAGGGGTTTTGTTTGAGCCTGTTGATGGTACTCGTATTGGTTTGGGCTATCGCAGTAAAGTCGAGTTTGATTTTGCTGGAGATGTTACTTATAAAGATGTTTCGACCTTGAATGCAACACTTACAGCTTTTGGACAACCTAACTTGGTAAATACGACTGTCACGGATTCATTGACCTTCCCTGATATCATTACGTTGAGCCTTGACCAAGAGTTAACCAAAAAGCTGACCTTAGGCTTAACCGCCATGCGTACAGGCTGGGGTTCAATGGATGAGTTACGTCTTGATTTTGACAGCGATCAATCAGACTCTGTGCTTACCTTCAACTTTGAAGACCAATGGTTCTACTCAGCTGGTTTGACTTATGAGCATTCCGATAAGCTAACCTTGCGTACCGGTATCGCCATGGATAACTCCCCAGTGACCGATGAATACCGTTCGGCGCGTACCCCAGATGGCGACCGTAAGTGGCTGTCTTTCGGTGGTACTTACAGCTTTAACGACATGACTTCGGCTACCTTTGCCTACACTCGTGTCTCTGTAGATGACGTAACAGTAAATCGTTCAAGTAATTCTGACGATACGGCTCGTGGTAATTTAAATGCGGATTACAAAACTTCTGCAGATGTGTTCTCTCTAGCGGTGAATACGACGTTCTAATCGTTAGAACGGACAAACGTAAAGCCCAAGTAATTCATTGCTTGGGCTTTTTTTTGTTACCAATCAATAGGGTTAGTAGAGTCCAGACTTTTTAAGATAGGCGTGTATTTCATCTTCTGGCACCATACCACCTCCTGTGGCCCACACTATGTGTGTTGCGTTCATCATTGTATCTTCATCAAACGGCATCCGTTGACGATAGTCAGTATCTTGAGTCACCAGAATTGGCCCTATCATGCCCGCCAACGCGGAAGGTTCCAGTTGTATGTTCTCGGTTAAACTCAGCTGTCCCAATAGCTGATACATGCGCTCATCCGAAAGGGTGTAATATCCATCCAGTAATCGCTCCATCGCTCGTCCCACAAAGCCAGAAGCTCGACCAACGGCTAAACCATCGGCGGCAGTAATGTTATCAATGCCCAAATCTTGAACACAAATTTCGTCGTGTAATCCCGTATGGACGCCCAGTAACATGCAAGGGGAGTGAGTAGGCTCTGCGAATACACAATGAACATGGTCACCAAAGGCCATCTTTAGGCCAAATGCTACGCCACCAGGTCCACCGCCCACGCCACAGGGTAAATACACAAACAGTGGGTGCAGAGCGTCGACGAGTATGCCACGTGCATCCAGTTGCGTTTTCAAGCGCTCTCCGGCGACGGCGTAACCCAGAAACAAAGCTTGAGAGTTTTCATCGTCAATAAAAAAACAGCTTGGGTCACTTTGGGCTTCTTTTCGGCCCTGTGCCACCGCTACCCCATAATCCTGTTGGTACTCCACGACATTGACACCAAACGAGCGTAGTTTCGCTTTTTTCCATTCTCTTGCATCCGCCGACATATGAACTGACACAGAGAAGCCAAGCTTGGCACTGATAATGCCAATGGATAAACCAAGATTGCCTGTTGAGCCAACGGCGATGCTAAATTGCTTGAAGAAGTCTCGGTATTTTTGGCTAAACAATTCGCCATAGTCATCCATCTCATTCAGTAGGCCAGCCTCTATTGCGAGCTTTTCTGCATGGGCAAGCACTTCATGTATGCCGCCGCGTGCTTTGATAGAGCCAGAGATGGGTAAGTGACTGTCTTTTTTCAGTAGCAGCTGCCCTGATATAGGTGTGCCGTACTCTTTTTCAAGCAGAGCTTTCATGTGAGGAATAGAGACAAGTTCGGATTCTATGATGCCTGAGTTTTTCGCTGTTTCTGGAAAGGCTTTGGTAATATAGGGTGCAAACCTTGAAAGCCTTTTACTGGCATCCTCAATGTTGCATTTGTCTAGGCCGACATAGGGCAATGCGTCGTTAAGTGTTGTGATGTGAGGGTTAAACCAAGAAACTTCTTTAAGCGCTATCAGCTGTTTAAGAAGAGGATGTTGTTCGATCAATTGCTCTATTGTGTTTGCCATAGGCTTCCTGCGGTCCAGACGGTCTGCTAAATGGATTCTGTCCATAGTAAAGCATTTGGTCACTTTGAGCTTGGTTTTGCCAGTTAGAGCAAAGACGATGACTTTATCTAGGCCTTTTAATAGACCATTCTATGAGCCTTGGCTTTTTTATTATCTTCCTCTGTCCATTCCACGATAGGGGAGGGTTTGCCAAAATAGTAGCCTTGCAAAGTATGGCAACCAAGGGAAATAAGCATGTCTGCCTGTTCTCGGGTCTCAATGCCTTCTGCAATAACCTTCATGTTTAAGGAATTTGCTAACTGAATGGTAGATTTAACAATATCAGTATGACGTTGATCTTCAGGTAATGGAGACACGAAGCGACGGTCAATTTTTAGGATGTTCGCAGGAATGTCTATCAGCTGGCCAAGAGATGCCTGACCTGTACCAAAGTCATCAATGGCAATGGAGAAACCGTATTGCGATAGTGCTCTAAGGCGCTTGTGTATGAGTGGGTGGGTCATTACTGCACTGGTTTCAGTAATCTCCAGTTCCAGCATTTTATGTAACCATGGGTGCTCGGTGATTAAAGACATTAGCAGTGCAAAGAACATGTCGTTCATTAGTTCCTGCCCTGCCAAGTTAAAGGCAATTGGGGTGTTTATATGGTCTTTGTGCCAACTCTCTAATACCGCCACCAACTCTTTGATAAGGTTTTCTGCTAAAACAGGTAGCAAACCGAGTTCTTCTGCAATGCGGATAAAAACAAAAGGTGATACAAAGCTGCCATCTTTTTGGGGCCATCGAGCTAGGGCCTCGAAAGAGCAGATGTCACCATTAGGTGAGACCTGAGGTTGTAGCCAAAGAGTGATTTCTTTATTTTTAATGGCCGCGCTGAGTTTTAAACCTAGTCTGTGCTCTTCAACTAATTGGCTTTCCAGCTTATCGTTAAAGTAGGAAAATCTGTCTGCACTGGTTGAGTATTCCAGTGCCATTTCACATTGTTCAATCATTTCCTCTGCTGAATCTCCTTCACCTTGGTGATAGGCAATGCCAACCTGATAGTTCATGTTCAATGTGTTGCCGTTAATGGTGATGTGGTTTGGAAGCAAAGATTGAATTAAAGTTGAAAGGTTTTTTTGGATCAAATACGTCTGATTAAGCGGGATGAAACAGGCGAATTTCACACCGCGTAACCGTCCAATCACCGCTTGTTGGCTTAGTTTTTTCTGGAGTATTTTGGCAAAGCTCAAAATAATTTTATTTGAATTGTCTTTGCCATATTGCTTGTTCAATAGCTTGAACTGACTAATACGAATAATGAACATGGCACCTGTTAGGTGTTCATTACGAGATCGAATAAGCTGATTTGTTTGTCGACAGAAGTATTGATGATTCGGCAGCTTAGTCAGTGGGTCAAAGTAAGTTAAGCGATTATTGGTCAGCTGAGTACTTTGTAATTCTTGCTGCATGGCTTTCAAGTGCGTAATGACCTGTAAGTGCAAGACATAGTAGCCATGATTGGTTAGTGTCGCTCGGTGAACTTCGATCTCAATACTGTTATCTGATTTTAGGGTGCATTCAGTGGTGTTCACTTGCCAGAAGTATTTTTCAGATGTGTTTTTATTCTTAATAGGCACTAACCAATCAAGGATTCTAGTATTTTCTATACGTTTATTTTTACCGTTAGTGAGTAGTTTTTGCGCTAATTTATTGGCTTTTAGCACTTTACCACGGTGGTCACAAAGTATAGACGGGGAACCTGTGTGCTCAAAAAACTCTTGGTAAAGTGCGTGATTTTTATAGAGCTTTTTATAAAGTGAATTAATGTGCGACGTATTGTCTTCCAAGGTCAGAATGATTCTTGAAACGGCAATGGGTAAGCCAATGTTCAAGGTGAAAAAGGTTAATAATTGAAAGTAAAAAGACGACATGGAATCAGGTATCGTCGAATAAACACTGCCCGCCACTAAGTAAAAAGGCAAGATGTTGACGATAATGGCGAACATTGAGGCTTTAAAACTAAACAGTAAGCGCGTCACCAGAGGAATTGAATACAGAGCAATCAGAGCATATTTCTGAGCATAAAAAGCATCACTGCTTAACAATAGAAACATGCCAGTAAAGGCGAGGAAAGCTAAAAAAGTTTTGGCAACTAGCTTGGTATATTGCTGGCTAAAGTAAAGCAATCCGCACAATACGAAAATGAATGCAGTATTAACCGCTAAAAAAGCATACTGACCTGTTTGTATCGCAAACATAGCATGGTAAGCCTCGATACCAACAAAGATAGCCAAAGAAAGCGCAATAAAAATTCTAAGCGCACTTTGCTGGAAAGCCTGCTCATTTTGTTGACTCAAATGATCTTGTCTAATTAGGAAGAACTTTTTGAGAAGGTCAATAAACATCGATTAACGTTCTTTCATAAAGGTAAAATAAGCTGTTATGTTTCAGCGTGTTAACACTACATTACATAAAAAAACGACAAATAACTACTTTTGTTTTAAAAAATAATAATTGTCATGTCCGCTGATTTGCAATCAGATTAAGGTGGTTATCCCAATGATAGCCAGCATGTTTTTTCACAACCAAGGCGGTGTTCGTCACAGGGTTGCAGAGCAACTGTTTGCCGTTACCGCTTGTTAAGAAAAATTCATGGCTGTTTTCAGTGGCTGCGATACCGCATACGTCGGTGCAGTTATCGATCCCCAAAAACTTTTTACTGGCCACATGCCAATAGGCTACTAAACCACCTCTTGGTGTACTGATCGCCAAAACTTCACCGCTCTTATCAAATCGCACACTGCCACAGTACTGTTTAAAACGCATGCGTATGTTTTCTGGTAGCTCTAGTGGTTCAATGGTTGAGCTATTGATATTGGATACACCAACCAGTGGTACGCTCTCCCACGGTTCGCCTTGGTACTGGAAGCCTAAGGCAACGATACCCTTAGGGTTCACATCAAGGTGGCGAATGCTTAATTGATGCAGATCTTGTGTGAAATTGGCTTGTTGTCGGACAGCACCATCCTCTAAAGACAGGTAGGTGGCATTGGGTGCCATAGTATCAAGGTTAAGAATGTCTCGGTCATGGTCTGGGTGGGTTTTAAGGCCTCCGTTGGCGATCACCAGTGTTTGCTCATTGAGCAAAACGGATTCATGGGGGCCTATGCCGTTGCTATGAAAGCTTTGTAAGACTTCACCGCTGGGCCAAGCTCTAATGAATACTTTACCTTGCCCTGTTGGATAATGATTCTCTTGAGTAATCAGTTTTTGACCATCGCTTGTGAAAATAGCATGTCCATAAAAGTGATGCTCTGGGGTTGGTTCAATGCGTTTTACTAAGGTTTGTTGGTGGATATCATAAAAATCTATATAAAAGCCTGGGCGACGCGCCACGATACCAACAATCGCCTCGACAGGGTGCAATACAGGGCCGTGAGCCCTTGCAGGAAGGTTTGTCGACCACAGGATGTTGCCTTGTTCATTAAATAGGCCAAAACTATGTTGGTTGTCTTTCGTAAAAGCCGAGGCATATAGAAGGCTTGTTGACTCTCCCGTCAAAGCGGCCCAAGAAGGGACCGCTCTGACGAAGCTTGCCGAAGCAAGGCTGGCCGTTAGAAACGTTCTTCTGTTCATCGTTGTTAATCACCATCTCGGCTATTGAAACCGATTTGAAAACCCAGCTGTGTCACTAAGCTTATTAGGGCGCTCTGACTTTGAGAAATAGACGAAACCAGTGGGCGAGCCAGCTCAATGCGCTGCTCTTTCGAACGTCCTTCATGGAAGAAATTTTCTGGTAGTTGCAACGCAATGGTGACGTTGTTTTTGAGTTGTTCTTCAAGTTGTTCGGCAATTTCTGGCTGACTTTCTAAAGCAAGGTCATATAAAGACGGTGAACCTGTGTGATATATCTCACGGTAGGTCTGTAGGTTTTTTTGTATCGTTTTAAGAGACATATCGCTGCGGTAGAATTCAGCGAGTTTAAGATTTCCGTGACTGTTATAACCAATAGGCGTTTCAAGTTTTGAATCTTTTACGGCAGACATGTGTTCGATCCACTGCTGTAGGTATTGCTCGAACGCGACTTGATTGGCGTCGAAGCTTTCGCCTTCTTCACTATACACCCAGCTTTGTGGTTGTGTGTTTGACCATTCGGTACTTACCGCTTTGGCACTTTCGTAATGATGCAGTGAAACTTTTTCCAATAAGTGGCAATGGTCAGTGGATGTCATTGGCGAGAAATCAGGGTGGAACAATAAGGACTCTATAGCGGTTAAACCACGTACCGCGATACTGGCGGAGTTCCAAAATTTCGGTGCTTCCATTGTTTCTGGGTTTTGCGATAAAACTCTTAGCTGCCTTTGCGTTACGCCTTTTTTGTCTGGCCAATACTGGAAAGCGTAATAGCGCATAAAGTAAGTCACTGGACCAAAGTTAAGCCACTGCACTTCCTGCCAGTCTAATACGTTGGCTTTGAAATCTTGCTGAGCGAGCTCAAGTGCGGCTTCAGACGCTTGCCCACACAAAGCCGTTACATCTTGACGAAGTTTGTCGGCAGAGTTTGCATAGGCCTGATAACCCTGCACAATGACTTTGTCTGTAATGCTGTTAAGCGGTTGTTGCCAATCGGCAGCGGTAACAAAAAAAGGTAAATAAGCGCCGAGTGTTAAGGCAAGCTTTTTCATTGAGAGATTCATTTATAGAGACTCCAAAAAACGTTGTAAAAGTAAGCGTTGTTGCGCGTTAAGTTGTGTGTATTTCTCTTTACTAGGAAGGGCCTCTCCGCCATGCCATAAAATGGCCTCTTCGAGGCTTTGTGCTCTACCATCGTGTAAAAAACCGATGCGACCTGAAATCTTTTCAGACAAACCTAGCCCCCACAAAGGAGCCGTTCGCCACTCTCTGGGTTCAGCTGAGGCTTCAGGAAACTCGCTGGCCAGTTCATCACCCATATCATGTAATAACATGTCGGTGAAAGGGAAGAAGGTACGGTTACGTAACACACTAAATTCAGAGGTGTCGTCGGTGACCATTTTCGGTGTATGACAAGCGCCGCAACTAAGATCATCAAAGATCGCTTTGCCATCTAAAAACCATGGTTGCTTGAGATTTCTCATGGCTGGGGGTGCGGACAGTGCAATAAAACTGTTGACCAGATTAATCTGGCTGCTGTCGACTTCTAAGTTTTCTAAGTGCGGACTATTGCCGTCTGGTGCGTTGCGACAGTTAGATTGTGCTTCAGTGCAGTCGCCAAATGCTGCAGAAAAGTCTGGTGTAGATAAGCCCAAATCGGTATTAAATGCATTTTGGTTCTGGGCTGACACACTGGGCATGCTGGCTTTAAAACCAAAACGACCAAGCTGAGTTTGGCCCTTATATTTGACCCAGCTTGCTTTACCACTAATGCCGTCTCTATCTATGTCATCAGGGTCCGCTTTGCTAAGAATGTTTTGTTGGGGGATATTATCTAATAATCCCATGCCCACCAATGGTGGGGAGACGCGCATGGATAGGCCAGTGTTGCTGTCCATTGGCCCGTAATGCAGTGTGTCCCAAGTTAAGATGGGTTTTCTCAAGGTGACTTTTGTACCATCCGCTAACTCTTCGGTTTTGTATTGGTAGTCAAGGTGGTAGTCACCCTCCGACAGTACGCCCGCAGTATGGGCAATTTGAAATTGTTGGCCGTATACGGGGTCGCCTGTGTGTTGATAAATATCCGTATCCGCAAACTGCGTGGTGACCTTTGGACCTAGCCTTACTAGAAAAGAGGGTATCTGACTGCCTGCAATGGTATCTTCTGGCGCATGACCTCGGCCATTATTAATATGACAGTTATTACAGGAGCGAGCGTTAAAAATTGGGCCGAGCCCGTCACTTGCTGTTGTCGAAGAAGGCGCTGGAATCCAAAATTTTTGGAAAATGGCTTCACCTAAATAAAAATCTAGCTTTTGCTCTGGGCTGATGCCAGGCAGAGGTGCTGCATAGCTAATATCACCATAGGCATGACTGGTTGTGAAGAAACCGACGCATAAGCTGGCAGTAGCAAGTAGTTGGATAGGTTTTGTGGGGATCATGGGGCGATATTATCATGTACAAGAAGCCGTGATATAGGCTTGAACAAACAAAAACGCGGTACTTTACGAAAGTAAAGTACCGCGCTGACAAGCGAACTCGATATTATTCGAATACAGCGCTTGGATTATCTAAGCTGTCTGAACCTTCAAGTGCAATGTCTTGTAGATCAAGCTGGCGGATAATATCTTCTGTAACACGAGTTTCATCAACTAAAGAGTCAACGAAAGTTTGTACTAGTTTGTTACCTGCGGTGTTGTTCATTGCTATTAGCACGTCAAAAGTTTGTCCTTCAGCGGCAGCATCAACCATTGCTTGGCCTGCGGCTTCTGTAAGTTGCAGCTGGAACTTCATTTTCGCATCAAGTTCTGGCGCATCGCTTGCAATCAATGCTGACAAAGAAGCACCTTTGACCCAGCTACCATCTACACGTTGGTATTCACCAAGGTAAACGTTTTTGATGCCTTTCGCATCGTAGTAGTGTGACCAGTGAGTGTTGTCGGAGAAACAATCATGCTCTTCTTCTGGATCGTGAAGCATAAGGCCTAGCTTAGTACGTTCACCACCAAGTTCACCATAAGCAAGGCTACCCATACCCGTCAAAATAGTCGATAGACCACCTTCTGTGCCTTTCGCCATTAGCTCACTGCGTGCTTCACCGCCTTCTTGCCAGCTCGCCGCCATTTCTTCTAGGTCAGAGATTAGTAAGTCAGTTACCGCACTTAGGTATTCACGACGACGCTCACAGTTGTCGTTTGTACAATCTGTTAGGCTGTAGTCGCTTGCAGGACGCTCACCCGCACCTGGGTTAGTGCCGTGTAAATCTTGGCCCCATAGTAGGAATTCGATAGCGTGGTAACCACTGGCAACGTTTGCTTCAACGCCATCAGCTTCTTGAAGCTGTTCCGCAATGAATTCTGGTGTGATTGTTGTCGCATCTACCGATTCGCCACCGATAGTAAGTGTTTTGTTCGCAATAACATTTGCTGTGTAAAGCGGATTGATATCTGACTCAGAGCCGTAGCTATCGGTCGCAACATAGTCGATTAAACCTTCATCTAGTGGCCATGCGTTTACTTTACCTTCCCAATCATCAACCGCAGCGTTACCGAAACGGTACACTTCACTTTGCTGATATGGAACGCGAGCCGCAATCCAAGCTTCTTTGGCCAGTGCCAAGTTAGCTTCTGTAGGCGCAGCTAAGAATACATCGATCGCCACCTTTAGATCTTGTGCAGTGGTTAGGGAATCTGCATAAATAGCCTGTGCAATATTTGCGTAATTCACAACTACAGCACTTGAGGTAACGCTCGTTGACGCGTCATTGACAGATTGAGTTCCACAAGCGGTTAGTAATGCGCCTGCTACGCAAGCAGCAACAGGTGTTAGAAACTTTTTCATTTTTTGCAGCTCCAAAATTTAGTTTGTGTAAGCATAGTATTAGAAATGAAAACGGTTATCAATAGTGTTTTTTGTGGCGATTTCACTCTTTTCATAAAAAAAGCCTAACGCAAAATGGTTAGGCTTAATCAAACAGAAACAGGATTGTTAAAGAGGAGCGGCAACTAGCCCTTGCATTGATAATTAAAGTAGCTCTGTGAGGATGCTTTAAGATTGTAGTCACATGCGCGCTCACGCATTAGGTTTTCCCCTTCCCAAGACACACTCATGCTGACAGGTGCTTCGTTATGGTAGCTTGGAATAAAGCGGTAAGCGGCAATAACATCGACACTGCTATTGGCACCTAGTTGAACAGTTTGACCAATTAAACGCTGGTTAGTTTTTGGATCGTACAAGGTGTAATCCGTTGTGTATTCTTCTGCGCCATTTTTGTGGTCAAAACTTAACCATATTTTTCGGTAGGCTTGAGGCTTATTGGTCGGGTTCGTAAGCTTTAGTCGGGTATAGATAACCTGTGGGTGAGAAAGACTACCTTGAGCATTCTGGCTTACTTTGACAAAAGAGTAGCCTGTAGTTTTTTGCCAAGGCGTTTTACCACCAAACGATGCATCGACAATTTCAATGGTTTGCTTGGCAAAAAGCTTGTTCGCATAGTCTATTACATCTTTAGCAGGGGCATATAGAGCAAGGGATAGAAAGCCAAAAAGGAAAAGTTTATTGATATTGCGAATAGGGTTTTTAATTTTCATGGTTAAAACGTCCTTACAATCAAATATACTGTTTATTTATACAGTACTGTATATATGATCAGTACCGATGTAAAGCTTGTGTCAGCAATTAGTTTCAATTTTTGCTTGCATTTCGTTGAGAATTCTCGCCTTAAAATAATTTTAAAAAGCTCTGAATAAATGTTTGATTTTATGTAAGTTACTGATGATAAAGGATTTAAATGTGATGCCCACAGCCTTCTTCACGGTTTCTGTGGACAACATTCGTGGCGATAAAAAGCCTATGAAAATCAATAATTTTTTGCATGTTTTACATAGGCGTAGCAATAAAAAGTGTAAGCCTTATAATGCGGCTATTAATAAATTATGAGGTTTTTCGTGCAAAAAGTTGATGTGGTAGTGGTGGGTGCTGGAGCTTCAGGTTTGATGTGTGCTGCAACGGCGGCTTACCGAGGACGACGTGTTTTAGTTATCGATCATGCTAAAAAAGCAGGTAAAAAAATTCTTATGTCTGGAGGCGGACGCTGTAATTTTACCAACCTAGATGCTGAGCCTAAGCATTACATATCGAATAACCCTCATTTCAGTATTTCTGCGTTACGTCGTTTTTCTCCTTATAACTTTGTTGAGCTGGTCGATCGCCATGGCTTAGAGTACGTCGAAAAAGCTCCGGGACAATTTTTTTGTGAGCACAGTGCGAAAGATCTGTTAGACATTCTATTAACTGAATTGGAGTGGTCTGGTGCTGAACTACAATTAGAGACCAAGATAAACGACATTGCTTATCAAGATGCTGGCGGTATTCTTATCCAGACCAATAAAGGTGAGGTGCAGTGTGACTCTTTAGTGATTGCTACGGGGGGATTATCCATTCCGACTATGGGCGCGACTGGATTTGGTTATGAGGTTGCCAAGGCGGTAGGCCATCATGTGTTTGATACTCGTGCCAGCTTGGTGCCGATCACATTACAGCCGAGTCGCAAAGCGGAATTAGCTGAACTGTCGGGTATTGCGTGCGACATTAGAGCGACAGCGACAGGCATGAGTTTTCAAGAACCTATGTTGTTTACTCACCGTGGAGTAAGTGGCCCCGCTATTTTACAAATTACTAACTTTTGGCAACCGGGTGAGCCCTTGTCTATTAACATTGCCCCATCGCTAACATTAGAAGCGCTTACGAATATTCGTCAGAAGCAACCGAAGAAAACCTTTGAAAATGTACTCAACAGCTTATTGCCGAAGCGTTTGGTTGAGCTTATGGCACTTAGCTTGCCTTGGCTGACAGAAAAAACTGCTCAGGTCTCGAATGAGCAGCTTCAAGCACTACATCACTATCTTAGTGACTTTGATATTGCCCCCAATGGCACGGAAGGATACCGTACCGCTGAAGTCACGCTTGGTGGTGTGGATACCAAAGAGGTCTCTTCTAAAACCTTCGAATCACAAAAGCAGGCGGGCTTATATTTTATCGGTGAGGTGTTGGATGTAACAGGCTTTCTAGGGGGCTATAACTTCCAATTCGCTTGGAGCAGTGGTTATTGCGCTGGGCAATATGTGTAGTTTATTTTTGCTAACTTATTGGTCGTCGTTTTCAAATTGCCCAACGCCAGATTTATCTTGGAGTACATGAGGAGTTATGAGTGCTCTCAGTTGAGGTATGCCCAACTAGATTAAAGGTAGTGGGCATACTTTCGAATACTTAAATGTTCTTTGCAATTAAGTCAGATCTGAGTGGACCACCTTTTGTAAAGAGTTTGGCTGAAAATTTCGGGTTTCGTTTACTCTTAAACGCATCGTAAATTAGTTTGAGTCCTTTAGCCTCTAGTAACGATATGTTTATCTCTGTATCGGTATCTACTGAGTCTATAAAGTCATCCGAAAATGATGGTGCGATGATAAGAACTTGTGCAACTCGCTTTCCTGAAGTTTCACATCGGTTTACATAGGCTTTTACCTGCCTAGCTGTTGTAGAGTATTTTGCAAAATCTCCATTTTTGCATGTTTTCGCCTCTCCAATAATCACATCGTCTTCACTCAAAGAAAGGATGATGTCTGCTTTGTCCTTTGCTGTATTAATTGACTTTCTAAGGTCTTCATCGACTATCAAGCCCAGTTGTTCAAAGATTGCTTTTGTTGCTTCTTCGAACTTTATTCCAATATCTGCTTCTGCAATTTCTATGTTAGCGGCTTTAAGGGCTGCAAGGTCTCGTCGTGCAAGCGCTTCGTAGTTATCTATAAGACGGTCTGTTGCATCTGCAAAGCTCTCGAGGATCACTTGTCTCGGGTCCCCTCGCTTTGTAAGTCCCATACTATCCCTAATCTCTTTTACCTGATCATTTGAAAGTATATAAAGGATGTCTTGTGGAGTGATGTTTAAGCTCCGTAATTTGTCTACAGTTAGTAATTCGTTGTCCTCAATTTCAAACTCAATCTGCAGCGTTTTAGTGAGATTTGGCAGGTGCTCTTGTAGTGATGAAAACATTTCTTTAAAGCCTGTAGCGCTCAATGAATTGAACTCTATATCCGAACAATTATTTAATGAGCGAATAATTAAGTCTATGCGTTCATCGATAGTTGTTCCTAGTTTATTGAGATCCAAACTTAGGTCTGTAATTAGATCTTTCAGTCGCTCTTTTCGATCGTTTAAGTTTGCATCAGGGCTGCAAATATCATGTTGAAGCATGGAAGACACAGATATTTTCATTTGCAATATGGTCTTGATCTTTTCTGACCTTTCGACCCCGCGTATACGTTTGTCATGATTTTTCAGTATATTGCTCAATTCTGCATCTGATAGAGTTCGTAGCATACGTAATATATGTTTATCAGCGAGCTCTTTACCCTGAATTCTATTCAGTAAAGAAACTATCTCATCTGCTACAAAAATAGTGTGGTCTTTTCTTCTTATGAAGACTAAACCAATTTCTCTGAGTGCATTTAAGCATTCCAGTGCTCCTGTTTGTGGTATTTGATTAACTAGGTGCTCTAATGCGCTTTGCTGCTCGGCTGTGATATCTAGCTTTTCAGCTAAAATGTTTAATATCCCACGTTCATCATCTGTAATTTTTGCTTCTCTATTTGCTCTAATATCATTGTGGTATGCCTCATTCAGGCATGAATGATAAATATGGAGACGTTTAGCCTCATCAAAGTTTTGAGACTCTAAATTAGCACTCGATAAAAGACCTAATGACTCTTGAGCCTGTTGGTTTATTAAATCCCATTCTTTGCTATAAAGGCTCTCTATCCACGATGCGCGCGCAATACTATTGCCGTCTCTACTAATTATGTTAACTAGTAATTTTGCTTGTGCTCCTAGCATCGCGATCTGTTGTTTTACGCTATTTTCATAATGCGGCAATACAAGTTGAAATAATTGGACAACTTCTAAGCTAGAAGCATTTTTAATTTGTCCATCGAGACTTTTAACTTTCTTGGCTAATTCTTTGTCATGCTCTATGGCTTCAGAGCAAACCTTGTCTAGGAAATTAACAAATTTTGACTTTTCGACCTGATTAACTGCGGCGAGTATGCTGGATAATTTCATGTGAGATTCCTTCCATGGTGCTAGATATGTATATGGCTACAACGTTATAAGGCAAACTTTTATAGAAAGAATAGAACACGCAAAGGCTAAGAGATCAATATCTTCGCTCTGATTATCACGTTGTTTTATCAAGGAAGTATTCTATGGCCATAAAATCTAAGGGGAATTTAGTCGATATATTTTTTAAAGTTAACTCCAATTAAATGAGGTGTGCTGCGTTCTCAATGGGACTGCTTTTTGAAGATTGGTTGCAGAGATGGCGGGAATACAATTATACTGTATAAATATACAGTACTGGTTGGGTTTATCATGAAAGTCACATATATGGGCTCTGTCGAGTCTGCTGCATACTGGGCAATGAGCCCTTTAAAAATCCCGCTTTATGTGGAGTCTGTGTCGGCTGGATTTCCTTCACCCGCTCAAGACTTCGTAGAAAAGACACTAGATCTAAACGAGTTTTGTGTGACGCACCCAGCAGCAACCTTTTATGTTCGGGCGCAAGGGGACTCTATGGTCGATGTGGGAATATACACAGGCGATGTGCTGGTGGTTGACCGGTCTTTAAATGCTCGCCATGGGGATATTGTGATTGCCTGTATTCATGGAGAAATGACGGTAAAAACGTTAGAGCTTAAGCCTAATGTTTTGCTTCGCCCCAAAAATAAAGCGTACAAGGCGATTACGATTACAGAGGAGTCTGAGCTGGAAATTTTTGGGGTGGTTACCGGTGTTGTGCGCAAGTACGGTCGTGCTTGATGGAAAAAGTCTTTGCCTTGGTTGACTGCAATAACTTCTACGCAAGTTGTGAAAAATTGTTCCGTCCTGACCTCAAAAAAGTGCCTGTTGTGGTGTTATCGAATAATGACGGCTGCATTATTGCACGCTCCAAAGAAGCGAAAGCCCTAGGGTTGAAAATGGGTGCGCCTATGTTTCAAGTACAGGGAGATCTTCAAAAGCATGGAGTGGTGTGCTTTTCTTCGAATTATGCCTTGTACGCGGATTTATCGAGCCGAGTGATGAGCATTTTGGAAGGCGAGGCGCCACAGGTTGAAATATACTCGATTGATGAAGCTTTTATGGATTTGACTGGCATTGCACCTTTGGAATCCTTGTTGGCTTTTGGGCAAAAGGTTAAGGTTAAAGTCGATAAATGGACGGGGATTAGTGTGGGCGTGGGAATAGCACCTACAAAAACCTTAGCGAAATTGGCTAATCATGGCGCTAAAAAGTACCCAGCAACAGGGTTAGTGGTGGATCTTATGGATCCCGAGCGTCAACGACGATTATTGGCTTTGGTGGATGTCGGTCAGATTTGGGGGGTTGGGCGTCGTACTGCCAAAAAGCTCCACGAAAGAGGTATTCACACAGGTTTACAGCTTGCTGATGCTGACCCTAAAAGCATTCGCAGTGAATTTTCTGTGGTGCTAGAGCGAACTGTGCGCGAACTCAATGGTGTGTCTTGTTTGAATCTTGAGCTCATGCGACCCGTAAAGCAGCAGATTATTTGCAGTCGATCTTTTGGCTATAAAGTCACGGAGGCGCAACAACTGCGAGAGGCCATTGCCAAATATACGAGCCGAGCAGCAGAAAAACTTCGCGAAGAGAATCGTTTTTGTCGTGTGGTCTGTGTTTTTATTCGCACCAGTCCTTATATTCCTAATGAACCTCAGTATGCGAAAACATTATCTACAGAGTTGCCTTTCCCAACAAGCGATACACGAGCGCTGCTAGATGCTACTGAGAAGCTTTTTAATGCTCTTTGGCACGCTGGATTTCGCTATGCAAAAGCAGGGGTGATGTTGACGGATTTCTATGAGTCTAGAAGCTTGCAGCAAGACTTATTTTGTGAAGATAAGGGTGAACGAAATTCAGCAAGTCTAATGAAAGTAGTCGACAAAATTAACCTCAGTGGTCTTGGCTATGTGTATTTTGCCTCTCAAGGTGTCTCGCCTCAATGGATGATGAAACGTGAACATTTATCGCCAGCTTATACGACAAACTGGGCAAATCTACCTAAAGTTCGTTAAGGCAAACAAATAGTTTTGTGTTGAACAATGGGTGTTACTTCAGAAAACGCCACCATTCGAGTCAAAATTACGTAAATAATAATGAGTTTATTTGAGCGTCAAAATTACATTCTAGTAACATTCATTTACAAAACATCAAAAACATATCGAGAACGATTATCCTCTTTGACGGGTTTTGTAAGGTTTTTCTTACAAGGTAGTCGTGAATAATCGTCAGTGAAAAGAATGAGAGTGATGAATGGAATAGTGTTGAAAAAAATGGAATGTGGGGAAATTAGGTGCTAAGTGTCTTATTTTCACTGATTTTAAGGTGTTTTTTCATTATATCGTGAACTTTACTTGTTCAAAAAATAAGACTGGTGAAATTTTCGCTGAAGATAGCCTAAGCGAAAATGTGAATAAATGATGTGTTTTGAAAGTTATGGAGAGTGAGAATTTACAAATTACCTGAACTGGTTAAAACGTACATTTTTATATTTCTGTGTGTATTTAATTGTTATGAATTGTGACATCTGTACCAAGGTACAATAGTGTGGTCGATATTAAAGCTGTAAGGTTAATTACTATATAAAACATTTACTTACAGTATTGCGAGGTGCCTCCTATGAGCGACAATCAAACACCAACTACAGAGGTTTTAGTTAAGCCGATTGGTTACCTAGAACTTAATGAAGGTTCGGTTGAAATTCTCTCGAGTAATGGTGAGGCGCATACCGTATCAGATGACATCATGATGTTTTATGAAGATACCGTGATTGTTAATAATTCAGCCAGTGGAAAGATTTCTTTTTTCAATGGCGTGGCCGAAGACATAATTTTTGGTCCAGGTGATGTGATTGATATCAGTGAAGAGGTTTATCTTCGCGACGACTCAGATTTAGCTTTACTCGCCCAAGACTCTGCGGCAGAAGTCGCTGCTTTACAGGGTGCAATATTAGAGGGTGTTGATCCAAGCCAAACACAAGAAGCGCCAGCAGCAGGAGAACAAGGCGTTGATTATAGTTTAGGGCAAAGCTATGTCGTGAATATTGATCGTAACCCAATAAGTCTGCTGGCGAGTTTAGGCTATGACACACAAGGGAGCGCACTTGGTCATTTAGGCCTTCCTGTTTTTGGTTACCTTACATCAGGTCTTGTTAGAAATGCCGACACAATAGATTTTTCTGATAAAAGTGAAAATCGTTCGGTTGATTCAGACGTTGTCGTATTGAGTTACTCCATTCAAGGCGCTACCCCAGCGGGATTTATTTTAGATCCAGCGACGGGTACTTGGACATTTTCTGCAAGCAACGCCGCTTATGCGAATTTAGCCCTAGGTGAAGAGTTGAGTCTCGATGTCGTAGTGGAGATCGTGAGTAGTACGGGAGCGATAGTTGAGCAGACTATCCGTATCACGGTAACTGGTACAAATGATGAACCAACGGCCACTGCAGAGATAAGTGTTGAAGCGATTGATGGTGGAAATGTTGTTTCTGGTGTTGTCGAGGCGACAGATATAGACGGCGACACGTTAACCTACTCTTTAACGGAAGATGTTGCTGGCTTCACCCTTAATACTGCTACTGGCGCTTGGGAGTTTGACCCAAGTAATGTTGCTTATGCTGGTTTAGCTGTTGGTGAAGAAACGCAAGTAGTTGTGACAGTCGAAATAGCTGACGGTAATGGTGGCACTACCCAACAGGAGATCACTCTTAACGTAACAGGTAGTAATGATGTACCGACTGTTGGCGGTGCTCGTGGGCTATCTACTGGTGGTATTGCCGCTGAAAACGGTGATGTGCTAACCGGTATGATTGATGCCAACGACGTGGACGGTGACACCTTAAATTACAGTGTTACAGTGTCAGTAGAAGGTTTTTCGATAAATGAAAATACAGGTGAATGGGTATTTGATCCAACAAATGGATTGTATGATGAGTTGGCCGTTGGTGAGGTCAAGGATGTAACCATTACAGTTCTAGTATCAGATACACATGGCGGAACTGTAGAGCAAGATTTAACAATTAAAGTGGTCGGCACCAACGATGCGCCAGTCGCAGAAGCGGTTAAAGACATCGATGCAACGGACATTGCGACCATCGTGACAGGTTCAGTTGGCGCAACCGATGTGGATGGCGATACATTAACCTACACATTGGCTGATGACGTTGCTGGCTTTACGCTTAACGAAGCAACAGGTGCTTGGGAATTTGATCCAAGCGATGTCGCTTACGCAGACTTGGCCGTTGGCGAAGAGGCGGAAGTGGTTGTGACCATAAACGTTGCCGATGGCAATGGCGGTACTACTCAACAAGAAATTACCCTTAACCTTGTGGGCACCAACGATGCGCCAGTCGCGGAAGCGGTTAAAGACATTGATGCAGCGGACATCACAGAAGTGGTATCTGGCACAGTTGGCGCAACCGATGTGGATGGCGATACATTAACCTACACATTGGCTGATGACGTTGCTGGCTTCACGCTAAACGAAGCAACAGGCGCATGGGAATTTGATCCAAGCGATGTTGCTTACGCAGACTTAGCGGTGGGCGAAGAAGCCGAAGTCGTTGTAACCGTAAACGTTGCTGACGGCAATGGCGGCACTACTCAACAAGAAATTACCCTTAATCTTGTGGGCACCAACGATACCCCAGTCGCAGAAGCGGTTAAAGATATTGATGCAGCGGACATTGCGACCATCGTGACAGGTTCAGTTGGCGCAACCGATGTGGATGGCGATACATTAACCTACACATTGGCTGATGACGTTGCTGGCTTCACATTAAATACTGAAACTGGCGCATGGGAATTTGACCCAAGCGATGTCGCTTACGCAGACTTAGCGGTGGGCGAAGAAGCGGAAGTGATTGTGACCGTAAACGTGGCTGACGGCAATGGCGGTACCACACAGCAAGAAATTACCCTTAATCTTGTGGGCACTAACGATGCGCCAGTCGCAGAAGCCACAAAAGACATTGATGCGACAAATATTACAGAAACAGTATCAGGCACAGTTGGCGCAACCGATGTGGATGGCGATACGCTAACTTACTCTTTAGCAGAAGAAGTTGCTGGCTTCACGCTAAACGAAGCAACAGGTGCTTGGGAATTTGATCCAGGCGATGTTGCTTACGCAGATTTAGCGGTGGGCGAAGAAGCGGAAGTGGTTGTGACCATAAACGTTGCTGATGGCAATGGCGGCAACACACAGCAAGAAATCACCCTTAACCTTGTGGGCACCAACGATGCGCCAGTAGCAAACGCTACAAAAGATATCGATGCGACAGACATTACAGAAACAGTATCAGGTACAGTTGGCGCAACCGATGTGGATGGCGATACATTAACCTACACATTGGCTGATGACGTTGCTGGCTTCACATTGAATACTGAAACTGGTGCTTGGGAATTTGATCCAAGCGATGTCGCTTACGCAGATTTAGCGGTGGGCGAAGAAGCCGAAGTCGTTGTGACCGTAAACGTTGCCGACGGCAATGGCGGCACTACTCAACAAGAAATTACCCTTAATCTTGTGGGCACTAACGATGCTCCAGTCGCGGAAGCTACAAAAGACATCGATGCAACGGACATCACAGAAGTGGTATCTGGCACAGTTGGCGCAACCGATGTGGATGGCGATACGCTAACTCACTCTTTAGCAGAAGAAGTTGCTGGCTTCACGCTAAACGAAGCAACAGGCGCATGGGAATTTGATCCAAGTGATGTTGCTTACGCAGACTTAGCGGTTGGCGAAGAAGCGGAAATCGTTGTGACCGTAAACGTTGCTGATGGCAATGGCGGCACCACACAGCAAGAAATTACTCTAAACCTTGTTGGCACTAACGATGCTCCAGTCGCAGAAGCGGTTAAAGATATTGATGCGACAGACATTGCGACCATCGTGACAGGCACAGTTGGCGCAACCGATGTGGATGGCGATACATTAACCTACACATTGGCTGATGACGTTGCTGGCTTTACGCTTAACGAAGCAACAGGTGCTTGGGAATTTGATCCAAGCGATGTCGCTTACGCAGACTTGGCGGTGGGCGAAGTAGCGGAAGTCGTTATGACCGTAAACGTTGCTGACGGCAATAGCGGTACTACTCAACAAGAAATTACTCTAAACCTTGTGGGCACTAACGATGCGCCAGTCGCAGAAGCCACAAAAGACATCGATGCAGCGGACATCACAGAAGTGGTATCTGGCTCGGTTGGCGCAACCGATGTGGATGGCGATACGCTAACTTACTCTTTAGCAGAAGAAGTTGCTGGCTTCACTCTAAACGAAGCAACAGGCGCATGGGAATTTGATCCAAGCGATGTTGCTTACGCAGACTTAGCGGTTGGCGAAGAAGCGGAAATCGTTGTGACCGTAAACGTTGCTGATGGCAATGGCGGCACCACACAGCAAGAAATTACTCTTAATCTTGTTGGCACTAACGATGCGCCAGTCGCAGAAGCGATAAAAGATATTGATGCAGCGGACATCACAGAAGTGGTATCTGGCATAGTTGGCGCAACCGATGTGGATGGCGATACATTAACCTACACATTGGCTGATGACGTTGCTGGCTTCACGCTAAACGAAGCAACAGGCGCATGGGAATTTGACCCAAGCGATGTCGCTTACGCAGACTTAGCGGTGGGCGAAGAAGCGGAAGTGGTTGTGACCGTAAACGTGGCTGACGGCAATGGCGGCACCACACAGCAAGAAATCACCCTTAACCTTGTTGGCACCAACGATGCGCCAGTCGCAGAGGCCACAAAAGACATCGATGCGACAGACATCACAGAAGTGGTATCTGGCACAGTTGGCGCAACCGATGTAGATGGCGATACGCTAACTTACTCTTTAGCAGAAGAAGTTGCTGGCTTCACATTGAATACTGAAACTGGCGCATGGGAATTTGATCCAAGCGATGTTGCTTACGCAGACTTGGCCGTTGGCGAAGAAGCGGAAGTCGTTGTGACGGTAAACGTTGCTGATGGCAATGGCGGTACTACTCAACAAGAAATTACCCTTAATCTTGTGGGCACAAACGATGCGCCAGTAGCGGAAGCGGTTAAAGATATTGATGCAACGGACATTGCGACCATCGTTACTGGCACAGTTGGCGCAACCGATGTGGATGGCGATACATTAACCTACACATTGGCTGATGACGTTGCTGGCTTTACGCTTAACGAAGCAACAGGTGCTTGGGAATTTGATCCAAGCGATGTTGCTTACGCAGACTTAGCGGTGGGCGAAGAAGCGGAAGTGGTTGTGACCGTAAACGTGGCTGACGGCAATGGCGGTACTACTCAACAAGAAATTACTCTAAACCTTGTGGGCACTAACGATGCCCCAGTCGCTGAGGCAGTTAAAGATATTGATGCAGCGAACATTGCGACCATCGTTACAGGCTCGGTCGGCGCAACCGATGTAGATGGCGATACGCTAATTTACTCTCTAACAGAGAATATTGCTGGCTTCACACTAAACGAAGCAACAGGCGCATGGGAGTTTGATCCAAGCGATGCCGCTTACGCAGACTTAGCGGTGGGCGAAGAAGCGGAAGTGGTTGTGACCATAAACGTTGCTGACGGCAATGGTGGTACAACACAGCAAGAAATTACTCTAAACCTTGTGGGCACTAACGATGCCCCAGTCGCAGAAGCAGTTAAAGACATTGATGCGACAGACATCACAGAAGTGGTATCTGGCACAGTTGGCGCAACCGATGTAGATGGCGATACGCTAACTTACTCTTTAGCAGAAGAAATTGCTGGCTTCACATTGAATACTGATACTGGCGCATGGAAATTTGATCCAAGCGATGTTGCTTACGCAGACTTGGCCGTTGGCGAAGACGCGGAAGTCGTTGTGACCGTAAACGTTGCTGACGGCAATGGCGGTACTACTCAACAAGAAATCACCCTTAACCTTGTGGGCACCAACGATGCGCCAGTAGCAGAGGCAGTTAAAGATATTGATGCAGCGGACATTGCGACCGTCGTTACTGGCACAGTTGGCGCAACCGATGTGGATGGCGATACGTTAACTTACGCTCTTGCAGAAGAAGTTGCTGGCTTCACGCTTAACGAAGCAACAGGCGCATGGGAATTTGACCCAAGCGATGTCGCTTACGCAGACTTAGCTGTGGGTGAAGAAGCCGAAGTGGTTGTGACCGTAAACGTTGCTGACGGCAATGGCGGCACCACACAGCAAGAAATTACCCTTAATCTTGTGGGCACCAACGATGCGCCAGTCGCAGAGGCCACAAAAGACATCGATGCGACAGACATCACAGAAGTGGTATCTGGCACAGTTGGCGCAACCGATGTGGATGGCGATACGCTAACTTACTCTTTAGCAGAAGAAGTTGCTGGCTTCACGCTAAACGAAGCAACAGGCGCATGGGAATTTGATCCAAGCGATGTTGCTTACGCAGATTTAGCGGTGGGCGAAGAAGCCGAAGTCGTTGTAACCGTAAACGTTGCCGACGGCAATGGCGGTACTACTCAACAAGAAATTACCCTTAACCTTGTGGGCACTAACGATGCGCCAGTAGCAAACGCTACAAAAGACATCGATGCGACAGACATTGCGACCATCGTGACAGGTTCAGTTGGCGCAACCGATGTGGATGGCGATACGCTAACTTACTCTTTAGAAGAAGAAGTTGCTGGCTTCACATTGAATACTGAAACTGGTGCTTGGGCATTTGATCCAAGCGATGTCGCTTACGCAGATTTGGCCGTTGGCGAAGAAGCGGAAGTGGTTGTGACGGTAAACGTTGCTGATGGCAATGGCGGTACAACACAGCAGGAAATTACCCTAAACCTGGTAGGCACCAACGATGCGCCTGTTGCCGCTGATCAAACAGTGACAATTCAGGAGGATTCCGCTGCTATAACGCTTGATGTACTTCAGGATAGTTATGATGTCGATGGAGATGACCTTGTTATAACAGAGGCAACGGTATCTTCTGAGCAAGGTGTTGTGTCTGTTGTGGGCAATAAAATCATCTTCACCGCTACGGAAAATTTCAATGGCACAGCCAACATCCAATATACAGTAAGTGATGGTGAGCTTACGGATACCGCTGAAGTCATTGTGAATGTTTCAGGGGTAGATGATGTTTCGGTTATCACTGGAGACGCTGAGAGTTTTGTTTATGAAGAAGATAGCCGCAAGACGGTTGAGAATTTTGTTTATACCTCTGGCGAGCTCACTATCACGGATGTCGATCAAGAAGACTTGCCAACGTTTGATATTGGTAGTGTTGTAAAAGCTGATGGTGTTCAGGGTGACCTTACTATTACTGAAGATGGCGCTTGGACTTATGTGGTTGATGCTGCGAATGAATTACAATCTTTAGCTGTAGGACAAACATTGGTTGAAACGTTTACCGTATCCGCTTCGGATGGCACAAGCCAAGAGATACAGGTAACTGTAATAGGTCAAGATGATGACTCTGTCATCGCCCAGAATAATCAGGTATTGGCCTTCAGTGAAGATATTAATCTACCTGCTTTTCCATTTGATCTAACTATTACAGATGTTGATGATGGTGAAACACCTTACTTTGAAACAACAACCCTACAGGGTGAATACGGTTATGTAGCATATGTCGCATCCAGTGAGACGGTCGGCGAAGGGACATGGACCTATCATTATGATTTTGTGAAAGGCCAAGAGCTGGAGTCAGGGCAATTTACTGAAGTATTCACACTGACAGCAACCGATGGCACTGAATACACCATTACCGTCAATATAAATGGCGTGAATGATGTACCTGTTGTAACGGCTGAACTAGATTATGTGGCAATTGAAGGTGGTGAAACGATCACAGGCCAGATAGAGGCAAGTGATGTAGACAGTGAAACACTGAGTTATGTGATGACAAGTGAGGCACCTGAGGGCTTTGTTTTAGCTAATGACGGCAGCTGGAGTTTTGACCCAGCACTAAGCGCTTATGACCACTTAATGGCAGGTGAAGTCCAAAATCTTGCGATTGATGTACAGGTTAGTGATGGTCAAAACATTGTATCCCAAACCATAAATATTGCTCTAACTGGTACGAATGATTTACCTGTAGCGGTAGCTGATACCGTCAGTGTATCGGGAACAGAAGAGATAGTGATCGACGTTCTTGAAAATGACAGTGATGCAGAAGGGACTTTAGTTATCACGCAAGCTTCAACTCTTGATGAACAAGGTCAAGTGACAGTAGTTAATAATCAACTTGTGTTTGTTGCGGCCACTGGTTTTAGCGGCGTCGCAACTATTAACTATACAATCGCTGATGAAGATGGCGCGACAGCAACCAATACAGTAACTGCTAGCGTGAATTTAGTAACGGTAGACAGTATAACATCAGGCATGACTCTCAATGCTGATGATATTGCAGGCACAGTAAATGTTACTGGTACGGCCTTAGGTGGTGATATTACTGCTGGAGATATCGTGTTAGTAGCTGTCAACGGTGTGAATTACCCTACTCAGGTAGATGGCGATGGCAATTGGTCAATTGAGGTAGTAGGGAGTGAATTAGCACAAGATACACAAGTGTCTGTGTCGGTAGCCTCCACAGATGCATTGGGAAATACAGTTAATAGTCAGTCCGTGCAGGAATATACCGTAGATATCAGTGCTGACACTGGGGAGGAAGCAGAGATCATTGTAAGTGAGAGTGTCACTGATGGACTACTTGGGCTTACTTTGTCAGGTATTGATTCAGATGCAGAGTCAGTTATTGTTTTGCTAAATGACGGTGTCAATCAACTAGAAGTAAATGCCATTCAAAACAGTGTAGGAGAATGGACACTTATAGATGCCGATATATCAAGTTTCAATGAAGGTGAACTTGCTATTACTGCAACTGTAACCGATGAATTCGGTAATACTGCAACCGTACAAAAGACTCACATTTATACGCTTAATGCTTCTCCAGTGGCTGTTGATGATGAAACGAATTTATCGACGGGGCTTGTGGGTGAATACTATGGCACCAACAGTCAAATCAATAACATTGCAGACTTTAGAGAAGTCGTTTCAAGTAAAGACCCAGATGCAACCTTTATAGCTGCCAATATCGATTATGCGGTAGGTAGTGGAGGTATCGCTAGCGATGACAACTTACAAAAATTCTTAGGAACCGATAGCTTAACCATCAACACTGACCCGTCTGATTACACTGACGGTGGATTGCATTTACAAGGGTACATTTACCTCGAAGCGGGTGACTATAACTTTAAAGTGTATGCGGATGATGGTTATCAAATCTTAGTTAATGGTGAAGACGTCGCATCAGTCGACTATAACCAAGCGCCGACAACGGATGTTTTTTCGCAGTTTTCTATTACGGACTCAGGCTATCATTCCATAGATATGGTGTGGTGGGATCAAGGAGGTCGCTATGTGTTTCAGCCAACTCTAAGCTCGGATGGTGGTGAAACCTACGAGGTAATTGATTCTACTATGTTAAGTGCCGCGGCCGCGCCACCACTTTCGACAAATATGGATCAAGCTATTGAAATTAATTTTGATAGTTTATTAGAAAATGACAGTGATGAAGACGGCGATGTACTGACCATTACAGGCATAAATAATGCTCAAAATGGTTATGCATATATCACAGATACAGGTGTTATTCATTTTATTCCATCAGTGGATTTTAGTGGCACAGGTAGCTTCGACTATACGATCAGCGACGGTAACGGCGGTTATGATACTGCGACGGCGCTTATACAGGTGGTTGATGGAAGTCTGTTGCCAACGGTCAGTGTGGTTGTTTCTGAGGCTAATAGCTATGGTCTGTGGAATGGCTTTAGTTCCGAAAGTGATGCCGCTTATGTGTACGATAACTACTCCAGCTACCAAACGTTCGGTAATGATGGCAATAATATCTATGTGAACAATGATGTGACTGCTTCGATCAGCCTTAATGCAGGTGATGACAAAGTAGACATTGGTGATGACATTGAATCTGGTGGTTACATCAGTTTGGGAGATGGTAATAACCAATTAATTGTCGGTGGAAGTGTCAATCACAGTATTGCTGCGGGCTCAGGAGACGATCAAGTTCAAATAGGTGAAGATTTATCGGCTTCTATTAATTTAGGCAACGGTGATAACTATTTATCTGTTGGCCAAAATGTTAACTCTAGTGCAAGTGTGAATGTTGGCTCGGGTAATGATGAAATCTACGTGAATGGAAACGTTAAAAGTGCGATTAATCTTGGTCAGGGTAATAACACAGTGATTATCTCTGGTGATTTGAATTCGAGTGTTGGCGCAAGTACAGGACATGACCAGGTGCAAATTCAAGGGAATGCAAATGGGTCATTGACGCTAGGAGATGGCAACAATATTGTTGTAATTGGTGGTAGTTTAAATAATAGCTTTAATGTTGGCTCTGGTAATGATCAAGTTCGCATAGAAGGCGATGTAAATAACTATATAAACTTGGGAACTGGCGACAATACTCTGTATATCGGAGGTAATTTAAATGCAGGAATTGGTTTGGGCTCTGGCAGTGACTTTATCGTCATTGAAGGTTCTAAAGCCAGTGAGGTGTATCTAAATGCCGGTACAGGTGGTGAAGACTCTCTTGTTTTAAATGGCTATTCATTATTAGACTACCAGCAAAACAAAGATAATATCCAAACTAAAGTAGTGGGTTTTGAGAACATTAAGTTAAGCGATGGCTTTGTATTAGGAACTGATGAAGGTGCGTTTACAGACTACGTTATTAACGGTTTAGATATTAGTTTGGAAGAATCTAGTTCAGACTATATTTATGACCTCGCTGTAGACTTAGACACGACTGATTCAACCTTGAATGCCAGCGAATTGAAGATGACGTTGTTAGGAGTGACAAATACAAGTGACATCATTGTTAGACAAGCAGGAGAAGAGCTGGTCGCTAACTTAGATGGTTCGTACAATATTACGTTGGCAGAAGGGCAAACAACGCTAAATGATATTACGTTAGAAAGTCCTGTCGAGTTACCAGACTTAAGTATTGAGACGCTACTAACCCCTACAAGTTCAGATAATAATGTAGAAAATCTAGCGATTGATGGCTTTATTGAAGGCACCGATGGGCTTGATGTTTTAGTGGGTGGTCTTGGCTCTAATGTGATATTCGGTGGCGATGACGATGCCGAAGACATCATGACCGGTGCTTCTGGTAATGATATTTTTGTTCTTAGTACCGTAACTGACTCGGATCATTTAGATACGATCACAGATTTTAACGCCGCAGAAGATGCCATTGATATTACCAATTTACTGGTAGGGGTTGAGGGTAGTCCTGAAGCGGATGCAGATATAGATACAATCACTGCATTTATTACAGAGCATGTCCAAGTAGGGCAAGATGGTAGCGTTAAAATAGATGATAAAGATGTCGCTATTTTTACTGAGCAAACTTCAACATTTGATTCCAATAAAGATGGAGAGATTAACGAAATAGATGAGATTAAAGTGGTGTATCACAATGAAGAATACAGCATTAATATTGATGGATAATTTCAATATAAATTAAATTTCATTTACTTGGATAAACATGAGTGGCTCGTAGAAATACGGGCCATTTTTTTGTTGGCGCTAAAGGTCAGTTAGTTGTCTCACTGGATCTTATTAGAGTTTTAATCTGTTGGCGGATGTGTAAAAGGAGATAGTCGTACTTGCCATGATGAGATTCCATTTCAAAGCAAATTCATAGGTCTGTATGATTTGTTTCAATGCACTTAGGAAAGGAGATCTGGGCATTCCAGCTGTGCAGTCCAATATTCGTATGCAGAGGCGTTCTACTGCGCTGACTCACAATCAGGAGCGGTAAAGAGTCGAGGAGTGCATGGCGAAAACAGTTTAAGATACGAGAGGATTAGATCAAACTTGAGTGATGTGGGTCAGATTAAAGTCTGGGAAGTCCAAAGCTTGTTTTCATTAAGTTAAGTAATGGTGCTTGAATTGACGTTTAGGTATGTATAAAAGATTAGAGGTGAGAAATCGGGCTATAAAATATAGACAAAAAAAAGCCACGTTAATCGATAGTTACGTGGCTTATATCAATCGAGATAAATGGGGAGGTGTAATTAATACTTGATCACTCGATGAGAGGTTAAGCTTTTATCAACACTATAAATTGTCCAGCGTTCTTGTACTTGTTGTTCTTTAGCGAAGACTTCTGCCACAACGCGGCGGTTTTTCTCACGTCCCACTTCCGTATCATTACTTTCGATCGGACGAGTCTCACCAAAGCCAATACCTTTCACGCGATATTGACGTATTCTAAAGTTATCAACCAAAACATCTGCAATCGCATTTGCGCGTTGTTGAGATAAAGATTTATTTATTTCTTCTGAGCCTACGTTATCAGTGTGGCCTTCAATCACAACAGACGCCGATGGGTTCTTATTAAGGAAGTTAGCTAACTCTTTTAGCTCAGAGTAAAAGCGAGGCTTAACAATTGTTTTGCCAGAGTCAAACAGTACATTCAATTGAACGGTAAAAAGCTTTTCAGTGACTGCAGTACAGCCTACATTATCGACTCTCGCGCCAACTTTAGTGTTAGGGCAACGATCACGGGCATCAATAACACCATCCCTGTCTGAATCGACCAGGCGTGTTTGCGGGTTGTTACTGTATAAGCTTTCCGCAAAAGCCAATGAGCAAAAAGTAAAAATACTCATCAAGCTAATTGTTTTTAGTAAGGTGGTCATGATGTTTCCCCATGCATTTACCTATTAAGATGAATCCATTTTAAGTGGTAGACATGCTTTACCCAATACGATTTTTGTAGCGTTATAGT
The DNA here is from genome assembly GCF_039940335.1 of Marinomonas sp. Classification (GTDB taxonomy): domain Bacteria; phylum Pseudomonadota; class Gammaproteobacteria; order Pseudomonadales; family Marinomonadaceae; genus Marinomonas. Next base: position 66,033 of record NZ_JBDVGW010000002.1, on the reverse strand, counting down.
AAAAAATCTGACTTTTGTAAAAGTATGTAAGTATAAGGCTGCTACCTAACTTGCTTGCTAAATGATTTTTAGTCTTTTTATTCTTACGAGACTTTCATTTCTGATAAGTATCTTAATATCAATGGGTTAGTGTTTTTTTTCTGAATGGTTTAGAAGTATTAATAGGGCTTTGGGAAAGCCAAGAGGGGAAGTGTTGTTCTTTTTCTGCATAAATCTAAGTTAAAGAGAGAAATCTAGGTTTTTATAGTCAAAATGTTGGAAATGTACATGTTTTTTACAAATTTATAAAATCGTTATGGCGTGACAACAGAGGGGCTTTAAGGTGGTTCTACCAAGCCTGTCTGAGTATCCACGTTAAGCAGCTAAGCTATGGGAGAAAAATTTTATCGGCACAAAGGTCAATAGATGAAGAGCTTGAGATTTACGCTTGTCTTGGCTTTCATTGCAATACTAAAAAAAAGATTACAAAAATAGGTATCTATTTAAAAAAAATTACAAACAAAATGAAAATTTTGATTACAACCAGCATTTAGTATCGTATGTTTTAAATAGTAATTTTATATTTTTATGTAATGGGGGCGATTATGATCACGAAGTTAGAAAATCAATATTCACGCATAGTCGTAGAGCGAAGGATTTTATTCGATGGAGCTGCGATTGAAACTCTAGCTGAAGAGTCTCAGCCTAGTGACCTAGTTGAAAACCCAAAAAATATAGAAGTTAGTATACAGAATGATAAATTCGAAGGCCTAGTTTCAGCGGTAGAAGATGGTAAAAATAGTATCTATGTGATTGATGAAGGATTAGATGACGTTGCCAGTATTGTCGAATTAGTTCCGTCAGATGCACATATTATTATGCTATCAGTAGATTATGATATTACCCGTTTAGCAAGCGAAGTGACTGAATTTAATAATATTGATGCCTTGCACATTATTACTCACGCTAATCAAAATGGCGCTTTTCAAATCGGCCAGACCATGGTTGATGCAAATAACATCAATCAAATTTATCAAGATGAATGGCTGAAAATAGGTAACGCCTTAGCTGAAAACGCAGATGTTTTAATTTATGGTTGTGACTTAGCAGCGTCCACTGCAGGGGAACAAACCTTAGTTGAGCTGGCAGAGGTTCTAGGCAGCGATATTGCAGCTTCTGAAGACATCACTGGAATTTCAGGTGACTGGGATTTGGAATTCCAAATCGGTGCGATAGAGGAGCAAAGTTTCGCAGCCCCGGATTGGCAAGGAAACTTAGATCTTGTACCTGTGATAAGTATTCCTAGTATTGCACTCTTCTCTGAAGATCAGCCATTGATATTTGCCGATGCAGGTGTTGCCCAGATTAGTGTTGGTGATCTAAATGGTTCGGTGGCAGAAGTACAATTGGCTGTCGCAGTTGGTTCCTTATCTTTAACTCAAAGCGCTGATGTAACATTAACAGAAGGGACAGGCACTAATGACAGTACGGTAACGTTACAAGGTAGCGTTGCCAGTGTAAATGCGGCATTGAATAGTTTAGTTTATACACCAGATGAAGATTATAACGGCCTAGTTAATATCACCGTTAATTTGACGGATAGTTTTCCACTTGTTCCAATTACGGTAACAGCCGTTTTACCGCTGAGTATCTCTGCTGTCAGTGATATTGTCGCTGACGCCTATGATGTTCCTGTTAATGCGTCAGTTACGTTAGATCTAATGGGTAATGATACATTTGAAAACCTAGGTGCGAGTATCACATCATTTACTTCTCCTGCTAACGGTACTATTAGCCAAGATATATCAGGGAATTATATTTATACGCCTAATACAAATTTTCAGGGGCAGGATAGCTTTGAATATACTGTAACGTCAAATGGCACGGTAGAGACGGCTACCGTGACGATGAATGTTAATACTGCACCAGTAGCGAACGACACCACAGGTTCTGGTAACGAAGACAGCACCATTACCCTAAACGTATTGGCGGATGCCTCGGATGTGGATGGCGATAGCTTAACCGTCTCTGCCCCTGTAGTGGAATCTGGTCAAGGCACGGTCACGGTATCTAACAATCAAATCGTCTTCACCCCCGCCACTGACTTTAACGGTGAAGCGGTGATTAGCTATACCGTCGCGGATGGTAACGGTGGTACAGACACTGGGGAAGTGACCGTTACGGTGAACCCTCAGAACGATGCGCCGGTAGCGAACGGCACCACAGGTTCTGGTAACGAAGACAGCACCATTACCCTAAACGTCTTGGCCGATGCTTCGGATGTGGATGGCGATAGCTTAACCGTCTCTGCCCCTGTAGTGGAATCTGGTCAAGGCACGGTCACGGTATCTAACAATCAAATCGTCTTCACCCCCGCCACTGACTTTAACGGTGAAGCGGTGATTAGCTACACCGTCGCCGATGGTAACGGCGGTACAGACACTGGGGAAGTGACCGTCACGGTGAACCCTCAGAACGATGCGCCGGTTGCGGGTGATGTGACAGCAGAAACACGACCAAGTGAGACGGTAACGATAGATGTTATTGCGCAGGCAAGGGATGCTGACGGTGATGAAATGACCATAGAGTTACCGGTATTAGAAACAGGTCGAGGCTCACTCTCTATAGAAAATAACAACATAGTTTTTACCCCGGCAGAAGACTACCTGGGAGAGGCGAGCATCAGTTACCAACTTGTGGATGAAAATGGTGCTCGGGACAGTGGTAGCGTGACTGTTACTGTTTCTGAAAATGTTGCCCCCATTGCAACGGATATGAGTATACATACAGAAGAAGATACCAGCGTCAAGGTCAACCTATTGGATTTAGTGAGTGATCATGAAGGTGATAACCTTAGTTTTCCAGAAGCGCGTGTTGTTACTGGTGAAGGACAGGTCAGTATTGAAAATGGTGAATTAACCTTTACTCCAGGTGAAAACTTCAATGGTGTTGCAGAGATTAGCTATACAGTTGCGGATGAATACAGCGGAACTGACTCAGCAAATATTACGGTGACGGTGTCAGCTGTTAATGATCAGCCTGTGGTGAACAACACAACAGGTCAGGAGACCACCGCGGGTAACCAAGTCACCCTTGATGTTTTAGCGGCAGCAGAGGATGCCGATGGTGATGTATTAACGGTCAGCAACCCTGTTTTGCTGTCAGGTGAAGGTGCGGTGAGCGTCTCTGATAATAAAGTCGTTTATACTCCAAGCGAATCTTATAGCGGGCAAGCTGTTATTCAATACACAGTGACGGATTCTAGCGGTGCGAGTGTTACAGCAACTGTTACTATCACTGTCAATGCTATCGAAAGAGTGGAGATGGGGGATGACATTGGTAACATCACCTTGATTAACGAAGCGCTAAACCGAGGTGAAAACTTCAGCTATCAGGCTATTGATTATGACCCAGTATTACTCGACGCAATCAATGGTATTAGCTTATTACCTTCACAAGTCGATGTTTCACAAAATCAACCCAACTTAAGTGTTGTTAACAATTTCTCAGTTGTTGAAAGCTTTAATCAGATTTCCACCTTGGCGAGTAGCACAAATAATCTTACAGGATTTGATAGTTCTAATATTGCTTTTGAACCCGCAGAGAGCAGCCTGGAACCTAATTTGGATCAACCATTAAACGGCGGTGAAACGGAGCCGTCTTCTGAGACTCTTGAGATTCAAGAGCTGGAGGCAGACGAATTAGACGAGGCGCTGGAATTAGATGGTATTACTGAGGGAGCAGCTGTTTCAACAGACATAGCAAACAACACATATTTATCTGATGAGTTAGACAGACTCACTCATGAGCAAGTGGAACAAATGAAAGGCCTTTTAACAATGTTGTCATAATTAAAATAACAATGAGGTGATAAATGCTCAAGCGAATTATATTAGTACTGGGGCTATTAGGAATCCTTATCTTAGCAGGCTGTGCACCTAAGCCTGTCATCTTGGATATGCAGAAGCTGTCGGTTAAAGCACATCGAGATTTATTAAATGACATTGCTTTAAATGAGCCGATCATAGAAGAAATATCACTGTACGAGGCCATGGCTAGGGCTTTAAAGTATAACCTTGATGCCCAAATTGAAATTAAAGACGAAGAATTCAGACGTCGTCAGAATTTGGTTATTAACAGTGGTATGTGGCCTAGTTTATTGGCAACTTTTGGTATTAACTCTAGAGATAATTTAGCCGCTTCGAGTAGTCGTTCTGTTATTACTGGTACTCAATCTTTAGAACCCTCCACTTCATCTGAACGCACTTATGCAACCGCTGACTTAACTGCTAGCTGGGACCTGTTGGATTTCGGGGTAGCTTATGCTGAAAGCCAACAAGGGGTGACGGAGGAAAGCATTGCCCGCGAAAGACGCCGCAAGGTTGTCAACCGAATTATAGAAAACGTGCGAACAGCTTACTGGAGAGCAGTAAGTGCCGAACGTACTTTTAGTAAGCTACTGGCGTTAGAGAGCCTTGCTCAACAAGCTTTAGTGCAAACTCGAGCTTTAGAAGAGGGCCGAAAAACCCCCATCAAATTTGCATTAGAATACCAAAGAGACTTACTGAAAATACAAAGAAACGTACAGCAGCTACAAAGAGAGCTAGTATTGGCGAAGCATCAACTAGCGACCTTAATTAACCTTGCCCCTAATACCAAATTTTCCCTAGAAATACCGAGTCGAACAGATATTGTCCCTGTGTTGCCTGGTTCTGCGCGACAAATGATCCGTTACGCTCTGTATTATCGCCCTGAGCTGAGAGAAGTATTTTACGAACAACAGATTGAGGGATATAAGGAAGATATTGCCTTATATGAGTCCTTACCAGGCTTTAAATTATTGTTTGGTGCTAACTACAATTCTAATGACTTTTTATCTAACCGACAGTGGGCCAGTTTGAGCACCAGTGTGAGTTGGAATCTTATGTCATTGTTTCGGTACCCCTTACAAAGAGATGCCCTTAAGGCTGAGTCTGAAGTGATTTTAGCTCGCAGACAGGCTATTACCATGGCGATCATCACTCAAGTTTATGTCGCTCGAGCTAGATTTGTTCGTTTATCTCAAGAACTCAGTACGATTCGTAAAAGCCATAACATACAGGTGAAGATCTTAGCTTTAACTGAGGCCGGGCATAAAGCTAATCAGATTAGTCAGAGAGAGCTGGTCATGGAAAAAATGAACGAAATTTTAGATGAAATTAGCTATGACACAGCATACGCGGACCTTCAAAATGCCTACGCAGGGCTGTATTCCTCCATGGGGATTGCAAATTTTGATGTGGAGATTGGGGATGAAGAAGATTTAGAAGAGCTGACTACGAAACTCCGTGATAGATGGACTCAACATGGTTTGGCACTGCCGAAATTGGGAGGCTAGAATGAAAAAGATGAATTTATTAGGCAGCACTATATTGCTTGCTTCATTTAACTTATATGCTCAGCAAGACTTGGTTTTAGAGGCGTTACTGCTTACTACTAATAATGAAGTTATCTCAGATGGGTATGTGGTTTCCCCGAGTTTACCTTCAAAGCCGTTTGCCGCCCGTGGCGTAATACAAGCTAAGCAACAAGCGACATTGGCGTCAGGCATTGGCGCAAAAGTTGAGCAGTTTAATTACCGACAAGGTCAAGGGTTCGAAAAAGGTGCGGTTCTGGTTAAATTTGATTGCCGTGGGCCATTGGCGGAAATTAAGGCCTCACAAGCCGATGTTTACATGCACAAACAAAAAGTCGCGGTGAATGAGGAAATGGCAAAATTTGATTCAATTAGTGACTACGAAGTTTTGCTGACAAAAACCGAATTGAGCAAAGCGGAAGCGGAGCTTGAAGCAAGGCAAATAGAGTTAGATGCTTGTGAAATTAAGGCTCCATTTAGTGGACGTGTGGTAGAAACTTTAGTGAATAGGCATGAAGTTGTAGCAAAGAACGATCCATTGTTAGCCATTGTGGATGCAAAGCAGCTTGAGGTATCCATCATCATTCCGTCGACCTGGCTGCAATGGCTCGAAACTGACCATGTTATCCAGTTTAAAGTTGATGAATTAGCCACTCAGGTCGAGGCGAAAGTGATTAGAATTTCTCCCGTGGTAGACCCAGTAAGTAAAACCATTGCAATCACAGCGGTATTTAACGGCAAAGCTAAGGAGCTTAAGAATTTGCTACCAGGTATGAGTGGGACGGCTATTTTCACTTATACAGGTAGTGCAATATGAATGTCCAAGAAGAGCAACGTCAGGGCAATGTAATCGCTCCTGCATTAAAGTTACTGCAGTTCGAAGCGGATATTCGTCAATGTAACACTCACAAGGGACTGACTTTTCATCTTGCTAATAATGTAAAAAGTATTATTGCTTATGAAAAAGCTTTTGTCCTTGAGCAAGTGGCAAAAAACACTTTTACGGTGAGAGCGGTTAGTTCAGCGTCTACGGTGGAGAAAAGCAGCCCGCTCATCCGCCAACTTACTCAGTGGTTAAGAGGTTACGAGAACAGACAGCAGGCTCATGGGTTTAAAACCGAGGAACATTTATCTGGCATTGAATTGCCCTATCAATACAGTTACTGGCAACCCATTAGCAACCAAACGTCCCCAGCTCAATATTACCTTCTACTGCTAGCAAACGATGCTTATAGTGAAAACCAACAAGCGTTATTAGGCCGTATAGCACACACTTACCATCATGCTTTCCGGGCATTGAGAGCGAAGCAAGACAAACCCATAGGGCATTGGTGGCAGCGTCATATTGGTAAGCTTACCAGTATAATGCTGTTGTTAGTTGTTGCACTGACGATGCCGATGCCCATGAGTGTGATGTCTGCCGTAGAGGTGGTGCCTGACCAACCATTTATTGTCACAGCGCCTTTTAATGGTGTGGTAAAAACAATCTCTGTCGCCCCAGATTCTGTAGTAACCGCAGGACAAATCCTATTACAGTTTGAAGATCTAGAACTGAGAAATGACTATTTGTTATCGCAACGAAAATTGGCGGTGGCGAAAGCCAAATATGATAAAGCGCAAGCGGTTTCTTTTGTGCAAACGGATTATGGCGAAGATGCCAACATTGCCCGTGCGGAGTTAAATTTAGCCATCATTGAAATGCAATATGCTAAACAACGACTTAGTCAATCTAGTATCGAGTCACCGCAAAATGGTGTGGCAATTTATGCAGACAAAGAAAAGTGGCAAGGTAAGGCCGTTCAAGTCGGGGAGCGTCTTTTGCAGGTTGCCCAAGCCGATCAAATACACTACAAGTTGTTTTTGCCCGTGGCGCAAATGATGAGCTTTTCTGAGCAGGCGAAAGTGACGGTTTACCTAGATAGCTCGCCACTCGGAGGGCATCAAGCGCAATTAGTCAGTATTGGTTATCAACCGGTTGTCAGTCCTGAAGGCATAGCCAGCTATATCTTGATTGCTAAGCCGTTGCAGGGAGGGTTACCTGCGATTGGTGCCCGAGGGACGGCGCGGATATACGGAGGGGACGCGCCCCTTATCTGGCATTTCTTACGCCGCCCCATTAATAGTGCTAGACAGTGGTTAGGGGTCTAGCATGCTAGAGAACTCTGTCCATTTACCACCACTAAGAGAAGAGCTGAAACTTGAGGCGCTTACACCGGTGGACGGAGAGCAAAAACGCTGGCGCTTATACGATCCTATTCGTCATCAGTTTTATGTGCTGGGGGAAGCGGACGTCACCTTGATGACATTATGGAAGCTCGGCACTGTAGGGCGCTTAAAATGCGCGCTGAACAATATGAGCTTAAAATATGATGAACAACAACTTAACGGATTATTGGAGTTTTTCACGGTTAATGAATTGCTGGCATTCTCTGCGTCAGTTGATCTGCAAGGCCTGCATCATAAGTTTATACAATCCGAGACCATGTCGTTCGGGTTGTTGTTAGCAAAGATCAGAAATATAAAGCTGCCTTTGTTTTTTGTTGCGCCAATATTGGCGTTGATCGAGCCAATTTTAAATGTCGCGAGCCGTAAGTTATTTTGGCTGATTTGGCTATTTCTTACGGTGTTCGGAGTCTATTTCTCGCTTCGTCAATGGGACGATTTTATCCATACTGCAAGCGGCTTTTATTCACTTTCCGGGGCTTTTAGTTTTGCTTTAACTTTGGTGGTACTTAAGTTTTTTCATGAGCTTGGGCATGCTTATTTTGCACGAAAATATGGCTGTCAGGTAGGCCGTTTAGGCATAGCTACTTTCTTTATGATGCCTATGCTATATACCGAAATGGATGATGTAACACGCTTACAGAATAAACAGCAAAAAATGATGGTTGCGGCCGGTGGCATCTTTGTGGAACTGTTAATTGCCGGTTTGGCCTCCTTTGTCTGGGCGGTGACTTCAGAAGGCGTATTGAGAGAACTAGCGTTTGTTGTGGCGACGACCTGTTGGCTGACCAGCGTGTTACTCAACCTAAACCCTTTTGCTAAATACGATGGATATTACCTATTAAGTGATTACCTCGGTATTGAAAACCTGCAAAGTAAATCTTTGGCCTTGGCTGGCCGTTATTTGGATAAATGTGTGCTGGGTACCCCTATAAACAGTTCAGAGCAAGGCCATCGCGTAGGCTGGATGGTGGCGTTCGGTATAGGCACCTGGGCCTATCAAGTTCTGATTATTACATTGATTAGCGTTTTCTTTTATCTCTTCTTCTTTCCTGCTCTTGGTCTAGTTTGGTTGATCACCATGATGGGCATGTTTGTTGTGACCCCAATGATCAAGCGACTAGCCAGCTGGAAAACACAAATGAAGGACGTTTCCCCTATGAGAAAATTAACCCTTTGGTTTCTGCTGTTGGTGTTTTTAGGTCTGATCTTTTTGCCGATGGATCAATCATTAAAAGTGGTAGGCATTTCTCGTAACAAACAATTGGAAGTTATTTATGCACCAACCAATAGTCAAATCGCACAATGGCATGTAACGCCGAATAGTGTGGTCAAAGCAGGGCAGTTGTTGGTGACTTTTACGGCGCCGGAATTGCTTCGGGATTTAGATACCACCAAGGTTATGTTGGCCCTTTCTAAGCAGCAATTAGACAGCATTGCAGGGGATCCTAATCAAAGGGCGTTCACTCAAGTATTGCAGCAAGAATACCAAGAGCTGCAAACGCAAATGCAGGGGTTAGAAAGGCAAATAGAGCGCTTAACTTGGCGAGCCAGTTTTGCCGGGCGTTTAGTCGATGTGCCTGAGCAAATAGGGGACCAACAATGGGTGTCGCCGGATCAGCAGCTTGGCCGTATTGTTGCTGAACATGAATTCGATGGTTTAGCGTATATACCAGAGAAAGCCTTAAAGCGTATCAAACCTTCAGCAGGGCAGGCGTATTTCTATCCCAATGATGCTTCTTGGCCTATGCAAAAAGTGCAGATAGTCGATTTCAGCAATAGTGCGGTGACGAGTATTACGCCAGACGTTCTCAGCAGTGAATATGGCGGGCCAATTGCCAGTCAAGATTCAGATAATGGAAAAATTGTACCAGAACAAGCATTACACAGTGTTCGATTTCTAATTAACGACTATCAACATACCTTAGCCAGCCCCATACAGTTACAAGGTCACTTGGTGATTAAAGCTGAAGCGATAAGTTTGGCTGGCATGATATGGACCAATGTCTGGCAACTAGTTTTGACAGAACTGCGTCGCTAACGCAGCGAATAGCGCAAAGTGAGGTAAATATGAACAGACGATCTTTTTTACAGATGAGTACGGCATTAATGGCGCAACCCATATTACCAAGCTTTGCCGAAGGGCAAGGTGCTGGTAAAAAGATTTATTATGGCTATGGTGCTACTGGCATTGGTTCGAGTCTGGGTTATGAAGCGATGCAGGTTTTACGAGAAGTGGCCCCGGAACTGGATTACGAATTTGTGCTGGAACCGGGTGACAACACTATTAGAGCTAGTCAAATAGTTAAATATGCTCCTGCAAATGGTGACACTCTTTTACAAGTGAATGGCACTATTATGTCATTGCTAAGTTGTTTGTATCGTAATTTACCTTATCAACCTCTACAGGATTTCATCCCCGTTGCCTTTTTAGGGGAATACACTTATATGTTTGTTGTGGGGCAGCAGGTTTCTAAGAAAGTCAAAACCATTGATGACTATATTGATTGGGTGTATGAAAACCCTCAGTATCGTGATTTTGGTACTGTTTTATATGGTTCAGAATCCCATCTTGCCGGTCTGACTCTTGCCTATGAGAAGAAAATTGCATTACGTGCTCAAGCGTATGGCGGTACTTCATTAATGGTTGAGGATTTATTAGATGGAGTGTTGGCCGCAGGTTTTATTGCAACAGGAAATGCCGCAGGTGCAATTTTATCTGGCCGCTTGAGAGTTTTGGGGGTTTGTTCCAGTGAACGACATAAACCGATGCCAGATATCCCCTGCTTTAACGAACTCGGTGTAAATAATATGAACTTCAGAGGCTGGTATGGTTGGGTTGCTCCGAGTGATATTGACCTTAATGAGCTACTGAAAATTCATCGTGCGACCAATAAAATGCAAGAAAGTAAAAAATTCAAAGCCATGCAAAAATCATTTAGCCTCAACCAAATACAACTATCACCGAATGAAATTCTACAACGGGTGATTGCGGATACGGAACGCTGTGAGCAGCTTTATCAACAATTTCAGCTGTCAAGGATTGATTATGTCTAGTGTAAGAGGGTGAGTAGTTATTTATAGGGACTGTACATTCTAGTTTTTTGAAAGGGTATGAGCCGCAATGAGTAGCTGAAAACTTAGCTCATTGCGTGTCCTTGTGTGGCAGCAATACTGCGATTACGACCTTCTCTCTTGGCACGGTAGAGTGCTTTATCAGCCGCACTAAGCAGTTGTTTTACGCTGATACTGTTATCCGATTTACACGCAACACCTATGGAAACAGTGATATGACCGACTTCACCAAAGCTCGCTTCAGCAATAGTTTCTCTTAATCTTTCCGCTACTAACATGGAGTCTTCCATGTGGCCATCTTGCAGGAGTAGTATGAATTCCTCACCTCCCATTCTAGCCACCATATCATAAGCTCTAGAGAAGCTATTCATCACTTCCACTAACTGTTTAAGTACTTCATCACCTAGGCTGTGACCATAGGTGTCGTTGACATTTTTGAAGTGATCTACATCTAAACATAAAACAGAAAATTCGATTTTTTGTGATACGAGTTGCTTGGTGCGTAAATCAAAGGCTCGACGGTTGTTGGCTCCGGTAAGAGGGTCTGTATCAGCATCGACTTTCAATTTACCTATTTGAGACTGAAAAGTTTTAACTTTACTGAGTATGGCTTTTTTAAGCTCTAAACTTTCTGAGTACCAAGAGTTAATTTTGTCGATCTCTGAACTAACGATGTACCCATCAAACAGTTTTACTTGGCTTGCTAATTGTTGTAGCGGGAGGGAAATAGCTCGAGCAAATAACCAAATAAACAAAAACACACCCAATGCCATGGGGAGAGTTCGTAATATCACTTTTTCCATAATATTTGATAGTGGAGTGAGGGAAGTATCTAGGGGGCTTTGAGTGATGACCACCCAACCTGTACTGGGGATGGTTGCAAAGCCGGCAAGTGAGGCTTGATAGCTTTTCCCCTCTAGCAACATACCTCCTTCTTTCAGTGCGAGAAACTTGCTGGCTTTTTCGTCTCTTTTTGCGGGTACACCGATTAATGTTTCATTTGGATGGTATAAAATGTTTTTGTTTTGATCGATAACACTAATAAAGGAGCCGCTTCTATAATGATGGTCTCCTAAAATATCGCGAATAATACTGTCATCTTTTAGATAAATGGTCCCTCCTAGATACCCATAGTAGTCACCGTTTTTGTCCCAAAGAGGCGTAGAGATTACGACCAGAAGGTTATTAATACTCGAGGTAAAGGGTTCACTAATCAAGGGGATTTGCTTTTCTAATGCATCAAAACTGCTCTTGGAGGAGAGCTTGGCACCTTTTAATGGCAGTTTTGAAGGTGAAATAGTATGAATAAAACCTTCTTTGCTGACAATAGAAACAGAGTTAAAGCTATGGTTTTGATATTTCAGTCGATCCGCTTCTTGTTGGATGAAGGCTTCATCATCAAGGTGACCTCTTAAGGATTCAGCTGCATACTTAAGCTGCTGCTTGCTCGCGGCAATGAATACTTCTGTAGTATCCGCCAATTTCTTGGCATAAGACCTGTTGATATCAATAGTCTGACTAATCAGTTGTTCTTTTTGAACTTCGTAAATGGAATAAAAACTGTTCACAAAAGTGATGGCAGTGGCAGACAGAGCAAGCACTAAAATCAAGTGGTTGAGCTTTAAGTACCTGGTTTTAAAGGTGTCCATGTAAAATATCCATTAAGTATACGAGAAATAAATCTGTAACAGCTTGTTGAGTTAACATTCAAAATATCGGCATTATATGCCTTTAAGTTTGTCTTTTATATTACTTTTACGCTCTCAGTGTGAAAGCCTCTAGTGTCTCAATTGATGTAGCCGTTGTTTTACTGAGGAATTTAAGCGCTTCCGTGTGTATTACGTTTGGCTTTCGGAATGTAATTTAAGATGGAAAGAGGGACTGTTTTTCTTTCCTCGAAACCATCAATCTTTCTGCGTTCAATAATTTTATTTAAACGACTCTCGATAGCACATAAATTTTTAAAGTCGCCTTTTGCCACAAAAGAAATGGCTTCTCCCGTTGCGCCTGCTCGGCCAGTTCGGCCAATTCTGTGAATGTACTCTTCGGGCTTGAAAGGGAGGTCATAATTCACTACTCGGGCGAGTTCTCCTATGTCCAACCCTCGTGCGGCTACACCGGTTGCGATCAAATATTGCAGTTCGCCTGCTTTAAAGCGCTGTAATATTTTTTCACGCATGGCTTGGCTTTTATCGCCATGAATAGCGTCCGCTATAATGCCTCGCTTCGCGAGTTGCTCAACAAGTTTCGCAGCGGCATGTTTCTTTTCAATAAAGATAAGCGTTCGTTGCCAATGATGTTCTTGTATTAAATGACTCAGTAGGGCTGATTTAGTGTCTTTGTCCACTGTTATTAGCCATTGCTTGATATTGTCCGCTGTTTTTTGTTTCGGTGACGTATTGACCTCTATCGCATCAGGGCTTTGTGTTTCGTGACTGAATTCATAAGCAAGCGCACGAACACTATCTGTGGTGGTAGCTGAAAATAGTAGGTTTTGCCGATATTTTGGAAGGCGAGCAAGGATTTTTTCTAAATCATCTTGTGAGCCCATGTCTAGCATTCTATCGGCTTCATCAAGGACAAGTATTTCAACTTCATCAAAATGTACTGCTCGTTGGTTGACCAAATCAAGCAAGCGACCTGGGGTTGCAACTAGAATATCAACGCCTTCGATTAGACGTTTTTTCTGTGGAGCGAGATCGACGCCACCATATATCGGCAATGACGTTAGGTGAGTATGTTGACTGTATAATTCAATGTTGTGAGCAATTTGTGTGGCCAGTTCACGTGTTGGTGTGAGAATGAGTGCTCCGATCCGTTTCGCTCTTCTTGGTTTGGTCGTGACATGAAGTTTTTCTAAAATTGGTAAGACAAATGCCGCGGTTTTCCCTGTGCCTGTTTGGGCTGTTGCGACCACGTCTTTGCCCGATAAAATGATTGGAATGGCTTGTTTTTGTATTGCCGTGGGGGTGTGGTAAGACAAGTCGGTAATGGCTTGCAGTATAGAATGGGATAAACCAAGATTTAAAAATGACATAGATGCTCTGGCGGTGGAAGTAGGTTAATGGGCTAATTATACCTTAATAAAGTATGCTACGGTGCTTTGTGTTATATGGCTCTTAAGAGCGTTGCTTAAGCGTTGTGAATGCACATAATGTGATATCAATTGAAAATTAGAGCCGTGTATGCGTTTAGATAAATATATTTGTAAAAGTAGCGATTTAACTTTGTTACAGGCGCTTGAGGTTATTCGTGATGGCGACGTGAAAGTGAATGGAGTAATACAGCGGCATGAAAAAACTCAAATTCATAAAAATAACTCTGTTGAGCTTAAAGGAGTACGGTTAACGCCTAGGGCCTTTCGTTATTTATTAATGAACAAGGTAGCGGGTACGGTGTGCTCAAATATTGATGAAGTGTACCCCTCCGTTCTAAGTGGTCTGGATATCGATAATAAAGCCGAATTGCACATTGTAGGTCGACTTGATACGGATACCACTGGAATGTTACTGATTACGGATGATGGTAGCTGGTCATTCCATATCACATCTCCTCAATCAGGTTGTCTAAAAACCTATCGAGTCACTCTATCAAAAATGATTTCAACTGAACGAGCAATAGAGATCAAAGAGCGCTTTCATAAAGGGCTTATGCTGCAAGGCGAGGTTGAATTAACAAAGCCTGCAATATTTAAATTACTGGGACCTCAAGAGGCATTGCTGACCCTTTCACAGGGGAAGTTTCACCAGGTGAAACGCATGTTTGCTGCAGTAGGAAACCGTGTGACGGCATTACATCGTCAACAAATAGGAGGTGTTATGTTAGATGTCAAAGAAGGGGAGTGGCGTTGTTTAACGTCTCAAGAGGTAGCATCGCTAAGCTATGCATAACAATAGCCCCTTATCCGGCGCTATTGTTATGTGTCGTTTGGCTTTTGTCGCTGCTTATTTAGTGGCTACTAAAATCTTACGCACGATATCTAGCGTTAAATCCCCTGTTTCAGATAATGCTGTAAGCCCCATTTTTTCCATGCTGGTGACAACACTGTCAATGCCTGCGTCATCAATTCCGTAATGTGTCAGGTTTGTCACAATTCCTAAAGCATTAAAGAATGCCTCAGTTTTATCGATGGCTAAATCAATTTTTTGATCGTCTGATCCATCTTTAATATCCCAAACACGTTCTGCAAATTGGATCAGTTTTGCGCGCTTTTTGTCTTTACGTTCTCTCAGCAAATTCGGCAAAATAATAGCGAGTGTACGACCATGAGCGATACCAAACTGAGCCGTCATTTCATGGCCTATCATATGCGTTGACCAGTCTTGTGGTACGCCTGCACCAATTATACCGTTCAAAGCGTTGGTAGCTGACCAAATGAAATTTTTACGAGCGTCCATGTTATCGTTGTCAGCCAATGTAACAGGGCCATCTTCAATCAAGGTTTTTAATACACCTTCACCGATGCGATCTTGGACTTTAGCGTTGGTGTCTTGAGTAAGGTATTGCTCAATGACATGAACAAAGGCATCCGCCACGCCATTTGCAATTTGCTCTTTTGGTAAGGTTTTGGTTAAGTCAGGGTCTAATATAGAAAATTTTGGAAAGACAAGAGGGCACATAAATGGATATTTTTGTGCATTATAAGTAATAACGCCACCCATATTCATTTCCGAACCTGTTGCTGGCAAGGTTGCAACACAGCCAAGCGTAAGCGCTTCACTGGCTGGTACCGGTGAAAAACCATGGAATAAAATTTCTTCATATTGATTTGTCGGATGTTTGGCTGCAAGACCAATAAACTTTGTACCATCCATGACGGAACCGCCGCCTACCGCCAGTAAAAAATCTACTTTTTGAGTTTTGACGATGTCAACGGCTTTTACCAAGGTGTTGTATTGAGGATTGGGTTCAATGCCTCCAAATTCGATGATTTCTCGTTCTGCTAGTGCTGCTTTTACAGTATCGATAGTGCCGTATTTTTTGGCGCTTTCACCGCCGAAAGTGATCATTACTTTGGCGTTTTTAGGGATAAGATTGTTCAGTTCCCCAAGGCGATCTTGGCCAAAAACAATGTGTGTAGGATTGTAGTAATCAAAGTTATGCATAGTGCTGCCCTCACTAGGTTGAATTTCAGTGAATGCACTATAAGGTGAATATGAGGGTAAATGTATACCTAAAACGCTATTTATTATGCTTTATCGTTCAAGGTGAGTTTGAAGTGTGCAGTAAGTATGGTTTTACTCAAAAAGCTTCCCCCTTAGCGAAAGAAACTCGACCAAAGGGGAAACTATCAATGAATAGATTAGGCGGACTTAGTCACTTGGAATTGACCAATAAGAGAGTTTAGTTTTAACGCAGATAGTCCCATCCGTGATGATCTGTGCTGAAGGGCTTGTATAGAGCGCTTCATTTGCTCTGTAGCAGCCCCCATTTCTTGTACGGTGCTGGCATTTTCTTCATTACTATTATTCAGTAAATTCATAGCATTAAAAATGGTGTCTACTAGTTCATATAAGGCTTCATCTCCAGCATTCGCTTGTTCATTCGCTTGTAGGTTTTTATCAACATTTTCCGCTCCTTCTTCCATGAAGTTAACCGCACTACGGGTTTCTTGCTGAATGTTTTCCAGCATACTTTGGATTTCTTCGGCAGCCGAAGCGGTTTTTGACGCTAGGCTACGGACTTCATCCGCCACCACTGAAAAGCCACGTCCGTGCTCTCCGGCACGAGCGGCCTCTATCGCGGCATTAAGCGCTAATAAGTTGGTTTGATTTGTAATGTCACTTATTGTCGTTATGATACCTGCAATTTCATTGGTTTTTTGATCTAGTGACTTCACCGAATCTGATGTAGTACGAACAACATCTCGAATCTCCTGAGTGCCTTTTTTTGCTTCAATAAGGCGTAGTTGTCCTTGTTCTACAACTTGGTCCATGGTTTGTTTGAGTGTCTGGGCCGTTGTTGAAGCTGTATGGATTTCAGTAACTTGCTGTTTAAAAGCATGAAGCATACTGTCGACAGAGGTGGCTAAATAGGTAGAAGCTTGACGGGCTTCTTCATTGGTATTGATCATGAAGTCATTAGAGCGTTTCACGTTGCTGCTGGCCGAAATAACTTGGCCAATGGTGTTATCTAGGTTATCAATGAAACTGTTCATCCAACGACCCATATCACCCGTTTCGTCATTGCTTAGGTTATCGTCTAAACGTTGTCTTAAATTCCCTTCACCTTCTGCAATGGTTTGAATGACTTCTGTCATTTGGGTCATGTTGCGGCTGATTTTTTTCGTCACCAATTTGTTATAAAGGCTTGCGGTGGCGCCTAAACTTAAAAGGGTAGCTGTACTGATCAATGTTTCAGAAAGCTGAGTATATGAGTGAAGGCAAACATTTAATGCGAAAGGTAGGGCTGAAGCAGCGAAAAAACCTTTCATTAAATTAATGCTGATAGATCGGCGTCGGTACACTTCCTCTAAGTCGCCTTCACACATCATTCCCCAGCGGTCAGGGCTACCTTTTAATTGAAAAGTCACGCCTTTACCAATGACGGGAATATGACGATAGTCTGAATAGCCGGGATAAGTTACAAACAAATTACTGCCATTTTTAATGGTTTCGCGGACTCCCGGATGCAACTCTTTAGTGGCAGGGTCCGTAAAACGAATTTCAAATTCAGTATGGTGTTGGACTTTAACGCTGCCCCATTGGGTATTAACGCCCCCTTTTAAGTTTTCACCATGGCTGAAGGTATCATCTTCAAAGCGTGAACGTGATAAGGCTGTGCCAGGCAGGATGCTACGATTAAAATTAGACGTCACCATGAAGAGGTAGTTGTCACCAGACTCTTTATAAATGTGGCCTGCTTCACGTTGTATTAAATCCCCCAAAACATCATTCGGTATGCGAGCACAGATAGCGCCAACACTTTGGCCATTTTGTTTAATTGGCAAATACAGCATTAAGGTAACGGCATCATGGAACTTGGAACTTGAAGCGCCGATAGATAACGTATTTGAGTCAACGAATGGGCCGTGCAAGAAATTATTTTGTAATCCTGCTTGCACAGCTCCAGTGTCTAAATCTTTCTTTCCTATGCGGGCTTTATAAGTGGAATCTAAAACCACTCCTTGATGGTCAATGACAAAGTATTCGCTCACATCTAACACGAGGTTTTTTCGTTCCGCTAGAGTTTGAGAAGGAATATTGGGAAATGTATCTTGAATGTTATCGAGTAGAACATCTAATTGCGACCACTGGTTATTGATCCAGTTCTCGAGCAGCTTTACGCGAGTATTGGCTATGCCCTCAAAGGTTTTTTCAACATTTTGGTAGGTGCTTTTATTTAGGTAACAGGACCATAATAATGAAAACTTACTATTGCTTCCGAACCATGGAAGCCAGGATTTTTCTTGTTTGGACAAAGACATCAAGCTACTTTTCAAATTCATATTCAAAGCCTACTCCGTTGCAGTTAGATTTATGAATGCTTTGACATAGTGCAAGAACCTTGCCTAAAAAATCAAAGGCGGAAACGTATGGTGCAAAATACTACCCTGACATGATAAATCTGAATTATCTTCTGCTCTGAAAACGCATTTCAGTGTTATGTATTGTGAGTTTCTGTGTATAAATGTAACCAAAAAGCCAGGATTCAAATTAGACTGGGACATTTGGGTTCTTTTGGTGCGGCGATTTTTTTATAGTTAATTGGCGCTCTAACATGGTGCAAAATTCATGTGTTGCCTTTGGTAATGCATACATGACGTGTGATTTTAGATATACTTGCCTAAAGGTTTATTATTTTGTGAGAAATGATCTTCTGAATGGCGCTATTCATGCCTAATACTACATAACTTGGATTGTATTGGATGATTTGTGTTATTCGAAATAGAGTTGGAATCAGTCATGTCAAATAAGCTAGCTACATTGAATAAGTTGATCGCCGAGCTTTGCCAAGGTGACGGCTATGCCGAAATGCGAATAAAAGGGGCGGGCGCCTTTCAGGCCAGTCGACAGCATTCTAAGCAGCATTCTTTTTATGAACCCCTGATCTGTTTAATGGGGCAGGGCGCTAAACGATGCCATGTTGGCGACTCAGTATTAACTTATGAGGCCGGGGATTTCTTTATTAATTTTTTACCTATGCCAGTCTCAACAGAGGTTGTGAAGGCTGAGCAAAGTGAACCTCTTTTATCTGCTTCATTAGCCATAGATTTAGTGCGTTTAGCAGATATGGTTTTACGCATTGAACGAATCGAAGGGCGCTCTCCAGATCCGTTATGTCAAAAGTCTTCGAGCTTAGTGATTGGTAATGCAGACGATGATTTAATTGATCTTTTTATCAAGCTACTTAGGCTTAACAAAAATCCTATGGACGCTAGTATCCTTGGTGAGCCAGTGGTGAATGAAATTTATTACAGAATTCTAACCAGCCAACATGGTTACGCACTAAGAACATTGCTTAACCAATATGGTGATATTCAACCCATTTCCAAAGTAGTAAATTATATTCATGAAAACACCCATAAGAGTCTTCAGGTACAGACCTTAGCAGACATTGCGAATATGAGTAAAACTAGCTTTTTCAATTCTTTTAAGCACGTTATGCATGTACCTCCCATGCAATACATTAAATCCAGCAAATTGCAAAAATCTCAAGCATTATTGAAGCAGGGAATGAGTGCCAGTGAGGCTAGTTTTCAGGTGGGATATAACAGTTTTTCACAGTTTAGTCGTGAATATAAGCGTTTTTTTGGTTACCCTCCTTCGCAGACCAAGCATGCCGCTTAAGCGAAGTTGGTTGAATTTAAATGAAACAGCCGTAGTGAGTTTACTTTCTATAAAAATGCCAGACTAGAGTGTAATAGTCTGGCATTTTTATGTGTGAAACTTAGTTAGCTGATTCAATATCAGAGACCAATAATTCTACTTTTTTATAACCTTGTTGCATATGATCAGAAACATGGTTGAGCATGGCGTTCAAGTCGTCACCTTTTGCTAGCTCAACATACAAATCATGAGCGTTTATTTTTGGTCCAGCACGATTGTGTGCATTTTGATGCAAAGTGAAGTAAAGGTGTAACCGTCCTCTAAGCCTTTGCCAGGTATCTTGTAATAGGGCGTGACCGCAATATTTATACACAATGTTATGAAGTTCTAATTCCTCAAAAATAGCAGCGCTGTGATCATTGTCTTTTATGGCTTTAGTCAGTTTTTTTTGTTGTAGGTCCAATTCGTTATAGAAACTGTCCGCACGTTTTTCCCAAACCAGCTTGAACGCAAACTGTTCAAGCTCTGTTCTAAATGAATACAATTCTTGGATAGCTTGTACTGTTATGCTTGCAACATAAGTGCCTGTATAAGCAATACTTTCTACTAACCCTTGATCGACCAGTTGACGGATCGCTTCCCTTAGTGGGCCACGACTAACACCTAGTAAAGCGGAAAGCTGAGACTCTACTAATTTAGTGCCTGGTGGTAGGGCGCCACTAATGATTGCCTCTTTTAATTGTTCTGCCACATTCGCTCTTAGCGTGCGATTTTTATGAATCGGCTTTAAATTCAATACTGTCATAAATTCCTATTTAAACTGGCGAGCCATAGCATCTGAATTGCTCCAAAGAATAGCAAATAAGTCTGACCATAGAAATACTAAAAATACACAATGTAAGATTGTTAACAATCTTACTGTTGACAGTGCTATTTTGTCGATCTATTCTGTTTTCAACCAATCACTGGTCAGAAAGTGAAATCATCATAGTCAATTTGGAGTAAAGCATGTCATCTCATTCTTTTAGTGCTCACACAGCTGAAGAAGATAACCGTAACGAATCGATCAAAATTTATGTTAATGGTGAATTGCTTCCAAAAGAAAAAGCAGTCGTTTCGGTATATGACAGTGGTTTTATGTTAGGTGATGGTATTTGGGAAGGGTTACGCGTCTACAACGGTAAGATTGCTTTTTTTGACGACCATTTAGATCGCCTGTATGACTCGGCAAAAGTATTGGATTTTGATATTGGGTTGACTCGAGAGGAAATGGTAAAGGCGGCCTACGATACATTGGCAGCTAATGACATGACTCATGACGCGCATCTGCGACTAATGGTAACTAGAGGCAAGAAGAGAAAACCTTTTCAGGATCCAAAGTTAAGTGTGTATGGTGCGACGACCGTTATCATTGCTGAGCATAGTAAGCCAAGTGAGAAAGTAAAAAATGATGGCATGAGTTTGTTCACTGTACACGTTGTGCGAGGGCAGTCTAACAGCCAGGATCCTAAATTAAATTCTCATAGTAAAATTAACTGTATCACAGCATTAACCCAAGCCCAAAAAGCAGGTGCTGATGAGGCGTTGATGCTTGACCCTCATGGTTTTGTTGCTACTTGTAATTCCACTAACTTCTTTATCGTGCGCAAAGGTGAGGTATGGACCTCTACGTCTAAATACTGCATGAATGGTATTACTCGCCAAAAAGTTATCGATTTATGTAAAGCCAATGACATTACGGTACATGAAACGGACTTTTCTTTATTCGAAGTATATGGTGCAGAAGAAGCCTTTGTGACAGGTACTTTTGCAGGGCAAACACCAGTTGTAAAAATTGATGGGCGTATGGTTGGTGATGGAACACCTGGTCCAGTTTACCAACGCATCAGTGAGCTTTATAAAGCGTTAGCGACGAAATAGAGCCTTCAATTTTTATTTAGGTGGGTACGTGATGATGTTTAACGATGTGAGTGAGCATAATATTCTTGTGTTAGGTGGCGGGAAAATGGGTGCAGCTATTATCAATGGCTGGCTTAAAACTGGTATGGAACCGCAGAGTATTTGCTTGTTAGACACCAAGCCTGAGGTTATAGAGAGTTACAGGCGCAAAGGTATTAGAGCTTATCAATCTGTATCTGAAGTGCCGAATAATCAACTGTTTACCACTTTTTTATTAGCACTAAAACCTCAGATCATTATCAAGAGTCTGCATTTATTTAATGACTTGATTAATGAAAGTACTTGCCTTGTTTCTGTGGCTGCTGGCGTGACGGTTTCAAGTTTGAAATCTTATTTACCTAATGCAAAGCAAGTAGTACGAGTTATGCCTAATACCCCCGCTATGATTGGTAAGGGAGTGATGGTGGGTTTTAAAAGTGAAGGCCAAGAGTATTTAGGAACCCATATTGAGGGGCTTTTTGCCTCGTTAGGCTCCTTCCACTGGGTTGATGATGAAAATCTCATGCATAGTGTAACTGCGGTGAGCGGTAGTGGTCCTGCTTATGCTTTTTATTTTGCAGAGTGCTTTACTGCGTGCGCAAAACAACTTGGATTACCTGATGTTTTAGCGAAAGACCTCGCTTTAGAAACTTTGATAGGGGCGGCGGCTTTAATTGAGCAAAGTGGACAAGATGTTGTTGATCTTAGAAATAAGGTTACCAGTCCAAACGGTACTACTCAAGCGGGCTTAGAGGTTTTGATGTCAAATGAGGTGTTTGCACAGACATTGTTAAATTGCTGTGAAGCAGCTCGAATGCGAAGTGTTGAATTGTCTTGACTCTTTTTGTGAAGCTCAAACTTTGACATAAGCCTGAGCAGCTAATGAGTTAGGAAATTACTAAAGAGCAAAAGTAAGAGACGTAACGTGAATGTTATTCACTAAAATTTAAAACTATCATAATCAACGGGGAAGTTCAGAAGATGAGAAAAATCAATTTTAAACCAGCAGCCGTTACGGCATTAATGCTGGGTAGCCTAAGCAGTGCTCCAAGTTTTGCTGCCGAAGTCGAACATTTTTCAATCGGTACAGCAGGGCAAACAGGTGTTTATTATGTGGTAGGGCAATCTATCTGTAAAATGGTAAACCGCCAATCAAGTGAGCATAATCTGCGTTGTTCTGCGCCTTCTAGTGGTGGTTCTATTGCTAATCTTAACTCCATTCGTTCTGGTGGTGTAAATTTTGGTATTGTCCAATCGGATTGGCAATACCATGCCTTGAATGGTACTTCTAACTTCGAAGCTGCAGGTCCTTATGAAGCGTTACGTGCTGTTTTTTCTTTGCACTCCGATATTTTCACTTTAGTTGCACGTACAGATGCTGATATCAACTCTTTTGCAGACCTTAAAGGTAAGCGTGTGAATGTTGGTAATCCAGGCTCAGGCCAGCGAGCGACTATGCTGACGCTAATGAAAGAGTCAGGCATAGAATTATCCGATTTCAAATTAGCAGGTGAATTAAAGTCCTCCGAACAGTCTCAGGCACTTTGTGACAATAAAGTTGATGCATTTGTTATGGTAGCAGGGCACCCAGTAGCCAATGTAAAAGAAGCCACTAGTACTTGTTCTACACACATTGTAGATGTGACTGGACCGGCGGTAGATACGTTAGTCGATCGTTTTCCTTACTACAGCTACGCTTCAATCCCTGGTGGCATGTATGAAGGAACACCTAATGATGTAACGACTTACGGTCTGAAAGCAACTTTGGTTACCTCTACCAACACTTCGGACAAGGTTATTTACAATATGGTGAAATCTACGTTTGAGAACTTCGATCGCTTTAAACGTTTACACCCAGCGTTCGCTCAACTAGACCCTCAAGAAATGATCTCTGCAGGCCTGTCTGCACCATTGCACCCAGGTGCGGTCAAGTATTACAAAGAACGTGGCTGGATTAAGTAAGTCTATGTTCAATAAACCGGGCTGTTGTGCCCGGTTTTTTTTAACGTTTTTTGAGGTTTAAAAATGAGTCTATTAAAGGAAAACACGAGCTCTATCGATGTGGATGACTTTGTGTCTTCCAATGATATGGGTGGCCGTCAAGCTAGTGGGATACAGCTAAAAATTATTCTCTTCGTGGCCTTTACATGGGCACTTTTTCAAGTTTGGATTGCTTCACCATTCCCTTATATGATGGATTCGAGCTTGTTGCGCTGGAATAGCAATCAGGCTCGCTCAATACATTTAGCGTTTGCTATATTTTTGGTTTTCTTGAGTTTTCCTTTCGGTGCAAAATCACCTATTAAAAGAGTACCGGTGGCAGATTGGATAATTGCCACGTTGGCAAGTCTATGCGCTCTCTACTATTTGATTGAATATGACAATATTTCAACGCGAGTTGGTGCCCCCATTTTACAGGATGTTGTGGTTGCTTGTATTGGCGTTCCATTGTTGTTTGAGGCGGCGCGAAGAAGTTTAGGTATTACTTTGCCACTTATCGCTGGCGTGTTTCTTTTCTACAACTTTTTTGGCAACTATATGCCAGAGATGATTGCCCATAAAGGTTTTAGCCTTCAAGAAGTTGTTAATCATCAGTGGATTACAACCGAAGGTGTGTTTGGTATCGCGCTGGGCGTATCGACCGACTTTGTCTTTTTGTTTGTGCTCTTTGGGTCGCTGTTGGACAAAGCGGGTGCTGGTAATTATTTTATAAAGTTAGCTTTCTCATGCCTAGGGCATTTTCGTGGTGGACCAGCAAAAGCAGCGGTGGTTGCGTCGGGTCTTACTGGCCTTATCTCCGGTTCTTCCATTGCGAATGTGGTTACTACCGGTACATTCACGATCCCTATGATGAAAAAAGTAGGGTTTTCTAGCGAGAAAGCTGGTGCGGTTGAAGTGGCCTCATCTGTTAATGGACAAATTATGCCACCTGTTATGGGAGCCGCGGCTTTTTTAATGGTTGAATATGTTGGCATTAGTTATTTAGATGTTATTAAACACGCCTTTTTACCTGCGCTTATTTCTTACATTGGCCTTGTTTATATTGTGCATTTGGAAGCAGTTAAAGCCAACATGCAGGGGTTAACTAAACGTACCAATACGGCCAGTGTGTTGAATCGTTTAATCGGTGTTTTGTTTGGTTTCTTACTAATCTGTGGGATATCAGCAGCGGTTTATTATGGTTTAGGGTGGATCAAAAATGTGTTTGATGACAACTCCATATGGGTCGCCTCTTCGTTAGTTGTTCTAGCTTATGTTGTATTATTAAAGCTTGGTAGCAAGTTTCCTAAGTTGGTCGAGGATGTCGATCAAGACCTTTCAGATTTACCACCACCAGGAGAGATATTTCGCTCAGGTATGTATTATTTATTACCTGTTGTGGTGCTCGTTTGGTGTTTGATGATTGAACGTTTAAGTCCTGGTTTAAGTGCATTTTGGGCTGCCATGCTTACCATGTTGATGATTGTGACCAAGCCTGTACTAGAGGGCCTATTCCGACAAGAAGCGACGCTGCTTTGGGGGGCGGGCCTTCGTAACCTAGCCGATGGCATGGTGACAGGGGCACGAAATATGGCGAGTATTTCGATTGCTACCGCAACGGCTGGAGTGATTGTTGGCGTAGTATCTCAAACCAGTGTCGGTGCGGTATTGGCGGATGTGGTGGAAGCCTTATCGTTTGGCAACATCACACTGATGCTATTGCTGGTGGCAGTATTGTGTATGATTTTGGGAATGGGGCTTCCTACTACGGCCAACTACATTGTTGTGTCATCATTAATGGCCACTGTGATTGTTGAAGTGGGGGCGTCTAATGGTCTGGTTGTACCTTTAATAGCAGTCCACTTATTCGTATTTTATTTTGGTCTTATGGCGGATGTTACGCCCCCCGTTGGGTTAGCGTCTTTTGCCGCGGCGGCGGTGTCAGGTGGTAACCCAATATCAACCGGTATTATTGCTTTTAAGTACGCATTAAGAACGGCTGTATTACCTTTCCTTTTTATCTTTAATCCTGATCTCTTATTGATCGATGTCTCCTTTATTCATGGTGTACTGATCTTTATTGTCGCAACTATGGCAATGCTCATGTTCACTGCCGCCACTCAAGGGTATTTCTTTGATCATTGTAAGCTGTGGGAGCGTGGCTTGTTGCTGCTAATTGCGTTCAGTATTTTTAGACCCGACTTTTGGATTGACCGCTTGGTTGAACCGCATCGCTATATGCCTCTGGCAGAGTATATGGCTACGGATGCTCAGGTTAATGAAGGCGCACCATTGCGTATTTATGTTGAAGAGGATAATTACGCGGGTGGTAAGGATGTATCCATACGTATGTTGATTGCTCGAAGTGAAGGCTTAGCCCCAGAAATTATGCAGGAAGCAGGTCTTAACCTTTATCAGCAGGGCGATCTGATTGAAGTTGATAGTGTCGATATAGGAAGTGATGCTTATGAAGCTGGATTTGAAGCCTTTCAGGTCTTGACCGGTATTGATGTGCCGAATAAGCAACCTTCAAAGTTTTGGGTGTACCTGCCTTGTTTGTTGCTGATGGTCGGCCTCGCGCTTTACCAACGTAAACGTAAAAGAGTGTAATTTAAGTATTGAATTTGAAGAGGCGCATTAATAGCGCCTCTTTTTTATTTACGGAATAGCGTATGTTTCATTTATTACAAAACTTATTACCATTTTTAAATTGGTCCAAAGAGGTTGACTCAGTCACTATTAGGGCGGATATATCAGCTGGTATAACAGGCGCTATTTTAGTTTTACCACAAGGTGTGGCCTACGCACTTATCGCAGGCTTACCCGCAGAATATGGCCTGTATACAGCCATTGTATCAGCTACTCTGGCGGCGCTATTTGGTAGTTCAATGCACATGATTTCGGGGCCAACGGCCGCGCTTTCAATCGTCGCAGCAACGGTCGTTAGTAGTGCTTCAGGGGATGGTGGTACGGATTATATTTCTTTAATGCTCACTTTAACTTTTATGGTTGGCGTTATTCAGTGCGTCTTGGGTTTCTTAAATTTTGGTGTATTGGTTAACTTCATTTCTCATTCTGTTGTGCAGGGATTTACCGCTGGTGCGGCAATTATTATTGCCGCAAGTCAGCTTAAAAATTTATTGGGTTTAGATATCCAGTCTGACGGTAGCCTTATTTCATATGTAAGTGGTGCTTATACTGCTCGTGATCAAACTAATTTCGCTGCTCTAAGTCTTGGCTTCATTACGTTAATAAGCGCAATTTTTTTAAAAAAGTACATGGTTAAAGTTCCATATCTCCTAGGTGCTATGTCGATAGGTGTAGGCTTATGTATAGTATTGAACGGTGAGTATTATGGCATTCAGCTGCTTGATCCGCTTTCTGGGACCTTACCTCCTTTTTCCTTACCGTTACTTGATAGTAGTACCTTCTCTATACTGCTTTCAGGTGCGTTTGCTGTTGCGCTTTTAGGCTTGATTGAGGCGGCCTCAATTGCTCGAAGTATCGCTATGCGTTCTAAACAGCAAATTGATGGTAATCAAGAGTTCATTGGGCAAGGTGTATCGAATTTATTTGGTGGTTTTTTTTCATGTTATCCAAGCTCAGGTTCATTTACACGCTCTGGTGGCAATTATGATGCTGGTGCTAAAACACCTTTAGCCAGCGTCGTTTCAGCGGTTATCGTGATTCTGTTTGTGTTATTTTTCCCGGATCTAACACAATATATTCCAGTGCCAGTGATGGCCGGCAGCATTTTATTAATCACTTGGAATCTATTCGACGTAAAGGGCTTTATTGTCGCTTTAAAGGCTGAAAAATCTGAAGTAATTACGTTTTTAGGGACTTTTGTGTGTACCTTATTTGTACAGTTAGAGTATGCCATTTACATCGGTGTTGTGATTTCGATAGGTTTTTATTTACGACGAACTTCGCGTCCAAAAATTACTATTGTGGCCCCTGTTGTGCGGGAAAACGGTAAGCGTCAAATACGTAATATATCACGTTATAATTTACATGAGTGTCCGGCTATTAAAATGGTGAGGGTAGATGGTTCTATCTTTTTCGGTTCATCCCAGCATTTGCAAAAAGCCATAGAGTCTCTGTCAATTCATGATCAGAAAGCATTAATTATTATTGCGAAAGGTATCAATTTTATTGATTCAACCGGCCAGCATATGTTGATGAACGAAGTGAATAGACTCGAAGCCCAAGGAGGGAAGGTGTTCTTTAGTTCCCTTAAAGGCAACGTATGTGATGAGCTAAAGGGGACTGAGTTTAGGGAAATGCTGGTGCAAGGGAGATTGTATGATAGTACGTCTACTGCTATTACGAAAATGATTGAGCAACTAAATGGCGAATTATGTAAATCTTGCCAAGTGCGGGTCTTTTCAGATTGTCCCAACCAAGGGCTGAGAGAGTAGAGTCAGTTTTACTCTACGCTGACAGAACTTTAGCGCTTCCTTCATGTCTGGTTGCAATCCGCACTGATAAACTTCACTTTTTAAATATATGTAAAAAACATGTTGTCAGTGAGGCAGTAATGGTCAAGTGTGTGTCACAACTATCCATCATTAAGGATAATTATAGCGGTATTGTTGGGAAGGGGGCTATGTTGGCATTGACGGCTATGTTAACGGCATGTAGTTCGAATTCAGTGCAAACCCAGAGCGACGATTTGGAGCACAGGCATAATAAGCAAGCTAGACATGACCATCATAAAGAGGATGATCACGTTAAGGTAGCGTCTACCAGAACTGCGACGCAAATAAATTTTTCGCTGTTTAATAAAGCTGCCATGGTGAAAGACCCTAAAGTTGTGTCTTGTACTTTAGTAAATGGCGATGCTGCATACTGCGCTAAGTTTGTTGTTAAATATCTGCCTGAGGACTTGGATATAGGGCCTTTTTGTCCATCTTCATTAGACAGGGAGGGTGGTATTTGGGAATGGGATGGAAGAAAATCAGGTTTATATCGTGTCGATGGCGCGTTCTTTCAGATGTTGGCGGAACAGGGTTATACCTTTTATGATGAAAAAGGTCGTGTTTATATAACGGATTTTGCAGATAAAAAATCGCCGCACGAACATAGCTGTATCAATGTGGCGGTTGATAAAGAAGTTGAAATAACCATGTTGATTCCAACAGAGCCCGTGATAGCGGATGCATCAAGTAAGCTTGGCGTGGTCGACAAAGTAGGTATGACACTGTCTGGTGTGCCTATATTCTCGGATGCACCAAGTGTCCAACAAACAGGTCACATTCCTGTGTTAGATACCTGTGCGGGGCATGTGGACCCTGGAGGTTGGTATCATTATCACGGTACTGCTACAGATATGGCGTCGGTATACGAGCATGAGGGTGTTCATGCTGAATGTCATCTGGCTCAAGATTCATCTGCTCTTTTCGGCTACGCGTTTGATGGTATTGGGATTTATGGTAGTCATGATGAGAATGGGCGATTACCAACGGACCTAGATACTTGTCACGGTCATTTGGGTTACGTTCAAGGTAAGCAAGAAAAAGTATACCACTACCATGCGACAGAAGATTTTCCAAATTTACCGCCTTGCTTATCAGGCGTTGTTGCAAGAAATAACTTTTCAACGACAGCGGAAACCGGAGTAGGCGCTGTCAAGAATAAGGGAAGTCAAACGATGGCTGAACATCCAGATGAGCCTGATGGTCAAAGAAGGAGAATGCAAGGGGATCAAAGCGAACCGAGAGGGGAAGGGTTTCCTCCTGGTTTTGAGGAAGCTGCACAAACATTAGGTGTTTCTGTTGATGAGTTATTCCAAGCATTGAATGATGCTGGTGGTCCTAATGCAGACATCGGCCAAGTGGCCAAGGTATTAGGGATAAGTGAAGAAGCCTTGACGGCAGCTTTACCTCAACCACCACAAAGATAAATCGCAAATAGCACCTCACATCAATCAGTTGTAAGGTGCTATTGCTTCCTAGGTTACCAGCTTCCAGTGTTCTCCATAGAATGCCATGGTTCTTGAGGTGGTAAGTTATCGCCTACTTGTAATAATTCAATGGAGATTCCATTGGGATCTTTGATGAAAGCCATGTGGCCGTCTCGAGGTGGGCGCAAAATAGTCACACCTAATGATTGTAGTGTTTCGCACGTCTTGTAGATATCCTCCACAGCGAACGCTAAGTGGCCGAATTGATCGCCATTAGTGTACTTTCTATCGCCCCAATTATGGG
Source organism: Marinomonas sp. (assembly GCF_039940335.1). GTDB lineage: Bacteria > Pseudomonadota > Gammaproteobacteria > Pseudomonadales > Marinomonadaceae > Marinomonas. The sequence goes on along the minus strand of NZ_JBDVGW010000002.1, from coordinate 36,466 downwards.
TGAGCTCAACCTCTGGTTCACCTATCGCGCTTGCATAGTAGATCAGCGAAAATTGCCCTTTCTCACTGTCCATTTGACGGGTTTTTATTAGGCCTAAACCTTCAGTATAAAAAGTATGGCTTTCTTCTGGTTTGTCTGTACGAATCATCGCATGTAAATATTTGGTCGTCATAAACTCTCTCCTTAATATGATGAGTATGCCAGTGGTGGGACTCGGTTGGCCAGTCTTGTCTGATAAAGGAGGCGAAGTGTGGCTAATAAAAAAGCCTACTAAAAGTAGGCTTTAATAAGAATTGAGGGCTAACGTGAATTAATAGCTTTTATAAGCGGTACTACTGTTCTGGTCGACACTATAAATCGTCCAGCGTTTTTGTTCTGCTTCTTTTCTGGCAAAAACTTCTGCTACCACACGGCGATTGTTTTCGCGGCCTTGTTCAGAGTCGTTGCTATCAATAGGGCGATCTTCACCATATCCAATACCTTTAACTCGGCTTTGACGTATTCTAAAGCTATCTACCAACACATCTGCAATAGCATTTGCACGCTTTTGAGATAACTCTTGGTTTAACTCAAAAGAACCAACGTTGTCAGTATGTCCTTCGATAACCACAGATGTGCCTGGGTTATCATTTAAGAAATCTGCAAGTTTTTTAAGTTCTGGGTAGAAGCGAGGTTTGACAACGGCTTGACCAGAGTCAAAAAGGATATTTAATTGTACGGTTAAAAGCTTAGCAGACACATCAGGGCAACCATAGTTATCTACAGCAGCGTCTTTTTTTGTATTAGAGCAGCGATCACGAACATCTATCACGCCATCGCCATCCGAATCAATAAGGCGCGCTTGCATATTGATGCTATATAAGCTTTCAGCATGAATGCTGGAGCTAATAGCAAGCAATACACCAAAGGTGCTTATTGTTTTGAATAAGATGCTCATAAAGAGTTCTTCCCGTTTGTTTATTTAATAGCCATTATAGTAAAGCAAAGGTTCACTTAAACCAATGTCAATTAGAGACTTTACTTAATCTAATCAATTAATTGTATGGCTGTGCTCATTGTAATGCAAGTTTTTACGCATAAAAAACGGATCTTTATATTGCAAAAGGCAGTATGTGATGATAAGTGAAGGTGTTTTTTAATTGAAAAACACGCAAATTTCTTAATGCGGATTTAAAAAACATATTCGTTAAGTTGTTTTTAAGAGTGGTGGCGAATATGGCTTATAATATTTATTCTTCCCATACCCATCGCAATGGTTCCCCGAAATCATCGTAAAGCATTTTCTTTGTAGGTTTGTTAGGGAGTGGGCCTTTTTGTGAGGCTGGAGGGTGTTTGCGTTCCTGAATGGCCGCTACTACGTGTGGAAGAGGGGTGCGTTGTTGTTTGGGTTCGCTAAAGCCAATATGAGTCGTGTTATACTTACCATCAACGAGACCAGACTCACCCATATCTACGTGCTGAATTTCGCCTTTTGCCTTGATAAATTCATCTACCAATGATTCCAGCTCTTTACGCGTGTCTTTTTTGGTAGTTTTAGGTTTAAGCATAATGTTTAGGGTAGAGTCCTTCTTTGAAGAGTTTGGTACAAAAATTAATCACAACTTAATATAGTAAACGGAAGAGGTAGCGAGTGTCTATTAGCAACTTGATTGTGCATGAGATCCAAAAACATGAAGGTGAACGTAAGGCAATTTTAATTGCTCGCCCTAATGAAAACCCAATAGATGGCCAGGCGCTTGCTTTATCGGAGCAGGTGACCAACCTTTTTAATCGTTCAGGCATGAATACTGGACGCTTTTCAAACCCTCAGGGCAGTGAAGAGGGTAGCCAATTACCTGCATTGCTATATAAACACTTTAAAGATAACAGTTTTCATGATTTTGCAGTCTTTTCTAAAGACTGCGCGGCAGAGTTCGTAAAGTTCATCGAGCCGGTAGAAGAGGTGGAGGGGGGGCTCCTATGGTTCAATCACTATGAATTGCATGATACGCATTTTTTGTATGTGGTTTTGCTTAAACGTAAGCAGGGTATAGGCCTTGGTGCGGACTTGAGCCTCTCTCAGGTCGAACAGATCGAAATGGAAAAGCTGCATATGGCTTTACGAATAAACCTTACGGCGTGGCAGGCGGAAGATGAAGGTCGCTATATAGCCTTTCGTTTTGGACGAGCACCGAAAGTGGAGAGTGATTACTTTACTCAGTTTATTGGTTGTGACGAGCCTAAGGTAGCGTCGAAAGAAACCCGTAAACTGGTTGATTTGACTTCAGCCTTCTGTCAGTCGGAAGGTATGCCAGCTAAACAAGCCAACGAATTCAAAAAAGTGGTGTCTGAGCATTGTAAGGGTAAAGCGGAAGAGCGTGAGCCATTAGCCATGCAATCATTAGCCACAGAGGTGGAATCTCGATTTTCAGTTGAACAGGCGAATAAGTTTTTAGAAATTGCAGAATCAGAAAACTTTAAAATGGAAAAAGAGATTTTTGTAGAAAAAGCTGCGCTTAAAAAGTTAACGCGCCTTTCTGGCAGTAGCAAAGCCTTGACCTTAAGTTTCGACAGCGATCTCTTAGGGGATTCTGTGGTGTTTGATGCAGACTCGGGAAGCCTGACCATAAAGGAGCTTCCACGAAGTCTACTAAAACAACTGCAAGCAAGCAGTAACGACTAGGGTTTAAGTTTTAATAACTCGATCAATTCATACATGGTTTTAAAGCAAACCGACGCACCTGCTTCGGTTTGTTTCTTTGCATCCATGCTGCCGCAATAAGCAAAAACAGTCATGCCTGCGGCTTTGCCTGCTTTAATACCTGCAATCGAGTCTTCAATGACTAAGCAATCTTTCGGTTGAACACCTAATGCCTCTGCCGCTTTTAAGTATAAGTCAGGTGCTGGTTTGCCATTGGCAACATCGTCTAGGGCGAAGCGAACAGAGAAGGTATTGATTAATCCTATTTTACTGAGTTTTTCATTCATTTCTGCACGGTTGGCATTTGTTGCCATGGCAATTGGACATTGGATGCGTTGAAGCAGATCGACGACACCTTCGATAGGTTCAAGATGCTTTTCGATATGTTGCTTAAAGCGGGCTTTATAATCAGCTTGAAAAGTATCAGGTAAGGGGCGACCAAGCATTTTTGTCGCGGTAGCAAGATTGCTTTTTGTAGTAAAACCACTAAATTTTTCATGAAGGACATCTGAATCAAGTTCAAGCCCTAAGTCTGCCAACATGCTTTTCATGATGTTGTTGGAAAGGGTTTCAGTGTCGACAATTACGCCGTCGCAATCGAACAGGATTGCTTGGTAAGAATAATCCATATAAAAGCCAATTAAATTAAGAATGTGGCTACATAATAGGAAGTTGTTAAGAGGAAAGGAAGGGAGGGAGTTTTATTGTTTTTCTCCCCTTATAAGTAACTTAATACGATATAATAGTAATTAAAGGTCTGTTTGTTGGTTTCGTCGCTTATTAAGCCGCTTGTTTCAAGGTTTGTGGACGTGCTGTCGCTTTCTTGAATGCTTTGCTTAGAAAACTGTAAGTTTGTTTAGCTAGAGTGTTTAGTTTTTGCATTCTAAGAGCACGAGCTTCGCGACGACGTTTAGCGGCTAAGCTGTTATCCAAATAGCCCCATTTTTCAAGTAATGCTTCGTATTGTTGTTGAGAATCCATAGTTAACTCCTTAGTTAAGATTGAAAAATGTTGTTTTATTACAACATTTTTGAAGTTTAGAAGGGGTGGCTATGAATAACAAACGATGCTTTTTCACACATTAGGTTAGAATTTTTCATCAATTGCATACTGAAGGTATTATGGCTTACCGTCCCTTAGAAGAGTTTTCAAAGTATTGGATATTTAAACGTGATGATCCAAAAGTAGATGCCAATGATCTGGCGGCAATTCGTTTGCTTAGTGAGGCCAAAGCCGCCAACATTTGGCGCGACTATATAAGTGATGGGCAGATCCACCCTGATCATCTGACAGATCGCGATTGGGTAACCTCTGAAGCGGCCTTACAAGTTAAGCTGAGTTGGGAAAAGCGTTGGGATTCCGATTTGCTTGAATTACCGGAAGAATCTTTAGAGCATTTTTCAGCTTGGGGTGAAGATACTCTGGTGTATTTTTGTTGTCACAATGAACTGGTGTTTGAACTGCAATGGGGCGTGTTTAAGCGCAGCTGGAAAGCTTTTTTGTTTATGGATAACGGTCCAATCCTTGTAGGTCGAAAGAAAAAGCAAGCAGCGCAATTTTATAGCAATGGTTGGATGCATTTATTGTTAAGAAATTAAGTTGTTTTAAGGGAAGTTTAAGAGGAATTGACGCTTTCTAGAGGCTTTAATAAGGGTAGATTACTGAAACTATGCAAAAATAAAGGAATCAATCTTAAACAAGGGGTTAGGTTCTGTTTGTTTCTTGATAACAAGGTTAAGGTTGAGGGGTATCTTTTAGGCATAGGCAAAGTATGAGCCGTTATATCTCTCCAGTTTTATATGTATTGCTAATTCTTGTTGGCTGCTCCGCTTTTATCTCCATCGCGGGTGTTCGGGTTGGCATGTTTGAACCGATAACAGGATTTTCAGTTCTTAAATGGAGTGTTGTAGCATCGTTGTTATTGTCTTTTCTAGCGGTTGCCTCTTTAGCGGCTTGCCGCAAAGAAAAAAATATAAAGAGTAAACGCTTCTTTTGGCTAATTTTTGCTATCTCTATTGTTTACAGTGGTTTTTGGATCGCTTTCTATCTTGAAAAATCCGCCTACCCTAATATCAATGACATCACTACCGATGCCGATATTCCGCCTGCTTACCTCAATATCAATTTTTTACGAAAATCGAGTGAAAACGACTTGGTCTATAACAAAGAATGGGCTGAGATTCAGAAGAAGCATTATCCTAAAATTAAGCCGTTCTTTACCAGTACTCCGAAAAAACAAGTGTATGAAGCGGCTGTCGCACTTATTAATGAGCGCGGTTGGGAAATGGTTTCTGAATACCCAAAAGTTGGGGTCGTTGAAGCAACGGCTCGTACCCCGGTGTTTGGCTTTCGTGATGATGTCGTCATTCGTGTGATCCGACAAGGAGATACAACGCGCCTTGATATTAGATCATGCTCACGAGTAGGCACGAGTGCGGATTTTGGTGAAAATGCTGCTCGTGTTGAAGCTTTCTTACAAGACTTATCAAGTCGATTAGTCGTCAATGAATAACAATCATAGATCTTCTTAAAATGTGACACTCGCGGTACACTCATAACTTAGTTTTTGGAGATTCGCGGATGGCCATTAGAAAGCAGCAAAAAGCGCAAACACGAGCCAAGATTAAACAGGTGGCTAAACAGGCTTTTTTAAAGCAGGGCATTGATGCCACCAGCACCCGCTATCTTAGTCAGCAAGCCAGCATTGCGGTTGGAACGCTATTCGTACATTTTCCAGATAAGTTAGCTCTAGTGAAGGACATCTTCTTTGATGAGATGGAATTTGCTTTGCGGACGGCTTCTCAACATCAGCAGCACGTATCTTCTCCCGTGGACTATTTGCAACAAATGGCCCATGTCTTGTTTGTGTTTTATGATGATTACAGTGAATTTACTCAGCAGGTGTTATTAGATAGCCTAGCCCATGGTGGTTTTCATACCACGCAGATGGCTGCTGTGTATGATGGCGTAATTGTGCGCTTTCAACAGGTAGGGGTTGATGACAATGCTGCCCATGTGTTTGCGGAAAATATGATTGCCAACTATTGGTTTGTCTTATTATCTGGTTTGCCCAAAGGGGTGCTGGGCAGACAAGCTTTAGATCATTTAAAACGATTAAACTTACCCTTCGAAATGTCTTATAAGAATGCTTTGAAAAGCCACTAAGCCAACACTTTATATTTACTAGATGTAAGCTGCTTTGCTATACCAATTCTCTATGGCGATCAGAAGCTTATGCTTTATTTCAATTGCTTGAAGTGTTCATTTTCTCTAGTCTAACGTGATCTTATTGGCTTTTAGAGAGAAATATGAACGAGCACTTATGTCAGTTAGAACCCACCATTGTGTGGCGTCATTTTCAAACATTATGTAACACACCGCGTCCTTCTTATTACGAAGCCCAATTGAGGGATCTACTAATTCGATGGGCTGAGGGCAGAAACTTAGAGAGCTATGTGGACACAGCGGGGAATCTATTGATTAGAAAGCCCGCAACTGCTGGTATGGAAGATAGGCAAGGTGTGGTGTTACAAGGTCACCTAGATATGGTGGCGCAGAAAAATGTGCAAACTCAGCATGATTTTACCAAAGACCCGATTTTAACCAGAGTGGAAGATGGCTGGCTTCATGCGCAAGGCACCACGCTAGGAGCTGATAATGGCATCGGCGTCGCCGCGGCTTTGGCGGTGTTGGAATCTAACGATATTGTTCATGGCCCAATCGAAGCGTTATTCACCATTGAAGAAGAAAGTAGTTTACGGGGGGCTTTACAACTAGAGCCAGGCATTCTAAAAGGCCGTCTATTGCTTAATCTAGATTCAGAAGACAGAGGCGATGTGTACATCGGCTGTGCTGGTGGTGCGGATGTTAATGTGTCCCATACTTTCAAAGCTCAAGCCATTAAAGACAATGAGGTGAGCTATGAGGTTAGGGTCTCAGGCTTGCGTGGCGGCCATTCTGGACTGGATATAAATAAAGGTCGTGCCAGTGCCAATGTGATTTTAGTGCGTTTGTTGAGCTTATTGAGTCAGAGTCTCACTTACTCGTTAGGCTCATTAAGTGGCGGCACATTACGAAATGCTATTGCTCGTGAAGCAACAGCAAGTATCAGTATGAATAAAAGCCACTTAGATACATTCAAAGATTTTTTAAATCACTTTACCTCAACCGTGCAGGCTGAGTTTGCTTCGGTAGAGCAAAATCTCACCATCGAGATCGCCCCGGTGCAGCTGGCTACTGCGCTTAGTGAACAAGATACTTGTAGGCTAATTAATGCGATGACATGTGCTCCCCATGGTGTTCATCGTATGAGTAATGCTTTATCAGGAGTAACTGAAACGTCTTGTAACTTTGGTGTGATGAATTTACTGGATGGTGAATCGGGTATTAAAAAATTTGATGCCTGCTTACTGGTGCGGTCATTATTAGATGATGCTGTGGTTCATCATGCGAATCAGGTGCGCAGCGCTTTTGTGTTAATTGATGCCGAGGTGTGTGTTGAAAACGACTACCCTGGCTGGCGTCCAAACCCTAAGGCCGGCTTACTTAAACATTTTCTCGAAGTTCATGAAGAGGTAATGGGCCAGCCTGCTAATGTGAAAGTCATTCATGCTGGGCTTGAGTGTGGAATCATTGGTGCAAAATATTCCGGTATGGAAATGGTTTCTTTTGGTCCAAATATTCGGGGTGCCCACTCACCTGATGAGCGTATGGAAATAGAGTCGGTGACAGACTTTTGGCGCTTACTTTGTGCTTTGTTAGCCTCGGTCCCTGTTCAACCTCAATAGGTCACAAAATCATAATTGTTCCTGTAGATATGGCATAATATCACTCATATCTACAGGAACAATCTTATGTCATGTAAATCCCATATCGTTAAGCTAGATGGTTTGGCATACCATCTAAATGACGGTGATAATCTACTCAGCGCATTATTGGCGCAATCGGTAAGCCTTGCTCACGGTTGTCGGGCGGGTGTCTGTGGTGCTTGTCGACTTTATAGTCTTGGGGATAATGCACCGTTGCTAAGTTGCCAAACAACGCTAAAAAATAGTCTCTCATTATCTCGACGCTTTCCTGTGAGAGGTGATAACTTTGATGTGCTTGAAAAGAGTCAACTTGATGATCACAATCTTGTACTGACATTATTAGGCCCAAGCGATGATAGCTTTGGCGATCGGCTGACAGTATTGCTGCCAGAAGGTAATGCGGAGGCTGAGCAAGAGTGTATGGCCATTAATCGCCCCGGAGAAAAAATCCAAATTCTATTACAGAAAAACCTCCTTTCTTTTGAAAAATGGACGTACTTTACCCGCCTCAAGCCCAAAAATTTGTTATCCATTAGTGTTGATCGTAGCCAACGAAAAGGGCGTATGCTGGTGGATTTATCTATATCTGACATGCCCGTATTACTCATTGCAAGCTATGAAAACCATGCCTTCGAACGTTATTGGCGAGATGTATTGCAGCAGCTTCCAGCAGAACTGGCAGACTTTGTCGCTTTGTCTTCTAAGCAACTTGGTTGCTCACAGAATTTAGCCAAATTGACAGAGGTTTTACAACAAGCTTGCCAAAAGTTTGGCGCTGCGAAGTTGCAGATTGTTTATCATGGTAGCGGTATACCCGCTACAGATTGGGAGCCGCTGTTGCGAGAGCATAGAATCCGACTATCTCAGCTACATTTTGTTCGTTAGCACTTTTGCCATTAGTTTTTAAGTTGGTTTATTTATGAAAATTTTACACAGCTCGGATTGGCACCTTGGACAGCACTTTATGGGCAAAAGCCGTAAAGAAGAGCACGCGGCTTTTATTAATTGGCTATTGGCGGTTATTGAAGAGGAAGGCATAGAGGCTCTTATTATTGCGGGAGATATTTTTGATACTGGTGCGCCACCAAGTTATGCCCGGGAAATGTACCACCAGTTAGTATTGGATATGAAGGCGCGTCATTGTCAGTTGTTTGTTGTAGCGGGCAATCATGATTCCGTTAGCATGTTGAATGAGTCGAAAAGCCTATTGGGTTATTTAGATACCCAGGTAACGAGTCAGGCCAACCGAGATCATCTTGAAGAACATGTGCTGCCAATTACATCGAAAGATGGCAGGGTGGCAGCTTGGTTATGTGCCGTTCCTTATCTGCGTCCGAAGGATGTGTTAGACAGTGTTGCAGGGCAATCTGAACAACAAAAAAAACAGGCACTCCAACAGCAGATCTCTGACTTTTATCAGCAAGTGTATGCTATTGCTGAACAAAAAAACGCGGAACTTGATCAGCCTGTTGCCATTATAGGAACGGGGCATCTAACCGCAGTGGGTGGTCAATTGAGTGAGTCGGTCAGGGATCTTTATGTGGGGAGTTTGGAAGCGCTACCTACCCATGTGTTTCCCAAATTTGATTACCTTGCGCTGGGTCATATTCACCGTGCGCAAGCGATTAATAAGCAGGGAAATTTCCGTTACAGTGGCTCACCTATCCCATTAAGTTTTGATGAGTTAGCCCGAGAAAAATCTGTTGTTATTATTGATACTGAGCGTCTAAGCACTGAACATCTGAGCACCGAGCAAACAACCCCCGTTATCCAAGACTTATTCGCTCAACAGGACTCTCTGCAAGAGACGCTTAAAGGGATTCAGATGAAGTCTATCCCAAGATTTCAGGCCATGATAAGTCTTAAAGGTCGGCTGGATGAACTCTTGTCAAAAATTACTCAATTACCTACTCCAGAAAGTGGAAATTTATGGTTGGAAGTGACCGTGATTGCAGATGATTATATTAGTGATGTGCAAAAACGTTTGTCTGAGGTGATTGAAGCTTTACCGATTGAGTTGTTGCGGGTGATGCGTAAAAGTGCCGTTGAAGCAAAGGCTGGTAATCATGTGAAGCGCGAAACCTTAGCCGAGTTGACGGTCGCCGATGTGTTTGAACGCGCCATTGCAACTCAGTTGGATATTTCTGAGGACGACTTTCAGTCGTTAACACAGCTTTTTAATGAGTGCTTGGATGAAGTGCAAACCCAGCAGGCGCAGCCGTCATGAAGATATGTAAGTTGCGTTTAAAAAACCTCAACTCCTTGAAAGGTGAGTGGTTAATTGATTTTTCCAAGCCGCCCTTTTCCGAAGCTGGGGTATTTGCCATTGTCGGTCCCACAGGGGCAGGCAAGTCCACCTTGTTAGATGCCATTTGTTTAGCGCTTTACCATGAAACGCCGAGACTAAAAGTTTCGCCCAGTGAAAATGAAGTCATGACTCGTCATACGGCTGAGTGTTTGGCTGAGGTTGAGTTTGAAGTAAAGGGTGAGGGGTATCGAGCCTTTTGGAGCCAAAGGCGCTCTCGTGGCAACGTCGATGGCAAGCTGCAGCCAATGGTCTGTGAGCTAAGTAAGCTGGATGGCACGATTCTGACCACCAAAATTAATGAGAAAATTGATTTGGTCGCTCAGTTAACTGGGCTGGATTTCTCCCGATTCACTAAGTCCATGCTGTTGGCTCAAGGTGGCTTTTCTGCCTTTTTGAATGCCAAGCCCAACGAAAGGGCTTCTTTATTAGAGGAGCTAACGGGTACTGAGATTTATGGTCAAGTTTCCCAATGGGTGTTTGAAAAGCATAAGCAAGAGAAGAGCGAGCTTGCACTACTAGAAAAGAATATCGAACAACAGACACTCCTGTCGGATGAGCAGTTAGCAGAATACCAGACTCAAGAAGCGAACTATGAAAAAGAGAGTCAGCAGCAAGGAGAACAACTCAGGCTCCATAAAAAACTTCAGCAATGGTTGGAGCAAAAAGACGCATTAGAACAGCAGCTGAACTTGCAAAAAACGGCCTTAAGGAGCGCTCAACAAAAAGTGGCTGACTTTACAGGTAAGCAAACAGCCCTTGAATTAGCAAAACAAGCCCAGAGCTTGCAGTCAGAATTTGATCATCAGCAAAGTTTGGTCACTAAGGTCACTCATTTAGAGCACGAGCGTGAACACTCCACTCGACAGCAGCAGGTGCTACAAGAACAGTTAGCCAAAGCTCAGCAAGAGCAGTCAGCAAGTCAACACATTTTGTCTTTGCATCAGCAAGCATTGGAGGACCTTAATGATAAAATTGAAAAGCAGATCCAGCCTTTATTGACTCAGCAGGAACATCTGGCACAGCAACAGCTAGAGGTCCAAGCTCAGCTCCATCAAGAAGAACAAAAATACGCTCAGCAGGAAGACAAATATCAAGCGCTAGAAAAACAGCGTCTAAAGCTTGATGAACAGAGTGTAGAAAGCAAAACATTGCTTGAAAAGTGGCCCCATGCAGAAAAAATTCACCCGCAACTCTCAAGCTGGCGGCATAGAGCGCAACTTATTCTGGAGGGGGAGCAGAAAATTGCTGTGATGGTAGAGGAAAAACAGCGCCTACAAGCCGAATGTGAAAGTGCCGAAGTCACCTTTAAACACCAGCAGCAAACATTGATGCAATGGCAAGCGAATCAAGCGAATCAGCAGCAAATTGTGGATTCGACTTTACAGGCTTTTTACCGCTTAACTGACCAGCAAGAGCTGCAAGTTTGGCAGCAGAATTATTATCAACTTGAGCGTCAGGTGAATGGCCTGCAAGAGGCCCATCAGTTACAAGGGCAATATTTACAACTTAAGCAGAATGCCAAGCAATTAGCGCAGTCCCTTCAAGGCCTAGAGGCTCAATGGGCTGCTATTGAAGCTAAGCTACAACAGCAGCGTAAGCTTTATCGAGATAAAAAACAGCATCAAAGTCATCTAGAAAGCTTGTTATTCGCTGAGCGTCAGATTCACACACTCATGCAATTGCGTGAACAACTGAACCAAGGGGAGCATTGCCCTTTATGTGGCGCAGAGGAGCATGATTTTGAGCATGCTTTGCAGATAACCGAGCCACAAAGGCTGGCGGAACTAGAGCAGTTAACCACAGAGTTGGCAGAATTGACTGAGCAGGGCATGTTAATGTCTGCAGAACAAAAGGATCTGAATAAAGAGCAAGAGCTCATGCAACGCCAATATCAGCAAAGTCAGCAGGATATATCGTCTGTCTTTACGGCATTAGAGCAAGGTATCGTCAAGTGTCAAAACCTAGGCTTGCCACTTGAAAATACTGAGACGGATGAATGGCAGATAGAGCCATTGCTAGGGAAACAGCAGTCTTTATGGCAAGGACAAGAGGCGCTACTCCCAGAAATTACTGACTTGCATCGTCAATGGCAAGGTCATAATGCTGGATTACAAGAGCATGCCTTGAGGGTGCAACAAGGTATTGAGCAGCTCAATCAAGCGCAGAGTCGTTATCAATTAACACAGCAATCAGTCACTCAATTGCAGTCCCAATACCAGACAATGCAAGCCAGTATTAAGAAAGACAGACAGGCGCTTTTAAGTGCTATGTCCGCTGCTGCAGTGGGTGACAGATTCCTACACGAATCACTTGACCAGGCCTTGATAAAATTAAGTGATGAGCTAGTGCAATGGCAAGAGAGTAAAGAAAGCTTAGGGCGTTTACAACTCGAGCAGGAAAAATTGCTGGTGGAATTGTCGGCAACTAAGGCTTCCCTAAAAGAAACAGGAATTGGCTTAGAGTCCATTAAAGCCAAACACCAAACCTTAAGTGAAAAGAGCCTACAAACTCAGAGAGATCTTGAACCTTTGTTGTTAGGTTCCACCGTTGTGGAACTTCGTCAAAAGGCTCAGCAACAGTTAAAAGATAGCCAGTTATTGAATGAAAAAGCGGTTCAGCAATGTCAGCAGATTACTCGAGACTTGGCTTCTATCGAGGCAACGATTAAGGCCCAGACAAAGGCTCATGACAATGTGTTGCAAGAATGTCAGCAGGCGCAGTTAAGTTGGCAAAAAAGCTTGGTAGAAAAGTCTTTTGAGAGTGAGGTTTCATGGCAAGCGGCGCGGCTCGATGAAAGCAGAATAGCTGAATTAGAGGCGGAGTCAGTGGTCATAAGCACTGAGCTTGCTAAATGTGAAGTGAGATTTTCTCAGGTGCAAGAAGCTTGGCAGGTGCATCAGGAGAGAATGCTTCCCGGAACAGAATTGGCGCTATTAGCTGTAACGAACATTGCGAACCTTGCTTTGGCTGAGTGGCAGCAAAAGGTACTGCAATTGGAAGCGCATCAAGCCAATTTATTACGTCAGTGGGGTGTAGTTTCACAACAAGTTCGTGAAGAGCTACAGCGTCGAGAAGAGGTTTCCAATAAGCGCTTACAGTTAAGTCAGAGCCGTAACAAGTTGCGACACCTTGAGCAACTGAATTATGTGATTGGTTCTGCCGATGGCGCTAAATTCCGTCGCTATGCTCAAAGCCTAACGTTAGAGCATCTCGTGTATCTTGCGAATCAGCATCTACATATATTGCATCGTCGTTATCAATTAGGGCGCAAAGCTGATGCTTTGGCTCTAGAAGTGATTGATACTTGGCAGGCCAATACCAGTCGCGATACAAAAACGCTTTCGGGTGGTGAATCGTTTCTAGTGAGTCTGGCTCTGGCACTTGCATTATCGGATTTGGTCTCGCACAAAACCAGTATTGACTCTTTATTCCTAGATGAAGGCTTTGGCACTCTCGACAATGATACTCTAGAGTCAGCACTAGACGCTCTAGACAACCTGCATGCCTCAGGAAAAACCATCGGCATTATCAGTCACATTAATGCTTTAAAAGACAGAATCCCTGTGCAATTAAGGTTGAGCAAGCAAAGTGGTTTAGGGGTTAGCCGCTTAGGTGCAGAGTTTGCAGTTTGTAAGTCTCAATGACTTTTTTGACTTGGAAGCTGATGGTGCAAAAGTTGTCCCCAGAAAAGCAGGAACAAGTGTGTAAATAAGTGTTATTATTGTTTTAAAATCAGTGATTTAAGTAGAAGTTCAGATTTGAGCACAATATTGACCTGAAGCACTAGCAAGGGGCATTTTGCTTGATACTGTGCAGGCTCTATTTAGGCTTGCTAAAATGGCTTATTCAATGGATCTATGTGGTTTAATACTCGTTAAACCTTTTTTGTTTTAACTGAAGGACAGTTTGCATGACAGACTCAGGCTTCCGGCTTAAAGGAAGCGTTGTTACAACCGTATTGTTAGAGATTCAAGCGTTCTCTTTAAACAGTATTATTGCTCAGCTTAAGAATAAAATTGAGCAGGTTCCGCATTTTTTTAACCAAGCACCTGTGATCATTGATATTACTAAGATGACACAAGAAGTTACCTATGAAGAACTTAATGGTTTGGTTATCGCTGTAGGGGAACTCGGGCTTGGTGTGATCGGCTGGCGTTGTGATGCTCAGCGGGTTCCAGAATGGCGAAATCAGTTATCCATTCCGTTATTGCCTGCAAGTAAAACTCGGCCGATTAACCCTCCTGCACCTATTGTGGCGCAAGAACATAATGCTGATGTTGTGGTGAAGACAGTTGTTGAGGAGCGCCTTGTTCCACAGACAACAAAAGTCATTGCTAAACCAATACGCTCAGGTCAGCAGGTATATGCAGAAGGTGACCTTATCATCCTTACACAAGTCAGTGCCGGAGCTGAGGTGTTGGCAGATGGCAACATTCATGTTTATGGGGCGTTGCGTGGTCGAGCGTTGGCAGGGGTTAAAGGGGATACAAATGCGCGTATATTTTGTAAAAGTATGGAAGCAGAATTGGTTTCTATCGCTGGTAATTTTATGCTGAGTGACGGCTTGCAAAATATTATTTGGAAAGAAAGCGCACAGGTGTTATTAGTTGAAGATAGTTTGGAAGTTCAGTCGCTTTAAACAGCTTTATAGTTGGACATTTAAGGTACGCTCATAGAAGTAGTATCGGAGGATATAGAATTGGCAAAAATTATTGTGGTCACTTCGGGCAAGGGTGGTGTTGGGAAAACAACATCGAGTGCCGCTATAGGGACGGGAATTGCGTTAAAAGGTTTTAAAACTGTCATCATAGATTTTGATGTGGGTTTACGTAATCTAGATTTAATCATGGGGTGTGAACGTCGTGTGGTGTATGACTTTGTAAACGTCATCAATAAAGAAGCCACACTGACACAAGCCTTGATTAAGGACAAACGCACCAAAGATTTGTTCATATTACCTGCCTCTCAAACCCGAGATAAAGATGCTTTAACGATTGAAGGCGTGCAGACGGTTTTAGAAGACCTTGCAAAAGAGTTTGATTACATCATTTGTGATTCACCGGCGGGCATTGAGAAGGGCGCTCAAATGGCTTTGTATTTTGCTGATGCTGCCATTGTTGTCACTAATCCTGAAGTATCTTCTGTTAGGGACTCAGATCGCATTTTGGGTATTTTACAGAGCAAGTCTAAGCGTGCGGAAGAAGGTCGTGAGCCAATTGAGGAGCATTTACTGCTAACCCGTTACCATCCTGAGCGCGTAGCCCTAGGGGAAATGCTAAGTGTCTCGGATGTAGAAGATATTCTAGCTGTACCATTAATAGGTGTTATTCCTGAGTCGGAAGCTGTGCTAAAAGCCTCTAACCAAGGTTCTCCTGTTATCTTGGATGTAGAGTCGGAAGCGGGTCAAGCTTATGTGGACGCTGTTGATCGCTTAATGGGCGAAGAAAAGCCATTGCGCTTTTTAGACGTTCAGAAAAAGGGATTTTTTAAACGATTGCTTGGGGGTTAATTGTGGGAATTTTTGATTATTTTAAAAATAGAAGTGAACCGAGTTCAGCCTCTGTTGCCAAGGATCGTTTGCAAATTATCGTTGCTCACGAACGTGGACGACGTCAGCAGCCTGACTATATGCCACAGATGCAGCAAGAAATTATTGATGTGATACGTAAATATGTAAATGTTGACAGTGAAGATGTGCAGATTCAGCTAGAAAATATTGAAGACTGCTCAGTGCTGGAGTTGAATGTAACCTTACCGGATCGTGCCTAGCCTTAAAGGTTTTGTCATTGATTTGGTTGCTGAGCGTCAAAGGCTGATGTGATGTATTGAAGAAAGCAAGGATTTGCTAGTCATGTTTTACCTTGAGTTTCAAAAGGTATGATGCGGTCTCAACTTTTAGATAGAGTAAAGTGAATGATACGGGTGCTATTAGGGGTGGTGGGTTTGGCTTCATTAGTGGCTTGCTCTCAACCTGATCAAACGGTTGAACAAACGACGAAACCACGCACCAAAGCGGAATTGCCGCTTAGCGCGAGTGATCCGAAAGCGATATTAGGTTCTCAGCTATTCTTTGATGAGAGCTTGTCGAAAGAAGGTAATCAATCTTGTGCGACTTGTCATGATATTTCTAATGCATTTGTCGATAAGCGAGGTGATGTTTTAGCGAGTGCAGTGTCATTAGGCAGTGATGGTCATTCCATTGGCACACGTAACACCCCGACTGCCGCTTATGCGGCTTTTTCTCCAGCATTTCATCAAATGGCTGATGGTGAATATCGTGGGGGGCAATTTCTAGATGGACGCTCTTCAAGCTTGGCGGATCAGGCGCAAGGGCCATTTATTAACCCGGTGGAAATGGCGTTAGAAAATGGTAGTCAAGTGGTTGCTAAAGTGAAACAAAACCCAGCGTATGTGACTCAGTTTAACGCCTTATATGGTGAGGACGTACTTGATGATCCGGAGCAAAGCTATGAAGTAGTTGCCGATGCCATTGCTAGCTTTGAAAAAACTGAATTGTTTATGCCTTTTGATTCTCGTTATGATCGAGCCTTACGAGGTGAAGTAACCTTCACACCTGAAGAAGAATTGGGAAAGACACTGTTTTTTTCTCAACAATTTACCAATTGTAACGCTTGTCACCAACTCAATCCGTCGCCTTTTTACGATCAAGAAACCTTTACGAATTACCAATATCGAAATATTGGTGTGCCGAGCAACCCTGCTTTGTTGGCTAAAAACAAAGACTTTATTGATAGGGGGTTATTGGATAATCCAGAAGTAGAGTCGTCATCGCAGATGGGTAAATTTAAGGTGCCATCTTTGCGTAATGTCGCGGTGACAGGACCTTATATGCACAATGGTGTGTTTCAAGATCTTCGTACGGTTATTTTATTTTACGATAAATACAATAATCCAAGCCGCAAGATCAACCCCGAAACGGGTGCGCTTTGGGCGGGCCCTGAAGTGGCAGAAAATATTGATTTCGAAAATTTAGAAATAGGACCAGCCTTAACGGATCAGCGTGTAGATGCATTAGTAGCTTTTCTTAAGACCTTAACTGACCAGCGTTATGAAGGCCTAATTTCTGATTAGAAATTAGGTGCTTCCTTATTGTTTTCACTGATAAAACTGGCCTCTAGAGGCCTTTTTTATTAGATTGTTTAAATGTTTTTGTGCGTGCTCAGTCGAGTCGCGAGACTAACTTGTTAAAGGAATATTTGATGAAATATGTACCATTAGGTCGTACCGGCTTAAATGTATCGAGAGTTTGTTTAGGAACGATGACTTGGGGCACGCAAAATACTCAAGCTGACGCTGATGAGCAAATAGAGTACGCCTTAGCGAATGGCGTGAACTTTATGGATACAGCTGAAATGTACTCTGTGCCACCTACTGCTGAATCTTACGGTAAGACAGAAACCATTATTGGCGATTGGCTGTCTCGTCATCCTGAGCGTCGATCAGAGTTTGTTTTAGCAACCAAGATAGCTGGCTCCGGTTTGTCGTATATTCGCGATGGCGGACCGATAACAGGACAAGCTGTAATTGACTCTGTTGATGCTTCCTTGAAGCGTTTGCAAACGGATTATATTGATTTATACCAATTGCATTGGCCAAACCGTACCACACCGCATTTTGCTAAGCATCTACCGGGTAGAGTTCGTTTTAGTGAAATTAATGCGGCTGAGCATTCAGCGCAAATGCTGGATATTCTGCAAGGGATCGATGCCTGTATTAAAGCGGGGAAAATTCGTCATTTTGGTTTATCGGACGATACTACTTGGGGAATTAATGAATATCTTAAGTTGAGTGAGGAGCATAACTTGCCGAGAGTCGCTTCCATTCAAAATGAGTTCAGCTTATTGCACGCGAAAGACTGGCCATATCTGATTGAGAATTGCTTGCATGAAGATATCGCTTATTTACCTTGGTCGCCCTTGGCAACAGGTTCATTGACCGGTAAATATCTTGATGGTCAGCGTCCCGATGGAAGTCGTTGGGGTTTTGCTCAGCGTCATGGCCTGTTCCGCGATACAAAGAATGCCGAGGAAGCTGTCCGTGGGTATGTGGAAGTAGCTAAGAAGCATGGTTTAACACCTGCTCAGCTTGCTTTGGCTTGGTGTGATCAAGTGGATGGGGTTACTTCAACTATTATTGGTGCAACCAACCTTGAGCAGCTAAAAGAGGATATGGGGGCGTTTGATCTGGCTCTGTCTGATGCTGTGCTAGAGGATGTTATGGCCGTCTTCAAAGACTATCCAGCACCTTTTTAATGAGTGATAAGCTTCCTATAAAGAGCGCAAATAGCGCTCTTTTTTTTGCTTTGGACGCCGCTTTATTCTGCAATAAAAACTGAAAAGCATAAAAAAACCCGATGCCAACGGCATCGGGTTTTTAAGAGTATTCGAAAGTTCTTAACGATTAAGCTTTTTCGTTTTTCTCTTTTTGAGCTGCAATAACAGTTTCTGCTACGTTTGAAGGACATGGTAGGTAGTGAGAGAACTCCATAGAGAACTGACCACGACCAGATGTCATCGTACGTAGAGAACTGATGTAACCAAACATTTCAGAAAGAGGTACGTCAGCTTTAATGCGAACGCCAGTTACGCCTTTCTCTTGGTCTTTGATCATACCGCGACGACGGTTAAGGTCACCGATTACATCACCAACGTGATCGTCTGGAGTGAACACGTCAACCTTCATGATAGGCTCGATCAACTGAGGACCCGCTTTCGGGATAGACTGACGGAAAGCGCCTTTAGCAGCGATTTCGAAGGCAATTGCAGAGGAGTCAACTGCGTGGAAACCACCGTCGTACAGCTCAACTTCAACGTCTAGTACTGGGAAGCCAGCTAGAACACCTTCGTCCATCATAGACTTAAAGCCTTTCTCTACTGCTGGGAAGAATTCTTTTGGTACGTTACCGCCCACAACAGAAGAAGAGAAAGTGAAGCCAGAACCAAGCTCACCTGGTTTGATGCGATAATCGATCTTACCGAATTGACCAGAACCACCAGATTGTTTCTTGTGCGTGTAAGTATCTTCAACTTCTTTAGTGATCGTTTCGCGGTAAGCAACCTGAGGTTGACCAACAACTAGATCTACACCGTAAGTACGCTTCAAGATATCCACTTTGATATCTAGGTGAAGTTCACCCATACCACGAAGGATAGTCTCGCCAGAATCTTGGTCCGTTTCTACGCGGAAAGTTGGATCTTCTGCAACCATTTTACCGATCGCGATACCCATTTTCTCGTTACCGCCTTTATCTTTAGGTGTAACAGAGATAGAGATTACAGGCTCAGGGAAAACCATTGCTTCTAATGTACAAGGGTTTTTAGGATCACATAGAGTGTGACCTGTTTGTACATTCTTCATACCAACGATTGCTAGGATATCACCTGCTTGTGCAGAACTGATTTCTTTACGGTCGTCAGCTTGCATTTCCACCATACGGCCAACACGCTCAGTTTTACCTGTGAAGCTGTTTAGGATGGTGTCACCTTTGTTGATCTTACCAGAGTACACACGTACGAAAGTCAAGGCGCCGAAACGGTCATCCATGATTTTAAACGCAAGTGCGCGGAATGGTTCGTCAGCAGATACGATTGCTTTCTCACCATTTGGATTACCTTCTTCATCAGTAAGATCCTGTGGGATAACATCAGTAGGGCTCGGTAGGTAATCAACAACAGCGTCAAGAAGAAGCTGCATGCCTTTGTTTTTGAAGGCAGAACCACAGTAAGTTGGGAAGAATGCTAGATCACGAGTACCTTTACGGATACATGCTTTAACGTCTTCTAAAGAAGGCTCTTCACCTTCCATGTAAGCCATCATTAGATCGTCATCTTGTTCAACAGCAGTTTCAATTAGTTTCTCACGGTATTCTTCTACCTGATCAACCATGTCAGCTGGAACATCTTCAACAGTGTAATTTTCTGGCTGACCAGAATCATCCCACACGTAAGCTTTACGGCTTAGTAGATCAACAACACCAACGAACTCATCTTCAGTACCGATAGGAAGTACCATGATTAGAGGTGTTGCACCTAGAACGTCTTCTACTTGCTTAGTAACACGGTAGAAGCTAGCACCTAGACGGTCTAGTTTGTTTACGAAGATGATACGAGCAACTTCAGATTCGTTAGCGTAGCGCCAGTTAGTTTCAGATTGTGGTTCAACACCACCAGAACCACAGAATACACCAACACCACCGTCAAGAACTTTCAAAGAACGGTAAACTTCTACTGTGAAGTCAACGTGTCCAGGTGTGTCGATAACGTTAAAGCGGTGATCTTTCCAGAAACAACTTACAGCAGCAGACTGGATGGTAATACCACGCTCTGCTTCTTGTTCCATGAAGTCAGTCGTAGACTCACCTTCATGTACTTCACCGATTTTATGGATAATACCGGTAAGTTTAAGAATACGTTCTGTAGTAGTAGTTTTGCCCGCGTCAACGTGAGCAAAAATACCGATGTTTCTGTATTTTGATAAGTCAGCCATTACATTACTCTAAATAAGTGAGGACGAAATTTGCGCGTTATTATACAAGACTTTTTAATCTCTAGTCAGGTATTTTGGCGCTATTCTATTATATTTTATGTGAATAAAGAAAGGGGTGCTGCAAAAGCATTTTAGAAAAGCCTAAATAGGCTGTTTATGACGCAAAAAATGTACAAAAACAGCCTGTCTGAGAAATGCTTTATCAGTCTCTACGTAATTTATCTGAAATCGCAATTGGGTTCGGATAGTTGAGGATAACAATATAAGTAGATAGGGCAAAGGTGAGGATCGCCGTCGCCTGAATGACATGAGAGGCCTCTTCGCCAATTAGTCCGATATTGGCCGCAAGGTAAGCAATCAATAATGAGAACTCACTCACTTGTCCAAGACGAAAGCCGACTTCCCAAGAGGTGCTGGCGTCTTCTTTAATCCCTTTGAGCAAAAAGCGAAAAACCACGGGTTTTACTAGCATGGAGCTGATCGCCAGAATAAGTGCTGGCACAATCACGAGGCCTAGTAGATCAAGATTAAAGCTGGCACCAATAGAGAAGAAGAACAGAATTAAGAAAAAATCTCTAAGGGGTTTCAGGTGGGTTGCAATGTATTGAGATATGGGGCTTGTTGCGAGTGCGACACCGGCAATAAAAGCCCCCATTTCGGCAGACAACCCCGCCACTTCAGCCAATACGGCCATAGATAGGCACCAGCCAATTGAAACTAAGAAGATGTATTCATGAAAGCGGTCGAAGCGGGTAATAAGCTTTAGCAGAATATATTTGACGAATAGAAATGCACCGCCTATCAACAAGGGTAAGCTTATCAATGGCATTAAATACTGCATGATGCCATTCGTTTGCGCGCTAGACATGCTGTACAAAACCAGCAGTACAGCAATGGCAATAATATCTTGTAACAGGAGTAAGCCAACCACAAGTTCACCGGTATGTTTATGGTGTAGAACCGTGGTGGGTAAAAGTTTGATGCAGACTATGGTGCTGGAGAACATCATCGCAATGCCGACGATAAGGCTCTCAGTAGCAGAGTACCCACAAAGGCTGGCGACCACATAGCCTAGCAAGGCAAATGCTGCTGAGCTGAGCAGAGCAATCCATGAGGCTTTTTTAAGCATATTAATGAGGTGGCTCGGTTGCATGTCCAAGCCTAATAGAAAGAGTAGGAAGATGATGCCTATGTGGCTCATTTCATCCATGAGTTTGGGTTCGTTAATCCACGATAAAGCGGAAGGGCCTAATAGTGCTCCTAGCGCTATGTAGGCGATTATCATGGGTTGTTTGGTGTAAAGTGCCAAGGAGGCAACAACCGCTGCTCCTGCAAAAATCAAAAAGAAGGAGTGTACGATTGATGCTTCCATTGTTTCCCCTTAACCTAGCCCCAAGAGCTATTGTTAACTTTTTTGCGACGAGTTAGCGGTAATAAGATACCAATTAAAAAACCGCCAAATAGCGTTGCAGCGCCTAACATAAACCACTTTTGATCTGTGGACTTTTGCAGGGCTAGCATGGTGTCTTGGGCTACTTGGGTTTGCGTTTTGAGGCTTTCAAGTTGATAGGCAATGTTGTCGTTTTGAGAAACGATAGTTTGTGCTTTCTCGGTAATGGCTTTGCTTTCAACTAAGCGCTCTTTCAAAGAAGTATTATCATCTTCCAAGGTGCTAATGGTTTGCATAAGCTCTTGTACCTTGCTTTGGCTGTCATTGAGCTCATTTTGGGCGTTGATCTTGCTTTCTGTGGCATTAGCAAGTTGAGCTTGTAAGCTAACGACTTGATCTCGCGTTACCGCCGTTTCACTTAAGAAATAATCCGCTACCCAGCCTTCGTTGCCGTCAGGGGTCCGTACTTTAGTGTGGCTGTCGCTGCGTTCTAAAACTTCAAGTGGTGTGCCGCTTTTTAAACCTCGTTCAACCGCGCGAGTGCTGTTGCTTTGTCCTTCACGAATAGCGACAAATTGTATGTCTGAAACATAAACTGTAGCGGAGTGTGCTGTTGCAGAGAGTATTACGCCAGCTATCAAGCTGGTTACATGTTTAATAGGCACATTAACTTCCTTTATTAATCAATCACTTTAGCTATTAGATACGATAATCATGGGGGAAGTAATACGCAATAGAAAAAGGCCCGAAAGCGGGCCTTTTATAAGGATTTTACAAAAAACAGTCGTTTCTAACGGCGTAGAAAGATAGGTTTGGGCTCTGCAACATCCCCTTGGTAAGCAATGGAAAATGGCTTGTGTAATTCCAGTGCTTTCTCAAGGTTTACATCTTCATTGAATTGGAAGCTGCTAAAGCCAACACGTAATAGGTAGCCTAACTGGTCTGGAATGAAGTTGCCTAGGGCGCGCACTTCACCTTTATAGTTGAATCTTTCACGTAGTAGGCGGGCGTAACTAAAGCCACGGCCATCCATAAATGCTGGGAAATTAATGCCTATCACTGAAAATTGGCTGAGGTCAGTGTCTGCCAAAATTTCTGTGCCGTCACCTGCTTCTAGCCAGATGCCTGCTACAGGACCAATAGTATCTTGATTTGCCAGCCAATGTTGTGCAGGAACAATGCTGTTTGCATCGGCTGTTAGTTCAGCATCTTGAAGCCACTGGAAAGTGTTTTCAACAATGGCGCCATTATTAATTAGTTTTGGCATAAGCGGCCTCTTTGAATGGAGTGATGCCTACACGGCGATAAGTGTCGATAAAGCGCTCGTCTTCGTGGCGGGTTTCAACGTATACATTCATTAGCTTCTGGATGACGCTGCTGATTTCTTCTTGTGCGAAAGATGGCCCAAGAATTTTACCAATGCTTGCATCATGACCTGAAGCACCACCGATAGAGATTTGGTAGAACTCTTGGCCTTTTTTATCTACCCCAAGAATACCTAAGTTGCCCACATGGTGGTGGCCACAAGCATTCATACAGCCAGAGATATTAAGGTCTATTTCACCAATGTCATAAAGGTAATCTAGATTGTCAAACGTATCTTGAATTTGTGCCGCAATGGGAATGGATTTAGCATTCGCTAGGGCGCAGAAGTCACCACCTGGGCAACAGATCATGTCTGTAAGCAGGCCTAACGTCGGAGTAGCAAAGCCAGCAATTTTAGCAGCTTCCCAAAGTTCCACCAATTGATCTTGGCGAACATCGGCCAATACTAGGTTTTGCTCGTGGCTAACGCGTAGCTCACTAAAGCTAAACTTATCGGCTAGATCTGCGGCTTTATGCATTTGCTCGGCAGTGGCATCACCCGGTGCTTGACCAGGCTTTTTCAGTGTCAAAGTGACAATGCGGTAACCTGCTTTTTTGTGCTCAAAGGTGTTGCGCTCATACCAGCGTGCAAAACCTGCACTATCAGCCAGTTTGCTAGCAAGGCTATTTGGCTTATCGGCTAACTCAAGGTAAGAAGGCTCGGTGAAGAAACCTTGTAAGCGATTGAACTCGTTCATTGGTACAGTGCTTTCTTTACCACGCAAATGTGCCCATTCGGCTTCTACGCGCGAACGGAACTCTTCGATGCCTAATGCTTTTACTAGAATCTTGATTCGAGCTTTATATTTGTTGTCACGACGGCCATGTTGGTTGTAAACACGAATGATGGCATCTAGGTAAGTTAAGATGTCTTCACGTGGCAAGAATTCCGTAATAGTAACGCCAACCATAGGTGTGCGGCCTAGACCACCACCAACAATAACTTTGAAGCCAACTTCGCCAGCATCATTTTTCTTAATGTGTAGGCCGATGTCGTGTACCTGTGTCGCTGCACGGTCAGCAGACTCAGTTGCATTTACCGCAATTTTAAATTTACGCGGTAAGAAGGCGAATTCTGGGTGGAAAGTAGACCACTGACGAATCAATTCACAGTATGGGCGTGGGTCAACCACTTCATCAGAGATAACACCAGCGTATTGGTCCGTCGTCGTGTTACGGATACAATTACCGCTTGTTTGTACGGCGTGCATTTGTACTTTTGCAAGCTCTGCCAAAATGTCTGGCACGTCTTCAAGCTTAGGCCAGTTCAATTGTAGGTTTTGGCGTGTACTAAAGTGACCATAGCCTTTGTCGTAGCGATTACTGATGTCAGCTAATACTCGCAATTGATCGCTAGAAAGCATGCCGTAAGGGATAGCGATGCGAAGCATTGGCGCATAACGTTGTACATAGAGTCCATTTTGTAAGCGTAAAGGAAGAAACTGCTCTTCGCTAAGTTCTTCGTTTAGGTAGCGACGAGTTTGATCTCGAAACTGTGCTACACGCTCTTCAACAAGCTGTTGGTCAATTGCGTCGTATTGATACATAGAGGAATAAACCGTGTTTAGATTATATAAGTAGGTATATCTTAGCAAAAATCCTATATTCTAAAAATGAATATTTATCTATATCTTTAGGTGTTTTACTAATAAGCCATATTGACCATTGTATTCCAATGCGAGATAAGGATGAAATAAGTAAAAATACCTTAGTTTTTTACTTGGTCTTTGGCTTTGTCTAACAACTGCGGTAAGATAGCCTCATTCGTTGTTTTAGAAGAATTTAATAGGGTGGTTATGAACATTACGATTACTGATGGTGCCCAAGAGTATCTTGCTTCTTTGCTTGAAAAGCAGGGCGTAGAAGGAATTGCTGTACGTATTTTTATTCAGCAGCCTGGCACACCTTATGCCGAAACCTGTTTGGCTTATTGTCGTCCTGATGAAGTAAACGAGACAGATGAAATTTTAAACTTGCCAAAACTGAAAGTTTACATCGAGAAAAACTCTGTAAACTTTTTAGACGAAGCGTTTGTGGATTATGCGACGGAAAAAATGGGCGGTCAGCTGACCATTAAAGCGCCTAATGCAAAAATGCCAAAAGTTACGGCAGATAGTCCGATTGAAGATCAAATTAACTATGTGCTGTATTCTGACATAAACCCAGGCTTAGCAGCGCACGGTGGTGAAGTAAGCTTGATCGAAGTGGTTGATGGCGACACGGCCGTGCTTAAATTTGGCGGTGGTTGCCAAGGTTGTAGTGCCGTAGATTTGACGCTTAAAGAAGGTGTTGAGAAAACCCTTATCGAAAAAGTGACCGGTCTAAAGGCCGTTAAAGATTCAACCGATCACAGTGTTACAGATAATGCATTCATGTAATTAGGCCAAGTGCTAAAATACGAAAAAGGCGACCTTAGGTCGCCTTTTTTATGTCTTATAAACGCTTAGGCGCCTCGTTGACGATTAGGTAGGCTCGTGCGCAAGGCGGTGGCCATATCAGTTAAAGTCTTTTCAGTCGATTCCCAGTCAATACATGCGTCGGTAATAGAAACGCCGTATTCGAGATCCGCTGTATTGGCAGGAACTTTTTGGTTGCCCCAGCCAATGTTACTTTCGATCATCAGGCCCATAATAGAGTTATTACCATCTAGAATCTGTTGCGTTGCATCTTCAGCCACACTGATTTGGCGCTCAGGTTTTTTATTGGAGTTCTCATGAGAACAATCAATCATAATGTTGTGGGTCAGCTTAGCGGCCGTCAGTGCTTCTTCACTTAGGGCAACATTCGCAGCATCGTAGTTTGGTAAACCGTTACCGCCGCGCAATACTAGGTGGCCGTAGGCATTACCTTTAGTATTGACAACACTTACCTGGCCACTTTCATTGATGCCAAGGAAAGAGTGTGGGTGAGAAACGGATTGCATAGCATTAACCGCAACTGCCATTGAGCCATCGGTACCATTTTTGAAACCGACAGGACCTGAGAGACCAGAAGCCATTTCACGGTGAGTCTGTGACTCTGTAGTGCGAGCGCCAATAGCTGACCAACTGATCAGATCTTGTATGTATTGCGGTGAGATAGGGTCTAGTGCTTCGGTGGCTAATGGCAAGCCCAACTCAGCAAGATCAATCAGGAGTTTACGACCAATGCGTAAGCCTTTATTGATGTCAAAGGTGCCGTCAAGGTTCGGGTCATTAATTAGGCCTTTCCAACCCACCGTGGTGCGTGGTTTTTCGAAATAGGCACGCATAATAATAAATAGAGAATCATCCAGCTTATCAGCAAGTACTTTTAGGCGTTTAGCATAATCAATTGCTGCTTTAGTGTCATGAATTGAACATGGACCAATAACAATGGCCAGACGGTGGTCTTTACCGTCCATGATGTTTTTGATGGTCTCACGGGATTCAGACACGTGTTGGCTAATCGCATCAGTAACCGGTAACTCTGACTTAAGTTCCGTTGGTGTTACCAAGCTTGAGAAGGAGGCAATGTTTAAATCCTCTAAATTAGTGTTGCTCATTACTGGGAGTCCTGCTTTTCGTTTGTAGTGTATGCGGCACACAATATCGTGTTTTACGATGCTTATGAACCGCTTTTAGGTGATTTCTTAGAAGAAAAGATATTTTATGCCAAAACTCATTAAAGCTGTGGCGAGAATTGGTTGTAAAACATGATTTGGGACAAAACTTGCGATGCGAGTGCCTAAGTAAATAGTTGGTATTGAACCAATTAATAAGCCCGCTAAAAGATAATAATCTACGTTGCCAAGCAGTAAGTGTCCAACCCCTGCCACCAGTGTTAAAGGTACAGCGTGGGCGAGATCGGTCCCGACAATATTTTTTGCGCGCATTACAGGAAATAAAATCATCATGATAGCGGTGCCCAGGGCGCCAGCACCAACCGAAGTCATAGTGACCAAAGCACCTAAAACGATGCCGCAGAAGAAAATGACACGATTGCTCTTTTGTTCGGACAGATTAATTTTGAAATGGCGGGTTAGGCGTTTTCTAAATAGGATCACGACCGCTGTAATGAGCAGCATGAGACCCAGTGTTGCGGTAAGGATTTCTTGGTAGTGATCAGGCTTTTCAAATCGTGATAACGCCCAGACAGTTAAAAGTGAGGCAGGAATGCTGCCAGCGGCCATGGCGGCCACAACATTCCAGTTAACATTACCGCGCTTGGCGTGCATGAAAACCCCAGTACTTTTCGCTATACCGGCATACATTAAGTCTGTACCAATTGCTATGTGAGGTGGAAAGCCAAACAATAGCAGGAGAGGTGTCATCAGTGAGCCACCACCAACCCCCGTGATGCCGACTGCTAAACCCACTGCCGCGCCTGCGAAAATATACCAAAAAAATTCCATTGCAACCCATCTTTAAATGATTTTAGCTGGCAACACTAGATGTTTTTCTCTATTCTATAAAGTAATATTTTCTTCTGTTTTTAACTCTTTTTCGAATAAGGTAGCCGATGAAGTTACAGCAACTTAGATATATATGGGAAGTGGCGCGACACGATTTGAACGTATCGGCTACCGCACAAAGCTTGTATACCTCTCAACCTGGGGTCAGTAAACAGATACGTTTGCTGGAAGACGAGCTGGGCGTTGAGGTTTTTGCACGCAGTGGCAAGCATCTCACCCATATTACGCCAGCGGGCGAAAAGATTATTGAGTTGGCGGGTGAGATATTAAATCAAACCCACAACATTAAACGAGTCGCTAAAGAGTTTAGTGATGAGCGTAAAGGCTCATTGGATATCGCAACCACCCATACGCAGGCGCGCTATGCGTTGCCGAAAGTTATTAATGAATACATTGCAGACTACCCGGATGTGGCTTTGCATATGCATCAAGGTACACCTATGCAGATTGCTGAAATGGCAAACGATGGGTTGGTAGATTTTGCGATTGCTACCGAAGCGCTGGAAATGTTCGGCAATTTGGTGATGTTGCCATGCTACAAATGGAATCGTTCTGTGGTAGTGCCGAAAGACCACCCTCTGGCCAAGATGTCTCCTTTAACATTGGAGGCGTTAGCAGAATACCCGATTGTCACTTATGTGTTTGGCTTTACAGGTCGATCACAATTGGACTTGGCTTTCCAAGAGGCTGAATTGGAGCCTAATGTTGTCTTTACTGCTGCCGACTCGGACGTTATTAAAACCTATGTGCGTTTAGGGCTAGGGGTCGGGATCGTTGCTTCCATGGCTTATGATGAAACGCAGGACAGTGATTTGATTGCTTTAGATGCTGCTCATTTATTTGAAGACAGTTGTACTAAGATAGGAATCCGCAGTAATACTTTTATTCGTGGCTATATGTACAAGTTCTTAGAATCTTTTGCCCCCCACTTAACCAAAGATAGAGTGATGGCGGCAATGGAAGCGGGTAATCGACAAGATGTCGAACTGCTGTTTGAAGGAATTGAGCTGCCACGACATTAAATCGGCAAGCTCCTTTCATTAAAAACCACAGCCTAGGCTGTGGTTTTTTGCTTCTAAGTACGATTTAGATATTAGTTTTGTAAGCTTAAGGCCAGTTGAGCAATGCGTTGTCCTTGCGCTTCGCAAAGGCTCTTTTCGTCTTCACTCAAGTTGCTTTCACTTTGGCTGCTAGCTAAATGGCTGGCGCCATAGGGAGTGCCACCTGTTGTAGTTTGTATCAATTCTTTATTTCGATAGGGCAGGCCTGCCCACACCATGCCGTGATGAAGTATCGGCGTCATCATGCTGTGAAGGCATTGTTCTTGGCCGCCGTGCATGGTACTGGCACTGGTAAAGCCACAGGCGGGTTTGTCTATTAGGCGACCTGTTAGCCAAAGTGTGGACGTTTGGTCAATGAAGTGCTTTAGCGGTGCCGCCATGCTGCCAAAATAAGAAGGGGAGCCAAGTGCTAAGCCCGAACATTCTGCCAACTCTTCTAGTGTGCAATAAGGGGCGCCTTCCTCGGGAATAGCTGGGCTGGCCACTACGGTAGTGTCCGCAACGTCTGGTACTTGGCGAATTTTGGCTTCGATGTCGCTGACTTTATTAACGCCACGGGCAATGTGTTTGGCCATTTCGGCAATTGAGCCGTGTTTGCTATAAAAGAGTATGAGAATGTACGGGCTAGTTTGCATTAGAAAAGTTCCAAAACGGCTTCAGGTGGACGTCCGATTTTAGCTTTGCCTTGATGTATAACGATAGGGCGCTCAATTAGGCTAGGGTTGTTTGCCATGGCGTTAATTCGCTCTTCATCACTGCTGTCTTTATTTAAACCGAGTTCTTTGTACAAAGCTTCCTTGGTGCGCATTAGCTCAATCGGCTGGATAGCTAGCTGATCTAGCAGGGTGTGAATTTCTTCGCTGCTTGGAGGTTCTTTTAAATACAAGCGTACTTCGGCAGTAATGCTTTGGTCGGTAAGTAGTTGTAGCGTTTGACGGGATTTGGAACAGCGAGGGTTGTGATAAATAACAGTCATCTTTTGCTCTCTTTGGTATGTCTAGAATGGTACTTAGGGGGAGAGTGGCTCACCCCCTAAGCAGTCAAAGCTAGCCGCGGTTGGCTAAGATAAAGTCAACGGCTTCTGCCATTGGTACGTCTTGGTTTTCGCCTGCAGTACGAGATTTGTATTCAAGTTGGCCTTTATCGAGACCTTTATCACCCACCACTAAGCGGTGAGGAACACCAATCAATTCACAATCTGCAAATTTCACACCAGGGCGCTCTTTACGATCGTCAAGAATGACATCTAGCCCTTGTGCGCTGAGTTCTTGGTAAAGGCGCTCACACTCATTGCGAACGGCTTCAGACTTATCGTAGTTCATGGCGATTATGGCAACATCAAAAGGGGCGATACTGGCAGGCCAGATAATGCCTTTATCATCGAAGTTTTGCTCAATTGCAGCGGCCACCACGCGGGATACCCCTATGCCGTAACAGCCCATTTCCATCACTTGCGCTTTGCCATTTTCGTCAAGCACAGTGGCTTTTAGGGCTTCAGCATACTGTTGGCCTAGTTGGAAAATGTGACCCACTTCAATGCCGCGTTTGATGACAATTGTGCCCTTACCATCCGGAGAAGGATCACCCTCAACCACGTTGCGAATGTCAGCAACCTCAAATTCAGCGCAATCTCTCGCCCAGTTTAAACCGGTAAGGTGGTAGTCGTCTTTGTTGGCGCCGGCGCAGAAATCCGACATGACCGCAGCACTTCTGTCAACCACAATACGGATGCCTTTTTCCGCTAAGCCTTGTGGGCCAATAGAGCCTGGTTGGCAACCGATTTGGTCGATGATGTCTTGCTCGCTGGCAAATTCGAAAGGCTCAACGATACCGGCCAGTTTTTCGACTTTGATCTCATTGATTGTATGATCGCCTCGTAATACTAAGGCAACAATTGTCCCTTGGTCGTCTTCTGATTGACCTTTCACTAGCATGGTTTTAACTGTGTTGGTGACGTCAAGTTTTAAAAACTCAGCCACTTTAGCAATGGTTTTACAGTCTGGCGTGAAGACTTCGGTTACTTCTTGGGTCGCTGGGTCCGCGGCGGCTTTTAAGCAGACCGCTTCGGCCAATTCAATGTTGGCCGCAAAGTCTGATGCATCGCTGAAGGCGATGTCATCTTCACCAGAGTCCGCTAGCACATGAAATTCATGAGAGTGAGCGCCACCTATACTGCCTGTGTCTGCCAGCACTGGGCGGTAGTCAAGTCCAATGCGATCAAATACATTACAGTAAGCTTGATGCATCACATCATAAGTTTGCTGCAAAGAGTCTTGATTTACATGAAATGAATAAGCGTCTTTCATGCTGAACTCACGAGAGCGCATTACGCCAAAGCGTGGGCGAACTTCGTCACGAAATTTTGTTTGAATTTGAAAGAAATTCAGAGGCAGCTGTTTGTAGCTGGTGATTTCGTTACGTGCGATGTCAGTGATGACTTCTTCGTGAGTTGGGCCAAGGCAAAAGTCACGACCATGACGATCTTTTATGCGCAGCAATTCTGCGCCGTATTTTTGCCAACGACCAGACTCTAACCACAATTCTGCTGGCTGAACCACTGGCATGCTAACTTCTAAAGAGCCAGCTTTTTCCATTTCGTCACGGACGATGTTTTCAATTTTACGTAATACCCTTAGGCCGGTCGGCAGCCACGTGTAGAGGCCTTTAGATACTTGGCGAATCATTCCTGCTCGTATCATTAGCTGGTGGCTGGCGACCACAGCATCGGTTGGGGAGTTACGTAATGTTGAGTATAAATAGTTGCTTGCGCGCATGATAAATAAGTCTGTTTTAATAATGAGTGATGTTTAGCCGGCGAATCTAGGTTCGGTCTGGCCTTGTGCATTTACTTCCAAAGCAAAAATACCTCCCGCTTGCGGGAAGGCTTCCAACTCTTCAGTTGTTTGAGCTGAACGACAGGTACTGACGAATAAAGTTTTCATCTCAGGGCCACCGAATGCCACCATGGTGGGGTAAGTCGCGGGCACGCTATGTTCTTCCAATATCTCACCTGCAGGGCTGATCTTAACAACACGTTGGCCTTGGTATAAAGCACTCCAATAATTGCCGTCAGTATCTACTGCACCGCCGTCTGGGCGACCATTACCACGAGGGAATTCTACAAAGACACGTTTGTTGGTGGCAGCACCTGTTTCTAGGTCGTAATCAAATTGATAAATCACATGATTAGGTGTGTCGGAATAATACATGGTTTTGTTGTCTGGGGAAAAGGCAAGGCCGTTTGATGTCCAGGCTGCTTGATCCAGAATTACAGTTTGTCCTTTGCTGAACTGGTAAAGCGCGCCTTTAAAGGCATCTTTCGGCGCGTACATAGTGCCAGCCATAAAGCGACCTTTGGCATCACAGCGGCCATCGTTAAAGCGTGTGCTTGCTTGGTCGTAGTCGGCTAACCAATAAGGAGTCAGCTCGCCGTGAAAGTCAATGAATGTGTAGACGCCACTGCGGAAAGCGGCAATGTATCCGCCATTTTGTCTGAGTGAAAAGCAGCCGATTTCTTCATCAAATTCACGGCTATCAAGTTGTTTTGTTGCTGTGTTGTAAGCGTGAAGTTTGAATGAGTCAATATCAACAAAGTATAGTGTTTGCGTGCGCTCATCCCAACGTGGACATTCGGCGAGTTTTGCTTGTGCGTCTAAGATACATTGCACATCAGTCATGCTGGCTCCAGTTCGTTGTAGAGTTAGATTATAGGGGTGCTATAGTGCTTATGAATGCCATTTTTGTAAAGTGAGAATATAAATATGTTTGAATTGAATGCCGTGTTAGAACGTGACTCTATATTAGTGGGGAACTTCCCGTTGAGTCAGCTGAGATTGATTAATGATTGTCAGTTTGTTTGGTTTATTTTAGTCCCTCAGCGAGATGAGATTACCGAGATCTATCAGTTGTGTGAAGAAGACAGGCAGCAGCTAATGGCAGAGAGTTGCCTGTTAGCGGAAACTCTTCATGATGCTTTTTCCGCTGACAAGCTAAATGTTGCCGCTCTCGGTAATCAAGTGCCGCAATTGCACTTGCATCATGTGGTTCGTTATACCACGGATGCCTGCTGGCCTGGGCCTATTTGGGGGCGTTTGCCGGCTATTTATTATACAGAGGCGGAATTGGCAAATATATTGCAAAAGGTACATTCATTACTAGGTGATGATCTGATTTTGCCTGGTACTAAGCAGAGCTAAGGCAAGCGCTCAAGCTCTTACAAAGTATCTTATGCAGTGGAATACGCTAACTTGGAAAGCATGAATATGAGTATAAGCAGAAGAAAAAAAGCCATTCAAAAAGTTGTTAAACTACTTAACTTGGCCACTTCTACCAACGCCAGTGAATCCGGTGTTGCATTACGCCATGCCGAGTCATTGATTGGTCAGTACGCTATTTCCCAACGGGAATTGCCGATGTTGCAATTATGCGATCGTTCTATGTTGTATAAAGTAAGCTGGGGGAAAAATGCTTTCAAGCAAACTCCCAAGGCTGAGGCAAAAGTGAAAGCTGAATCTTCTGTTTATCAGCGTCGCTTTAGTGAAAAAACTGCATCAAGAAACTCTGTGGACAGTGCTAATGCTTACGCATCTGCAAAAACAATTTTAGACGACCTTGAGTCTCACTCTACTAATGAAGCAATCCTAGATGCTGACATCTCGGAAGAGATTGTAACGGAAAGTGTCTCTGAAAAAACCGATGCGGAGTCAGTCTCTATTGAAGAGGTGTCTGCAAGAGCAGAACAGTCAATAGCGGATCTTGATGGTTCTGCGCCGCAGGAAGAGGAGCTTACTATTAGTGCTGGCGCTGACAATGTCATCGATGCTTCGCAAGCGTTCCGTCCAGCTGGTTTTGACTTTACCCAAACGTTAAAGAATCAATATGCGGCCAGTAATCCTGATGTACCTTTTTCAGAAGACGCCTATTGGTCAGAAATAGAAGAAAAGCTTGCGGCCTTTGATGAAGGTAAAGTCCAAGCGCAAATTGATAACCTAAATGCTCAACTGGCTTTGGCGAAAGAAAACTTACAGATCAAGCGTCAGCAAAGAGCAAAGCAAGAGCAAGAAGAAGTGCTTGAACGATCTGAGCGTGCTCGTATAGAGCTAAGTTTTGAAGAAGCGATTGAGCGTGCTTTTCAGGCCCGTGCTGTTGCATATGAAGTGTGGGAAAAAGAATGTAGCCGTATCCGTATGGATAAATTGAAAGATGAACAAGAAGCTGTAGAAGGTTTTGAGTGTGTTCAGCAGTCCTTAAAGGAGCAGCAAACGGCGCTAGACCAATATGAGCAGCGTAAGGCCGATTATCAGGCGGCTAAGATCATGCATGAGTTGCGTCATCACCTTGCTTTGGCAGCGAGTGGTGAAGACGGCGCTGAGGTTTCCTTCCAAGCAGTTATTAATAGTATGTCTGAAAATGGTCTTTCCCTAAAAGATCTGGAGTTTTCGGATATTAAGAATAAGAGTTTGTTTATTCGCCTACTAGAAAAAGAGTCTGCGTCTATCGCTGATGTGCATGAACGAGAAGAGCATACGGAAAATATGCTTGAGAAATTTCTATCGGCGAGCTTAAAACAGCGCCAAACGCGCAAACATGAGAGCCCACTACAAAAAATACATGCTTTGCTGTCGGTTGCAAATGAGGGTGGGCAGTTTGAAGCGCAAAAAAGTCTTGAGCAGGTTGTCCACCTGATGTCGGTGAATAACATTGACGTTCGCGATATTGGTTATCAGCACATCCGTAAATACTCTGTTTTTATTCGTCTGATCAACTGGCAGGCTGAACAAATTTCTGTTTTGTCTGAGCGTGAGAGGTTCACTGCGAAAATTCTTGAGGAATACGTTCAGTTCTCCGTTAAGCCTACTGAAATGGAGTTTAACCAACAAGCTAACTGATCATTCTCGAATTGCTTTGTCTAAAGATACCGCCTATTCATTTGCATGATAGGCGGTATCTTTGCTTTTAATTACCTGAAAAGCTTTCTTTGCGCAGTCGCTTCTTTTAACATTTCGCTTTCGATTTAATTCTAGTACTCAGCAGGAGAGAGGCATGAGCATAATTAAAGAAAGTGATCTGATCGATAGTGTGGCGGACGCCTTACAGTTTATCTCCTATTATCATCCTCTAGACTTTGTGAATGCGGTTCACGAAGCTTATGAAAGAGAAGAGAGTCCAGCGGCAAAGGACTCTATGGCGCAAATCTTAATTAACTCTAGAATGTGTGCCGAGGGCAAGCGGCCAATATGCCAAGACACGGGGATCGTAACCGTATTTATTAAAATTGGCATGAACGTTCAGTGGGAAAGTTCAAAAAGCGTTGAAGAGATGATTAACGAAGGTGTCAGTCGCGCCTACACTCATCCGGATAACGTACTTCGTGCTTCTATTCTTGCAGACCCTGCTGGGGCTCGTAAAAATACGAAAGACAATACCCCTGCGGTTATTCACATGGAAGTTGTGCCTGGTGACACGGTTGAGGTTCATGTGGCGGCTAAAGGTGGTGGTTCAGAAAACAAATCTAAGCTTGCTATGCTTAATCCGTCCGATGATATTGTTGAATGGGTTAAGAAAACCGTACCTACAATGGGGGCGGGCTGGTGCCCACCAGGTATGTTAGGTATAGGTATTGGTGGTACTGCTGAGAAAGCTATGGTGATGGCGAAGGAGTCCTTAATGGAACCTATCGATATTCATGAGCTTAAAGAACGCGGTCCACAAAACCGAGTTGAAGAATTGCGTTTAGCGATTTTCGAAGCGGTTAATAATTTAGGTATTGGTGCCCAAGGTTTAGGTGGTTTGACGACAGTGTTAGATGTCAAAATCATGGATTACCCAACCCACGCGGCGTCTCTTCCTGTTGCTATGATTCCAAACTGTGCTGCGACACGTCACGCTCACTTTGTATTGGATGGATCGGGACCTGCGGATCTTGTGCCGCCGTCATTGGATGATTGGCCAGAAATTACCTGGGAGGTTGGTGAGAGTGTTCGTCGTGTTAATCTTGATGAAGTAACCCCAGAAGATGTTCGTGAATGGCAACCGGGAGAAACCATTCTTCTGAATGGTAAAATGCTAACGGGCCGTGATGCAGCTCATAAGAAAATGGTCGAAATGATGGCCAATGGTGAAGAGCTGCCTGTTGATCTTAAAGGTCGCTTCATCTATTACGTAGGTCCAGTAGACCCTGTGAAAGATGAAGCGGTTGGCCCTGCGGGACCAACAACTTCTACTCGCATGGATAAATTTACTCATAAAATGCTTGAGAGTACTGGCTTGTTAGGCATGATTGGTAAAGCTGAGCGTGGTCCTGTGGCTATTGAGGCAATCAAAAAATTCGGTGCTGTGTATATGATGGCAGTTGGTGGAGCGGCATACCTTGTCTCTAAAGCCATTCAGAAAGCAGATGTAGTTGCGTTCCCTGAGCTTGGTATGGAGGCAATCTATGAGTTTGACGTCGTCGATATGCCGGTAACGGTAGCAGTGGATTCTGCGGGTACTTCAGTTCATATAACGGGGCCTGCTGAATGGAAGGCTAGAATTGAAGCGCAAACGTTAGAAATTAAATAATTCCAATAATTTAATTCAGTATCTAAAAAAGCCGACAATACGGAATCTGTATTGTCGGCTTTTTCGGATCTAGGTAAAGCTTTAAAAGCGAATGTGCTTCGTTAAAGTGGGTAGGGAGAGTGGCGTTAGCAATTTTATTTTCTCTTTTTGAAATTAGTGGTTGCGCACCAATAAAATGTCTGTATTATACACGACCTCAGCCACGCACTTGATGTGGCAACGCTCTTTAAAATAGATAATCAGATAATTTGTGTGGGCGCTCGCTGGAGACTTCAGAAGATCGACTTACTAACTTTGGTTGGTGGTTGATCAAAAAAATTGAAGTCTTACGAGACGTCAAACACGTCAATTCGCTT
>NZ_JBDVGW010000001.1:0-11452 GCF_039940335.1 Marinomonas sp. | reverse complement strand
CTTCCTACGTAATGAGCTATTTGAAAAGTGAAGCAAAGCGATGTAATGCACCAACAGAATGGGCTTACGTAAACAACTTCACAGAAAGCCATAGACCAAAAGCATTAGAGTTTGCACCTGGTTTAGCGGCTGTATTTGAACAAGAGATACGCACCTTAATTGACGGTCTTATGGTGACTTTTCCTGCCGCCTTTGAAGACACTAGCTATCAGCAGCAAAAAGGTGTGATAGATCGCGCTTTCAACGAACAGTACGAAGCAGCCATAAACAAAGTTGAGCGTGTTTCAGTAAAAGTTGGTGTTGCCATGTTTCGTGATGCCTCTTCTGTCAGCTTCGCTCCAATGAAAGACGGTAAAGCCCTAGAGGAGAACGAATTTGCCGCATTAAGCGATGAAGAAAGAGACATTTTCCAAGAAGGGGTTTCTACCCTTGAAGGTATGCTAAATGATGAACTCTTGAGTCTCCCTCAGTGGAAACGGGCAACATATGAGCAAATACGTCAGTTAAACATTAACACCTTACAACAAGCCCTAGACCCACTTATGTCAGCTTTGTTTGATAAATACCATTCTGATGAAGCGGTAACAGGCTATCTAAAAGCCATGCGTGCGGATTTAGATAAGGTGATTATTGACCAAATGGCGGATGATAAAGCCAGCGAAAACCGTGATGAGATTGCCCGTCGTCAGTTATACGAAGAGCTTTATTTACCGAATATTGCGGTGACCCATGATGGCGATAGCGGCCAGCCCGTAGTTTATGAGCCACATCCTACTTACCGTAATTTATTTGGTCAGGTAGAACACAGTAGTGATCAAGGTATGTTAATCACCAGCTATCGCTTAATTCGATCAGGTAGCTTACATGCCGCTAATGGTGGTTATTTGATTCTAGATGCAGAGAAATTGCTGACAGATCACTATTTATGGGAAGCCTTAAAACGCGCCCTCAAAAATAAAACCTTAAAAATCGAACACCCTTATGCAGACATGGGTCTGACTAATACCATGACCCTGTCTCCCCAAGATTTACCTTTGCAGGTGAAAGTTGTGTTGATTGGTTCTCGCGAGATATATTATTTATTACAAGACGCGGACCCTGACTTTCAAGAGATGTTCCGTGTTTTAGTGGATTTTGATGATACGCTGAAGCGCAACAAAGAATCTGAAATTGCCTTTGCTCGTCTTATGAAAGATCGAGTCGACAAAGAAGAATATGCCAATGTAAGTCGAGATGGCGTAGCTGCATTAATCGAATACAGCAGCCGTTTAGCTGAGCATCAAAGGGAAATGGCCGCCAAGATTGGTGATGTGTTTGAATTGCTTGGCGAAGCGGATTTTGTTCGCCAAATGGCCAAGGACGATTTGATTACACAGTCCCACATTGCTCGTGCCTTAAAAGCAAAAAAACACCGTACTGGTCGAGTCAGTGAAAAGATCATTGAGGAAATTCTCGAAGGTACAGTGCTACTGGAAAGTGACGGTTTTGCAGTAGGTAAAATCAATGGCCTCACAGTCATGCAAATTGGTGACAGTAGCTTTGGTGCGCCAGCACGTATTTCAACGACAGTTCACCCAGGTGGAAAGGGTATCATTGATATCGAGCGTGAGTCGAACCTCGGTCAAAATATTCACTCCAAAGGGGTGTTGATTCTGTCAGGTTATTTGGGTAATAAATACGCTCAGCGCTACCCGCTAGACATTTCTGCCTCCATCGCAATGGAGCAAAGTTATGGTTATGTAGACGGAGATTCAGCATCGACAGCAGAGTTGTGCTGTTTATTGTCTGCGTTGATTCAAGTGCCATTACGCCAAGACCTAGCGATCACAGGCTCACTTAATCAATACGGTGAAGTGCAAGCCATTGGTGGTGTGAATGAGAAAATTGAAGGTTTCTTTAACGTTTGTAATGCCAGAGGGTTGACTGGTAAGCAAGGGGTTATCATACCGAAATCCAATGCTAATAACCTGATGCTAAACGATGAAATCATCGACGCAGTAGAAGCCGGCTTATTTCATGTTTATCCGATTGCAACAGCAGATGAGGCCTTACATTTACTGACTGGAATAGAGCCAGGCGTTGCCAATGAAGAGGGTGAATACCCAGAAGGAACCTTGTCCGCTCAAGTTATTTTGCGCCTAGAAGAAATCTCCAAATTAGGCGAAGAAGAGGATGACGAAGAAGAAGACGAAGACGCCGAAAAGAAAACAGAGGAAGACAAAAAAGGGTCCTCTAAAGCTTAGTCTTTAATCGACAGAGTAAGGGTTAATATTTGCCCTTACTCTGTTTGATAATTTGTACTTGGCACTCGCGATCTACCCACAAAAATACATTGTAATAATACTCGCCACGTTGAATATAGCTGACCACCTCTTTTCGATAGCTAGGTAAATGCTTCTTTAATACCATACCCGGTTTGAATACTCTGCCTTGGTAATAATTTTCGGCCACACGGTCTGCCGCCTGTTTGGCCGCCAGATCCATACATTCAGCAAAACTTGCAGTGCTAATAAAAATACTCATTAATACACTAAAATGCGCTATTTTTGACACGAGAAGATCCATTTGTACTTTATCATGGGTAAACTGCTTGACTAATAGGTGATCTTATCACTATGTGCTGTTACAATGCGCGGCGATAGAGAGAGGAAATTATGGCTCGTACTAAAAAATCACGCACTATGCGTGGCAAACTGGGTAAAACCGGTTCTAAAGAAATGATGAAAGAGCAAAATAAAGCTCGTAAAGCTTCATCAGTTCGTCGTTTTGCGACTAAAAAAGCGAAAGCTCGCAAAGATCAAGCACACAAAAAACTTGAAAGATTAGGTCTGCTTCCTGAAAAAGAAGAGGCGGCTGTAGCAACTCGCCCTAGACGATTTGTCTTCGTTAAACCTGTTGATGAAGAGCATGAGGCAAAAAAAGCCACTGCATTAAAAATCAAGCAGCATGGCATTGACCCTGACACAGATACCTTGTCTTCCGATGAGCTATTGTCCGCTTTTTCAGAAGAACAGTAGGCTTATCGTGTTATTTAAAAATAAAGGCTGCGCTTGCAGCCTTTTTTTTATGCTTTTAAAATTGTCAGGCAGATCGACCTATTCCTTACTTAAGTAGTATTTTATGAATGATAAAGTCACCGTTCCTATGTCAAGCGTACGTTACTTATTACAAGCGGTTGAAAACCAAGGGCTTGATAGGAAGGCGTTATTAGAAAGTTTAGACCTTCACGAACAAGACCTTCTTGAAGGGCAAGGTTTTCCTGCTTATCAATACGGCATGCTTTACCAAAAAATCATGTGGCTAATGCAAGACGAATCATTTGGTATGCTAAGTGGCGGTAAAGTTCCGAACGGTGCGTTTAGGATGATGTGCTTAAGTATTATACATGCACGCTCGCTGGCCCATGCTTTGTATCGTTGCAGTGATTTTTATGAAATTTGTCGTGGCCCCACCATCAAACCAGTGCTGATTAAGAAAGGCCGCTTTGCTTTGGTGACCTTTGCTCCTATTGAATCTATGCACGACGAAGCTGAAAGCATTCTAAAGCCTGAGTCGAAGGAGCAGCTGAGAACTACTTTGTCCATGTGGCATCATTTTATATGCTGGTTAATTGGGCGACGTCTTGCCTTAAAAGCGGCTTATTTCACCAGCGAGCGCCCAGATGATGTGGAATACGATAAAACCTTGTTTCAATCGGAAGTGAAGTTTAACCAACATGCTAATGCATTGGTCTTTCCTGCCAGTTACTTAGATATGCCTATAGTACAAACAGAAGATAGCTTACGAGGCTTCTTGAAAACCGCACCATATCAATTATTGGTCATGGTAGAAAACGATAACAGCTTGAAATCTCGAGTGATGGCGATCTTGGGAAAAGACTTCTCCCGCGAAATGCCCAGTGCCGACGAAGTGGCGAGCGGGCTAAATATGAGTGTCTCCACGCTAAGACGTCGATTAAACGAAGAGAAAACGTCTTACCAACAAATTAAAGATGAGTCACGTAAAGAAGCGGCCATTACTTATATGAATGTGCCACGTTTAAGTATTAATGATATCGCAGGCTTAATGGGCTTCGACGAACCCAGTGCGTTTTTTAGGTCCTTCAAAAAATGGACCGGTATGACACCAGGTGAATACCGTAAAAGTGAGGAATATTTGAAGTTTGACAAAGGCATGAAAACCTCTTAAACCACCACATAACAAACCATTTAATTTTCTAGTGAATGTATTTGTCAGAAATATAGGCTAGAAATGTTATTGAGTGATTCGCTCCATTTTACCATTCTATAAGTCATCATCCGCTCGGATAATAATTTGGAGAATAAAAAATGAGCGAATACCAATATCC
Source organism: Marinomonas sp. (assembly GCF_039940335.1). Classification (GTDB taxonomy): domain Bacteria; phylum Pseudomonadota; class Gammaproteobacteria; order Pseudomonadales; family Marinomonadaceae; genus Marinomonas. The sequence continues at coordinate 7,104 of NZ_JBDVGW010000001.1, read as the reverse complement.
GCAAAACGACATTCAATTTAGCCTGCAGTCTATCGCTAAACTTGAACGCTTATCCCCCTATTTAGAAGAGCCATTAGATTCTGAATTATTAGACGCCATTTTAAGTGAAGCGGGTAAATTAAGTGAGCAAGTCATTGCTCCAATTAACGCTTCAGGTGACCAGCAAGGTTCACGCGTAGACCAAGGTGAGGTCTATGAAGCAGATGGTTTCAAAGAAGCTTTCCACACCTACCGAGAATCAGGCTGGTTAGCACTTGCAGGTAACCCAGAGTTTGGTGGGCAGGGTTTGCCTTCAAGTTTAGCAACCGCAGTGAATGAAGGTGTTCAAGCCGCTAACTTGGCTTTCTCACTTTGCCCTTTGTTAAGTCAAGGGGCGATCGAAGCGATTGAGTCCCATGCAAGTGAAGAACTGAAGCAGTGTTACATTCCTAAAATGCTAACAGGTGAGTGGACTGGAACCATGAACTTGACTGAGCCTGCTGCAGGCTCTGATCTCGCCGCTATCGCTTGTAAAGCAACACCCGGAGAGGACCACTTTAAAATCAAAGGGCAAAAAATATTTATCACTTGGGGTGACCATCAGATGAGTGACAACATAGTTCATCTGGTGCTGGCACGTCTTCCAGACGCCCCTGCAGGAGTGAAGGGGATTTCATTATTTATCGTGCCGAAATTCTTACTGGATCATAATGGTCAGCCTGCTCAACGTAACGATGTTCAGGTAGTATCAGTTGAACATAAAATGGGCATTCATGCCTCACCGACTTGTGTCATGAGTTTTGGTGATAAAGCAGGAGCCATTGGTTATCTAGTAGGGCAGGCCAACGAAGGCATAAAAGCCATGTTCACTATGATGAATAACGCTAGACAAGGCGTAGGCTTGCAAGGTCTTGGCATTTCGGAAAGGGCTTATCAGCAAGCATTAAGCTATGCAAAAGAGCGCAAGCAAGGTATGAATGCTGACCGATCCGGTAAAGCTGCCATTATTGAGCATGCGGATGTACGTCGTATGTTAATGATGATGAAGTCTCAAATTGATGCGATGCGAAGCCTCATTTACCTTGCCGCCGTAGAGAATGATCTGTCTCATTTAGCTTCTGGAGAAGTTCAGCAGGCTGCGATTAAACGCACCGCTCTATACACACCAATTGTAAAGGGTTGGATCACTGAGCAAGCTCAAGAAATCACTTCTTTGGCCATTCAAATCCATGGCGGAATGGGCTTTATTGAAGAAACTGGTGTTGCTCAACACGCAAGAGATGCTCGTATTCTACCTATTTATGAAGGTACAAACGGTATACAAGCCATTGATCTTATCGGACGTAAGTTACACTTTGATAAAGGTGAACAAATGTACTTTTTGCTCGATGAGATGGAGCAAGAGCTGAAAAATTATGGGCAAGAGGCCCTACAAAGCAATGTGGCAAAACTGACTAGCTCTATTGCTGTGGCACGTCATGCGACTAAAAACTGTTTAGATATAATGCAGCGTGACACCAATGAAGGGACAGGTTCAGCCTATGCTTACATGATGATGTGTGGCTATGTGATCGGTGGCTGGTTACAGATTAGAGCTCAAAAACTATGCTTAGAAAATCAACAAATGGGTGAAGAGCAAAAAAACTCTTGGCTGCACTCAATTAATTTTTATTGTGATCATGTGTTGCCTCGTGCTCACATGCACGCCCAAACCATTGCATCTGGGCAGGATTCAATGGCGGATTTAACGACATCGAGTTTTGAGCGCTAAATCTGGCAAGAGCTAACATTATAATTATAAAGAATTGGAAGGCGCATATGACTGATAGAGAAGTGATGGAATTTGATGTAGTCATCGTTGGTGGTGGACCAGCGGGACTTTCTACTGCTTGTCGTTTAATGCAACAAGCGCAAGCAAGAGAGCAAGAGCTGAGCGTTTGCTTAGTGGAAAAAGGCTCAGAAATTGGTGCCCATATAGTATCGGGTGCTGTGGTGGAAGCCACCGCCTTATCTGAACTCTTCCCAAACTGGCAAGAGCTTGGTGCGCCACTGCATACCAAGGTCAATGTTGATGAATTACATTGGCTGTCCAGTGCCGATAGATCTTCTGCAATGAGCCACTGGATGGTTCCAAAAACCTTACACAATGACGGTAATTACATTATTAGTTTAGGAAACCTATGTCGTTGGTTGGCAGAGCAATCCGAATCTTTAGGCGTTGAGATCTTTCCTGGCTTTACCGCCGCCAGCTTAGCGTATAACGAACAAGGTGAAGTGGAAGGTATCATCACTGGAGACATGGGTGTCGGCGCTAACGGTGATGAAAAATCAGGCTACATGCCCGGAATGCTGCTTAAAGCAAAATACACAGTGTTTGCCGAAGGCTGTCGAGGACATCTTGGTAAAGAGCTTATCGCTAAATATAAGCTGGATGAAAACCAAGCCCCGCAACATTATGGGCTTGGCATCAAAGAACTATGGGACGTACCGGCAGAGCAAAGTAAGCCAGGTACAGTGATTCATACTGCTGGTTGGCCTTTAGGTAAAGAAGCCAGTGGCGGCGGTTTCTTATACCACTTAGAAAACAATCAGGTGGTGGTAGGTTTAATCATGGATTTAAACTACAAAAACCCACACTTAAGCCCTTATGAAGAGTTTCAGCGTTACAAGCACCACCCGTTAATCTCGGAACACCTTAAAGGCGCTAAGCGTGTTTCGTATGGTGCTCGAGCCATAGCGAAAGGTGGCTGGTCTTCATTACCTAAAATGAATTTTCCTGGCGGTTTGGTCATTGGCTGTGACGCAGGCACATTAAATCCCGCTAAAATCAAAGGCACCCACACCGCAATGAAGAGTGGTATGCTCGCCGCAGAAACCATTATCGAAGCCTTAGGCAGTGAGCAGGGTGATGAAATTATTCGATCTTTCGATGTTCAGCTAGCCAATTCTTGGCTAGGCCAAGAGTTGCAGCAGTCTAGAAACTTCGTACCAGCGATGCACAAGTTGGGGACTTTCTGGGGTGGCGCCTATAACTGGTTGGATCAAAATATCTTTGCGGGAAGCTTGCCATTGCGCTTTGAGGATCTCACACCAGATCATGCAACTCTTGAACCTGCAGACCAGCATAAAGCGCCGAACTACCCAAAACCGGATGGTTTATTGAGTTTTGATCGTTTGTCTTCGGTGTTTTTATCAAACACCAACCATGAAGAGGATCAGCCTTGCCATCTCAAACTCAAAGACGCGGATTTGCCAATATCGAAAAACTTACCCATATACGATGAGCCCGCTCAACGATACTGTCCAGCAGGTGTTTATGAAATTATTGAGGGTGACGAAACGCCACAACTGCAGATTAACTCGCAAAACTGCTTGCACTGCAAAACCTGTGATATAAAAGATCCGTCTCAAAATATCACTTGGGTAACTCCAGAAGGTGCAGGCGGGCCAAATTACCCAAATATGTGATTTTAATATCATTTTTTTACCACTAAGGGCCACAATATTGTGGCCCTTTTCTTTATACTCAATACTGGATTTAGCCAGTGGCATGTTTGATAATAGCCCTTTGCTTAAAAGGAGAGAATTATGCGCCTATGGGTCGATGCAGATGCGTGCCCAAACGTCATAAAAACCATTTTATTTCGTGCTGCAGAAAGAGTAGAAATACCTTGTATTCTGGTAGCGAACCAAGCCATCGCTATCCCGCCTTCTAAGTGGATTGAGCGTAAAGTTGTCAGTTCCGGTTTTGATGTGGCAGATAATTATATTGTTGAGCAAATCAATGAGGATGATCTGGTGATCACAGCAGATATCCCTTTGGCTTCAGATGTGATTGAAAAAGGTGCCTTGGCCATTAATCCACGTGGTGAGCTGTATACTCGAGAGAACATCCGCCAACGTCTTAGCATGCGTGATTTTATGGAGCAAATGCGCTCTTCTGGCGTCCAAACCCAGGGACCAGACACTTTTAATCAAAAGGATAGAATGGCCTTTGCTAATACATTGGATAAGCTTCTAGCAAAGCGACGCTATTAGATGTCGCTTTCTTGAGCTATTTGCAAAGCCCTAATCATGGTTTTGCAAATAGCTTAAATTTTTGGGGATTAATATGAAAAAAATCGTTGTTGTGGGTGGTGGAGCAGGCGGCCTAGAATTGGTAACCAAGCTTGGTCATGCATTCGGCAAAAAGCGTCAAGCTGAAATCACCTTGATCGATCGCAGTCGAACTCATATATGGAAACCATTACTACATGAAGTCGCGACAGGTTCTTTGGACATCAATAACGATGGCCTTAATTACCGAGCTCATTCCGCTAAGCATCATTACCAATTCCAACTTGGAACTCTGATCGATGTTGATGGGGAGACTAAAAAACTGACCTTGGATGCTCTTTCTGATGAAAAAGGACATGTGATCTTGCCTGAAAGAACACTGGACTATGACATTCTCATCATGGCGATAGGTAGTGTTAGTAATGACTTCGGTACGCCAGGTGTTGCAGAGCATTGTTATTTCTTAGATTCTCACAAACAGGCCGAGCGCTTTCAGCAGGCTTTGTTGAATCACTTTTTACGAGTTCATCAAGCTGGTGCCGATGAAAAGCTTAAAATCGCCATTGTCGGCGGTGGTGCTACGGGTGTCGAGCTATCTGCAGAACTTTTCCATGTTGCGGATATGTTGAAAGCCTACGGTATGCCGGATATGTCTGGTAAGCGAGTCCATGTGGAGTTAATTGAAGCTGGCCCTCGCATATTGCCCGCTTTGCCTGACCGTGTTGCCATGTTGGCCAGTAAAGAGCTTAGCCGTTTAGGTGTGACCATTAGCCAGAGTACTCGCGTAGTTCAGGCGTTTGATGGTGGCTTTGAAACAGCAGATGAGAAAACCATTGATGCGGACTTAATGATTTGGGCGGCAGGGGTTAAGGCACCAGATTTCGTAGGTCATATTAAAGGCTTCGAAACCACCCGTAGTAATCAAGTATTAGTGAAAGGCACATTACAAACGGCCGCTTTTGATAATATTTACGTGATTGGCGATTGCTGTGCTTGCAAACAACCTGATGGTTCTTTTGTTCCACCCAGAGCCCAATCTGCTCACCAGATGGCGAGCCTCGTATTTGATAATATTAAAGCCTCTTTCCGTAGTGAAGCTCTAAAAGAATACGTTTATAAAGACTACGGCTCATTGGTAAATCTAAGTAGTTACAGTACCGTGGGCAGCTTAATGGGTAACTTAACAGGTGGTTCTATGTTTGTGGAAGGGCGTATAGCGCGCTTTGTTTACATTTCCTTGTACAGACTGCACTTGATCGCCATTCATGGTTGGGTAAAAGCCACTGTTATCATGGCAGCACAGAAAATCGGTAAGGTAGTAAAGCCAAAACTTAAGCTGCATTAATTTGCCGCTAAAAATCACAATTTAGACATCTAACTCAAATAAGCTAAGAATTATTCTTGGCTTATTTTTTTGCGTTCATCATATCGCGACACACAGTAAATAATGGAGAGTACATGCAAGCATATCAATGGGGTATTTTTGCCCTAGCCTTAGGAACATTTGGCTTAGGCACGACGGAGTTTATGCCGATGGGCTTGTTACCCGTTATTGCAGAAGGCGTAGAAGCTTCTATACCTGCGGCAGGTATGTTGATCAGTGCGTATGCCATAGGTGTTATGGTTGGCGCGCCGTTGATCACTTTGTTCCTTAACAAATACAGTCATAAAACAGCCTTGTTGATTCTTATGATGATTTTTGTGTCTGGCAATGTGTTTTCTGCGCTAGCGATTAATTATGAAACCTTTCTGATTTCTCGGGTTATCACCAGCTTATCTCATGGTGCCTTCTTTGGTATTGGCGCTGTGGTGGCGATGAATCTTGCACCTTTGCATAAACGAGGTTCTGCGGTTGCTGCCATTTTCCTTGGTTTAACCATTGCTAATATAGTCGGTGTGCCTTTTACCACTTGGCTGGGTCAGCAATTTGATTGGCGTTTAGCCTTTGCGGTTACCGCTGCACTTGGCCTGGTTGCTATGTATGGCCTTAATAAAAACTTGCCGAATACTGCGCCACCCGAAAAAGTGAATGTAAAAAGTGAACTTAAAGTCATTATGCAGCCATCTGCATTGCGTGCTTTTGCCACAACAGTTATGTGTGCAGGCTCTATGTTTACTTTATACACCTACATTACACCTATCATGCAGACCTTGGCGCAAGCTTCTGATAATGCGGTTGCTATTATGTTGGGCTTAACTGGAATAGGCTTCACCTTAGGTAATTACCTTAGCGGTAAACTCACAGATAAGTCGCCGAACTTAGCCTTGTATGTTTTTCTGGGTTTACAGGTACTGGTCTTGTTAGTGTTTAGTTTCACCGCCACAACCGTTATTGGTGCTGCTATTACAGTATTGCTATGGGGAACCGTTATCTTTGGTAGTGGTCCGCCATTACAGATGCAGGTTATGAAGGTAGCGGCGGCGGCGCCAAGTCTGGCTTCTTCTATTAATATTGGCGCTTTCAACCTAGGTAATGCATTAGGCGCTGCGTTAGGTGGCTTGGTGATCAGCATCGGCCTTAGCTATGCATGGATTCCCACCGCAGCAGCAGGGCTATCACTAATCGGGCTTATCATGGTGCTGATAAACAAAAAGCTGAACGCTGATACAAACGTAGCTTAGACCTAAATGGATTAGTTAAAAGAAGAGGGTGCTTAGGCACCCTTTTTTAATGCAGATATTTGCTAAGCCTTAAAGCTAATCTATTAATAAATTATGGCTAAATTTTATCTAATTTATTCTATTGATTTAGAATGTTGGCATTAGGATATTCATCAGCAAAATGAGTGGATTAAAAATGGCAATTTATTGTTTTGGGTGAATAATAGTGAGCATTTGAGTATTTGAGTATTTGAGCATTTGAGCATTTGAGCATTTGAGCATTTGAGCATTTGAGCATTTAGCTTAGACAATGCCTAGCTTAAAGTATTATTAGTCAGCAAGTCAGCAAGTCAGCAAGTCAGCAAGTCAGCAAGTCAGCAAGTCAGCAAGTCAGCAAGTCAGCAAGTCAGCAAGTCAGCAAGTCAGCAAGTCAGCAAGTCAGCAAGTCAGCAAGTCAGCAAGTCAGCA